>NZ_CAWOAW010000027.1:863074-984033 GCF_963879675.1 Pseudomonas sp. Larv2_ips
GGCAAGGCGTCGGAGCATGCCGCAGGAAAAAGCGCCTGGATGAACGGCTGGAAAAATCAGAAAGGGATGACTTTAAGCGGGTAAAAACCGCGAAGAACTACCCCGAAGGCCTACACAAAAAAGCGACCTGGCTCATTGCGTAAAACCTCAGCAAATAAAAACCACTCTCATTATTGCCCGATTTTCCGACATGGCCGTCATGGTTAATAGAACCTCTATTACGCAGGATTTCCCATGTCGCGCCTTGCTCGTCCCTTGCATCCACTGGCCCTGTCAGTGGCGTTTGCCTTTGCCGCCGTGCCATTGCTGAGCGTCCAGTGCTCGTTCGCAGAAGAAAGCAGCAGCGCGTTGCGCGGTTTCTCGATTCCGGCCGGCGACCTCAGCCAGGCCCTCAATAGCCTGGCCGAACAGGCCGGCCTGGTACTGGCATTCGATGCAAGTTTGACCCGCGGCAAGCACAGCAATGGCTTGAGTGGGCAGTACGACACCGACGTGGCGCTGAGCCAATTGCTCGCCGGCAGCGGCTTGCAGGCGCTGAAGATCTCTGCCGACCGCTACCGCTTGGAAGCCATTCCGGATAGCGGCGGCGCCATGGAGTTGCAGGCCACCACCATCAGCGGCGCCTACCACAGCGAACGCCCTACCGGGCCAGTCGCCGGTTATGTGGCCACCCGCAGCCTGTCGGGCACCAAGACCGACACCGCGCTGATCGAAACCCCGCAGTCGATCTCCGTGGTCACCAAGGACCAGATGCGCGCGCAGAACGCCGAAAGCCTCAACCAGATCCTGCGCTACAGCGCCGCCGTGGTGCCGGAAACCCGAGGTGCCACGGCCTCGCGTCTCGACCAGTTGACCATCCGCGGTTTCGCCCCGGCCACTTACCTCGATGGCCTGCGCATGCCGTCGAGTCGTGACGCGTTGCCGCAAAAAGACGCCTTTGACCTGGAGCGCGTCGAAGTGCTGCGCGGCCCGGCGTCGGTTCTGTACGGGCAGGGCACGCCGAGCGGGGTGATCAACATGGTCACCAAGCGTCCGTTGGACACGCCGTTTCATGAAGTCGGCGTCGAGTACGGCACCTTCAACAAGAAGCGCACCACCTTCGACCTCAGCGGCCCGCTGGACGACCAGGGGGTGTATTCCTACCGCGTAGCGGGGTTGTTCGACGACGCCGATGGCCAGGTCGAACACACCGAAACCCGTCGCCAGTCGCTGTCCAGCGCCTTGACTTGGCGCCCGGACGAGGACACTTCGCTGACCTTGCTCGGGCATTTCCAGAAGGACCCCAAAGGCGCGTCCTACGGCTCTGTGCCCGCTTGGGGTTCGGTGTTGCGCAGCCCCACCGGGCGCAAGATCGACGTGGATTTCTACGACGGCGAAAAGAACTTCGAGAAGAGCGACCGCGAGTATTACTCCGTCGGGTACGCCTTCGAGCATCACTTCAACGATGTCTGGACTGTGCGCCAGAACGCGCGTTACCTGCGCGCCGAAGGCATCTACCGCAGCATTTACAACAGCAACCTGCAGGCCGATTACCGCACGTCCAACCGCTCGACCATCGCCACCGATGTCGACATGGACGCCTACACCCTCGACAATCAGGTGCAGGCCAAATTCGACACGGGGCCGTTGCAGCACACATTGCTGATGGGCCTCGACTACCAGAACACCCGCACCGACACCAAGGCCGGTTACGGCAAGGGGCCGAACCTCGACATCTTCGACCCGGTCTACGGCGCGCCTGTGGTCATGCCGGCATTCGCCACCGACGCAACCTCTCGCAGCGAGCAAACCGGGGCGTACCTGCAAGAGCAAATGAAGTGGGACAAATGGGTGCTATTGCTCGGTGGTCGTTATGACTGGGCCAGCACCGACAGCACCACCAAAACCATCAGCTCCGGCGCCAAGAGCAAATCGTCCCTAGACAGCAAGGCGTTTACCGGCCGTGTCGGCGTGGTCTATCTGTTCGACAACGGCCTGGCGCCGTATGCCAGCTATGCGGAGTCCTTCAACCCGCAATCGGGCACCGGTTATGGCGGGTCGGTGTTCAAGCCGACCGAAGGCAAACAGTATGAAATCGGCATCAAGTACCAGCCACCGGGCAGCAACAGCTTTATCACCGCAGCGATTTTCGACCTGCGCCAGAGCAACGTGCCGACCCTGGACCCGGACCCGAGCCATCTGTGTGGCAACGGCCGTTGCAGCGTCCAGGACGGCGAGCAGCAGTCACGTGGCTTTGAACTGGAAGGCAAGGCCAGCCTCAACGATAACCTCGACATCACTGCGGCCTACGCCTACCTGGACAACCGCGCGAGCAAGTCCAACAGCACCGTGCAGTACGCGCCGCTCACTGATAAAGGCATAGGTCCGGCGATTCCGGTTGAGGGCACCACCACCTACGGTGTACCGCGCCACACCGCCTCGGCGTGGGCCGACTACACCTTCCACGACGGCCAGCTCAAGGGCTTCGGCGTCGGCGCGGGGGCGCGCTATGTCGGCTCGTCCTGGGGCGATACCGCCAACACCCTGAAAGTGCCGGGCTACACCTTGGTTGATGCGGCGGTGCACTACGACATCCCGAATATCGCCAACCCCATGGACAACCTGCGCCTGGCGCTGAACGCAACTAACCTGGCGAACAAGGAATACGTGGCGTCCTGTTATTCCTATTCGTGGTGCTGGTATGGCTCGCAGCGTACGGTGCAGGCGAGTGCGACCTATCAATGGTGAACGGCAGATAAGGCAATTTAATGGCCCCTTTGTAACAAAATTCTCGCCAGAATCACTTTTATTTTCAGGTGGTTAGGTGAGGAAGCAAATGCGCACTGTTGGAATCATGCTAATCGCCTGCTCATTGGCGGGCGGCGCAGCTGCCGTGCAGGCACGGGAGCTGCGCGAGGGTGACAAGTACATGTGCAGTTGGGGCGCAGGCACCGCGGCCAGGGCCCAGGAACTCAAACTGTCGGGCGTGTCGCTGTATGCCGCACGGCAAAAAATCCAGACCATCACGTTCAGCAAGTCATGGATGCGCATGATGGCCATGGGCATCACCGAGCAGACCTACGACAGCCGTTCCCGGCTCAAGCCTGAGGCGATTCGTCAGAGCTTTTATCAGGATTGCCTGCGCTATAAGGTGGCGCGTAAATAACCCGTTAACCTGCACCGGCCAGTGCAAAATCTGCGTCAGCCTGTCCAACTTTGCCCTGGCACGTCTCGTCATACTGGCGCCAGGCAAACCAAGAGGCGCAGGCCATGACTGATTATGTAATTACTCCTGAACCCATCCCATCCCTGGCCATCCATGGCAGCGCGGCACGTTTTCCGCTGCGCCGCGTGTTCTGCGTGGGCCGCAACTACAGCGAACATGCCCGCGAGATGGGGCATGATCCGGATCGCGAGCCGCCGTTCTTCTTCATGAAGCCGGCCGATGCGGTGGTGCCGGCCGAGGGCGTCATTGCCTATCCGCCGCTGACCGCTGATCTTCACCATGAAGTGGAGCTGGTGGTGGCCATCGCAAAGGGCGGGGTAAATATCACTCCCGAGGATGCGTTTTCCCACATCTGGGGTTACGGCGTCGGCATCGATCTGACCCGCCGCGACCTCCAGGCCCAGGCGAAAAAGCTCTCACGCCCGTGGGAATGGGCCAAGGCCTTTGATGAGTCGGCGCCCAGCACCGCGTTGCAGCCCGTGAGTGCGGTGGGGCACCCGTCTACCGGCAAAATCTGGCTGAAGGTCAATGGCGAACAGCGCCAGGTAGGCGACCTGGCCGACTTGATCTGGTCGGTCAGTGAAGTGATCAGCTATGCCTCGCAATCCGTCGCACTCAAGGCCGGTGACCTGATCTTTACCGGCACCCCTGCCGGCGTTGGCGCGCTGCAGCCGGGCGATGTGGTTACTGCCGGCATCGACGGCGTTGGCGAGCTGAGCTTCACCCTCAGCCAGGGTTGAGGCTACAGTGGTGCCCAGGCCACCCGAGATTTCGTTATGCCAGGCACCCGCGTCACCACTTATGGCATGGAACAACGCAGCGACCGTCCCGACTTTTATATCCGCGACAAGCGCGGGCGGGCGGCGTTGACCAGCCCGCATCGGCATGAATATTTCCAGATCCAGATCAACCTGGGCGGCGACACCGTGCAGCATATCGGCGGCGCGGTGCGGCCGTTTCCGCACAAGGCGCTGGCGTTTATCCTGCCCCATCGCCTGCATGTGATTCCCCACCCCGAAGACGGCGAGTTCATGCTGATCAACTTCAGCCAGGCGTTTTTTCTGCCGCAGCTGACCTGCGACCCGCTGGACCTGGAGGACATTCCCATCGGCCAAGCCCCGGAGTTGTCGCCGTTTCGCTTTCAGGAGCAATTGGATTTCATCCTCGACGATGCGGCCTTCGACGACGTGAAATCCTGGCTGGCGCACATGCGCACCCTGGACGCCCAGCGCACCTTCGGCGCCCGTGAGCGGTTGAAAGGCTATCTCTTCCAACTGATCGGTCTGGTCTGCGAGCAGTACGCCGAACCGCTGCAGGCATTTGCCGCCAATAACGCGACCCGGCGCGGGTGCAAGGACGCCCTGGCGCGGGTGCAGGGCTACATTCGCGAGCATCTGCACGAGCCAACCCTCAACCTGACTGACGCTGCGGCCGCTGCCTTCCTCTCGCCCAACTACCTCACGCATTTGTTGCGCAAGGAAACCGGCAAACCCTTTTCGCAACTGGTACTGGATCGCCGCATGCAGTTGGCGCGCACCTTGTTGCTCAACAGCGCGCAAATGATCGGCGTGATCGCCCAGCGCTGCGGGTTTACCGATGAGGCGTACTTTTCGCGCTGCTTTCGCAAGGCGCATGGCATGGCGCCGGGGCAGTATCGCCGCCAGCAGCAGGCGAATGCGGTGTAGATAAAGCGCGTGCATGTCGGTGGCGCTCGACAGCGCTCTCATACACCTGCAGGCTGGCTTTTTACAAATCCACGACAATGCTTATGTTTCTATGTGCATACAATTGCGCCCTTCAACAGGAGGCCCGTATGCAAATGCTGATACGCGTGGCGACGCCGGACGATATCGACACGCTCTTCGCTATTCGCACCTCGGTGGTGCAAAACCATTTGAGCCGCGAACAGATGACCGCGCTGGGGATTACCCCGCAGGTGCTGGCAGACAGCATTCGTGAAGCGCCCTGTGTGTGGATCGCCGAGGTTGAGGGCCGGCCTGTCGCCTTTTCCATGGTCGACCGGGCCGCAGGCGAGGTGTTTGCGATGTTTGTACAGCCTGGCTACGAAGGCCTGGGCTTGGGCCGCCGCTTGATGGCGGTGGCTGAAGCGGCACTGTTTGAACAGCATGAACGGTTGTTTTTGATCACCGATGGCCGCGATGAAATCCGTGCCAACGGGTTTTACCAACGGTTGGGCTGGTCGATGGTCGCTCGGGTCGAGGGCGACGACGTCCGGTACGAGAAGAGCAGGGTGCCTTAGTGTCATGAACCCAACGGAACCCCCAGCGTCCTATGGCTTTCGCTACTTTGCGATCGGGGTTCTGTGCGTCGCGGTATTACTGGGTGGTTATTTCATGTGGCTCAATGCTCAGGTCGACCGGGCGCGCGTCGAGGCGGCCGAGCGGTTGGCACTTTGCAGGCAGGTAGAGCGTGTCGCCAGTGCGGCGTCGTCCAACAGCCTGGAACTTCGCGATACATGCCGGCAATTAAACGGGCAATCATCCAACAGTGCTGCACCTCTATGATTCATAACCCTTTTTAATATAAGGAGATAGAGGCGTAACTTGCACCAAAAAGTGGCATTTAGAATCCCGTCCTCCTTAAAAAATGTGTGGTTATTGAATGACTTACGGCGTTTTCAATCCGACGAAAGGATTAAAATCATCTTGTTACAGGTTTTTACAATCGGTACTATAGCCGGGCGTTCACCTCCCACGGTTTATGCACTTTTAAATCCCAAGTTTCCATCAGCTACTTGGGATTTTTTTTGCCCGGAATTTGACTGTGGCGTCAAAGTTCACCGTCGGCAAACTCTGCCCGCATACGCCCGTTATGTTTGGCCTTGTACAGCAACTTATCGACTGACTCGACAAACTCGAGCAGGTTGCTGTTGGGCGTCACCAGATGCGTGCCAACGCCCAGGCTCAGGGTCAGCAGTTTGGAAACCGCTGAAAAGCCATGTTCGATCTGTTGTTGGCAGATCAGGTGCAGGCAGCGTCGTGCCACTTGCCTGGCCGACGCCGCGTCAGTCTCCGGCAGCAGCCACACAAACTCCTCGCCGCCGATCCGCGCAATGAAATCCCGTGGCCGGTTAGCCGCCAGCGACAAGGTGCGCGCTACCTGGCGCAAGGCTTCGTCGCCTTTGATGTGGCCGTAGTGGTCGTTGTACTGCTTGAAAAAGTCGATATCGAGGATGATCAACGACAGCGGCAACTGGCTGCGCTGGGCGCTTGCCCATTCGCGCTCCAGCACGGTGTCGAACATGCGGCGGTTGGCAATGCCGGTGAGGCCGTCCTGGAAGGAATATTCCTCCAGTTGTTTTTGCAGGCGAATCAAGTGTTCTTCGGTCTTCTTGCGCTCGCTGATATCGAACATGAAGCCGATCAACGCTTCGACTTCATCGCCCTTGCGCACCACATGCACCACATCGCGGATCCACACGTAGTCTCCGTTTACCGTCAGCGCGCGGTAATCGGCCTCGTGGTCAACGCCGGCGCGCGATTGCGATACGCAAAAGTTCACCACGTACTCACGGTCGTCCGGGTGCATGCGCTCGACCCAGTCGTCCACGCTGACCCAGCTTTGCGGGGTCCAGCCCAGCAACGCTTCGATCTGCGGACCGATGTAACTGAACGTCATGGTCTGCCAATCGATGCGCCAGGGAATGGCCTTGGTGGACTCCAGCAGCGTTTTGTATACATCACTGTCGGGCAGTCTTGGGGGATCGATGCTCATGGCGGGCTGCTCTGGATGATGGCAAAGAGCCAAGAGCGTCTTGTGAACGCCGTGTAGAGTCAAGCGCTTGCCCAGGCAGCGGACGAGAGGTCGCGTGCTGGGTTTTTGGCGCCAGGGCGCCAGCGTCCACAAGGCAAAATGCGGCTCAGGTATCACTTTTGAATTAATTGTTCAGTGCTCGGCAAAAGCTTATCTATGCTGGATGCAACACACCTACAGGGTAGAACCCAAGGACGGGGGCTTGTCATGATGTCGATCATCGAACTCAACCGCATCATGGCCTCAGGCTTCCTGCCGCTTGTGTGTGAATGCAGCCTCAACAGCGACGGCTCGCTGCGCATCAGCGTATTTGAACCGGCGTCCGGGCGTGTCGACCTGTTGCTGACCCGGGTGTCGCCCCTAGGTCTGGACAGCGTCCGTTCCATCGCAAACCTGATTGGCGAACTGCGCACCGAGATCAAGGCCGGGCGCCGTGGCTTTGCGGCAGTCGGTTAGCTATTCACGGTGCTGCCGGGCGTGGACACAGCGCCGTAGTAGCGCCAGCAGCAATGCCGGTGTTCCGGCAGGATGACACAGCCGCTGAGGCTGGCGATCAGCAGGGCGGCGACAAGCAGAGTCAGGCGACGAGACATGGTTATTTCCTCATGGTGTGCATTGCGTTACACCTTGAACGCCGCCACTTGCGCAAATCCGTCGCCACGCTTTCAAACATTTCATCAAGCGCCGCCATCCCCTGAGTAATACTCGCCTTAACCAGCGTCGAGAAAAATTTCGTCGTTATCGCGACGGATTTTTCCTACCCCGCCGTTCAACCCATCAGCAGCGAACATTTTCGTCCGCCGTATGAAGGAGTTGCCATGAATCCACTGGCCAAATTGCGCTACGCCTTGCTGGTTCCGCTGGCGTTTGCCGCGCTTGTCAGCACCCCGACCTTTGCCCAAACCGAAGTGATCATCCGCCAGGCGCCACCGGCGGAGCGTGTTGAAGTGATTCCCGCCGAACGCCCTGGCTTTGTCTGGGACCGTGGCCACTGGCAATGGATGCACGGCGCGTATGCCTGGGTGCCGGGCCACTGGCAGGAAGTGGTGCGCAATGCCCGTTGGGAACCCGGGCACTGGGAATCCCGTGGTCCGAACTGGTACTGGCGCGAAGGCCACTGGATCCGCTGAACCCTGAACCTTAGCCAGTGCATTGAGAACTGCCCGATTGAAAGACACTGATCCGGACGTTGAGCTACTGGCGCGTATCAGCAACAACGAGCCTGCTGCCGTCAACGAAATGGTGACGCGCAAGCTTCCGCGTTTGCTCGCGCTCGCCAGTCGGATCCTCGGGGATGCCGACGAGGCCAAGGACGTGGCCCAGGAAAGTTTCCTGCGCATCTGGCGCCAGGCGGCCAACTGGCGGCCTGGCGAAGCGCGTTTCGACACCTGGCTGCACCGCGTGGCACTCAACCTGTGCCACGACCGGTTGCGTCGGCGCAAGGAGCGCCCGTTGAACGAAGACGAGGTGCTGGAACTGGCGGACAGCGCGCCGGCCCTTGATGAACAGTTGGAAACGGCCGACCGCAGTGCAAGGATGGCCGCCGCGTTGGCGACCTTGCCCGAGCGGCAGCGCGAAGCCATCGTGTTGCAGTACTACCAGGAGCTGTCGAATATCGACGCCGCGGCCCTGATGAACATCAGCGTCGAGGCACTGGAGAGCCTGCTGTCGCGGGCCCGACGCCAGTTGCGCAGTCAACTTGCCGACACACCCGGGCTCGCCCGCCCAGGAAGGGGAAAACCATGACACCTGAACGATTTGCGCACCTGGCTGACGCCTACGGGGCCAGCCTGCACCGCTGGCCTCTGGCTGAGCAGGCGCCCGCCCAAGCGCTGCTCGACAGCGGCAATGTCCACGCCCGCGAGGCATTGCTTGAGGCCAGCTGGCTGGATGGGCAGTTGGACAGCCATCAGTTGGCATTCGCCGACCCGGCGCTGGCGCGCCAGATCCGTGAGTCTGCACCGCGACGGGCGTCGTTCTGGTCGCGTTACGCCCACTGGCTGTCGCCCGCAGGCCTGGTGGGCGCGGGCATTGCCGGCATCGCCGCCGGGGTGCTGGTGGCGTCGCTGAGCGTGCCGTTGCCGATGCTGTCATCCGACGTGCTGCCCAGCGTCTTCGATCAGGGCGATGCCGACGTCGTCTTCACCGTCAACGCCGAGGAAACCGAGCAATGACCCCAAAATCCCTTAAACCGTGGTTGCTTGTCTCGGTGCTGCTCAACGTGTTTTTGATCGGCGGCGTGGGTGGCGGCCTCTACCACTGGATGGCCACGCCCCGGCCTGCCGAAGCGGTGGTCAACCAGCACGGTTTGCGCCAGGCGATGATCAAATTGCCGCCAGAGCGACGCAAGGAATTGCGCCAGTTACTGCGCCAGAACCGTGCCGACAGCCAACCGCTGATCATGGCCGGTCGCGAAGCGCGGCTGGGCGTGATCAAACAGCTGGAAGCGCCGACCCTTGATCGCGAAGTGCTGGTGACGGAGCTGGCCAAGGCGCGCGAGGCCGACGCCGCGCTGCGGGCCTTGGTGGACACGACACTGGCGCAGTTCGCGAGCAATCTGCCCCAGGATGAACGGCAGAAACTGGTGGAGGCGTTGTACCAGCGCGGGCAGGCCAAAAGCCGCGAGAAACTTCCCCAGGTCGCGGGGAATAAACCGCGCTCTTGAGCTGTTATGCACTCACGATCACCCTCGAGAGTTGCATATGCCGGCTGCTAAAAAGAAACAAGCCTTTGGATTTTCCTGTGGGGCGGCCTCCTTGCTGTGCGCCGCCGTGGAACTGGGCGGCACCTTGCCCGCAGGCCTGACGGCGACTGACGCCCTGCGCACCAACATGTGTGAAGTCGAGCTGTACAAGATCACCTCCGGCGCCATTACGGGCGGAGTGGTCAAGCCTTTCGACCCGACCAAGGCGGGTTACTCTTACCCGCATAACGTGGCATTGGCGGCGCGTTCGCTGGGGTTGAATGTGACGATCTACATGGATGGGTTTCTGGCCACGGCGCTGTCGGTGCTCTACCCGCAGTGCGAGGAGCAATGCATCAAGGCCGGGTTTCCGGTGATTCATGGCAAACCTCCGACGTTGGCGGCGAACCGGCGTGCGTTGATCGTGGTGACGACGTTTTTGATTGGCCTGCACTATGTGATGGAGCGGCCGGGCGGTGGGTACATGGACCCGAATGATGGTGAGGATTTTGCCGACTTCAAGGCCATGAATGGGGTGTCCAAGGCGTACGGGCAGACCGGGATTACCTTGGTGTTGGAGCGGGAAGTGGTGGTTTAGCGTTCACGTTCCTGTGCAGATCCAGTGGGGGAGCCGTCGAGCTTTGGCGAGGCCGCGAAGGCGCCAGTGCGGGCACAACAACCCGAGTGTCGGTCACCTTTCTGGGGCCGAGTCTCGATCAAAAGCAAGGCACCACGCCCTGATGGGTTACAACAAAAGCGCTTCTTCGCTGTGCGGCGGCGGGTTGCAAGCTACCTGACAGTAGGGAAACCCAATGTGGGAGCGGGCTTGCCCGCGAAGCCGGTGGGTCGGGTACGAATTCATTGACTGACATGCCGCCTTCGCGAGCAAGCCCGCTCCCACATTTTTCACCGCGCAAGCTCTTAGGCTAACCGGCCCATCTTTCGAAGATGCCCTATTCGGCGACTCTCGCGCGGTTTCGGTGGCGCATACGGCCGCTGCCGCGTTCGTCAAATCCTTTGTCGAACGGCAGAAAGCGAATGGCGTGGTGAGCGTGCAGAGCGCGGAATTACAAGCGGCGCAGGAAGGATTTGACGATGTGGCGGGTGGCGTCGGTGGTGTCCAGTTCGTCCAGGGCGGCATAGGCGTGCCAGCGGCAATCGACGATCTCGTTGCAAGGTCGTGCCTCGGCAATATTCACCACCGAGGCTTCGAACACGTGGTGCACGGTGTCGCGGGCCTTCAATTCCTGCAAGTACAGCAAGCCGTCCACGTTCAATCCGGTTTCTTCTTCCAACTCTCGTTCGGCCGCGCCGACCGGGCGCTCGTCGCGCTCGACCTTGCCGCCGGGCAATGCCCATTTCGATCTGGCCTTGCGCACGAAGAGGATATGCCCCTCGTGTTCGCAAATGACCGTGGCCCTTATTTTCATCGTGTGTGCCCCCGCAGCGGGATGTATGTCATAAAAGTGTAATGCAATTGTCATGCTAAGTGCTTATGGCGCGCACGGGTGGGGATGTGGATACTGACCGATTGATGAAAACGGACGAGGAGAACAGATGACTACCGTACGTTGGGGCATGATCGGTTGTGGCAGTGTCACTGAATTGAAGAGTGGACCCGCTTTCTACAAAGCGCCAGGTTCGGCACTGGTGGCCGTGATGGGGCGTCGCGAGGAGGCGGTGCGCGATTATGCGGCACGCCACGGCATTGCGCGCTTCTATACCGACGCTCAGGCACTGATCGACGACCCTGAAGTGGACGCCGTGTACATCGCTACACCGCCTGACAGCCACCTTGAATACAGCCTGATGGTGGCGGCCGCCGGCAAACATTGCTGTGTCGAGAAACCCATGGCCCTCAACGCTGAGCAAAGCGCGTTGATGCAGCGCACCTTCGAACGCGCCGGGTTGCACTTGTTTGTTTCCTACTACCGCCGCTCGCTGCCGCGCTTTGAGCAGGTGCGTGACTGGCTGCGAGACGGGCGCATCGGTGAATTGCGCCAAGTGATCTGGACCTTGAGCAAACCACCGGCCGCCGCGGACGCCAGTGCCGCCAATTGGCGTACCGACCCGGCTGTTGCCGGTGGCGGCTATTTTGCTGACCTCGCCAGCCACGGGTTTGATTTGTTTCAGTTTCTGGCCGGCGATATCGTCGAAGTCACCGGGTTTACCGCCCGACAGGCCGGGGAATATGCCGCCGAAGATGCGGTGACGGCCTGCTGGACCTTCGGTTCCGGCGCGCTGGGCATGGGCTGCTGGAACTTCGTTGCGGACCGCCGCGAAGACCGCGTAGAGCTGATCGGCAGCCGCGGCCGCATCACCTTTGCCGTGTTCGAAGACCAGCCATTGCGCCTTGAAGGCGAAGTCGACGAAGTGCTCGAAGTACCTTGCCATGCGCATATCCAGTGGCACCATGTGCTGGCGATGAACGCCCACATTCGTGGCGAGGTCGAGCATCCTTCGCTGGCGATCGAGGCGTTGAAGACCGATCGGGTTCTGGACAAGGTACTGCAGCGCAATCCCAACCGCCCCGAGTAACCGTCCTGCGGTGCGCGGCGCCTATGTTTTCAAGGAACAGATGGATGAACTACAAGACAGCCTGGATAGCGCTGTGGCTGGTGCTGGCCAGCATGGTGGCGCAAGCGGCGCCACGCGAGCAGAGGCCCGCGGGAGATTTTGATTTTTACCTGCTGTCACTGTCGTGGTCGCCGACGTTTTGCCTCACGCACCCGGACAACCAACAATGCTCCGGCAAGGGCTATGGGTTTGTCTTGCATGGGCTATGGCCGCAATACGCCAAAGGCGGGTGGCCTGCATCGTGTGACCCGCAATCGCGGTTGTCGGCGCAGGAACTGGCCAAGGGCGCTTTGATATTCCCCACGCGCACGCTGCTTAAACATGAATGGTCCAGGCACGGCACGTGCAGCGGTCTGGATGCGTCGCGCTATCTGGACGCGACGGATGCGGCGCTGGCGACAGTGCAGATTCCGCCGCAGTTGCAGCCGTTCAATGTGCCCAACTACCTGGAAGCGCGCGACATCGAACACCTGTTTCGCCAGAGCAACCCGGCCATGGGCGACCATGGCATGGCTGTGATCTGCAAGGGCAAGGTGCTGTCCGAAGTGCGCGTGTGCCTGACCAAGGAATTGCGCTTTGCCGGTTGCCCCGCAAGCGTCAAGACTCAGTGCCGCAGCGGCGATATTCGGGTCCCGGTGCAGCGCTGATCAGGCGCCCGAGTGCATCGAAATGGCTGCAGGCGTGGTACTCGACGCCCCGGCGCGGTCCGCCAGGTAACGCGCCGGTGGCTGGCCCACGGCTTTGCGGAACATGGTGATAAAACCGCTGGCGTTTTCATAGCCCAGGTCCAGCGCCACGCGCTGCACGCTTTCACCCTTGGCCAGGCGTTGCAGAGACAGGATCACATGCAACTGCCTGCGCCAGCGACCGAAGCTCAGGCCCAGCTCCTCCAACAGCAAGCGCGTCATGCTGCGCTCGCTCATGCCGATGCGCACGGCCCATTGGCTGAGGGTGGCCTTGTCGCTGGGGTCGGCCAGCAAACTCTCCGCCAGGCGTCGCAGCCTCGGGTCCTGGGGCATGGGCAAATGCAGGGCTTCGACCGGTGCCTGGGCCAGTTCATCGAGCAGCGTGTTGATCAAACGTCCCTGGGCGCCGTCTTCGTCATACAGCTGCGGGAAACTCACCGCCTTGCCGATCAACTCATGCAACAGGCCCGACACAGCCAGGGTGCAGCATTGCGCGGGCAGGGCGCCGCTGACGTCGGGATCGATCAACAGGCAATACACCTCGGCCTCACCTGAACCCCTCGCGGCGTGCGGCAGGCCACCGGGAATCCACAGCGCGCACTGGGGCGGCACGATCCAGATACCGGCCTCGATCTGACAGTGAATCACCCCGCGCAGGGTGTACATCAGTTGGCCTTTGCGATGTGAGTGCGGCGTGTGCTCCCAGCGTTCGCTGGTGCTGCTGGCACTCACGGCCACCACCGCACGCGGGAACACGTCGGCATCCTTGGACATCGAGGGATGATGCAGATCGAGGCGGTGGTGCTTCATATTCGATTCGCAGCTTGGCTGAATTGCGAAACAGTCTGGCTATTCTGTGCAATGCCGTCCAGTGGCGTGGTCACTATAGTGAGATCTACTCTCATTCAGGAGCTGTGCCATGCGACTCGACAGTACAACGTTCCCCGTGGTGAAAATCATCTTCGACGCGCCCAACGAAGGCGGCCCGGAAGATGCCTTTGTGGTCTTTGAAGGGTTGTTGGCCAGAGAGCAGGCCTTCTTGCTGCTGCACGAAAAATCCGTGGACGAAAACGCCCACGAGCACTCTCACGAGGAGCGCAGGCAAGCCTCGATCTGGATGAAGAAAAACAAACAGGCGCTGCGCACCTTCGTCAAAGGCATGATCCAGGTAGAACCCAGTGCCGCCCAACGCCTGGCCCTCAAGCCATTTGCCGCGATGTTCGGCAAAGCCTGGGGCTACCCACTGCTGGTCGTAGAGTCCAAGGACCAGGCATGGGCGCTGGCGCGGGATGTGCTGGATGAGCAGATATCCGACGTGGCGCACTTTTGACGTGTGCTCATTGAAAACGGTGGGGGCGGCTTGCTCGCGAAGGCGGTGGGTCAGCTACACCTTCAGTGACTGACACTGCGCCTTCGCGAGCAAGCCCGCTCCCACATTATTCGGTGGCGCCCTTTGGTTCAGGCACACCGTTCGGCCTACTGTGCTGGATGAGCCGGTTTCCAACGTCGCGCACTTTCTAGGTGTACGCAGTCAAAGCTGTGGGAGCTGGCTTGGCTGCGATAGCGGTGGGTCAGCAACATTGATGTCAGCTGACACGCCCTCATCGCAGGCAAGCCCGCTCCCACATTATTCGGTGGCGCCCTTTGGTTCAGGCACACCGTTCGGCCTACGGTGATAGATGAACCCGCTTCCAACGTCGCGCACTTTCTAGGTGTACGCAGTCAAAACTGTGGGAGCTGGCTTGCCTGCGATAGCGGTGGGTCAGCAGCATTGATGTCAGCTGACACGCCCTCATCGCAGGCAAGCCAGCTCCCACAGGGGTTAGGTGGCGTTCAGGAGCCCACGCAAACCACTCGGCACGACGGTGATGAATGAGCCAGTCTTCAACGTCGCGCACTTTCTAGGTGTACGCAGTTAAAACTGTGGGAGCGGGCTTGCTCGCGAATGCGGCGGGTCAGCGACACACCCGGTGACTGACACTGCGCCTTCGCGAGCAAGCCCGCTCCCACATTATTCGGTGGCGCCCTTTGGTTCACGCACACCGTTCGGCCTACTGTGCTGGATGAGCCAGTCTCCAACGTCGCGCACTTTCGAGGTGTACGCGGTGAAAACTGTGGGAGCGGGCTTGCTCGCGAATGCGGCGGGTCAGCGACACACCCAGTGACTGACACTGCGCCTTCGCGAGCAAGCCCGCTCCTGGACTGTTTTGGCGGCGCCCATCAATCCACACAAATCGCCCGGCCCAGCTTGCCTTTCTCCACCGTCGCCGAGCAGCCGAAGTGGCTGTTATCCACCTGGCACGTACCCGCTACAGGGCCGTTGCCCGATTGCGTGGTCACACTGGTCTGACACTCACCCTCGCACTGGCTCGAATCGGTGCACGCCTTGCCCGCGTCCCTGTACGGCGTGATGCACTTCCAGCTCTGCAACTTGCCGACCTGCCTCATCGTGCCACCGCCCGCCAGGCAGGTGGATGCGGCGGAATCCTGCGCCGGCGCAGCGGTGGGCGAGTGGGTCGAGCAGGCCGATACCAGCAACAGGGCGGCCAAGCCAATCATCAATTTCATGCAAAAGTCCTCGTGGAGTAAGCGCAGCGGCGCAGTGTACGGGCTATTGGACTCCTTTGATTGACGAGCGATCCCTACCTGGAAGTTGACCCATGCACACCCTATGAAAACGCTGTATTGCCCTGCTGGACTTCACGTTCCCTAGTGCGCCACCTGAGCGGCGCGTTTCAGGTATCCTGCGCGCCCCGTTTATCACTGATTCAAAGAAACAATGACCGGACAAGACATGCAGGCGCTGCTCGAGTCGATCCTCGACGAAGTTCGTCCACTGATCGGCCAGGGCAAAGTCGCCGATTACATCCCCGCACTGGCCGATGTGCCCGCCAATCAACTCGGTATCGCCGTGTACGGCAACGACGGCTCGGCCTACTGCGCCGGTGATGCCGACACGCTGTTCTCGGTGCAGAGCATTTCCAAGGTGTTCAGCCTGGTGCAGGCCATCGATCACGGCGGCGAAACCATCTGGGAACGCTTGGGCCACGAACCGTCGGGGCAACCGTTCAATTCCATGGTGCAGCTGGAATTCGAACGCGGCCGCCCACGCAACCCGTTCATCAACGCCGGCGCGCTGGTGATCTGCGACATCAACCAGTCGCGCTTTGCCGTGCCGATCCTGTCGATGCGCGACTTCGTGCGGCGCCTGTCGGGCAACCCGCAGATCCTGGTCAACAGCGTCGTCGCCGACTCCGAAGCCCAACACGGTGCACGCAACGCGGCCATGGCCTACCTGATGAAAGCCTTCGGCAACTTCCACAACGACGTGGACGCAGTGCTGCACAGTTACTTCAACTACTGCGCGTTGCAAATGAGCTGCCTGGACCTGGCCAGGGCCTTCAGTTTCCTCGCCAACGAAGGCGTGAGTGCCCACAGCGGCGAGCAGATTTTGACAGCGCGCCAGACCAAGCAAGTCAACTCGATCATGGCCACCAGCGGGCTGTATGACGAGGCGGGCAATTTTGCCTATCGCGTGGGTTTACCGGGCAAGAGCGGGGTAGGTGGCGGGATTGTCGCGGTGGTGCCGGGCCAGTTCACCGTGTGCGTGTGGTCGCCGGAGTTGAATGCGGCGGGCAATTCGCTGGCCGGGATGAAGGCGTTGGAATTGTTGAGCGAGCGGATTGGGTGGTCGGTGTTTTGATGGCCTGGGGATTCAGGGTTGATGCCCTGAAATCCCTTTGCTGGTTAGGCGTTGCGCGGCTTAACGAACAAATCGAGCATCAAGAACAACGCCCCGGCCGTAATCGCGATATCGGCAATGTTGAACACGCCGGTATGCGTCGGCCCCACGTTCAGCACCATGTAATCCACCACCTGCCCGTCGCGAAAAACACGGTCGATCAAGTTGGCGATACCACCCAGGGCAATCGCGTAAAGCGGCAAGACTTTACGCAATGGCTGGCTCCAGTTGGACAGCGACCACACCATCGCCCAGGCAACCACGATGGCCACGCCGACGATAAAGATCAGTTGTTTGACCTGCGGCGGCAACGCGGCGCCCAGGCTGAGGAAGGCGCCGGGGTTGAGGCTCAGTTCCAGCGCCAGGTTGATCGGGTTAGAGCCGATTTTGAAGCTGTTGGCGTGCAGTGAAACCAGGGCCAGCAGTTTGACCAGTTGGTCCACGGCAATAAAGGCCAGGCCGGCGAGGAGGGCGAAGGTGCGGCCTCGCAGTAGGGGCGACGTGCTCAAGCGGTAACTTCCTGTTTTGGGCTTTCGATAGAGCGCCCGAAGATAGCTCAGGCGCTCTACCTCGTCTATCTCAAGCCGTCGAGTGGGCCACGTTCAGGGCTTTGTCCAACAACAACTGGACACCTTCGAGCTTTCGGCAGATGCCTAGCGCGACATCGCGTTGGGAGCCGTCGATTTCAAAGGCCAGGCGGGATGCAATTCCACCGACGGGTGCCAAATCCTCGCAGGCGTTGACCAGCAGGGTTCAGTGTCTGGATCTGCGCGCAGTGAACAGTCGATGAGCCGCAAACCCAGTGCACCGTTTATCGACGCGCCCGATCAGTCGATCTCGGTACTGTGCGCCACCTCTTGCTGCTGCTCCAACGCCGCCAACCGCTCGGTCAACACCCCGTGCACACGCTCATACGCACCGGTGCCCAACAACAGCCGTTTTGGCGCTGGACTCACAGCGGCCACCTCCAGCATCGCCTTGGCCATCTTCACCGGGTCGCCGGTGAGTGCAAACCCACCACTGGCCACCGCCCTGCGCACATCCCCGGCGGGCGTCTGGTCATACACCGCCATCGGCGGCGGGCTCACCAGGGCCGCACCAAAGTTGGTGCGCGTGGGGCCGGGTTCCACCAATGTGAATTCGATGCCGAATGGCGCCACCTCCTGGGCCACTGACTCAACGAAACCTTCAATCGCCCACTTGCTCGTGTGGTACAGGCTGAAATTCGGATAAGCCAATTGTCCGCCTTCGGACGACACCTGCAACACCCGGCCGCCGCCTTGTTCACGCAGGAAGGGCAGGCACGCGCGAATCACCTGGATCGAACCCACCAGGTTGGTTTGCAGCTGCTGGTCGATCTGTTCGTCGCTGACTTCCTCCGCCGCGCCAAACAGCGCATAGCCTGCGCTGCTGACCACCACATCAATGCGCCCCAGCTCGGTAAAGGCCTGTTTGATCACGCGGCGGATGGCGGGCGTGTCGGTCACGTCCAGCTGCGCGAGCCACAGTTGCTCGGGATAGCGCGCCTTCAGTTCGTCCAAAACTTCGGGTTTGCGCAGCGTCGCCACCACTCGATCGCCGCGTTCAAGCAGTTGTTCTATAAGGGCTTTGCCGATGCCCGATGAGCTGCCAGTGATCAGCCAGGTTGTCTGCATGGGGGGTGACTCCTTGAGCCGCCGAGTGGGCGGACACTACGAACCACCGTACGCCCTCATGCCGGCTGCTACTATCACAACCTCGAAAACATGACCGACGCGACGAGTCGCCGGAGCGTGCCGATGTTGCCTAACCTTGCCGTTCAAACCGCCGCCAAGTCGGTGTTGCAGCAACTTGTGGCGTGCATCAAGCCCGAGTCGACAGAAGCGAGCATCGCCCGAATTGCCACGCAGTTACTCACCGACGCCGGCTACCCGGACACCTGGTACTACGACTGCCCGGCCTTTGTATTGCTAGGTTCGCGCAGCCTGCTGTCCGTGTCGGGTCGCGACTATCTGCCTGCTGAGGAACGGGTGGGAAGCCACAACCTGATCACCGTGGATCTAAGCCCAAGGTCAGGCAGCCAGTGGGGCGATTGCGCGCGGTCGTTTTACATGGAAGACGGTATTTGCCGGGCGATGCCGACAGGGGTCGAATTCAGCCGGGGCCATGGGGCCGAACGCGCATTGCACGACAGCATGCGACGCTTTGTGCGGCCTGAAACCACCTTCAATGCGCTGTATGAATTTGCCAATGATCTGATCGAGACGGCCGGTTTCGAGAACCTGGATTTCGCCGCCAACGTTGGCCACAGCCTCTGCGAACAGCGTGCTCAGCGGCTTTATATTGAAGCGGGCAACCTTCGGCGTCTCGACGAAGTGGCGTGTTTTACCTTCGAACCGCACATCCGTGAGCGGGGAGGCCGCTGGGGTTACAAGCACGAGAATATCTATTTCTTCAACGACGAGGGTGAAGCCTGCGAGCTATGAGCTGAACGCGGTCGTGAAGCGGTGCGAAAACACCTGGAGGTGTCAGATGCCCTGTGGGAGCTGGCTTGCCTGCGATTGGGGTGTTTCAGTGATGGGTGTGTTGGTTGACCACCGCCATCGCAGGCAAGTCAGCTCCCACCATTTGGTCTTCAGTGAATTCGAATGATCGTCTGGTGATGGTGGTGCTTGCGGGCGCCGAGTCCTCAGGGATAACAGGCGCGGCGCAGATCCAAAAATGTGGGAGCTGGCTTGCCTGCGATGGCGGTGGGTCAGCCAACACATCCGCCACTGCAAGACCGCTATCGCAGGCAAGCCTGCTCCCACATTTAGAGCGTCAGTGTGCTGACGTGTCTCCATGTGCCCGAACAAAAAATGCGCCCCTGAGGGCGCATTTTTTTGTTCGGTCAACTACCGCCTATTCAGGCAGTCGCATCCCACGCACGGTCACCGTTCTCGTCTTTGATCCGAGTCGGCAAGCCCATCACGTCCAGCGCTTTGAGGAACGGCTCGGCCGGCAGCTCCTCGACGTTGGCCATGTGCTTCACGTCCCACTCGCCACGTGCTACCAGCAGCGCAGCGGCCACTGGTGGCACGCCTGCGGTGTAGGAAATGCCCTGGCTGTCCGTTTCAGCAAAGGCTTCTTCGTGATCGGCCACGTTGTAGATGAACATCTCACGCGGCTGGCCATCTTTGGTGCCTTTGACCAGGTCGCCGATGCAGGTCTTGCCGGTGTAGCCAGGGGCGAGCGAAGACGGGTCGGGCAGTACGGCCTTGACCAGTTTCAACGGCACCACTTCCAGGCCTTCGGCGGTGGTGACCGGTTTTTCGGAGAGCAGGCCGAGGTTTTTCAGGACGGTGAACACGTTGATGTAGTGTTCGCCGAAGCTCATCCAGAAACGCACGTTGGGCACGTCGAGGTTTTTCGACAGCGAGTGCACTTCATCGTGGCCGGTCAGGTACAGGTTTTGCGAACCGACTACCGGCAGGTCGTCGGTGCGTTTGACTTCGAACATGGTGTTGCTGGTCCACTGGCTGTTCTGCCAGCTCCACACCTGCCCGGTGAATTCGCGGAAGTTGATTTCCGGGTCGAAGTTGGTGGCAAAGTATTTGCCATGGCTGCCGGCATTGACGTCGAGAATGTCGATCGAATCAATGCGGTCGAAATGCTGTTGCTGCGCCAGCGCGGCGTACGCGTTGACGACACCCGGGTCGAAGCCCACGCCAAGGATGGCGGTGATGTTCTTCTGTTTGCACTCTTCCAGGTGGTTCCATTCGTAGTTGCCGTACCACGGCGGGGTCTCGCAGACCTTGCCCGGCTCTTCGTGGATGGCGGTGTCCAGGTAAGCAACGCCGGTATCGATGCAGGCGCGCAGCACCGACATGTTGAGGAAGGCGGAACCTACGTTGATGACGATCTGCGAGTCGGTCTCGCGGATCAGGGCCTTGGTCGCTTCCACGTCCAGGGCGTTCAGCGCGAAGGCTTGGATGTCGGCGGGAACCTTGAGGCTACCCTTGGCCTTGACGCTGTCGATGATGGCCTGGCATTTGGAGATGTTGCGCGACGCGATAGCAATACGACCGAGTTCGTCGTTGTGCTGCGCGCACTTGTGGGCCACCACCTTGGCGACACCTCCTGCACCAATGATAAGAACGTTCTTTTTCAATTGCTTTATCTCTCCTTTATCCGCCAGCTTACGAAAGGCTGGACAGGTAGTCGTCGTAACCAAATTCACGAACCACCTCGACGGTACCGTCGAGTTGTTTCACTACGATGGACGGCATTTTCAGGCCGTTGAACCAGTTTTTCTTGACCATGGTGTAGCCCGCGGTGTCGATGAACGACAGCCGATCGCCGATGGCCAGCGGACGATCAAATTGGTATTCGCCGAAGATGTCCCCGGCCAGGCAGGATTTGCCGCACACCATATAAGTGTGATCACCCTTGCTTGGCGCCAGCTTGGCGTTGAGGCGATAGATCAGCAGGTCCAGCAGGTGGGCTTCGATGGAGCTGTCGACCACGGCGAGGTTTTTGCCGTTGTAGAGCGTGTCGAGCACGGTGACTTCCAGCGAAGCACTGTTGGTGATCGCCGCTTCTCCCGGCTCCAGGTAGACCTGCACGCCGTACTTCTCGGAGAACGCCTTCAAACGGGCGCAGAACGCGTCGATGGCATAGCCTTCGCCGGTGAAGTGGATGCCGCCGCCGAGGCTGACCCACTTGACCTTGTGCAGCAGCGCGCCGAAGCGTCCTTCGATGGTGCCCAGCATCTTGTCGAACAGGCTGAAATCGCCGTTCTCGCAGTTGTTGTGGAACATGAAACCGGAGATCTGCTCGATCACGCCTTCGATCTTCACCGGGTCCCATTCGCCCAGACGGCTGAACGGGCGCGCCGGGTCGGCCAGCAGGTAGTCGGAACTGCTCACCTGCGGGTTCACACGCAGGCCGCGGGTCTTGCCTTCGGAACGCTCGGCAAAGCGCTGCAGCTGGCTGATGGAGTTGAAGATGATCTTGTCGCAGTTATCCAGCATCTCCTCGATTTCATCGTCGGCCCAGGCCACGCTGTAGGCGTGCGCCTCGCCTTCGAACTTCTGGCGACCCAGCTTGAGCTCATACAGCGACGACGAGGTGGTGCCGTCCATGTATTGCTGCATCAGGTCGAACACCGACCAGGTGGCAAAGCACTTGAGCGCCAGCAGGGCCTTGGCGCCGGACTGCTCGCGCACGTAAGCAATCTTCTGCATGTTCACCAGAAGTTTCTGTTTATCGATGAGGTAGTACGGCGTTTTGATCATTTTTGAGAGCCTGCGGCGGTGCCTGCCAAAAAAGGACACGCATTGTGCCCGCACTTGGATCAGATCGAAAGGTTAGCGGGCGGATTTTGCTGCGCCGATTTTTCAAGCATACCCGCGCAGTATGACTATCTGTGGCTATACACCGATCTAATGTGGGAGGGGGCTTGCCCCCGATTGCGGTGTGTCAGCCAGCCTTTTCTTTGTTGACCCACCGCTGTCGGAGGCAAGCCCCTTCCCACATTGAGCACGGGGGCGCTGCCATCAAACCGTCATCTTGGCACCACGCTACTGCCATATTCCCTGGTTACTGTCCTCGCCAATGAGATCGATCTCAAGCGAGTGAGCATGACTGACCTAAAAGACGTTGCGCAGCTGGCCGGGGTATCCCGCGCCACTGCCGCCCGCACCTTTGCTTCCCCCGACCAAGTGCGCCCGGCCACCCGTGAGCAGGTGTTCGCCGCCGCCCGCGAGCTGGGCTTTAGACCGAACCTGCTCGGCCGTCAACTGCGCCTGCAAACCACCCAGCTGATTGGCGTGGTGGTGCCCAACCTGCTCAACCCGGTGTTTGCCGAACAGCTCCAGGCCATGGAGCGTGCCGCGCGGCTGCGCGGCTACAGCCTGTTGCTGGCGACCACCGACTACAGCAGCGAACGCGAAAGCATCGTTGTGGAGGAGTTGCTACGCCAACGCGTCGACGGGCTGGTGCTGACGGTCACCGATGCCGAAAGCAATAGCGTGCTCAACAGCCTCGCCAGCGAACAAACGCCGTTCGTGCTGGCTTATCACCAACCGAGCAACCCGAGCTACAGCGCCGTGTCGGTCGACAACCGCGCGGGCATGGCCCTGGCTACGCGTTATTTGCTCGAAGCGGGGCACCGACGCATCAGCATGGTCGCCGGCCCCGCGTTGCAGTCCGACCGCGCGCGCCTGCGCTACGCCGGCTATTGCGACGCGATGCGCGAGTACGGGCTTGAAAGCCGCGCAGTGATTGAAATGCCGGCCCACACCCAGGCCGCCTTCGCGGCGATCGAGCCGTTCCTCCAAGGCCCCCAGGCGCCGACTGCGCTGGTGTGTTCCAACGATTTCCTCGCGATCAGCCTGATCGCCGAGCTGCGCCGCAACGCCTGGAATGTGCCCGAGCAACTCTCGGTGATGGGCTTTGACGGCATCGCCCTCGGCACCCAGATGCACCCGACGCTGTGCAGCGTGGTGCAGCCCATCGGCCTGCTGGCCAGCACGGTGATTGACCAATTGCTCGCGCAGATCGCCGGCAACGCTCCGATTTCCCATTGCCTGCCGTGCCATATCCGGCCTGGCGACAGCACTCAACCCCTTGAGGAGACACCCGATGCGCGCGTTCAGTAAAACCCTGGCAACCGTGCTGCTGTGCGGCATGGCCAGCCTTGCCCAGGCGGCCGACACCGCGATTTGCTACAACTGCCCACCCGACTGGGCCGATTGGGGCAGCCAACTCCAGGCCATCGCCGCCACTACCGGCGTGCAGGTGCCGCTGGACAACAAGAACTCCGGCCAGTCGCTGGCGCAGTTGGTGGCGGAGAAAGCCGCGCCGGTGGCCGACGTGGTGTATTACGGCGTGACCTTCGGCTTGCAGGCGCAAAAAGCCGACGTGGTCGGCACCTACAAGCCCAAAGGCTGGGAGCAGATTCCAGCCGGCCTGAAAGACCCGACCGGCCACTGGTTTGCGATTCACTCCGGCACTTTGGGCATCATGGTCAACGTCGATGCACTGGGCGGCTTGCCCGTGCCGCAAAGCTGGGCCGACCTGCTCAAGCCTGAGTACAAAGGCATGGTCGGTTACCTCGATCCGTCCAGCGCGTTTGTCGGCTACGTCTCGGCGGTGGCGATCAATCGTGCTTTGGGCGGCGATCTGGATAACTTTGCCCCGGCCATCGACTATTTCCAGAAACTCGCCAAAAACGCACCCATCGTGCCCAAGCAAACCGCCTATGCGCGGGTGCTGTCCGGTGAGCTGCCGATTCTGGTGGACTACGACTTCAACGCCTACCGCGCGCGTTACAAGGACAACGCCAACGTTGCCTTCGTGATCCCCAAAGAAGGCAGCATCAGCGTGCCGTACGTGATGAGCCTGGTGGCCAATGCGCCGCACCGCGCCAACGCTGAAAAGGTCCTCGATTTCGTGCTCTCCGATGCAGGCCAGGCACTCTGGGCCAAGGCCTACCTGCGTCCGGTGCGCCCAATGAAAATGCCGGCCGACGTCGCCGCGCAGTTCCTGCCCGACAGCGACTACGCCCGCGCTGGCGTGGTGGACTACGAAAAAATGGCCGCTGTGCAGGAAGCCTTCGCCGCCCGTTACCTGAACGAGGTCAAGTAAGTGGTCGCATCGGCAAAACATGCAGCCTGGGCACTGGCCCCGGCCTTGGCGGTGCTGTTCGCGTTCTGGCTGTTGCCGCTGGCGCACCTGATGGTGCTCGGCACCGAGAGCCGCGACAGCAACGGCAGCGGTTATTGGCAGGTGCTCAGCAGCACGCAGTACCTGGGCAGCCTGGCGCAGACCTGTGTGCTGGCCGTGATTGTGACGCTCACGGCGTTACTGATCGGCGGCATCAGCGGCGTGTTTCTCGCACGTCAGCAGTTCTTCGGGCGTTCGGCATTGGTGGCATTGCTCACCTTTCCATTGGCGTTTCCCGGCGTGGTGGTGGGCTTTCTGGTGATCCTGCTGGCCGGACGCCAAGGCCTGTTTGCGGCCCTGGGCCTGCAACTGGCCGGTGAGCGCTGGATTTTTGCGTACTCGCTGGCGGGGCTGTTTGTCGGCTACCTGTACTTCTCGATCCCACGGGTGATCCTCACGGTAATGGCCGCGTGCGAAAGCCTCGACCGCAGCCTGGAAGAGGCCGCGCACTCACTGGGCGCCGGGCACTGGCGCGTGGTGTGCGACGTGATCGTGCCGGGGCTGGCGCCTGCGCTGGCCTCCTGCGGGGCGATCTGCTTTGCCACGTCCATGGGCGCGTTCGGTACCGCCTTTACCTTGGGCACGCGGCTGAACGTCACCCCGGTGGCGATCTACAACGTGTTCACCAACTACGCCAACTTTGCCGTCGCCGCCGCGCTGTCGGTGGTACTCGGTGCAGTGACCTGGGCGGTGTTGCTGCTCACGCGTCGCCTGGTGAAAAACGCGGGGACGGTCCTGTGAAGCGCTCATCGCTGTTTGTGATGCAACTGCTGTTTACCCTGCTGGTGTGCGCCTTCATGTTGGTGCCGGTGCTGATGTCGTTGCTGGCCGGGCTGACGCGTAATTTCTTCGTCGGCCTGTCCAGCGGCTTGACCTTCGACTGGCTGGTGCAGGTGTGGCAGGCCTATTCGCCCACGGTGTGGCTGTCGCTGCAGCTGGCCCTGGCCTGTGCAGTGTGCGTCTGCGTGATCGGCGTGCCGGCGGCCTATGCCTTGGTGCGCATGAAAAACCGCTTCAGCCGCGCCTTCGAAGAGCTGATGGTGCTGCCGGTGGCGATGCCGGGTTTGGCCAGTGCGTTGGCGTTGCTGTTGACCTACGGCCAGTTCGGCAGCTTTCGCAGCAGTTGGCTGTTCATCCTGGTCGGCCATGTGTTGTTCACCTTGCCGTTCCTGGTGCGCCCGGTAATGGCGGTGATGCAACGTCAGCAACTGCCGGTGCTGGAGGAGGCCGCCGCCAGCCTTGGCGCGGGGCCGATCAAGCGTTTTTTCAGCGTGGTCGTGCCCAATTGCCGGGCGGGCATCCTGGCCGGCGTGCTGATGGTGGTCACCCTGAGCCTGGGTGAGTTCAACCTGACCTGGATGCTGCACACGCCGATGACCAAGACGCTGCCGGTGGGGTTGGCCGACAGCTACGCCTCGGCGCGTCTGGAAATCGCCAGCGCCTACACCCTTATCTTTTTGCTGATGATCGTGCCGCTGCTGATTGCGTTGCAGGCCATCAGTGCTCGTTTGTCCCGTGGAGAGCGTCGATGACCGCTATCACTATCCGCCTGCAAGGCTGTCGCAAGGCATTCGCCGACGGCACCGTGGCCGTGCATGACCTGAACCTGAGCGTCGAAGGCGGCGAAACCCTGGCAATTCTCGGCCCCTCCGGCTGTGGCAAAACCACGACTCTGCGCCTGATTGCCGGCCTGGAACGCCCGGACGTCGGCCAGGTGTTTTTCGGCGATCAGGATGTCACCCGCCTGCCCATCGAGCGCCGTGATGTGGGCATGGTGTTTCAGAATTACGCGCTGTTTCCCAACCTGGATGTGGCCGGCAATATCGTCTACGGCTTGAAGATTCGCGGCATGTCGGCGCCTGAGCGCAACAAGCGCTGCGAGGAACTGTTGGAACTGGTGGGCTTGCAGCACCACGGCAAACGCAGCATCCATGAACTGTCGGGCGGCCAGCGTCAGCGTGTGGCCTTGGCCCGCGCCCTGGCGCCGCGTCCCAACGTGCTGTTGCTGGATGAGCCGCTGGCGGCCCTGGATGCGCAATTGCGCGAGCGCCTGCGCAGCGAGCTGGATCAACTGCTGCGCGGGCTTGGCATCACCTCGGTGTTCGTCACCCATGACCAGGGCGAAGCCATGGCCCTGGGCGACCGCATTCTGGTGATGGAACAGGGGCGTATCGCGCAACTGGCCAGCCCACGGGAGATCTACCAGCAGCCGGCCAATGCGTTTGTCGCAGGCTTCGTCGGCAACCTCAATGCCTTCTCTGTGCTGGCGCGGACTGCCCACGGCCTCAAAGTCTGCGGCGGCGAACTGCCGTGGCACGGCGCCGGTTTACCGAGCACCGTGTACTGCCGGCCCGAACACCTGCGCGTGATGGAAGACGAAGGGCACCTGCACGGCCATCTGGTCGCGCAGTTCTTCCAGGGCGCACAAAGCCGCCTGCTGGTGGATGTGGGCGGCCCGCAACCGCTGCTGGTGGACAGCAGCGACAACCAACTGCACCGCGTCGGCGCGCCGATTGCCCTGGCGATTGCGCCGCACATGGTGTTCACCCTGAATGCGTGAGAGCTTATTTTGAACCGTCCGTTTCTTGTTGCGCAGATCAGCGACCTGCACCTTAAAGCCGGTAACCGCCTGACCTATGGCGTGGTCGATACTCTCGGCGCACTGCGCCGCGCCGTCGACCACCTGAACGCCCGCTACCCTCGGCCCGATATCGTGGTGATCAGCGGCGACCTGGTGGATTTTGGCCGCGCCGATGAATACGCCGTGCTGCACCCGGAGCTGGCGCGCCTGCACATGCCGTGCTACCTGGTGCCCGGCAACCACGACACGCGCGGGCCGTTACTGGATGCGTTCGGCGATCACGCTTATCTGCCGACGTCGGCAGATGGCCCGCTGGATTGGGTTGTGGATGAGCATCCGCTGCGCTTGATCGGCCTGGACTCGACCATTCCCGGTGGTCACGGCGGCCAACTGCTCGACAGCCAATTGCAGTGGCTCGACGCGCAATTGGCACTGCGCCCCGAGGCGCCGACCTTGCTGATCCTGCATCACCCGCCGTTCAGCAGCGGCATCGGCCATATGGACCGCGAGCCCTTTGGCAACGCCGCCGCCCTGGAGCGCGTCGTCGCTCGTCACCCACAAGTGGAGCGCCTGTTGTGCGGGCATTTGCACCGCCCGATGCAGCGGCGTTTTGGCGGCAGCCTGAGTTGCGTGTGCCCTGGCACTTCGCACCAGATCGTGCTCGACCTGCAAGACGCCGCGCCTGCGCATTTCAACCTGGAACCGGCAGGCTTTGTGCTGCACCGCTGGGATGCACAGCACGGGCTGATCAGCCACAACGGCGTGTTCGGGGACTACCCGGGGCCGTATCCGTTTTATGACGCTCATGGATTGATTGACTGAGGTTTTACGGAGGTTCACTTCACTCAACTAAGCACTTGAATATTCGTTAACGCGGCGGCCAACCCAAGTTGGCCGCGTGCATCCTGCTGCCCTTTTTACGCGCCCGGAATCTGGATTCCGCGCCGGAGTTCGTCCTGATGAAAGCCACTTTGAATGTACTGAGCGTATTGACCGGCGGCCTGGGCATTGCCCTGAGCCCCTTGGCCTCGGCTGATTTCTTGAGTGACAGCACAGCCAACTTGAACCTGCGCAACTTCTACTTCAATAACGATAACCGCGACGGCGCCGCCGCACCGTCAAAGACCGAAGAATGGGGCCAGGCGTTTATCCTCAACTACCAGTCGGGCTTTACCGACGGCACTGTCGGTTTTGGTCTGGACGCCGTCGGCATGCTCGGTGTGACCCTCGACAGCGGCGCTGGCCGCCACGTGGGCAGCTCGATGATCCCCACCGATGACGGCAGGGCAGCCGACAGCTGGGCGCGCGGTGGTGCGACAGCCAAGGCGCGCTTCGCCAAGACCGAACTGCGCTACGGCTACCTGCGCCCGAACCTGCCGATCCTGGTGAGCAACGATGGCCGCCTGTTGCCGCAATCCTTCGAGGGCGCGCAGGTCACCAGCAAAGACATCGACAACCTCACGCTGATTGGCGGCCAGCTGCAGCACACCACCGGCCGTGGCTCCAGCGACCGCAGTGGCCTGGCGGCCGCGGGTGGCACGCAAGAGAGCAATAAATTCAACTACGCAGGTTTCGACTACCAAGTGAACAAGGACCTGCTGGTCCAGTATTACTACGCCAACCTCGAAGACTATTACCAACAGCACTTTGCCGGGTTGATCCATGTAGTGCCGTTGGGCGACTACGGCTCATTGAAAACCGACCTGCGTTATTTCAACACCACCTCCGACGGCAAGAACAGCACTGCGGCCGGGCGTGCCGAAGGGTATAAGTTCGGCGGCTACACCCAGAACGGCAACGGCGAAATCGACAACAACACCTGGAGCGCCGCGTTCATCTACTCGCTGGGCCCGCACGCGATCACCGCGGGTTACCAGCGAGTCTCCGATGACAGTAACTTCGCCCAACTCAACCAGGGTGGCCTGGTCAACAAAGGCGAGGGCGGTTCGAGCCTGTACCTTTACACCGACCGCACCGTGCAAACCTTCATCCAGGCCGGCGAACGCACCGCCTTTGCGCAATACGCCTACAACTTTGTCGCGCTGGGCCTGCCTGGCCTGAAGGCGTCGGTGATGTATTTGAAAGGCGACCATATCCTCACCACCGCCGGCAACACGGCCAGCGAATGGGAACGGGACATCTCCCTGGATTACGTGGTGCAGAGCGGCACGTTTAAAAACGTCGGGTTTGGCTGGCGCAACGGCGTGTCGCGCAGTGAAGTGGCGCGCGACCAGGATCAGAATCGGGTGTTTGTGAGTTATTCGATTCCATTGCTGTAAGTCGTCGAGTGGCGTACGCCCCAATTCACGATTGGGGTTTACGCCTAATCGCTGCTGCAACCCAGCAGAATCCAACGACTGCCTCGCGCATGGACATCCAGGGCGAACTCCCACCACACCGGGTAGCCTGGGTGGCCCTTAGCGAGGTGAAAGCTGTATATAGCATCGGCTTTATTGACCTGGGCACCTTCCAGCAGTTGCTCAACCAGCGAGGTTATTTCACTGCATTTAGCAGGCAGGTCGATTGGCCCGGCAGCCGGATCACCTGAGTAGAGCAACGACTCAAGAATGTGTGCCCGGGCTTCATCAACACTGATGAGTGTACTGCGGGGGACTTCGCATGACGAATTCACCGCTGATTTAAGCACCTCGATCAGCGGTCGGTTCGCATCCAGTGGACCATACAGGTCTATTGAGACGCTGTAGTTATTGCCGTACAGAAGTTGCTCGAGCCTGGGCAGGTACTCAGGTCTGCTGTTGTTTATCACCTGCATGCGGTCTCCGGGTCATTGCCGATTGAGGTTATCAGCGACTTTGCGTGGGTTGCGGTGTCGTCGCTCACGGGGTGAAAGCCACAGCGCAGATAAAACTTCATGGCACTTGGACTATCCGTGGAAAGACGCACTGCTTGAAACTGTTTAGCGGCGTATTCCAGTAAATAGCTGACCAGATCTCTACCAATACGCCGCTCACGCATCGCTGGATCAACGTATACCCGGCGTAGCCGACCGATTTGCGGGCCTGCGTATGGGTCGCGGGATAGGCCTCCAACGCCCATCAACTGGCCCTGTCGAAAGACTCCCACAAGGCACTCTCCCGGTTGGTCAAACCGGTTCGTGCGGTTTTCCCATTCGGTTATCAGCCGCGTCAGGAACCTGAACCCTTCGGCAACGGCCTGCTTTTCCAAATTGCGCAGCTGCGCGGGAGGGTCTTCCAACGTGCGTATCGAAAAGTCTTCACTGGGTTGGGTCATAAATAATCCCACTAGGTACCCGCACAGTTTATTTCAGCACGCAGAGGCTGGGGTGAATGAATCGCTGCGGGAAACAGGGCTCGCTGTTGCTAGCGGACCTGTTGTGGCTAGCGGGCTTGTTGTGGCGAGCGGGCTTGCCCCGCGTTGGGGGGCGAAGCCGCCCTGAACCCGGCTGGCGCGATGTGCCCGAATGGGTGCGGCGCTCTTAGTGGGGCTGCTGCGCAGCCCAACGCGGGGCAAGCCCGCTCGCTACAGGAAGCCCACTTAACACAGCAAGCCACAGTGGTTCATCAGTGTCGCTCACGACACCCGATTCCGGCCTGCGCCCTTGGCCTCATACAATTGCATGTCCGCCCGCTTGAGCAGCCCCAGGGAATCGCGGTCCGAGGGCTGCGCGATGCTCACACCAATACTCACCGTAACCTGGCCCACTGTCGGGAAGTCTGCCGCCGCCACGGCCGCACGGATTTTTTCGGCAACCACGTCGGGGCTGTCCGGCTCTTCAACCTCCGGCAGCAATACCGCAAATTCTTCACCGCCGTATCGCGCGACAAAGTCGGTGGCGCGCGTGGTGCTCTCGATCAGCGCCGCCAGTTGGCACAGCACGTCATCGCCGACGGCGTGACCGTAGGTGTCGTTGACGCGCTTGAAATAGTCGGCGTCGATCAGCAGCAAGGCAAAGGTGCGGCCGGTGCGTTGGAACAACAGGCTGCTCTCGGCGAGTTTTTCGTCGAAACGGCGGCGGTTGTAAACGCCGGTCAGTGCGTCGTGCGTGGCCAGTTTCAGCAGGTCGGCATTGGCCTGGGTGAGGGCGGCAGTGCGCTGGGTGACGGTGGCTTCCAGCGAGGCATTGGCTTCCTGCAGTTCGCGCTCCTTGGTCAGCAAGGATTGGGTCATGCTGCTGATGGAGCGGCCCAGTTGGGCGATTTCCAGCACCGGATGCTCCTGGGGGAAGACGGCGCCGGGCTGCTGGTCTTGCACCTGTTTGGCGGACCTGGCCAGGCGCTCGATGGGGCGGCTGAGTGACGAGGCGAGGTAATAAGCGGCTAGCACAAAGATGAACGCCGCGAGCACGCCCAGCATGAGTAATTTGTACAGCAGGTTGTGCGCCGGTTGCAGTGCGACGTCTAACGGTTGTCGCACCATGATGTACCAGTTCATTTTCGCATTCGACGGGCTCGGCACCGCCACCGATGCCGTGACGTAGCCGTTGCCGGTGAACCAGCCAGCGGGCGTGTGCAGTTGGTCCAGCGGCATTTGTTCGCCCGCGAGCAATTCCGGGTAAAGCACCTTGCCGTCAATGTCGACGATCAACGCCTCGATCTGTGGAATGGCATCCTTTTGCATCACGGCGGAATCGACGATCTGGGTGACCCAGCTCCAGTGGGCATGGGCGCCCAGCACGCCAATCGTGTCACCCTGGGCATTGCGTATCGGTGCGGCGAAATCGATAAAGCGCAGTGGCTCACCGTCCGCCGCTCCCGGCAGCAGCTTGGCGAGCAACACCGCTTCGTGGGGATCACCGGTGTACTCGGCGCGCATGCCGGCCTGAAACCATGGCCGCTGCTGCACTGATTGATTGACCAGCAAGCCGTTGACCGCCTGGCGCACGCGCCCGTCAGCATCGGCCACGCCCATCCATGCATACTCCGCGCGCGATTGGGTGCGCAGTTCCATCAGCGTCAGAATATCCGGCGCGGTCAGGTCGCCCTTGCGCATGATCGGTGCCTTGCTCAACAGCGACACTTCCAGTTGCCGCTCGCGCAGTTGCACGGCCAACAGCGCGGCCGTCGAGCGCGCCGTGCTGAGCAGCGAGTTGCCGCTGGCCTGCTTCATCTGCTCGGTGGCGATATGGCCAACATAGAGGCCCACGCTCAGGAGTGTGACCAGTGATAAACCGGCAAACCATAGGGTCAGGTGACTGCGCAGGCTGGCTTTGATCATGGGGGCTCATTTGAGTGTTTATTTTGAGCCATGGTATGCGTTATGGATGGGCTACGGCCAGCAGCAGGCGCGCTTATGTGTTGGTCTTCAATTTGGTCCACAGCCGGGTGGCCAGCCGCGCTATCGCCGGGGGCAGGTCTTCGACGATAAACAGGCTGTCCATCACGCTTTTCGGCGGGTAGATCGCCAGGTCCTGTTTCACGGCCGGCGTGAGAAACTCATCTGCCGCGCTGTTGGGGTTGGCGTAGTGGATGCTGTTGCTGATGTTGGCGATCACCTTGGGCTCGAGCAGGTAATTCATATAGGCGTAGGCGTTCTTTTCGTGCGGCGCGGCCTTGGGCATCACCACCATGTCCAGCCACAGCGTCGAGCCTTCCTGCGGGATCGAGTAGGCAATCTCGATACCGTTTTTGGCTTCTTTCGCGCTCGCGGCCGCCTGCACCACGTCGCCATTGAAACCGATCACCGCGCAGATATTGCCGTTGGCCAAGTCACTAATGTACTTGGATGCGTGGAAGTACTGGATGTAAGGGCGGATTTTCAACAGGGCCTGTTCGGCCTGTTTATAGTCGGCCGGCTCATGGCTGTGATGGGGCAGGCCCAGGTAATTAAGGGTAATGGGCAGGATCTGCGTCGGGTTGTCGATGATCGCCACGCCGCAGGTGCTGAGTTTTTTGATCGTGTCTTCATCGAAGAACATCTTCCAGGACCGGGTGACGTCGGTGCTGCCAAAGAGTGCCTTGATCTTCTCGACGTTATAACCGATACCCGCCGTGCCCCACATATAGGGAAAGCCGTACTGGTTGCCCGGGTCGTTGACCTCAAGCTTTTTCATCAGCAGCGGGTCGAGGTTTTTCCAGTTCGGCAACTGGCTGCGGTCGAGCTTCTGGATCGCGCCCGCCTTGATCAGCCGCGACAGAAAGTGGTTTGAAGGGCTGACCACGTCGTAGCCGGTGTTGCCGGTCATCAACTTGGATTCGAGCACTTCGTTGCTGTCATGGATGTCGTAAGTGGGCGTGATGCCGGTGGCCTGAGTAAAGCGTGTGAGGGTGTCGTCGGCGATATAGCCGTTCCAGTTGGAGATATTCACCTCTTCAGCGGCATAGCCGGCCGCCGAAAACGCACCGAGCATTACCGCCACGGACCATTGCTTGATGTGCATTGCATTCACCTTTGTTGTTGTCAGATTTCTGATCGGGCACGCACCGCTTCGATGCGCATGCGCAGCAGGGCGCCGAGGTCGAACAGCGGGCGCGGCGGCAACCAACCGGGCTGCGCACGCTGGATCACCGATTGCAGCAGCGGCGATTGGTGCCCCGAGGCCCACTCCGCCATCAACCGCCCCCACAGCGTGCCGCGCGCGACGCCGGAACCGTTGCAGCCAGCGATGGCGTACAGGTTGTCTTGGACCTTGGCGAAGTACGGCTGGCCGGACCGCGACGCACTGAGGTGGCCGGTCCAGGTGTAATGGATGTCCTGTTCGGTGAGCCACGGGAAGCGCCGTTGCAAACCCAGCACATGGCGCTGGCGGCGCTGCAGCAAGTCGGCGTTGGACAAGTCGCGGGTGCGGTACTCGGCGGTGTTGCGAATCATCACGCGCCGGTCCGGCGTGAGTCGCACGGTGGCACCCAGTGGCCGCGTCGACAGCACGCCCCAGGGCGCGGCGGCGCATTCTTTTTCTGTGAGTGGGCGGGTGAGGCTGGCACTCAGTTCCATGGGGAACGTGGCGCTTTGGTCCAGCCCGACACGCGGGATAAACGCATTCAGGCACACCAGCACATGTCGCGCTTCAATACTGCCCGCACGGCTGGTCGCGCGCAGGGCGCCGTTGCCCGTGCGCTCAAGGCCGGTGATGTCAGTGTTTTCAAACAGGCTGACCGAGGCTGGCAACGCGGCCAGCAAGCCCTTCACGTACTTGGCCGGTTGCAGCAGGGCGTTGCCGTTGCCGCACCAGATGCCGGCCTGGTAATGCGCGGTGCCGAGTTTCTGGCACAGCGCCTCGCCTTGCAGGCATTGCGCAGAGGCGCCCAGGGCAAGCAAGGTGGCGAGTGTGTGGTCGACGTGATCGAGCTTGTCTGCGTCATGCACGGCGAAGAAGTAACCGTCGTCGCGAAAATCACAGTCGATGCCATGGCCGGCGATGCGTTGGCGCACCTCGTCACTCGCCGCGCGTGAGATCGCGGTGTCCACTTCAAAACCCTCGAAGCCTGCGGTGCCCAGCAACTCGCTTTCGGCCGGGTGTTCGTGCGCCACCACAAACCCCGAGTTTCGCGCGGAGGCGCCCTGGGCCGCGCACTGACGGTCAACAATCACGATGCGCGCTTCGGGGTGCAGGGTTGCCAGGCTATGGGCGGCGCAGAGCCCGGTGATGCCGGCGCCAATCACCAGCCAGTCGGCCTGTTGTGTGCCGGTCAAGGCGTTACGAGCGGGCAGGGGTTCGGTTTGGGCTATCCAGCCACAGATATTGTCCACGTGTGCCTCGGCTGCATGCGTTGTTCGCATGAATGATTTAAGTCGATGGCTGGAATCTATAGGGGCTTGGGTGATACAACCAACGTTATAAAATCATCCAGCTATTCGGAATTCGCATGGATAAGCTTCGTCACGTGCCGTCGCTGCAGGGCCTGCAGGCGTTGGTGGAAGTCAGCGACAGCGCCAGTTTCACCCAGGCTGCGCAGACGCTGTGCCTGACCCAGAGCGCTGTCAGTCGCCAGATCCAGCAATTGGAGAGCCATTTCGGCGTGGCCCTGTTCACACGCACCAGCCGCAGCCTGCGGCTGACAGCCGAAGGCGAGCAGGTGCTGATTTACGCGCGCAGTATGTTGGCGCAACTCAAAGTGCTCGAAGACCGCATTTCGCCGCACACACGCCCGTTTCGCATCCGCCTGCACGTGTCGCTGGCCGTGCGCTGGCTGCTGCCAAAGCTGAGTGATTTCTACCGGTTGCACCCGGACATTTCCCTGGCCATCGAGACGGTTGCCACCGAAGGGGTCGAGCCGGCCGACGACAGCGATGCCTACATTCAGTACCTGCCCACGCCGCCCACTGATCCGAAGTGCCTGACGCTGTTCCAGGAACAGCTGGTGCCGGTGTGTGCACCTCAAGTTGGCCCGTTATCAACCTTTACAGACCTGCGGCACGTGGCGCTGCTGCACCGTTCAGTCGACCGGCAGGACTGGCGCGTATGGTTGGCCGCCAACGGCGCCGGCACGCTGGACGACTACCGGCACATCCCCTTCAACCTTGACGAATTGGCGCTTGACGCCGCCGCGCGCGGGCTGGGCGTGGCAATGACTGACTTGACCCTGGCGGCCGAATCCATCGAGCGCGGTGTGCTGGTTGTGCCGTTGGGCGAACCGTTGATGACGGGCGGCGTTTACGCGCTGTGCGTGCAGCCGCAGGCTGCGTCCCACGCAGGCTGCGACGTGGTCATGGCGTGGTTCGCCCACCAGGCGCAACGCTGAACCACAAACGTACAAGATTCAGCGCAAACCGCCTCAGTAGACTCGCCGGACTTCTTCTACTGCAGGTTTCTCCATGGACATTTTCCTCTACGCCTTCAGCGTCATGTACAGCCCCGGCCCCGTGAACCTGATGGGGCTGAATGCCGGGCTCACCGGCAAATTCCGTCGCTCCAGCGGGTTCTACCTCGGCGTGGGCTGCGCGATGCTGTTGATGTTCGTGCTGTTTGGCTACACCGGCGAGGCGATCATTTCCCAGGCGGCACTGCCGTATATCTCGCTGGTCGGCGGTGTGTACACGCTGTACCTCGCCTACCAGGTGTTCACTGCCCGCACGGTGGTTGAAGAATCTTCAAGCACGCCGGGCAAGGCCCTCACGTTCTGGAATGGCCTGGTGATTCAGTTGCTCAACCCCAAGGGCATCGTGGCGGTCTTGCCGATTACCAGCGTGATGCTGCCGGCGGCGCATATCACCGGGGCGTCCATTGCCGGGGTTTCGGCGTTGCTGGGGCTGGGCGCGGTCGGCGCGCCGTGGATTTACGCCTTGCTGGGCGCGGTGTTGGGGCGGCGGATCAACGGCGCGTCGGCGTTCACCGTATTCAACCGGTGCATGGGCCTGGCGTTGGACGGTTGTGCATATTTCATGTTTCACGCGTTCTATGTACACCTGATTTCAACATGAGCGGATCTTGTGATCATCTGGAATATAATGAGTTTGTCTCACGATGAGTGGGTGTCGACAATGGCTGCCATCAAATATCGACATTGGAGTTGTAAGTCATGGCAGTCGCTCATTCCCTGGGATTTCCGCGCATTGGACGCGATCGTGAACTGAAAAAAGCGCAGGAAGCGTTCTGGAAGGGCGAACTCGACGAAGCCGGCCTGCGCGCCGTTGGCCGTGGCTTGCGCAAAACTCACTGGGCGTTGCAGAAGCAAGCCGGCATCGAGCTGTTGCCGGCCGGTGATTTCGCCTGGTACGACCAGGTCCTGACTCATTCATTGATGTTCGGCGTGATCCCTGAGCGCTTCCGCCCAGCCGACGGCCACGCCACATTGCACACGCTGTTCGGCATGGCCCGTGGCGTCAGCGACAACTGCTGCGGCGGTGCCCACGCCCAGGAAATGACCAAGTGGTTCGATACCAACTACCACTATCTGGTGCCTGAATTCAGTGCTGACCAGCAATTCCACCTGGGTTGGGACCAGCTGTTTGAAGAGGTCAAGGAAGCCCGTGACCTGGGCCACAACGTCAAGCCGGTCGTCATCGGCCCGCTGACCTACTTGTGGTTGGGCAAGGCCAAGGGTGTCGACTTCGACAAGCTTGACCTGCTTGACCGCCTGCTGCCGCTGTACGGCCAGATCTTCCAGCGCCTGGCTGAGCTGGGCGTTGAATGGGTGCAGATCGACGAGCCGATCCTGGTTCTGGACTTGCCACAAGACTGGAAAAACGCCTTTGAGCGCGCCTACAACCAGATCCAGCGCGACCCGCTGAAAAAGCTCGTGGCCACCTACTTCGGTGGTCTGGAAGAAAACCTCGGCCTGGCCGCCAACCTGCCGGTCGATGGTTTGCACATCGATCTGGTGCGTGCACCGGACCAGTACCCGACCATTCTTGATCGCCTGCCGGCTTACAAAGTGTTGTCCCTGGGCGTGGTCAATGGCCGCAACGTCTGGCGCTGCGACCTGGAAAAGGCTCTGGCGACCTTGCAGCACGCACATGAAAAGTTGGGTGATCGCCTGTGGGTGGCGCCGTCCTGCTCATTGCTGCACAGCCCGGTCGACCTGGACCGTGAAGACACGCTGGATGCCGAGTTGAAAAGCTGGCTGGCCTTCGCGGTGCAGAAGTGCGCGGAAGTAACGGTGCTGGCCCAGGCCGTCAACGCACCGCAGGCGCCGAATGTACGTGCCGCGTTGGCGCAGAGCCGCGCCGTGCAAGTGGCCCGCGCGGCTTCAACGCGAATTCACAAGCCTGCCGTACAAGCCCGCGTGGCGGCGATTACCGCCAAGGACAGTCAGCGCCAGTCGCGGTTTGCCCAGCGTATCGAGCAGCAACGTGCCGGCCTGAACCTGCCGCTGTTGCCGACCACCACCATCGGTTCGTTCCCGCAAACCGCCTCGATCCGCCTGGCGCGCCAGTCGTACAAAGCCGGCAAGTTGAGCGAAGCCGAGTACGTCGAAGCGATGCACAGCGAGATCAGGCACGCCGTGCAAGTGCAGGAAAACCTCGGCCTGGACGTGCTGGTGCACGGCGAAGCCGAACGAAACGACATGGTCGAGTACTTCGCCGAACAACTCGACGGCTACGTGTTCACCCGATTCGGTTGGGTACAGAGCTACGGTTCGCGCTGCGTGAAACCGGCGGTGATCTTCGGCGACCTGAGCCGCCCGAACGCCATGACCGTGGAGTGGATCCGCTACGCCCAAGGCCTGACCAGCAAGGTGATGAAGGGCATGCTGACCGGCCCGGTGACCATGCTGATGTGGTCGTTTGCGCGCGAAGACGTGAGCCGCGAAGTGCAGGCGCGTCAACTGGCGCTGGCGATTCGTGACGAAGTGGTTGACCTGGAGGCGGCCGGCATCAAGATCGTGCAGATCGACGAAGCGGCGTTCCGTGAAGGCTTGCCGTTGCGCCGGGCGCAGTGGCAACACTACCTGGATTGGGCCACCGAAGCGTTCCGCCTGTGTGCCTGCGGCGTGCGTGACGAAACCCAGATCCACACGCACATGTGCTACAGCGAGTTCAACGATGTGATCGAGTCCATCGCGGCAATGGACGCCGACGTGATCACCATTGAGACGTCGCGCTCGGACATGGAACTGCTGGACGCGTTCGAAGCGTTCGCGTACCCCAATGACATCGGCCCCGGCGTCTACGACATCCATTCGCCCCGCGTGCCGGATGCGTCGGCAATGGCCCACTTGCTGCGCAAGGCCGCCCAGCGGATTCCGGCCGAGCGCCTATGGGTCAACCCGGATTGCGGTTTGAAAACCCGGGGCTGGCCGGAGACAGAAGCGGCGTTGGTTCATATGGTCACCGCGGCGCGTCAACTGCGGGCTGAGCTCGCGTAACGCGATTTACAAATGGGGGAGCGGCTTGCCCGCGATTGCAGTGTGTCAGTCCCGAATGTGGCTGACCTGCATCCGGCCTGCAGCGTATGCCTGTTATGGCGAGCTTGCTCGTCATAACAGCTTCTCGACGTCAGGCGAGCCGGTCAAAGCCCTTCAAGCGGTACAGCAACACCGACGCCGCCCAGCTGGCGACGAAAATCCCGATGATGATGTAGCCGAGCATTCCGAAGCTGTCGTTGAGGTTGCCGATAAAGCCCCAGAAATCACCCTTGAGCTCCAACTGGTCGGCAATCAGCCCCAGCGCCTCGATGCTGCCGATGATCACTGCCACGACCACCGAGACCAAGGTAATGCTCATGTTGTAGTAGAGCTTGCGCAGCGGCTTCATGTACGCCCAGCCGTAGGCACCCAGCATCAAATGGCCGTCCAGCGTGTCCACCAGCGACATGCCGGCGCTGAACAGCAGCGGGAACACCATGATCGACCACGGCGATAAGCCCTGCGCCGCCTGCGTGGCGGAGATGCCCAGCAGGGCGATTTCGGTGGCGGTGTCAAACCCCAGGCCAAACAGAAAACCCAGCGGGTACAGGTGCCAACTGCGGCTGATCAGGCGAAACAGCGGGCGGAAGATTCGCGCCATGAAACCGCGGTCGGCCAGCAGCAGGTCAAAATCCTCTTCGACGTAAGCGCCGCCCTCGCGCACGTGGCGCCAGGCCTTGTAGATCGACCGCAGGATCACCAAATTCATCAGCGCGATCACCAGCAAAAAGACCGCTGACACGGACGTGCCGATCACACCGCCAACCGCCTTGAACGCCTCGACATGTGCGGCGGTAAGGGCCACGCCAATCGAGGCCAGCACCACCACCGACGAATGCCCCAGAGAGAAAAAGAACCCCACCGCCACCGGGCGTTTGTGCTCTTGCATCAGCTTGCGGGTGGCGTTGTCGATGGCGGCGATATGGTCGGCGTCCACCGCGTGGCGCAGGCCGAAACTGTAGGCCAGCAGGGCAGTGCCCAGTAACACGGGGTGCTGATGAAACGCCACCAGCGCCCAGAGCCAGGCGCCGACGTTAATGGCGATCAAAATACCGTAGATGCCAAACAGCTTGGTGCGAACGTGGCTATTGGAATCACTGAAAACCTGGGCAAGACGCTGGATCATCCGGTAAACCCTTTATGCGATGGCACGACCGCTGCGAAGCAGGAGCGGCTCCAGAGGGGAAACTTAATGGATTCTGCCGGCGTCAATGATGAAATCTGCAGGCCAATGGGAGGTAATGATGTCGAACATGAACGGGCAACCGGCCGAAGCGGTGATCGAGTTCTGGAAACAGGCGGGCCCCAAGCGCTGGTTTACCAAGGACGACGCGTTTGACGCGGCCTTTCGCGACACCTTTTATGCCACGCATATGCAAGCGGCCCGGCGCGAACTGGAAGGCTGGCTGGATTCGGCGCATGGCGCGCTGGCCTTGCTGATCCTGCTGGATCAATACCCGCGCAATGCCTTTCGTGGCACCGCGCACATGTTCGCCACCGACCCGCTGGCGCGTTTGTACGCGCGGCGGATGGTCGACGCTGGCCTGGACCAGTTGATCGAGCCCGAGCTGCGGGCGTTTTGTTACTTGCCGTTCGAGCATTCGGAAGACCCGGCCGATCAGCAGCGCTCGTTGGTATTGAACCAGCAGCTGGATGCCAGCACCTACCATTGGGCCAAAGAGCACGCCGCGATCATCGAACGGTTTGGGCGCTTCGCGCACCGTAACGAGGTGTTGGCCAGGGTCACCACGGCGCAAGAGCGTGAGTTTCTCGATAACGGCGGTTTTGCCGGCTAAGCCTGTGTCAGGTTTTCCTTGGCGCGGGCCGGGCGCAAGCGCCGCAGGCCCTTGAGGTCGACGGCCCAGCGCAATGCTTCAGTGGCCGACGGGCGCGGGCCCTGGGTGATCGCGTGTTCATCCGTGGTGAGTGCACCGAGGTAACCTTGGGCACCGCCGCGCTCGCTCCAGTAGTGGGTGTGGCTGAGCCATGAGCGTGCGAGCCAGCCTTTGCGCGAGCCCACGGTCACCGGCAAATCCAGCACGCCTGCGCCCATCACCGGGCTGACCGGGCCCGCGACGATGTCGCCAAACAGGCCATAGGGCGCGGGAAAATAGAGGTTGGTCCAGCGCGTCACTGCGAATGCTGCCGCGTGGTGCAAATACTGGGGCGTGAAGGGTTTCTGACCGAGCATCACCGGATGACGCGCATGGTAGCCGTATCCCTTTTCGTCCTGAGTGGGCGGGCAGGCGGGGGCTTCGCGGCGCTCCATGCGTTTTTTGAAATCACTGACGCTGCGCCCCAGCAACAGGCTCGCGTGGGCCATCGGGCTGCCGACGGTTACCAGATCGGTAATGCGCCACGGGTTGCCCAGGCCGCGCTGCTCGATAAAGGCTTCGGTCTGCTGCTCGCGAAATTTCAAAAGGCTGCCCAGGCTGCCGTCAAGCGCGGCGCCGGCGTTGGGCAGCGTGTCCTTGATGACCGGTTGCAGCGCTTCGTGATTGGCGTAACGGTTGGCGAGTTCGCGGTTGCTGGGGATGACTTGGGTGAGCTGATCGTGATGTTCGTGCCACAGATAACCGACGATGTCGTAGGCGATCACGCTGCCCAAACTGTGGCCGACCACGATGATGCGGTCGTAATCGCCTTTATTGTGCAGGGCACGCAGCAATGCCACGCCGTCGGCGCGGATCTGCTCGCGCACCACCACGTTCTGCGGGTTGGGGCTGAGGTAACGGGCGGCGTCGCCCAGGTAGGACAGGGCCGAGTAACGCAGCGCCAGGCCGATAGCGCCGAGCAGCAACGGCACCAGCGCGAACGGGTTGTCGCTGTGATCGAACTGGCCCCAGGCCGTGGCGAGGGTGCCGGTAGCGACCAGCAGCAACAGCAGCATCACCGTCCAGCGCGTGGTGCGCCAGATCGGTACGATGGCGTCGGGAATATCGCGGCGCGGGCGCTTGAAGATGTCCCAGAGCCAACTGAGCAGGTGGCCGACTTTGGTGCCTTGCATCTTGTGGGCCCAGTAATACTCGTAAAAATCCGTGCTGGTGCGGCCGGACGACTTCAAGACACGCAGGTCGAAATTGCGTGACAGCCGATCCGGCTTGCTCCAGTAGAAGGGCGTGCCGTCGGGCGTGTCGGCGGGAATCATGGCATCAACAAAGCCATGCAGGGTGTCCATCGGGCGCTGCTCGCCGATGCCGTGAATGACGACAACTGCTTGTTTCATAAGCTGATCTTTCCTTGAAAGCTTCGAATGGCGGGGCGTTTTCGCAGACTAGCGAATCGATACGATATTGCCACTATCGTGGCTATTCCCGCCAGGAATGCCCCCATAAAAAACCGCCATTGTCTTTATGGCGCCGCATCTCGTAGCGTGGGTCTTCACCCAAGGAGACCTGCCATGCACCTGCGCCCGTTACGCCTCTATGTGGATGCCCAGTTCACCAGCCCCTACGCGATGTCGGTGTTTGTCACCCTGCGCGAAAAAGGCCTGGCGTTCGACATGCTCACCCTGGACCTGGACACCGCGCAAAACCAGACGGCGGACTTTACCCAGCTGTCGCTGACCCAGCGTGTGCCGACGTTGGTGGAAGGCGAGTTTGCCCTGTCGGAGTCTTGCGCGATCAGCGAGTACCTGGAACAGGTCTATCCCGAAACGCCGGTGTACCCGGCTGACCCACAGCAGCGGGCAAGGGCGCGGCAGGTTCAGGCGTGGTTGCGCAGTGATTTGCTGGCGATCCGCCAGGAGCGCTCGACGCTGGTGGTGTTTTACGGGCAGAAGATGCCGCCGTTGTCGCCTGCCGCCGAAGCCGCCGTGCGCAAGTTGTTCAGTGCGACGCAGGCGCTGTTGGCCGGCAATCCACCGTATCTGTTTGGCCAGTGGTCGATTGCCGACCTTGACCTGGCGGTGATGCTCAATCGCCTGATCCTCAACGGTGACAGTGTGCCAGCCGAATGGGTCGACTATGCGCAACGCCAATGGCAGCGGCCGTCGGTGCAGGCATGGGTCAACCTGCAACGCCCACCGCTCTAAGGGTTTACATCCATTCCTGGGCCACGCGCCGGTCGAGGTCTTCCCAGTCTGCCATGCCCAGCACTCGGGTGGTGTTCAAGCCCCGCAGGTAGCCGCGCAATTGCTGGGCGCTGGCGTAACGCTGGTCGGCGTCGGCGGCCTCGTCCTGCAGCACGTCTTCATAATCGACCAGGTAATCGGCGACCCGCTCGCGAAACTCCGGCAGTACGGCTTCGCGGATGCGGTCGAAGGTTTTCTGGTGGGGCTTCATGGCGTGGTCCTTATAGTTTTATAGAGATCGGGAGACGCGACACTATCGGTTCAAATGATAGTCACCATCAAGCATCGCAAGTTCTGTTTTTATGCCAAAAGCACAGAATCAGCGCATCGAGACGCTGATCAAGGAAATGCGCGATGAGGACGATTATCCAACTGGGTTTAATGATGCTGATGTTCGGCAGTGTGGTCCTGACCAGCCCGGCATTTGCTGATGAACTGCGTACGGGCCATTTGCTGCCACTCGTCGGTAGCGTAAACTCCCTGCAGCGCGCGCAGTCGGTGGGTGTGTTGTACAGCGAAAACACCCGCGACAACCTCAGTTACCTTGAACGCTACCACGCCATGGCCATGAACGGCGCCAGGGACGCCCTTGACGGGCGCATCCGCGAGGCGTTCGTCAACAGCTCCGACCCGGAACTGGCGATTGATTGGCTGATGAGTTCATTGCAGGGCACGTTTCGCATCGTCACGGTCTACAGCAGCCTGGATGAGCTGGTGCAGGCTCACCCGGATGTGGTGGTGATGCTCGATACCCATAACCAATTGCTGACCCAGCGTAACGATCAGGTTGAGGCGCGTTTTGTGGCGCGGTTCTATGACGCCGACCTGCAATACATCGCCAAGGCTGAAGGCTCGGTGCACAAACAGGTGCCGTCGGTATGGGTGCATGACAAGGCGGCCCCGGAAATTGCCGCGCAGATTGAACAACAGCGTGATGTACAGCTCGATGCCTTGAAGCAGTTTGATGCGTCGCTAAAGGCCTTGGTCCGCGCGGGATGACGCGCGGATCGTTGTGAACCCTATTGGTTATTTTCAGGAATGTTTATGCGCTCTTTTTTCGTCCCGGCCCTGGCTTTTGCTTCGTTGTTGCTGACCGGTTGTATCACTGCTCCCAACGCTCCAAGCTTGACCCTGCAAACCGATAAAACCCCTGAAGGCTATGTGCAATGCGTCGTGCCCAAGCTTGAAAAGCGCGGCATTACCTCGACGGTGACGCAGAACGCGCGCCACGCCAAGGTGGTGTTGACCAGCAAGATTGCAGCCGATGATGTGCTGGAGGCCTACAAGTCCCAGGACGGCACCAAGGTGTTCGTGTACGAACGCAAGCCACTGGCGTCGGCGATCAAACCGTCGCGGCTGGAGCTGGCGGCGCAGGACTGCAAATAATCCAGGCACGCCTGAGGGTTGAATGTGTGGGAGCGGGCTTGCTCGCGAAGGCGGCGTATCAGTCGATACATTTATTGACTGTTGCACTGCTTCGCGAGCAAGCCCGCTCCCACATTTGCGATGGGCCTGGGCTAGGGTTTGGCTTCGCTGCTGAAGGTGTTCACGGTCTTGACCAAACCCTTGGCCGCCAACGCCACCAACTCACCGCCTTTTTCCACCGTCGCCAGCGCCGGGTCCGAACCCATGCGCCCGTCGGGGAAGCGGGCGCGGAAGTCCAGCGCTTCGCGGATCGGCCCGGTATTGGCGATTTGCGGAGAATACTCGGCGGACTTGATCGATTGCGGGTACGCCCACTGGGTCACCGCAATTTCTGACGGCGTGGCATGGCTGCCGTGGCCCACCGGGAATTGGCGTTGAGCCAAATCGTGCACGCCTTCCAGGTCCCACCAGTTCACCAGCTTGAGCGCGAAGCCGGCGGGGCGGCGGGCAAAACTGGCTTCGGCGTACAGCTCGGAAAACGCCGCTTCAATGGTGGCGATATTGCCGCCGTGGCCATTCAGGAACAGGATCTTCTCGAAACCGTGCCCGGCCAGCGAGCGCACCCAGTCGCCAATGGCGGCGATAAAGGTGGAAGGGCGCAGGGAGATGGTGCCGGGAAAACCCAGGTGGTGCTGGGCCATGCCGATATTGAAGGTCGGGCCGATCAGGATGTCGGCGTTCTTCTGCGCCTCGTGGGCGATGATCTCGGGGCACATCCAGTCGGTACCCAGCAGGCCGGTAGGGCCGTGTTGTTCGTTGGATCCGATGGGAATCACCACCGTGCGGCTGCGTTCCAGAAACTGCCCGATCTCGATCCAGGTGGATGTATGTAGAAGCATGCGGCGCTCTCTTTATCTGTGGGACAGGCTAACCACCACGGATTGTACGACTACTCGCCACTTGTTGGGGCTTGCAGTTCAGATACGTCGATGACTTCAACCAGCGCTGGTCCGGATACCAGGAAAACATGAACTGCCCATCCTTGAGTTTATCCACCACCTGGCGCGCCACTTGCGGGCGCACCGCCGGGCAACCCTGACTGCGGCCGATGCGGCCTTCACGCTTGCTCCACGCCGGGTTGACGTAGTCGGCGGCATGAATCACCAGCGCGCGGTCGCGGGCCTGGTCATTGAAACCGGGCTCCAGGCCGTCCATGCGCAACGAGTAGCCGTGGGCGCCCAGGTAACTTTCCTGGGTGCGGAACAAGCCCAGGCTGGACTGATGACTGCCTTCGAGATTGGAAAATTGCGTGGCGAAGTTTTCCCCGGACTTGGCACCGTGGGCCACCAGGTCGCGCAACACGAGGATCTTTTTGCGCAAATCGAAAATCCATAACCGACGGGCGGTCGAGGGTTGGGAGTAGTCAATAACCGCTAGGCGCTCTGACTGTTCCTCGCCGTTATTGACGGCGCACTGCACCGCGCTCAGGGCGCTTTTGAGCACGGCGGGATTGAGTTCTGGAGCCGAGCGCGCCAGGCTGCTATACAAGTTAGGAGGATTCCCATTGGCGGCGAGCGCAAAATTGCTCAACGTTGCCAGGGTGACGGTGATCAAACCGAAGCGACACATAAAAGTCAGCATCTACAAAGCGTCCCCCGCTGTGGATTGGAGCCAAGTCAATTGTTCAAAAAACACGCATGTTACTTGAGCATTTGCCTGCTCGTTGCACCACTGGTCGCGACGGCTGATGAGCTGCTGATGGGCGCCGTTCCGGTTATTTCCGCAAGCCCGGTGCAACAGGCCCTCGCGCAGTTGCCCAGTGTGTGCCCCAGCCTCGCCCCGCAGATCGACGCCGCAGCCCTGGCCCGCCTGCAGGCGTTCTATCAGCAGCAGGGTGATGGGCCGCTGTGGTCCGCCGAAGATCGCCGCCAAGCCTTGCACACCCAATTGCTGATGCTGGCCGACGACGGCCTGGACCCCAGCCACTATAGCCTGCCCCCGGCAGATGCCACGGCCAACGTGCTGTGCAGCGACATCGACACCAGCCGCCAGTACCTGCAAGCCCTGCAGGATTTGCACTACGGGCGCCTGCAGCAATCGCGCTTCGAACCGTTGTGGCATTCCCAGCCACCTGCCCGCGACCCGAATACCGAAGTGCTGGCCTTCGCCGCCGCCGGCCTGCAAGACATGGCGCAAGCCTTTGACCAGGCGCGGCCCAGCGCCGATCTGTACCGCAGCCTGCGCAATGCCTATGCCTCCGTGCGCCTGCAACCGTTGCCACATTGGGACCCGGTCGCCAGCGGTCCACTCTTGCGTCCCGGCATGGAAGACCCGCGCGTGCCGGAACTGGCGCGGCGCCTGCACAGCGGTGGCTACCTGACCAAGGTGCCCAGTGGCACAGGCAAGCAATACCGCGACGAGCTGGTCAAGGCAGTCAAGGCCTTCCAGGCCAGCCACTCGTTACAGGCCGACGGCGTGATCGGCGCCGGCACCGTGGCCGAACTCAACATCAGCCCGGCGATGCGCCGCGATCAACTGCGTATCAACCTGGAGCGTTTTCGCTGGCTCGCCCAGGACCTTGAGCCTGAAGGCGTGCTGGTCAACGTCGCCGCCGCGCAATTGAGCGTTTACCAGAGCGGTATTCCGGTGTGGCAAACCCGCCTGCAAGTCGGGCGCGCGGAGCGTCAGACGCCGCTGCTCAAGTCGCGCATCACGCGGCTGACGCTGAACCCCACCTGGACCATCCCGCCCACCATCATGCGCGAGGACAAGCTCCCGGCTATCCGTCTGAACCCCGAGTACCTGCGCCAGCAAAACCTGCAAGTGCTTGACGCCCAGGGTCGCCCCTTGGCGCCCGATCAGGTCGACTGGTCGCGCCCCGGCAACATTCTCCTGCGCCAGGAGGCCGGCCCGCGCAACCCGTTGGGCAAGATCGTGATGCGCTTTCCCAACCCGTACTCGGTATACCTGCACGACACACCAAGCCAACCGTTGTTCACCAAAGGCCCGCGGGCGTTCAGTTCGGGGTGTGTGAGGGTGGAACAGCCGTTGCTGCTGCGCGACCTGCTGGTGAGCCCGGCCGAACGCACCCGCACCGATGAACTGCTGGCAACCGGCGTGACCCATGAATTCAGGCTCGCCACACCGGTGCCGGTGTTGCTGGGGTACTGGACGGTAGAAGTCGATCGCCAGGGCGGCCTGGTCTACGCACCGGATATTTATGGGCGTGATCCGGTATTGATGAAGGCGATGGGCGCCGTGCTGTAGAAATGCCACCTACGCAGGGCAGGGGGCTTGCTCTGCTGGGACGGCGCCACCGTCACATCTTCAGCGTCCACCGGGCGCCAGCGTGCTTGCCCCGGGTTTGATGTGCGCCATGATCAACGCTACCGCCTGATCCGCTGTCACGCGGGCGGTATCGATCGTCAGCGGCCTTGGGTCCCAGGCCTCATATTCATGCGCTGATACGGACCGCCAGTCGGGAGGATTCAGGCCGGGAATATCCCCCGCACGCTGTTCGACACGGCGCTGATGTTCTTGCTCATCAGAGCAAATCACCTGGATATCAACCCACTCGACGCCTGCTTGAATCGCCACCGCTTTCCATGCCTCGCGGCTTTCCCTGACCGGGTTCACACCGTCTGCGACGACGGTGTGCCCCAAGCGCAAATTGCTCAACGCCAGCGCATTGGCCACGCCGTAGCCGCTGGCGCCTACACCTTGCGCCAACACGCCCGCATCCCGAAGCGCCTGTTCGATCACATCAATACGCAGATAGGCGGCACCGGTCTGGCGCGCCAGCTGGCTGGCAATCGTGGTCTTGCCGGTGCCGGGCAGGCCGCTGAATACAACAAGCATGGTCAATCCCTTGAAAGAGCAACCCGGCCAGTCTAGCCGCGCTTACGGCAAATAGCAGGCACTGATCCAATCGGCCGGGTGGGCGGCCAATTGCGTTGCCACAGGCAGGTAGCGCTTGTCCAGTTGCGCCGCCAGCCAGAACAGCGTGGCGCTGCTTTTGGGGTCCCAGGTGCCGCTGTAGCCGGCTTCGCCCACCCCGGCGCGGTCCCTGTCGAATTGCACATGGGTGTGCACGAACTCCTGATGGCTGCGTTGGCCATTGGCATACGGCACCAGCCAATCCAGGGCGGCACCCAGGGACGCGCCGTTGGCCTTGAGGTTCAGCCAGTCGCCGCCGTAGGGTTTGGCCGCCAGGGCAGCTTGCACCAGAGGCTCAAGGTCGTAGACCACGTAGTGCAGGGCATCGCGGTCATGAAAATCGGTGACCGAGCCATCGGGCAACACATTGTCGGCGATCTGCTGCTTGAAGACCTGGTGGGCCTGCTCGAGCATCGTCCGGTCGCCCAGTGCAGCGGCGGCCGCCGTGATCAACTTGACGCGATGGCTTTGCCAGTTGTTGGTCTGGGTGCCTTTGTTCTGGCCATGGAACTGCTGGATACGCGCGAGGTAGCCATTGCCCAGATCACTGATCAAGCGACGGCTGGCTGCGCGGGTTTCCAGGCGCAGGTTATCGGCAGTCAGCGCATAGGCACTGATCAGCATCTCGAGGTTGGTTTCGTCGATCGGGTTGAAGTCCGGTTGATACACATCGGCCCACGCGCCAAGGTAGTCGTCGACTTGCCTGAGGTAACGCGGGTCGCCGCTCAACCGCCACGCCAGCGCGGCCTGGCGCATCACCGGCCAGTCTTTTTCGGCGGCAATGCTTTGCTCGCGAATGCCGTGGTGGGGCAGTGTGCCTTCAGTGTGCACATGGGCCAGGGGGTTGGGGCGGTCAGCCAGGTGCCGTTCTGCGGCAGCGAGCAGCGCCGTGGCCGTCGGCTTCGAGGCGCTCGGCTGGCACAGGCTGGGAGGTTGAGCGGCCGCCAGGGGCACGTGGGAAAACGCGAGTAGCAGTGCGGTCAAAGCGAAGCGGGTTTTTTTCATGGCGAGCTCTGCCGGATCAGAACGCCCACACGCTAACATGCGGAAGAATCGGTCTGGATGAAACTCCCGTATGCTCACCCTCCAATCGCGCTCACCCACCGGACAGCCCATGACCTTGCCCTTTGTGAAGATGCATGCCCATGGCGACGATTTCATCATCATCGACCGCCGTGGCCAGGAAGACCCGATCACCGCGCAAGTCGCCCGCCGTCTGGGCGATCGCCACACCGGCATCGGTTTCAATCAACTGGCGGTGATCCTCGACGGCGTCGACGCTGCCGCGCGTATCAAATTCTGGAACCCCAACGGTACGCCGCTGCAAACCTGCGGCAGTGCCACGCGAGGTGTCGCCGACCGCTTGATGCACGAAGCCGGCACCGATTCGATCGTGCTGCGCACCGACCGTGGCCTACTGACGTGCGTACGCGCAGCGGGCCAGCAGGTGGCGGTGGACATGGGTGCGCCGTCGTTGGAGTGGTCGTCAGTGCCGCTGGCCGTCGCCATGCAGACCCTTGTCTTGCCGATCAAGGGCGATCCGGCGGCGTGCAGCATGGGCAACCCGCACTGTACGTTTTTTGTCGATGACCTCGCCGCCATCGACGTGGCAGCCGCAGGTCCCGCGCTGGAAACCCATGCGCTGTTCCCGGCCAGGACCAATGTGCATTTCGTGCAGGTGCTGGACCGCGCGCATATTCGTCTGCGTATCTGGGAGCGCGGTGGCGGCGTGCCGCTGGGTTCCGGTTCGTGTTGCTGCGGCGCGGTGGTCAACGGGATTCGGCGCGGCCTGCTGGATGACACAGTGCAGGTGCAGTGCGACGGCGGCACGGTCACGGTGCAGTGGGACGGGCAGGGCGGTGTGGTTTTGACCGGCAGCGTGCAGCCGATCATGCAGGGCACGGCCTACGTGTGAGCGTGTCAATAGGGTAAAGTCGGCGCCTTCAGGACGAAACTCAGGTATCAAACATGATGGCGATTCTTCGGCAATCCGTGTTGAGTCTACTGGCGCTGATGTTCATCGGCCTGCTGAGCGTTGCCCAGGCACAGACCTCGCCCATCGGCGTCGCCCTCGACCAGCGCGTGATCGACCTCACCAATACCCTCGACGCCAGCTTCACCACGCGCCTCAAAGAGCAACTCGCCGCCCTCGAACAGCGCAAAGGCGCGCAAGTCGCGGTACTGCTGGTGCCCACTACCGGCGGCGCGAGTATCGAGGATTACGCCAATCAACTGTTCCGCGCCTGGAAACTGGGGCGCAAGGACGTCAACGACGGCATCTTGCTGGTGGTGGCCAAAGACGACCGCCAGGTACGCATCGAGGTGGGCTATGGCCTGGAAGGCACGGTCACCGATCTGTTGGCCCATCGCATCATCGAAGAACACATCACGCCGGCGTTTCGCCAGGGCGACTACGCCGGCGGCGTGCAACAAGCGGTGAATGACTTGACTGTGCTGGTGGACGGCGGCGACCTGCCAGAGCAGGCCGCGCCGCAGGTTAACCCGCAGATCATCGCGGTTCTGCTGGCGTTTATCGCTGGCGCCATCGGCGGTGTGTTCATCGCTGCCGGCAAGCTGCACTGGCGCCGGGCGCTGATCGCCACCGTCGCGGTAACGGTGTTACTGACGATTTACGCCGGCGGCCATGAGTGGCCGCTGTACCTGCTGGTACTTCCGCTGACCCTGCTGATCGGCGGCGCCACGTTCGGTGCCCTGTGGCTGGCGCGCGCGGTGTTTTACTGCGTGGTGGGCGCGCTGGCGTATATCGTCGGGTTGCTGGTGGTGGACCACTTTGTGGCGGTCAACTTCGTACACTGGCTGGCGTTGCCGTTTGGCGGCGCGTTGGTGCTGGCGCTGTACGTGGGGTTGTTCTTCGTCATTCGCGAGTCCTGGAAGACCAAACCACGCTTTTTTCTCGTGCGTGCGCTGGCCGTCGCGGCGGTTTATGTGGCGGTCGGTTTTATGCTTGGGCACGGCTACCAGGGCTGGATCCTGGCGATACCGGCGGCCTCGGTCGTGGCGTTCATTGTCTTTATCCAGAGCATTTCCGATGGCGGCTCGGGGTCGGGAGGAGGGTCCGGCTCGAGTTCCGGCAGCTCCGGTTCCAGCTCCAGCAGCAGCTCGTCCGGTGGCGGTGGTTCCAGTGGCGGCGGCGGTGCGTCGGGCAGTTGGTAAGCCGTTAGCGCGGCGTGTAGCCCACCCAGCCCTTGAAGCTGAAGCCGGCATAGAACAGCTCCGCGCCTTCGAAGCCGGCTTGGCTGATCAAGGCAGTGTCCTCCTCGGGAGACAGCACCGGCAATTGTGCGCTGATCGCCGTTATCGCCCGCTCGGCATCTGCCGCGGGCACGCCGGAGTCCACGGCAAACGCGGCGTAGCGTTGCAACCAGCGGGCCTTTTCCTGCGCTGCCTGCGGGAAACTGTGGTGGGCCACGACCAGTGGCGCGCCCGGCAACAAACGTTGCCACAGCGCCTTGAGCGTTTGCAGGCGCTGCTCGGCCGGGATGAAATGCAAGGTCAGCGAACACGTTGCCCCATCGGGCGAACGGGATGTGTCCAGCGGCTGAAAGACGTGTCCCTTGATCAGCAGCGGCACCAGCGAAGCGTTGAGCAACGCCAGGTCGTAACCGGAGCGCCCGACAGAAATTTGCCCTGCACGGTTTCGTAGGAATCGTAGGTGTCGTAGATCACCTTGATGCCCGTCGCCTTTTCAACGTCGGCCAAGGCGGTGTCGCCGATATAGTCCGCTCAGTTGTAGATGCGCACAGTATTGGCCGGGTCGTCGGCGGCCTGGCTCACGGGCATCGAGGCAAGCAATACGGCGCTGAACAGGGCGATAAAGGCTCTATGCATGGCGGACCCACCTTGAGTTGTGCGTGTTATCAGGTTCGGGGACTGGTTGCAATGTCAGGCAGGTCGAGGGTGGGCGCCATACCCCGTTCGGGTAGGGATAACTCAGGGCAGGACGATGTAGTCGTTCTGTTGCACGATCGGCCTGTGCGAACCTTGCACCAGGTGCAGGTAGCGGCCGTCGACCAGGTCAATGGGCAGGCAGTCGTCAATATCCATCACGCCGTCGGTATGGGCCTGGGACCAATGGCGCAGCATCTGCTGTTTTCCCTTGCTCATCGCATCCTTTTTGTCGCGGGCGACCACCAACAAATAGTGATGGGCTTCGCCAAAAGCGTTGGCTTCGTAGCCGCCCAGGTTGATGAAGTACAGATGGTGCGCGCCGGTAGCAGGGGACAAGTGGCTGAGTTCAACTTTCCAGCCATCGACGCCATCCACCGCCATCCAGGAGTCGATGTGCACACCCTTGGGGCTGCCGAACCAAGCATCGCGCAATTGCGGGTAGGTGTCTTGCAGTGTGTTCGCTACAGCGAACACCACATCGTGAACTTCAATTCTGGCCCGCGGGTGCTTGCCCCCGAGCATCACGACAAACAGCATTGCAGGTCCTTCCTGGCGACTTTTCAGAGGGCAACCATACTTCGATTGAACCCTTTTGTCCGCCCAATGCCACATTGTTAATCCGCGAACTCATCAGGAGGTTGTCATGCGCACCATCGATCTGGCCGGCGTTCCCGTCCCTGTCATCGGCCAAGGGACCTGGCGCATGGGCGAAAACCCGGACCGGCGCAGCGCCGAAGTCGCCGCGTTGCAGTTGGGTATCGACGAGGGCATGACCCTGATCGATACCGCCGAAATGTATGGCGAAGGCGGAGCCGAGGAAGTGGTCGGCGAAGCCATTCGCGGTAAACGTGATCAGGTCTTCCTCGTCAGCAAGGTCTATCCGCACAATGCCAGTCACAAGGGCGTGCCCCGTGCCTGCGAAGCCAGCCTGCAGCGCCTGGGTACTGATTACATCGACCTGTATCTGTTGCACTGGCGGGGCCAGTATCCTCTCGAAGAAACCGTCGAAGCCTTCGAATCATTACGTCAGGCCGGCAAGATCGGCCGTTGGGGCGTCTCCAATTTTGACGTGGCAGACCTGCAGGAACTTGCGTCCCCGGCGTGTGCAACCAACCAGGTGCTCTACAACATCGAAGAGCGCGGTATCGAATTCGACTTGCTGCCATGGTGGCAACAGCACCATTTGCCGTTGATGGCTTACTGCCCGATCGCCCAGGGGGGTGAGCTGTTGTCCAGTCCGACGCTCAAGCAGATCGCCCGTCGCCATGAGGTTACGCCCGCCCAGGTATCCCTTGCCTGGGTGTTGCGTCAGGACGGCGTGATTGCAATCCCCAAGGCTGTGACGCCCGAACATGTGCGGCTCAATGCCGGTGCTGCGAATCTCAAGCTCGATGAGCACGATCTGGACGCGATCGACCGTGTGTTCGGCGCACCCAAGCGCAAGCATCCGCTGGCAATGGTCTAGCCGACCAAGCAGGAGCGGCGCCGTCCCTGGTGGCCGCTTCTGCCTGAGCCGATGTTAGCCGGCTACTGGGCTACGCCAGTCGTCCGAGCCTGATGTGCCGGCGACTTCATGGGTCCAGACGATCTTGCGGTAAGTGAAATACACATCCTCCAAATGGGTGAAATGAGCGTTGTCCGGGTCCTGGCAGTTGGGCATCCGCGATTGAATGTCCACGATGGTTGCGCCTTCCAGTTCGGTGGTGAAGTAATGCTCCTGGGTACCAGCCGAGGAGGTACGGAACCATTCCAGGCGACATGACACTTCTTCACCCGTGGTCAGTGCGCTGAATAGCAGCGGTGAGGACTTGTCGAAGACCTTGCTGACCATCAGCGGCTTGTGAACCCGTTGGCCGGTCGGCTGGCCCGATTGCGGGTCGCGGGGAATGATCACCTGGTGGGCAAACGCCTGCACGAGGATCTGATCCTCATGACCTTCCTGATAAATATTGCCTACCGAGTCCTGAGTAAATGTGCCTGCCGTGATCAAGCCTTGCTTGACACCGGTGATAGTGAGGTACGCGGGTGTTGGCATGACTGGTTTCCTTGCCTGATTGAGTAGGTAGTCCCGACGGCGTGTTTGCCGGCGGGCAATGGCCTATAACAAAAAGCGTGCCTGAAATGACGAGAGTCAATGAAATAAAGGGGCGCGGAGTGTTGTTGGTTTAAATATATAAAAGTTGTCGTCGGTTGGTGCCGATTTTAGTGTGGATGTTTGCGCGAGTGTGCGCAGTTAGTTGCTCATGCTGTTTTATTAAATGAATGCACGGATGCGCAGGGTATTTGGCTTTATTAAAGTGCGTGAAGTGTGCAAATAGCTGCGCAGGCCTGTTTTTATTGGCTTTGTAGGAAATTGCTTAAGTGCGGGCTGACCGCTTGAGGATTGATTCGTGTATGGCTAAGGTTCGCCTACTTCGTCACGTGCTGAACGAAGATTAATTGGCCTTCTAATGCGTATATTGATTGCGATTAGTTTGTCGCTCCTGCCTTGAATAGTTATGTGCGGCCCGGAATGGTTTATTCAGACACGCTCTACGCTTATCACCTTGAACTTGCACGCTTACCCTGCTCGTCAGAGGGTTTTGCCGGCTGTGATATGCGCTTTTCGAGTGAGTATGAAGCTCTGGAGTCCGAACTCGGCAAAGCACATTCGATACACGGTGCAGGCTTGCCGGACTGGCAGCGCGTCAGCGAGCTCGGCGAGCGGGTTTTGCGTGAGCACTCCAAGGATCTGCGCGTCGCCGTCTGGTTGACCTGGGCGTTGCACCAGCGCGATTCATTCCCCGGGCTTCTGGCGGGCCTCGGTGTACTGCTTCATCTGTGCAAGCACCACTGGGCGATTGTCTACCCTGCTAAATCACGTACGCGTATTGCCGCGTTGGGTTGGCTGGTGTTGCGGCTTGACCCCCTGTTCACCAAGCATCTCTCGCTTACTGATCAAGTGCCATTGTTTCAGGCGCTCCTGGAGCACCTGGAAAGCCTCGACGAGCTGTGGCGTGAACACCTGGGGGACGACGCGCCCTTGTTGTTACCGATCCGCAGGCAACTGTCAGAGCGTTTGGCGCTTGCCCTGCAGGGCGGCTCCGAGCCGCGTGGTGTTGCGGGTGCCATCGCTCAGGTCAAGCAGGTGGCGACGCAGCTGCTGAGGCCTGAACAGCCGGTCAACAACGAAAAAGACGCGCAAAAACTGTTGCGGGCATTGCAGGAGCAGGCTCGGCCACTGTGCGCCTGGTGGCTGCGCCAGAGTGCCACTGATCTGCGTGCCTTGCGCCTGAGCCGCACCCTGGCCTGGCTTGCGATCACTAACTATCCCGACGCCAACAGTGAGCGGATAACCGCTTTGCGTGGGCTTCCTCACGACAAACTCAAACGCTACCAGAGCCGTCTCACCCAAGGTCTTCACGCCGATCTTTTGCTTGAGCTTGAAGCGAGTCTGGCCGGTGCTTTGTTCTGGTTTGATGGGTTGCGTATGGCCTGGGAGTGCCTCCAAGCCCTGGAGGCAGAGTGGGCCATGACCGAGCTGGAAATGAATTTTGCGTTGTTGTTGCAGCGCCTGCCGAGCCTGGCGGAGTTCAGGTTTGATGACGGCACCCCATTTGCCGACCCCGCGACGTGCGATTGGATAACGCTCCACGTCCTTCGCCACGTCCATAAAGCCGAACCTTTAAACGCCGCCGTTGATACCGGAAACGAGCCCTGGGAGGTGGCCTTGCAGGCCGTTATGTCCAGGCTGCGCAAGGAGGGTCTGAAGGCGGCAATTGCCACGCTCAAAGAAGGACTTCACGCCGCCCGCGGTGACCGGACCCGCTTCCATTGGCGATTGGCGCTGGCCCGATTATGCATACGAGCGGGCAAACACGAACTGGGCAGGATCCAGCTCGAACAGCTGGACCTTGAATTACAACAGGCGGGCCTGGAGCGCTGGGAGCCAGAACTGGCCTTTCACGTCTCCCGGCTCCTGTATCGCTGTTATGACCTTTTGCCACAAGACCATGCCGTGCGCGAACGCAAGGAAGTCACCCATCGCAGGTTGTGCCACTTCGATCTTGAAGCGGTACTTGATTAGGCTCGCGAGCCCACCGAAAAAGGAGAAACACCATGCTCAAAGACGGTTCGGTAGCACCCAAGGAACGTATCAATATCACCTTCAAACCTGCCATTGGCGGTGTGCAGGAGGAAGTCGAACTGCCACTGAAGTTGCTGGTGCTGGGGGATTTCAGCCAGCGCGAAGATCCGCGCAAGCTTGAGGATCGAAAGCCCATTGGTATCGACAAAAACACCCTTGACGAGGTGTTGGCCAAACAAGCGCTGAGCTTGACATTGAGCGTCCCGAATCGATTGCAGGAGGAGGGTGGCATCGAGGAACTGTCCGTCGAGGTTCGGATTAACGCGATGAAGGACTTCAACCCCGCAAACCTGGTTGAGCAAATACCCGAATTGCAAAAGTTGATGGCATTGCGTGAAGCGTTGATGGCACTCAAGGGCCCGCTGGGTAACACACCAAGCTTTCGCAAAGCCATTGAGCAGGCGCTGGCCGACGACGAGTCTCGTGCGCGCGTACTCGCCGAGCTGGGGCTGAGCGGCCCGACCACCTGAACTTTTCAGTAAAAGGACACTGACACCATGACGACCACCCAACAACACCTGCAGCCTGCCCAAGCTACCGGCGAGTACAGCATCCTCGACACTATCATCGCCCAGACACTATTGAGCGCCGACGACGAGGCCTACGGCATTGCCAAGCGCGGCGTGTCGGCCTTCATCGAAGAGTTGCTCAAACCCCATAACAGCGCTGAGCCAGTGAAGAAACGCCTGGTCGACCGGATGATCGCCGAGATTGATACCAAGCTCAGCCAGCAAATGGACGAGATTCTTCATCATCCGGATTTCCAGGCGCTGGAGGCTTCCTGGAGGGGCCTGCAGTTGCTGATCGACCGCACCAATTTTCGAGAAAACATCAAGATCGAGCTGCTGAATGTCTCGCGTCAGGACCTGCTGGATGACTTTGAAGACTCGCCGGAAATTACCCAGTCCGGGCTGTACAAGCATATCTACAGCGCCGAGTACGGACAATTTGGTGGCCAGCCGGTGGGCGCGATCATCGCCAATTACTTCCTTTCACCCAGTGCGCCTGATGTGAAGTTGATGCAATACGCTTCAAGCGTTGCCTGCATGGCCCACGCACCCTTTATCGCTGCTGCGGGGCCGGCCTTTTTCGGGTTGGAAAGCTTTACTGGATTACCTGACCTCAAGGATCTCAGGGACCATTTCGAAGGCCCGCAGTTCGCCAAATGGCAAAGTTTTCGTCAGAGCGAAGACGCCCGCTATATCGGCCTCACCGTGCCGCGCTTTCTACTGCGAACCCCTTACGATCCGATTGATTGCCCCGTTAAAACCTTTGCCTATCAAGAGAACGTGGTGAACAGCCACGAGCACTACCTCTGGGGCAACACTGCGTATGCCTTTGCCACGCGCCTGACTGAAAGTTTTGCGCGCTTTCGCTGGTGCCCGAACATTATCGGCCCGCAAAGTGGCGGCGCGGTAGAGGACCTGCCATTGCATCATTTTCAGAGCATGGGCGAGATCGAAACCAAGATTCCTACGGAGGTACTGGTTTCGGACCGGCGCGAATACGAACTGGCGCAAGAAGGGTTTATTGCCTTGACCATGCGCAAGGGCAGTGACAACGCGGCGTTCTTTTCGGCCAGCTCCGTCCAGAAACCCAAAACCTTCGGCATCAGTGAAGAGGGCAAGGCAGCCGAACTTAATTACCGGCTCGGCACCCAGTTGCCCTACATGATGGTGGTCAACCGTCTGGCGCACTACCTCAAGGTCTTGCAGCGCGAGCAACTGGGCTCCTGGAAAGAACGCACGGACCTGGAGCTGGAACTCAACAAGTGGATTCGCCAATACGTGGCCGACCAGGAAAACCCCAGTGCCGAAGTGCGCGGTCGCCGGCCATTGCGGGCAGCCCGCATTGTTGTCAGTGATGTCGACGGGGAGCCAGGCTGGTATCGGGTCAACCTGAGCGTGCGCCCTCATTTCAAGTACATGGGGGCTGACTTCACGTTGTCCCTGGTCGGCAAGCTCGATAAAGAATGAGCAGAAGCCGGCGGATGCCCCCTAACGTAAGCCTTTTCGAACGCCTCGAAGGCGATGCATCAACCCAGCGGTGCAGTGTGGCGTCCGTCGCCGCACACCTGGGGAAAATGCTCAGCACCCGGGCAGGCAGTGTTCAGACACTGCCCGACTATGGTTTGCCCGATCTCAATGACATGCGGCTTAGCCTGCACGAGTCCTCGATCCGCTCACGCGCCTTGATCGAGCGATTCATCCGTGCCTACGAACCGCGACTGGCAAATGTACAAGTCAAAGTGCTGCCGCGTGCTACTGATCCTCTGGCCCTGGCGTTCGCGATCGAAGCTGCGCTGATTGTTAACGGTGTTACACAGCCCGTTGTGTTCCATGCACGCCTGGTGGATGGCGGGCGCGTTGAGGTCTGCGCCGATGGGCTTTAACCGTTACTTCCAAAGCGAGCTCAGCGCCCTGCGGCAACTCGGGCGGCGTTTCGCCGAGCGTAATCCCGCACTCGCGCCGTTTCTGGCTGAAAGCGGCCAGGACCCGGATGTTGAGCGATTGCTGGAGGGGTTTGCGTTCCTGACCGGTCGCCTGCGCCAGAAGCTCGACGACGAGCTGCCTGAGCTGACGCATTCCTTGATGCATTTGCTGTGGCCCAATTACATGCGGCCAATACCCGCCTTCAGCATCCTGCAATTTGACCCGTTGAGACGTGCTGGCCCCGCCGTTCGGGTTGCCCGTGATACGGCGGTAGAAAGTGTTCTGATCCAAGGTGAGCGGTGTCGCTTCAGGACGTGCTACACCACGGATGTCATGCCACTGCAACTCACAAGTCTGGACTACAAGTGCCAGGGTGACGGGGCATGGTTGGATTTGCATGTGGACATGAGTGTCGAGGGCAATTTCAGCCAGTTAACCTTTGACTCACTGCGACTGCACCTGTCGGGTGACCGCTATATAAGCCAGGGGCTCTATCTCAGTTTGCTGCGACGTCTGGAGGGCATCCACTTGCTGTTGTTGGATGGCGAAGGGTTGCCGGTCACGGGTAACGATGGGAAACCCATGACGCTGCGGCTGGGCGCCAACCAAGTCAAGCCGGTGGGGTTTTCGCAAGACGAGGCGTTGATACCGTATCCAGAAAATACGTTTCGCGGTTACCGCCATCTGCAGGAGTATTTCGCCTTTCCCGAGAAGTACTTGTTTGTCGATATCGAGGGGCTGAGTGTCCTGCATACACTTGCCCCTGAGCGGCTCGGCCAGGTCCGCGGCATGGTGCTGCGCTTTGAACTGCGCACACACGGACACGAACTGCCACAGCCCACGCTGGACAACGTGAAGTTGTATTGCACGCCCATTGCCAACTTGTTCAAACATGATGCCGTCCCCATTCGCCTGAATGGAAAAGAGGACGAGTACCTTCTGGTGCCGGGGGAATATACCCCGGGCAATGCCGCTGTGTTTTCCGTCGACAGTGTCACTGGCTGGCGCCCTGGCGGGTTGGGTTACCAGGCCTATGTGCCGTTCGAATCCTTTGAGCATGACTGGGACGTTGATCGGTCTGCAGCGCCGGCCAGCTACAGCATTCGCCAGCGCTCTTCGCCGCAGCATGGGGGGCTCGACACCTGGATGGGGTTTGGCAGTCGCGAAGGTAAAGGCCAGGAAACGTTGTCGATCGAAATGACGTGCACCAACTGCAACCTGCCTCGGCAATTGCAACCAGGCGACATCAACCAACCCTGCGAGCAGGCACCGGAATCACTGACGTTTCGCAACATCACGGCGCCGACGGCGAGCTTCGCGCCGCCGCTGGACCAGGATTTCCTGTGGAAGCTGATCAGCAATATGTCGCTCAACTATCTGTCGTTGACCGATATCAACGCCTTGAAGGTGATTCTCGAAACCTATGACCTGCCGCGCTATCACGATCGGCAGGCGCAAAAGGTCAGTCAGACAAGACTCGGTGCGCTGCAGTCCATTCGCCATGAGCCGGTTGACCGACTGCACCGTGGGTTACCCATTCGCGGCCTACGTGTGGAATTGACAGTCGACCTCCAGGGGTTTCTCGGTCAGGGCGATCTGTTTGTGTTCGCCTCGGTCCTCAATGAGTTCTTTGCGCTCTACGCCAGCCTCAACTCTTATCACGAGTTACGAGTCATCAGCACACAAGGAGACGTGTACCTATGGCCATCCCGCATGGGGCAACAGCCCCTGCTTTGAATGCGCTCTGTTGCGGCATTCGTGAGTACACACTGTTCCAGGCAATTGAGCAGGTGATTGAGCGATTGCGCGAAGCTCATCCGCTGATGGACGAAGACGCGCTGTACGACCTGTTGGAATTTCAGGCCAATCCAGGTCTGGGGTTTGCGGGCCACGATATCGATCGCGTGGCGTTCTTTATGGAGCACGGGCAATTACGGGCTCGCCTGCGGCTCAACATATTGGGTTTGGTCGGAGCCGGGTCACCGCTGCCAGCATTTTATGCAGAGCAGGCGTTTGCCGAGCTGTCCGGTGGCAACCCCACTCGCGACTTCCTCGACATATTCCACCACCGACTGCATCGGCTGATGTGGCCGATCTGGCGTAAATATCGCTATCGAGCGTGTTTCCAGACTGGCGCGAGCGATGCGTTTTCGGAGCAGATGTTTGCGCTGATCGGCTTGGGCGGCAACGCGATACGAGGTAGCGCGCAATTGGACTGCAAACGCCTGTTGCCTTACCTGGGGCTGTTGAGTATGCGCGTGCATTCTGCCGCCTTGATCGAAGCCGTACTGCGCTATTACTTCAAGCATGCCCCGGTGTTCATCGAACAATGGGTTGAGCGCCGCGTGGAGGTTGCCGATTTTCAGCGTAATTGCCTCGGTATCACCCGCTGCGAACTCGGTGAAAACCTGGTGCTGGGGCATCAGGTCAGCGACCGCAGCGCAAAGTTCAGGGTGCATGTCCTGGCGCTGAGCTGGCAGCAGTTTCACGCGTTCCTGCCCACGGGGAAGGGCTACCAGCCCCTGTGTTCACTGGTGCGTTTAACCATGCGAGACCCGTTGGAGTACGACCTGCGCCTGGTGCTTGCCGCCGGTGAAATCAGAGCCCTGCATATCGGTGCGCGCAATGTCTGTCGCCTGGGCTGGACCAGCTGGTTGGACCATGAGCAAGCCGATGGCGTGGTCACGTTTGCTGGCAACTTTCATTAGGGACGGATGATTATGATCAATGTGGACCTGCAACAGCTTATACGCACACTGACACCCCCGGTACGTCGCGACCTGGAGCGCTCTTCGGAACGCTGTGTAACCCGCGGTGGCCGTGAAGTGCTCGTCGAAGACTTGCTGCTTGCCTTGCTTGAGCAGCCCGGCGGGCTGCTGGCCAAGGCCTTGGCCGACGCTGACGTGCCGATGAGCGCGCTGCAAGCAACGTTGCAGCCAAGAAGTGAGCAAAGCGCAACCCGCAATCCGGTCTTCTCTCAGGCGCTGGTGCATTGGTTGCAACAAGCGTTGATGGTTGCCCATCTCGAGCTGGGGCAACGCTCTGTGGATGAGGGCGCCCTGCTGCTGGCGCTGTTGCGTCATCCGCTGGAGTACACCGGTGCTGGCTATCAGGCCGTGTTGGGCCGCCTGGATGCAGAGCGTGTACGGGATTTTCTCGCGAGCCAGGCACCTGAGACCGAGCCGTTGGCGACAGAATCGTTGTTGCAGCGTTTTACGCATGACCTCACAGGTCAGGCACGTGAAGGCCTGATTGATCCGGTGCTGTGTCGCGACGGGGAAATTCGGCAACTGATTGACATTCTTGTGCGACGCCGCAAGAACAACCCGATCCTGGTCGGGGAGGCCGGGGTAGGAAAAACCGCGATTGTCGAAGGCCTTGCGCTGAAAATTGTCGCTGCGCAGGTGCCCGATGCCCTCAAGGCGGTTCGCGTACTGACCCTGGACATGGGGCTCCTGCAAGCGGGTGCCAGCCTCAAGGGCGAGTTCGAGCGACGGCTTAAAGGCGTGATTGATGAAGTCAACGCCTCGCCGCAGGCCGTGATCCTGTTTATCGACGAAGCCCATACGCTGGTCGGCGCGGGAGGCCCGGCAGGCGGTACTGACGCGGCCAATCTGCTTAAGCCTGCGTTGGCTCGAGGCGCTCTGCGCACCATTGCGGCCACCACCTGGTCGGAATACAAGCAATACATCGAGAAAGACCCGGCGTTGGCGCGGCGTTTCCAGCCAGTGCTGGTCGGTGAGCCGAGCGTCGAGGAAGCCGTGTCGATCCTGCGCGGCCTGGTTCCGGTTTATGAGGCAAGCCATGGTGTCTACGTCCGCGATGATGCCGTCGTAGCGGCGGCACACCTGAGCGCTCGTTATCTGGCGGGCCGCCAGCTGCCAGACAAGGCCGTGGATGTGCTGGACACCGCCTGCGCACGAGTGCGCACGCGTCAGGCAATGCCCCCGGAGGCGCTGCAGAACCTGCACACGGAACGGGCTGAAGGCAGGCGGCAACATGAGGCGTTAAGCCGGGACGCCGAGGCGGGACTGCCGGTGGACGCTCAAGCACTGCAAGCGCTGAGCCGACGCTTGGACGCCATCGAGCAGGAATGTCAGGTATTGGAGCAGCAGCGGATTCAACAGGCTGGCCAGTCATCGGACAAACTTGAGGTGTGCCCGCGTTTGATCGCCGAGGTCGTCAGTGCCTGGACCGGAATTCCGGTTGAGCAGTTGGCGCTTGAGCCCAACGCAAAGGTATTGAGTCTTGCCGCTGCCCTGCGCACGCGCATCCTGGGGCAGGAGCATGCCGTGCAGGTGCTTGATCGTGCCTTGCGAGCGGTTGCTGCGGGCCTGAACAACGCGGATGCGCCGGTGGGTGTGTTTCTGCTGGTGGGCCCCAGTGGCGTCGGCAAAACCGAAACAGCATTGGCATTGGCGCAGCTTTTGTATGGCGGTGAGCGATTCGTAACCACCATCAATATGTCGGAATACCAGGAGAAGCACGCACTGTCCCGTTTGATCGGTGCGCCACCGGGCTACGTCGGTTATGGCGAAGGTGGAGTTCTGACCGAGGCTGTGCGCCAACGGCCTTATTCAGTGGTACTGCTCGACGAGGTCGAGAAAGCCGACCCCGAGGTGTTGAACCTGTTTTACCAGGTCTTTGACAAGGGCCGCGCCAACGATGGCGAAGGCAGAGAAATAGATTTTCGCAACACGCTGATCCTGATGACTTCCAACCTTGGCAGCGACTGCATCAACGCGCTCTGTGAAACCGGTCGGCGGCCTGAGGCCCAGGTGTTGCAGGATGCTATACAGCCCGTGTTACGTAGCCACTTCAAACCGGCGCTGTTGGCCCGGATGCGTGTCGTGCCGTATTACCCGATTGTCGGTCCGGTCCTGCATGAGGTGGTAAGGCTCAAACTGGCGCGCCTCGGTGAGCGGTTGCATCGGCGCAAGTTGGCCCTGACGTGTTCAGCTGAGTTGATCGCGCACATGGCCGAGCGCTGCGCCAACCGTGACAGTGGTGCGCGGTACATCGATCAATGGATCGAGCGCTACTTGCTGCCGCAAATGGTTGATCGCGTTCTGAGTGCCATGGCCACGGATGAAGCATTGTCGTGGGTGCATGCAGGGTTGGATGCCAATGGCCTGCCAAGCTGTGAGTTCGGCCAATGACGAACGATCTGTTCACCCAAGTGGCCGAACCGCTGGTGTATGCCGCAGCCTTGCTGGACGGCTTCATGCGCGTAAGCCAGGAAAATGACCCGACGACGTTGCCAGGCCTATGTGCTGTGAGCGCTGCGCACCTGAGCCAGTGTGAGCTCGCTCAGCTGTATCTGGTTGATGAAGTGACCGACCAATTCGAGCTTATTGCTCAACATTTGTCTGAGGCGCTGCCGGGCGGCGAACCGACTTCACGTCCGGTGGTGCAAAACCAGCAGCTGTTGCACTACGTCCTGAGAAAGCGTTGTTGCCTGGGCCTCGATGACGTGGGAAGCAGCCTCTATGACAGCGGCTTTTTGCCAGCGACGCAGGCACCTTGGCGGGCACTGTTGTGTGTTCCGCTGTTCAACCGCACCAATGCGGTCACAGGTGTACTCCTGTGCGCGAGCTGGCGGGCGACGCCACTAATGGGTTACGCGCCCTCGCTGGGGCAACTTGGCGGTTTCGCCGTGAACCAACTGCTTATGTTGCGTCGCATGCAACCTGCGTCAGTCATTAGCCGTTCATCGCGCGGTGTGTCGACCGCGGGGGCCTATGGCTTGATCGGCAACAGCACCGCGATGGAAGAAACTTGCCACCTGATCGGCAAAGTCCTGCAGACCCCTTATACGGTGCTGTTGCGTGGCGAGACCGGCACCGGTAAAGAGGTCGTGGCGCGGGCGATTCACACGGCCGGGCCACGCAGTGCGCAGCCTTTCGTGGTGCAAAATTGCGCTGCGTTTCCAGAAGGTTTGCTCGAAAGCGAACTGTTTGGCTACCGCAAAGGTGCATTCACCGGTGCCGAGCGCAACTATGCGGGGCTGTTCGACGCCGCGCATGGCGGTACCTTGCTGCTGGATGAAATCGGCGACATGCCGCTGTCATTGCAGGCCAAGTTGCTGCGGGTATTGCAGGAGGGCGAGATCCGCCCGTTGGGCGCCAGCGTCGCGCACAAGGTTGACGTGCGCATCATCGCCGCGACCCACCGCGACCTCGCTGCGATGGTGGCGCAAGGCAGTTTTCGTGAAGACCTCTATTACCGGATTGCACAGTTCCCCATTCAACTGCCTGCCTTGCGTGAACGCGATGGCGATGTGTTGCAGCTGGCGCGGCACTTTGCCGACAAGGCGTGTGCCGCGCTGGGTCGGGCGCCTGTCGACTGGTCCAATACGGCCCTCGATCAACTGTCGAGCCACGGCTTTCCCGGCAATGTCCGCGAGCTCAAGTGTCTGGTGGAGCGCGCAGTGCTGCTGTGTGACGACGGTGTGATTCTGCCGGCGCATTTGTCGTTACCACTGGCCTCGGATGCAACCGACGCCGTTGATGTGACGCTACGCCAGCGGATGGAGCGGGTGGAACGCGTATTTCTGATTGATTGCCTGCACAAGAACCGGGGCAATCGAACCCGCACTGCCCGTGAACTGGGAGTTGCTCGGCGCACGCTGCTCTATCGTCTCGCGCGCCTGAACATTCCTTTCGACGATGCCAGAGGCGAGGGCTGAATGTTGCTTTTCTGCATTGCCATGCCTGACCGACGCCTGTGCCGAACCGAGCTGGGCAACCTTATCTCAGTAGGAGAAACCTGATGCCTGATCGTCCGTGGCAAGCCGTTGTGCTTGTGTTGTGTCTGCTGAGTGGCTGCAGCGCCAATTACGTGTTTGACGACGCTGATTACCGCTCGCTGGGTGAGCCCAAGGCGATCACTCGTGGCCAGTGAAAGGGGAGAGGCTGATCATGCAACTTATGCTTGAGCTTTTGGATACCGAGGACGGAAGCCGCGCACCCACGGCGCGCAGGCTTTTTTCCGCTGCAGGCGGCGTGATCGGTCGTGGTGCCGGGTGTGACTGGGTGATTCCGGACGCCAGCCGTCTGCTCTCCAGTCACCATGGTTTGGTCGCCTATCGTGAGGGCCAATACCTGTTGACGGATATCAGCAGCAACGGTATCGGCGTAGCCGGCAGCGCCGAACGTCTGCGCAAGGGGCAGGCGCGATTGATCAGTGACGGCGACGTTTTTCAACTGGGAACCTTGTTGATTCGGGCGAAACTGGTGGCGTTGATGCAGCCTTGCGGTGAGCAATGGGACGCCAACACAGGACTGATTCCCGATGATGCATACCTGGCGTTGGACCCTATTCAAGCGCTCGATGTCGAGCAGCAGCGTCAGACCACGTCGCAGGACCTGGAGGCATTGGCAGATGGGAGCGACACGTCGGGTCCGTGGGCCGACGATCGGGTAACCAACAGGGATCATCTGGCGTTACCCAGGCGAGCTGTACACGCTCAGGAAACCGTCCCGATTCGCTCCGACGCGATGCCTGCAGCAGGCAGCGACGTTTTTTGGGAGCAGTTTGCGACAGCACTGGGTATTAGCCTGGAAACCCTTGATGCGACGGGTCACGAGGCGTTGGCGATCAGAGCAGCGCGCCTGCTGCGTATGGAGGTAGAGGGGCTGCAACAAAGTCTGCGGACTTGTGAAGAGCTCAAAAACGAGATGAATCTGCCGCTTTTCGAGACGCTGCAAAGGCGCCGGAGCCCTCTTAGAGACAGCGTCGAAACCGACGCTGTAATGGCGATGCTGCTAGGCACGGAGGATCTTGGCCAGTTGCCGGCCGAACACGCCATCACCCAGGCCCACCGGGATATGCAAGTTCATCAGGTTGCGTTGCTGGCGGCCTGCCGCAATGCACTGCGCACTACGCGCAGCGCCTTTGCCCCGGGTCATCTGCTGACATGCTTCGAATACCAGGGGCAACGGCGCCGATTTTTCACCGACGGTGGGTATTGGCGGGCTTATCAGCGTCACTACCAGCGTTTGCTCGAGGATGAGCAGTTCACCGATCGTCTGCCAGGCAGTGACTTCGCCAAGGCTTACGAAGAGCAGGTTCGCTTGATCTCAACCTTGCACGTCGATTATCCAGGATGAACATTATGTCTCGAGCCGCGCTTGCAACCACGCTGCTTTTGCTCGGCCTGTTGGCCGGCTGCAGCAGCGTGTCGCCGTTTTCTACCTTGACCAAGCTGGACATGGCGCTGGCCGCCAGTGAGCAAGTCAACCCCGACCTTCACGGCAGGCCATCTCCGGTGGTAGTGCACTTGATCGAGTTGCGGCACGCCGTGGCATTTGAGAATGCCGACTTCTTCAGTCTGTACAGCAATGCCGAGCAATCGCTGCCCAAGGACTGGCTGCGCAGTGAGGAACTTGAACTGCGCCCGGGTGAGCGGCTGGCGCTCAAGCTCGGGCTCGAACCAGGCACGCGTTTCTTGGGCGTGCTGGCGGCGTATCGAGATCTGCCCCATGTTCAATGGCGGTGGGTCGTGCCCATTACCCCGCAGCAGTTAACCCGTGCCGATCTTGTGCTGGACCAGACGGGTATCCGCGTTTCTTCGTCCATGCATGGCCAGGAGTCCGAATGATATGCAGGTTCATAAAGTCATCTGGCAGGAAGGCATGCTGTTACGGCCGCAGCATCTGCAGCACAACGATCGCTATTACCACCAGCAGCTCAATCGGACGCGCTTGCTGGGGGCTGATGCGTGGGGGTTTCTGACGCTGGAAGTCGATTTGCAATACCTCAATTTCGGCAAGGTGGTGGTCAACCAGGCCAGTGGCGTATTGCCGGACGGTAGTCTGTTCGAGTTGGGCGGGACGATGGAACCGCTGGTCTTGCAGGTGCCCGCCAACGCCGGCAAACAGGCGATTTATCTCGCGCTGCCGCTGGATACCGGCAATCAGACCGAAGTTCGCCGCCAGCAGCAGACCGACGTCCTGGCTCGCTATCTGGCGTGTGACATCGAGGTGGGGGATTCGAATGCCGGTGTCGACTCCCGGTGTCACATCAGTTGCGCGCGTCCTGACCTGCGTCTGTTGCTGGGCGACCCTCCGAGCGAGCAGAGTTTCGTCAAACTCAAGATTGCCCAGGTGCTGGAGTCGACCGATGAAGGCGGCGTGAGCCTGGACACCGACTTCATTCCCTCCTTCATTTTTCTGCAGGGTCACGGGTACTTGCCGTCGTGCCTCAAGGAAGTGATCAGCCTGCTCTCCAGTCGCGGGGATGCCATTGCAGCACGTATTCGGGGTGAAGGCACCGCCGCAGGCACGGAAATCGGCGACTTTCTGATGCTGCAATTGATCAATCGCACCGAGTTGGAATTGCGTCACTGGCTGAGCCAGACCCACGTGCGCCCGCAAGCTTTGTTCCTGGCATTACTGTCGCTGTTCGGTGAGTTATCTACGTTCGCCAACGACAGCAAACGTGCGCACCTGGATGTGCGTTATCGACATGACGACCAGGGAGAAAGTTTTCGCGGGTTGATGGAGGGCGTGCGTGGCGTGCTGTCAATGGTGCTTGAGCAACACGCCATCGAGTTGACGCTGCAGCAACGCCAATACGGGGTGTTGGTATGCCCGGTGAGCGACCTGAAATTGCTCGGCACTGCGACGTTTATTCTGGCGGCCACTGCTCAGTGTGATTCGGAGGAATTGCGCCATCGCCTGCCTTCGCATTTGAAGGTCGGGCCGGTGGAGCGCATACGCGAGCTGGTCAACTTGCACTTGGCGGGAATCAAGGTCAAGCCATTGCCTGTGGCGCCACGGCAGATTCCGTTTCATGCCGGCAAAACCTATTTCATGCTTGATCTGAGTGCCCGCGACATCACGCAGCTGGAGCAGTCGGGTGGTTTCGCCTTCCATGTAGGCGGTGAATTTACAGCGCTCGAACTCAACTTCTGGGCCATCAGGAACTGAACACAATGGACAGTGAATACCTGCAGGATGAAAAGACTGTTTTGCTCGACCATCAGGGCCGTGGGCCGGGAAACGGCCCGATAACGGATTTCCCTGCGCCGCCGCGCTTTGAGCAGTTGGAAGATCGAATGATCTACGCCGCCCATGAGCGAGGTACCCCGCGCTTCAAGATGGGGTTCAACCCTCTCGTTGAGGCCGCATGGGCGTTGTTGTCGCAAGTGGTTCAGATCAAGAGCGCCTCTGGCCGCGAAAGCTTGGGCACGGTCAACGACAGGATGGTATTGGCGATCACTCAGTTTGAAGCCCGCGCCTTGCACAGTGGTGTCGAGAGCAGCCAGGTGATGTCGGCACGTTATGTGTTGTGCAGCCTCGTCGATGAAGCCGTGGTGACCACGGCGTGGGGCAGCCGCAGTGACTGGTCGAAGATGAGCCTGTTGAGCCGCTTTCACAACGAAACCTTCGGTGGGGAGAAGGTCTTCCAACTGTTGGAGCGGCTGTCCCGCGACCCGGTCAAGCACCTGGCGATACTGGAGCTGATGTACCTGTGCCTCTCCATCGGGTTCGAAGGCAAATACCGAATCATGGAGCGAGGTGTCAGCCAACTTGAAGCCGTGCGCGATGCCTTGTACCGACAGATCAGGCACGTGCGAGGCGAGCCACTGTCGGCGCCTTTGCAGCCCACGCGAGCAGGGCGTGCGCGACGTAAACGATTACCCGTCATCCCGGTGGCTTGGGTCGCAGTCTTTACCCTGGCCTGTTTGTTGGCGATGTACACAGGATTTGCCTGGCGGCTGGGTGAAGAAGCCACGCGGGCGCTGCAACCCTTTCAATTTTCGGCGTCGGAACTGACTCAGACGCCCTTGTAAACGCTGGGAGCAATGAATGAACGCATTCTTCAAGAGCGCGCGCACCGTGCTGGGCACGATTTGGGTCTGGAGCTTGTTGCTGGTACTTTCCTGCGCGGTGTTGGTGTGGTGTTTCGGTCCGCTGCTGGCCGTGGATGATCACCGCTTCTGGCAAGGCGCGAGTGCTCGCCTGGTCACTATCAGCGTGTTGTTTCTGCTGTGGGGGCTGGCGATGGTCCTTGTCGGGATACGCCGGGCAGCTGAGCTCAAGAGACCTGAACGCCTGGCACGCCATGAGCAACTGGGATGGGTTGAGGACGAACAGCGACAGGTACGCGGTCGCTTCAAAGAGGCCGTCCACCGCTTGAAAACCTCGCCGCGGTACGCAGGGCACAATCAGCGATGGCGTAATAACTTGCCCTGGTACCTGTTGATCGGCGAGCAGGGCAGTGGCAAGACGCGGCTGTTGGCGGCGGCGGGCTTACAGCTGCCATTTGATCGCGTAGACACAATGGCGGTGGCAGGCACGGCTCATGCTGAATGGCATTTCGCTGGCGAAGGTGTACTTATCGATACCCCCGGTCGTTACCTGACGCAACCTGACAGCACGCTAGACGCCGCCGGCTGGTCAATGCTGTTGCGTCTGCTCAGGCAGCGGCGCCGAGTGCGCCCGCTTAATGGCGTGGTGGTGGCCTTGTCGGTTGAAACATTGTTGGGCCGTAATGAGCATGATCTGGACCTGCAGGCTCGCCAAGTGCACTCACGCCTGCAAGAGGTTCAGCAAACGTTGCACGTGGACGTTCCCATCTATCTGGTGTTGACCCAGGCTGACCGCGTGCCGGGGTTTGCCGAGTTCTTTGATGCGCCTCAGGGAGAAGAGGCAGAAAGCGTGCTTGGCCAGCCACTCGATGTTGGCAAGGGCGGCGTTGACATCGCACAGGTGCGCCGTGCGTTCGACGAGCTGCTACAGCGTTTAAGCGGTGAACTGATCACACGATTGCATCAGGAGCGCAATGTCGAGCGCCGTGGCCCTATGCTCGACTTCCCCCAGCAGGCGGCCCAACTCGGCGAGCGGTTGTGCCTGTTCGTGGAGTCGGCTTTTTCCGCGCATCGTTATCAGCGCATCAGCGGGTTGCGGGGTTTCTATCTGACCTGCGCCGGCGACAGGCACAGTCATTTCGTGCAGGGCCTGTTCAGTCGGGTGATCTTTGCCGAGGCAGACCTCGCCGGTCTGCAGACCCCGGAGCAACGGCGCATCCATTTGCGCCAGGGGTTACTGGCCATGGCCGTTGTGCTGGTTCTCGGGAGCGCAGGCTGGCTGTGGACGCACAGCTACACCGTCAATCAGCAGCGCCTGGCGCAAGTGGCTGCACTGGCGATGCAACCCGCACCCGCTATGCAGAGTCCTGACGACACCCTCACACTGCTGGCGCTGTTGGATGCCCGCTGGGCGGCAACGCAGGTTTTCCCTGCAACAGAAGACGCGCGGTTTGTCGAGCGCGCCGGCCTTTATCAGGGTGAATTGAGCCGTCCACCCTTGACCCACGCGTATCAGTTGGCCGTGCAGCAGCTGTTGCTGGACCGGCTAACGGTAGTGCTTGAGGAGCAAGTACGCACCAGCCTTGGCAATCGTGAGCGACTGCTGGAAAACCTGCGCGCCTACCTGATGCTCAATCTGCGCGAGCGCCGGGATACCGGATGGCTGGCGCAGCATATGGCAGACCATTGGTCTGCGCGTTATCCAGGTGATGCGTCGCTGCACAAACGCCTGAATGAACACTTGGCGCGGCTGCTTGAGCAACCGTTCACTGCGTCGCTCGATGAAGCCCTCGTGGCGAAGGCTCGCGAAGAGTTGCGGGGTGAGTCCCTGGCAGATGTGGTTTACCGGGTGTTGCGCGAGCAATCACGCAACCTCGAGCCTTTGCGGCTTGCCGAGGGCAGGGTATTCGCGGGTATTGATCCGCCTATTCCCGGGTTTTACACCAAAAGGTATTGGCAGTACTTCGAGGCACAGGGGCCGCGGCTGGTGAATGCCATCGCGCAGGACAACTGGGTATTGGGGGAGGGCGCCGACCTCAGTGCCATGGACTTGCGGCGGCTGATGATTGAGCTGCAGCAGCGCTATTTCAGCGAATATGCCGATACCTGGAGTGCCGCCCTTGGCCGCGTCAGCCTGCAACGCAGTGACAGTTTGAGGCAGGATGCCGAACAGCTCGCGGGCTTGACGTCTGCGCAGTCGCCGCTGATGCAATTGTTGCTGCTGTTGCGAGAAAACACGCGTTTGCTGCCCGGTCATGACGCTTTGGCCAACGTACCCGTTCAGACGGGAGCGTTGGGGGTAATCGCTCAGACGGCCGTGGCTGAAGGGGCGAAAGCGGTCCTTCCAGACTCTGCCCGCCGAGCGTTGCAACGACGCTTTGAGCCACTGCACCAGTTGCTCGACGAGCAGCACAACCCGGGCGTCGAGTTGACGCAGGCATTGCGCCTGCTCGACGAGCTGCACCTGCAACTGGCTGCGCTCAACCGCGAGAGCTCGCCCGAGCAGGCAGCTTTTCAACGGGTAAAGCGGAGAATGGAGGGGCAGCAGGATGTGCTCGGCACTCTGCGTGACGCCGCTGCACGGTTACCGCTGCCGCTCGCAGGCTGGTTTGAAGGGATGGCAGACAACAGCTGGCGTCACCTGTTGGACGGGGCCTATGCGCACGTCAATCAGCGCTATCACAGTGAAGTGTATGGGCTGTATGCCAAGGCGATCCGCCAGCGTTACCCGTTCGATGCTCATGCGAGCAGCGATGTTGCCCTTAATGATTTTCAAGAGTTCTTCAAACCCCAGGGCGTCATGGCGCGCTTTTATGAAAACTACCTGCGGCCTTTCGTCAGCGTTGACGGCAACCGTTACAGGTTGCGTGGTCTGGATGGCAATGGCTTGCCGGTTTCGCGTTCGGTGCTGGATCAACTGACGAAAGCCGAGGTTATCCGCCAGGTGTTTTTCACTGAGCCACAGGGTGAGGTGTCGGTTCGATTTACCGTGGCGCCCTACAGCCTGGATCAGTCGGTCAGTCGGGCGACCCTGCGCTTTGGCGATAAGCAGCTGGAATACCGCCATGGTCCCATCGTGCCCATGGTGTTTGACTGGCCGATGGAGGCCGACAACGGTCGCAGCAGCCTGGTATTGGAACGGGGCACGGAGCAACGCCCCCTGGGTATCGAGAAAGATACCGGCGCCTGGTCGTTGTTCAGGTTTTTTGACTTGATGCAGCGAGAGCCGGCGACCGGCAGGCATGCGCTGATATTCAAGGCCGACCTTGCCGGGCTGCGGGCCAATTACTTGCTGACCAGTCAGCGTACGCCCAGCCCGTTTGACATGGAGGCGTGGCGCACTTTCCGTCTGCCTGAGCAACTGTGAGCAACCCGCCTATTGAGTGGCGCAGTGCCGGGCGCACACAGCAGGGGCAGGCCCGGCCGCGTAACGAAGATGCATTCCTGGACGGTTCGCGACATGGCTGTTGGGCCGTGGCGGATGGCATGGGCGGTCACCAGGGCGGTGATGTGGCTAGCCAATGGGTGGTCCGCAGTCTCGCTTCATTGTCTGCCACAGGTGACCTTAATCAGCGCGTCAACGCGGCTCGGCAACGTTTGCAACAGGTCAGCCAACAGTTGGCGAAGGCGGGTAACCGGTCTGACGCGCGCGATGGTGTCACGATGGGCAGTACGGTGGTGGCATTGCTGCTCGAGCAGGGGCGCGCCGCCTGTGTGTGGGCAGGGGACAGTCGATGTTATCTGTGGCGCGAACAAAGGCTTTACCAATTATCGCGTGATCATTCACTGCAGCAGCGCCTCATGGATGAGCGCCAATTGAGTGTGGCGCAAGCTCGAGCCCACCCGGAGGCCAGGGCATTGACCCGGGCCATCGGTGCACGAACGCCGCTGCAACTTGAGGTGCTGGAACTCAGCACCCGGCCAGGGGACGTATTTCTGCTGGCCAGCGATGGGTTGTATCAGGCGCTCAGTCACGCAGACCTGGGACTTGCGTTGAGCGTGGGAACGCCGCAGCAGGTGCTGGAATGTTTATTTGCGACGGTATTGCGCAGGCCCGCGCGGGATGATTTGACCGCCGTGGTGGTACAGCCATGAATGACACATCAATGGCGCCCGGCCTACTCGCCGGGCGTTATCACCTCGAACGCGAGTTGGGCAGGGGCGGGATGGGCGTGGTTTATCGCGCTCGTGACTTGTTGCACGAGCAATTTGGCGCGTCCTGCTCCAGCGTGGCAATCAAGCTGCTGGGCGAGACTGTGTCTGAGTGCCCGGACGCGCATGTGCTGTTGTACAGCGAGTTTTCCCTGACCCGCAGCCTGCGCCACGACGGTGTGGTGCGGGCATTTTCGTTCGAGGTTGATACAACCAGCCAGGCCGCGTTTTTCACGATGGAACTGATGCATGGCATCACGCTGGACCGGCTGCTGCCCGAGTGCCCCACTGGGTTGCCCTGGCGAGAACTGCAACCGATGGTCTTACAGCTTTTGGATGCATTGGTTTACATCCATCAGCAAAACGTACTGCACGGCGATATCAAGCCTGCCAATGTCATGGTCAGCGAAGAAGGTGTGCGGTTGTTCGATTTCGGCCTGGGCCATGCGCAGGTGCCGGGGGCGGCGGGGTTGCCGAGTTTGAATCGCGACCGTTTTAACGCGTGGACCCCCGCGTACGTTGCCCCGGAATTACTCGCCGGCGGGGCGCTGAGCGCCGCCGCCGACCTGTATGGCGTGGCCTGCGTAGTGTACGAGCTGGCCGATGGCCAACGCCTGGATGGGCGTCAGCCCATGCACACCTTGGTTCGGCCTCGGCAACTGCCCAAGCGCTGCTGGCCAGCCTTGCGCTCGGCCCTGGCGGTTGACCCTGAACGTCGAGAGCTGAGCGTCGCCGAGTTACGCGAAGCGATAGCCAGCCAGCCTCGACGCGGGTGGCTGTAACCCAATACTCAATGGGCCAGGCCATGCAGTTGGCAGTAGTCGGCCCAGCTCAACCCGGCCATTTGTGCGACTTCCTTGTGCACTTCAAGGCGCTGGGCTTCGAAGGCCTCGGGTGAATCGGCCGTCAACTTGAGTGTCAGCTCCCAGGCAAACAGGTTCTGTCGTTCAGCTTCGGCTTCGAAGGCTTCATGCAGGCGTTCGGCGCGATACTGCTCCAGGGTTTCGCGCTTGGCTTGAGCAGCCAGCGGGTTCAGGGTGTCCAGCTGCGTGGCCACCTCTGGATGTTCGGTCAAGAATCTGTCCAGGGCGCGCTGGTGGTTATCGCCGGGTTGGGACAAGGTAAAACTCCTGGGGGCTCGGGCGCCGGTAGCGGGCCTGTGGTGAGGTGTTCAGCGTCGCAGGTATTTGCGTAAGCGGCGGCTTAGGCGATTTCGTATCGGCTCAAGCAGGAAAAATAACACGTAGGCACCCAGCATTACCGCCAGATCCAAGTCCAGCCAGGTTTCTTCGACGGGCCCGGTGAGGCGCTCGATCACATTTCTGGCCATGAACAGCAAGGTGACGCCCAATACCCACAGCAGGGCGTTGAACATCAGTGGACGCAGGTTGTGGGACAGCTTGTATTGCATCTTGAACAGTTCTCCTTGATGTCGGGCTCCTTTTCCTACGGGAGCCAAAACACGCCGATAGTACATTTTGAGGGAGGCTCATGACTTGGCGCAGATCATGGTGCCCGATGATGGATGTTGCTCAGGTGCCCGGGTTTTCGAGCAGGTAGCGTGCCAGGGCCGCATAGGCCGGCAAGGTGACACCGTCGTTCGCGGCATTGGCCGCAACCGGATGGGAAGCAAAGCGCACAATCACCATCTCGGCCGCGGGGTCGATGTAGATACTCTGGCCGTGGACGCCGCGGGCCATGTAGGCGCCATCGGGGTTATGACTGACCCACCACATGGCACGATAACTCCATCCTTTGAGTTGACTATAGCCTGCCTTGGCAAAAGCCTCTTTATCGCCGCCCTGGCGAATATCCTTGACCACGCTTTCAGGCACGATCTGCTCGCCATTGAAGCGGCCGCCATTGCGCAGCATTTCACCGAAACGGGCCATGTCCCGCAGCCCGGCGTTCAAGCCGCCACCGGCGAACGGTGTGCCGATGGAGTCCACGGTGAAATAGGCGTCCTGTTCACTGCCCAGCCGGCTCCAGATGCGCTCGCTGAGCAGTTGCGCGACGTTGCGCCCGGTGACGCGTGCGATCACCCAGCCAAGCACGTCGGTATTCACCGTCTTGTAGCCAAATGCCTGCCCGTGTTCACCGCGTTGCCGCACCGTTTGCAGAAACTCGAAATAACTCCGCGGCCCGGTGTAGTCCTTGGGTTTGGGCAGTGGATTGCCGGCCTGTGCATGGGCCCAGACGTGCGCGTTGGGGTCGGCATAGTCTTCGCTGTAATCCAGGGCCGTGGTCATGTCCAGGACCTGGCGCAGTGTGGCGCTGCCAAACGCGGACTCGCCCAGTTCGGGCACATAGTCGGCGATTTTCCTACGCGCATCGAGGGTGCCGTCAGCCACCAGCATCGCGCCCAGTGTGCCTATCACCGATTTGGTGACGGACATGGCCGCGTGTTGCCCATCGTCCGTCAACACGCCGAAGTAGCGCTCGTACACGACGTTCCCACGGTGCAATACCACAATGCCATCGGTGTAGGTGGCATCCAGTGCCTGGCGCCACGTCAGCGGTTGGCTGGCGCCGGTAGGCACGACGGGCAGCGCATCGATTCGTGGGTCGAGCTGCCGGGGCAGCGGCAAGGGCGCGCCGAGCCCACGGGGAACATTGAGCGTGGGCATCAGTTGGCGAAAGTTCGCCACGCTCCAGCGCATCGCCGGGAAGCGAAAATAGCTGCCATCGTCAAAACGCACGGTGCGGTCCGGTGGCGGTGGGGCGCCGACCATCCATTTGAGGCGAGCAGGATCACTGGCCTGGGCGTCAGGAAAATCTGTAACGCTGGCGTAGACGGCGACGCTTGAAAAAACCAGCAATACAAAAGTCAGCGGCAGGATGGGTCGCATCGGCAGGCACCTTGATGTCGTATAAAGCGGACGGAGCAAGGCCTGGGCTCGAGTCCGTTCGAGAATTAAGCTGCAAAGGATGAGCTTAATCACCCTGACCGACAAGGATCAGGGAGGTTAAATTAATTCTGAATAATTGCTGGTGTCACGGCAAAAGCCTTTCGCTCCCGGTCTCTGGCCGTGTAGCGTTGCAAGGGATATCGAGGCTGCCGACCACGGGCAGAGGGCGATGGGCAGAGGGACGGGTCATGGCCAAAACGCTGTTCAAACTTTTCCTCACTCAGCGCCTTGCGGCCTTGGCCAGCACGGAGTCGTTACGGGCCATCCGTGAAGGCCTGTTGTGGATTTTGCCGTGTTTGCTGGTGTCGGCCGGTTTCCTGATTCTTTCTGAATGCGCCAGGGTGCTGGGGTTTGATCCGCAGGTGGTGGCCTTTTTGTCTGGGCTGCACAACCAGATCAGCTCGGTAATCCCGCTGTTGGTGGCCGCCTCCATTGGTTACATGCTGGCGATCCAGTATCGCCTGCCACAATTGCCGGTGGCGTTCCTGTGCCTGGCGCACGTGGTGGTCGCCACGTTCGTCTTGCGCGATTACCCGCGGGCGTCGGCGACGTTTGTACTGTTTATCGCCATCGCCTCGCCGTTGCTGAATGTACCGGCGGTGGCCTGGCTGCATCGCTTTCGCTGGACGCGTCTGGTCAACGAAGACCTGGTGGGCCATAACCTGCGGGGCACCATAAACATGGTGGTGCCGGGGGCTATCACTGCGCTGTCGTTGGTGGGGGTGTTGTCGTTGCTGTTGCAGATACCTTCCGTGGCGCAGCTGCAAGGGCCGCAGGTGCTCGATGCGCTGCAATCGCCGTATGGCAGCGGCTTGTTTGTGACCCTGATGAATTCTCTGCTGTGGTTTTTTGGCATCCACGGCGTGTATGCCCTGCAGCCGCTGTTCGATGTGCTGGACCAGGCTGTGCTGCTCAATGGCGCCGCGCTGGGGGCAGGTGAGCCGATCAAATACGCGCTCAACAGTGGCCTGCTGGGGTGTTTCGCGTTTATTGGTGGGTCGGGCGGTGCACTGAGCCTGTTACTGGCGATCCTGCTGTTTTCCAGGAGCCAGTCCATGCGCCTGCTGGCGATGGCCAGTCTGCCGTTATCGCTATTTAATGTCAGCGAAGTGCTGCTGTTCGGCTTGCCGATCATTCTCAATCCGCGCTTGTTCGTTCCGTTTTTACTGGTGCCGGCATTCAACGCCATGCTGGCGCTGACGGCGGTACACCTGGGCTGGGTATCACCGGCTGTGGCCAGCGTACCGTTTACTGCACCGGTGCTGCTCAACGCCTACCTCAGTACCCACGGCGACATGGCGGCAGTGGTGCTGCAGGTGGCGCTGCTGGGCATCGGCACGCTGGTGTATGCGCCTTATGTGCGCGCAATCCACCGTCAGTCCAGCGACGCCAGCACGGTGTACCTCAAGTCGCTGGACATGACCTTTCGCGGCCTTGAGGAGAAGGGCCGGTTGCTGGAGCTGGACCCGGTGCTGGCGTCCCACAGGGCGCTGGCACGCCAGGCCGTCGAACTGAGCCGTATCCAGCAGATCAGCGATTATGAGTTCTACCTCGAATTCCAGCCTCAGGTCTCCACCCGCACCGGGTTGTGCACCGGCTGCGAAGCACTGATGCGCGCCCGCGACAGCCAGGGCACGGTGCACTCGCCGTGGGAGTTTCTGCAGTGGCTGGCGCAGGCGCGGTTGATGCCGGACGTGGATGTCTGGGTGGCCTCCCAGGCCGTGCGCCAGTACCAGCATTGGAAGAAAGTCGGCTTTGCCCTGCCGATGACCATCAATATTTCCAGTGCCACCCTGACGAATGCTGCCTATGGCGAGCGCCTGGTGGAAATTCTTGCCCAGGCCCATGGGCAAGTGTCGGTGGAGATCACCGAAGATGCGTTGGTGCGTGATGTTCCGGCCACGCGCCAGACGATCCAGAAATTGCAGGCGATGGGCGCCAAGGTCTATATCGATGACTTCGGCACCGGGTTTTCCGCGTTGAGCTATCTGCACCAGTTTCCGGTGGACTTCATCAAGATCGACCGCAGCTTTGTGGTGGCCCAGCACGACCCCCAAGGTGCCCGTGTGCTGACCGGCATGCTGCGTTTTTGCGAGGCGCTGAACCTGGGGGTGGTGGTCGAAGGCGTGGAGACCGCCGAGCAATTGGCCTTCCTCAATACCGGCACCGAGCTGTTTGTTCAGGGCTGGTATTTCAGCAAGGCGCTGCCCGGCGATCAGCTGGAGCGCTTTGTGCGCGAGCGTGCGGCCACTCGGGTTTAAGCTGGCGTGGCGGTGAACTCACGCTGCGTCTGCTCGATTTCTTCGACCAGCTTGTCGATTTGCGCCAGCCGCGCGCGGTTGTCGTGGTCCCAGGGGTGAAAGCCCGGTTTGAAGTAGTGCAGCCATGGCCGCAGCATGCGCGGGAACACGCCCCTGGGCCCGTAGAGAAACTTGAGCATGCGCCAGAAGCCCTTCACGTGCCCTCCGGCCTTGCGGTCGGCAATCAGCAGGCGCAGGTGGAAATCCAGCACCACCAGCCAGAAGAACACCGTGGTGGTCAGCATGGTGCCGGTGCGCAGCAGGTAGCGCCCAGGCCCGGGTTTGATCACGGTGTTCCACACATCGAATGCCACGGCTTTGTGTTCGGTTTCTTCGAGGGCGTGCCAGTACCACATTTGTTGGTAGCCCTTGAGTGACTCGCCAAAGCGCGTGGGGTCGCTGAGCAGAATTTCCGCGAGCATTGCCGTGTAGTGTTCGAGGGCGATGGTCACCGCCAGGTTGAACGACGGTGGCAGGTGTTTCTTTTGCAGGTCGAGCATGAATTTGAGGCGCCGGTCCAGGGTGTGCGCCGGTAGGCCGGCAGCTTGCATCAGGTCGTTATAGGCCACGTGCTCGCGGCTGTGCATGGCTTCCTGGCCGATGAACCCCTGGATTTCCTTTTTCAACTCCGGATCGTCGATGTGCTGGCGGTAGTGGCGCACGCTGTCCATGAAAAACAGTTCGCCCTGGGGAAACAACAGCGACAGTGCGTTGAAGAAGTGCGTGATGAACGGGCCTTGTTCATGCCAGTTTTTGATGCGCTCGGCGGGCAAGGCAAAACGGATATCGCGACGGATGGGCAGCATCATGGGTGCTCCTGTTCAGAGACGAGGTTCGTCGTTGGTTTCAAACACCGGCGTGCGCTGTTTGGGCGCCATGCGCTTGCTGGCAAACACCACCAGGGCTTGATAAGCGGCGGGCAGGCAACGGGCGAGCAGGTCGAGGAAATACGCGTCGCGGCCGATCAGCACGCGGCGTTTGTTGTGGCGCACGCCCTGCAGGATGACCTTGGCGGCCTGGTCGGCGTCGGTGATGAAGAGCTTTTCGAAGTCGGCGCGGGCCTGTTGCTCGTTGTGGATCAGAAAACCGGTCATGTTCGCGTCGATGCGGCTGCTGCGGCAGATATCCGTACGGATTCCGCCGGGGTGTACACAGGTGGCGGACACCCCGCAGCGTTGCAGATCGAGTTCCTGGCGCAGCGATTCGGTAAAGCCGCGCACCGCAAACTTGCTCGCGTTGTAGCCGCTCATGCCGGGCTGGGCAAACAGGCCGAACACGCTGGAGGTGTTGACCACGTGTCCGTCGCCGCTGGCCTTGAGGTGCGGCAAAAACGCCTTGGTGCCATGCACCACGCCCCAGAAGTTGATGCCAATGATCCACTCCAGGTCAGCGTAGTCCACACCTTCGACGGTGCTCGACAGCGCCACGCCGGCATTGTTGAAAATCAGGTTGACCTGGCCGTGGTCGGCCACGCAGCGTGCGGCCCAGTCGTGCATGGCCTGGCGATCGGACACGTCCAGCACGTGGGTGGTGATCGTCACCGGTGACAGCGTCGAGGTCTTGATCAGCGCCAAGGTCTGTTCCAAACCCTGGCTGTTCTTGTCCGCGAGCGCCAGGTGGCAGCCTTCGCGTGCCAGCGCCAGGGCCAATGCGCGACCCATGCCGGACGCCGCGCCAGTGATTGCCGCCACGCGGCCGTTGAATGACTTCATGACAGGCTGCCTTCTGCGGTGGAGTGGGGCGCCGAAACCGGGCGGGGTGTCGAGGTGGGCAACAGCTCGGTGACATAGTCCTTGAGCGCGAAGTGCCGGGTATCCCGTTTGAAACGCCAGGTTGAACCGGGCCACAACGTGGTGTTTTTGCCGGTGCGCGGGTCGAGGTACCAGCTCTGGCAGCCGCCGGTGTTCCAGATGGTGCGCTTGAGCCGGGCTTGCAGTTGCTGGTTATAGGCCAGTTCCACCGTGGGTTTGACCTCGACCGTGGCAATGCGCTGGCGCTGCATTTGCGTAATGGCATCCAGGATGTAAGTGACCTGGGCCTCGATCATCAGAATCATCGAGTTATGCCCAAGGCCGGTGTTCGGCCCGACGATCAAAAACAGGTTGGGATAGCCCGGCACGGTGGTGCCCTTGTACGCGTGGGCGCCGTCGCGCCAGGCATCCATCAGGTCGACGCCGTCGCGCCCGATGATGCAATCGCGGGGCAGCGGGTCGGTGGCCTGGAAACCGGTGCCGAAGATCAGGCAATCGGCCGGGTGCTTGATGCCGTCCGCCGTGACCACGCCGTCCGCTTCGATGCGCAGCACCTTGTCGCTGACCACCTCGACATTGCTGCGCGACAGCGCCGGGTAATAGTCATTGGAGATCAGCACGCGCTTACAGCCGATGGTGTAGTCCGGGGTGAGGGTCTTGCGCAGGGAAGGGCGCGCCACTTGTTTGCGCAGGTGGCGCAGGGCGATTTTCTGCACCATTTTCATCAACCTCGGGTGCAGGGCAAACCCCACCACACGGCCTTCCAGCGCCCAGTAGAAAGCGCCGCGCACCAGGCGTTGAGTGAAGGGCAGGTGCTTGAAGGCCCAGCGCTCGACGCGGGAGATTTCGCGGTCGGGCTTGGGCATGATCCACGGCGGCGTGCGCTGGAACAGGTCCAGATGCGCCACCTGCGGCGCGATCTGCGGGACGAACTGAATGGCACTGGCGCCGGTGCCGATCACCGCCACGCGCTTGCCCTTCAATGAATACGCGTGGTCCCACTGCTGGGAGTGGAAGCGCTTGCCCTTGAAGCTGTCCAGCCCCGCAATATCCGGCAACGCCGGGCGTGACAGCCCGCCCATGCCCGACACCAGCACCCGCGCGCTGACCTTGCGGCCGTCGCTGAAGCTCAGTTGCCAGCGTTGCTGCTGTTCATCGAACACCGCACGTTCAAGGCCCATGCCGAAGCGCAGGTAGGGCGCCAGCTTGAAACGCTGCGCGCAGTGTTCAAGGTAGACGCGGATCTCCGCCTGCGGTGCGAACTGCCGCGTCCAGTCCGGGTTGGGCGCAAACGAAAACGAGTACACATGGGACTGCACATCGCAGGCGCAGCCTGGGTAATGGTTGTCCCGCCAGGTGCCGCCGAGGGTCTCGGCCTGCTCGGCGATAAAGAAGTCGGTGATCCCGGCTTCCTTGAGTTTGATCGCCATGCACAGGCCGGCAAAACCGGAACCGATGATGGCGATGTCGATTGAATCGCTGTGGGCATTCATGGCGTGTCCCTCGTGGGCATCGATGTGCTCCTGTTTTTGTTGTGTCTTTTAGATAGAACACCATTGCAAAGAAAAATTGAATTAATTATTTTAAAAAAGATTTTAAATAATCTACCTGAAAATTTCGCCTACGCTAGGACCTTGTTCCGCATGTGCGACTTGTCCGACGGACGAGCACGGTATGCATGAAGTTTAGGTCCAGGGTGTGGACGATGGCTGAGGCCTTGATCAATACCGGTCAGGTCGCCAGCGGCAGGGAAGCAGAGGACCGAGCTATGGCTGTTGAATGGGTTGTCGCTGCGGGTGTGTTAGGGGTGGCGAGCGCGCTGTTGTGGGGCTTCAGTGCCTGGATGACGCGGCGTATAGAAGCCACTGTTCCGATCAATGGGCGCTTCGTCGAGGTCGATGGCGAGCGCTTTCATTATGTCGAGGAGGGTGCAGGCCCGCCGCTGGTGATGATTCACGGGCTGATGGGCAGCAGTCGCAACCTGACCTATGCCTTGTCCGCCCAGTTGCGTGAGCGTTTTCGCGTGATCACGCTGGACCGCCCGGGTTCGGGCTATTCGACCCGGCAAACCGGTACCCCAGCAGACCTGCCGGCCCAGGCTCGGCAAATCGCGGCCTTCATCAAAACGCTGGACCTGGATAAACCGCTGGTGCTGGGGCATTCCCTCGGCGGGGCGATTTCGCTGGCGCTGGCGCTTGACCATCCCCACGCGGTGTCCGGGCTGATCCTGGTGGCGCCGCTGACGCATCCCCAACGTATGTTGCCGCCGGTGTTCCTGTCCCTGGCGGTGCGCCCGGCCTGGTTGCGACGGTGGATGTCCCACACCCTGACCGTGCCCGTCGGCCTGCTGACCAGAGGCGCGGTGGTGAAAGGCGTGTTCGCCCCCGACGCCGCGCCGTCAGACTTCGCCACGCGAGGAGGCGGGCTGCTGGGGATGCGTCCAGACAACTTCTACGCGGCCTCCACCGAGATCAATACGGTTAACGACCACCTGCCGGACATGGTCAAGCGCTACCCGCAACTGACCCTGCCAATCGGCCTGATCTATGGCGCGCGCGACAACGTGCTGGACTTCCAGAAGCACGGCCAGGCCTTGGCCAGCAAAGTGCCCGGGCTGAAGATGCAGGTGGTGGAGGGGCGCGGCCATATGCTGCCAATTACCGCCACAGAGCGCGTGGCCGCGCTGGTGGAGCAGGTAGCCAAGCGTGTTCGCCCACCGCAAAGCGCCACCGTGCTGCATCCGCCATTTGCCTTGGCGAGCAAATAATGGTGTTACCCGACTCGCGGTACAACGGCGTCGATGCCTGCTTTAGACACCTGACCAAACGGCTGAAAAACAGACTGGTCAGTCACGTCAAAAAGCCTTCGAGAAACTAGTTGACGACCTAACGATTCCGCGCTATTTATTTAAAAAAATTATTTCAATGTGTAATTTGAAACAATTTTTGAAGTGCCTAAGAGCGAATAAAATAATGAAAAAAACGCCTTTTATCGCATCTCCAAGCCGTCTCGTCCGGAGGCTGCCATGAATCAGACTCTGGTCACTTCTACCGTCTGGACCGACGGCAAACGTCATTTGTGGTGGCTGGGCATCATGCCTCTGGCGACCCCATTGCTCTCCGGCGCCCTGGCCATTACCACGGGCGTGCAGCAATTGTGGTGGGTCGGCGTGCTGGTGATCTTCGGCTTGATCCCATTGATCGACGGCCTGCTCGGTGAAGACGTCAGCAACCCGCCAGAATCCGCCGTCAGCCACCTTGAATCGCAAAGCTACTACCGCTGGATCGTCTACACCGGCGTGGTGTTCGTGATCACCTCGGTGGTGGTGACCGGCTGGCTGGCCGCCGGTGGCATCGACTGGATCATCAACGGCGGCCTGCTCAACGCCACGGCTAGCCTTGATCCGTCGAGCTGGCTGGCGAAGACCGCAGCGTTTATTACCGCGCGCACCCAGTTGCACGGTGAGATCACCTGGTTCACCTACCTTGGCATGGCGATGTCTACCGGCGCCGCCACCGGCATTGCAATCAACACCGCGCATGAGCTGGGGCACAAGCCCAAGCCACTGGAGGTGTTCCTGGCCAAGGTCACCCTGGCGCCGACCTTCTACGGGCACTTCTACACCGAACACAACCGTGGCCATCACGTACGCGTGGCCACACCGGAAGACCCGGCCAGCTCACGTCTGGGTGAGAGTTTCTGGGCGTTCCTGCCGCGCTCGGTGTGGTTCAGCGCGGTGTCGGCCTGGAACCTGGAGCGCGAACGCCTGCGCAAACTCGGCCTGCCGGCACTGCACTGGAAAAACGCCGTACTCGGCGCGTGGATGTACAGCGTGGTGTTGTGGGGCGCGATGATTGCCTGGCTCGGCGCGGCAGTGATTCCTTTTCTGATCATTCAGGGCATCTACGGGTTCTCGTTGCTGGAAGTAGTTAACTACGTCGAGCATTACGGGCTTAAACGCCAGAAGTTGCCCAACGGTCGTTATGAACGGTGCTCGCCGCGGCACTCGTGGAACAGTAACCGTATTGTCACCAATATCTTTCTGTTTCAACTGCAACGGCATTCCGATCACCACGCCAACCCCACCCGTAGTTATCAGTCATTGCGCCACTTTGATGAATCGCCGCAACTTCCTTATGGTTACGCGAGCATGATTGTGTGGGCCTATGTACCGTACTTGTGGCGACGTCGCATGGACCATCGCGTGTTGAATCATTACGCCGGCGATATCACCTTGACCAATCTTCAACCGTCACAACGTTTGAAGTACCTGGAGAAGTACAGCAACAGCGCCAAGCCGTTTTGAGGTGAATTAAAACAGCCGCGGGTGAACTCGGGATCTGTGCATCGCGCCGGTTTTTATCGCCCAGGGTTTATCGGTTTTATGCCAAGAAAGTTGTTTGACCCTACAACAATAACTTCAAGGGAACGACGTTCATGATGCACAGCCCTGCCACGTTCACCGCGCATATCATACTGGCCGCACTGGGCCTGATCGTTTACCACCAGGCCCAGGCCGCACGCATCGAGCCGGCCGGCAGCGCCTTTACGGCCCAGGGCCCGATCAGCTTTTCCAAGGGTGCGCTGATCAGCGCCGATTGCACTATCAAGGTAGCCGGCAAGGTCGCGGCCGATGGTTCATCGGTGAATGTCGATAAAGTTGAATTCGACGGCGGCCTTAAATGCAGCCGCGTCGAGGCCACCAACTTACCCTGGGTGTTAGTTGCCAAAGACACCAAAAGCGGTTCCATGTCAAAGATCAGCGTCGATGTTCACGCCTTTGGCCTGGGCGGCAAGTGCGGGCCTTCTACGGCCGATGGAACGTGGGACAACGCCACCCGAAAGTTGGAGGCCACCAATGTTCCGATTGGCGAAGACTGTAAGATCAAAACGGTGTCGATCACGATGCCGCCGACCTTCAAAGTGGTCGAATAAACAGATTAAAAAGATGCAGCGGTAATTGAATTGAGATTTGGCTGGAAAGGGAAGTTCTGCAGTTTCACCGTGACCTCTCGATCATGGCCATTACCCCTGGCGAAATGACTCGCCATAACATGTGAGGAAAAACAATGAAAAGCTTGAAGACCCTCGTTTGTGCAACTTCTTTTGCTCTGTGCTTTGGCGCCGCCTCGATGGCCAGTGCGGCGTCTATCACCCCGGATGGTCCGTTCACGACCAACCCTGGCACCATCGTTGTGAAGTCGCCCTCGTCGTTCGGTGCAGCCGTCACCTGCGGCATCACTTTTAGCGGCAACGTCAGCGGTGGCGTGGCCTCCATCAACGGTGCTTCGCTGACCGGCGGCGGTCTCTGCGCCTTGCCGACGCTGACCAACCTGCCTTGGGTGCTGACCGCTGCAACCAGCACCACCGGCACCGTGACCAACGTCGGCTACAAGATCACCTCGCTGCCTTCCACCAACTGCGGTCCTACCCCTATCGCTGTGGCGTGGACTGCGGCCAGCAAAACCCTGTCGGCCAGCAATCAATCGCTGAGTGGCAACTGCACCGTGGTGTCCCTGAGTGTTGTGGCGCCAACGCTGACGGTTAACCCGTAAGCGCGTGACTCCAAAGGGCTGATCACCCGTTGAAAGGCCGGTGCCTCGCGTGAGGCGCCGGCTGCGGGAAAACCACCGGCGGAGCCGGTTGGGTACGGTACTTATTGTCTGGGGAACATGACAATGCAAAGCCTTAAAAAAACAGCCCTCCTGGGTTCGATGTTATTCACCCTGGGCGCTGTCTCGTCCATTGCAGGCGCAGCCACCTTTGCCCCGGCGGGCGCTGCATTTACCGCCTCGGGCTCAATCGCCACCGCGGTAAAGCTGCTGGTGTTTACCCCGGTGCCATGCACGATGACACTCAGTGGCCAAGTCGCGGCGGACGGCTCAAGCGCAACGATCACCGGCGCCACGTTCACCGGTAATGCGCTGTGTGGTATTTCCGGCCCATTGAACTTGCCGTGGACACTGGTGCCGACAAATGCCACCACCGCAACGCTTTCTGGCTTTACCGAAAAATTTCCGTATGACAGCTGCCTGACGCCAAGTGTGCTGACCACACAATGGAGTGCCGCCGATGGCACGTTCAGCATTGCCAGCCCACACACGGTGAACGCCACCTGCAGGGTTACGGCTTTCAACTTCAAGCCTTCACCTGCCCTCACGATTAACCCTTGAAGACATCAACGCGTTAGCGCGTGGGCGCGCACAACGTGAAACGCGTCCCTGAATGAACGAACAGAAAGACGAGACGGCTGGGCCGGCTCAGTGTGATAACAATAAGGAGTGCCTCATGAATAATAAAAAACAACAGGTACAGGCGTTACTGGGGTTGGCGTTGATGGGCGGGCTGATGGTGGCCGTGCCTGTGCAAGCCGGCGGTTTTTCCACGCCGACGTATGGCGCACCGGGCTGGGGGCGGGCGTTCGGTGGTGGTTCGTTGTTCAAGAACGACCCGAGTTCGGCGTTCAACAACCCGGCGGCAATGGCTTTTGTTGACCATAACGTTGCACAAATGACCGTCGATTACGCGCGGATCAAGATCAAGTACAAAGGCCAGGCCAATGATTACCAGGGCAACCCGGTATCCAATACACCGTTTAACCCCGACGGTACTTTCGACCCCGCGCTGACCACGGTGAACAACAACGACGGCGGCCAGGGTGGGTTCACTGCATGGCTCCCAACCGGGTTTATGGTGATGCCGCTGGGTGATCGGTTTTCGTTCGGTCTGGCCCAAGTCGTACCGCAGGGCATGCGCACCACCTGGAACGAAGACTCAAAGTTGCGTGACTTTGCAGTGGACACCAAGATTGAAACGGTAGGGTTGACCGGGTCCTTGTCATTCAAGGTGCGCGATGACCTGTCCATCGGTGCCGGGATGATCGTTCAGCACAGTAAGGGCTTCGTCAGCCAGAATATCGATTTGCTCGCCGCCGCTGCCAACTCCAAGTCTGAATTGGGCGGTATTCCGTTCCCGGCAGGCCTGGGCACGTCGCTGATTCGAGTCAAAGTCGATAATACGTCGGTGGGTTGGTTCACGGGGGTGGTCTGGAAACCCACCGAGCAAGACAGCCTCGGCCTCAATTACCACGCTAAAATCAAGAACAAGATGGAGGGCAAGTACAATATTCGCGCCGACGCCTTCTCGTATCAGCTGATGACGGGCCCGAGCCCGTTCGGCGGTACCGGGACTATCCCGGAAGTGGCCTATCCGGGGCTGAAATTGATGCCCGACGGCGCCAATGCCAGCACTCAACTGGACATCCCGGCAACTGCGGGCCTGGACTGGGTGCACCAGTTCAATGATCGCCTGACCCTGGGTGTGAGTGCGGTGTGGACCCAATGGTCATCCTTCAAGGACCTGACCCTCAAGTCCGACGGCAACACGATCGTTTCCATCCCCTACAACTACCGCGACTCCTGGATGTACTCCATTGGTGGCGATTTCAAAGCGACCGATGAGCTGACATTGCGTGCCGGTGTGGCGTCCGACCAGACGCCGACCCGCAACTCTACACGCGACCCGCGGATTCCGGACGGTGACCGGTACTTCCTGTCGCTGGGTGCGGGTTACGACGTCAAGGCGATTCCAGGCTTGACGCTGGATCTGGCGTATTCCCATCAGTTCGTGCAGGAGGTCAATCTCAAGACCAAGAACGTGGACCGCTTGGGCGCCGCGAGCCTGGACGGTAAGGCCGAATCGTCCGGTGACGTAGTGGCTGTTTCGGCAACCTATGCCTTTTAAGGCCGTCACGCAGCGTTGAGGACAGGGGCGGCAAGCGCATCTTGGCGCCCTTGTTCAGAGGCTCGAAGCGGAGTTCGCGCTCGCGACCTGTGCAGCAGCGCATTTTTTGATTCAACAGGCTGACGTGCTCAGCCTGGTTTTTTTTAGCCTTGGCATTAAATAAAAATTTCAAAACAAAATTTGAATTTGTCTTTTCAAGTTTGTAGTGTGGCTTTACGCCGTCACTCATTTCGAGCGACCTGCGCATCGCCCATGCCCTGATTAGGTAGAGGTATCCCCATGGTTATCTGGTTATTAGTGGGTGTCGCAGCAGCGATTGCCCTGGCGTATCGACAAGCCGCCGCCGCGCTGTGGCTGGGCATTGGCCTGATCTGGCTGGCGCTTGGTTACCTGTTCAACGTGGTGGCCGGTCTGGGCACCAGCGTTGCGGCGCTGCTGGTGGTGGTGCCCGCGCTGCTGCTGACGCTCAAGCCCTTGCGGCGCGCGCTGTTGACCAGCAAGGCCTTGGGCCTGTTTCGTACGATCATGCCCGCCATGTCCGACACCGAACGCGCCGCCATCGAATCCGGCACGGTGTGGTGGGATGCCGAGCTGTTCAGCGGCAAACCCAACTGGGATCGCCTGCTCAAAGCTGCGCCAGCCAGCCTCAGCGCCGAAGAACAAGCCTTCCTCGACAACGAGGTCGAAACCCTCTGCGACATCGCCAACGACTGGGAAACCACCCAGATCTGGCAGGACATGTCCCCCGAAGGCTGGCAGTACACCAAGGACGCCGGGTTCCTGGGCATGATCATTCCCAAGCAATACGGCGGCAAAGGTTTCTCCCACTATGCGCACTCCCAGGTGGTGATGAAGCTGTCGACACGCTGCTCGGCGGCGGCGATTTCGGTGATGGTCCCCAATTCCCTGGGCCCGGCTGAACTGCTGCTGCATTACGGCACCGACGCCCAACGCAATTACTACTTGCCGCGCCTGGCGCGAGGCGAAGACATCCCATGCTTTGCCCTGACCAGCCCATATGCGGGCTCTGATGCCGGCGCAATTCCAGACCTGGGCATCGTCTGCAAAGGCCTGCAGGAGGGCGAGCAAGTGCTGGGTTTCAAAGTGACCTGGGACAAGCGATACATCACCCTTGGCCCCATCGCGACGGTGCTGGGCCTGGCGTTTCGCGCCGAAGACCCGGAGGGTTTGCTGGGCAAGGCGGGCTCACTGGGGATTACCTGCGCGTTGATCCCAACGTCTCATCCGGGCGTCAACAGCGGTCGTCGTCACTGGCCTTTGAACGCGGTATTCCAGAACGGTCCGACTACCGGCAAGGATGTCTTCATTCCCCTGGAATGGGTGATCGGCGGCCGCGCACAGGTCGGCAACGGCTGGCGCATGCTGATGGAATGCCTGGCAGCCGGGCGGGCGATTTCCCTGCCGTCGGCCAACGTCGGCCTGGGCAAAGTCGCGGTACGCGGCACCAGCGCCTACGCGGCCATGCGCAAGCAGTTCGGCCTGCCCATCGGCAAGTTCGAAGGCGTGCAGGCGCCGCTGGCGCGCATGGCCGGGCATTTGTATGCCTGCGACGCGGTGCGCAAGGTCTCGGTGGCGTCGCTGGATGCCGGCGAAAAACCCTCGGTGATCTCGGCCATTGCCAAGTACCACGTCACGGAGCGCGCGCGGATCATCGTCAACGACGGCATGGACATCGTCGCCGGCAAAGGCATCTGCATGGGCCCCAATAACTTCCTGGCCCGTGCCTACCAGCAAAGCCCGATTGCGATCACCGTGGAGGGTGCGAACATCATGACCCGCTGCCTGATCATCTTTGGTCAGGGGCTGATTCGCTGCCATCCGTATGTGTTCCGCGAAATGGAAGCCGCGCGTAACCCGGACCAGCGCCAGGCACTGGAAGCCTTCGACCGCGCGATGTTCGGCCATGTGAGCTTTGTCGTCGCCAATGCCGTACGCGCCGGGGTGCATTCGCTGACCGGCGGGCGGCTGCTTTCTGCACCGGCCAAGACCGAGCCTGCGCTGGCGTCCTACTACCGCCAGGCCAATCGGCTGTCGGTAGTGCTGGCGCTGATCTCGGATGTGTCCATGGGCGTGCTCGGTGGTGCGCTCAAACGCAAGGAAAGTATCACCGGGCGTCTGGGCGATATTCTGTCGCAGTTGTACATCCTGTCCTGCGTGCTCAAACGCTTTGAGGACGACGGTCGGCCCCAGGCAGACCTGCCGCTGGTGCACTGGGCCGCTCAGGATGCGCTGTTACGTGCGCATGAAGCGCTGGCCGAAGTGCTCGATAACTACCCCTCGAACGCCGCTGCGGCAGTGGTGCGGGGCTTGAGTTTTCCGTTCGGTATTCCCCTGCGCAAACCGTCGGATCGCTTGCTGGCCCAAGTGGCTGAGGTGGTGCAGACGCCAGGCGAAACCCGCGACCGCCTGTTGGCCAATTCCTACATCCCGCGCCCGGAAATCGACAAGCTGGCCTACGGCGAATTGGCCTTGCGCCTGTTGCCGCAGGTGGAGCTGATCGACGCTCGCCTCAAGTCGGCGGTCAAGCAAGGCCTGATCGAACCGATGCCGATTTCCGCCACCGCGTTCAGCGGCTGGCGCGTCAAGGCGCGGGCGCTGGACCTGATCAGCGACGAGGAAGACACCTTGCTCGGCCGCTATGTGGAATACGCCGACCACGGCATCCAGGTCGATGACTTCCCGCAGGACTTTGGTTTGCTTGAGGCGTTACAGCAGCGCAAACAAGCGTTGGAGCCGAGCGCCAAACGTCGCACACCCCAAAGCGAAAACGCCTCGGTCAACTAGGGGAACACGATCAAGGTGGGAGCTAGCGTGCCTGCGATGGCATCACCTCGGTGCCTGTGAACGACCGAGTCGTCTGCAGCGCAGGCAAGCCAGCGCCCACCGGCATCGGGTTTATAAAGCCAGTGTGTGTTGTGAGTGAATGCTTACTATGAGTGACAGCTACCTTTCCTTCGTCAACTCCCCGTGGGGCCGGCGCCTCGCCCGGGCCATCGGCCTGCCGCAGCCGTTGCCATTGCAGCGCCATCGCAGCGGCCAGCAGGGCCTGGTCAACCCGGTCATCGTCGCCGGGGCAGGGCGGTTATCCACAAAGGTGCAGCAGATTTTTGCCGCCACCGACACCGTCGCGGCCACGCCAGCGACGCTCCGGGCGCCGTCCACGGTCAAGGTGCAGGGCGCGGTGTTCGATGCCACGGCGGTGCTCGATTTGCAGCAGCTCGACGAGCTCTATGTATTCTTCCACGCCAACGCCAAGCGCCTCAGTCAGCATGGCCGCGTGGTGGTGCTGGGCACTGCGCCCGAACATTGCCGGGACTTGCCCCAGGCCATCGCCCAACGCGCCCTCGAAGGCCTGGTGCGCTCGCTGGCAAAAGAACTGCGCCGGGCGATCACCGTGCAATTGGTCTATGTGGCGCCGGGCGCCGAAGACGCCCTGGACAGCAGCCTGCGGTTTTTTCTGTCGCGCCGTTCGGCCTATGTGTCCGGGCAGGTCGTGCGCCTGGAAAAACCGGTGGATGGCGAGGTTGCCGTCAACTGGGATGAGCCCTTTGCTGGGCGCCGCGCATTGGTCACTGGCGCCTCGCGTGGGATCGGTTTGGCCATCGCCCAGGTGCTGGCCCGCGACGGCGCCCACGTGGTGTGCGTGGACGTGCCCCAAGCCCATGCAGCGCTGCAGCAGGCTGCCGCCAGTGTCAACGGCTCAGCCTTGCCGCTGGACATCACCGCCCCCGACTCGGCCGCGCTGTTGCAGGCGCACGTCGAACAGTACGGCGCTTTCGATGTGGTGGTGCATAACGCCGGGATCACCCGCGACAAGACCATTGCCAAAATGACCGAGACGGCCTGGCGCAGTGTGCTGGCGGTCAACCTGGAAGCGCCGTTGCAGTTGAGCAGTGCGTTGCTGCACCACCAAGGGTTGAACCCAGGCGGGCGCATTGTGTGCGTGTCGTCGATCTCCGGCATTGCCGGCAACCTGGGGCAAAGCAATTACGCCACCTCCAAGGCGGGTGTGATTGGCTTGGTGCACGGCCTGGCGCCGTTGGCGGCAGCGCAACAGGTCACGGTCAATGCCGTGGCGCCCGGTTTTATCGAGACGCAGATGACCGCCAGGATTCCACTGATGATCCGCGAGGCGGGGCGGCGCATGAACTCGATGTCCCAAGGCGGGCAGCCGATTGATGTGGCCGAGACCATTGCCTGGCTGGCGCACCCGGCGTCCGGCGGGGTCAACGGCCAAGTCGTACGCGTGTGCGGCCAAAGCCTGCTGGGAGCCTGAGCCATGGACTACGTGACGCAGATCATCGACCCGCCACCGTCGCGCACCCAGCTGTTGCTCGATGGCGTGCGCGCGCTGCGCAAACCCAAGCTTGAGGGTGCGCCGTTGCTGCCCAGGGAATGCCTGGTGCGCTCGGCGGTGGCGCTGTCGGCCGGCGCCATCGCCGCGTATGGCCACGCCTGTGGTTTCCGGCGCGAGCAGGGCGTGCCGCTGTCCTATCCGCACGTGCTGGCGTTCCCGTTGCACCTGATGCTGCTCACACGGCCGAGCTTTCCGTATCCGGCCAGCGGCATGGTGCACCTGGCCAATCGTATTCATCAGCACCAGCGCTTGCACGAAGGCCAGGCGTTGCGCCTGCAAGTGTGGTGCGAGCGCTGGGTGGCGCACCCCAAAGGCCAGGCGCTGAGTATCGCCACGCGGGCCTACAGCGCCGACGCGCTGGTGTGGCAGAGCGACAGCCTGTACCTGCGCCGTGACGTGAAAGCCCCGGTCGGCGAGCCGTGGGAAGACGCGCTGACGTTGCAGGAAGACGGGCTGTTGCGCAGCCAACGCTGGGCAGTGCCGGCCGACCTGGGCCGACGGTTTGCCAAGGTGTCAGGGGACTTCAACCCGATTCACACCTCGGTGATCGGCGCCAGAATCTTTGGCTTTCGCCGCGCCATCGCCCATGGCATGTGGACCCTGGGCCGCGCACTTGCCGCTCAGCAACCGCCGGGCGGCCTGGAACACGCCCAGGCGCATTGCGACTTCAAACTGCCGATCTTCCTGCCCGGCCAGGTCACCCTGTGGAATCGCCCCGTGACCGGCCCGCGCCGTGAGTTCGAAGTGCGCAATGCGGCTGGCGATAAACCGCATATGCGTGGGCTTTTTGTCTGGAATGAGAACCGTCAATGAGTGACTACAGCTTCAACCCGGCCCCGACTCGACGCGTGGCGATTATCGGCGGCAACCGTATCCCGTTCGCCCGCTCCAACAGCGTGTATGCCCACGACAGCAATCAGGACTTGCTGGTTGCCGCCCTGCAAGGCCTGGTTGACCGCTACAACCTGCACGGCCAGCGCCTGGGCGAGTTTGCCGCGGGCGCGGTGATCAAGCATTCGCGCGATTTCAACCTGGCGCGCGAGTCGCTGCTGTCGACCACATTGTCGCCCCAGACCCCCGCGTATGATGTGCAACAAGCCTGCGGCACGGGCCTTGAAGCGGCGTTGCTGGTGGCGAATAAAATCGCCCTGGGCCAGATCGACGTCGGCATTGCCGGCGGCTGCGACACCACCTCGGACGCGCCCATCGGCATCAACGAATCCCTGCGCCACACCTTGCTCGCCGCCAACCGCGCCAAGGGCATGGGCGATAAGCTCAAGGCGTTGCTGAAGGTGCGCCCCTCGATGTTGTTCAAGCCGTTGCTGCCGCGCAATGGCGAGCCACGCACTGGCCTGTCGATGGGTGAGCACTGTGAAGCAATGGCCAAGCGCTGGCAGATCAAGCGGCTGGCCCAGGATGAGTTGACCCTGACCAGCCACCAGCGCCTGGAGGCCGCTTACACCCGTGGTTTTTTCGACGATCTGATCAGCCCTTATCGCGGCCTTACGCGCGACAACAACCTGCGGGCTGACGCCAGCCTTGCGAAACTCGCCGGGCTATCCCCAGCCTACGACCGCCACAACGGCACGCTTACGGCGGGCAACTCCACGCCGCTGACCGACGGCGCTTCGGTGGTGCTGTTGGCCAGTGAGGCCTGGGCTGCCGAACACGGCTTGCCGGTGCTGGCTTACCTGCGTACCGGCGAAACTGCGGCGGTGAATTTTGTCGACGGCACCGAAGGCCTGTTGATGGCTCCGGCCTATGCCGTTCCACGCATGCTCAAGCGTGAAGGCCTGAGCTTTGCCGACTTTGACTTCTTCGAGATCCACGAAGCGTTTGCTGCCCAGGTGCTGTGCACGCTCAAGGCCTGGGAAGACGCCGATTACTGCCGTGAGCGCCTGGGCCTGGACGCACCGCTGGGCGCCATCGACCGCAGCAAAATCAACGTCAACGGTGGTTCGCTTGGCTGCGGCCACCCGTTCGCCGCCACCGGTGGCCGGCAGTTGGCGGCGTTGGCCAAAACCATTCATGACAATGGTGGCGGGCGCGGCTTGATTTCGATCTGCGCGGCGGGCGGGCTGGGTGTAACGGCCATCGTCGAAAAGTAGCGCTATAAAAACAACAACAAGGAGACTGCCATGAACGCTGTAAGCCTGGAACGTACCGAACGGATCTGGTTGAACGCTTACCTGCCCGGCGTGCCGGCGGACATCGAGGCCGGTATCGAGGAGTACCCGTCGCTGCGCGAGGTGTTCCTTGAGCACCTGGAGAAATTTCGCGAGCGCGTCGCCTACGTCAGCATCGGCACCGAAATGACCTATGCCGACTGGCAGGTGCAAGGCATCGCGTTTGCCGCGTGGCTGCAGGGCCAGGGCGTGAAGAAGGGCGACCGCGTGGCCTTGATGATGCCCAACTGCTTGCAGTACCCGATCTGCCTGTTGGGTACCATCCTGGCCGGCGCGGTGGTGGTCAACGTCAACCCGCTGTACACCTCCCATGAGCTCAAGCATCTGCTCAAGGACAGCGGCGCCGAGACCGTGGTGATCTTCGAAAACTTCGCCCACACCCTGGAAAAGGTCGTGGCCGGCAGCAGCGTCAAGCGCGTAGTGGTGGCGGCCATTGGCGACTTGCTGGGCGCCTTCAAGGGCGCGGCGATGAATTTCATTCTGCGCAGTGTGCAAAAGCAGGTGCCCGCTTTTAACATGCCAGGCGCGGTGCGCTTCAATCGGGTGCTGAAACAGGGGCGGGTGTTGAATCACTTTCCGGTGGCCATGAACCTCGACGACCTGGCCTTTTTGCAATACACCGGCGGCACCACCGGGGACGCCAAGGGTGTGATGCTCAGCCACCGCAATATCATCGCCAACCTGTTGCAGGCCAAGGCCTGGGTCGGCGACCAACTGGACCAGGACCAGCAGGAAACCAACGTCACCTTGCTGCCGCTGTACCACATCTTTTCGCTGACGGTGAACTGCCTGATGTTCATGTGCCTGGGCGGGCGCAACATCCTGATCGCCAACCCGCGTGATGTGAAACGCGTGCAGATGATCCTGCGCAAGGAGCGCTTCAACGGCATCGCCGGGGTCAACACGCTGTTTAATGGCTTGCTCGAAAACAAGGCGTTCTGCGCGCGCGACTTTTCCGCCCTGCGCATGGTGATCGCCGGCGGCATGGCCACGCACACGGCAGTGGCCAAGCGCTGGAAGGAAGTCACCGGGCTGCCGATCATCGAGGGCTATGGCCTCACCGAGTGCTCGCCGGTGGTGAGCATCAGCCCGATCAATATCGCCCGCATGCGCGAGATGGAATTCACCGGCAGCATTGGCGTGCCGCTGCCTTCAACCTGGGTGCGTTTTATCCGCGAGGACGGTGAGCTGGCCGACACCGGTGAGCAAGGCGAACTGCAAGTGCGCGGGCCGCAGGTGATGCAGGGTTACTGGAAGCGGCCCAAGGAAACCGCCGAGGTGCTGGATGCCGAGGGCTGGCTGTCGACCGGTGATATTGGTGTGATGGACGAGCGCGGCTATATCCGCCTGGTGGACCGCAAGAAAGACATGATTCTGGTCTCGGGCTTCAATGTGTACCCGAATGAAATCGAAGACGTGGTGGCCATGCACCCGGGCGTGGGCGAGGTGGCGGCGGTCGGCGTGGAAGATGGCGTCACTGGGGAAAGGGTGAAGATCATCGTGGTGCGCAAGGACCCGAACCTCACGCAAGAGCAGATCCTCGCCCATTGCCGCGAATACCTGACGGGTTACAAAGTGCCGCGGTATGTGGAGTTCCGCACCAGCGAGTTGCCCAAGACCACCGTGGGCAAAGTGCTGCGCCGCGCCTTGCGCTGATTCGAAGGTAACGACGGCCCAAATGTGGGTTTACACAACAAGCTACGCTGGATGAACACGGTCAATGTGGGAGCGGGCTTGCTCGTGAATGCAATGTGTCAGTTTGCACATGTGGCACTGACCCACCGCTTTCGCGAGCAAGCCCGCTCCCACAGAAATTGGGTTTACACAGCAAGCTACCTTGGATAAACACGGTCAATGTGGGAGCGGGCTTGCTCGTGAATGCAGTGTGTCAGTTTGCACATGTGGCACTGACCCACCGCTTTCGCGAGCAAGCCCGCTCCCACAGGGATCGGGTTTACACAGCGAGCTACGTTGGATGAACACGGTCAATGTGGGAGCGGGCTTGCCCGCGAATGCAGTCTGTCCGTTTGCACCTTTGGCACTGACCCACCGCTTTCGCGAGCAAGCCCGCTCCCACAGAAATTGGGTTCACACAGCAAGCTATGTTGGATGAACACGGCCAATGTGGGATTGGGTTTACACAGCAAGCTATGTTGGATGAACACGGTCAATGTGGGAGCGGGCTTGCTCGCGAATGCAGTCTTTCAGTTTGCACATGTGGCACTGACCCAACGCCATCGCGGGCAAGCCCGCTCCCACAGGGATTGGGTTTACACGGCAAGCCGCGTTGGATGAACACGGTCAATGTGGGAGCGGGCTTGCCCGCGAATGCAGTCTGTGAGTTTGCACCTTTGGCACTGACCCACCGCCATCGCGGGCAAGCCCGCTCCCACAGGGGATCAGTGTTTCCAGGCCTCTGGATTGACCAGGTTTTTCGGGCGTTCGCCCGACAGCGCCGCCAGTAGGTTGTCCACCGCACACTTGGCCATCGCCTCGCGGGTTTCATGGGTCGCCGAGCCGATGTGCGGCGTGGCCACCACGTTGTTCAAACGCAACAGGGGCGAATCGTGGTTCAACGGCTCACGCTCGAACACGTCCAGGCCCGCTGCCCGAATCGTGCGTTGCTGCAGCGCCTGAACCAGTGCCGCCTCGTCCACTACTTTGCCGCGCGAGATGTTGATAAAGATTGTCTCCGGGCCCATCAGCGCGAACTCTTTAGTGCCTATCAGCTTTTCGGTTTCGGCGGTCAGAGGCAAAGTCAGGCAGACAAAGTCAGCTTCCTTGAGCAAATCGATCAGGCTGCGGTACTGCGCGCCGAAGCGTTCTTCCACCAACGGCTTGGGCGAGTGGCTGTGGTAGATCACCGGCATGCCAAACCCAAAATGCCCGCGTTGGGCCAGGGCTTCGCCGATGCGGCCCATACCGATGATGCCGAGGGTTTTGCCATGCACGTCGGTGCCGAAATGGGACGGGCCGATGTTCTTGCTCCATTGGCCGGCACGCACCATGTCGGCCAGCTCCACCACCCGGCGCGCGGTGGCCAGGATCAGCGCAAAACCGGTATCGGCGGTGGTTTCGGTGAGCACGTCCGGCGTGTTGCTGAGCAGGACGCCGCGCTGGGTCAGGTAGTCGATGTCGTAGTTGTCGACCCCCACCGAGACGCTGGCCACCGCTTCAAGGTGTGGCGCCAGGTCGAGCAGCTTGGCGTCCAGGCGCAGGCTGGCACCCAGCAGCCCCTGGGCGCGGGGCAAGGCCTCGCGCAGCTTGGCCAGGCCAGGTTCGTCGAGGGCTTCGATCAGCGTGACGTCGGCCTGCTCGTGCAGGCGGGCCATCAAGGGCGCAGAGAGTTTCTTGTATAAAACGACAGACTTTTTCATCGGGTTTTCACCTTCAATCCAAGGGTCGGCATCGGCGCGCGTTCACGGTCGCTGGCGCCGGGCTTGAGGAAAATCGTCAGCACCACCGACAGCATCAGCGCACCGCTCATCAGCAGGTACGAAGCGCCGGGCGAACCGGTGGTGCTGTTGAGGTAACCCACCAGGTACGAACCGCCGAACGAGCCCAGCGCGCCCATGCTGTTGATCAGCGCCATGGCGCCGCCGGCGACGTTGACCGGCAGGATCTCCGGCACGATGGCAAAAAACGGCCCGTAAGGCGCATACATGCACGCGCCGGCGATGACCAGCAGGCTGTAGGACCACCAGAAGTGTTCGGCGCCCAGTGCGTAGGAGGCGTAGAACGCAATGGAGGCAATCAGCAGGGGTGGCCACACAAAACGTTTACGTTTTTGCAGTTTGTCCGAGCCCCAGGACACCGCGAGCATGCCGATCACCGCCGCCAGGTAAGGCAACGCCGACAGCCAGCCGGCTTCGACCATGTCCATTTGCAGGCCGGCCTTGAGGATCGACGGCAGCCACAGCACAAAGCCGTAAACGCCGATGCTCCAGCAGAAAAACTGCAGGGCCAGGATGATCACTTTGGGCGAGCGGAAGGCCTCGGCGTAGTTCTTCACCGCCTTGATCCCGACTTGTTCGGCGGCCAGCGCACTTTCGAGGTCTTTTTTGTGCTGCTCACTCAGCCACTTGGCGTCGGCGGGTTTTTCATCCGCCAGCTTCCACCAGATAAACGCCCAGATCACCGCCGGTATGCCTTCGATGATAAACATCCAGCGCCAGCTGAAATGCTGCACCAGGTAGCCCGACACCACTGACATCCACAGCATGGTCACCGGGTTGCCGAGGATCAGGAAGGTGTTGGCGCGCGAGCGTTCGGCACGCGTGAACCAGTGGCACAGGTACACCAGCATCGCGGGCATCACGGCGGCTTCGACCACCCCGAGCATGAAGCGAATGGCGATCAGCATGTAGGCGTTGGACACCACGCCGGTCAGGGTGGCAAGGCCGCCCCAGAGGATCAGGCTGACAAAAATCAGCTTTTTAACGCTGCGCTTTTGCGCGTAGATCGCCCCCGGCACCTGGAAGAAAAAGTAGCCGAGGAAGAACAGCGCGCCCAGCAGCGAGGACATGCCGGGGGTGATCATCAGGTCTTCGGCCATCCCGGAGGCGGCGGCGAAGCCGTAGTTGGCGCGGTCCAGGTACGCCAGGCTGTAGGTGATAAACACGATAGGCATGATGTACCACCAGCGGCGGGTGGCGAGTTTCAAGGTATCCATGGAGTTGCTCCTGAGCTTGTTGTAGTTGTGGCAACAGGGTGTACGTCATGCAACGGATCGAGTGGGTAACTCCGAACGAGCGGGCAAGCCTTCCATGTCGCCGCGGCTCTGCACGGCGCGGCTGCCGATCCAGTTACCGCGCTGTACCGCTTCGGGGAAGCTGAGGTTTTCCAGCAGTGCGCTGATCATGCCGACGGCAAAACCATCGCCGGCGCCGACGGTGTCGACGACTTTTTCCACCGGCACGGCGGCAACGAAGCCCTGGTCCATCTGGGTGCGGTAATAGGCGCCGTCCGGCCCAAGCTTGATGGCCACGGCCTCGGCGCCCTGGTCGAGGTAGAACGCGGCGATGTCGGCCGGGTCTTCGAAGCCTGTGAGCAAGCGACCTTCGCTCAAACCCGGCAAGACCCAATCGGCCATGGCGGCAAGGGCGTTGATTTCGGCGATCATCTGCGCCTGGCTGGCCCATAACGATGGGCGCAGGTTCGGGTCGAACGACACGCTGTGCCCGGCTTTGCGCATCTGCGTCATCAGCTCGCGGGACAGCTCACGGGTGGCCTCGGACAACGCCGGCGGAATGCCGGTGGCGTGCAGGTGACGCGCTTGCAGCAGCGTGGGGCTGATGGCGGCGATGGACAGGTGGCTGGCTGCCGAGCCTTTGCGAAAGTACTCCACTTGAGGGTCTGCGCCGGCTTCTTCGCGGGACTTGAACTGAAAACCGGTGGGGTGCAAGGGATCGACCGCCACATGCTGGCAATCCAGGCCTTCCTTTTTCAGGGTGTCGACCACAAAACGCCCAAGGGAATCATTCCCCACCCGGCTCAGCCAGGCCACATTGAACCCCAGGCGCGACAGGCCAATGGCGACATTGCTGTCGGCGCCGGCAATGCGTTTGTGGAACTGCGCCACCTGGGCCAGATCGCCGGTCTGCTCGGCGACAAACATCGCCATGGTTTCACCAAACGACAGGATATCGATCTCAGACATGGGCATTCTCCGCACGGGGTTGGCCAAGGATGGCGAGGGCGGCGACCTGTTGCGCGGTGACCTCGGTCAGGTCATCGCCTTGCAACGGGAATTCCACGGCCCGGGTAATACCTTGAGTCATATGCTTGAGCAGTTGTTCCCACAGATGCAGGTCGGTGGCGCCGGGCGGCAGGGCCACCAGCTTGCCGTCCTGGCGCCGGGCCACGGCCTTGCAGTGCAGGTAATCCACGTGACGACCGAGCAAACGCGCCGCGGTGAGGGCGGACTGGTCTTGCCATTGCCAGTTGCCGATGTCGAACGTCATCTTGACGGGCAGGCCCAGGCGCTCGACCTCGGTGAAGAACCGCTGCATCGGCTCGATCCGTCCGCCGTGCAGGGTCTGGTCGTTTTCCACCAGCAGTTTGACCGGGTGTCGGTTGAGCAGGGCGTGCAGGCTTTGCAGGTCGTTGGTGTCGGTGAAGTAGCCGAGGGAGACTTTCAGCCAGCGCGCGCCGAATGCCTGGGCGCGGTCCAGGGTGTCATTGAGCTCGGCGTTGGGCTGGGCGCGGCCTGCGACCCACAGTTCCAGCGGCGAGGAGTACACCGACTCCAGGCCATGCGCGGCGGCAGCCTGGGCGAGTGTGGCCGGGTGCTCGGTGGTCAGCAGTTCTTCACGCCATTCGATGCGTTGGGCGCCGGCAGCGCTCAGTACGTCGACAAAACTCAGTTGGCCCTGTTGGCGAACACGCTCGGCGCCGTAGCTGGAAAGGCTGATGGAGACGGGGTATTTGTGCATTGTTGTTTACCTCTGAAACCGGTTTCATTTTTATACGCAAAACAAATGTGGGAGCGGGCTTGCCTGCGATGGCGGTGTGTCAGGCGATTACGGCTTCGCCTGGTAAACCGTCGCCGCAGGCAAGCCAGCGCCCACAAGGGATTGTGTGGAACCACGGATGATTAATTCCGGCAAAAAATCCAGGGTGCGCGTCGGCGCATCATCGCCGCGCAGGCGCTTGAGCAAGCAGTCAAAGGCACTGGCGCCAATCGCTTCAGTAGGCTGGGCGAGGGCGGTAATGCCATTGCCCACCAGCGGGTACCAGTCCAGATCATCCAGGGCGATCAGGCCGACATCCTCGAATAGCCGGCAGCCTGAGGCCTTGAGCGCACGGGTACAGGCCAGCGCGGCGATGCCGTTGGCGCAGAACAGCGCTTTCGGGCCGGGCGTGGCAAGGAAGGCCTGCAGGCGGCTTTGCAGCGCGTCGTCCAGCTCCAGCACCGCGCCGGTCAGCCCCGGGCGGCTGGCGATCTCGGCCTTGAAACTGGCCTGGCGCTCCAGGCGTGAGCTGGTGCCATCGGCGGCTTCGCTGACCAGCAACACGTCGCGATAACCCTGCTGTTGCAAGTGTTCGACGGCGATGCGTACCGCTGCGGCGTTGTTTAGCCCCACCAGGTCGCTGTGCAGTGGCTCGACCTTGCGGTCCACCAGCACCAGCGGCATTTCCTGCTGCAGTTCCAGCAGTTGGTCAAGGTGATGGCCGAGGGTGTTCACGATCAGCCCTTCGATGTTGTACGAGCGCAGTGCGGCCAGGTGCTGACGCTCCTGCTCGTCATCGCGGTCGGTGTTGCACACCACCAGGCTGTAGCCGTGCTTGCGGCAGGCGGTTTCGACGCCATGCATCACGGCAATGGAATAGGGGTTGCGGATATCGGCCACCAGCATGCCGATCAAGCGTGTGCGCCCACGTTTCAAGCCACGGGCCATCTGGTTGGGGCGGTAGCCAAGCTCGCTGATGGCCTGTTCGATACGCAGCGCAATGGCGTCGGAGAGCAGGGCGCGGTCATCACCGATAAAGCGCGACACACTGGCTTTGGACACGCCGGCGCGCTCGGCAACATCAAGCATGGTCACGCGGCTGCGCTGGGCGGCGGAAAATGGAGTCACGATATCGGGCCTTTCTTATTGGAATTAGCCGTTTCAGTGCCTGAGAGAAGCTCTGAAACCGGTTTCATAAAATGCCAGGTGGCGCCTTTCGTCAAGGAATATTTAGAAATAGGCGCGTGCACAGCGCTGAAAAAAAACGACGAGTGGATGGGCCTACCTGTTAGTTCTGACAGTATCCGTGTGCAGGCTTTAGGCGTTTAATTTTTCCATGGCAGGCACGAAGGCATTGCTCTCGTGACTCGCCATGCTGAAACTTTTCCTGAGGCCGGAACATGTCGACTATCCGAAAGCCCTACACGCGTTCCCGGCTTTTAACCAGGCAGGCCGTCATAGGCGACGGCTTGGATCCCGCTACGGTCCCAGGTGTTATGACCGCCGATGGCAGAGGGGTCGTGCCACTGCAACTGTTGCTCAGCCCGTTGAAGGTGCGTATTCCCGCGTGGGAGCCGATGCCAACGCCCGCCATCCCGGGTGACCCGGCTGACCCGGTGCATACGTGTGAACTTTGGTGGGAGAGCGATGATGGCATCAGGCTTCTCGACCGGTTTCTGATCGGGCCGCCACCACCGGACATCCCGGCTTTTTTCGAGCGTGAAATCAGCATGCTCAACCTGCGCAGCCGCAGTCGAGTCGCGCGCGTTTACTACACCGTTCGCAATGTCGGCGGGCAGAGCACCAGTTTGCCAGTGACGATCACAATCGACCTGGAACCGCCAAAATTGATCGCGCCGACAGACATGGCACGCTTTGTCGTACCGCCAGAGCCGGCGATCAACGCGCAGTATCTGACAGACCATCAGCCCACGGCGTTTTACATTCCGGTCTACAACGTCGCGGCGCCCAACGACCGTATTGAATTCTTTTTATCCAATTCGCCTGCGCCTCCGTTGAAGCTGGCGGACGGCGGCTCGCTGGTAAATTTCAGCACCACGCCACCCACGGCAACCTTGAACTCGGATGCGTTTCGCGACCTGAACAATGGCCCCGGGTACCTGTTCTATCGGATCTATGACGAGGCCGGTAATTTCAGCACGTTGAGCAGCGGGCTGCCCTTTGTGCTGTCCCTGGGGCTGCCAGCCCCGAGCATTCGTCCGCCGATCTACAACGACGAGTTGATCAAGCGCAATGACGCTCGCGTCGATGAAGGCGGCGGCGTGTTTGTGCGCATAGACAGCTACCCGGGATGGTCCGCAGCTGCCCGGCATGAAGTGATTGTGTATTGGGATGACCGACCCACCACGCGCCGGTTGGTGTCGCAACTGCCGTTCGACGTGGACATCCCCTGGACGGTTCTGCGGGGGCCGAGTCCGGTGCTGGCGGCGCAGACCGTACCGGTACGCTACGAAATCTATGGCCTCAACCCTGTGCCGACGTCGTCCAAGTCTCTTTCCGTCAATGTGAACCTGACGATCGCCGGCCAGGATCACCCCAATGCACCGGCATTGCTGAACCCGACGTTGGCGCCGGTGGAAATTGTGGGCCGCACCGGCACCAACACGCTGGTTGATGCAGACCGAGGTTACCCGGTTCGCGTGCGAGTGCGGCTGTTTGATACGCCCCGTGTGGGCGACTCGCTGAGCCTGTACTGGAACGGGGCAGGCCCGGTGGCCACCTATGCTGTGGGCGCCGCTGATAGTGCCGGTAGCTGGGTGTTTTTCAGCGATGTGCCGTGGTCCGTGATCAGCGGCGCCACTGCCGCGGTGTACGCGGTGCATTACACCACCACCAACGGCGTTAACGAGCAACGCTCCCCCGTTACCAATGTGAATACCCAGCTTGTCCCACTGCCTGCACCGCTTATACAACACACGCTGACCAATGGTTACTTGACCTGCAGTTCGCAAACCAACCCGGTTAACGGGGTGCCGTGGTCAATGTTGAAAGATGGCGTGCGTTGGTTAATAACACCCAACCCCGCGCTACGGGTGGGCGACATGCTCAAGTTCGTGTGGCAAGGCTTCAATGAGAATAACTGGAGCACTATAAATACAAGCGTTGTAGTCAGTCGGTCACTGTTATGGGAGCCCGCACATACAGTGGCCGGCGCAATCATTGTTCTGAATTCGTTCGACACGACGCTATTGCCGGTGCGCAAGTACGGATCGGCAACCGGCAGTTATGAAGTCTGGCGTGACGGTGTGAAAGTTGGCGAGTCACTCCCGGGACGAGTCAGAGTTGATTTGACTTACGGTACAGGTCGTTATTGTTCTGCAAATGGAATTGTGTCGGGTTGAATCATCGATGTGTGTCAGGTGTACACAAGGTATTTGGTTTTGCAGTAAAGCTTCGTGGTTGAAAAACAAGATTTATTCAATTGGCGAAGAGCATTATTAGTCTTAGCCGTTTAACTGTCCGGAGCAAGATAATGGAACTTACAAATAGACAAATCATAGATGCTTTTGTACCCAGGGCGCCCTCCGATTACACACCCGAAAGATTTCAACTGGGCGTGTTTGCTGACCAAGTGATCGGATACACGGGGTTGCTGACGCGTGCGGCTTCAAAAGGACAGTCCACCAATTTGAATATTCCCCTGTGGGACGGCGCCAGTACCGACCCCGCGGCGATGGATGTATTAACGGTCGAGATTGCTCCGTACCTGGATCTGAGTGGTTTGGATGTCGATGCCGAAGATGCCTATTTCGGCTCCAGCAGCACCCGGTTTCAACGCCGACTGACCAGTCAACCCGATCCAGTGCCGGTGGCAATACCGCAAGCCTATCGTCCCCCGGGTGTGTATTTGGTCAGGTATCGGGTGCTCATTGCCGACTCGGGCGTCGATAACTTTTCAGTCCCGCAGCTGCTGGTCGTCGATGAGACGTCGCCCTATGACCGTCCCCGCATCAACCCGCCGGAACCCTCGTTGCCGGTGGGCCTGGTCGGGCCTCTGGACCTCGCCTATATTCAGAGTCAGCCAAACCAGACGGCGCTGTTACCGATTCCCTACGACGCGCAAAACGGCCTGTCCGATGGCGATTACATCGAAATGTTTTTCGGCTCTTCGGATAAGCCTTACGCATTTGCGCCGCCTAACCCGGAAACAAAGTTCCGGGTTGATCCGGCCGTGCCCCTGACTCTTCCGTTGCCGGCAAGTGTTGTGGCGGCTGAACGCCGGGGCAACTTCAGTCTGCGCTATCGCCTGTTCGACGTGGCCGGCAACCCGTCCGAGCTCTCGTACAGCCTGGATTTGGCGGACCTGGCACAGGCGCCATTGCCCACCGAATTTTCTGCGCCAACTGTTGTACTGGCAGTGCCCGGTGACGGCTTGATTGATCGGGCTGATGTATTGTCCGGAGGCGGCGTACGAGTGCTGGTTCCCAGCTACACGAATGCGCTGCGCCCCACGGATGAAATCGTCGTCGCGCTGAGCTCAACGTTCGCCTCAATCCAGGTCACGGTGCCGCTGGGCACCACTGCATTCCCGGTGCCGGCTCTGTTCACTGCGGCCAATATGGATACGCTGTACGGGCCTCAAACACCCGGCAAGAACCGGGTGCCGGTGACGGCTTCGTACGTCGTGCGTCGCGGCGCCATCACCCATCCGACGCCGCCGTTGGAAACACCGTTCGATCTGGACCTGTCTATCGTGGGGCCTGTTGGGCCGGTGATCGTCGGGCCTGGCAACTTGAATCCCAACCTGTTGCCCGTGGTGGTCCAAGCAATGCGCGTCGGGGGCACATTCGGGCCTGACAACCATTTGGAGGTTGATGACGTAAATCTGGCGGCAAGGGCTCGAATTCCATTGTGGACGACGCCTGCATTGCCGGCCGCATCACTGCCGTTCACGGTGACCTTGAATTATGGTGGCCGTCTGCAAGCGCAGAATATCGTGACCCTGCCTGCCAGTGGGTTCGTGGATTTCACCATTCCCTTCAGTGATATCAGAGCGTTGGGCGGCCCTACGCAGTTGGCGTCTTACACCATCACGTCGGCGGCCAGTGCAAACCCAAGTGTGTCGGTCAATACAACGGTGATCGTCGACTCTGTCATCTTGCGAATGGAAGCACCGAGAGTCCTTAATAATACCGGTACGCTGAACTGCGATACGCTGAGGCCGATTAACAGCGGCAGACTCATCATCCATATTCCAGGCTCGGATTATTTGAGCGCGGGTCAACTTATAAACGTGACGTTCGTCGGGTTCCAGAATAATACCCAGACACCCCCGTCCGTGGTCACGGAATCTAGAACGTTTACAGTGCCCGATGCTACGGCTGCCAATATTGGGTGGGACCTTACATTCGACGTAAGTTCCACGGTCTTGTTTAACCCGATCAACGCCAACCGGTCATTGTTGACCCAAGGTTCGGCAACGGTAACCTTTGATACTCAATATCTGGGGCAAACAGTGCCTTCGCTTCCCGCCAATTATCGGGTGCGGGGTTTCCGTCCGGGCACGGGAAGTTCCAACTATTGCGCCGGCGGCGTTGTGCCTGCTTAGGTTAAAACATTGGGGTAGTTACCAGAGAGGGGCAGAACCCTCTTTGGTATTCCTGGCTTTATATTGAATTTTTTAAAGGCGTAGAGGGCGCCACCACCCCACAGCAGCTGCTGATTTTTATCTGATTGGTTGGGAGAAATCCTACAGATTTTAAGCGAGTGCTAGTCAATCATGGCGCCGCTTAATGGGCTGGGTCCCACGAGATTTAGAACCCGCCCTATCGTTTCGTGCAGGAACTAGAGGTCCATTATATGTCGGCAATATTTAACTTCAAACCAACACCCTTGAGCCTTGCGCTGTCAGCCCAGGCCGTCACGTTAATGTTCCTGGTTGCCCCCACTGCGCAAGCGCAAACCCAAGTCATTTTGCCCAATACGTCGATATCGGCCGCTACGCCGCTTGATAACTATGTACTGTCTGGCGGATCAAGCCTGATTGCGCACGGTGCGACGACCCGGCAGATTCAAATGGTTAACGCAGGTTTGACCCTGGAGCCGGGCAGCAAAACGTTAGATATTGAAGCCCGACTGCAATCGAAAGTGGTCGTTGATAACTCCCAGGTGACGGCGCGCCCCACGATCACCCAGGCCATTTCGGTCGCGGGTAACAGCAGTGCCTTAATCACCAATAACAGTACGGTCACCAACGCCACGGGTTGGGGTGTGAGTGTCACCCGCACGACAGGCGGCACGGATGGCTCATCCCTCACGGTCAAAGACAGCAGTGTTATCGGTGCTACCCGCGGTATTTCGGCCGCCGGCTACGGCACGGTGAACCTGGACAATGCCCGCGTCGACGCTACGGCTGCGACAGGTATAGGTTTGGTACTGCTTAATGCCGACGCCGTGGCGCGCAATAACAGCCGTATTACTGGCGGGGTGAACGGGGTCAATATGCGCATGGAGGGGGACCTGACGCGGACCAACTCCTTGATCCTGGATAATTCCGTGGTCCAGGGCAAAAGCGGTTCAGCCATCCTGGTCAATCCGCCGCTTACCAACAGCACCAAGGCTGATATCCAGGTTCTTAACGGTTCGAACCTGCTCAGCGGTAATGGCGTGCTGCTTCAAGTGGACAATAACTCCAGCGCCAACCTGTTCGTCGACAACAGCCAGTTGATCGGCGACGTGGTCATTGGCGCGGGCAGCACGGGCATGGTGCAACTCAACAACAATGCCTCGCTGACCGGCCAGTTGCGCAATGTCGAGCAACTCGACGTCAACAGCAACGCCCAATGGGTGCTGGTGGGTGACAGCCAGGTCAATACCCTGAAAATGGGCGGCGGCAACGTAGTCTTTGGCGCCCCGGGCCAATTCTTTCAACTGAACACCCATAACCTGACCGGTAACGGCACGTTTAAAATGCACACCAACTTCAACACCGGCGAGACCGACCTGTTGAATGTCAATGGCAACGCCGAAGGTAATCACCAACTGTTGATTGGCGCCAGTGGCTCGGAGTTGGCCACCGGTGAGGCCATCAAAGTGGTACACACCGAAAGCGGCGGCGCGAGGTTCGGGCTGGTGGGCGATACCGTCGATGTCGGCGCTTTCGAATATGGGCTCAAGCAGGAAGGGACCGATTGGTATCTGGATACCGAGAAAAAGGGCACCAGTACCAGCGCTAAGGCGGTGCTGGCATTGGCCAACGCTGCACCTGCGGTACTGGTGGGTGAGTCGAGCATATTGCGCACCCGCATGGGTGAAGTCCGCTTTGGCCAAGGCAAGAGCCAGGGCCTGTGGATGCGCGGCTACGGCAACAAGATTGACGTGGCGGCCAACAGCAACGGCGTGGGCTACTCACAGAACCAGACCGGCCTGACCATCGGTGCCGACACGGCGCTGGATGCGGGTGACGGCCAGTGGACGCTCGGTGTCATGGGCGGTTACAGCAACTCAACCCTGGGCCTGAGCCGTGGCAGCAGCGGTATGGTCAACAGTTACTACCTGGGTACCTATGCAACCTGGCTGGATGAAGAAAGCGGCGTGTACGTGGATCTGGTGGGCAAGGTCAACAAACTCAAAGGCCAAAGCCAGGTCAACATGAGCGACGGCCAACGTGCCAAAGGCAGATACACGCAAGACGCGGTTAGCGCATCTGCCGAGGTGGGCAAAAACATCAAGCTCGACGATGAGGGCCTGTATGTTGAACCGTTTGCCCAGTTGTCCGTCGCCGCCATTGGTGGCGCCAACTACACCATGGACAACGGCCTGAAGGCAAAGAGCGATCGTGCCACGTCAGCCATCGGCAAGGTGGGTGTCACCCTGGGCAAAAATGTCCAACTGGACAGCGGCAGCATTCTGCAGCCGTATCTGCGGACGGCGGCAGCGCGTGACTTCAGCCCGGACAACCGGGTGTACATCAACGATCAGAGGTTTAATAACAACCTCTCGGGCGCGAGCGTCGAGGTAGCGGGCGGCATGGCTGTTTCGTTGTCGAAAAACCTTAGCCTGCATGCCGAAGTCAGTCACAGCAAAGGCAAGGCATACGACATGCCTTGGGGCGCAACGGCAGGTTTGCAGTACGCCTTCTAAAGTACATGTGCACGAAATAGGGGAAGCCTCGGCTTCCCCTTTTTTTTGCCCGTCTGATCAGCACGCTGGGCCTAACTGAACAACCCTGCGGCAATGTTGATCGAAAAACCCAGAATCGCCGTATTGAACAGAAAACCGATCAACGACTGGCCCAGCACCACTTTGCGCAGACCGCGCGTGGCCACGCCCACATCGGCTGTTTGCACCGCCACGCCGATGGTGAACGAGAAGTACAGGAAGTCCCAGTAGTTGGGGTTGCGCAACCCTTCGGCAAAACGCAACGCCGGCTCCTCGCCCTCCCAGGTGTAGAAAAGGCGTGCGTAGTGCACGCTGAAAATCACCCCGGTCAGCAACCATGAGCCGACCACTGTCATGCCGGTAAAGCCGTAATGCAGCAGGCGCGCCGTGCTGTCGAGGTCTTTGCTGCCCACCAGGTTCACCGTGATGGTCGCAAGGCTGGCAATCGCCGCGATGCACACCATGAACAGCACCAGCCCGGCGTTTTCGTCTTCGATCTCGGCGATGCGTTTTACGTCGTCGGCGCGAGCACGGGTCGCCAGCCACAGCATCAGCAACAGGTAGGTCCAGACGCCGGCGTTCCAGCCGATGAGGATTTTGCTGATCAGCGTATCGGCAGGCGCCAGAATGCCCACGGCAAGACCGAGTACGGCGGCGGACGAAAGGCGAGGGTGGGTGCGGGCGAGGAAGGCCATAGGTGCTCACGACAAGAGAGGTTGTGAGCACCATAGCGCATTTTCGGACGGGTTATGGACGCTTGCGCACCCACTTCATGACGACCACAAAGAACACCGGCACAAACACCACTGCCAGTGTTGCGGTGATCATCCCGCCGATCACCCCGGTGCCAATGGCTTGCTGGCTGGCGGAGCTGGCGCCGGTGGCAATCGCCAGCGGCACCACGCCGAGGATAAACGCCAGCGACGTCATGATGATCGGCCGCAGGCGCAGGCGCGCGGCTTTCAAGGTGGCGTCGATCAGGTCCTCGCCTTGCTCATACAAATCCTTGGCAAATTCGATGATCAGGATCGCGTTCTTTGCCGACAAGCCGATGATGGTGATCAAGCCGACCTTGAAAAACACATCGTTAGGCATGCCGCGCAAACTCACCGCCAATACCGCGCCGAGCACGCCCAGCGGCACCACCAGCAACACCGAGGTCGGGATCGACCAACTTTCATACAGCGCCGCCAGGCACAGGAACACGATCAGCAGCGACAGGCCCAACAGCAACGGCGCCTGGGAACCGGACAGACGCTCCTGCAGCGACAAACCGGTCCATTCCTGGCCCAGCCCTGCGGGCAATTGGCTGACCAGGCGCTGGATTTCTTCCATGGCCTCACCCGTGCTGTGCCCTGGCGCCGCTTCGCCGCTGATGGCGATGGCGGGGTAGCCGTTGTAGCGGGTCAGCTGCGCAGGGCCCTGGGTCCATTTGGCTTCGACAAATGCCGATAACGGCACCATCTTGCCGGCGTTGTTGCGCACATTGATCTTCAACAAATCCGCCACCTGGCTGCGCTGATCGCCTTCGGCCTGCACCACCACCCGTTGCATACGGCCCTGGTTGGGGAAGTCGTTGATGTAGGCCGAGCCGATGGCTGAAGACAACACATTACCGACGTCAGCAAAGGAAACCCCCAGTGCATTGGCCTGCTTGCGGTCTACTTCCAACTGCACTTGTGGCGCCTCGGCCAGGGCGCTTTCACGCACATTGGCCAGGATCGGGTTTTTCTCGGCGGCCGCCAGCAGCTCAGTACGCGCCGCCATCAAGGCGGCATGGCCGACACCGCCACGGTCCTGCAACCGGAACTCGAAACCGCTCGAGGTGCCCAGGCCGTCTACCGGCGGCGGCAGGATCGCATAGGCAATCGCATCCTTGAGCTCGCTGAACGCGGCGTTGGCGCGGTCGGCAATTGCCGCCGCCGAATCGTCGCTGCTGCGTTTGGACCAGTCCTTGAGCGTGGTAAATGCCAGCGCCGCGTTCTGCCCGGAGCCAGAGAAACTGAAGCCCATGATCATGGTGGTATCGCCCACCCCTGGCTCCTGGGCGTTATGCGCCTCGATCTGCTCGGCTACCTGCACCGTGCGGTTCTTGCTCGCGCCCGGTGGCAGCTGGATATCGGTGATGGTGTAACCCTGATCTTCCACCGGCAGGAACGAGGAGGGCAGGCGGCTGAACATCCAGCCCAGGCCCACCAGCAGCACCAGATAGATCAGCAGGTAACGACCACTGCGTTTGAGGGCGTAGGCCACCCAGCCTTCATAACGGTCGGTGAGGCGTTCAAAACGCGTGTTGAACCAACCAAAGAAACCGCCCTTGGCGTGGTGCTCGCCCTTGGCAATCGGCTTGAGCAAGGTGGCGCACAGGGCGGGGGTCAGGGTCAAAGCCAGGAACGCCGAGAACAGAATCGAGGTGGCCATCGACAGCGAAAACTGCTGGTAAATCACGCCCACCGAGCCCGGCATAAAGGCCATCGGCAGGAACACCGCGACCAGCACCAAAGTGATGCCGACGATGGCTCCGGTGATCTGGCCCATGGCTTTACGCGTGGCCTCCTTGGGCGACAGGCCCTCGGTGGCCATGATGCGCTCGACGTTTTCGACCACCACAATCGCATCGTCCACCAGAATGCCGATGGCCAACACCATGCCGAACATGGTCAGCACGTTGATCGAAAACCCCAGCAACAGCATGGTCGCGAAAGTGCCCATCAGCGCGATCGGCACCACCAGCGTCGGGATCAGCGTGTAGCGCACGTTCTGCAGGAACAGGAACATCACCGCAAACACCAGCGCCATGGCTTCGAGCAAGGTGTAAATCACTTTAGTGATCGAGACTTTGACGAAGGGCGAGGTGTCGTACGGAATCTTGTACTCCACATTGGCCGGGAAGTAGCGCGACAGCTCATCCATCTTCGCCCGCACCAACGTCGCGGTGTTCAGCGCGTTGGCGCCCGGCGACAGCTGCACACTGACAGCGGTGGACGGCTTGCCGTTCAGGCGTGTGGAAAACTGATATTCCTGGCTGCCGATTTCCACCCGCGCCACATCGCCGATGCGCACGGTGGAGCCGTCCGGGTTGGCCTTGAGCACGATGTCGGCGAACTCCGCCGGCGTCGACAGCTGGCCTTTGACCAGAATGGCGGCGGTGATTTCCTGGGTGTGAGTGCCCGGCAAATCACCGATGCTGCCCGCCGAGACCTGCGCGTTCTGCGCGCTGATCGCGGCGTTGACGTCGGCCGGCGTAAGGTTGAAGCCAATCAGTTTCTGCGGGTCGATCCAGATACGCATCGCACGCTCTGCGCCATACAGCTGCGCTTTCCCCACGCCCTCGATGCGCTTGAGCTCGTTCATCACGTTGCGCGCCAGGTAATCGCTGAGCGCGACGTCATCGAGCTTGCCGTCGCTGGAGGTCAATGTCACCAGCAGCAGGAAACCGGCAGAGACTTTCTCCACCTGCAGGCCTTGTTGGGTCACGGCTTGCGGCAGGCGCGGCTCTACCGCCTTCAGACGGTTTTGCACATCGACCTGGGCCATTTCCGGGTCGGTGCCCGGCTGGAACGTCGCGGTGATAGTCGCCGAGCCCAGGCTGCTCTGGGATTCGAAATACAGCAGGTGATCGGCACCGTTGAGTTCCTGCTCGATCAGGCTGACCACGCTTTCGTCCAGGGTCTGGGCCGAGGCGCCCGGGTACACCGCATAGATTTCCACCTTCGGCGGCGCGACGTTGGGGTACTGGGCCACCGGCAACTGCGGAATGGCGAGCGCGCCGGCCAGCAGGATAAACAGGGCGACCACCCAGGCGAAGATCGGGCGGTCAATGAAGAACTGCGGCATTGTCAGGTATTCCTTTGCTTAGCGGACCGAGGCCTGGGCATTCGGCGCGGGGCTGTCGTCCACTTCGACTTTTTCACCGGGGCGTGCGTGTTGCAGGCCCTCGACGATGATGCGGTCACCGGGTTTGAGGCCGTTGCTGACGATCCAGCGATCCTCGATCACCGCGCCCAGCTCCACCGGTTGCTGGCTGACGACCTGTTCGGCGTCCAGTAAGAGCACCATCGGGATGCCGGCGCTGTCACGGGTAATGGCGCGTTGCGGCACGCTGATGCCCTGTTTGTCCACTGCCTGTTCCAGGCGCACGCGTACAAAGCTGCCGGGCAACAGGTCGAGGTCCGGGTTGGGGAATTCGCTGCGCAGGATGATCTGCCCGGTGCCGGGGTCGACGCTGATTTCGGCAAACAGCAATTTGCCCGGCAGCGGGTACAGGCTGCCGTCGTCCTCGATCAGCGTGGCCTTGGCCTGGTCCTGGCCGACCTGCTTCAAGCTGCCGGCACGGAAGGCCCGGCGCAGGTCGTTCAACTCGCGGGTGGACTGGGTCAGGTCGGCGTGGATCGGGTCCAGTTGCTGGATGATCGCCATCGGCGTGGCTTCGTTTTGCCCGACCAGCGCGCCCTCGGTGACCAGCGCGCGGCCGATGCGCCCGGAGATCGGCGCGGTCACGGTGGCGTAGCCCAGGTTGAGTTTGGCGCGCTCGACGGCGGCTTTGTTGGCGGCGACTTCGGCATTGGTCTGGCGCACGGCGGCGCGGGCATTGTCGTAATCCTGGCCGCTGATGGCGTTGCCTTCGACCAACTGGCTGTAGCGCTGCTCCTGCAGACGCGCCTGGAAAGCGTTGGCCTGCGCCTTGCTCAGGTTGGCCTGGGCGCTGTCCAGGTCGGCTTTGAACGGGGCGGGGTCGATGCGAAACAGCACGTCGCCCTGTTTCACGTCGTGACCTTCCTTGAACACGCGCTGCATGACCACACCGGCCACCCGTGCGCGCACTTCGGCAATACGCGGCGCGGCGATCCGCCCGCTCAGTTCACTGCTGATCGAGAGAGGCTTGGCTTGCAGGGTCTCGATGCGGACTTTGGCCAGCGGCATTGGCGGCGCCTCGTCCGCCGACTGGCCACACGCGCTCAGGGCGAGCGCCAGGGCCAGCAGGCAAAACGGCGCAAACAGATTCTTCGACATGCTCATATCCCAATATTGACTGGCGCATCCTAAAGACACCTGCGCCGTGGTGCTGTGAAGCTGTGTAGCTCGTCTGTGAAGAAATGTAAGGCGCGACCCATAGTCGCCTGAGGGCGTATATCCTTGCACAATCCTGCAAACAGCAAAGATCAAATGTGGGAGGGGGCTTGCCCCCGATGGCGGTGGATCAGCCAATCAATCTAGCCACTGAACCACCGCTTTCGCGAGCAAACCCGCTCCCACATTGGGTTTCTGTACACCTGATGAACTGCATTATTTGGAAACACCATGCCCAACATCCTCCTGGTGGAAGACGACGCCGCACTCTCCGAGCTGATTGCCAGCTACCTAGAGCGCAATGGCTACCATGTCAGTGTGCTCAGCCGTGGCGACCACGTACGCGAACGCGCGCGCCTCAACCCGCCGGACCTGGTGATCCTCGACCTGATGTTGCCCGGCCTCGATGGCCTGCAGGTGTGCCGCTTGCTGCGCGCAGACTCGGCGGGCTTGCCGATCCTGATGCTGACTGCGCGCGACGACAGTCACGACCAGGTGCTGGGCCTGGAAATGGGCGCCGACGACTATGTCACCAAACCGTGCGAGCCACGCGTGCTGCTCGCCCGTGTGCGCACTTTGCTGCGCCGCAGCAGCCTGTCCGAACCTCAGATGGCCAACGACCAGATCGTCATGGGCAACCTGTGCATCGACCTGTCGGAGCGCACCGTGACCTGGCGCGAGCAGGCCGTCGAACTGTCCAGCGGTGAATACAACCTGCTGGTGGTGCTGGCCCGGCACGCCGGTGAAGTGCTCAGCCGCGACCAGATCCTGCAGCGCTTGCGCGGTATTGAGTTCAACGGCACCGACCGCTCGGTGGACGTGGCCATCTCCAAGCTGCGCCGCAAGTTCGACGATCACGCGGGCGAGGCGCGCAAGATCAAGACCGTGTGGGGCAAGGGCTACCTGTTCAGCCGTTCCGAGTGGGAATGCTGATCCATGTTTCGTGTCCTGCTGCGCCTCTACCTGATCACCATCATCACCTTCAGTGCGGCAATCTTTCTGATTCCGCGGTTGGTGATCCAGCTGTTTGAACACCGCTACATGGACTACAACGTCGAGCAGACCCGTGGCCTGCAGACGCTCATCGTCAAACAATACCTGCGCGCGCCGGTCGAGCGCTGGTCCCAGGTGACCGAGCAATTGGGCCGCGACTTCGCGCCGCTGAAAGTCAAACTGCTGTTGCGCCAGGACGCCAGCTACACGCCCGCAGAAGAAAAGCTGCTGGAGCAGGGCAAGCCGGTGATCCGCCTTGGCGAATGGGGCTGGATGGAAGAAATCAGTTCGCCGGTCAACCAGCAGTTTGCGGTCAAGCTGACGATTCCCCCCGACCCGATGGACATGAACTTGCTGTACTGGTCGATGAACGTGCTGATCGGCGCCGCGCTGCTGGCTTGCCTGCTGTTTTGGCTGCGCCCGCACTGGCGTGACCTGGAGCGCCTGAAAAGCACCGCCGCACAACTGGGCAAAGGCAACCTGGGCGAGCGCACGCATATTCCGCCCAGTTCCAACATTGGCAGCCTGGCATCGGTGTTCGACACCATGGCCGACGATATCGAGCGCCTGCTCAATCAGCAGCGCGACCTGCTCAATGCGGTCTCCCATGAACTGCGCACGCCGCTGACCCGCCTGGATTTCGGCCTGGCGCTGGCGTTGTCCGAAGACTTGCCCCATGCCAGTCGCGAGCGCCTGCAAAGCCTGGTGGCGCACATTCGTGAGCTGGACGAGCTGGTGCTGGAATTGCTGTCGTACAGCCGCCTGCAAAACCCGGCGCAACTGCCGGAGCGAGTGGACGTGGTGCTCGACGAGTTTGTCGACAGCGTGCTGGGCAGCGTCGATGACGAATTGGAAAACCCCGAGATTGTCATCGACGTGGCGCTCGATTGCGCGGTGGAGCGCTTCCGCCTCGACCCGCGTCTCACCGCCCGCGCGCTGCAAAACTTGTTGCGCAATGCCACGCGCTATTGCGACAGGCGCATCCAGGTGGGCGTCAAGGTGTGTGCCAAAGGCTGTGAAATCTGCGTGGATGACGATGGCATCGGCATCCCGGTAGACCAGCGCGAGCGGATCTTCGAACCCTTCTACCGCCTGGACCGCAGCCGCGACCGCGCCACGGGTGGCTTCGGCCTCGGCCTGGCCATCAGCCGGCGTGCGATGGAAGCCCAGGGCGGCACGTTGACGGCCCAGGCATCACCCTTGGGCGGGGCACGGTTTCGCCTGTGGTTGCCCAGCGTCAGCTGATCAGAGCACCTTTACGGCGCGGCCGATCGCCTGGATCGGCCCGGTGGGTTTACCGGTCGGCGAGCCATTCGGGTCTTCCAGGGTCAACTCGAACAATTGGTTGGGCGCCAGTGGCGGCAGTTTGTCCAGCGGCACCGACAGTGTTTGCCCTGGCTTGACCAACCCCAGCGACACCGGGCCTTGCCAGCCATCCGCCTTGGTCCAGAATTGCAGCGCCTTGTCGGCAGGTACTTGCATCACACCCAATGGAATCAACTGGATCTGCTGAGTATTGCTGGCCTGGATCACCCACCCCGGAGCCTGGCTTTGCGGCGCCACCAACACCACCACAAAGGTGGGTTCAGCAGTGGGCGGGCGGGTCAGCAGCAGCGTCGCCAGGACCAACGTCGCCACCAGCCCCGCGCCGGCCAAACCACGCCAGAGCGCCAGCAGGTTCCACCACGGTGTTTGGCGATCGGTGCGGGTGTCGGCAGGCGTGACGGTGCGCTCGATGCGCCGCCACAGCTGGGCAGAAGGGGGCACCGGTTCGGCCAATGCGGTCAGCGGCAAGAGGCGCTGCTCCCATGCATCCACCGCCGCGCGCAACGCGGCATCCTCGGATAAGCGCTGCTCAACCTCGGTGCGTTGCGCGGCGGGCAGGGTGCCCAGCACGTATTCGCCAGCCAGTTCGTCCAGAGGGTTGCTCATGCCATGCACTCCCGCAGCGCAGCGAGGCTGCGTTTGATCCAGGCTTTGACGGTCCCCAGCGGGGTGTCCAGTTTCTGTGCGATTTGGCTGTGGGAATAGCCGTCGACATAGGCATGCAGGATGCACGCGCGACGGGCCGGATCGAGCTGCTCCAGGCAAGCGTGGACCTGCCCCGAGCGCGAAGCGAATTCAAAGGTGTCGGGTGTGGCGATGTGCTCGTGCGCGTCGCCCAGGGGTAATTCCCGGTAGTGATTGCGCACGGCATTGAGCGCCAGGTGCCGGGTCACGCTGAACACCCAGCCGCGCGCCGCGCCACGGTTGGGGTCGAAACTGCCGGCGCCACGCCAGATCTTGATAAACGCGTCATGCACGATGTCTTCGGCCAGGGACTTGTCCCTGGCAATGCGAAAGGCCACGCCGAGCAAACGGCTGCTGTCCTGCTCATAGAGCTGGCGCAAGGCACGTTGATCCCCACGGGCGCAGGCCAGCAGACAGGCTTCGTAATCAAAATCGGCGTCAGGCAAGGCCACGTGTGTCCACCACTGTCATAACAATCGCCACCGCACTGCAGGGCGCCGGCGTGCCGGCGAAAAAGGGCACGGGCGCAGCGTATAACCCAGGTGCCCTGCGTCATCGTTGACGACCCTCGCCGGCAAGCCGGCCCTTACAAGGGCAGCGTAGCTGAGTTTGTTCTCAGTTGGCCGCCCAGAAGATGTAGTCGGCCTGGTACTTCACCACTGCCTGCGTGCCTTTGTTGGCAGCGCTGCACTCGGTGCTCGGCGCCACGCCACCTTTGAGGGCCACGCGCTGGATATAACTCACACCGCTCATTGCGCCTTTGCCTTCGGCCGGGTTGGCCTTGACCAGTTGATACGGCAGGTTGCCAGCACCGGAGGGCGCCACGGCCAACTGCGTGCCGGTGACTTTCGAACCGTCCTGGGCTTGCCATGTAGCGGGTGGGCCGAAATAGGTGCCCACTGGCTTGCCGCTGCGGTCATTCAACACCGCCTTGGGGCCGACAAACGTCCACTCGGTCTGGCCCGCGGCGTTAGCTTTGTCGCGGCATTCGTAGGTGATTTCGCCGACGCCTGTGGTCTCCAGCGCCACCTTGTGCCCATCCGGCACCTTGATGCTGTCGGGCAAGCCGGTCTGGGCGAAAACCGTTGGCGCAGCGGCCAGCAGGGCGGTCAGGCAGAACAGTGCTTTAGCGTTCATGGGTGGTTCTCCATTGAGTAAAACAGCGGGGTCACTGTAAGCACTACCCAGGCCGCGCTCGATTGGATGCAGTGATTAGAAAATAAATGCGCAAGGGCGCACACTGTGCCCCCGTTTTACCCGAGGAGAGATTGGCAATGACTGGTGTTCACACGTCTGCTCAACAAGGTTTCTCTACCCAGGCCGTCACTTACGCCCAAGGCCGGCCCGACTATCCGCGACAACTCACCGGCTGGCTCACTGATGCGCTGCACATCGATGCGCAATCGACGGTAATCGACCTGGGCGCCGGTACCGGCAAGTTCACCCGTTTGCTCACCACCCTGGCGCCCACGCTGGTGGCGGTCGAACCGGTCGAAGCGATGGGCGCGCAGCTCAATAAACTGTTGCCCGATGTGCGCCTGGTCAATGGCACGGCCGAATCCATTCCCCTGGAAACCGCCGTCGCCGATGCGGTGGTCTGTGCGCAGGCGTTCCATTGGTTTTCTACCGAAGCCGCGCTGGCAGAAATCCACCGCGTGCTCAAACCCGATGGGCGCCTGGGGTTGGTGTGGAATGTGCGCGATGAATCGGTGGATTGGGTCGCCGCCATCACCGACATCATCACCCCCTATGAAGGCGACACGCCGCGCTTTCATTCAGGCCGCTGGCGCGAAGCCTTCACCGGCGAATATTTTTCTGCGCCCCACATGACCTGCTTTGCCTATCAGCATGTCGGCAGCCCTGGGGAGGTGATCATGGATCGCTTCCTGTCGGTGAGCTTTATCGCGGCGCTGCCCGCCGCCGAAAAGGCCAGCGTGACTGCGCAATTGCAGGCGCTGATCGACACGCATCCTGCCTTGCGGGGGCGTGACACCGTGGCTTTTCCGTATCAGACGCAAGCTTACGTCTGTCATCGGCTGACACAAAAGGCATAAAGTCAGATCATATTGATATAAGTCGTTATAAGAAAAATCGCTATCCTGCGGCCAGAAATTTATAAGGCCGCGGGTAGCTGTATGGATGTGGGTAATTTTGGTTTTGTCATCGCTGGCCTGGTGGTTGGTTTTATTGTTGGCATGACCGGTGTCGGTGGGGGGTCTTTGATGACCCCGATCCTGTTGTGGTTCGGCATCAACCCGGCGACCGCCGTGGGCACTGACTTGTTGTACGCGGCCATCACCAAGTCAGGTGGCGTGCTGGTGCACAGCAAGAACAGGAATATCGACTGGACCATCACCGGTTGGCTGACCTTGGGCAGTGTGCCTGCGGTGCTGCTGACCCTGTGGTTCCTTGCCAGTTTGCATACCGATCCCAGCGCCATGAACGCGGTGATCAAGCAGGCGCTTGGTGGGGTGTTGCTGCTGACGGCGCTGGCGATTCTGTTCAAGAAAAGCCTGCTGGCTTTTGCGCAGCGTCATGCGGGTGACGACTATCACATGAGCCCGCGCAATTTGAACGTGTTGACGGTGGTGACCGGTGCGATCCTTGGCACCATGGTTGCTCTGACGTCCATCGGGGCGGGTGCGCTTGGTACCGTGGCGCTGTTTATTCTGTACCCGTTTCTGGCGACGCGTCGGTTGGTGGGTACCGAGATTGCTCATGCCGTGCCGCTGACATTGGTCGCCGGGCTGGGGCACGCGAGCATGGGTAATATGGATTGGCATTTGCTGGGCCTTTTGCTGATGGGGTCGTTGCCGGGGATTTACCTGGGGAGTCACATGACCGGTAAGGTTCCTGATGGTGTGTTGCGGCCTTGTCTGGCGGTTATGTTGATGACTATTGGCTATAAGTTGGCGTTCTGATGTTTTCGGGGGTTTGGGTGGGTGGGTACATATCCGTTGCTGCGGTCATGGCGGCTGGCGGTTCCGCTCTTACAGCGGGTCACTTTTGGCAAACGCCCCAAAAGTAACCAAAAGGTCTTTGCCCCACCACTCGGTGCCTCGCCTAGGCTCGGCATGCCCTCACTCCGGCTTGAATCCGTGGGCCGCCGCGACGGGCCATCCATGGCCCAACGCGGCTAACCCGGCGTCCTGCCGGGTTACCCACGGATTCAAGCCTGCGTTCGGCCAGCGTGGTTGACGGGGCCTGTCAGATCAAAGTCAAAAGCAAGATCAAGAGCAGAGCACGGCGGCCTAGTAGCCGACCTGAGTGGTTGAAGCAAAAGCAGGGCAACAGCACAGCAGCACATCTCTATCTGATGCACTGCGATCCAAATGTGGGAGCGGGCTTGCTCGCGAAGGCGGTGTGTCAGCTACACATGAGTTGACTGACCAACCGCCTTCGCGAGCAAGCCCGCTCCCACAATTTGACCGAGTGCAGCCGCCAGCACTGCAGTACTTGGATTTTCTGTGGGAGCTGGCTTGCCTGCGATGCAGACAACTCGGTCTATCAGGCACAACCAGTAGATGCCATCGCAGGCA
>NZ_CAWOAW010000027.1:984043-1144970 GCF_963879675.1 Pseudomonas sp. Larv2_ips
CCGACACCTATCTATCTGATTCACAGAAATCCAAATGTGGGAGTGGGCTTGCTCGCGAAGGCGGTGGGTCAGTCAGCTCATTTATCACTTACACACCGCCTTCGCGAGCAAGCCCGCTCCCACAAGTTGACCGCGTTCAGCCTTCAGCACCGCACTGCTTGGCTTTTCTGTGGGAGCTGGCTTGCCTGCGATGCGGACACCTCGGTGTATCAGGCACAACCAGTTGATGCCATCGCAGGCAAGCCAGCTCCCACATTTGATTGAGTTCATCTTCAAGAACCAGGTCGGCTGTCAGGCCGCCTCGCCTTCGCTTTTGATCTAACCACTCAGGTCGGCTACCAGGCCGCCGTGCTCTGCTGTTGATCTTGATCTGCTTTTGATTTTGATCTTAGGCGCCCCGTTAAACCACGCTGGCCGAACGCAGGCTTGAATCCGTGGGTAACCCGGCAGGACGCCGGGTTAGCCGTGTTGGGCCATGGATGGCCCGTCACGGCGGCCCACGGATTCAAGCCTGCGTGAGGGCACACCGAGCCCAGGCGAGGTGCCGAGTGGTGGGGCAAGAGCCCTTTGGTTACTTTGGGGCTTTTCCAAAGTGACCCGCCGTAAGGGCGGAACCCATACCCGCCATCACCCAAAAAACGGATATACACCCCAACCCTTAGCGATCAAAAAAGCCTACCCCCTGGCCGGCCCATTCCCGATCTGCCACACAAACGGCGGCTCAGTCCCGTTAATCACCCAGTCCCCGACAATCCGCGCCTTGTAGATCACCGGATTATGCGACGACACCGTCCGGGCATTCCGCCAGTGGCGATCGAGCGCTTTACCCTGGCGCACATCCGACGCCCCCAGCGCATTGAACAACTCCGTGGTGGCCCGCTGCACCAGCGCCGACACCACCACCTGCGCCGTCGCCGATTCAATCTCGGCTGCCACATTCGCCTCCCGCTCGGCCACCTCATCCCCCGCAAACCGCGCCAGGTACGCCTGTTGCGCCGGCACCGCCGCCTTCAACGCACTGGCCTCGGCGGCATACACCAGCGCCGCCACCTCACCCACCACTTGTTGAACCTGCGCATCCTGGCTGACATGCGCGGCATTGCCGTGGCTGTAGATGCGCTTGCGACTGCGCACCTGATGAGCCACGTCGCTCAGTGCCGCACGACCAATCCCGGCCAGGCTCGCCAGCAACACCAACTGATAAAACGCGGTCTGGTACTTGAACCGAGTGGCAAAGTCGATGACGTTTTCCGCGTCCACCACGGCATCGGTAAAACGGCTGGTGCCGCTGCCGGTGGTGCGCTGGCCAAAGCCATCCCAGTCATCGCTTTGCACCACGCCAGGCTGGCGCGTGCGGGTGGCGGCGATCACATCGGCGCCGGTATCGCTGCGCTGGGCGTACACGTCGATCCAGTCGGAGAAAAGGCTGCCGGTGCTGTAGAACTTTTCACCGTTGAGTTTCCATTTATCGCCGTCGGGGCTCACTTGAGTGGCCACCTCGCCAATGGCCACGTTGCCGATTTCGGTCCAGGCGCAGCCGACGATGTCGCCGTCGACAAAGCGCTTGAACCACAGGTCGCGGCCAGCGCTGGGTGGCGCATTCAGACGGTCCTCGGCGAAGGCGAAATGCCCGCGCAACGCCTGGGGCACATTCGAATCGGCAGCGGCCAGCTCGATCAGCAACTCGAACAACTGCGGCAGCGACGCGCCACCGCCGCCGTATTCCGCCGGCACCCGCACTGCGCCAAAGCCGGCCTGCTTGAGCCATTGGATCGGTTCATAGGGCAGGGCGCGGGTCTGTTCGCGCGCTACCGCACCCGCGGCAATGCGCTCGAATATCGGCCGAAAACGCGCGGCCAACGTGGGGTAATCAGCACCCGTGGACAGCGGGTTGATGACGTGTTGCTCGGTCATGGGGGCAGCTCCTTGGCAGTATCAGTCCTTGGGGGATTGCACAGTTCGTGCCGATGGCGGCAGCCCGTGTTTGCGGGGAAGGCGGGCCATTCACTGTTGCTCCGGCAACAGCGGATCGACAAACCGGTGTGATCCATGACATTGACAGCTCAGCCCTGCGAGATTGGCATTTTTACCGCGACGCCCATGGCCAGGGCGTTTGCACCGGCCTGGCACGCTTGCTGCTCTAGCCCTGGAACATCCCTTCGTGCGAGGTACTGCCAGATGAGTCAGCAAGCCGTGAAATTTGCCTATTGGGTGCCCAACGTCAGCGGTGGGCTGGTGGTCAGCAAGATCGAGCAACGCACCCATTGGGGCATCGACTACAACCGCAAACTGGCGCAGTTGGCCGAAGCGGCCGGTTTTGAATACGGCCTCACGCAAATTCGCTTCACCGCCGGCTACGGCGCCGAAAACCAGCATGAATCCGTAGCCTTCAGCCATGCGCTGCTGGCGGCGACCACCACGCTCAAGGTGATCGCCGCCATCTTGCCCGGCCCGTGGCAACCGGCATTGGCGGCCAAGCAACTGGCGACGATCGACCAGCTCACCAATGGCCGTATCGCGGTGAACATCGTCAGTGGCTGGTTCAAGGGCGAGTTCCAGGCCATCGGCGAACACTGGCTGGAACACGATGAGCGTTATCGCCGTTCCGAGGAGTTCATCCGCGCGTTAAAAGGCATCTGGACCCAGGACGACTTCACCTTCAAGGGCGACTTCTACCGCTTCAACAATTACACCCTCAAGCCCAAGCCCCTTGGCCAACCGGAAGTGTTCCAGGGCGGCAGCTCGCGCGCCGCGCGGGACATGGCGGCGCGCGTGTCGGACTGGTATTTCACCAACGGCAACACCCCGCAAGGCATCAAGGCTCAGGTCGATGACATCCGCGCCAAAGCGGCGGCGAATAACCATTCGGTCAAAGTCGGCGTAAACGCCTTTGTGATCGCCCGCGACACCGAAGAAGAAGCCCGCGCGGTGCTCGCTGAAATCATCGACAAGGCCGACCCGGAGGCCGTGAATGCCTTTGGTGACGCGGCCAAGCAGGCCGGCAAAGCCTCACCGGAAGGCGAGGGCAACTGGGCCAAATCCAGTTTCGAAGACCTGGTGCAGTACAACGACGGCTTCAAGACAGACCTGATCGGCACGCCGCAGCAGATTGCCGAGCGCATCGTCGCGCTCAAGGCCGTGGGCGTGGACCTGGTGCTAGCCGGCTTCCTGCACTTCCAGGAGGAAGTCGAATACTTCGGCAAACGCGTGCTGCCGCTGGTGCGTGAGCTGGAAGCCAAGGCCGGGATCAAGCAAGTGGCTTGAAGAGCACCACCGCCGCGCGCAACTTGTTATTGCCAAAGCGGCACATGCGTTCGAACTCCCCATGACTGACCGGCAAGTGCTGGCAGTCCAGGGGCTGGCGGTGCTGGCTGTGGTCCACATCCGGGTCGTGCAGGTAGACAAAGTCCTCGTCGCAATCGGTGACCATCACCCAGTGCGGCGATTTGGAGCGGGTGAGGCGGTAGCTGCTGATCAACACCAGCGGCTGCCCGCCATCGCGCAATACCTGCGGCAAATCCAACGCGCCGCCGAACACCTGCTCGACGTCGCTGCCGGCCAGTTCTTCTTCAAATGCTTCGTGCACCAGGCGCATGACGTCCTTTTTATGTTGGTCGCGCACGCCGTCCAGAAACAGCGGGCCGCGCACATTCACTTGCATGCGCACGCGAAAGCCCCGGCGCCATGCTGCCAGAGCCAAGCCTTGCGGGCTGCAGCCGCCGTGGCCGGCGGTCATGAACACGGTGGTCGCTTCACGCCAGATCTGCAGCTCTTCGCGCCGGCCGGCCACGCGCGTCGGCACCAGTGCGCCCATGGCCATCAGCAGGCACGCGGCGCCACAGGTGAAGTCGGTGGTTTGCTGGTAATACGGCACGTTTTGCGGGCGCGCGTCCTGGTGCTGGACGATGCGTTTTTCCAGGCGCAGGGCCGGTGCATGGTCTTCGTAATAGTCATTGATCAGCGCGAAGCGCCGGTAGCCATTGCGCTCGTACAAGGCGAGGGCGCCGGGGTTGTCGGTGCGCACTTCCAGGCGCAGGTAGGCGCAATCATGCGCCACGGCGCAGGCTTCGATGCGCGCCAGCAACTGCTTGCCCAGGCCCATGCCGCGCGCATGTTCGGCGATGGCGATGGAGTACAGGCGAGCCAGTGAGGTGCCGCGATGGAACAGCACCAAGGCGTAACCGAGCAAAACGCCGTCATTTTCGGCGACGAGCAACTGGCCATGAGCGCGGCTGATCATCCACTGGAAACTGCGCGGCGAAAGCCGGTCGGTGGTGAAACAGTGCTGTTCCAGTGCCACCAATTCGGGCACGTCAGCGGGGGTTGCAACGCGAAAGGAAAGAGCCATATGACCGCCGTAAAAGTTGCGTAACGAAACGGGACTTCTCTAAAAGATCGTGCTTAATAGAAAAGGTCGAGTTCTCTAAAGCGGATCAAATATTATGTCGGCGGTACAAAGTCATTGGCGTGAAGTATCCGAGCAAACTGTCGCGGCGACAATAACTTCCAAGGGTTATTTTTCTCCACCTCTTAAAGGCTCCAGTCAAGTCGTGATCATTGTCGAACGCAAGGAAGATTGGGCCTCCTACTTTCCCAGCGAAGACATCGTCACCGCCCAGGAATACCTCGAGCAAACCCGCGAGAACGAGACGGGCAAGCGCGTGCAGGTGATCAACCTGTGCCGCAGCTACAAGTACCTGGGACACGGTTACTACTGCTCGCTGCTGGCCGAGGCGCGCGGGCACAAGGTGATTCCGTCGGTGCGCACCATCAGTGAACTGACGAAAAAGTCGCTGTATGGTCTGTCGCTGGATGACCTGGATAAAACACTCGATAAAGCCTTGAGTCATCACCTCTACAGCAATACCGAAGGCTTTACCCTGACACTTTATTTTGGCCGGACCAATATAGAGCCGTTGCAGGAGTTGGCCCGTCAGTTGTTTGAAACCTTCCCGTGCCCGATTCTGTTAGTTGAGTTTCGCAAGAACAACGGCTGGCACATCGAAGGGGTCAAATCCGGCGTGTTGCACAAGTTGCGTGATGACCAGGAAGACCAGTTTGCCCACGCCCTCGACAACTTCAGCCGCAAGATCTGGCGCCAACCGCGTTCACGCAGGCTGGCCCGTTACGACCTGGCAATCCTGCACGATCCGCAGGAGCAATTGCCGCCCTCCAATGCCCGCGCCCTGGAAAACTTCGTGCGGGTCGGCAAGGGCCTGGGCATTGATGTGGAACTGATCGAGCGCAAGGATTACTCGCGCCTCGCCGAGTACGACGCCTTGCTGATCCGCGAGACCACCAGCGTCGATAATCACACCTACCGCTTCGCCAAGAAGGCCGAGAGCGAAGGCCTGGTGGTGATGGACGACCCGGCGTCGATTCTGCGCTGCACCAACAAGGTCTACCTCACCGACCTGCTCAACAGCCACCAACTGGGCATGCCGGCCACCGAGATTCTGTACAAGGAGCGACCGGAAGATTTCGAGCGGGTGGGCGAGCGCCTGGGCTTCCCGCTGGTGTTGAAGATCCCCGACGGCTGTTTTTCGCGCGGTGTGATCAAGGTGGAAAGCCAGGAGGCCTTGCTCAAGGCCACCGCTGAGTTGTTCGAGCATTCGGTGCTGTTGCTGGCCCAGGAATTTTTCTACACCGAGTACGACTGGCGCATCGGTGTACTCAACCGCAAGCCGATCTTTGCCTGCCAGTACTTCATGTCCAAGGGCCATTGGCAGATTTACAACCACAAGGCTATCGGCCAGGACATCAACGGCGAATGCCGCACCCTGGCGGTCCACGAAGCACCCAAGGCGGTGGTAGAGCTGGCGGTGAAGACCGCCAACCTGATTGGCGACGGCCTTTACGGTGTTGACCTCAAGCAGTCCGGCGACAAGGTGGTGGTGATCGAGGTCAACGACAACCCCAACATGGATGCCGGTATCGAAGACGCCTACCTGCAAGACGACCTATACGCCCTGGTGCTGGAGGAGTTCGTGCGGCGCCTGGAGTTGAAGCGCCAGGGCCAGGTGTGGTGACGCGCGATGATCCAGCGCTTTGAATTGACCGGTGGGAAGTTGTGCGGCGCGGGAAGTGATGATGCGCCGATCATGTTGTTCAACAACCCGGACCTGGCCGAACGCGAATGGCTGCGCGACCACCACAAGCTGGATGAACATGCCCTGGCCTCGGCCCTTGACCCGGATGAAGTGTCACGCATCGAATTTCATCCCGACAACCTGTTCCTGATCTGGAAACGCCCGGAAAACTACTCCGGCGGCGGCAACCTGGTGTTTGAGGTGTCGTCGTGCGGCTTGTTGTTTTCGCAGGATCGCCTGCTGGTGATCGCCACCGATGAAACCCCGCTGTCCGGGCTCGGCGCGCGCCGGCCGCTGCACACGCCGTTGGATGTGCTGCTGGATTTGTTGCTCAACAACATCCACCACTACCTGGGCCACCTCAAGGTGATCAAGCTGGTTGCGCGCGAATTGCAGCAGCAGTTCAACGCGTCGATGAGCAACCATCACCTGATGCAGATGTTCAGCCTCAGCGAAAGCCTGATCTATTACATCAATGCGCTGCACAGCAACGGCGCGGTGTTGTCGCGGTTGCGTAATCACGCTGAAAAAGAGCATTTCAGTGCTGAGATCCTGGGGTTGATCGATGACCTGATCATCGAGAACCACCAGTGCTACAAGCAGGCAGAGATCTACTCCAATGTGTTTTCCGGGCTGATCGATGCGCGCGGCAACCTGATGAACAACAGCATGAACAACCTGCTGCGCAAGTTGACCCTGATTAACGTGGTGTTCCTGCCGCTTAACCTGATTGCCAGTGTGGGTGGCATGTCGGAATTCAGCATGATGACGGCGGGTACGCCGTGGTGGGTGTCGTACCCGCTGCTGATGGCCGCGATGGCGTTGGGGGCGGGCTTGATGGTGCTGGCGCTGAAGCGAATCGCGGGCGGGGCAAGTGTGGTGTGAGTACACAGCCGTTGCTGCGCTAAGGCCCGTTTGGTAGTGCGCCTTACCCACGCTCCGGGCCCGCGTTGCACACCGAATCCCTTGGTGTAATCAGATCCAAAAATGTGGAGCGGGCTTGCTCGCGAAGGCGGTGGGTCAGTTACAAATGAGCTGACTGTTCCACCGCCTTCGCGAGCAAGCCCGCTCCCACAAGTTGACCGAATTCGGCTGGCAGCAATGCAGTGCTGGGCATTTCTGTGGGCGCTGGCTTGGCGGCGATGCAGGCACCTCGGTCCATCAGGTAAACAGGGTTGATGCCATCGCAGGCAAGCCAGCTCCCACATTTGATTGGGTTCAGCGTCTAAAATCAGGCCGCCACGGCTTTGCTCGTGATCTAACCACTTAACTGCTGTCACTCCAATAATGGAAAGGCCCCAGCACCAGTCGCCACACCCACATCTACACTTCTCAATCCGGCACCTGCAAGGTAAGCACCTCAAACCCGTCGGCCGTCACCGCCACGGTGTGCTCCCACTGCGCCGACAGGCTGTTGTCCTTGGTCACCACCGTCCAGCCATCTTTCAAGTCGCGCACCTTGGCGCTGCCCTGGTTAAGCATCGGCTCGATGGTAAACACCATGCCTTCACGCAGTTCCAGGCCGGTGCCGGGGCGGCCGAAGTGGAGGATTTGCGGTTCTTCATGCATCTGGCGGCCGATACCGTGGCCACAGTATTCGCGTACCACGCTGTAGCCGTTGGCCTGCGCATGGCTCTGGATCGCATGGCCGATATCACCCAGGCGCGCGCCCGGCCTGACTTGGCGAATGCCGGCCCACATGGCCTCAAAGGTCTGTTCCACCAGGCGCCGCGCCTTGGGCGCCACGGTGCCGATCATGTACATCTTGCTGGCGTCAGCGATAAAACCGCCTTTTTCCAAGGTGATGTCGATGTTGATGATGTCGCCGTCCTTGAGAATATCCTTGGCGCTGGGCATGCCATGGCACACCACCTCGTTGATCGAGGTGTTGATGCAGAAGGGATAGTCATATTGCCCCAGGCTTGCCGGGCGGGCGTTGAGGTCGTTACGAATGAACGCCTCGACGGCGCTGTCCAGCTCCAGGGTGGAGCGGCCGGCGGCGACAAAGCCGTCAAGCATGTCGAAAACCTTGGCCAGCAGGCGTCCGGATTCACGCATTACTGCCAGTTGGGCGGCCGTCTTGATCATCAGCTGCGCCCCCGGATCAGGTCGGGCTTGTCCAGCAACAGCTTGTTGATCAGCTCGTTGTAGGGCAGGTGCGGGTTGAGTTCGGCGAGTAGGCCGATCTTGATCCAGAACTCGGCCTGGGCGTTGATGGAGCGGTCCATGGCAGCGCTGGCCAAGCGGAGTTGTTCGTGCAATTGGTCGGTGATCTTGACGATGCCCATGACGTTCACTGTGTTGTATTGATATACAAAGCGTATACGTTTCGTATGCTTGCCGTAAACCCCTGCTGGATAATGGGTGGTTGGGCATTGACGTGGCCGGTGAGTGGCGGTTAATTTCGTGACATGACATTTCAAGCCTTCCGCAGCCAGCCAAGCATTATTACCGCCATTCCTCATTTGGCGGGATAGCACACGGCTGCACCCCAACCCGCCCTTGAGGCGGGTTTTGTTTTTCCGTCTCGGGGCCCTGTAAAAAAGCCAGGAGACACCCCATGAGCATGTGCCCCGTCCCCCACACCGCTGATACGGCATTGCTTGAACACTATGTGAAAAAGATTCTCGCCGCCCCGGTCTATGACCTGGCAGTGCGCACGCCCTTGCAAGCGGCACCGGCACTCTCGGCCTTGCTGGGCAATCAGGTGTTGCTCAAGCGCGAAGACCTGCAGCCGACTTTTTCTTTCAAAATCCGCGGGGCGTACAACAAGTTGGTGCAGCTCACGCAGGCGCAGAAGGCGCGGGGCGTGGTGACGGCGTCGGCGGGCAACCACGCCCAAGGTGTAGCGCTGGCGGCGCGCGAACTGGGGATCAAGGCAAGCATTGTGATGCCCTGCACCACGCCTGAGTTGAAGGTGCTCGGCGTGCGCTCCCGAGGCGCCGAGGCGGTGCTGCACGGCGAGAGCTTTCCGTTTGCCCTGGCGCATGCCCTGCAATTGGCCGAGACCTCGGGTTGCACCTTTGTTTCGCCATTCGATGACCCGGACGTGATCGCCGGCCAGGGCACCGTGGCGATGGAAATTCTGCGCCAGCAACAGGGCGCGCTGGACGCGATCTTCGTGCCGGTGGGCGGTGGCGGTCTGATCGCCGGGATCGCGGCGTATGTCAAATACCTGCGGCCTCAGGTGCGCATCGTGGGTGTCGAACCTGAAGGTTCCAGCTGCCTGTTGGCAGCGCTGCGCGCGGGCGAGCGTGTGGTGTTGCCCAGCGTTGACGGGTTTGCCGACGGCACGGCTGTGGCGCAGATCGGCGCGTATGGCTTCGAAATCTGCCGCGACTGGGTGGACGAAGTCATCACTGTCAGCAACGACCAGCTGTGCAGTGCGATCAAGTTGATCTATGACGATACGCGCTCCATCACCGAGCCATCCGGCGCGCTGGCGGTAGCGGGCATCCGCAAGTACGTGGCGCAAAACGCGGTGCGTGGGCAAACCCTGGTGGCGGTGAATTCCGGGGCAAATATCAACTTTGATAGTTTGCGACATGTTGCAGAAAGAGTCGCAGCCCAAGGTTCAACTTAGTGCATAACCGTTTCATCAACGCTGTTCGCCGAGGATTTGCGCTGAGTTTTCAGAGTTATATAAACCCGCGTGCCGCTTATGAGGAAAAGTTACAACGAGAATGGTTTTTGCCGAGTACGCTGGTGATTGTAAGCGTCTTCCAGGGTCGGTAAGACGTGGCAGGCACGCGCCTGCCGCACACATAACAATCTGTTGGCAGTCTCATGAAAGGAGAGGTTGGCCATGCTTTCGGAATTAGAACTTCGCAGTATTATTGAAGGAAGTTTCCTGCCTAAACGGTGCGAATGCACCAAAGCCGAAGATGCTTCGTTGACGATCAAAGTCTATGACGACCGTGACCGCGACCGGGTGGATTTGGAAGTAAAAGGTATAAACGCTGACAAACTCGACAGCAGCCGAGCCATTTGCAACCTGATCAGCGGCTTGCGCGAAGACCTCAAACACACCCATTCAACCGCTCTGCAAAGAGTGGGAGGGCGCGGCTAGTCATCAGCCGTTGTTGCGAGGTTGAGTCACTGGGGAACTGCGGGCCTGGTAGATGCCAGGCCCAATACGGTTCTGTCGCCAGTGCGAAGGATCAATTCTGGAAATCGCAGGCTTCGGACATTTTCCGGTAGCCGACGTCTTCGACTTTGCCCGCAGTATCGACGAACTTGATATCGGCGTTGATGACTTTGCACACGTTGGTGTCGGTTTCATGCATTGCAATCACCGTTTTAACGTTCATGGGCATGCCGTACTGGTAGGGCACCGGTTTGGTCGCAGTGGCTTGTGTGTCGGCCTGGGCCAGGCCAGAGACGGATGCCAGCGCCAATGCGCTGCCAAGCATCAAAGTGCGCAGTTTCATGGTAGTTCTCCGCAAGTGGGTACACCTTCACTGTCGGCTCGCGGGATTAACCATCGATTAATTTTGCCTTGGCTGACAAAACCTTCATCTATCAACCTTGCGGTGTTGGCTGACAAACAGCCCAACGCATTAGATGTGCCCGCCACCCGTCTCGGCCAGCAGGCTTTGTTCGCGCTGACGGCCCTGCGGGGGCGGCGTGCGTTCTGACAGCAGGCCACCAAAGACGTGGCCTGCTGTGATGGGTAATCAACCCAGCTGAGCGCGGTACGGCAGGTCCGGCCCGGTCTTGCCGCACGTCAGGGCGGCGGCGCGAATGGCGAAGCCGAGCATGCTGTCGATCTGCTCGCGCGACAGCTGTTGCAGGCCCTCTACCGAATCAAGCTGCTGCTCGGTCAGCCAGGCAATCAACGCCGCCTGGAAGGTGTCACCGGCACCCACGGTATCGGCCATCACCACCTTGACCGCCGGTGCAGACCAACTGCCGTACTGGCGACTGAACACCGTTGCGCCGTCGCCGCCTCGGGTGAGAAACACCAGTTGGCAGCGGTGCTGCAACCAGCCTTGCAGCACGCTTTCCGGCGACTGGTCGGGGTAGAGCAGGTGCAAGTCTTCGTCGCTGACTTTGATCAGGTCGGCATGCTTGACCAACTCGCCCACGCGATCACGCCACAATTGGATATCCGGCTGCGGGTTCAGCCGCACGTTGGGGTCCAGGCTGATCAGGCGTTTGCCGCTTTCGCGCTTGACCAGGTGCAGCAGCGTGTCGCCGATGGGTTGTACCACCAGCGAAAACGAACCGATGTGCAGCCCGCGAATTTCATGGCCCAGCGTGGGCAAGTGCACCACCCGCAACTGGCGATCGGCGCAGCCTTCGCCGCGAAAGCTGTACTGCGGTGAGCCATTGGCGCCCACAGCCACCATCGCCAGGGTGGTCGGCGCGGGAAATTCGACCAGAAATTGCTCGCTGACGCCCTCGTCCTTGAGCACGTGCAGCAAGCGCTGGCCGAGAAAATCATTGGACAACCCGCCGAACAACGCGGAGTCGATGCCCAGACGGCGCAAGCCCACGGCCACGTTGAACGGCGAGCCGCCGGCAATTGCCTTGTAATTGACCTTGGACGCCTGACCGCTGGCATCCTCCTCGCTGAAAAAATCAAACAGCGCTTCGCCACACACCAGATACATAGTCGTTCGCTCTTAAAGGGTTGCCACGAGTTGTTGATAGCGCTCGTAAGCGTGTTGGTAGGCACTGACACTGGCCGCCACCGGCAGCGTGCGGCTGGCCGGGTCGACGCTTACGCATTTGTCGCACAAGCTGGCCAGTGACTCGCCGGACTGGCTCCACGCCGCCTGGATCGCCGCGCCCAGGGCGGCGGCTTCGCTTTGTTCGGTGCAGACGACTTCGGTGTTCATGATATCGGCGACCATCTGGCGCCACACCGGGCTTTTTGAACCGCCGCCGATCAGGCGGATGCGCAGGCTTTGCAGGCCGGTCTGGCGCAGCAGGTCCAGGCCATAACGCAGGCCAAAGGTGGTGCCCTCGACCACCGCACGGCAGAGGTTGGCGCGCGTCAGGTTGGTCATGGTCAAGCCGTGCACGCTGCCGGTGGCGTGGGGCAGGGCGGGCACACGTTCGCCATTCAGAAAGGGCAGCATGCTGACGCCGTCGGCGCCAATCGGTGCCTGGGCGACCAGGGCGTTGAAGGCGGCCAGGTCGAGGTCGAACAGTTCGCGAATCACGCCGGTGGCGTTGGTCAGGTTCATCGTGCAAATCAATGGCAACCAGCCGCCGCTGGAGGCGCAGAAAGTCGCCACCGACGCTTGGGGGCTCACAGTCGGCTGATCGGCAAACGCATACACGGTGCCCGACGAACCCAGGCTCATGGTAATCACGCCCGGTGCGATGTTGCCGGTGCCGATGGCGCCCATCATGTTGTCGCCGCCGCCACTGGAGACGCGGGCGTTGGGGTTGATGCCCAGGCGTTCGGCGATGGCTGGCAGGATCGTGCCCACGCCTTGATGCGCCTCGATCAGTTCAGGCAAGGCAGCTTGCAGGCGGCCGCTGGGGTCGATGTGCTGAAGCAGCGCCACGTCCCATTCGCGCGTGCGCACGTTGAAATAGCCGGTGCCCGACGCATCGCCGAACTCTGCGACGGCGCGGCCGGTGAGCCAGAAGTTGAGGTAATCGTGGGGCAGCAAAATATGCGCGATGCGTGCGAACACGTCCGGGTGCTGCTCGCGCGTCCACAGCAGTTTGGACACGGTGTAACCCGGCGCAATCGCCACGCCGAGGCGTTCCAGGGAGCCGCTTTCGCCACCCAGGTGTTGCAGCAGGCGGTCGTTTTCGGGTGCGGTTTCGGTGTCGCACCACAGTTTGGCCGGGCGCAGCACCTGGCCTTGGTCATCCAGCAGCACCAGCCCGTGCTGCTGGCCGGAAACGCCGATGCCGAGGATGTCCTGGCCGTCCACGCCGGCCTGTTGCAAGGCGCGGTGCGTGGCTTCGGTAAAGGCGTCCAGCCATTCCTGGGTATGTTGTTCACGCCGGCCATTGGCGCCGCTGATCAGCGTGTGCGCGGCGGCGCCCAGGCCCAGTACCTTGCCGCTGGTGGCGTCGAGGACGATGGCTTTGGTGCCTTGGGTGCCGCAGTCGATGCCAAGGTAAAGGTTTTGCTGGGTCATGGTGGAGTGCTCAGCAGTGTGGTTTTTTGGATTGAAAACCCGATCAAATGTGGGAGGGGGCTTGCCCCCGAAAGCAGTGGGTCAGTGAAGGGTATTTGACTGATACACCGCCATCGGGGGCAAGCCCCCTCCCACATTGTTAAGCCGATTTCTTCAAGAGGTTTTGCAGGGTTTGGGTAACGCCCTTGTCGCGCAGGCTTGCATAGCACCGCTCAAACGCTGCCACAAACTCGGGAGAATTGGGAATAGCCTTGCCGAAAATCTCCTCCACACCCAACAACCGCTGGCTGATCAGCGCATCATCACTCACCAAATCCTGGCAAAACTGCGCACGCGGATCCGGGATCGTGTAGCTCACCCCATTCTCATCCACACCTTTCAAATACAGCGCCCAGGCCGCGACCACCAGCGCCGCGCGGTCAGTCTCACGCCCATCGGCAATCAAGCGATTGATCGTGGGCACGGTGAACTTGGGAAACTTCGACGAGCCGTCCGAACACACCCGCTCCAACTGGTCGGCAATCGCCTGATTGGAGAAGCGATCCACCAGTGTCTGCTTGTACTCGGTCAGGTCGATGCCCGGCACCGGCGCCAGGTTTGGCGTGACGTCCAGGTCCATATAGGCGCGCATGTAAGCGACAAACACCGGGTCGTTCATGGTCTCGTGCACAAACCGGTAACCCTTGAGAAAACCCAGGTACGTCAGGGCCAGGTGGCTGCCATTGAGCAGGCCAATCTTCATCTCTTCGTAGGGCGTGACGTCATCGGTGAACTGTACGCCGACCTTTTCCCAGGCCGGGCGTCCATTGACGAACTTGTCTTCCAGCACCCACTGCACGAATGGTTCGCACACCACCGGCCAGGCATCGTCGATGCCATGCTCGTCATGCAGCTGCAAGCGGTGGGCGGTGCTGGTCATCGGCGTGATGCGGTCGACCATGGCGTTCGGGAAGCTCACGTTGGCCTTGATCCAGTCGTGCAGCTCGGCGTTGTGCAGGGCGGCGAAGGCCAGCAGCGCTTTGCGCGTGACGGCGCCGTTGTGCGGCAGGTTATCGCAGGACATGACGGTAAACGCCGGCACACCGGCCGCGCGGCGTTGGGTAAGCGCCGCGCAGATAAAGCCGAACACGGTTTTCGGCGATTTGGGGTGCGCCAGGTCATGCTGGATCTGCGGCAAGTGGGCCATGAACTCGCCGTTGCTGTCGTCGATGCAGTAGCCGCCTTCGGTGATGGTCAATGAAACGATGCGAATCTGCGGGTCGGCGAGCTTTTCGATCAACGCCTGGGCGCCGTCTTCGGCCAGCAGCATGTCGCTGATCGAGCCGATCACGCGCACTTCGGTGTCGTCGGTGTCGCCCAGTTCATACAGGGTGAACAGGTAATCCTGGCCAGCCAGGTCATCGCGAGCCTTGCGGTCTTCGGCGCGCAGGCCGACCCCGCAGATACTCCAGTCAAGGCCCTCGCCCGTGTTCATCAAGGCATCGGTGTAATACGCCTGGTGCGCGCGGTGGAAACCGCCGACGCCGATATGCGCGATGCCCTGCGTGGTGCTGGCAATCGCATAGGACGGGATCTTCACTTGCGGCGCCAGTTGGGTCAGGTTCTGCTTATTCAGTTTCATCACAAATCTCGCGAAATCAGGCGGCAGCGCGCAGTGGACGGGCCACGGCCACGCCGTCGGTGTCGAACAGATGGCAGTGCGCCGGGTCCAGGTGCAGGTGCAGGGTCTCGCCATACTGGCTGGCCATGTCGCCACGAATCCGCATGGTCAGCGGCTCGCCGTTGGCGGTGATCACGTGGCAGAAGGTGTCGCTGCCCAGGCGTTCGCCGACGTCGGCGGTGACGGTCAGCGTGGTTTGGCCGGGCGAGGCGATTTCCAGATGCTCCGGACGAATGCCCAAGGTCACCGCGCTGCCGACGCTCAGGGTGGCGCCGCTCAATGGCAGGCTGATGGTGGTGCCGGCGTCCAGTTGCACCTCGCAGCCCTGGCCTTCGACCCGGGTGACCTTGCCCTTGAGAAAGCCCATTTTCGGCGTGCCCAGAAAGCCTGCCACAAACAGGTTGGCCGGCTGGTGGTACAGCTCCAGCGGCGAGCCGACTTGTTCAATGCGGCCGCTGTTGAGCACCACCACTTTGTCGGCCAGCGTCATGGCTTCGACCTGGTCGTGGGTCACGTAAATCATGGTCGCCTGCAGCTCTTTATGCAGGCGCGCCAGTTCCAGGCGCATCTGCACGCGCAGGGCGGCGTCGAGGTTGGACAGCGGTTCATCGAACAGGAAGATCTTCGGGTTACGCACAATCGCGCGGCCGATGGCCACACGCTGACGCTGGCCGCCGGACAACTGTTTGGGCTTGCGCTCCAGCAGCGGGCCGAGCTCGAGAATGCGCGCCGCTTCGCTGACCTTGCTTTCCACCAGCTTCTTGTCGACGCCGGCCAGGTCCAGGGCAAACGACATGTTCTTGCGCACGCTCATGTGCGGGTACAGCGCGTAGGTCTGGAACACCATCGCCAGGTCGCGCTTGGCCGGGGTGACTTCGGTGATGTCGCGGCCATCCAGCTCGATGGTGCCTTCGGTGACTTCTTCCAGGCCCGCGATCAAACGCAGCAGGGTGGATTTGCCGCAGCCCGACGGGCCAACGAACACGACGAATTCCTTGTCGTTCACTTCCAGGTCGATGCCCTTGATGATGGAAAAGCCTTCGAAGCCTTTTTGCAGATTCTTGATTTTCAGGTTGGCCATGGGATGGGCCTCCACTTGGAATTTTTATAAGAAACCGTTACTTGACGGCGCCGAAGGACAAACCGCGCACCAGCTGTTTCTGGCTGATCCAGCCGAAAATCAGGATCGGCGCACAGGCCAGGGTCGACACGGCGGACAATTTGGCCCAGAACAAGCCTTCGGGGCTGGAGTAGGAGGCGATCAGCGCAGTCAGCGGTGCGGCATTCGAGGAGGTCAGGTTCAACGACCAGAACGCCTCGTTCCAGCACAGGATCAGCGACAGCAATACCGTGGAAGCCAGGCCGCCCTTGGCAATCGGCAGCAGCACGCGGACCATTTCCTGCCACAGCGTGGCGCCATCCAGGCGCGCGGCTTCGAGGATGTCCTTGGGGATGTCTTTGAAGTAGGTGTAAACCATCCACACCACAATCGGCAGGTTGATCAGGGTGTAGATGATGATCAGCGCGATGCGCGTGTCCAGCAGGCCAAAGCTCTTGGCCAGCAGGTAGATCGGCATCAGCACGCCCACCGGCGGCAGCATCTTGGTGGACAACATCCACAGCAGCGTGCCCTTGGTGCGCTGGGTTTCGTAGAACGCCATGGAGTAGGCGGCCGGTACCGAAATCAGCAGGCACAAGGCCGTGGCGCTGAACGAAATCACCACTGAGTTCCAGGCGTAGGCGAAGTAGTTGCTGCGCTCGTTGATGTGCAGGTAATTCTCCAGCGTCGGCGTGAAGATGAACTGCGGCGGGGTGGCGAACGCGTCGATTTCGGTCTTGAAGCTGGTCAGCACCATCCAGAAGATCGGGAAGAAAATCAGGATCGCGATGGCCCAGGCCAGGGTGCCGAGCAGCAGGCTTTGCAGGCGGCGGGATTGTTGAAGCGTCATGGCGCGGCCCTCAAGGCTTGTCAGTCAGGTTTTTGCCGATCATCCGCACCAGGATGATCGCCGCGATGTTGGCGATGACCACGGCAATCAAGCCGCCGGCCGAGGCCATGCCCACGTCGAACTGCACCAGCGCCTGGTTGTAGATCAGGTAGGCGAGGTTGGTCGAGGCGTAACCCGGACCACCGTTGGTGGTGGTGAAGATTTCGGCAAACACCGAGAGCAGGAAGATGGTTTCGATCATCACCACCACGGCAATCGGGCGCGCCAGGTGGGGCAGGGTCAGGTGCCAGAAGATCGCGATGGCGCCGGCACCGTCCAGGCGTGCGGCTTCCTTTTGTTCCTGGTCCAGGGACTGCATGGCGGTCATCAGCAGCAGGATGGCGAAGGGCAGCCATTGCCACGACACGATGATGATGATCGACAGCAACGGGTAGTGTGCCAGCCAGTCCACGGGCTCGGCGCCGAACAGCTTCCACACGGCGGCGAGAATCCCCGACACCGGGTGAAAAATCAGGTTCTTCCAGATCAGCGCACCGACGGTGGGCATGATGAAGAACGGTGAAATCAACATCACCCGCACCACGCCGCGGCCGAAAAACTCACTGGCCTCGAGCAGGGCGCTGATCAACACGCCGAACACCACGCTGATCAACAGCACGCTGCCCACCAGCAGCAAGGTATTGGTGGCGCCGGGCAGGAAGCCCGAATCGGTGATGAAGTAGGTGAAGTTTTCCAGGCCCACGAATTGGTTTTCGCCGGGGTAGAGCAGGTTGTAGCGAATCAGCGAAAAGTACAGGGTCATGCCCAGCGGCACGATCATCCACAGCAGCAGCAAGGCCACCGAGGGGCTGACAAGGAACCAGCCGGGGTTGGCCAGGCGGCTTTTGCGCGGCTTTTCAGGCGCGGCGGTTTGCACTTTGGCAGTGGTGGTATTCATAGGATCAGAACCAGTCAGGTACATGCAAAACTAGAGTCGAAGCGCGGGCAATGTGGGCGCTGGCTTGTGTGGGAGCTGGCTTGCCTGCGATGGCATCAACTCGGTTTAAACAGAAAGACCGAGGTGTCTGTATCGCAGGCAAGCCAGCTCCCACATGAAAGCAGCGCCTACATAAAGCCGTTCCCACATTGACAGGGATAAACCCGGCTTATTTGGGATAGCCCGCCCGCTTCATTTCACGCTCGGTGGTGGTCTGCGCGGCGGTCAAGGCTTGATCCACCGTTTGCTGACCGGTCAGCGCGCCCGAGAAGAACTTGCCGACCTGGGTACCAATGGCCTGGAATTCAGGAATGGTCACCAACTGGATACCGATATACGGCACCGGCTTGAGGGTCGGTTTGGTCGGGTCGGCGACTTTCAGCGATTCCAGCGTTACCTTGGCAAACGGCGCGGCCTTCATGTATTCGTCGCTGTAGGTCGACTTGCGCGTGCCTGGCGGTACGTTGGCAATGCCGTCGGTCTTGGCCACGAGCTGGCTGTATTCCTTGGACGTTGCCCAACTGGTGAAGACCTTGGCGGCGTCCTTGGCTTTGGAGCTGGTGGGAATCGCCAGGCTCCAGGAGTACAGCCACGACGTGCCCTTGTCGGTCGTCTCGTGCGGGGCAAAGGTGAAGCCCACGTGATCGGAGACCTTGCTCTGAGTCTTGTCGGTGACAAACGAGCCGGCCACGCTGGCATCGACCCAAATCGCGCACTTGCCGCTGTTGAACAGCGCCAGGTTTTCGTTGAAACCGTTGCTGGATGCACCCGGCGGGCCGGATTTCTTCATGTTGTCGACGTAGAAGTTCAGCGCGTCCTTCCACTCGGGACCGTTGAATTCGGGTTGCCACTTCTCATCGAACCAGCGCGCGCCGTAGCCGTTGGCCAGGGTCGTGATCAGCGCCATGTTCTCACCCCAACCGGCTTTGCCGCGCAGGCACAGGCCGTACTGTTCTTTGGTCTTGTCGGTGAGTTTGGCCGCGAACTCGCCGATCTGGGTCCAGGTCGGGTGCTCGGGCATGGTCAGCCCGGCGTCCTTGAACAGGTCGGTGCGGTAGTAGGTGATCGAGCTTTCGGCGTAGAACGGCAGGGCGTACAGCGAGCCCTTGACGGACAAACCGTCACGCACTGAAGGGAAAACATCGTCGAGGTCGTAGGACGCCGGCAGATCTTTCATCGGCTCCAGCCAGCCCTTGGCGCCCCAGAGTGCGGCTTCGTACATGCCAATGGTCAACACGTCGAACTGTCCGCCCTGGGTGGCGATGTCGGTGGTCAGGCGTTGGCGCAGCACGTTTTCTTCGAGCACCACCCAGTTCAACTTGATGTCCGGATGCTCGGTTTCGAAGGTCTTCGAGAGTTTTTGCATGCGGATCATGTCGCTGTTGTTGACGGTGGCAATGGTCAGGGTTTGCGCGCCAAAACTGACGGCGCTGAGGGTCATGCATACAGTCATGCAAGAACAGGCAAGCAGCGTTTTTGCTGTGAACTTCATCGCGCACTCCATTTCTGCGCCCAGGGGCTACAGAAGGACAGTTATTGTTGTTGTGTCTTCCTACGAACAGTCAGGAAGAGTGTGCGTTGATTACAGCCTTCAAATGGGGTTATGACAAATCCTTGGGCGCACTTGGACTGATACTTTTTTGCACTCATCAGCCAGGTCGCTGAAACAGTTAAGCCAGGTTTTGTTCCGTCAGCCGCTGCACCGCCAGGCGTCGGTAGTGGGAGGGCGTCATGCCCTTGAGCTGCTGAAAGCGCCGATTGAAGTTGGAGATGTTGTTGAAACCCGACTCGAAGCACACGTCGGTCACGGCTTTATCGCCGTCTGCCAGCAATTCGCAGGACTTGCTGATGCGCAACCGGTTTACGAACTCGATAAACGTGCGCCCCGTGGCCTGTTTGAATACGCGGGAAAAATACGTCGGCTTCATCCCCAGGTATTCGGCGACTTCCTCCAGCGATAACTCGCGGGCGTAGTGGGCGAAAATGTAGTCCACCGCGCGGTTGGTGCGGTCGATGCTGTGCTCATCCGCCAGTTGCGGCGTGGTCACGCCAGACAATAATTGGTAGTGCTCACACGCACTCAGCACTTCCAGCAAGATAAAAAAGTGCCCCAGGCGCGCCATGCCCTGGGCGTCTTCGATGCGCTGCATCAACGTCATGGTCTGGGCGATGGTTTTTTTGCAGCGGAACTCGATGCCGTATTGTGCGCGCTCAAGCAACGGCGCGAGGCTCTTGAGCTCGGTAAAGATCTGACTGCCGCCCTCGAACAGCTCATCGGTAAAGTTGACCAGCATGTCGCGCTTGGGCACGACCTCGTCTTCCTCCACCTGGCTGATCCAGTTGTGGGGCAGGTTGGGGCCGGTGAGGAACAGGCTTTCCGGATAAAAATTGCCGATGTAATCGCCGATAAACACCTTGCCGGAGCTGGCGACAATCAAGTGCAGCTCGTATTCCTTGTGGAAATGCCAGCGCACCAGCGGGCACGGGAAGCCGTGTTGGCGATAGATGATGGACAGACCGTTGTGATCGTCCATCAGCTCGTAGGAAGGGTCGGTGATTCGCGTTGCTCGGGTCATGCTGCCGTCGCTTTATTGTGGTTGCTGCCAGGGATAATGCCCCCTTGCGCGCGACCTCGCTAGCCTCGATGGTTAGACGCTGCGGTTTTTGGCCTCGATCCACTGGGACATGTACTGCGTACTTTTATGCGCATGGTGGCGCAGCATGCTGCCGGTGAAATTGTCCCGGCGATGGGCCGCGAGCCGGAGGCGGCACTGCTCCAGGCATTGCACCAGCGCCGGGCCGTGCAGGGCCTGGTCGTAGCGGCGGGCAAGCAGGCGCCGGCCATCCTCCTGGGCCTGGGTCCACCGTTCGCGGTCCTGGTACAGCGCCACGGCGGCGGCAGCCAGGGCCGGCGCGCTGTGTTCGATCGCACCCGGCCACGGTTGCTCATCACCCATGCCTTCGGCACCGATGGGCGTGGTGACATTCGGCGTGCCGCAGAGCATTGCGTCCATCAGCTTGCCCTTGATCCCGGCGCCGAAGCGCAGCGGCGCCAGGCAGATACGCGCGGCGCTCATGACTTGCAGGGCGTCTTCGGCCCAGTTCATCACATGAAACCCCTGCGCCGGGTTGTGCAATGCCGTGGCCTTGGGCGGAGTGTAGGAACCGTAGATATGTAGCTGCGCGCCTGGTAATTGCTGACGGATCAGCGGCCACAGGCTGCTCTTCATCCACAACACCGCATCCCAGTTGGGCGCATGGCGGAAGTTGCCAATGCTCAGAAAGTGCGCGCGGTCCTCGAACGGTGCGAAAGGTTCGGTCGGCGGTTCCAGCATCAACGGGCACCCGTGGAGCAGGGCGGCGGGCACCTTGAACTGTTCGGTGAGCAGGCGGATTTCAACGTCGGAGATCACCAGGCTGATATCACAGCGGTAAATCGCCGCGATTTCGCGCTTGGCCAGGTCGGTGTCGGCCATCCGCCGGAATTCTTCCTTTAACGCTGGATTGAACAGCGCACTGAAGTCATCGCTCTCGGGATGGGCCTTGAGGTGGTCCTTGAAACGCTGGTGGCGAGCGTCACGCAGGCTTTGCAAATCGGACGTTTCCAGCACGCGCAGGGCGTCGGGGCAGCATTTCTCTACGCGCCAGCCGAATTGCTCTTCCATCATGAAGCGGTCGAACACCACGATATCCGGGGCCAGCTTGCGAATAAAATCATCGAAACTGCTGTTATTGAGTTCGATGGCGCATTCGGTGATGCCCAGCGCCGGCAAGTCGGCCTTGTGCTCGCCCACAGTTGCCGGGCTGCTGAACGTGATGTCCAAGCCCTGGTCCAGGAAGCTCTGCAATATCTGCATCATGTGCCCGCCGGCGGCCGAGGAGCGTGGTTCCGGCCAGACATAACCAATGACCAGGACTTTGGTGGCGGGCTGATTCATCAACAACGGATTCCTTGAAGGGCGGGCGAAAAGCGCGCAATTAAACCATAGCCGTTGTTAATCGGGCGCCCGCATGACAATTTACGCCCGGCCATAGGTAGCTTCGCCCGTTTGTGGTTAACTTCTGCGTCTCGAATTCGTTTCAATAAACCCAGCACAAGGATTCTCTTCATGGCTCAAGTCACCCATCGTGGTAACCCAATCAAGGTTGAAGGCGAGCTGCCGCAAACCGGTACCCAGGCCCCCGATTTCATCCTGACTGCCGGCGACCTGTCGGACGCAACCCTGGCCACATTCGCCGGCAAGCGCAAAGTACTCAACATCTTCCCAAGTGTTGACACCCCAACCTGCGCCACTTCGGTACGCAAGTTCAACGCTCAGGCCAACGACCTGAACAATGCCGTGGTGCTGTGCATTTCCAGCGACCTGCCGTTTGCCCAGGCCCGTTTCTGCGGCACTGAAGGCCTGGAAAACGTGAAGAACCTGTCGGATTTCCGCGACCCGGGCTTCGCCGTTGACTACGGTGTGTCGATTGTCGAAGGCGCGCTGCGCGGCCTGACCGCCCGTGCCGTTGTGGTACTGGACGAAAACAACAACGTGCTGCACAGCGAGTTGGTCAGCGAAATCGGCCAAGAGCCGAACTACGAAGCCGCCCTGGCTGTTTTGAAGTAACTGTTTCAGCGCATTACTGTCTTTTCGCAGTAACACGCTTGATAGATGATTGCGGCCTGGCCTAGTCCAGGCCGTTTTCATTTAGAGTCAGCGGCTTAGCTAAATAGCCCATAAACTAAGGCCAGAAGTTAAAAGTTGTAATCCAAGGTAAATAGCCGGTAAAGGCGCTTTTCTTAATGCGCCTCAGTGCTTATCTTTCAGCCTCCCAAAGTAGAAGCTCTCGCGCCCAATGGTTGATCACTCCATGCAATCCTCCCCCCGCAACTCCCGCCGCTGGCTGTTCGGCCTGCTCGTGCTGCTGGTTATCGCCGTCCTGTGCTGGAAGTTCTGGCCCGGCAGCCACAAGGATGCCGGCGAGAAAAAACCGGCCGGGCATGCCGGCAAGTCGGGGATGATGCGCCCGGGCTTCGGGGGTTCCACCGGCCCGATTCCCGTGCGCGTGGCGCCGGCGGTGCTGGGTGAGTTCCCGGTGTACTACAAGGCATTGGGCACGGTCACCGCGCTCAATACCATTAACGTACGCAGCCGGGTGGGCGGTGAGCTGGTGAAGATTGCCTTTGAAGAAGGGCAGATGGTCAAGGCTGGCGACCTGCTGGCGGAAATCGACCCGCGCAGCTACCAGAATGCCTTGCTGCAGGCCCAGGGCACGCTGTTGCAGAACCAGGCGCAGTTGAAAAACGCCCAGGTTGATGTCCAGCGTTACCGCGACCTGTATGCCCAGGACAGTATCGCCAAGCAGACCCTGGACACCGCTGAAGCGCTGGTCCTGCAATATCAGGGCACGGTCAAGACCAACCAGGGCGCAGTGGACGACGCCAAGCTCAACCTCGAATTCACCAAGATCCGCGCGCCTATCGGTGGCCGTGTGGGCTTGCGCCAGGTCGACGTGGGCAACCTGGTGGCGGCCAACGACACGACCTACCTGGCGGTGATCACCCAGACGCAGCCGATCAGTGTGGTCTTCACCCTGCCGGAAAACACCCTGGACACCGTCCTTGCCCGTTACCACGCCGGCAACAAGCTGCCGGTGGAGGCCTGGGACCGTGGCGACGCCAAAAAACAGGCCGTGGGTGTGCTGCAAAGCCTGGACAACCAGATCGACGTGACCACCGGTACCCTGAAATTCAAGGGCCGTTTCGATAACAAGGACCAGGCGCTGTTCCCCAACCAGTTCGTCAACGTGCACCTGCTCGCCGACACCCTGCACAACGTGGTGCTGGCGCCGTCTGCCGCGATTCAGTTTGGCAACAACGGCACCTTCGTCTACAAGCTCGACGGCGACAAGAAGGTCAAGGTCCAGCCACTGGTGGTCGGCGATACCGATGGCGACAACACCGTGATCAAGGAAGGCCTGGCGGCCGGCGACCGTGTGGTGATGGAAGGCACCGACCGCTTGAAGGATGGCAGCGAAATCGAAGTGGTCAACGACAGCAGCGACGTGCCGACCACCCCGACCGAGCACCTGCAAGGCAAGCCTGCGGCAAAAGGGGAGACCGGCGCTAACGCCGGCAAGGCGCAAAAGGTCGGTTCATGAACCTGTCGCGGCTGTTTATCCTTCGCCCGGTTGCCACCACGCTGAGCATGCTGGCCATTGTCCTGGCCGGCATCATTTCCTATCGCTTGCTGCCGGTGTCGGCCTTGCCCCAGGTGGATTACCCGACCATCCGGGTGATGACCCTGTACCCCGGCGCCAGCCCCGATGTGATGACCAGCGCCGTCACCGCGCCGCTTGAGCGCCAGTTCGGGCAAATGCCCGGCCTGACCCAAATGGCGTCCACCAGCTCGGGCGGTGCGTCGGTGCTGACCTTGCGTTTCAACCTCGACATCAATATGGATGTCGCCGAGCAACAGGTGCAGGCCGCGATCAACGCCGCGACCAACCTGCTGCCCAAGGATTTGCCGGCACCGCCGGTGTACAACAAGGTCAACCCCGCGGACACCCCGGTGCTGACCCTGGCGATTACCTCCAAGACCATGCTGCTGCCCAAGCTCAACGACTTGGTGGATACGCGCATGGCGCAAAAAATTGCCCAGATCAGTGGCGTCGGCATGGTCAGCATCGCCGGCGGCCAACGCCAGGCCGTGCGCATCAAGGTCAACCCCGAGGCCCTGGCCGCCAATGGCTTGAACCTGTCGGACGTGCGCACGCTGATCGCCGCGTCCAACGTCAACCAGCCTAAAGGCAACTTCGACGGCCCGACGCGGGTGTCGATGCTGGACGCCAACGACCAGTTGGTCTCGCCCCAGCAATACGCCGAATTGATCCTGGCCTACAACAATGGCGCACCCCTGCGCCTCAAGGATGTGGCACAGATCGTCGACGGCGCCGAAAACGAGCGCCTTGCCGCCTGGGCCAACGAAAACCAGGCCGTGCTGCTGAATATCCAGCGCCAGCCGGGCGCCAACGTGATTGAGGTCGTCGACCGTATCAAGGCGTTGCTGCCGAGCATCACCGACAACCTGCCGGCCGGCCTGGACGTGACGGTGCTCACCGACCGTACCCAGACCATCCGCGCCTCGGTCACCGATGTGCAACATGAATTGCTGATCGCCATTGCCTTGGTGGTGATGGTGACGTTTCTGTTTTTACGCCGTGTCAGCGCCACGATCATTCCGTCCATCGCCGTGCCGCTGTCGCTGATCGGCACCTTTGGCGTGATGTACCTGGCCGGCTTCTCCGTCAACAACCTCACGCTGATGGCCCTGACCATCGCCACCGGTTTTGTGGTGGACGATGCCATCGTGATGCTGGAGAACATCTCGCGCTATATCGAAGAGGGCGAGACGCCGCTCAATGCTGCGCTCAAGGGCGCCAAGCAGATCGGCTTCACCCTGATTTCCCTGACCCTGTCGCTGATCGCGGTGTTGATCCCGCTGTTGTTCATGGCTGACGTGGTGGGGCGGCTGTTCCGCGAGTTCGCGATCACCCTGGCGGTGGCGATCCTGATTTCCCTGGTGGTCTCGCTGACGCTGACGCCGATGATGTGCGCGCGGCTGCTCAAGCGCGAACCCAAGGAAGAAGAACAGGGCCGTTTCTACAAGGCCAGCGGCGCCTGGATCGACTGGCTGATCGAAGCCTACGGGCGCAAGTTGCAGTGGGTGCTCAGGCACCAGCCGCTGACCTTGCTGGTGGCCATCGCCACCCTGGGCCTGACGGTGGTGCTGTACCTGGTGGTGCCCAAGGGCTTCTTCCCGGTGCAGGACACCGGGGTCATCCAGGGTATTTCCGAAGCGCCGCAGTCGATTTCGTTTGCCGCGATGAGCCAGCGCCAGCAAGAGCTGGCCAAGGTGATCCTGGCTGATCCAGCGGTGGAAAGCCTGTCGTCCTATATTGGTGTGGATGGCGATAACGCCACCCTCAACAGCGGGCGCCTGTTGATCAACCTCAAGGCGCACGGCCAGCGCGACTTGAGTGCGGCCCAGGTGATCACACGGCTGCAGCCGGAAATCGACAAGCTGGTGGGCATTCGCCTGTTCATGCAGCCGGTGCAGGACCTGACGATCGAAGACCGCGTCAGCCGTACCCAGTATCAATTCAGCATGTCGTCGCCCGACGCCGACCTGCTGGCGCTGTGGAGCGACAAGCTGGTACACGCCCTCAGCCAGTTGCCGGAACTTACCGACGTCGCCAGCGACCTGCAGGACAAAGGCCTGCAGGTGTTCCTGGTGATCGACCGCGACGCCGCTTCGCGCCTGGGCGTCAGCGTATCGACCATCACCGACGCACTGTACGACGCCTTCGGCCAGCGGCAGATTTCCACCATTTATACGCAGGCCAGCCAGTACCGCGTGGTCTTGCAGGCCCAATCCGGTGAAACCCTCGGCCCGGCGGCGCTGAACCAGATCCACGTGAAGACCGCCGACGGCGGCCAGGTGCGCCTGTCGAGCCTGGCCCACGTGGAGCAGCGCCAGGCGCAGTTGGCGATCGCGCACATCGGCCAGTTCCCGGCGGTGATGATGTCGTTCAACCTGGCCCCCGGCGTCGCGCTGGGCAAAGGTGTGGAGCTGATCAACCAGACCCAGAAAGACATTGGCATGCCAGTGGGGGTGCAGACCCAGTTCCAAGGCGCGGCCCAGGCCTTCGAAGCGTCGCTGTCGAGCACCTTGCTGCTGATCCTGGCGGCGGTGGTCACCATGTACATCGTGCTGGGCGTGCTCTACGAGAGCTACATCCACCCGATCACGATCCTTTCGACCTTGCCGTCGGCAGCGGTGGGGGCCTTGCTGGCATTGCTGCTCAGCGGCAATGACCTGGGCATGATCGCGATCATCGGCATCATCCTGCTGATCGGTATCGTGAAAAAGAACGCGATCATGATGATCGACTTCGCCCTCGACGCCGAGCGTAACCAGGGCCTGGACCCGCAGACCGCGATCTACCAGGCGGCGCTGCTGCGTTTCCGGCCGATCCTGATGACCACCCTGGCCGCCCTGTTCGGTGCGGTGCCGTTGATGCTCGCCACCGGCTCCGGCGCCGAGCTGCGCCAGCCCCTGGGCCTGGTGATGGTCGGCGGCTTGCTGGTGAGCCAGGTATTGACCCTGTTCACCACGCCGGTGATCTACCTGTACTTCGACCGCCTTGGCCGCCGCTGGCGCAAAGAGCCGCAAAGCCTGGAGCCGGTTGAGTCATGAACCTGTCCGGACCGTTCATTCGCCGGCCGGTAGCGACCATGCTGCTGAGCCTGGCGATCATGTTGCTCGGCGGCGTCAGCTTCAACTTGCTGCCGGTGTCGCCGTTGCCGCAGATCGACTTCCCGGTGATCGTGGTCTCGGCCAGTTTGCCCGGGGCCAGCCCCGAGGTGATGGCGTCCACCGTGGCCACGCCGCTGGAGCGCTCGTTCGGCGCGATTGCCGGCATCACCACCATGAGCAGTTCGTCGAGCCAGGGCTCGACGCGGGTAATCCTCGCCTTTGACTCCGACCGGGATATCAACGGCGCGGCGCGCGAAGTGCAGGCGGCCATCAACGCTTCGCGCAACCTGCTGCCCAGCGGTATGCGCAGCATGCCGACCTACAAGAAGATCAACCCGTCCCAGGCGCCGATCATGGTGCTGTCGCTGACCTCCGACGTGCTGCAAAAGGGCGAGTTGTACGACCTGGCCTCGACCATTCTTTCGCAAAGCCTGTCGCAGGTGCCGGGTGTGGGTGAAGTGCAGATCGGCGGCAGCTCCCTGCCGGCGGTGCGCATCGAGCTGGAACCCAAGGCCCTCGACCAGTACGGCGTGGCCCTGGATGACGTGCGCAACACCATCGCCAATGCCAACCAGCGCCGGCCCAAGGGCTCGCTGGAAGACAGCGAGCGCAACTGGCAGATCCAGGCCAACGACCAACTGGAAAAGGCCAAGGATTACGAGCCGCTGCTGATTCGCTACCAGAACGGCGCGGCCTTGCGCCTGGGCGACGTGGCAAAAATCAGCGACGGTGTGGAAGACCGCTACAACAGCGGCTTTTTCAACAATGATTCGGCGGTGCTGCTGGTGATCAACCGCCAGTCCGGCGCCAACATCATCGAGACGGTGCGGCAGATCAAGGCCCAGCTGCCGGCGTTGCAGGCGGTGTTGCCGTCCAGCGTCAAGCTCAACCTGGCCATGGACCGTTCCCCGGTGATCACCGCGACCCTGCATGAAGCCGAGATGACCTTGCTGATTGCCGTGGCCCTGGTGGTGCTGGTGGTGTACCTGTTCCTGGGCAATTTCCGTGCTTCATTGATCCCGACCCTGGCGGTGCCGGTGTCGTTGGTGGGCACCTTTGCGGTGATGTACCTGTTCGGCTTCTCGCTGAACAACTTTTCGTTGATGGCGCTGATTCTGGCCACGGGCCTGGTGGTGGACGATGCCATCGTGGTGCTGGAGAACATTTCCCGGCATATCGACGATGGCGTGCCGCCGATGAAGGCGGCGTATCTGGGCGCGCAGGAAGTCGGCTTCACCTTGTTGTCGATGAACGTGTCGCTGGTGGCGGTGTTCCTGTCCATCCTGTTTATGGGCGGTATCGTCACCAACCTGTTCCGAGAGTTTTCCATCACCTTGTCGGCGGCGATCATCGTCTCGCTGATCGTCTCGCTGACCTTGACCCCGATGCTCTGCGCGCGTTGGCTCAAACCGCACATCAAGGGGCATATGAGCGGTTTGCAGCGCTGGAGCCACAGGATCAACGAGCGCATGGTGGCGGTGTATGCCACCAGCCTGGACTGGGTACTGCGTCACCGACGCCTGACTCTGCTGAGCCTGTTGCTTACCGTGGGCGTGAACATCGCGCTGTACGTGGTGGTGCCGAAAACCTTTATGCCGCAGCAGGACACCGGTCAGTTGATCGGCTTTGTGCGCGGCGACGACGGGCTGTCGTTCAACGTGATGCAGCCGAAGATGGAGACCTTTCGCAAGGCGGTCCTCAAGGACCCGGCGGTGCTCAGCGTGGCCGGCTTTATCGGCGGCAACAACGGCACCAACAACGCGGTGATGCTGGTGCGCCTCAAGCCTATCGCCGAGCGCAAGATCTCGGCCCAGGCGGTGATCGAGCGTATTCGCAAGGAAGTACCGCTGGTGCCGGGCGGTCGCTTGTTCCTGATGGCCGACCAGGACCTGCAATTTGGCGGCAGTCGCGACCAGACCAGCGCGCAGTATTCCTACATCCTGCAAAGTGGTGACCTGGCCGCGTTGCGCCTGTGGTACCCGAAAGTGGTCGCCGCGTTGCGCGAGCTGCCGGAGCTGACCGCCATCGACGCCCGTGAAGGCCGTGGTGCAGCGCAGGTAACGCTGGTGGTCGACCGTGACCAGGCCAAGCGCTTGGGCATCGACATGAGCATGGTCACGGCGGTGCTGAACAATGCCTACAGCCAACGGCAGATTTCCACCATCTACGACAGCCTCAACCAGTACCAGGTGGTGATGGAGGTCAACCCGAAATACGCCCAGGACCCGATCACCCTGAACCAGATGCAGGTGATCACCTCCACCGGTGCGCGGGTGCCGTTATCGACCATTGCCCATTACGAGAACAGCCTGGCCGACGACCGGGTCAGCCACGAAGGCCAGTTCGCCTCGGAAAACATCGCGTTTGATATGTCGCCCGGGGTAACGGTGGAGCAGGGCACGGCCGCCATCGAGCGCGCGATTGCCAAGGTCGGCTTGCCCGAAGACGTGATCGCCAAGATGGCCGGCACCGCCGACGCGTTTGCGGCGACCCAGAAGGGCCAGCCGTTCATGATCCTCGGCGCGCTGGTGGCGGTTTATCTGGTGTTGGGCATTCTGTATGAAAGCTACATTCACCCGCTGACCATCCTCTCGACCTTGCCGTCGGCCGGTGTCGGCGCGTTGCTCTCGATCTACCTGCTGGGCGGCGAGTTCAGCCTGATCTCACTGCTGGGCTTGTTCCTGTTGATCGGGGTGGTGAAGAAGAACGCGATCCTGATGATCGACCTGGCCCTTCAGCTGGAGCGCCATGACGGCATGAGCCCGTTGGAATCGATCCGCAGTGCCTGCCTGTTGCGCCTGCGCCCGATCCTGATGACCACGCTGGCCGCCATCCTCGGCGCCTTGCCATTGCTGCTCGGCTCCGGCGATGGCGCGGAAATGCGCCAGCCGCTGGGCCTGACGATTATCGGCGGCCTGGTGTTCAGCCAGATCCTGACCCTTTACACCACCCCAGTGGTTTACCTCTATCTTGACCGCGCGCGCCATCGCTTCAACGCCTGGCGCGGCGTGCGTACCGATGCTGCCTTGGACACTGCGCTATGAGCGATTCAACCTTGACCCAATTGGCCATGAGCATGCCCCGTGGTTTGCGCGTTGCCAGCCTCCTGCTGTGCGGCGCATTGCTCAGCGCTTGCGCCATCGGGCCTGACTACAAACGCCCGGATGTCATCGAGCCGGTGCAGTTCAAAGAAGCCCAGGGCTGGAGCCAGGCCACGCCCAGCGATTCGCTGGCGCGGGGCGCCTGGTGGGAGCTGTACGGCGACCGCCAGCTGAATGACCTGGTGACGCGCCTGAACAACGCCAACCAGACCGTGGCCCAGGCCGAAGCACGTTTCCGTCAGGCCCAGGCCCAGGTGCGCAGCGCGCGCGGTGCGTTCTTTCCAACGGTGGACCTGAGTGCCGGAAAAACCCGCGCGAGCCAGGGTACCGGCAGCAGTAACGCCAGCCTGAGCAGTTCCAGCAGCGGTATCCGCGACACCCTCAACGCGCAACTGGGCGTGAGTTGGGAAGCGGATGTGTGGGGCAAATTGCGCCGCGGTCTGGAAGCCAATGAAGCCACGGCCGAGGCCAGCTCGGCGGATTTGGCGGCGATGCGCTTGAGCCAGCAATCGGAGCTGGTGCAGGACTACTTGCAACTGCGTGTCATGGATGAACAGACGCGGTTGTTGCAAGCCACGCTGGACACTTATCAGCGTTCGCTGCAAATGACCGAAAACCAATACCGCGCCGGTGTGTCCGGCAAGGACGCGATCGCTCAGGCGCAAACTCAGCTCAAGACCACCCAGGCCAGCCTGATCGACTTGATCTGGCAGCGGGCCCAGTTGGAAAACGCCATCGCGGTGTTGATCGGCGAGGCACCGGCCAACTTCAACCTGGCGGTGAGCAAAGATATTCCAGCGTTGCCGCAGATTCCCGTGAGCCTGCCGTCGCAACTGTTGGAGCGCCGTCCGGACATTGCCTCGGCTGAGCGCGCGGTGATCGCTGCAAACGCAAATATCGGTGTGGCCAAGGCGGCTTATTATCCGGATTTGACCTTGAGTCTGGCGGGCGGCTATTCCAGCAGCACCTACGCCGACTGGATCAGCTTGCCGAACCGCTTCTGGTCGGTGGGGCCGAAGTTGGCGATGACGTTGTTCGACGGTGGGCAGCGTTCGGCGGAGGTTGATCGCAGCGTGGCCTCGTATGACGAGACGGTAGCCAAGTATCGCCAGACGGTGCTGGATGGTTTTCGCGAGGTGGAAAACTACATGGTGCAGTTGAAGGTGCTGGAGGACGAGGCGGTCGTCAGCAATGAAGCGCTGGAAGCTGCGCGCGAATCGCTGCGGTTGACGCAGAATCAGTACAAGGCCGGGTTGATTGCGTATCTGGATGTCGTCACGGTGCAGGCTACGGCCCTGAGCAATGAGCGGACTGTACTGACGTTGTTGCAGACGCGGTTGGTGGCCAGTGTGCAGTTGATTGCGGCGCTGGGCGGTGGATGGGATGGGCAGGTAGCGTTCAAGGAGTGATTGAGCAACTGTCCGTTGCTGCCATCTGCAGGTGGGAGGCGGCAAGCCCCTCCCGGAGCCGAAGACGTCGATACAGACGCAACTTCAACCCCCGAGCACCGCAATGTTAAGCCAGTAGATTGACGTCAAAACGCCACTAGTGGCCCCATGATAATTAATCAACGCGCCCCTAATTATTCTCGCTACAATCGCCCGCTTTGCCACTTGGCACGGGCGCTCCAGGCCCGTCAGTTCTGAGAAATTCCATGCTGATCGGTAGCTATTCCCCCTCCCTGGTCGTGATTTCCCTGTTCGTCGCGATCCTGGCGTCCTACACCGCGCTGGACCTTGCCGGCCGTCTTGCGACCGCCCGGGGCCGCGCCGCGTATGTATGGATGACGGGCGGCGCGTTGGCGATGGGCGTAGGCGTGTGGTCCATGCACTTTATCGGCATGTTGGCCTTGCGCCTGCCGTTTGCCCTCGGGTTTGACCTGGGCATTACCGCGCTGTCCCTGCTGATCGCCGTGTTGTCCAGCGGCTTTGCCTTATGGCTGGTCAGCCAGCCACGCCTGCCGGTGTGGCAACTGGCGTTCGGTGCGCTGATCATGGGCGCGGGCATCAGCAGCATGCACTACACCGGCATGGCCGCGATGCGCATGACGCCGGGCATCGACTACGACCCGACCCTGTTCGGCGCCTCATTGTTGATCGCGGTCGTCGCGTCCGGCGCTGCGCTGTGGATCGCCTTCAACTTGCGTCGCAGCACGCCTTACGTACGCCTGGCACGCGGTGGCGCAGCCGTGGTGATGGGCATTGCAATCGTGGGCATGCACTACACCGGCATGGCCGCCGCGCGCTTTGATGACAACAGCTTCTGCGGCGCCGCACTGACGGGCCTGAGCGGCAAGGGCCTGGACAACCTGGTGCTGGTGACCACGCTGGCGGTGTTGATCATCGCGTTGCTGACTTCGTTGCTTGACGCTCGCCTGGAGGCGCGCACCGCCGTACTCGCCGACTCCCTGACCCTGGCCAACCAGGAACTGACGCACCTGGCCCTGCACGACATGCTCACCGGCCTGCCCAATCGCACGTTGCTCGCCGACCGTATCCAGCAAGCCATTCAGGCGGTGAAGGAGCAGGGCGGTTGTTTTGCCCTGATGTTTATCGACCTGGATGGGTTCAAACCGGTCAACGACGCGTTTGGTCACCACATGGGTGACCAGTTGTTGCGCGAGGTGGGCCTGCGCTTGCGCGAAGACCTGCGCGGCCATGACACGTTGGCCCGTATCGGCGGGGATGAGTTTGTGTTGCTGGTGCAATTGACGCAGCCGGACGACGCCGTTGGCCTCGCCGAACGTCAGGTCGGCCTGATCAACCGTGCCTTCAAGGTTGCCGAGCATGAACTGAAAATCTCCGCCAGCATCGGTATCGCGCTGTTTCCGGGCAATGGCAGCAACCCGCAAGAGTTGTTGATGAACGCCGACGCCGCCATGTACCACGCCAAGGGCATGGGCAAGAACGGCTACAGTTTCTTCGATGTGTCGATGAACACCAACGCACGCAAGCAGTTGCAGTTATTGCAGGACCTGCGCAACGCCCTCGAGCACGAGCAATTTTGTCTGTATTACCAGCCCAAGTTCGATGCGGTGAGCGGCATCCCGGTCGGCGCCGAAGCCTTGCTGCGCTGGGAGCATCCGCAGCAGGGGCTGTTGTTGCCTGCGACGTTTATCGACCTGGCGGAAAAGACCGGTTTGATTATTCCTATCGGCGAGTGGGTATTGAACGAAGCCTGTCGTCAGATGCGTCTGTGGTATGCGCAGGGCTATGAAGACTGGCGCATTGCGGTAAACCTCTCGGCCTTGCAGTTTTGCCATGCCGGGCTGGTCAAGAGTGTTGCCGCAGCCCTGGACCGTCACCAGTTGCCGGCCAATAGCCTGACCCTGGAAATTACCGAAACCACTGCCATGAGTGACGCCGACGCGAGCATGACGGTGTTGCAGCAGTTGTCGGACATGGGCGTTGATCTGTCTATCGATGACTTCGGCACCGGCTATTCGAGCCTGATGTACCTCAAGCGTCTGCCCGCCAATGAGCTGAAGATCGATCGCGGGTTTGTCCGCGACCTGGAACACGACAGCGACGATGCCGCCATCGTTTCGGCCATCGTCGCCCTCGGTCAGGCCCTGGGGCTGCGGATTGTCGCCGAGGGCGTGGAGACCGATGTGCAGCAGAGTTTCCTCACCCGCCTGGGGTGCAACTCGCTGCAAGGCTATCTGCTGGGGCATCCCTTGCCGGCTGACGGTTTCATGGCTGACATCCAGCGTGCCGAAGAGGCGGTAGCGCCTGACAAAAGCCGTGCGTGACGAGTATTCTTGGCCCCAACCCTAAACATCAGGTTGAGTCAGGAGACCGCACGCATGGACAAAGTCGTCATCATCACTGGGGGCAGCCGCGGCATCGGCGCCGAGACGGCATTGCTGGCCGCTCGCGAGGGTTACCGCATCTGCATCAACTATCAGTCCGACGAAAACGCCGCCCATAGCGTGCTCGAACAGGTTCGCGCCCTCGGCGCCCAGGCGATTGCAGTGCGTGCGGATGTCAGCATCGAAGATGAAGTGGTCGCGCTGTTCAGTCGCGTGGATGCCGAGCTGGGCCGCGTCACCGCGCTGGTGAACAACGCCGGCACCGTGGGGCATAAGTCGCGGGTCGACGAGATGTCCGAATTCCGCATCCTCAAGATCATGAAGACCAACGTGCTCGGGCCGATTCTGTGCGCCAAGCATGCGGTGCTGCGCATGTCGCCAAGGCATGGCGGGCAGGGTGGCAGTATCGTCAACGTGTCGTCAGTGGCGGCGCGCCTGGGTTCGCCGGGTGAATACGTCGACTATGCCGCCTCCAAGGGAGCACTGGACACCTTCACGCTGGGGCTGTCGAAAGAAGTTGCCGGTGAAGGGATCCGCGTTAACGCCGTGCGGCCCGGCTATATCTTTACCGACTTCCACGCCCTGAGTGGCGACCCGGACCGGGTCAGCAAACTTGAATCCGGCATTCCGATGGCCCGTGGCGGGCGCCCGGACGAAGTGGCCGAGGCGATTATCTGGTTGCTGTCGGACAAGGCCTCGTACACCACCGGCACCTTCCTGGACCTGGGCGGCGGTCGCTGATCACCGCTGTTGGCCGGCTGTTGAGTGAGGCACCCAAGGGGCGCCTCACGGTGACGTTCAGGGCAGCTTGATCTGATACGCCGCCAACTGGGCCTTGTGTTGCGCCTCCACCGAGCTTGGGTCGACGCGTTTGGCAAACTGGTTCAAGTCGCGTCGAGCGTTTTCCTTGTCGCCCAGCCGGTCATAGGCCAGCGCTCGCTGGTAGTAGGCCCACGCGTAGTCAGGCTGCTTGATCAGTCCGGCGCTGTAGGATTCGGCGGCTTCGCGGTACTGGCCGAGGTCGTAGAGCGCCAGGCCCAAATGATAGAACGTCGGCATGTTGAACCCGGCGCCTTTGCCATTCTCACCCAGGCCGGCATCCAGATTGGACTGCACCAGTTCGAGGGCTTTTTGCGGGTTGCCATTGAGGCGGTACAGGTAGCTCAGCTCCAGGATCGCGCGCGGTTCTGGGTGCGGGTTGGTGGCGATGGATTTTTCGCGTGCGCTGATGGCTTGCGGATACTGCTTGAGGTTTGTGTAGGCCACTGACTGCAACAGGTACACGGTGCTCTTGATTTTGGGCGGCAGGGTGTTCTTCGTCAGGCACAGCTCTGACTCTTGAATCACCTGCTGATTTTGCTCGGCTCTCATGGCCTTGCTGGTGTTGACGCAATGCTGCAGGTTGAGTTCGGCGGGGGTTGGCTGGTGCGCGCAACCGGTGACAACTGCGGCAACGGCCAGCAGGGCGAAACCACGAATAGAGGCGTTAGGCATGCTTGGTCAGTCCAGCAGATTGGCGTTGAGGTCGGGGCGATAGACTTGCAGCAGGGCAGGCGTGACGGTGCCTTGCAAGGAGCAGAAGATCTTCGTACGCCCCTCGGTCGGACCTTTTTCCAGGCTCAGCGTACGCTCTACAAAGCCAAAGGGCGTGGCCACGCCCGGTCCCGCCAAACCTTCGGTGCGCCATTGGCCGATCGGGTCGCCTACCCGGCGAATATCGGCGCGGCTGACACTGCCTCGTTCTGCTACCAGGCGTGCGTGGTCGGCGACCAAAGGCTTGAGGTGCTCGGCAACATCGCTCACCGAACCTTCGGCGACGAATCCCCAGAACAGCAAATTGCCGACATTGGGCAGCGACATGGCTTCATTGTGATACCCCACAAGGCGCACGCCGTTGACCATCAGCGGTTGCTCAAAGGCCTGATAGCGACCACCTTCCTGCAGTGGGTTCATGACCACTGGAGCGCTGACGTTGCCCTGTTTGGCCACGCGCAGGGTGCCGGCGGGCAGGGAAGCGGTGTTGAGGGTTTCGAAAAAGCGTGCGTCACAGCGGGAGAAATCGCTGAACAGCTGATCAGGGGTGGCGGCAGTGGTTTGGCCCAGGGCCTGGCTGGCAAGCGCCAGCAAGCAAAGGGCGGATAACAGTGGGCGAAGCATCGGCGTCATCCATGAGCGTTGAGGGGCGGCGAGTGTAACAAGGCTGAAACGTCTTCGCTAACCGGAGGGGCGTTGCCCGACGGTCTGGCTGCGGCGAGCCTGTTCAAAACGAGCGCACGATCCGCCCCAGCGTTTCCATTGCTTTCTCCGACGCCTCGGTCCACGGGCTGCCGTAATTCAAGCGGATGCAATTTCTGAAGCGCTGGGTCGCCGAGAAAATCGGCCCCGGCGCAATGCTGATGCCTTGGGCCAGGGCCATCTGGAATAACTTCAGCGAGTCGGTTTGCTCCGGCAGTTCGAGCCACAAAAAATACCCGCCAGCCGGCTGGCTGACCCGTGTCTGGGCCGGGAAATAGCGGGCGATGGCCGCCAGCATCGCGCTTTGCTGTTCTTCCAGGGCATAGCGCAACTTGCGCAAATGGCGGTCATAGCCACCGTGCTGCAGGTAGTCGGCAATCGCCGCCTGCGCCGGCATTGATGGGCACAACGAGGTCATCAGCTTCAAGCGCTCGACCTTCTGCGCATAGCGCCCGGCAGCCACCCAGCCAACGCGGTAACCCGGGGCCAGGCTTTTGGCAAAGGAGCCGCAGTGCATCACCAGGCCTTCGGTGTCGAAGGCCTTGGCCGGTTTGGGCGCTTGTTGCCCGTAATACAACTCGGCGTACACGTCGTCTTCGATCAGCGGCACTTGGTGACTGCGCAGCAGTTCCACCAACGCCTGCTTTTTGGCCTCCGGCAGGGTTGCGCCCATCGGGTTCTGGAAGCTGGTCATGGTCCAGCAGGCCTTGATCGGGTAGCGCTCAAGGCTTTGCGCCAAGGCGTTGAGGTCGATGCCGTCGCGTGGGTGCACCGGAATTTCCACGGCCTTGAGCTTCAGACGTTCGAGCACCTGCAGGCAGGCATAAAACGCCGGCGCTTCGATGGCTACCAGATCGCCCGGCTCGGTCACGGCCTGCAGGCACAGGTTCAGGGCTTCGAGCGCGCCGTTGGTGATCAGCAACTCTTCCATCGGCAGCATCAGGCCGCCGACCATGTAACGCAGGGCAATTTGCCTGCGCAGCTGCGGGTTGCCCGGTGACATGTCGGTCACGACCAGGCGTGGGTCCATTTCGCGGCTGGCACTGGCCAGCGAACGTGCCAGGCGTGGCAAAGGGAACAGCATCGGGCTGGGAAAGGCCGAACCGAAGGGGACGGTGTTGGGGTCTTTGATGGAGTCCAGTACCGAAAACACCAGTTCACTCACATCGACTTCGGTGGATTCGTGCACATGCTCGCTCACCACCGGCTCGGAAAACGGGCTCGGTGCATGGGTGTTGACGAAGTAACCGGAACGCGGCCGCGCGCGGATCAGCCCACGGCGTTCGAGCAGGTAATACGCCTGGAACACCGTGGACGGGCTGACGCCGTAGGTCTGGCTCGCATAGCGCACCGACGGCACGCGCTGGCCGGGCCCGAGCACGCCGGAGCGGATCAGTTCTGCGATGTCATCGGCGAATTTTTCGTAGCGTTTCATGAAGACCTTAAAAACAGTTTTCTCATTATGAACACAGGGCAAACAGTGGCTGGGGGCCTGTGTCGGTTAGACCTCAGCGGTTCATCGGCGCCACAAAGCGGCTGTCGGCCGCACTGTAGATCCACGGCTCATCCACGTCTGTCACCTTGAACCGCAGGGTCTGTGAACTGCTCGCCGGCTTGTCGGCCAACAATGCCACCGACACCGGCACATCGCTGATTTCCCCCGGCGCCAGGCTGAGCTCGGTCTTGCCTTGCAGCACGAAACCCTCGGCGTCCACCAACGCCAGGCGATAGTCCTGGCGCTGCTGGGTTTTGTTGATGACCTTGAGGCTGTAAATGTTTTCGATCAAGCCCTGGCTGTTTTCGCGAAACATGCCGCGGTCCTTGGTGACGTCGAGCGACACCATCGGCCGTCCTACCAGGGCCACCACCAGTGCGGCGATCATCACCAGCAGCACGGCACTGTAGCCGATCAGTCGCGGCCGAAGCAGGTGGGTTTTGCCGCCCTGCAGTTGATGCTCGGAGGTATAGCTCACCAGGCCGCGGGCATAGCCCATTTTGTCCATGATCGAATCGCAGGCGTCGATGCAGGCCGCGCAGCCGATGCACTCCATCTGCAAGCCGTCGCGGATATCAATGCCGGTAGGGCACACCTGCACGCACAGCTGGCAGTCGATGCAGTCACCCAGGCCGACGTCGGCGGGCGTCACGTCTCGTTTGCGCGGGCCGCGGTGTTCTCCACGCGCCGCATCGTATGAAATGGTCAGGGTGTCCTTGTCGAACATCACGCTCTGGAAGCGCGCATAGGGGCACATGTGCATGCACACCGCTTCACGCAGCCAGCCGGCATTGATGTACGTGGCCGCGGTGAAAAACAGCACCCAGAACAGGCTGACGCCGCCCATTTGCCACGTCAGCAGCTCCAAGGCCAAAGGGCGGATGGGCGTGAAGTAGCCGACAAACGTCAACCCGGTCAACACGCTGATGCCCAGCCACAAGGCATGTTTGGCCGAGCGCCGCGCCAGCTTGTTCAGGCTCCACGGCGCTGCGTGGAGCTTGATGCGCTGGTTACGTTCGCCTTCGGTGACCTTTTCACACCACATGAACAGCCAGGTAAACGAGCTTTGCGGGCAGGTGTAGCCGCACCATACTCGGCCTGCGAACACGGTGATGGCAAACAGGCCAAAGGCGCAGATGATCAGCAGCGCCGACAACAGGATGAAGTCCTGGGGCCAGAAGGTTGCGCCGAAGATGTGGAATTTGCTCTCGGCCAGGTCCCACAGCACGGCCTGGCGCCCACCCCAGTTCAGCCATACGGTGCCGAAAAAGGCCAGGAACAGCACCGCGGCGCCGGCTATGCGCAAGGTACGAAACAGGCCGGTAAAGCTGCGGGTATGGATCAGGTTGTCGCTGGATTTGGCCTTCACCTTCTTTGGGTGTATGGGCTCAAAGGTTTCCACGGTTGGGATTCTTTCGCTCATGGTCGTTCGCTCATCAGCCTCCATCAGGCGGATGAACTATGGACGCCGCTCTGTGTGCATAACAGACTCAGCTAGGGCGATAAAAAGCGGATCAGATGGGGTTCGTCTACAAGGCTGTGGCCGGTCGCTGCACTCCGTGGCGCCAGGAGCGCAGCGCCAATCAGCGCACATTGATACAGATCAATCAAATCACCGAATCACTGTCGGTCGCCTTCAAGTGTTTGCGTCCATCCACGGCGCCGGCGACGGTCAAAGCATCGGCTTCGGCCTCGGTGATGTAGATCCTGTCGTTATCCAGCGTCACAAAAGACATGGCTTTGAGGCTGTCGGTACTGACCGTCACCTCGGGCGCAGGCAGGCTGCGCTCCTGGCCGTTTTCATCGACCTTGAAGTAGCACGTCTGGTTATCGATACGTACAGGCATGGTGATCTCCTTTTCCATTGGCGGGTGATCATTAGGGTTCACCCGGTTGCCCGGCGTTCCAGGCAACTGACTGGCGGTCGCCGTTGTCCATGCTAGACCCATAATCACAAAGGACCGCTTTCCATGGATGCCTGGTGGAGCGAAGTGTGGCAAACCCTGCAAGCCGAATTTGCCGACATCGGCGATGCGAAACAACTCACCCAGATCACCGTGCGCTTGCTGATCGCCGCGCTGCTGGGCGGTATTCTCGGGTTCGAACGGGAACAGAAGGGCAAGGCGGCCGGTGTACGCACCCACATGCTGGTGGCGTTGGGCGCCGCGCTGTTTGTATTGGTGCCGCAGACGTCCGGCAGCCAGGCGGATGCGATGAGCCGGGTGCTTCAAGGCGTGATTGCCAGCATCGGATTTCTCGGCGCCGGCACCATTCTCAAAGGCAAGGAAGATGAGCAGGGCCAGCACGTCAAAGGCCTGACCACCGCTGCCGGCCTGTGGATGACTGCGGCAATCGGGGTTGCCGCCGGCATGGGCCGCGAATCGACAGCGGTGCTCAGTACCTTGCTGGCCTTGGCGGTATTCAGCGTGATGCCCCGGATCGTCAGGGCATTCGAGATTGAGGATGACCGCCGATCAGGTGAGTAGATCGTTTTCTTTGACCTGACCAAATATCTTTGCAACCAGCGCAGGCTCCCCCTGGTTGCCGGCAATCACCAGCACGCTGGCGTTGTGCGCACGCGAGTATTTCAACTGCATCTCACCACTGGCGCCGGATAACTGGTTGACCCAGTGCAGCGGTTTATTCAGTTGCCGGCGAATGCCGGTGACGTCCAGCTTGTCCCGGTCGGTGACAAAGTGCCTGATTTCACACGGGTGCTCGAGCGTGGACTCAAGCGTGTTAGTGAAACTGTAGGTCTTGGGGTGGTTTTTACAGTCGGACTCGTAGAGGTCCCGTCGCTGCCAATCTTCAAGATGCGCATATTGCAACGGCTCGGTCACCTTCCGGACCTGAGTGGCAATGTCGCAGAGGTGTTTGCTCTTAACCTGCAGGCTATGCATATAGTCCTGAATGCTCGTCAGGGGCGCGTGTTCCTGGCGGGAGAACGCGCGAACCATATCAAAGCGACTGCTCGGTGAGGCTTTCATCAAGCTGGCTTTCAACGCGAACAGCGCCGCCTCCACATAGCTGCGATAGGCGCCGACCTGCTCGGTTTCAATGGGACTCAAGACCGTGTCAAGCGAACCTTTGTTGAGTTGGGTTTCGATCCTGGCGAGGATCTTGATACAGGACGTTGCGTTGGGGCCGTTCAACAGGCACTTGAGGTTGTCGGGGGTCAACAGCCTGTCGATGGTGTTGAAGGTGTCTTTTGACTCGCTGGACTCAGGGTCGCGCATCAGGCGCTCAACGGTTTTGCGGTCCAGGTGGTCGCAGAGTTGCTTGAGCTGTTTTTCCAGCGCAGCCTGGTCGGCGGGTGCGGCTCCATCTGCACGCATCGGCTCGCGGGTGGTGTTTGGCGCCGACCGGAGCAGGGCGTCCAGCGCTTGAGCAGACACGCTCACGGGTGATGGCGGCATGGGGTGGGAATGAAGGTGGCCTGGGATGAGTTCGGCGCGGGCGCGAGACGGCTGCTGGATAATCGACATGATGAATCCTCAAAAACCAATCGGACGAGCGCTGGGGCCAGGGGCCTGGAAATGAAGTCAGCGCAAAATCAGTATGAGAACGATCACATCGGTTGGAATTAGGGCTTTGCCTTTCAAGTGAGTGGGAATTTTCTGCGTCAACGCCTGCTCGCGAGTCACGGTTCAACGGCCAGTACTGCGTCGGCAGTACCCGCCGTGCCTTGCGAGCGGACGCTGAACCTATAAGGATCTGGTCACAGAATGGCCGGCGGCTCGCTCGTTGGCGGTTCCTGCACCGGCGGTGGATCGTTTTCAGGGGGTTCCTGTTCAGGGATCGGCTTCGGCTCAGCGGGCGGTAACGTTGGGTCGTCGATGTTCGGATCGGGTGTTTCAGCCGGAATCGGGATATTCATCGGTGTGGCCTCCTTTGTGCTTTGCTCTTGCGGTGGACATCCGCCTGGGGGAATTGATTCCCCGCCCAATGGCGACATATCCACCTGAACTTTTCACCTGACGCCAGGCTCGGACCTATTACGGCCCTGCTCAGGGAGAGCGTTGCCATATCAGAATTCGGATCAAGCAAAGAGCGTCCACAGGGCGTAAGGGGAAGATGCTCGATGACTGCTGAAACACTGGCTCCAGACGATTCCATTTTGCCGCTGTCCCAGGCGTTGTTATTGCCCAGGATCGCTATCGAAAGTACCGCGCCCGTGATCGACGGCGGCGAGTTTGCCGTGAAAGCCGTGGTCGGCCAGCGCATCAATGTCACCAGCAAGGTCTTTGCTGATGGCCACGACAAGCTTGCCGTACTGATCCGCTGGCGCCCGTTGCAGGACGAAAGCTGGCACAGCGTGGTGATGACCGACGTCGGCAACAATGGCTGGGAAGGCGCGTTCACCGTGACGCAGCAAGGCCCCCACCAATATTGCATCGAAGCCTGGATCGATACCTTTGCCAGCTTCTGTTATGAGCTGCGCAAAAAACACGAGGCCGGCGTGCCAGTCAGCCTTGAGCTGCAGGAAGGTCGCGGTCTGGTGTTGCAGGCCGCCGAGCGCAGTGACAACGAGCTGCGCGATCGCCTGATGCTGTTGCACCACGAATTGTCCGGTTTGCTGGAAACCGAGCAGGTCGCGCAGTTTCTGCACGAAGACAGTGCACACCTGATGACCCAGGCCGACCACCGTGCCTACTTGAGCGTCAGCCCGGTCTATCCGGTTGATGTCGAGCGCACGGCGGCGCAGTTTGCCAGCTGGTACGAGCTGTTTCCGCGCTCGATCACCGACGATCCTGCCCGCCACGGCACGTTCAACGACGTGCACTCTCGGCTGTCGATGATCCATGACATGGGCTTTGACGTGCTGTACTTCCCGCCGATCCATCCCATCGGGCGCAGCCATCGCAAAGGCAAGAACAACTCCCTGACCGCCGGCCCCGATGATCCCGGCAGCCCGTACGCGATTGGCAGCGAGGAGGGCGGCCATGAAGCCATCCACCCGCAACTGGGCAGCCGCGATGACTTCCGTCGGTTGGTCAAGGCCGCCGCCGACCACGGCCTGGAAATCGCTCTGGACTTCGCCATCCAGTGTTCCCAGGACCACCCGTGGCTCAAGCAGCACCCGGGCTGGTTCAACTGGCGCCCGGACGGCACGATCAAATACGCCGAGAACCCGCCGAAGAAATACCAGGACATCGTCAACGTCGACTTCTATGCCGCCGACGCGATTCCGAGCCTGTGGACTGAGTTGCGCGACGTCGTGCTGGGCTGGGTGGAAGAGGGCGTGAAGACCTTTCGGGTCGACAACCCTCACACCAAACCGCTGCCCTTCTGGCAATGGCTGATCAGCGACGTGCGCGGCAAACACCCTGACGTGATATTCCTCGCCGAAGCGTTCACCACGCCTGCAATGATGGCGCGCCTGGGCAAGGTCGGTTATTCGCAGAGTTACACCTACTTTACCTGGCGCAATACCAAGGCCGAGTTGAGCGAGTACTTTGCGCAATTGAACGAATCGCCCTGGCGCGAGTGCTACCGACCGAATTTCTTCGTCAACACGCCGGACATCAACCCCGGCTTCCTGCACGAATCCGGGCGGCCGGGTTTCTTGATCCGCGCCGCACTGGCCACCATGGGCTCGGGCCTGTGGGGCATGTATTCGGGGTTCGAGTTGTGCGAAGCCGCGCCGGTGCCGGGCAAGGAAGAGTACCTGGATTCAGAGAAGTACGAGATCCGCCCGCGCGATTTCACGGCGCCCGGCAACATCATTGCCGAGATCGCGCAGCTCAATCGTATCCGCCGGCAGAATCCCGCGTTGCAAACGCACCTGGGGTTGAAGCTCTACAACGCCTGGAACGACAACATTTTGTACTTCGGCAAGCGCAGTGAAGACGGCAGCAATTTCATCCTCGTCGCGGTGAACCTCGACCCGTTCAATGCCCAGGAAGCCCATTTCGAGTTGCCGCTGTGGGAGCTAGGCTTGCCGGACGACGCCCAGACCCAAGGCGAAGACTTGATGAACGGGCACCGCTGGACCTGGTACGGCAAGAATCAGTGGACGCGGCTGGAGCCGCACATGCCGTTTGGAATTTGGAGAATCACCAGCTCCTGAAACCAGCCAGTCACCTGCAGGCGTCGACACACGGCGCCTGCTGGGAGCGTGTTCCACCAGTTGGTTTTTTCAGAATTTTCAGGAGTTTCCAATGGCGAAGAAACCCAAGGCTGCCACCTTTATCAAAGACCCGCTCTGGTACAAGGACGCGGTGATTTATCAGGTTCACGTCAAATCCTATTTCGACTCCAACAACGACGGCATCGGTGATTTTCCCGGGCTGATCGCCAAGCTCGATTACATCGCCGACCTGGGCGTGAACACCATCTGGCTCTTGCCGTTCTACCCCTCGCCACGCCGCGACGACGGCTATGACATTGCCGAGTACCGTGGCGTGCACAGCGACTACGGGACCATGGCCGACGCCAAGCGGTTTATTGCCGAAGCCCACCAACGCGGCCTGCGGGTCATCACCGAACTGGTGATCAACCACACCTCCGACCAGCATCCCTGGTTCCAGCGTGCGCGCAAGGCCAAGCCGGGTTCAGCCGCGCGCGACTTCTATGTGTGGTCCGATGACGACCAGAAATACGACGGCACCCGCATCATCTTTCTCGACACCGAAAAATCCAACTGGACCTGGGACCCGGTCGCCGGTCAGTACTTCTGGCACCGTTTCTATTCCCACCAGCCGGACCTCAACTTCGACAACCCGCAGGTGATGAAGGCGGTGCTGTCGGTGATGCGTTATTGGCTGGACATGGGCATCGACGGCCTGCGCCTGGACGCCATTCCGTACCTGATCGAACGCGACGGTACCAATAACGAAAACCTCCCGGAAACTCACGACGTCCTCAAGCAGATCCGTGCCGAGATCGACGCGCATTATCCCGACCGCATGCTGCTCGCCGAGGCCAACCAATGGCCGGAAGACACGCAGCTGTACTTCGGTGACAAAAAGGGTGACGACGGCGATGAATGCCACATGGCGTTCCACTTCCCGCTGATGCCGCGCATGTACATGGCGCTGGCCCAGGAAGATCGCTTCCCCATCACCGATATTTTGCGCCAGACCCCGGAGATTCCCGCCAACTGCCAGTGGGCGATCTTCTTGCGCAACCACGATGAATTGACCCTGGAAATGGTCACCGACAAAGAACGCGACTACCTGTGGAATTACTACGCCGCCGACCGTCGCGCGCGGATCAACCTGGGTATTCGTCGACGCCTGGCGCCACTGATGGAACGTGATCGCCGCCGTGTCGAACTGCTCAATAGCCTGCTGTTGTCGATGCCGGGCACGCCGACCCTGTATTACGGCGATGAGATCGGCATGGGCGATAACATCTACCTGGGCGACCGCGACGGCGTGCGTACGCCGATGCAGTGGTCCATCGACCGTAACGGCGGCTTTTCCCGCGCCGACCCGGCAAGCCTGGTGCTGCCGCCGATCATGGACCCGCTTTACGGCTACCAGTCGGTCAACGTCGAAACCCAGGCTCAGGACCCGCACTCGTTGCTGAACTGGACCCGGCGCATGCTCGCGGTGCGTAAGCAGTCCAAGGCCTTCGGCCGTGGCAGCTTGAAAATGCTCTCGCCGAGCAACCGCCGCATCCTGGCCTACACCCGTGAATTCACCGGCGAAGATGGCCGCACGGAAATCATCCTGTGCGTGGCTAACGTGTCACGCAGTGCCCAGGCCGCCGAACTGGACTTGTCGGCGTTCGCCGGCATGGTGCCGGTGGAGATGCTCGGCGGGAATGCCTTCCCACCCATTGGCCAGCTCAATTTCCTGCTGACCCTGGCGCCTTACGGTTTCTACTGGTTTGTGCTGGCGGCGGAAAACCAGATGCCGAGCTGGCATGTGGAACCGGCGCAGAGCATCCCGGACTTCACCACCCTGGTATTGAAAAAACGCATGGAAGAACTGCTCGAAGAACCGTGCCGCAGCACGCTGGAACAAACCTCGTTGCCCACCTGGTTGCCCAAGCGGCGCTGGTTTGCCGGCAAGGACACGGCCATCGACAGCGTGCGCATTGCCTACGGCGTGCGCTTTGGCGACCCGCAGCACCCGGTGCTGCTCAGCGAAATCGAGGTGAGCAGCGCTGGCCAGGTCAGCCGCTATCAACTGCCATTCGGCTTTCTGGGCGAAGACCAGTTCACCAGCGCGTTGCCGCAGCAGTTGGCACTCGCCCGTGTACGCCGTGCGCGTCAGGTCGGCCTGGTAACCGACGCCTTCAGCCTTGAGCATTTTATTCGCGCGGTGATCCATGGCCTGCAAGCCGGCACCGTGCTGAACACCGGCGAAGGTGACTTGCGCTTTGAGGCCACGCCGCATCTGGCCAAGCTGCAACTGAACGACGAATCGCAGGTGCGCTACCTGTCCGCCGAACAGTCCAACAGTTCGGTGGTCGTGGGCGAGAGCCTGGTGCTCAAGCTCATCCGCAAAGTCAGCGCCGGCGTGCACCCGGAGCTGGAAATGAGCGCTTACCTGACCGAAGCCGGTTACCCCAACATCTCGCCGTTGTTGGGCTCGATGGTGCGTCGTGACGGTGAAGGGCAAGACAACCTGTTGATGATTGCCCAGGGCTACCTCAGCAACCAGGGCGATGCGTGGGCCTGGACGCAAAATAGCCTGGAGCGGGCGATTCGTGACGAGCTGGCCGAAGCCATGTCCGAACAGGAACAGCACTACAACGCCCTTGGCGAACTGCAGGACTTTGCCGGTTTGCTCGGCCAGCGCCTGGGTGAGATGCACGCGGTCTTGGCGGCGACAACCACCAACAAAGACTTCAAACCCGAAGTCACGAGCGTCAAGGACACCCAGGCCTGGGCCAAGGACGTTGGCGCGCAGATCGACCGCGCGCTGCACTTGCTCAAGCTTCATCAAAGTCAATTGAACCCTGCCGATCAGGCGCTGGTCAGTGAATTGCTGACGCAGAAAAAAGCCATCGGCGCGCACGTTCAGGCCCTGGCGAAAGCCACGGCCGGCGGGTTGCGGATCCGGGTTCATGGTGACTTGCACCTGGGCCAGGTACTGGTGGTCAAGGGCGATGCTTACTTGATCGACTTTGAAGGCGAACCGGCGCGTGCGCTGCATGAGCGACGCGGCAAGCACAGCCCCTATAAAGATGTCAGTGGCGTGCTGCGCTCGTTCGATTACGCCGCCGCCATGGCCTTGAATGTGCAAGGTGTGGATCACTCGCCCGAAGCGGACATTGCCCGCAAGCGCGTGACCGACCGGTACTTGAGTGAAGCACGTCAGGCATTTACCCAGGCTTATCATCAGGCGACGTCTACACTGGCGCATGACTGGCAGGATGCCAAAGGCCAAAGCGCTGCGCTGACGTTGTTCAGCCTGGAAAAGGCCGCGTATGAAGTGGCCTACGAAGCGGAAAATCGCCCGACCTGGTTGCCGGTGCCGTTGCAAGGTTTGCACGGTCTGCTCGGCGGGCTAACACCTATATCGAAAACTGCACGCGGTGGGGAGACGTCATGAGCTTTACAAATAAAGAACCGCTGCAACCGAAACTGACTGCAATGCCGGCGTCCAAGGACGTTGAAGCACTGGTACGCGCCGAGCACCATGACCCGTTCTCGATTCTCGGGCCACATGATGACGAGCAAGGCGGCCAGTTCATCCGCGCGTTTCTGCCCGAAGCCCTGAGTGTTCAGGTGCTGGCGCGAGACAGCGGTGAGACACTCGGCAACCTGGACGCCAGCCCGGTGCCAGGTTTGTTTGTCGGCCACTTCAAGACGCGCCAAAGCTACCTGCTGAAAATCCAGTGGGCCGGCGGCGAGCAGATCACAGAAGACCCTTACAGTTTCAGCCAGTTGCTGCTCGGTGAAATGGACTTGTACCTGTTTGCCGAAGGCAATCACCGCGACCTGAGCAGTTGCCTCGGCGCGCAAGTGACCAGCGTCGATGGCGTGCAAGGTGTGCGCTTTGCCGTGTGGGCGCCGAACGCCCGGCGCGTGTCGGTGGTGGGTGATTTCAATATCTGGGATGGCCGCCGCCATCCGATGCGGTTGCGTCACCCCTCGGGCGTCTGGGAAATCTTCATCCCGCGCCTGCAACCGGGCGCGGCCTATAAGTACGAGATTCTCGGTGCCCACGGCATTCTGCCGCTCAAGGCCGACCCGATGGCGCTGGCGACCCAGCTGCCGCCTGACACCGCCTCGAAAGTCGCCGCGCCGTTGCAGGTGGACTGGCAAGACCATGAGTGGATGCAGTCGCGCGCCGACAAGCAGAAGCCCTCGGCGCCGTTGTCGATTTACGAGCTGCATGTCGGCTCCTGGCAGTGTGAGCTCGACGAGGCCGGTGAAGTCTCTCGCCAGTACGGTTGGCGCGAGCTGGCCGAGCGCTTGGTTCCGTATGTGCAGCAATTGGGCTTCACCCACGTTGAGTTGATGCCGATCATGGAGCACCCGTTCGGCGGTTCCTGGGGTTATCAGGCGCTGTCGCAGTTTGCCCCGACTGCGCGCTTTGGCTCGCCGGAAGATTTCGGCTTCTTCGTCAACGCCCTCCATCAGGCCAATATCGGTGTGATCCTTGACTGGGTTCCGGCGCATTTTCCGACCGATACCCACGGTTTGGCCCAGTTCGACGGCACCGCGCTGTACGAATATGCCAACCCGCTGGAAGGCTTCCATCAGGATTGGGACACGCTGATCTACAACCTGGGCCGCACCGAAGTGCACGGGTTCATGCTGGCCTCGGCGCTGCACTGGCTCAAACACTTCCATATCGACGGCCTGCGGGTGGATGCCGTGGCCTCGATGCTGTATCGCGATTATTCGCGCAAAGCCGGCGAGTGGGTGCCTAACCGCCATGGCGGTCGCGAGAACCTGGAAGCCATCGACTTCCTGCGTCATTTGAACGACGTGGTGGCGCTGGAAGCGCCGGGCGCACTGGTGATCGCCGAAGAATCCACCGCGTGGCCGGGTGTGAGCCAAAGCACCCATCAGGGCGGATTGGGCTTCAACTACAAGTGGAACATGGGCTGGATGCACGATTCGCTGCATTACATCCAGCAAGACCCGGTGTACCGCGCTCACCATCACAACGAGCTGAGTTTTGGCCTGGTGTATGCCTGGTCCGAGCGCTTTATCCTGCCGATCTCCCACGATGAAGTGGTGCACGGCAAGCATTCGCTGATCGACAAGATGCCCGGTGACCGCTGGCAGAAGTTTGCCAACCTGCGCGCTTACCTGAGTTTCATGTGGATGCACCCCGGCAAGAAGCTGCTGTTCATGGGCTGCGAGTTTGGGCAGTGGCGCGAGTGGAACCACGACCAGCAATTGGATTGGTACCTGCTGCAATACCCTGAACACCAGGGCGTGCAGAAACTGGTGGGCGATTTGAACCGCCTGTACCGTGAGGAACCGGCGCTGCATGAGCAGGATGATGCGCCCCAGGGCTTCCAGTGGCTGATCGGCGACGATGCGATCAACAGCGTCTATGCCTGGCTGCGCTGGAGCAAGGACGGCAAAGCGGTGCTGGTCGTCGCTAACTTCACCCCGGTGCCGCGTGAAGCCTACGCCGTCGGCGTGCCGTTTGCCGGGCGCTGGAGCGAGGTGATCAACAGCGATGCCGACATGTACGCCGGTTCCAACTACGGCAACGGCGGGGAAGTATTCACGCAGGATGAGCCACGTCATGGGCAGCCGGTGTCGCTGTCGTTGAATTTGCCACCATTGGGTGTGCTGATTCTGCGGCCGGAATCGCTTTAAGGTCACCCAGGTGCCGGATTCGGTTGTCCGCGCTGCTGGCAGGGTGCCACAATGGCGCCTTTGTCGCGGCAGTCGAAGCAGGCGTATTGAATGAACGGCCTAGGGCGTGGGCAGGACCAGGATGGTTTGATAGAAGAGTTGGTGCGAACCGACCGCTTGCATCAACTGTTTCGTCAATCCTTCGCCGCCATTTTTGGCAGTTACCTGGCCGCCGTCATGCTTTGCTGGTTGTGCTGGGACCGCTTTGACCACACCGTCATGCTGGTCTGGTTATCGGTGTTGGCAGTGACCTCGCTGCTGCGCGTGCAGATGTTCATGCAATGGTTTCGCTGCCCGAACAGCGAACGTACACCCGACCGCTGGGAGCGTCGCTACTGGGTGACATTGATGCTGTCGGCGGGTGTGTGGGGCATTGGCGCGCTGGCGGTGATGCCCACCGACGACCGCGTCTCCCAGGTGCTGGTGATGTTGTTCACCGTGGGCATGTCGGTCAGCGCCGTCTCGTGTTATTCCGCCTACCGTTACATGACGCTGGGCTCCATGGTCCTGGTGCTGTTCCCCTGTACGCTGTGGTTGCTGTTCCAGCCCTCGTCGATGCAAGTGGGTGTGGGCGTGGCAGTGCTGGTGTTCTCGACCTTTGTGGCGAGCGCCACGCGCAAATTGGCGGATGCCCTGGAAAAAGCCTTTCGCCTGACCCGGCAGATGGAGCGTGCGCACTCGATTTCCACGCGCGCCGCCCAGACCGACGAACTGACCGGATTGATGAACCGCCGCGCATTCTTCGAGCATGCCCAGGTGCTGTACGCGCAATGTCGCCATAACCAGCAGCCGCTGTGCGCGCTGATGATGGACATGGATCACTTCAAAGCCATCAATGACACCTACGGTCACCAGGCTGGCGACCAGGTCTTGCGCCAGATTGGCGGGGTGATCAGTGCATCGTTTCGCCAGGCCGATGTGTATGGGCGGCTCGGCGGCGAGGAGTTTGCGGTGTTGTTGCCCAATACTTCGCTGGAAACCGCACGGGCTATCGCCGAGCAACTGATCAAGGCCATCTCTGGCCTCGCCGCCGAACCGGTGCAGGGCTTGACTGCCAGCCTCGGTGTGGCGACGACCCGCAGCCTCGATCAGGACCTGCACAGCCTGATGAACACGGCCGACAAGGCGCTGTATCGCGCCAAGGCCATGGGCCGTAACCAGGTGGCGATCGCGGAGTAGGCGTCAGGCGCGCTGCATCGACTTGGCCAGCACGCGTGCCACTTGGTCCGCGGAGTAGGGCTTGGCCAGGAACTCGACCCCTTCATACCCACTGTCGGCCAATTCTTCGCTGTAGCCGGAGGTCAGCACCACTGGCAGGTCCGGCCGACGCTGGCGCAGCAGTTTGGTCATCGCCACGCCGGTCATGCCCGGCATCACCACATCGGAAAAAATCGCGTCGAAGGCCATCACATCCGGGCCGGCCAGCGCGAGTGCCTGTTCGGCATCGGTGGCCCAAGTGGTCTGGTAACCGAGGTCCTGCAGGATCTGGTTGGCAAAGCGGCCCACTTCGAGGTTGTCTTCGACGATCAGGATATGCCGCTGCGCGGTGTCGTGGACCAGCGAGCGGTCCTGGTGTGGCAGGCTGGCCTGCACCGTCTCGGCTTCTGCTTCGGGCAAGTACAGGGTAAACACGCTGCCTTGGCCAAGGGTGCTGGCGACGTCGACGTTACCGCTCGATTGCTTGGCGAACCCGAACACCTGCGAAAGGCCAAGGCCTGTGCCTTTGCCCACCGCCTTAGTGGTAAAGAACGGTTCGAAAATGCGCTCGAGGGTGTCGTCGGCAATGCCGCTGCCGGTGTCGGCCAGCGCAATCGCCACAAACGGCTGCTGTACTTGCGCATCGCCACGGATCAGCGGCAACGCTGCCACCGTGGCGACGCTCAGTGTCAGGGTGCCGCGGCCGTCCATGGCGTCGCGGGCATTGAGCGCGATATTGATCAGCGCGGTTTCAAACTGGCTCGGGTCGACGCGCACATAGCAGGGCAGGCGGGGCAGTTCGATCTGCACAGTGATACGCGCGCCGGTCAAGCTTTCAAGCATCTCGCCGATGTTCTTGACCCGCTCGCACACATCGAAGACTTCCGGGTTCAATGGTTGGCGGCGGGCGAAGGCGAGCAACTGGCTGGTGAGCTTGCTGGCGCGCTCGACGGTGTCTGAAACCGCGCTCATGTAGCGTGTGCGTCGCTCTTCGGACAGCCCCGGCTGGCGCAGAAAATCCACCGAGGAGCGAATGATGGTCAGCAGGTTGTTGAAGTCATGGGCCACGCCGCCGGTCAACTGGCCGATCGCCTCAAGCTTTTGCGACTGGTGCAACGCCGCTTCAGCCTGGGTCAACGCGGCGGTGCGTTCTTCCACGCGTTGTTCCAGGGTGGCATTCAGCTCGGTGATCGCGGCCAGGCCCTCGCGTACGGCGGCGTCGGCGCGCACACGTTCTATGTGTGCCCAGGAGCGCTCGGTGACTTCGCCCACCAGCGCCAGGTCGTACGGTGACCACAGGCGCGCGAATTTATGGTGCACGGCCATCAATGCAGTCAGGCGCCCATCCTTGATCAACGGAAAGCACACCGTCGCCGTCACGCCCAGCGACTGGTAGGCGGCGGCTTCCTCGGGGCTGAACTCCACGCGGTTGTCATTCACCACAAACGGTTCGCCTGCACGCAGGCACTTTACGGCCTGCTCGCCGAAATCCGCGAGGCTGTAGCGCCCGACAATACTCGGCGAGCCAGGTGCGGCCCAGTTGTCGCGGATGGTAAAGCTGTCTTCGTCGGCTTCCATGTCGGCGTAGGCGCAGATGGACACGCCCATGTGCTCGGCGAGCAGGCGCGTGGTGAGGGTCATGATGGCTTCGGCGTCGGTGGCGTTGGCCACCGCGCTGCCAATCGCATCCAATACGGCCAGGCGTCGGCTGAGGAATACCGTTGCGGTGGTTTCGGTGACGGTATTGAGCATGCCCACGACTGCGCCCAACGGGTCGCGCACAGGGCTGTAGCAAAACGTGAAATACGATTGCTCCGGGCCGTTGCCACGTTCAATCACCAGCGGGAAATTCTCGATATAGGTCGCGTGGCCCTCAAAGGCCGCGCGGGCGATGGGGCTTACTTCATCCCAGACTTCACGCCAGGTTTCACTGAACGGGCGGCCCAACGAGTAGGGTTTATCGCCAAGAATGGGGACAAACGCATCGTTGTAGAGCGTGATCAGGTGTGGTCCCCAACTGATGGACTGGGGGAAGCTTGAGGCAAAGCACAGCGCGACCGTCGTTTTGAGTACGTCGGGCCAGTCTTCCAGCGGACCCAATGGCGTACTCGCCCAATCATGCTGACGCACGCGTTCGGCCATGTCGCTGCTGCCTTGCAGCCAATTCATCATTGGGAGAACACCTTGTTTGCCAGAGTCTTCAGCGCGCCTGAACATTCATGGCACCCAGCTACAGACACGGTTGATCGTTAGCAGTTCAGCGCAATTATCAATGAGATGGCACTTTGATGTCTTATCCATTTGAATAGGTGTGCTTGGGCCGGGTTGGGCGCTTGCCCAACCGCTATTGCGTGCCGAATAAACCGGTCCAGTAGATGCCCGCATCACTCTTGGGGTCCATTGCATAAGCGGCGCCCAACTCGCGAAATTGCGGGTTCATCAGGTTGGCGCAGTGCCCTGGGCTGGCGAGCCAGCCATCCACCACCTTGCGCGGCGTGTCGAGGCCGGCGGCAATGTTCTCGCCGATGTTTTTCGCGATATAGCCTGCCAGTTCAGCGCGATCGCCCGGGGTGCGGCCGTCGTGGTCCAGGTGGTCGAAGAAGTTGCCGTTGGCCATATTGCGGGTGTGGCTGTTGGCGGCGCTGGCCAGGTCGTCGTTCCACGACACGGGCGTGGTCGCGGCAAATGCCTGGGTGCCGCACTGGCGCGGCTGTTCACGGGCGGCGTTGATCAGGTTGAGCAACTGCCGGCCTTCGGTCTGCCAATCACCCAAACCACTGGAGAGCAGGGGGCGGGCAAGCACAATGCGCCAGTCCTCGCCGCTGTTGCTCACGCCGATGTCGACAAATTGCGGGTCCAGCACTACGCGGCAGAAACTTTCCCGCACCGCCTTCATGGCCGCCTGGGCATCCTTGGGCCCCGACAGGCTGATGGCTTGCACGTTGACCATCGGGTACGCAGCCCGCGCGAGCGCTTGCTGCAAATCGCCGACATTGGTGGCCGGCAGCACCAGCCGTGTGTCGCTGGCCAGCGGTGGCAGTTCCTGTGAACCCTGGTCACCGCAGCGCTGCACCTGGCTGCGGTACTGGTTGATCTGTTGCACCAACTGACTTTCTTCATTCGCCATCGCGCTGGCGCAGAACGCCAGACTGGCGGCCAGCGTCGTAAAACCCATCATCAATGACAGAACGCGCATGGACGTTACCCTTGAGCTTGAAAGTGCCCATGATGCGCGATGTAACCCGGTCTGGCGCAACGCCTTTTTTGTTTTTTTGCCTCAACGGGTGTTCTGCGCGCCGTTCACGGCGTTGTGGCGGCGCCAGGCGAAGCGGCGTGCGAGGATGATCGGCGCCAGTGCCACGGCAAAGGTCACGAGCAGGCCATTCGCCACGCTTTGCGCGGTTGCGTGGGTTATATCGGGCTGGCCCAGACAAATACTGCGCCCAGGGCCGAGGTGCCGGCTGATCGCCCGCGTGCCCGGACGCTACACCGCCCACCAGCGCGATGGGCTGTACCGCGTTGCGCTGCCGCTGACGCGTGCGTCGTTTACCGTGGCCATGCGCTGACACCCGCGGCCGGATGCCGACCTGGCCCACCGTGGGTTGCGCGGTTGTTTACGCGAGCTGTGCGGGCAATAAACGCGCAGCAGCAGGTACAATCGCCGCTGCCTTGACGCGAAACCCCAGGAATTTGCATGTTCAGCCTTACCCGCTACACCGCGCCGTGCCCCGAGCCGATCACCAGCCAGATCCTGCAGATGGTGGTGGATAACCTCACCGATATCAGCAGCGTCGCGCTGCCGCCCAGCAACCTGCTCTACAACATTTACCAGTACACCACCGGCTTTGAGGTGCACCTGTACCTGCAAGCGCTGGATGGCTCGAAGGGCATCGCCGTTGAACTGGTGGTGGCGATGGAGGAGGACACGCTGGTCGGCTTTTGCCTCTATCTGCCGGTCAAAGACGACCCTCAAGCCTGCGGTATCGCGTTCATGGCAGTGCAGGCGGGTAGGCGGCGCCAGGGTGTGGCGCGCGCAATGATGCAGGACGTGCTGGCGCGTTATCCCCACGCCGAGTTGGCGTGTGCCGTGGAAAAGGTCCCGGCGTTCACGGCCATGGGCTTTCAGGTACGCGGTGCGCGCGACACGCAGGTGCTGATGAACACGCGCGATTACGGCACTGACGGCCTGATGGGCGTGCTGGATGTGGCGGCGATCTATCGCTCGCTGGAAGTGCGGCAGATTCATACCTACCTGCTGCAAAAACACGGCAAGCGCGCCATGGTGGATGCCGAGAAGCAACGCGACCGCCATCTCGATCAGCTGGCGCGCAAGGTGCGACTATATGTGAATGAGCACTTGGCGTGAAAAGGCCAACCGGTGGCGAGGGCGTTTTCCCTCGCCACCGGTACGCTGCATTGGCCTCACACCTTATGGCTTGGCCAGGTTCCAATTACCGCCAACGCCGTCACCGGTGATGTCGCCCGGTTTGCTGTCCTTGACCCAGGTGTACAGCGCCTGGCCTTTGTAGGCCCATTGCTTGCTGCCGTCATCGCGGGTGATCACGCTGTAGCCGTCGGCATCTTTCGCGGTGGCCTGGGCAGTGAACGCGGGCCAGTTGGCCAGGCATTGGCCGTTGCACGCCGATTTGCCTGCGCTGTCTTTAGCGAAGGTGTAAAGGGTCATCCCCTTGCTGTCCACCAGCACTTTGCCCTTGGCGCTGTCGGCCACGTTGGCTGGAGCGGCGAAGGCCGTGGAAGCCGCACAGGCAATCAGGACGGCAGCAGCGAGGGAGAGTTTTTTCAGCATGACGAGCTCCTGGGTGTTTTTGGATTTAGGTACTGGCCTTGTGCTGTATTCACAAGCCGTACTCAGGTAAACACCCGTCGCGACGCTTTATTCCTGCGGCGTGAATAATTATTTACCCGCGGCTGCGATTGACCATGCCCAGGATCGTCGCGAGCAGCTCCTGCTGCGCCTCATCGCGACTGATCTCGCCGCTGGCTGCCGCCTGTGACAACGCCTCCGCCGCGCCGAGCATCGCCCGCAAGCCGGCTTGCGACACGGTTGCGCCGGGTGCAAACGGCGCCAGGGCGTCGCGGCACTTGTCGAGAAAGATCGCCTCGTATTTGCGCTTGAGGGTTTCCAGTTCCGGCGAACTGCTCAACGCGGCAATGACCCCCGGAATTTCCCGCCCCTGCAGCAACACACAATCGACATAGCACGTGGCGATCACCTGCGCGCGATCATCGAGTGTCGCGCCACTGCTGTCGAGGGCTTGGGCAAACAGCTGGTTCTGACGCCCGTCGAAATCTTCGTACAGCGCGGCGAGCAAGCCTGCGCGGGTGACGAAATGGTCATAGACCACCGGCTTAGTGACACCCGCCAGTTCCGCGAGACGGCCCAGGGTCAGCGCTTCGGTGCCTTCCTCGCGTACCAGTTGCCAGGCCACATCGAGCAATTGGCGCAGGCGATCTTCGCGCGCAAGGCGCCGGCGTGGAGCTGTGGATTCAGTGCTTGACATGCTTATATACCAAAAGTAACTTGAGGGAGTAACTTACTAAAAGTAGTTTAGCCCAGCCTAAACGCAAAGGGAGTCAATGTCATGCACGCTCTGATCGTTGTTGCTCATCACGACCCGCAATCGCTCACCCACAGCCTCGCCGCGCAAGTGGCTGCAGGCTTGACTGCCGCTGGCCACACGTTCGAGATCGCCGACCTCGCCGCCGAAGGTTTCGACCCGCGCTACACCGCTGCCGACCACCGTGTGCACCGCACCCGTGCCACGCCACCGGCCGACATCCTCGCTGAACAAGCACGCATCGACCGCGCCGACGCGCTGGTTATCGCCTTCCCGATTTATTGGTGGTCGCTGCCAGCCTTGCTCAAAGGCTGGATCGACCGCGTGTTCGTCAACGGCTGGGCCATCGACTACGGTCCCGATACGCCGGTGGTGAAGAAACTGCGGCACTTGCAGGTGCACCTGCTGGCCCTCGGCGCGGCGGATCACAGTGCGTTTGACCGCCATGGGTACACCCAGGCGATGCGTACGCAAATTGACTACGGGATTTTTGATTATTGCGGTGCTCAGGTGGTGACGTCCGCGCTGCTGTTGGAATCCGAGAGCGGCGGTGCGCAAGCGCATTTACAGGCGGCGAAGGTCGTGGGGCAGGGCCTGTTTGAGGACGAAACCGTGGCCGGGTGATTCAGCCTTCGCGAAACAGGTCGTGGGCATCGAGCAAGCGGTAGGCAATCTCCGGGCGTTTTTCCATGCCGCGACGAATCGCTGCGGGAATTGATTGCCGGGTCTTGCGACACATGCCCGGCAGGTCGTCGATGACGATCTGAATCCCGCGCATGCTCTTGACCTCTGTGTGGCCCGGTGCGACGTGTACGCGGATGCCCAATTGCTCGTACATCCGCTGTTGCATGTGTTCCAGGTCTTGCAGGCTTTTGAGGTCTTCGAGGCGCTCGAGCAGGCGTTTTTCTTCCTGGCGTGTCAGGTGAAGAATGCGCACGTCGGCGTCGGGCGCTTGCAGCAGTTGCTCACGGTCGCAGACGCAGGCGCCGGGTGGGCAGGGCGGGCGAATCGTCATGTGCATTCCCTCCCCATTCCGGCGCTGCTGCTTCAGTAGCTCAGTGCAACCCCAAGACTGCCCAAGGCCTTCCAGTACTCAGGGTAGGTCTTGGCCACGCAGTCCGGGTCTTGAATGCGGATTCCCGCGACCTTCAGCCCGGCCAGCGCAAAGCACATGGCAATGCGGTGGTCGGCATGGGTGTCGATCAGCGCGTTGCACGTGGTGCCGGCCAGTGCAGGGTCGCTGGCGACCAGCAGGTCATCGCCTTCGATGGTGGCCAGGCCTGGGCGAATTTCGTTGAGGCCATCGTGCAGCGCCTGCACCCGGTCACATTCCTTCACGCGCAGGTTGGCCAGTTCAGTGAAGCGCACCGGGGTGTTATTGAACGCGGCCAAGACTGCCAGGGTCGGGATCGCGTCCTGCATCTGCGAGCCGACCACGTTGGCCTGCATGTTCGGGAACTGGGCGATCACGGCCTGGGCCTTGGCGTCCGGCTGGGTGAAGTCCTGCGCCGCCACGCCGATGTCGATGCGCCCGCCGGTCAACACTTCAGCGGCCCACAGGTACGTTGCAGCGGAGGCATCGGGTTCGATCAGGTAGTCATGGGCGGTGTAGCCGGTGGGGGCGACGCGCCAGGTGGTGTCGTCGACCACTTCGACCTGTGCGCCAAAGGCACGCATGCAGTCCAGGGTCAGGTCCACGTAGCCACGGGCGCCGATGTCCTTGCCGGTCAGCGCCACTTCAATCGGCGCTTCGCCGCAGGCGGCAAGCATGAGCAAGGCCGACACATACTGGCTGGACAAACCGCCGTCGATTTCAAAGCGTTTGGCCTGGACCTTGCCCACGCCGTGCACGGTCACCGGCGGGCAACCCGTGGGGCTGTCGACGCGGATGCCATTCTGGCCAAGGGTGGCCAGCAGCGGGCCGATCGGGCGTTTTTGCATGTAGTCGTCGCCGTCCAGCACCACGGTGCCTTCGACCGTTGCCACGGCCGCCGTGAGAAACCGCATGGCGGTGCCGGCATTGCCGAGGAACAACGGCTGCGCGGGCAATTGCAGTTTGCCGGAGCCTGTGACCACGAAGGTGGTGTCATCCGGCTCATCGACGGTCACGCCCATCTGGCGCAGGGCCACCGACATGTGGCGGGTGTCATCGCTTTTCAGCGCGCCGCTCAAACGGCTGGTGCCCTTGGCCAGCGCCGCCAGCAACAGGGCGCGGTTGGTAATGGATTTGGAGCCGGGAGGAGCGACCTTGCCGTTCAGGGGGAAATTGGGCGGTGTCACGGTCACGGTTTTCTGCGAACTCAAGGTACAAGGCTCCTGATCAAGGCAAGGTGGTGTGGAGTGGCCGACGGGCGGACCCGAATAATCAGCCAAACACGCCACGCTTGTCGAGCAGGGATCGTTGTACGGCGCGTATTACGGCGTGATCAACTCGCGGACAGGGCGTCTAGCCTTACTGCCCTCAGCCGGGTAGGACAACCAACCCTTGCGTTGCAGGACAACGGCCTTTACGCCGCGAAACGGCGTCGCTGTACGAATGTTCCGAAAGAAGCATCGATTGGACAATAAAACCCACCACGGTAAGTTCGAGGCACGCCCCATGACGGGGCGCTTTCAATCAAGGAGTGAATGAAATGAACAAACCTCAGACGCAACTTAGGCACGGCCGTGTCGTGACCCCCGCCAGCCGAGGCTCGGTGGCCGTAGAGCGTGGGCTGCTGGGCAACTGGCAGGTCAACGAAATGGAAGGCGGCAAGAACTTCCCGGCACTCACCGCCGGGCCTTTCCCTGCGCCTTATCAAACCGATGATCAAAGCGTCACGCCGCCGGCCGACGGGCACATCCTGAGCGGCGGCAAAACCGATGAGCGCGATTGCGTCAACTTCACCGATGAGGAGATGAGCAAAAAGCTCAACACCCCGTTCACTTGGCCATTGCTCAATGTCGAGGCCGGCCAGGTGTTCAAGGTGCAGTGGCAATACACCGCTGCCCACGTCACCCGGGGTTATCGCTGGCTCATCACCAAGGATGGCTGGGACCCCAAGCAGCGCATCAGCCGCGCCCAGCTTGAGGCAAAACCATTCTTTGAAGACTTCTACACCCAGGTGCCGTATTACCAGCACGCCGACGAAATGAAAGCCAGGGTCGAGCACCAGGTGACCTTGCCCAAGGGCAAAAAAGGCCGCCACGTGGTGGTGTTGATGTGGATCGTGGCCAACACCGGCAACGCGTTCTATCAGGCGTTTGACCTGGACTTCAAATAAGCCCGGCTCAGCGTTTGCTCAACCAGTAATCATGTAGCGCCCGCGCAGCCGGTTCGATTGCGCTGACCCGCTGTTGATGGGCGTTTACATCCAGGTCCGCCGGCAATTCGAAGTTGTCCTGCTCGGCGCACCAGGAAATTTTCTCCAGTTGCCCGGCCAGTTCGGCGGGCAATTCGGGCCAGTGGCCGATCGCGGCGCCACGGATATAGCCAAAGCACCATTCCTCCGCCAGGGTGACGACGTGGCCCTGATGCTCCGTGTCATCAAAGCGAGCCTTGAAGCCTTGCGCGTCGGTTGCCAACTGCGCGGCCAGGGTATTCATATGGCGCACGCACAGTTCGAGAAAACGTTGGGCCTCTTCCACACTTTCCCAGTCCGGGTTCTGCCCACCCCAGATCGCCGGAAACCACTCAGCGACGTCCACTTGTGCCGGGCTTGAGACCAGCGCAGTGAAGTAGCCGTCGAGTTCGGCCAGGTTCAGCACCGAGTGATCGTCACCGTACTTGAGCAGGGTTTCGTCGATGAATTCGAAATCGGCGGGGGCGAGGGGTTGGGCGTGCATGGCAATTCCTTTGAGCGTCGAGCGCCGCTGCGGGGCGGCTTAAAGCGCGAAGGATGGCGCTTAGGCCGGCTTTTTTCCAGCGTTTTCCCAGCGCACAAGCAGTTTGCTCACGCACATCGAGCCGACCACCGCCAGGATGATCGGCACCAGAAAGTCATGGTCGATCCGGGTAAATTCCGCCACCAGCACAATCGCCGTCAGCGGCATGCTCATGCTCGCCGCCAGGAACGCCGCTGCGCCGATGATCGCAAACGCGCCCAGCGGCACGCCGGGCCACGCCAGGCTCCAGGCGCCGCCGAGGATGATCGCCAGCAACGCGCCATTGGCCAGGGCCGGGGTCAGCAGCCCGCCTTCGGCCCCGGCGCGCAGGCTGCTGGTCGTGATCAGCACTTTGACCAGCAGCAGGATGGCGGCCAGGCCGATTGTCAGCTCATTGTCGAAACCCAGTTGCGCCGGGCCCTTGCCGTTGCCGAGGATCTGCGGCAGCAGCATGGCCAACCCACCGATGAGGGTAAAGTTGATCAACGCCAGCTCCGGCAAACGCCAGCCGCGCGCGGCGTTCGCCCTGGCGGCGCCGGTAACGCGGCTGAAAGCGTAGGCCGCCACGCCAAACACCGGGCCACACACCACGGCCCAGGCGATCAACGCCGGGCTCAGCAGAAAATGCGGCACCACGTATTGCGACTCTGCGCCAAGGCCGATCCACGCCACCGCGGCCCCAATCGCCGACGTTGCCAGCGCAATCACCGCTGCTGGCCAGCTGAATGCGCCGACCAGCACTTCCAGCACAAACACCGCGCCGCCCAACGGCACGTTGTACACCGCCGCCAGGCCCGCACCCGCGCCGCAGGCTACGATCAGCCGATGCATCGACGGTTCCAGTCGCGCACGCTGCGATAACCATGTCGCCGCCAGTGCGCCGACTTCACGCGGCGCCACTTCACGCCCCAGCGGCGAGCCGAGGGCCACGGTGATGATTTGCAGGATGGCGTGGGCGAGGGTGGTCTTGGGCGGCATGATCGGCATCTTTTCGCCAACCGCCTGCTTGATGCTCACCAGCGGGCGGCCGTAGCGATAAATCGCCCACCAGCCCACACCCGCAACGAGGCCGCAAATGACCAAGACCAGTAACCGACGCTGTGGCGCGGCGGCGGTCACGCCCCACAGAAAGGTTTCATGGCTGACCAGGCTGTCGAGGCTGTACCCGTACGCCAGGTGCTGGATGCCGTGCAGCAGCAACGCCAGGAGCATCCCGCCAAGCCCGGCGCCGATGCCAGTCAGCACGACCACCAGGGCCAGAATCAACGATGAGCGAAACGTGGTCGGCATAGACGGCTCCAGAAGTGGCCCAGATTGTATAGCCGATAAAGTCGCGTTCCCGGGTGAAATGTATCGGCAGGCCATGAACCGCGGCCCCACAACATTTCATTACGTTTGCCAGTCCCGTTTTTGGCCGATGCGCCGCCGCGCTCCCTTGTTATAGTTCGGCCCTTATCACTCGCCAGTCAGGGATCACTGCCATGTCCGAATACCAAGCTTTCGTCGTCGAACTCACCGGCAACGTTGCCCATGTGCAGATCAACCGCCCGGAAAAGATCAACGCAATGAACGCCGCGTTCTGGACCGAAATCATCGACATCTTCCAGTGGGTCGAGGACACCGACGCCGTGCGCGCCGTGGTACTCAGCGGCGCCGGCAAGCATTTTTCTTCCGGCATCGACCTGATGCTGCTGGCCTCGGTGGCCAACGAATTCGGCAAGGACGTGGGCCGCAATGCGCGCTTGTTGCGCCGCAAAATCCTCGAGCTGCAAGCCTCGTTCAACGCCGTCGACCATTGCCGCAAACCGGTACTGGCGGCGATCCACGGCTATTGCATCGGCGGCGCCATCGACTTGATCAGTGCCTGCGACATGCGTTACGCCGCTGAAGACGCGCAGTTCTCGATCAAGGAAATCGACATCGGCATGGCCGCCGACGTGGGCACCTTGCAGCGCCTGCCGCGCATTGTCGGCGACGGCATGCTGCGTGAACTGGCTTACACCGGCCGCCAGTTCGGTGCTGAGGAAGCGCGCAGCATCGGCCTTGTCAATCGCGTGTATGCGGACTATGCAAGCCTGTTGGCCGGCGTCATGGACATCGCCCAGCAAATCGCCGCCAAGTCGCCGATTGCCGTGACCGGCACCAAGGCGATGATCAGCTACATGCGTGACCACACGGTCAATGATGGTTTGGAATACGTTGCCACCTGGAACTCGGCTATGTTGCAATCCAACGACCTGCGCGTGGCCATCGCGGCCCATATGAGTAAGCAGAAACCCGAATTCGTGGATTGACCGACATGACCCCAGGCTGGATTACCACAACGCTGCTGGACAACGACGCCCCCGGTGGCTGGGCGGTCGCCCGCAGCCGCGAAGGCTTTTTGCATGACACCAACGGCCCGCTGTTCCCGCGCGAATGGCTCAAGCGCCAGGACCTGTCGGTGTTCGCCGAACACGGCATCGGCCACCTCGACGGTGAGCCGGTGTACTTGCTGGAACTGAACTCGGCGAGTGACGTGCCAGGCTGCAGCTGGCAAGGTTTGCGCGCGTTCATGCTGCAGGGCGATCACACGTTGTACAAAGTGCTCGGCTACGCCGCGCAGATCGGCACCTGGGCGCGCGAGCACCGGTTTTGCGGCAGCTGCGGCCAGGCCATGGTCCAGGTGCCGCGTGAGCGTGCGATGCATTGCCCGGCCTGCGACCTGCGCAGTTACCCGCGCATTTCGCCGAGCATGATTGTGCTGGTGACCCGAGGCGACGAGATTCTGCTGGCGCGTTCGCCGCGTTTTGTCACGGGCGTCTACAGCACCCTGGCCGGGTTCGCCGAGCCGGGTGAGTCGGCCGAAGACTGCCTGATCCGCGAGGTGCGCGAGGAAGTGCAGGTGGAGGTCAAGAATATCCAGTACATGGGCAGCCAATGCTGGCCGTTCCCGCATTCGATGATGCTCGGCTTCCATGCCGAATATGCCGGTGGCGACATCGTGCCCCAAGCTGACGAGATCGAGGACGCGCAATGGTTCAACATCCACGACCTGCCGCCGCTGCCGGCGTCACGTTCGATTGCGCGTTACCTGATCGACCTCTACCTGGCGCGTCGTTTAGGCCACGCTGAACCAGTGTTGCCAGGCTAGACGCACGGTCAGGCCGAGGACCACGGTGATAAACACCGGGCGAATGAATTTGGCGCCGCCGCTGATCGCGCTGCGTGCGCCAAAGAACGCGCCGCACATTACCGAAAAGCCCATCGCCAGGCCGACGATCCAGTCCACCGAGCCGTTGAAGATGAACACCGACAGCGCCGCCGCGTTGCTGACGAAGTTCATGCTGCGCGCTACGCCGCTGGCCTTTACCAGGTCGATGGGGTGCAGCAGCATCGTGCTGACCGTCCAGAACGCGCCGGTGCCGGGGCCGGCCACGCCGTCGTAGAAGCCCAGGCCAAAGCCCTGGGTGGATTGCCACTTCTTCTTGATCGGCGCGTCGGCATCCAGCGGCGCCTTGGGCGTACCGCCAAACAGCAGGTACACACCGCAGCCGAATACGATCACCGGGAGCATTTTGTTCAGGGTTTCGGCCGGCAGGTAATGCGCGACGACCGCACCGGCCAGCGCGCCGATCAACGTGCCGACGATGGCATGCACCCACTGGCGGGGATGAAAAAGTTTGCGCCGGTAGAAGGTGAAGCTGGCGGTGGCCGAGCCGAAGGTGGAACTGAGTTTATTGGTGCCCAGCACCAGGTGGGGCGGCATGCCGGCGGTCAGCAGGGCGGGCGTGGTGAGCAGCCCGCCGCCGCCGGCGATGGCATCGATGAAGCCGGCGATAAAGGCCACGATGGCCAGGATGGCGAGGGTGGTGAGGTCGACGCTGAGTTCGAAGGGCATGGGCAGGGCTTATTATTGGCAGGGCACAGCGAAGGGGCTGCACCGAAGGCCCGCATCTTACCTGTCAGACAACAGAGAGCCAAATGTGGGAGCGGGCTTGATCGCGAAGGCGGCATGGTCAGTCAATATATCTATGACTGATCCACCGCTTTCGCGAGCAAGCCCGCTCCCACAGGTTTAACCGCGATCAACCGTGACGCTTGTCCAGCCACTCCAGCGCTGTGCGCCACACACAAATGCCGAGGAAATACGCCGACATCAGCGACCACAACCCGAACGTCCATGGGTTGGTATTCGGGTAGTCCACCACCATCAAAAAGCTGCACAGCAACCAGATCGTGGTCACGGCAATGTTGATCGGCATAAAGCGCTTGACCCGGAACGGGTGCAAAAACTTCATCGGCGTCACGGTCAGCAGCGCCAGGCCAATCACCGTCAGCAAGGTGACCCAGGCGTCCGGCTGGATGATGTACACGCACAGGGCAACCACGTTCCAGGCGGCGGGGAAGCCGACGAAGTAGTTGTCCTTGCTCTTCATGTTCACATTGCAGAAGCAGAACAGCGACGACACCAAAATCACCGACACTGTGAACAGATGAGTGAAGTCGGGCAGGTCGATATAGCGGTAGATGAACAACGCCGGAATAAACACATACGTCAGGTAATCAATCACCAGGTCCAGCACCGAGCCATCGAAGCTTGGCAATACCGTGCTGACGTTCACTCGTCGGGCCAGGGAGCCGTCTACGCCATCGACTACCAGTGCCAGGCCCAGCCAGAGCAGGCAAGCCTTGGGTGAGTTTTCCAGCAGCGCAAGCGTGGCCAGAAAGGCCAGCACGACGCCGGTGGCGGTAAAGCCGTGGGCGCCCCAGGCTTTGAGTCTGGCTACATGCAGGGTCGATATCACGGGCGTTTCTCCAAAAGGTCAAACAGGGCAGCCGACAACGTAACGCCGTCGAGTCTGGCCGGGGAATGCAGGTATCGACCGGGAAGGGGGGGATAAGGTTCACCGCCCCGGTGTATCACTTAGCGTAGCAAGCGCAGCACGTTTCAGCATCAACCCTGACGGAACACCAGCGCCTTCAAGCCACTTTGGGGGTCGATATCCGGAAATTCAGGCGGGTTTTGCAGCCGCTCCACAAAGCGCAGGCCCGGTGCTTCGCGGGTGACGCCGTCGATCAGGAAGTCTTCGCCAAACGCCGGGTCGTTCATGCACGCCAGTACGCAGCCCTGGGGCGTGAGCAAATCCGGCAGCCGGCGCAGCACGCGTTGGTAGTCCTTGGTCAGCAGGAAGCTGCCTTTCTGAAAGGACGGCGGATCGATGATGACCAAATCATAAGGCCCGCTATGGGTGACCTTGGCCCAGGACTTGAACAGGTCATGGCCCAGAAACGTAACGTTGCTCAGGTCGTGACCGTTCAGGCGATGGTTGTCGCGGCCACGGCTGAGGGCGCCACGGGCCATGTCCAGGTTCACCACATGGTCGGCGCCGCCTTCGATGGCCGCGACCGAGAACCCGCAGGTATACGCGAACAAGTTGAGTACGCGCTGGCCTTTGGCCTGCTCACGCACCCAGTTACGGCCGTAACGCATGTCGAGGAACAGCCCGCTGTTCTGTTTTTTTCCCAGGTCGATCAGGTAGCGCAGGCCGCCTTCGGTGATGGTCAGCTCCTCAACGGCGTCACCCACCAGCCATTCCGTGGTGCTTTGCGGCAGGTAGCGGTGTTGCAGGGCCACGGTATAGGTGCTGAGCTGTTCCTTGAGCATCTGTTTCAACGCGTCCAGCTGTTCGGCCTCCGGCGCTTTGAACAACGAAACCAGAATCACCCCTTGCAACCAGTCCACCGTCAGTTGTTCCAGCCCCGGCCAGCAGCGGCCACGGCCGTGGAACAGTCGCCGGGTCTCGGCGGGCGGGCTGGTCAGGGCGGTGAGCAGGTGGGCGTGCAGGGTGGCAAGTGCGTCTGGGGTCATCGGTCAGCGTCGGTCATTGAGCGGGCGGCATTTTAAACACAGTTGCGGCGTTGCGTGGGGCTTGAGCACAACGTGCTGGCAAAAAGCGGATTGGCAGTGATTCATGCTCAAAATGCTCGAACCTGCGCCTGATAACAGGCAAAAAATCCTTTAGCGCCAGCATAAACTGGAAAAAAAGCCCGGAGGTGCGCATGAATGGTTTCGCCAGTGCAGTCAATCACACGGCGTTGGATCAAGTAGAGCAGGACGAGTGGCGTGACGCACTGGCTTCGCTGGTGGCCAACGCCGGTCCCGAACGGGCGCGGCAGATCCTCGACCTGTTGGCCCGCGAAGGCAGCGCCCCGCATATCAACTGGAAACCGCGCCACGGCACGCCGTACATCAACAGCATCAGCGTTGAGCAGCAGCCGGTCTTTCTCGGTGACCTCGCCACCGAAGAGCGTCTGGCTTCCCTGGTGCGCTGGAACGCGCTGGCCATGGTGGTGCGCGCCAATCAGGCGTACGGCGAGCTCGGTGGCCATATCGCCAGCTACGCCAGTGCTGCCGATTTGTTCGAAGTCGGCTTCAACCACTTTTTCCGCGCCCGCAACCCAGACTTTGGCGGCGACCTGGTGTTCTACCAGCCGCATTCCGCGCCGGGCATTTATGCGCGCGCCTTCTTGGAGGGCCGCTTGAGCGAAGACGACCTCGCGCACTACCGCCAGGAGATCGGCGGGCTACAAGCGGGCGCACGGGGTCTGTCCAGCTATCCGCACCCGTGGTTGATGCCGGACTTCTGGCAGTTCCCCACCGGTTCCATGGGGATCGGCCCGATCAGCTCGATTTTCCAGGCGCGCTTCATGCGTTACCTGCAGCATCGTGGCCTGCTCGACACCACCGACCGTCACGTCTGGGGTGTGTTCGGCGACGGCGAAATGGACGAGCCGGAAAGCATGTCGGCACTGACCCTGGCCGCTCGCGAAGGCCTGGACAACCTGACCTGGGTGGTCAACTGCAACCTGCAACGCCTCGACGGCCCAGTGCGCGGCAATGGGCGCATCATCGATGAACTGGAGGCGTTGTTTGCCGGTGCCGGCTGGAATGTGATCAAGCTGGTCTGGGGTTCAGACTGGGACGCCTTGCTCGCCAAGGACAGTGACGGCTCGCTGGTGAGCACGCTGTCGCAGACCGTCGACGGGCAATTCCAGACCTTCGCCGCCAAAGACGGCGCCTACAACCGTGAGCACTTTTTCGGGCAGAGCGAGTCACTGGCCAAGTTGGTCGAGGGCATGAGTGACGAGCAAATCGACCGCCTTAAGCGTGGCGGCCACGACATGGTCAAGATCCACGCCGCCTACCACGCCGCGCGCCGGGTCAAGGGCCAGCCGACGGTGATCCTGGCGCAGACCAAAAAGGGCTTCGGCATGGGCGAAGCCGGGCAGGGCAGGATGACCACGCACCAACAGAAGAAGCTTGATCGGCAGGCGCTGATCGCCTTCCGCAATCGCTTCCAGTTGCCGCTGACGGACGAGCAGACCGAATCGCTGAGCTTCTTCAAACCGGCCGACGACAGCCTTGAATTGCGCTACCTGCATCAACGCCGCCAGGCGCTCGGCGGTTACGTACCGAGCCGCAGTCAGGTCGCAGCGCCGGTGGCGGTGCCGCCAGTGAAGGATTACGCCGGTTTCGCCACGGCGGCTGACGGCAAGGAAATGTCCACCACCATGGCCTTCGTGCGCATGCTCACCCACCTGCTCAAGGACAAGGCCCTCGGCCCGCGCATCGTGCCGATTGTGGCCGATGAGGCGCGCACCTTTGGCATGGCCAACCTGTTCAAGCAGATCGGCATCTATTCCAGCGTCGGCCAGTGCTACGAGCCCGAAGACATCGGCTCGATCCTCAGCTACCGCGAGGCCACCGACGGGCAGATCCTCGAGGAAGGCATCAGCGAAGCCAGTGCCATCAGCTCGTGGGTGGCAGCGGCCACCAGCTACTCGGTGCACGGCCTGCGCATGTTGCCGTTCTACATCTATTACTCGATGTTCGGCTTCCAGCGCGTCGGCGACCTGATCTGGGCCGCCGCCGACCAGCGCGCCCGCGGCTTCCTGCTTGGCGCCACAGCCGGGCGCACCACACTGGGCGGCGAAGGGTTGCAGCACCAGGACGGCAGCAGCCACCTCAGCGCCGCCACCGTGCCTAATTGCCACGCCTACGACCCGGCGTTTGCCGGCGAGTTTGCGGTGATCCTCGACCACGGCATGCGCCAGATGCTGGAACACGATGTGGACGCGTTCTACTACGTAACGCTGATGAACGAAAACTACCCGCAGCCAAGCCTGCCGCAGGGCGTGGAGTCAGCGATTATCAAAGGCATGTACCGCTTGCAAGGTGCGCCGGATGCCCAAGTGCGCTTGCTGGGTTCGGGCACGCTGCTGCGCGAGGCCCAGGCCGCCGCGCAGTTACTGGCCGAGGATTGGCAAGTGGCGAGCGAGGTGTTCAGCGTCACCAGTTACAGTGAGCTGGCGCGGGATGCGCGGGAAGTGGAGCGGTGGAATCGCTTGCATCCCCAGCACGCCAAGCGCGTCAGCCATGTGAGTGACTGCTTGCCCAACGGCGCGCCGGTGATTGCGGTGTCCGACTATGTGCGGGCGGTGCCGCAGATGATCACTTCTTACCTGAGCTGCAGCTACACCGTGCTCGGCACCGACGGTTTTGGTCGCAGTGATACACGGGCAGCGTTGCGTGATTTCTTTGAAGTGGATCGCCATCACCTGGTGCTGGCAGCGCTGACGGCGTTGGCGGAGCAGGGGAGTCTGGCGCGAGAGGTGTGTCAGCAGGCGATTGAGCGCTATGGCTTGCAGACGGAGCGCGAAGCGTCCTGGGTTTGCTGACTGGCGAAAATCCAAATGTGGGAGCGGGCTTGCTCGCGAAGGCGGTGAATCAGTCAGCAGATTTATTAACTGACAGACTGCATTCGCGAGCAAGCCCGCTCCCACACTTTAGGGTTGCGGTGGTGTTAGAACGTGGCAATCAGGGCTGGCCCAAACGCGTCCTTCAGAAACCCCGGCGCGATGTAGCGCTCGTAGTGCGCCTCGGACAACAGGAAAAATTCCCGATCAATCGCATCACGCAAATCCGCAAGGTTGCGCTCACGAAACTCCGGCAACAACGCCAAGCCGTACGCATCCAGCTTGGAAATCACCCGCGCGCCCCGCGCTATCAACTGGTACGCCCAGCAATACGGCGACTGGTGCGGCATAAAGCGAATCTTGCGGTCTTCCAACTGCTGGCGCAGGCGTTGTGGGTCGAACACTTCCAGCTTGCTGGCCATCACCTGCACCAGCAACTGCTCCAGGCGCAGCCACACCGCCTGCTTCTCGTCGGCGTTGTAGCCATTCCACTGAATCACCTCATGGTGATAACGCTTGCAGCCCCGGCAGACCAGGTCACCGTAAACGGTAGAGCACAGGCCGACGCAGGGGGTCTTGATGGTGTGATTGGGCATAAAGGGCAATTTGCAGAGTCTATAGAGCACCGCAGACCCAATGTGGGAGCGGGCTTGCTCGCGAATGCGGTGAGTCAGTCACCGGATGCATCGACTGACACGCTGTATTCGTGAGCAAACCCGCTCCCACACGTTTAGATCTGTGTTGTTGATCAGTCCCAGCTCAACGCGCCGCCGGTCTGATACTCGATCACGCGGGTTTCGAAGAAGTTCTTCTCTTTCTTCAAGTCCATAATCTCGCTCATCCACGGGAACGGGTTGGTGGTGCCTGGATACTCTTCCTTCAAGCCAATCTGCGACAAACGACGGTTCGCGATGAACTTGAGGTAGTCCTCCATCATCGCCGCGTTCATCCCCAACACGCCGCGAGGCATAGTGTCACGAGCATATTCAATTTCCAGCTGAGTCCCTTGCAGGATCATCTGGGTCGCTTCTTCTTTCATCTCGGCATCCCACAAGTGTGGGTTTTCGATTTTGATCTGGTTGATCACATCGATACCGAAGTTCAGGTGCATCGACTCGTCGCGCAGGATGTACTGGAACTGCTCGGCCACGCCGGTCATTTTGTTGCGACGGCCCATGGACAGGATCTGGGTGAAGCCGCAGTAGAAGAAGATGCCTTCCAGGACGCAGTAGTAGGCGACCAGGTTGCGCAGCAGTTCTTTGTCGGTTTCGACGGTGCCGGTTTCGAACTTCGGATCGGAGATGGAGCGGGTGTACTTCAAGCCCCAGGCGGCCTTTTTGGCGACCGATGGAATCTCGTGGTACATGTTGAAGATCTCGCCTTCATCCATGGCCAGCGATTCGATGCAGTACTGGTAGGCGTGGGTGTGGATCGCTTCTTCGAAGGCCTGGCGCAGGATGTACTGGCGGCACTCCGGGTTGGTGATCAGGCGGTACACGGCCAGCACCAGGTTGTTGGCAACCAGGGAGTCGGCGGTGGAGAAGAAGCCGAGGTTGCGCATGACGATGCGACGCTCGTCGTCGGTCAGGCCTTCGGGGTTTTTCCACAAGGCGATGTCGGCGGTCATGTTGACCTCTTGCGGCATCCAGTGGTTGGCGCAGCCGTCGAGGTATTTCTGCCAGGCCCAGTCGTACTTGAAGGGTACGAGTTGGTTGAGGTCGGCGCGGCAGTTGATCATGCGCTTTTCGTCAACGGCGACGCGGGCGGCGGAGCCTTCCAGCTCGGCGAGGCCTTCGGCGACGTCGAGTTTGTCCAGGGCGGCCTTGGCGCGCACGATGGCGGCGGAGTCACTGGCGGTGACGGCGCGGGCTTCGATGGCGGCGGCGGCGCCGGCACCGTCGAGGCGGTCCATGTTGGCTTCGGTGGCGTGGCCGGCGTTGGCGCCTTTAGCGGCTACTTCGCCTTCTTCTTCTTTGTCGAATTCGTCCCAGCTCAGCATGACGTGTCGTCTCCTGCGTGAGGGCTCAAAGGTGCCCGTGTGAAACCGGATGGTTGGGTGTTCACACGGCCCAGAGGCCGCGGTGGATCTTAAGAAATCGTTTGTTGCAACAGCTCGCGCAGGCATTAAACGGAATTGGGTAACGGGTGCTCTGCGTGAGGCTGAGGGGCGGAGCGACTGGTGCATGCTCCAGCGGGAGGCCTCAGGTCTGGCTCTTCATCCCAGTGTAAAGGGATATTGCAGGCCCGATTTACCCGCGCATTATAGGGAAAAAATCGGCTTTGTGTTGCGGCGGATGGTCACGATTGAGCGCCAAAATGGCTTGGTTTTCGGCCAAGGCGCGTGTTTGCAAGGCTTTGCCGGGATAGGAAATTTTTGACGGGCGGTGGGATGTTTTTTGTAGGGCGGGGGAAGTGGGCTTCCGGGGAGTAAAAATGCAGGGAAGGGTGCAGGGTTTTGAGGTGTTGGTGTGGCCGGTATCGCTTTCGCGAGCAAGCCCGCTCCCACATTTGGACCGAGGTGTGTCAGCTGGCTCTTTGCCGCAAGAACGATTTCTTGCGGCGAATAAGATCAGGGTTTAACGCCTTTATAAGAAGCTGTTATCCGTTAGAACAACCATTACCCATTACTTGGTAATTAAGAATATGACGTTGACCCTGCGAGTCTTCATATTCCATTTGTACCGGTACAACCTGGCAGACTTCCGGAACAGTACTCATGGACAATACTTTGGCCACATCCAAATGAGTGCTGTAAGTGTAATCCTCAACAATCGGGGCGTTCTGGCCGGCCAGCTCGGTCGGGGCCTCATCGGCCAGGGCGGCGGTGGCGCACAAGCTGCTGAGGGCCATAACTACGAGAGCTTTCATTTCTTTACTTACCTTCTTCAGGGCGAAAGGGGTCACGGGGCCCTTGTGAGGCCACGTGTGTAACTTAAGAGTTGGGAAGTTCGGATTAACGTTGCCTTCGTGGGGGCTGTTACGTTGTTAATCACAGTGTCTTGTTGACGGCGTTGATTTTAGGCGCACGCGTTATATTCATATACCCGTGCTTTTGATAAACACTATTGGCGGTTTTTGTAACAATCCCCTGATAAAGGTTTTTTCACCCAGCCGGAAAGCCACGCAGGGCGCGGGCCAGAGCCGTAAACGGGCATGGCAGGGCAATTTGTAGGGGCTTGTTACTACCATCGTCGAATGGTTCTATGGGGGCGCCCCGGCTACAACAGGGCATACAAAAACAACTATTGTCACCGAGGTAAGAAAGATGAGTGCGGCTTCCCTGTACCCCGTTCGCCCCGAAGTAGCAGCCAACACGCTGACCGACGAGGCGACCTACAAGGCCATGTACCAGCAGTCGGTGGTCAACCCCGATGGCTTCTGGCGCGAGCAAGCCAAGCGCCTTGACTGGGTCAAGCCTTTCACCGCGGTCAAGCAGACTTCTTTCGACGACCACCATGTCGACATCAAATGGTTCGCCGATGGCACCCTCAACGTTTCCTACAACTGCCTGGACCGTCACCTCGCCGAGCGTGGCGACCAGGCGGCGATCATCTGGGAAGGCGATGACCCTTCCGAAAGCCGCACCATCACCTACCGCGAGCTGCATGAAGAAGTCTGCAAGTTCGCCAACGCCTTGCGTGGCCAGGATGTGCACCGCGGCGACGTGGTGACTATCTATATGCCGATGATCCCCGAAGCCGTGGTCGCCATGTTGGCCTGTACCCGCATCGGTGCGATCCACTCCGTGGTGTTTGGCGGTTTTTCGCCGGAGGCGCTGGCCGGTCGCATCATCGACTGTAAGTCTAAGGTGGTGATCACCGCCGACGAAGGTATCCGCGCCGGTAAGAAAATTCCGCTGAAGGCCAACGTCGACGACGCGCTGACCAACCCGGAAACCAGCAGCATCCAGAAAGTCATCGTGTGCAAGCGCACCAATGGCAACATCAAGTGGAACCAGCATCGCGACATCTGGTACGAAGACCTGATGAAAGTGGCGGGCACCGTGTGTGCGCCCAAAGAGATGGGCGCCGAAGAGGCGCTGTTCATCCTCTACACCTCCGGCTCCACCGGCAAACCCAAAGGCGTGCAGCACACCACCGGCGGCTACCTGCTGTATGCGGCCCTGACCCACGAGCGCGTGTTCGACTACCGCCCCGGCGAAATCTACTGGTGCACCGCCGACGTCGGTTGGGTCACCGGCCACACTTATATCGTGTACGGCCCATTGGCCAATGGCGCGACCACGCTGCTGTTCGAAGGCGTGCCGAACTACCCGGACATCACCCGTGTCGGCAAGATCGTCGACAAGCACAAGGTCAATATCCTCTACACCGCGCCCACTGCGATCCGCGCGATGATGGCATCCGGCACCGCCGCGTGCGAAGGCGTGGACGGCAGCAGCTTGCGTCTGCTCGGTTCAGTCGGTGAGCCGATTAACCCGGAAGCGTGGGACTGGTACTACAAAAATGTCGGCCAATCCCGTTGCCCGATCGTCGACACCTGGTGGCAGACCGAAACCGGCGCCACCCTGATGAGCCCGCTGCCGGGTGCGCACGCGCTCAAGCCGGGCTCGGCGGCGCGGCCATTTTTCGGTGTGGTGCCTGCGTTGGTGGACAACCTTGGTAACATCATCGAGGGCGCTGCCGAAGGCAACCTGGTGATCCTCGATTCGTGGCCTGGCCAGGCGCGTACGCTGTACGGCGACCATGACCGCTTCGTCGACACCTACTTCAAGACCTTCCGTGGCATGTACTTCACCGGTGACGGCGCGCGTCGCGATGAGGATGGCTACTGGTGGATCACCGGCCGTGTAGACGACGTGTTGAACGTGTCCGGCCACCGCATGGGCACTGCCGAGATCGAAAGTGCGATGGTTGCACACCCGAAAGTCGCCGAAGCGGCGGTGGTGGGCGTGCCCCATGACATCAAGGGGCAGGGCATCTATGTGTATGTCACGCTCAAAAATGGTGAAGAGCCGAACGAAGCGCTGCGCCTGGAGCTGAAAAACTGGGTGCGCAAAGAGATCGGGCCGATTGCGTCGCCGGATGTGATCCAGTGGGCACCGGGCTTGCCGAAGACGCGCTCGGGGAAAATCATGCGGCGGATTTTGCGCAAGATCGCCACGGCTGAATATGACGGGTTGGGGGATATCTCGACCTTGGCTGATCCGGGGGTGGTGGCGCATTTGATTGAAACGCACAAGACCATGAACGCCGCGTAAGGCGGGGTTGGTGGGACAGGGCCCCATTTGGCGTGAGCCGGGTGGGGCTTTTTTGTGGGAATTCGAAACCGATGCAAATCCCCTGTGGGAGCGGGCTTGCTCGCGAATGCGGTGCACCAGCTAGCAGATGTGCAGCTGACCCAGCGCATTCGCGAGCAAGCCCGCTCCCACATTTGGAATGTATTTCATGGGCAAGGCGGTGTAGGTCTGACAGACCCGCACAACCCCCAAGCCAATAAATATCGACTTAGCGCGTAGGACGTTTCTGAATGTTACCGGGCGCCCTAAATGTGTAACCCAACGCCCAAACCTGAGGCAAAGTGCTACGCCCGCGTCCCTAAAAGCCCCGTTTTAGACACCCTCTGAAATAAGATTAAACGCCAGACTTGCCGTGCTAGAAGGGTTTGCGAATAATAGGCCCGCAATTTGCAGCATCAACAGGTTTAATATCTTTTGTCTCTGCATAAAAATCAGAGGCTGTCAATGTGCTGGAACCGCTTTCTCAGTGCTTCTGTAAATTGTTGTCGCATTGAGGAAATATCGGCTTCCGGCCTGTCGTTAGAATGCCGATCACTCGCTCGTCGTCTCCAATGCTGAACCGGGGTAGGACGCAGCACCGCTATTCGGTTTCACTTAAGTCGCATCGTGGGCCACGGCTCATTCTGCTTTTTGCCCTACCGATGGAGTCCCAAGATGAAGAAACTTGTGCTGTTGGGCGCCCTGGCGCTGTCCGTGCTGTCGATGCAGGCCTTCGCTGATGAAAAGCCCCTGAAGATTGGTATCGAAGCGGCTTACCCTCCGTTTGCCTCGAAGGCGCCGGATGGCAGCATCGTCGGTTTTGACTACGACATCGGCAATGCCCTGTGCGCCGAGATGAAGGTCAAGTGCGTCTGGGTCGAGCAAGAATTCGACGGCCTGATCCCTGCGCTCAAAGTGCGCAAGATCGACGCGATCCTGTCGTCCATGTCCATCACCGAAGACCGCAAGAAATCCGTGGACTTCACCAACCGCTACTACCTGAGCCCAGCGCAGCTGGTGATGAAGGAAGGCACCACGGTCAGCGACAGCCTGGATGAATTGAAAGGCAAGAAAATCGGCGTGCAACGCGGTTCGATCCACGATCGCTTCGCCAAGGAAGTCCTGGCCCCTAAAGGCGCCACGGTCGTGCCTTACAGCTCGCAGAACGAAATCTACCTGGACGTGGAAGCCGGTCGCCTCGACGGCACCGTGGCAGACGCCACCCTGCTGCAAGACGGCTTCCTGAAAACCCCGGCCGGTAAAGGCTACGCGTTCGTGGGCCCACAGTTCACCGACGCCAAGTACTTCGGCGACGGCATCGGCATCGCGGTACGTAAAGGCGACAAGGCCGAGCTGGACAAGATCAACGCGGCCATCGCAGCGATCCGTGCCAACGGCGAATACAAGAAAATCCAGGACAAATACTTCGACTTCGATATTTACGGCGCTGACCCTAAGTAACTCGTCCTAGCTGTCTGTCCAGAATGGCGCAAGCAACAGAATTCCTGCGGTTTGCGCCATTTTTTCATCCCCCTTTTCGAGGACCTGAATCATGTTGAAAGGCTACGGGGCCGTCATCCTCGATGGCGCATGGTTGACGCTTCAGCTCGCCTTGTCGTCCATGGCCTTGGCCATTGTTCTGGGTCTGATCGGGGTCGCGTTACGCCTGTCGCCGGTGCGCTGGTTGGCCTGGCTGGGTGACTTGTACTCCACGGTGATCCGCGGGATCCCCGACCTGGTGCTGATCCTGCTGATTTTCTACGGCGGTCAGGACTTGCTGAACCGCGTCGCGCCGATGCTCGGCTACGACGACTATATCGACTTGAACCCCTTGGCCGCCGGTATCGGCACCCTGGGTTTCATCTTTGGCGCCTACCTGTCGGAAACCTTCCGCGGCGCCTTCATGGCCATTCCCAAGGGCCAGGCCGAGGCCGGCCTTGCGTATGGCATGAGCAGTTTCCAGGTGTTTTTCCGGGTGATGGTGCCGCAGATGATTCGGCTGGCGATCCCTGGTTTTACCAACAACTGGCTGGTACTGACCAAGGCCACCGCGCTGATTTCGGTGGTGGGCCTGCAAGACATGATGTTCAAGGCCAAGCAGGCGGCAGACGCCACCCGCGAGCCTTTTACCTTCTTCCTCGCAGTGGCGGCGATGTACCTGGTGATCACCAGCGTGTCGTTGCTGGCCCTGCGCTATCTTGAGAAGCGCTACTCGGTAGGCGTAAGGGCGGCTGATCTATGATCTTCGACTACAACGTCATCTGGGACGCCATGCCGCTGTACCTTGGCGGTTTGGTGACCACCCTGAAATTGCTCGCCATCTCGCTGTTCTTCGGCTTGCTCGCCGCCTTGCCCCTGGGCTTGATGCGCGTGTCCAAGCAGCCGATCGTCAATGGTGCGGCCTGGCTCTACACCTACGTGATTCGCGGCACGCCGATGCTGGTGCAGCTGTTTTTGATCTACTACGGTCTGGCCCAATTCGAAGCCGTGCGCGAAAGCTTCCTGTGGCCGCTGCTGTCCAGCGCCACGTTCTGCGCGTGCCTGGCCTTTGCGATCAACACCAGCGCCTACACCGCCGAGATCATCGCCGGTAGCCTCAAGGCCACGCCGAACGGTGAGATCGAAGCGGCCAAGGCCATGGGCATGTCGCGCTACAAGCTGTACCGCCGCATTCTGCTGCCGTCGGCCCTGCGCCGTGCGCTGCCGCAGTACAGCAACGAAGTGATCATGATGCTGCAAACCACGAGCCTGGCGTCCATCGTCACCTTGATCGACATCACCGGTGCCGCGCGCACAGTGAACGCCCAGTTCTACTTGCCGTTCGAAGCCTACATCACGGCCGGCGTGTTCTACCTGTGCCTGACCTTTATCCTGGTACGCCTGTTCAAGTTGGCCGAGCGCCGCTGGCTCAGCTACCTGGCGCCACGGAAGCACTGATATGGAACGTATCGATCACCTGTTGCCCTGGGGCCACCTGGGCTGCGAGCGCCAGCTGAGCGTGTTTCGTTTTGGCAGCGGCGAGCGCAAGGCCTACATCCAGGCCAGCCTGCACGCCGATGAATTGCCCGGCATGCGCGCGGCCTGGGAACTGAAAAAACGCCTCACCGAACTGGAACAGCAAGGTGCGCTCAATGGCGTGATCGAGCTGGTGCCCGTGGCCAACCCGATGGGCCTGGGCCAGCTGTTGCAAGGCAGCCACCAGGGGCGTTTCGAAGTCGGCAGCGGCAAGAACTTCAACCGTGATTTCGTCGAGTTGAGCGAGCCGGTCGCCGCGTTGCTCCAGGGCAAGCTGGGCGATGACCCACACGCCAATGTGCGCATGATCCGCCAGGCAATGAGCGATGCACTCAATGCGTTGCCCGAGCCGAGCAGCCAGCTGCAAGGCATGCAGCGCGTTTTGCTCAGCCACGCCTGCACCGCCGATATCGTCCTCGACCTGCATTGCGACGCCGAAGCCGCGCTGCACATGTACGCGTTGCCGCAACACTGGCCGCAATGGCGTTCGCTGTCGGCGCATTTGAATGTAAAAGTCGGCCTGCTGGCGGAAGACTCCGGCGGCAGCTCGTTTGATGAAGCCTGTTCGCTGCCCTGGCTGCGTCTGTCCCGGGCGTTCCCCGAGGCGCAGATTCCGCTGGCGTGCCTGGCGACGACGCTGGAGCTGGGCGGCCAGGCCGACACCGGCCGTGATGACGCGATCTTCCACGCTGAAGGCATTCTCGCGTTCCTGGCCGAACAAGGTCTGATCAAGGGCGAATGGCCCGCGCCGCAGCACGAGCCGTGCGAAGGCCTGCCGTTCGAGGGGACCGAGCTGTTGTTTGCGCCCCATGCCGGCGTGATCAGTTACCTGCGTAAAGCCGGTGACTGGGTGGAGACCGGCGAGCCGATTTTTGAAGTGATTGATCCCTTGACCGACCGCGTCAGCATTGTGTGTGCGGGCACGTCCGGGGTGTTGTTTGCCGTTGAACGGCTACGTTATGCCCAAGCGGGTTTCTGGCTGGCCAAGGTGGCGGGGCGCGAAGCGCTGCGTCACGGGCGCTTGCTCAACGACTGACCACCTGTTTTTGTGAGAACCGACCGCATGTACAAACTTGAAGTCCAAGACCTGCATAAACGCTATGGCAGTCATGAAGTGCTCAAAGGTGTGTCCCTGGCCGCCGCGGCCGGTGATGTGATCAGCATCATCGGTTCCAGTGGTTCAGGCAAAAGTACCTTTTTGCGCTGCATCAACCTGCTCGAGCAACCTCACGCCGGCAAGATTCTGCTCAACAACGAAGAGCTGAAACTGGTGGCCAACAAGGACGGCGCCATGAAGGCTGCCGACCCGAAACAACTGCAACGCATGCGTTCGCGCCTGTCGATGGTGTTCCAGCATTTCAACCTGTGGTCGCACATGACCGCGCTTGAAAACGTGATGGAAGCGCCAGTGCATGTGCTGGGCATGTCGAAAAAAGACGCGCGTGAAAAAGCCGAGCATTACCTGGCCAAAGTTGGCGTGGGCCATCGTAAGGATGCGTTCCCCGGCCACATGTCCGGCGGCGAGCAGCAACGTGTGGCGATTGCCCGCGCCCTGGCGATGGAGCCTGAGGTGATGCTGTTCGACGAACCGACCTCGGCGCTCGACCCGGAACTGGTCGGCGAAGTACTCAAGGTCATGCAGGACCTGGCCCAGGAAGGCCGCACCATGGTGGTGGTGACTCACGAAATGGGCTTTGCCCGTGAGGTGTCGAACCAGCTGGTGTTCTTGCACAAAGGCATCGTTGAAGAGCGTGGCAACCCGCGTGAAGTGCTGGTGAACCCGCAGTCTGAGCGGTTGCAGCAGTTCCTTTCGGGCAGCCTGAAATAATCAAGACTGCTTTTGTGCACTGAATTAGTGCAAGCTGCGCAGCTTTAAGGCTGGCCTCGATCCCCTGTGGGAGCTAGCTTGCCTGCGATGGCGGCGTGTCTGTGCCAGAGAGGCAGACTGACCCACCGGTATCGCAGGCAAGCCAGTTCCCCCATTAGATCTCATATGTTTTGAGATTTGTGTTGGTTTCCGGGCTAGCATTGGCCCTTGTCTTCATTACCGTTCTTCGTTTCGGATAGCATTCCATGACCGCCCACAAAATTGGTTTCCTGATTTGGCCCAGCACAAAAGCACTGACGCTTGCGCTGGCTGAGGAGGCCTTGCGCGTTGCTCAGCGGGTGCATCCGGACGTGGTCTACGAGTTGTCGTTCCTGCTCGCCGAGCCTGCCACCGAAGGCGCCTGGCAATTGCCGGGCGAGCCGTGGGCCGGCAAGCTTGAAGGCTTCCAGAAACTCTTCCTGCTGGCGGACGAGCCGCCGACCGTCATCGCCTCTCAACTGAGCGCTGCGCTCAAGCAGCTTGTGCGGGCGGGTTGCGTGATCGGGGGCTTGTCGGCGGGTGTGTATCCGCTGGCGCAACTCGGTCTGCTCGACGGCTACCGCGCCGCCGTGCATTGGCGCTGGCAGGACGATTTCGCCGAGCGCTTCCCCAAGGTCATTGCCACCAGCCATCTGTTCGATTGGGACCGTGATCGCCTGACCGCCTGCGGCGGCATGTCGGTACTCGACCTGTTGCTGGCCGTGCTGGCCCGTGATCATGGCGCCGAACTGGCCGGCGCTGTCTCCGAAGAACTGGTGGTCGAGCGCATCCGCGAAGGCGGCGAGCGCCAGCGCATTCCCTTGCAGAATCGCCTGGGCTCCAGCCATCCGAAGTTGACCCAGGCCGTGTTGCTGATGGAAGCCAACATCGAAGAGCCGCTGACCACCGACGAAATCGCCCAGCACGTATGTGTGTCGCGACGACAGCTTGAACGCATCTTCAAGCAATACCTCAATCGCGTTCCCAGCCAGTACTACCTGGAATTGCGCCTGAACAAGGCGCGCCAGATGCTTATGCAAACCAGCAAGTCGATCATCCAGATCGGCTTGTCGTGCGGTTTCTCGTCGGGCCCGCACTTCTCCAGCGCCTACCGCAACTTCTTCGGCGCTACCCCGCGTGAAGACCGCAACCAGCGACGCAGCAGCAGCCCGTTCGAGTTGTCGTCGGTGCCGTCCGAGCGCGGCTGACCGCTGTTATTCCTCCATGGGTTCGGGTGTGGACGGTGGCGTCAGGGGCGCGCCCTGGGCGTTCAGGCCGGCTTCATCCACCTGCAGATCATTGCCTGTCTGGCGAAAATACTGCCGAAGGCGGTCCAGGCTGTCCTCAGACAGCGGGTTGCCGCTGAGGTCGGACTCGTCGTCCCACGGCTGGCGCATGCTTAGAATGTCGTCCGGGACCTGGGTGATCAGGTTGTCGCTCAAGTCCACGGTGCGCAAATAAGGGCGGTCAAACACCCCGAACGGTACTTCGCTGAGCTCGCAGTTTTGCAGGTAGAGGCATTCCAGCTTGGGCATATTGTCCAGCTCTGGCGCCCGGCCCAGCGGGTTGTCACTCAAGTCCAGGTACTCCAGGTTACGCAGGTCTCGCAACTGGGCGCGGGCCCGCGGGCTGAGGCGAAGCCGGCTCTGCGTCAACGTCAGGCTGGTCAGCCTCGGCAGGTTGAAGATCAGCTCGGGGATCTCTTCCAGGGCGTATTTATCCAGCGCCAGCGTGCTCAGGTTAGGGAAGGCACGCACCAGGCCTTCAACGTTGGTGGTGGTTCCTTCGCCGATGAGCTCCAGATGCGACACATGTTCGAACCGTGCGCTCAAGGTGGGCAGCTCGCCAAAAATCGACGTATGGCACGTCAGTTTATGGGTCACGGCATACCCGCCATTGAAATCGTCGATCTCGCTCTCGCGGCGCCAGCCTTCTTCCAGCGTTGCCTTGATGGCAAGGCGCCGGATTTGCTCCTCGGCCGCCGTTTGTTCGTCCAGTGCTACATCAAGGACGGGATGCCGTTCGGGCACGGTCAGTGCCCAGACGGTGAGGTCAGCACTGAGGCGCGCGTATTCGCTTTCCAGGCGACGGATGGCGCCCTCGATCGCATCCAGATCGCCGGGCAGGCTGAAGATAAAGGCGTTGACCTCCGCAGCGGTGAACGTCGGGTACAAGGCTGCGATGCGGGCGTTATAGCCGCCAGGCGCATCGACCTGGAGGTGCTCGCCGCGGGTTTGGCAATAGCGCTTGAGCTGTTCCAGGGTCGCTCGTGACAACGGATTGGCAGACAAGTCAAACGCGCTGGTAACCGAGGCCGGCCTTTGCAGCAGCGGTTCGGGGATCTGCGTGATCAGGTTGTGGCTCAGGTCGACGAGGTTGCGTTCTCGGGCAGTGAGCAGGCTGCGCGGAATATCTGTGAGGTGGGTGTTGCGCAGTCCCAGGCTGTCCAGGGATGTCATCGAGGTAAAGTCCGGGAGTTGCTCCAGAGGGTTATGGCTCAGGTTCAGCCGTGCCAGGTTGCGCTGGGTCTCCAAGGCTTTGACGGTTTTCGCTGACAGTCGCAGGTTGCAGCGTTCAAGGCTGAGGGCCGTGAGCTGTGGCAGCTGGAAAACCGGCTCGGGGATATCCTCCAGCGCGTAGTCTTCAATGATCAGATGCTGCACGTGCGAAAAGCTCGCCAGCCAGTTTCCTACGTCCAACGGCTGAGCATCGCCACTGAGCCTGAGGGTCGACACGTGAGTGAACCGGCTGCTGAGTGTGGGCAATTTGCCGCTTATGGGGGCAGAGATGTCCAGCGCGTAGGTGGGATGAATGTCGTTGCCGTGTTCGTCCTGCTTCAGTTGCCGACGCCATCCAGCGAGCAACGCTTGTTTGAACGCCTCGCGCTGATAGTGGGCGGTTTCGCCGAAGCCGGGGCTGTTCACCCAGGCGTCCAGCTCGTGGTTCAGCTGCTTGTAGTCAAGGTCTCGCCGCGCCAGTTCGATTTTGCCCATTTCCAGGTTACCCGGCAGACCGAAAATCAGACGGTTGATTTCGTCACTGCTCAAGGTGGGGTAAAGCATCTTCGCGCTGGCAATGTCCACCGGGGCCGCATTGGCCTCCCAGTAACTGCCGGTGCGCTGGAAGTAGGTTTTGACCTGCTCAAGGGTCTGCGCAGACAGCGGGTTGCCGGAAAAGTCGAACGAATGGCTGGTTGCCACGGGCAGCTCGAAAAGTGCGTCGGGCAATGCAGCAATGCGGTTGTCCCGAAACAGCGCGGTCTCCAGCTGGGGGCGCTGCAAAATCCCGGCAGGCAATTGCGTGATACCGGTGTTGCTCAAGTCGAGGAAGTGCAGGCCAGGCATGTTCTCGACACTGGGCAGGAGCCCCAGCGGGTTGTTGAAGAGGTCGAGGGTCTTGAGCTGGGTCATGTTTTCAAGCGCGGTGCGGGTCTGCGCTGTCAGGGTAATGTTGCAATCGCTGAGTACCAGTTCATTGAGGCTGGGTAGGGCGGTGACGCCATCGGGCAGTCTGTCGAGGTTGAAGTTGCGCACGGTCAGGCGACGCAGGAACGGGAACATCGACAAGAACGTGTTGATCTCCAGCGGCCCTTGCTCGCCCTGCAGCGACAGGCTGGAGATATGACCGAAACGTCCGGGCAGCACGGGAGGATTGCCGGAAATCGGCCAGTTCAAGTGCAGTTGGTAGCCATTGGGGGCAGGCGGCTCGTAGTACGCGTCGAGCGGGGTTTCCAGGCGCCAGGCCCGGCGCAGTTCATCGGCCCAGGCCGTGCGGTTGCGCCGGGCATAGGCAAGTTCCTGGCGACTGATGCGCACTTGTGGGTCAGCGCTCAGGCGCGGCGTGGCAGTGATCCAGGCCTGCAAGTCGCGCTCAAGTTGCTGGTATTCGTTGCCCATGGTGCTCAGCGCCGTCGTCACCCCGCCGGGCGCTTGTTCCAGGCTGCGCACAATGTTGTCGATATGCGCGCGGGGCAGCGCCGGGAACAGGTGTTGGGCGTGTTCATGTGCTGTCAGCTCGTGTTGCGCACCGGGCGCGGGTGCTGCTCGATAGCCCGGCATGCCGCCGCGCAGGCGCATGGTGCTTGGGTCGTAGGCGGGTTTGCCGACGGGGGCGTCCGCGAGCAACTCGCGCAGATGCCAGTGGTGCAGGGCATGACGAGCAAGCGCCTGGCGCAGGGCCGGGCCCTGGCCGATATGAATGCCCAGCGCAGCGCGCGCCTGGTCGGGCAGCGCCTGGAGCAGGGCGGTGTAGAAGTCGGTTTCGCCAAACAGCGGGCCGCTGCTGTCGGTGGGCACATAGCCGCCGTTGGCGGTGTAAACCAACGTGCGTTGAACGCGGGCGCGGTCATCACCGATCACGTCGCGCAACGGCCCATCAGCGGTGTCGTTTCTGACGCTAATGCGCAGCCCCGCGGGCCAGTCCGGCAAATCGGGCAGGGAGTGCAGGGCCAGGCGGTAAGTGTCCAGGTTGTCGATGCTGTCCAGGTACAGCCCTTCGTAGGCACGGCAGGCGCGTATTTCTCGCTGGGCTTCGCGCGCCAACTCGATCAGGCGCCGGGGCACCCGGCCCTGATCGAGGGCGCGCAGCTCCTCCGGGCTGGCGATGGCACGCAGGGTTTCGGCGGCGCTCACCGGCAAGCCCGGCGACGCGTCGACAAGCGCGCTCAGCTGCGCATCGCCGGTACGTTGCAGGGCGCGATATGCCGACTCGAACAGCGCCCAGCGTTTTTCCCGAGCCAGTTGGGCAAGTGTTTGCCTGAGGACACCCGTACGTGCTTGAAGCGAGGCTGTGGGATGGCTGGACGCTTCCCCAAGCAACGTCCTTCTCTGCGGTTCGTCCAGCGCTTCGAGCAGGGTCTGGAGCAAGTCGCCATTGTTGAGTTGGTGCTCGTGAATCTGGGTGACGCTGGCGTCTTTGGCGCCCGGGATTTCCCAGTGCGTGCGTCCCTGGCTGTCGATCAGGCGCAAGGTTCTGGTGGTGGGCCACAGCCCGTAGTTGGTCAAGAGCAGCAGTTGGGTCTGGGCATCGGCCAACGCCTGGACACGAGGGTCATCACTGTTCATTTGGTCGATGAAGGTTTGCAGGTCCTGGTCGATTTTGAAGCGCTTGAAGGTGTCGGCCAGCAGCGGTGGCAGGGGTTCGCGGGTCATGTAGAGCTTGCGCAGCGCCGCGTCTTCGACGCCGCTGACGTGGCGAATCTGTGCCAGTTGCAGGTCGCTGAAGCTTTGCGCCTGATGGCCCAGACGGCGCATCAACTGGGCGCTGTCCCAACTCAGCGGTTGGTCCAGCTCACTTACCCAGGCGCCTTGGCCATTGCTGTATGCCGTTGGGCGGTAGGCATTGGTGCGGGTGGGATGCTTGAAGTAATGCGTGTGGGTGCCGGGGTCGAGGCCCAGCGCGTAATGCGCGCCGGACAGGGGCAGGATGTCTTGCTCGCCATGCGCGTGCAGGCCGAGCGGGTTGGCGCGCGAGCCTTCGGGCAGCGTCACCGCATGGGCGTAAGGCGCAAGGTCCGGTCGCCACAGCCGGGACTGGCCATCGGGCAAGGTGACGGGTTTGAGGCGGTCGAAAAACTGCCAGAGTTCAGCGGGCAAGTGCTGGCGCAACAACCCTTCGGCAAGCGGCGGGCCGAGGGCGAACATGCCCAGTTGGACCATCTGCTCCAGCACTGACATCAGGTGCCCGAACGCCTGGGTTTTAAGGCCTTCGGCCCAGTCGACGATACCCTCGAACGTGTCATCCAGCAGCTGATACGCGGTGTAACCCAGCATCAGTAAACCCACCGGCGGTACGAACGGCGCCGCGACCAGCGCGGCAATCTGCAGCAGGGCCGAGCCGATCTTTTCGAACAGGCTCCAGCGCTGCCAGCGGGTTTTCTGGTCGGCGTTGGCAGTGGACACAGCTTGAGCGCGTGCGTCGTTGAAGAGTTTGCTCAGGGTGGTCTGGTAAAGGTGTTCGAGCACCGAGCCGCTGATCGGTGTGACGGCAAACTGCAGCCCAGGCCTGTCCACCGGTGTATCCCGCCAGGCCGGGCGCGGGTCGCCGCGGGTGTGCGCATGCCAGGTGACGCGGGACAGGCGCTGGCCGAGGTCGGCGAAAAAATGCCCGCGTTCGTCGTGGTTCACGAAACGGCTGAAGAATTGCTGGTACGCAGGCAGGCGCAGGTCGGCGGTCAGGGCCTGCATGAACTGCACGCTGGAGCGGTACTCCTTGAGCGGGTGTTGCGGGTCGTGCGGAATATAGGCAATGACGGGCACCACGTGATTGGCCCGCTCAAGGTCCGCGTGGGCAAACAGCACAATGCCTGTCAGCGGGCTGGACAGCATGCTCAGGGCGTGACAACGCAGTGCGTTGCAGCCCCCCGGATTGCTCAACAATTGTTGCAGGCGCTGCGAGCTGGCTTGCGACAGGTCGCCCCGCAGGCGCGCCATGTGCAGGGCGAGTTTCAGGTCGGCGACCTGGCTGGCATCGAAGCGGTGTTGCAGGTGTGCAATGGCGACGGGGTTGTTGAGGTCCAGGGAGTGCTCGAGGTAGGCACTGTATTGGCCGCCGATGTCCAGTTCGCGGCACAGGCGGGTATAGGCCGGCACGCTGATACGTGTGTCTATGTCGGGCAGGGTATCGAAATGCCCGGTGGCGGTGGGCGGGGTGATAAAACCGGATGGCGGCTCGTAGGCGTCGTCAGCGGTTTCGCCGGCTTCAAAGTTATGCAAGGCGGCGTCCAGCAGCGACACGGTCCAGGTTCGCACTGCGCCGGAGCGCACGGGGAACCAAGGGATGGTCGCCGGTATAGACAGGCGCAGGTAGGTGTTGCGCACATCGCACTCCACACCGAAGCGCTGTTTGAGCGCCTGCTGCAGCACGGGCGCGGCGAAGTCGGCGGGTGACTTGAGTGCGTCCATGGCCTTGTCGAGCAGGTTTTGGGTGACCCAGGCCTCACGGATCAGGCCTTTGAGCGCCGTGTCCTGCTCGGCTGAGGGCTGGGCGTACCCTGCCGGTGCGCTGGTTTTAAGGGCGTTGCGACGTGCGGCCGACGCGTCGCCCAGCCAGTCGGGGATCGCGTTTTTGAGCGTTTCATGATGAACGTCGCGCGCAGGGATCAGCCGGTCGAAAGCGGGCACGCTGGGTTGCTGGCTCATTGCAAAGCTTCCTGAGGATCAAATGATGCCCTCAGCAGAACAGTTCGCCGTCGCCGATCCGTGTTAGATAATTAAGCGCGAGCCGTAAATCGGTGCCGCTGGGCGAGCCCACGGTTTAAACTGCGCCATTGCGATGCTATTTGTCGCATTGGCGTAAACCCGCTGAAAACGCGGGTTGGCGCTATAAGAAGTTGTCGCTTGGCGGCAAGGCCGCACTGAAAACTGTCCTTACAATCCCTGCATCGCCCGCCAGTTCCAGGCAGGCGTTCCTCTTCAGGAGACTCCGATGTCCGTTGAGCAAGCCCCGGTGCAACGTGCCGATTTCGACCAGGTCATGGTTCCCAACTACGCACCTGCCGCATTCATCCCTGTGCGTGGCGCGGGTTCGCGCGTTTGGGACCAGGCGGGTCGCGAGCTGATCGACTTTGCCGGCGGCATCGCGGTTAACGTATTGGGCCACGCCCACCCGGCGCTGGTCGGTGCACTGACCGAACAAGCCAACAAGCTGTGGCACGTCTCCAACGTCTTCACCAATGAGCCGGCCCTGCGCCTGGCGCATAAGCTGATCGACGCCACCTTTGCCGAGCGCGTGTTCTTCTGCAACTCCGGCGCCGAAGCCAACGAGGCCGCATTCAAGCTGGCCCGCCGTGTGGCGTTCGACCGTTTCGGCACCGAGAAGTACGAGATCATCGCCGCGCTGAACAGCTTCCACGGCCGTACCCTGTTCACCGTTAACGTTGGTGGTCAGTCGAAGTACTCCGACGGTTTCGGGCCTAAGATCACCGGCATCACTCACGTGCCTTACAACGACCTGGACGCGCTGAAAGCCGCCGTGTCGGACAAGACCTGCGCCGTGGTGCTCGAACCGGTCCAGGGCGAAGGCGGCGTTTTGCCGGCTGAGCTGGCGTACCTGCAAGGCGCCCGCGAGCTGTGCGATGCGAACAACGCGCTGCTGGTGTTCGACGAAGTGCAAACCGGCATGGGCCGCAGCGGTCACCTGTTCGCCTACCAGCATTACGGCGTGACGCCGGACATCCTCACCAGCGCCAAGAGCCTGGGCGGCGGTTTCCCGATTGCAGCCATGCTCACCCGTGAAGACCTGGCCAAGCACCTGGTGGTCGGCACCCACGGCACCACGTACGGCGGCAACCCGCTGGCGTGTGCAGTGGCGGAAGCGGTCATCGACGTGATCAACACCCCAGAAGTGCTGGCCGGCGTGAACGCCAAGCACGAGCTGTTCAAGGCACGCCTGCAACAGATCGGCGAGAAATACGGCATCTTCACCGAAGTGCGCGGCATGGGCCTGCTGATTGGTTGCGTGCTCAGCGACGCGTTCAAAGGCAAGGCCAAGGACGTGTTCAATGCGGCCGAAAAAGAAAACCTGATGATCCTGCAAGCCGGGCCCGACGTGGTGCGTTTCGCCCCGAGCCTGGTGGTCGAAGATGCAGACATCAACGAAGGCCTGGACCGTTTTGAGCGTGCCGTGAAGACGCTGACGCAAGCCTGATAGCGACACATTTTGCTGGTTGGACTGGTCAAAAATGTGGGAGGGGGCTTGCCCCCGATAGCGGCGGATCAGTCACTGGATTTATCAACTGACAGACTGCTATCGGGGGGGCAAGCCCCCTCCCACATTGGATCTGTGTGAGCTCAGATCCCGTGTCCGGCATTTTTCCCTCTATGAGTTTTTCGAGTTAAGGAGTGACACCATGCTGGTGATGCGCCCCGCGCAAATGGCTGATCTGGGCGAGGTACAGCGTCTGGCTGCGGACAGCCCGATTGGTGTCACCTCCTTGCCGGATGATGTGGAACGCCTGAGCGACAAGATCGCCGCCAGCGAAGCGTCCTTCGCGGCCGAGGTCAGTTTCAACGGCGAAGAAAGCTATTTCTTCGTGCTTGAAGACACCGAGACCGGCGAGCTGGCTGGCTGCTCGGCCATCGTCGCGTCGGCCGGTTACTCGGAGCCGTTCTACAGCTTCCGTAACGAAACCTTCGTGCACGCGTCCCGCGAGCTGAAGATCCACAACAAGATTCACGTGCTTTCCCAATGCCACGACCTGACCGGCAACAGCCTGCTCACCAGTTTCTACGTGAAGCCTGCGCTGGTCGGTTCGCCGTGGTCGGAACTCAATTCCCGTGGCCGCCTGTTGTTCGTCGCCAGCCACCCCGAGCGCTTTGCCGACTCGGTGGTGACCGAGATTGTCGGCTACAGCGACGAGAACGGTGATTCGCCGTTCTGGGACGCCATTGGCCGCAACTTCTTCGACCTCAACTACGCCGCTGCCGAACGCCTGTGCGGGCTCAAAAGCCGCACCTTCCTCGCCGAGCTGATGCCGCATTACCCGATCTACGTGCCGCTGCTGCCCGACGAAGCCCAGGAAGCCATGGGCCAGGTGCACCCGCGTGCGCAGATCACCTTCGACATCCTGATGCGTGAAGGCTTCGAGACCGACCATTACATCGACATCTTCGACGGCGGCCCGACGCTGCACGCGCGGGTCTCGGGCATTCGCTCGATTGCCCAAAGCCGCGTGGTGCCGGTGAAGATCGGTGAAATGGTCAAGGGGGCTGGCCGCCAGTACCTGGTGAGCAACGCGCAGTTGCAGGATTACCGCGCGGTGATGCTGGAGCTGGACTACGCGCCCGGCAAACCGGTGACCCTGGACCTGGCCGCGGCCGAAGCCCTGGGTGTCGGCGAAGGTGCCAGCGTGCGCCTGGTCGCTGTTTAAAGCAGAGTTTTGCGGGTGGCCTGGAGCAGGCGGCCCGTCTGAGGAGATAGCATGATCGTTCGTCCCGTACGCAGCAGCGATTTACCGGCCCTGATTGATCTGGCGCGCAGCACCGGCACCGGCCTCACCACCTTGCCGGCCAACGAAGAGCGCCTGACCCACCGGGTTGGCTGGGCGGAAAAAACCTTTCGCGGCGAAGCCGGGCGCGGCGATGCCGACTACCTGTTTGTGCTGGAAAACGACGAAGGCCGCGTGGTGGGTATTTCCGCCATTGCCGGCGCCGTTGGCCTGCGCGAGCCGTGGTACAACTTCCGGGTCGGCCTGACCGTCAGCGCCTCCCAGGAACTGAACATCTACCGCGAGATTCCGACGCTGTTTTTGGCCAACGACCTCACCGGCAACTCCGAATTGTGCTCGTTGTTCCTGCACGCCGATTACCGCAACGGCCTCAATGGCCGCATGCTGGCCAAGGCGCGCATGCTGTTTATCGCTGAATTTCCGCAGCTGTTCGGTAACAAGATCATTGCCGAAATGCGCGGCGTGTCCAACGAGGCTGGGCGCTCGCCGTTCTGGGAAAGCCTGGGCCGGCATTTCTTCAAGATGGAATTCAGTCAGGCCGATTACCTGACCGGCGTGGGCAACAAGGCGTTTATCGCTGAGCTGATGCCCAAGTTTCCGCTGTACAGCTGCTTCCTCTCTGAAGACGCGCGCAATGTCATCGGCAAAGTCCACCCGGACACCGAGCCGGCGCTGAGCATGCTCAAGAGCGAAGGCTTCAGCTACCAGGGCTATGTCGATATCTTCGACGCCGGCCCGGCGGTGGAATGTGAAACCAGCAAAATCCGTGCGGTGCGCGACAGCCAGTCACTGGTGTTGGCCATCGGCACCCCAGGGGACGACGCCACGCCGTTCCTGATTCATAACCGCAAGCGTGAGGAGTGCCGTATCACGGCCGCTCCGGCCCGTCTGGCGGCAGGCACGCTGGTGGTCGATCCTCAGACCGCCAAACGCCTGCAACTGGTGGTGGGTGATCAAGTGCGCGCTGTTGCGTTGTCTGCTGCTCGGGAGTCGAAATAATGAATTCGCTGTATATCGCAGGTAGCTGGCTGGCGGGCCAGGGTGAACTGTTCGAGTCGCGCAACCCGGTGACTCAGCAGGTGCTGTGGGCCGGCAATGGCGCGACCGTCGAACAGGTTGAATCCGCCGTGCAGGCCGCGCGCCAGGCGTTTCCAGGCTGGGCCCGGCGCCCGCTGGAAGAACGTATCAGCGTGCTGGAAACCTTTGCCGCCACGCTGAAAAGCCGCGCCGACGAAATCGCCCGTTGCATCGGCGAAGAAACCGGCAAGCCGCTGTGGGAATCGGCCACCGAAGTCACCAGCATGGCCAACAAGATTGCTATCTCGGTGCAAAGCTACCGTGAGCGCACCGGCGAGAAGAGCGGCCCGCTGGGCGACGCCACCGCCGTGTTGCGCCACAAGCCGCACGGCGTGGTGGCGGTGTTTGGCCCTTACAATTTCCCTGGCCACTTGCCGAACGGGCACATCGTCCCGGCGTTGCTGGCAGGCAATACCGTGCTGTTCAAGCCGAGCGAGCTGACCCCCAAAGTCGCCGAGCTGACCGTGCAATGCTGGATCGACGCCGGCTTGCCGGCGGGCGTGTTGAACCTGCTGCAAGGCGCGCGGGAAACCGGTATCGCGTTGGCGGCCAACCCCGGTATCGATGGGTTGTTCTTCACCGGCTCCAGCCGCACCGGCAATCACCTGCACCAGCAGTTTTCCGGGCGCCCGGACAAGATCCTCGCGCTGGAAATGGGCGGCAACAACCCGCTGGTGGTCGACGAAGTGGCCGACGTGGATGCGGCGGTGTACACCATTATCCAGTCGGCGTTTATTTCGGCCGGTCAGCGTTGCACCTGCGCGCGTCGCTTGCTGGTGCCCGAAGGTGCCTGGGGCGATGCGTTGCTGGCGCGCCTGGTGGCGGTCAGCGCGACGATTGAAGTGGGGCCGTTTGATCAGCAGCCAGCGCCGTTCATGGGCTCGGTGATTTCCCTCGGCGCGGCCAAGGCCTTGATGGACGCCCAGGAGTTGATGTTGGCCAATGGCGCCGTGGCGCTGTTGGAAATGACTCAGCCGCAGGATCAGGCCGCGTTGCTGACGCCTGGCATTATCGACGTGACCGGCGTGACCGAGCGCGAAGATGAAGAGCTGTTCGGCCCGCTGCTGCAGGTGATCCGCTACGCTGATTTTGCCGCTGCGATCACTGAGGCCAACAACACCCAGTACGGTTTGGCCGCGGGCTTGTTGTCGGATTCCGAAGCACGCTACCAGCAGTTCTGGCTGGAAAGCCGCGCCGGCATCGTCAACTGGAACAAGCAACTGACAGGTGCTGCCAGCACCGCGCCGTTCGGTGGGGTAGGGGCGTCGGGCAACCATCGCGCCAGCGCCTATTACGCGGCGGATTATTGCGCGTACCCGGTGGCGTCTCTGGAAACGCCAAGCCTGGTGGTCCCGGCAACGCTGACCCCAGGTATTACGCTGATCTAAAGGTGGGAGCGGGCTTGTGGGGGAGCCGGCTTGCCTGCGATGCGGGCAACTCGGTCCTTTAGTCAAACCGCGCCGCTGCCATCGCAGGCAAGCCAGCTCCCACAGTTGATCGGGTTTACAGATAGAGAGTAGCGGTGGTGTGAAGACTGCTATTGATGCCTATAAAAACAGATGTTCGTGGAGCCTCGCCGATGAAATCCTGTGAAGTCAATTTTGACGGTCTCGTGGGGCCGACCCATAACTACGGCGGTTTGTCCTACGGCAACGTCGCGTCCCAGAGCAACAGCCAGCAGTCTTCGAACCCGAAGGAAGCGGCGTTGCAGGGGCTGCAGAAAATGAAAGCCCTGATGGACATGGGCTTTGTGCAAGGTGTGCTGGCGCCGCAGGAACGTCCTGACGTGGCCGCGTTGCGCAACCTTGGTTTCAGCGGCACCGACGCGCAGGTGATTCAGCAGGCGGCCAAGCAGGCCATGCCGCTGCTGGTTGCCAGTTGCTCGGCCTCCAGCATGTGGGTAGCCAACGCCGCCACTGTCAGCCCGAGTGCCGACACGGCGGACGGCCGCGTGCATTTCACTGCCGCCAACCTCAACTGCAAATACCATCGCAGCATCGAACACCCGACCACCAGCCGCGTGCTGGGTGCGATGTTCGCCGACCAAAAGCACTTCGCCCACCACGCCGCGTTGCCGGCGGTGGCGCAGTTCGGCGACGAAGGCGCGGCCAACCACACGCGTTTCTGCCGTGATTATGGCGAGGCCGGCGTCGAGTTCTTCGTGTTTGGCCGCAGCGCGTTCGACACCCGTTACCCCGCGCCGCAGAAGTACCCGGCGCGCCAGACCCTTGAAGCCTCACAAGCCGTCGCGCGCCTGCATGGCCTGAAGGATGACGGCGTGGTCTACGCCCAGCAGAACCCGTCTGTGATCGATGCCGGCGTGTTCCACAACGACGTGATCGCGGTGGGCAACGGCGAGGTGCTGTTCTACCACGAGGACGCGTTTCTCAATACCGAGCAGATGCTCGCCGAGCTGCAAGGCAAGTTGGGCAAACTGGGCGGCAACTTCCAGTCAGTGTGCGTGCCGCGCGCCCAGGTCAGCGTCGAGGACGCCGTGCGGTCCTACTTGTTCAACAGCCAGTTGCTGACCCGCACCGACGGTTCGATGCTGCTGATCGTGCCGGAAGAGTGCCGCGCCAACGAGCGCGTCTGGCAGTACCTGCAAGGCCTGACGGCCTCCGGCGGGCTGATCCGTGAAGTGAAGGTGTTTGACCTCAAGCAAAGCATGCAGAACGGCGGTGGCCCGGCGTGCCTGCGCTTGCGCGTGGCGTTGAATGAAACTGAGCTGGCGGCGGTGAACCCAGGGGTTATCATGACCGCGCCGTTGTATGACACGCTGACCCAGTGGGTCGACAAGCACTACCGCGACAGCCTGCGTGAAACCGACCTGGCTGATCCGCAATTGCTGCTTGAGTGCCGGACGGCACTGGATGAACTGACGCAAATCCTTAAACTGGGCTCGGTTTATCCTTTCCAGATCAACTAGCGCCACTTTTTTACACCCTATGGCTGAGAACTTTTTATGACCACCGACACCCTGAAACTGATTCTTGAAGACACCGACGGCACCCAGCTGGAAACCTCCTGCACCCGCGTCGCCGTGGTCTGGCAGGGCAAGGAAATCTGGATCCAGCACGACGGCCGTGGCCAGTTGCTGATTGGTGTGGACGTGGAAGAAGGCGACGCTGAGTACGCCAACCTGCTGATGCGTCCACTGGCCACCAACCTGATGAGCCTGCAACTGGAAATGGAACCGGCCGACGTTGAAGGTGATGACGACGATCACGTTCACGGCCCTGGCTGCAACCACTAAGGAAGCTGCTTATGCTCGCCCTCGGCAAATTGCTTGAACTGACCCTCGCCGGTCGCGAACCGGCGCAAAAAATTCAACTGACTGTCGACGGCGTGCAGATGCGCTGGCTCAGCAAGGGCGCGCTCGAAGTGCGCCCGCCGCAAGCGCTGGACAACGGCAGCGACCTGCTGCTGTCGTCCGGCATCCATGGCAACGAAACCGCGCCGATCGAATTGCTCGACCGCCTGTTGCATGGCATTGCCCGTGGGGAAATCAAACCCCGCACCCGCATTCTGTTCCTGTTCGGTAACCCCGAGGCCATGCGCCGCGGCGAGCGTTACCTCGAGCTGGACGTCAACCGGCTGTTCAATGGCCGCCACGAACAAAACATTGGCCCTGAGGCCATGCGCGCCGCTGAGCTTGAGCAGTTGGCCCGCACGTTCTTCAGCCTGCCTGATCGCTCGCGCCTGCATTACGACCTGCACACGGCCATTCGCGGCTCGAAGATCGAGCAATTCGCGCTGTACCCGTGGAAAGAAGGTCGCCAGCATTCACGTCACGAGCTGGCGCGCCTGTGTGCTGCCGGCATGCAAGCGGTGCTGTTGCAGAATAAGACGTCGATCACCTTCACCGCGTTCACCTATGAGCAACTGAACGCCGAGGCTTTCACCCTGGAACTGGGCAAGGCGCGGCCGTTCGGCCAGAACCAGGGCGTGGATGTTTCCCGCCTGGAGACGCGCCTGACGCAAATCATCGAAGGCAGCGAGCCGGCCACTGACAGCCTGGACGGCCTGCAACTGTTTGCGGTATCGCGTGAAGTGATCAAGCACAGTGATGCCTTCCTGCTGCACTTGCCGGCGGACGTGGAAAACTTCTCGCCGTTGGCCAAGGGCTACCTGCTGGCCGAAGACGTTGCCAAGACCCGCTGGGTAATCGAGGAGGAGGGCGCACGCATTATCTTCCCGAACCCGAAAGTGAAGAATGGTTTGCGGGCCGGGATTCTGATTGTGCCCACCACCGACGCGGCGCTGGTCTAGTTCCCTCAAGGCTTCGCCAGGTACGCGTCGCGAGCCGGCAACCCGAATTCCTTGCGCAGCGCATTTTCCGTAAAGGCCTCGGGGTTGGTCCGCGTGGGCGGGGTGTCTGGGTTCAGATCGAAGTCAAAAGGCGCCAGATCAATGGGCAGGCCCACGGCTTGCCGCTCCACGTTTTTGATCGCAACGCTTTTGCCTGCGTGATTTTCATCGGTGGTGCCGGGCGCCACGGTACCGGTAACGGCGTTATAGGCGTGACACAGCTCGTGATAGAGCCCGATGATCGGCAGCGAGCCCGCTGGGCTGAAAAAGGGGTTGTACTCGATCAGCCCGCCGTAGGCCGGCGTGCCGGGCTGGCCGTCGCGGATCATCAACGTGTCGGCGTCGGTGGAGGGCGTGAACCTGGCATTGTTTTCGTCACCCGGTTCAATGCTGACGGGTTGCCCACTGCGTTGTGCCGCCATATCCAGTGCGTGGAGCAGTTTTTGCCCATTGGGTGATACGCGCAGCACGCTGAGATCGGATTCGACGCGCGCAACAAACTGCCTGTTTCCCCCAATCGACAGACCCGTTTTACCGGCCTCGCCGGACGCCATGAGCGGTGGGTGGACTGTGTCGAGGTCTGTGGGGAGCAGCACCGCCATCACCTGGTCGAGCGACGGGGTTTGCAGGCTGGCGAGTTTTTCAAGCAACCACGCGTAGCGTTCGTCGTTGGTCATGGCGACCAGGGTGTCGCCGGGCAGGCCATAAACCCGGTCTGTCGTCTTGAGTTTGCTGACATGGTCATGGCCGTTACCCGGATAGATGACGTTAGTGCCGCTGCCGGCCTTGATGGTGTCATTGCCGTCGCCGCCGCTGATTAGGTGATGGCCGCTGCCACCGACAATCACGTCGTCGCCCGGGCCGCCATCGATAAAGTTGAGCCCGGCGCCGCCGTGAATGCTGTCGGCGCCGTCACCCGCGTAGATACGGGCGGTGCCGGCGCCGATGACTTGCGTGCTGTCATTACCGGGGCCGCTGTCGACGGTGCAGTCCTCGGCGCTGATCCGTAGCGTGTCATCGCCCTCGCCGGACAGGATCGTCGAGTGACGGCCGCCGACGCGCAGGTAGTCGTCGCCAGCGCCTGCATCAATGCTGACGGGGTTCTGGAGGCTGTCATCGACATGGATGCAGTCGGCGCCATGGCCGGTGACTAGCTCGATGATTTGCGTCGGCGAAGACGGCGTTATCTGATAGAGCGCCGTGCCGACGTACAGGTGCAAGTGATCGCCCGCCGCGCTGAGCCAGAGCTCGCGTTGATCGGCGGTGAATGCAAACCTCAAGGTATCTCTGCGCGGCGCTTTATCCTGGCGGGTCTGCTGCCTGCATCGTTCGACCCGAACGACCGTGTCCCGATAGACCTGCGCACGCGCTGGGGCACCGCCCAGGTTGGCGGTTTTTTCTGCGTCGGTGGGCGTCAGGTTTCCCCCGTGCACGGTGTGAATGGCGCTGGGGGTGTCGGGTACAAAAAGAGGGCGGTGCATGGCGTGATGGCTCTCGGTCAGGTGAGAAGGCGGGCGGTTGCCCGGCGTGTGGCTCACTAGACCGCAGATACATCATGGCGCGGTGGTAGATGCTTGAACGAAAAACGCCCCGCTCACCAGGGTGGGCGGGGCGTTTTCGGGGGCGACTTACACCGCCAGTTTCTGCTCGCTGCGACGGATTGCACGCACTTTGTGCAAGGTGTCGGCGCAGGTGCGCGCGGCTTCCTGGCCCTTGTGGACGAAGTGCTCGTAGAAGAAGGTGTGGTGTTCGCTGCCCGCGTGGAAGTGATGCGGCGTCAGGGACACCGAGAACACCGGCACTTCGGTTTCCAGCTGCACTTGCATCAGGCCACTGACCACCGATTGGGCGACGAATTCGTGACGGTAGATGCCGCCGTCCACCACCAGTGCAGCTGCGACGATGCCGGCATAGCGGCCGGTCTTGGCCAGCAGTTTGGCGTGCAGGGGCAGTTCAAAGGCGCCGCCGACTTCGAAGAAATCGATGTCCGATTCCTGGTAACCCTGGGCGATCATTTCGGCGAGGAAGCCTTTACGCGATTGGTCGACAATATCCTTGTGCCAGCAGGCCTGGATAAACGCGACGCGCTCGCCGTGATGGTTCTTGAGTTTGCTGTCGATTGCGGTGGGTTGCATGTTCTGACTCCTGTTTAAGAAAAAAACAGGGCGTTATGAATCGAATGGGATTTAAGGGTACGAACCACTGCCTCATGCAAGCATGAACACAGCGCGCGGCCCTTAGGTGCCAATCCCGTTCTCTCTTCATCCGGACTATGACCGTCGGCCCCGGGATCACACCGGGTCTGCTGACCTTGTCGCCGTCCTGCGTGAGCAGTTCGAGGCGCCAAGCGCTCGCGGGCTATGCACATTGCGTGCAATTACCGCCGGTGGGGAATTACACCCCGCCCTGAGAACGTTGCCACCAGAACCCTGGCGGCGGAGAGTTTTTAACATGGTTTTTCAAAAACTGCACGAGCGCCGTATTGATAACCTATATCGGTTTGTTTGGTTGGTATTCGATTGAAGCCAATTGGGGCTTGATATTCCGTGGCTTTGCCCGCAGTAATCACCCACAAGAGCACATCACACTACCCCGTTAGAGGCCTGTTTCATGTCTGTGATCGACCTGCGTAGCGACACCGTGACCCAACCCAGCCCCGGCATGCTCGACGCGATGGCCAGCGCCGTCAGTGGTGATGACGTCTACGGCGAAGACCCCAGCGTCAATCTGCTGGAGGCCGAGATGGCCAAGCGTCTGGGGTTCGAAGCTGCGCTGTTCGTGCCCACCGGCACCATGAGCAACCTGCTGGCGTTGATGGCTCACTGTGAGCGTGGCGAGGAATACATCGTCGGCCAACAGGCCCACACCTACAAATACGAAGGCGGTGGCGCGGCGGTACTCGGTTCGATCCAGCCGCAGCCGCTGGAGGTGCAGGCGGACGGCTCGCTGGACCTGGACCATGTGCTGGCGGCGATCAAACCGGATGACTTCCACTTTGCCCGCACCCGCCTGCTGGCGCTGGAAAACACCATGCAAGGCAAGGTACTGGCGCTGGACTACCTGGCGAAAGCGCGGGCGTTTACCCGTGAGCATGGGCTGTCGCTGCACCTGGATGGCGCGCGGATCTACAACGCCGCGGTCAAGCTTGGGGTGGACGCGCGGGAAATTGCTCAGCACTTCGACTCGGTTTCGGTGTGCCTGTCCAAGGGCCTTGGTGCACCGATTGGCTCGGTGTTGTGCGGCTCGCGCGCGTTGATCGCCAAGGCGCGTCGTCTGCGCAAAATGGTCGGCGGCGGTATGCGCCAGGCCGGCTCGCTGGCGGCGGCCGGGCTGTATGCCCTGGATCATCAGGTGCAGCGCCTGGCCGATGACCACGCCAACGCCCAGTGGCTGGGCGATGAACTGCGCAAGATCGGTTATGCGGTGGAGCCGGTGCAGACCAACATGGTCTACGTACAGATCGGTGACCGCGCCGACGCGTTGAAAGCCTTTGCTGCCGAGTGCGGCATCAAGTTGAGCGCTGCGCCGCGTCTGCGCATGGTCACTCACCTGGATGTCAGCCGGGCACAGATCGAGCAAGTCGTGCAGACATTTGCCGAGTTTTCACGCAAATGACGGTGCAGACCGTCTAATTGACTGTTTCTATCACATAAACACGCTGTACCACCGGCAAAGGGCCGATATAATGCGGCCCTTTGCCGTCGCTCCGTCTGATGATGTTGCGCACTGGCCTTTGGCCGCAGACTCCGTGGAAGAACCTAATGAAAAGCGCAGAAATCCGTGAAGCCTTCCTTCGCTTCTTCGAAGAGCAAGGCCACACCCGTGTAGCCTCCAGCTCCTTGATCCCAGGCAATGACCCCACCCTGCTGTTCACTAACGCGGGGATGAACCAGTTCAAGGACTGCTTCCTGGGCCAGGAAAAGCGCGCCTACACCCGCGCGACCAGCAGCCAGAAGTGCGTGCGCGCCGGCGGCAAGAACAGCGACCTGGAAAACGTCGGTTACACCGCCCGTCACCACACTTTTTTCGAGATGCTGGGTAACTTCAGCTTCGGCGACTATTTCAAGAAAGATGCGATTACCTTCGCCTGGACCTTCCTGACCGGCGTGTTGAAGCTGCCCAAGGAAAAGCTCTGGGTCACCGTCTACGCCACGGACGACGAAGCGTATGACATCTGGACCAAAGAAGTCGGCGTGCCGGTCGAGCGCATGATTCGTATCGGCGACAACAAAGGCGCGCCTTACGCCTCCGATAACTTCTGGACCATGGGCGATACCGGTCCATGCGGCCCGTGCACCGAGATTTTCTACGATCACGGCGCCGACATCTGGGGCGGCCCACCGGGCTCGCCGGAAGAAGACGGTGACCGTTACATCGAGATCTGGAACAACGTGTTCATGCAGTTCAACCGCACCGCCGATGGCGTGTTGCATCCGTTGCCAGCCCCGTCGGTCGACACCGGCATGGGCCTGGAGCGGATCAGTGCGGTGATGCAGCACGTTCACTCCAACTATGAAATCGACCTGTTCACCAACCTGCTGAGCGCTTCGGCCGCCGCCATCGGCTGCGCCAACGAAGGTCAGTCTTCGCTCAAGGTGGTGTCTGACCACATCCGCTCCTGCAGCTTCCTGATCGCCGACGGCGTACTGCCATCGAACGAAGGCCGCGGCTACGTGCTGCGCCGGATCATCCGTCGCGCCTGCCGTCACGGTAACAAGTTGGGTGCCAGCGGCAGCTTCTTCTACAAGATCGTTGCCGCGCTGGTGGCCGAGATGGGCGATGCCTTCCCGGAACTCAAGCAGCAGCAGTCCAACATCGAGCGCGTGCTCAAGGCTGAAGAAGAGCAGTTCTCCAAGACCCTGGAACACGGCTTGAAGATTCTGGAGCAGGACCTGGCCGAGCTCAAAGGCACCGTGGTGCCGGGCGACGTGGTGTTCAAGCTGTACGACACCTACGGTTTCCCTATGGACCTGACTGCCGACATCGCCCGCGAGCGCGAGCTGACCGTCGATGAAGCGGGTTTTGAGCGTGAGATGGAAGCCCAGCGCGTGCGCGCTCGCTCTGCCAGCTCCTTTGGTCTGGACTACAACACGCTGGTCAAGGTTGATGTGCCTACCGAGTTCATCGGCTACAAGGCGACCGTTGGCGCGGCGAAGATCGTGGCCATCTATAAAGACGGCAAATCGGTCGACGTGCTCAATGAAGGCGAAGAGGCTGTTGTGGTCCTGGACCAGACGCCGTTCTACGCCGAATCCGGTGGCCAGGTGGGCGATTGCGGCTACCTGAGCTCGACGTCCGGTCGTTTTGAGGTGCGCGACACCACCAAGACCGGCGGCGCATTCCTGCACCACGGCGTGTTGGTGTTGGGCAACTTGACCGTCGGCGCGCCGGTAGACACTCAAGTGGATGCCGACGTGCGGCATGCAACTGCTTTGAACCACTCCGCCACTCACTTGCTGCACGCCGCCTTGCGCCAGGTGCTGGGTGAGCACGTGCAGCAGAAGGGTTCGTTGGTTGATAGCCAGCGCCTGCGTTTCGACTTCAGCCACTTTGAAGCGATCAAGCCTGAGCAGATCAAGGCGCTGGAAGACATCGTCAACGCCGAAATTCGCAAGAATACTCCGGTGGAAACCGAAGAAACCGACATCGAAACCGCCAAAAACAAAGGCGCCATGGCGCTGTTTGGCGAGAAGTATGGCGACGAAGTACGCGTACTGAGCATGGGCGGCAGCTTCTCGGTGGAGCTGTGTGGCGGTATCCACGCCAATCGTACCGGCGACATCGGTCTGCTGAAAATCATCAGCGAGGGCGGTGTGGCCTCTGGTGTACGGCGTATTGAAGCGGTCACCGGTGCTGCGGCACTGGCCTACCTCAATGCGGCCGAAGAACAACTCAAGGAAGCGGCCAGTCTGGTCAAGGGCAGCCGCGACAACCTGATCGACAAGCTCTCTGGGGTACTGGAGCGCAACCGCCAGCTGGAAAAACAGCTGGAGCAGTTGCAGGCCAAGGCTGCCAGCGCAGCGGGCGACGATCTGTCGGCCTCTGCCCTGGACGTCAAGGGCGTGAAGGTCCTGGCCGTGCGCCTGGATGGTCAGGACGGCAAGGCGCTGTTGGCCTTGGTCGATCAGTTGAAGAACAAGCTCGGCCGCGCAGTGATCCTGCTCGGCAGTGTCCATGAGGATAAGGTCGTTCTGGTTGCCGGTGTAACCAAAGACCTGACTGGCCAACTCAAGGCTGGTGATTTGATGAAGCAAGCCGCCGCGGCAGTGGGCGGGAAGGGCGGCGGTCGTCCGGACATGGCGCAAGGCGGTGGTGTAGACGCCGGTGCCCTGGACGCGGCCCTGGCCCTGACTGTGCCGTTTGTCGAGGCCGGTATTTAAGGCACTGTTAATGAGCCCATGGTCTAGTCATGGGCTTGTTCAGTTGCTGGAAGATTTGTTTATTGGGCGCCCCTTTACGGGCTGAGGCGGCTTAGAAATGGCTTTGATCGTACAGAAATTCGGAGGCACCTCGGTCGGTTCTGTCGAAAGAATCGAGCAGGTCGCCGACAAGGTTAAGAAATTCCGCGACGCCGGCGACGACCTGGTGGTGGTGCTGTCGGCCATGAGCGGCGAGACCAATCGCCTGATCGATCTGGCCAAGGCGATCAGCGGTGATCAACAGCCGCTGCCGCGTGAGCTGGATGTGATCGTGTCCACCGGTGAACAGGTCACTATTGCCCTGTTGGCCATGGCGCTGAACAAGCGTGGTGTACCGGCGGTGTCCTACACTGGCAGCCAGGTGCGCATCCTGACCGACAGTGCACATACCAAGGCGCGCATCCTGCAGATTGATGATCAGAAAATCCGCACAGATCTGAAAGCCGGGCGCGTAGTAGTTGTAGCCGGTTTCCAGGGTGTGGACGAGCAGGGCAATATCACGACCCTGGGGCGTGGCGGTTCAGACACCACCGGCGTGGCGCTGGCAGCGGCCCTCAAGGCTGACGAATGCCAGATCTATACCGATGTGGACGGCGTCTACACCACCGACCCACGTGTGGTGTCCGTGGCCCAGCGTCTGGACAAGATCACCTTTGAAGAGATGCTGGAAATGGCCAGTCTCGGTTCCAAGGTGCTGCAGATCCGCGCGGTGGAGTTCGCCGGCAAGTACAACGTTCCGCTGCGCGTATTGCACAGCTTCAAAGAGGGTCCGGGCACCCTCATTACTATTGATGAAGAGGAATCCATGGAACAGCCGATCATTTCCGGCATCGCTTTCAACCGCGATGAAGCCAAGCTGACGATCCGTGGCGTGCCGGATACTCCGGGCGTGGCCTTCAAGATCCTCGGTCCTATCAGTGGCGCGAACATTGAAGTCGACATGATCGTGCAAAACGTTTCGCACGATAACACCACCGATTTCACCTTCACCGTGCACCGTAACGAGTACGATGCGGCGGAGCGGATCCTGCAGAACACGGCGAGCGAGATTGGCGCCCGTGAAGTAGTCGGCGATACCAAGATTGCCAAAGTGTCGATCGTGGGCGTGGGCATGCGTTCTCATGCCGGCGTTGCCAGCCGCATGTTTGAGGCGCTGGCCAAGGAAAGCATCAATATCCAGATGATCTCCACCTCGGAAATCAAAGTCTCGGTGGTGATCGAAGAGAAGTACCTGGAACTGGCTGTACGCGCGCTGCATACCGCTTTTGAGCTGGACGCTCCGGCCCGACAGGGCGAGTGATGCGATGCCAGGAAGGCGCGGTTTACCGCGCCTTTCATTTTTTTGTGGGGCGCATGGTCTTTTGCGTGTGCTCGACAATACTTAGGCCGTTAGGGCTACGGCTTTCACGTCGTAGGTCGAACGCCTTTTTTTTGCAGACTGTTGTTCCTGAACTGAAATGCGTGAGGAGAAAGGTATGCTGATTCTGACTCGTCGGTGCGCAGAAAGCCTGATTATCGGTGATGGCGAAATCACCGTGACCGTGCTCGGCGTCAAAGGCAATCAAGTACGTATCGGGGTTAACGCTCCGAAAGAGGTAGCGGTCCACCGCGAGGAAATTTACCTGCGGATCAAGAAAGAGAAGGACGAAGAACCAAGCCTTTAATTTTTATCGTTTTTTATGTTTGCAAACGGGGATGAACGTGGTTAATATACGCCCCGTGTTGCGGAGAGCTGGCCGAGTGGCCGAAGGCGCTCCCCTGCTAAGGGAGTACACCTCAAAAGGGTGTCGGGGGTTCGAATCCCCCGTTCTCCGCCATTATTTGCTTAGTACGTTGCAATCTGGTTTTTTCGGTAAGTTGTTGAAATTACTCGAAAAAATAGCTTTACATAGAGATTGAACGGCCTATAATGCGCGGCAACAAATGCACTCGTAGCTCAGCTGGATAGAGTACTCGGCTACGAACCGAGCGGTCACAGGTTCGAATCCTGTCGAGTGCACCATTTAAGAGTCAGTTGCAGCAATGCAGGTGACTCGGCTTCAACCAGTTGTGATCTGGTCTAAAAACACAATTTGCACTCGTAGCTCAGCTGGATAGAGTACTCGGCTACGAACCGAGCGGTCACAGGTTCGAATCCTGTCGAGTGCACCATACAAACAAAAAGCCCGCCTAGTGCGGGCTTTTTGCCGTCTGGGGTTTGTGTGGGATTTTATCTTTTTCTCCTGCGCCATGTGTTTTCCTTATCCGCCGTGTCGTCGCAGTTCATAGATGCAGCCAATGCTCAGCTTTGGCTCGCAAGCGCTTGTTCTTTCCAGTTTTTTAACGTTTAAACCGGACGCACGGTGTATCATTGCGCCCGTCAGCCCCGCCGGGGCTTGTGGAATACCTCCATGGACTTACCCAGTAGTTACTTAGTACCCCGTTTTACCAATCATGAATTGACTGATTGATCCTTCCGGCGTGCCCCGCTGCTGGGAGTGGAGTTCGCCTATGACCGAAGTAGAAGTAAAGAAAACACAAGACAGCCTGCAGGATCGCCTGGCTCAAGTTATTGAGCTGCTGCAGCGCCAGCGCGTGGTCGAAGACCTCACGCACCGCCAGGAAGGTCCGCATCACGACCGCGTCGAAAACCTGGTGCACCGGCAGAACCTCGTCGAGCTGCAACGCAAGCTCGATGACCTGCACTCCGCCGACGTTGCTTATATCCTCGAAGCCTTGCCGCTGGATGATCGACTGACCCTCTGGCAGTTGGTCAAGGCCGACCGCGACGGCGATATTCTCCTCGAGGTATCCGACTCGGTTCGTGAAACCCTGATCGCCGACATGGACGATCATGAGCTCCTGGCTGCAGCCAAGGAGATGGACGCCGACGAACTGGCCGACCTGGCTCCTGAGCTGCCCCGTGATGTTGTCCATGAGCTGATGGAAGCGCTCGACAGCCAGCAGCGTGAGCGTGTGCGCTCCGCGCTGTCCTACGACGAGGACCAGGTCGGCGCGTTGATGGACTTCGAGATGGTCACCATCCGCGAAGACGTCAGCCTGGAAGTAGTGCTGCGTTATCTGCGTCGCCTGAAAGAGTTGCCCGGTCACACCGACAAATTGTTTGTGGTCGACTACGAAGGCATTCTCAAGGGCGTGCTGCCAATCAAGCGTCTGCTGGTAAATGATCCGGACAAGAAAGTTGCGGATTTGATGGCCAGCGACACCGTGAGCTTTCACCCGGATGAGGATGCCTACGAGGCGGCGCAGGCGTTTGAGCGTTACGACTTGATCTCGGCGCCGGTGGTCGACAAGAACGGCAAGCTGATTGGCCGTTTGACCATCGACGAAATGGTCGACCTGATTCGTGAAGAGAGTGAAACCGAAGTCCTCAACATGGCCGGTTTGCGCGAAGAGGAAGACATTTTTGCGTCGGTCTGGCGCTCTCTGCACAACCGTTGGGCCTGGCTGGCGATCAACCTGATCACAGCCTTCATCGCCTCGCGCGTGATCGGGCTGTTCGAAGGTTCGATCGAGAAGCTGGTGGCCTTGGCGGCGCTGATGCCGATTGTGGCGGGTATCGGCGGCAACTCCGGTAACCAGACGATCACGATGATTGTGCGCGCGATGGCATTGGACCAAGTGAGTACGGCCAATTCCTCGCGACTGTTGCGCAAAGAGTTGGCCGTGGGCCTGATTAATGGCCTGGTGTGGGGTGGCGTGATCGGCGTGGTGGCTTACTTGCTGTATGGCAGTTGGTCGCTTGGCGTTGTGATGACCGCCGCGATGACCCTCAACCTGCTACTGGCGGCGTTGATGGGGGTGTTGATCCCCATGACCCTGGCGCGCCTTGGGCGTGATCCGGCGATGGGTGCCAGTGTGATGATCACTGCCATGACCGACAGCGGCGGCTTCTTCATCTTCCTGGGCCTGGCGACGATCTTTCTGCTCTGATCCCCCTCGGCGGGAGCACCTCTGCTCCCGCTTTACCGTCTGTTCTCGGCATTCCTTTATCAAATCGCAGGCAAAAAAAAGCCAGCACATGGCTGGCTTCGGCTTTCAACTGCAGATCAATTGGCTTCTGCGGCCGCCTCGACGTCGTGCGCAATAAGCGAGACGAGAGCATTTTGCTGGCGGTGGGAGAGCTGACGAAAACGCTGCAGCAGTTCGCGTTCGTGCAGTGACAGCTCGGGGCTGTCCAGGCGCATGCTCAACTCTTCGCCCAGCGCACCTTCCTGAATAAGGCTCTGTTCCAGGCGCGCGATGATTTCGGAGTTCATGCTGCGGTGATGATTGCGAGCCACCTCGGCAATGCGTTCCCGCATTCCGTCTGGCAGACGTACGACGAACTTGTCAGCCGTACGGCTGGAATAAATTGCCTGTTTCAATGGGCGCATATATTTAACCGGTTAGTTCAGGGGAGCGGTTTTTGGAATTGGCCGCAAGATGAGTGTTAAGACAAGGCTCACGACCAAAGTTCAACCCGAATTGCAAAGAGGCCGCATCATGCCTCAGATTTGACATTTCCTTGGCGTCAATTCTGTGACAAATATTGAACTGCCTAAAGGCTTTATGCCAGCACTCATTTGCATTTTTGCGGACTGGTTTGAAAACTTTTCAATGAGTAATTCCGCAAAGGAACTTCTCGCAAGTCCAGGCCGCGACGGGGTTTGAGGCCGCACATCCTATAGCAATATGGCCTTTTGCCCTCGTGTTTAAGACTAGTGGCAATTTGCCGATTTTCTAGCACGAGGCGACATAAGGTAGGGGGATAAGCAGGAGGGAAGGATCAGCGCAAGACGGGGTCGAATTTGATTCTGCGGCCCACGATGAGCGTCAGCAGCAGGAGACTTGCACATACACCGGCAGCAACAAAAGCAGTGGTTTGCGCATCTTGGGCGTCGGCGCCAAGGCCTGCGATGCCGGTTGCAACGGTCAGGCACAAAAACAGCCAGGCAGATTTAGTCATTCACGATCCCTCAGAAAACCCAGTGTTCAGATGCTGGCGCGGCCTGACTGCCCTGGGTCAGGTGTACCGGCGATTGTGCGTTGGGCGTCATCACCGCCAATTGTGGGCGTTGTTGCAAGTGGTGCGGCACCGCCTGGCTGATCTGTGCAGGATCATTGCTGCCAGTCGATTGAAAATGGAAGGTCACCAGTGCAGCGAGGGCTACGGTGTTGAGGGCTAACAGAAGGGCACTGTTCATGGTCATGTTCTCCGCTTAACGCCGTGGCCGATTAGGTTTTGTAGGAGAAGTATTGCAGGTCTCGTGCCAAACTATTATTTCAATAAAATCAGTGCCTTAAGTCTACTTTAATGGCCCGTAAGGTTGCAATTTGCAATGCTGGCATTTTGGGGGAGTGCATTTTGCACGACGGAGACGAATCCCCCGGTTTTACGGACTCAGACGGCGCTCTGCAGAACAAGGACAGGCCTACGCGCAAAAAGCCAACGGACGACATGACAAAACCTACCTCGGCCGTTAACATGCACGCCGTCCGTCGCCGCGCCCCTGGTCCGGTGGCTGTCATTTGTCCCAGTAGCTCAATTGGATAGAGCATCCCCCTCCTAAGGGGAAGGTTGGCCGTTCGAACCGGCCCTGGGACACCAGATTCAGCACCTGTGAAAAAGCCCCGCCCAGAGCGCTCTGGCGGGGCTTTTTTGTGCGCGCTTGGTGAACACCGGTCGAACCTTGCCGCTGTTGAGGGTTCACAGCAGGTGCGCGGTGTATTTATCGCAAACTGTGTACCTTGCACACGGCCAGGCAGCGTCTGAGCCATATGCAAAATATTCCCCGGATACAGCCGATATCGCCTGTCCGGACCCGGCAACCCCGGACTATCATGCCGATAGCCCTGACTCTCACTGCAAGGAGCCGCTCGGAACGCCGATGCGCCAGATCTGGAAATCTTTTCGAGCCCTTTATTTCGCCTCCTTGATGATGTTGATCGGGTCCGGCCTGCTCAGCACCTACCTTGCCTTGCGCCTGGCAGCCGACCACGTCGACAGCCTGTGGGTGGGTGCGCTGATGGCGGCTAACTACTTTGGCCTGGTGCTGGGCGGCAAGATCGGGCACCGCCTGATCGCTCGCGTCGGGCATATTCGCGCCTATGCCACCTGCGCCGGGATTGTCGGGGCGGCCGTTTTGGGCCATGGCCTGATCAACTGGCTGCCCGCCTGGATCGTACTGCGGATGATCGTGGGCCTGGGGATGATGTGCCAATACATGGTCATCGAGAGCTGGCTCAACGAGCAGGCGGACGCCAAGCAGCGTGGCGTGGTGTTCAGCGGCTATATGATTGCCTCCTACCTCGGGTTGGTGCTGGGTCAACTGATCCTGGTGATGCACCCGGAGCTCGGCCTCGAGCTGCTGATGTTGGTCGCGCTGTGCTTCGCCCTGTGCCTGGTGCCTGTCGCGATGACCCGGCGCATTCACCCGGCGCCTTTGCATCCTGCGCCAATGGAGCCGCGCTTCTTTATAAAGCGCGTGCCTCAGTCACTTAGTACCGTGCTGGGCGCGGGGCTGATCGTCGGCTCGTTCTATGGTCTGGCGCCGCTCTATGCTTCGCAGCAAGGCCTGACTACCGAGCAAGTGGGTCTGTTCATGGGTAGCTGCATTTTCGCCGGGCTGGTGGTGCAGTGGCCTTTGGGCTGGCTGTCGGACCGTTATGACCGCGCCTTGCTGATTCGGTGTTTTGCCTTGTGCCTGGCAGTGGCAGCGTTGCCGCTGGCGCTGCTGACCAAGGTGCCTCTGGAAGTGCTGTTCGTGGCCGGGTTCTTGTGTTCCCTGGTGCAGTTCTGCCTTTATCCGTTGGCGGTGGCGTTCTCCAATGACCACGTCGAGGGCGATCGGCGGGTGTCGTTGACCGCGATGTTGCTGGTCACCTACGGCATCGGCGCCAGTGTCGGACCGTTGCTGGCGGGCGTGGTCATGAAGCTGTTCGGCAGCCATATGTTGTATGCGTTTTTCAGCCTGTGTGCGTTGATTCTGGTGTGGCGTATCCGGCCGAAGGCAGTGACCAACCTGCACCAAGTGGACGATGCGCCGCTGCACCACGTGGCGATGCCTGACAGCATGTCCAGCTCGCCGCTGGTGGCATGCCTGGATCCTCGGGTAGATGAGGCGGTGGTGCAGGAGCAAATGCAGACTACCGTGCCCGATCCTGAGCCTGACGCTGATCCACAGCCGCCCGCAGACGAGCCAGCCTTCGAAGGCCCGCCGGAACCTCTGGGGCCGGAGGAGCATCCTCACGATTTGAGCAGGGCGCGCCCCTGAATGCAAAAACGGGCAGATCCCATCAGGATCTGCCCGTTTTTTTTGCCGTAATCATTAACGCTTAAAGATCGTCGTCCTTGTCAAAGCGTCGCGCTTCGCGCTGCAGTTGGTACACAAACCGCTCCACCTGGCGCTGCACCAGTCCGCTCATGTTGTGAAAGCGCACACCGGCGAAGGTGGTGTTGATCTTGTCTTCGAAGTGCAGGTAACGCAGCTCGACAGAGGTGGTCATGCTGCCAAAGGGCAGGGCGGCAATAAAACGGTCATAGACCTGGCCCAGTTGCAGGCGCTCGGAAATGTCGCCTTCAAAGCGCAATTTGCAGCCGGTGGCGGAAATGTCCAGGAGCTTGCCGCTGATCGGCGCCTTGAGCTTCTCGCCGCCCAATTCGATGCTGACCAGTTGTGCCAGCTTCAACGCCGCGCGAAAGGCATTGCGGCGTTGGTGGTAGACCACCTCGTCGGGCATGCTGCCGGTGTAGATGCGGTGGCCGTCTTTTTCACTGATGGTCAGTGTGCCGTTGCTTTCCCAGGCGACGCGTACGCCATCGTGGAAGCCTTCGATGCGGAAAGGTTCGCCATTCTCGAGGTAGCGTTCACCGTCACGCGGAATCATTTCGTCCAGGATCAGCGTCTTGCTGTCCCGGTCAACGTCCACCAGGTAGCTCTGAAAGCGCTGGCTGCGTTCATGGAATGTAATGATCAGTGGATCATGGCTTTCTTGCAGCATCCGCAATGTGCTGGCGATTTCCAGAGGCGTGGTGAGCACCTTGGGTGGCTGCGGAGCATCTTCCGCATTAAGGGCGTTGAACACGGTTCTTCCATCTCCAGACAAAATACGACTACACGCAAGAACCGGCATTTTGCCAGCATGTAGCGCGCCTTGGATAGGGCGCGCTGTAAACCACTGTCAGGCTTGGCTGCGGGTGCTTGGCTTGACCAGGCGCGAGGTGGAACCCTGGGCGTTGTACAGCGCCGGGGGTTCTCCGCCGTGAAGTATGCGCAACTGGTTGGCAGTCGTCGCTTGCTGCAGCTGGATCGACTGACCGTTGAGCAGGTTGGCTTCCTGGCACTGGGCAAGCAATTGATTAAGTGCGGTGCTCTGCGCCAGCAACTGATCGCCCACCGAAGAGTGGCTGGCCAGTTGTGCGAGGCCGTCGTGATCAGCCGGGAGGCCCAGGCTGACAAGAATTTCGCTACGCTTTTTGCCATGCTGTTCAAGCAGCACAATCAGCGACTGCTTGCGCGCCAGGATTTCTTCCAGCAAGCGCATGTCCCGGCCATACAGGGCCAGGGATTCTTCCTTTAGCAGCTCGAGCAGATGTTGCGTCGGCGCCAGATCATCAATGATCAGTTGAAGCAAATGTTCGTCGTGGTGCATGGCTGGCCTTGGGTTTTAAGCGTCCAAAAGCCCTGCGCAGGCCTTTGCCTAGCGCTCGGCTTCGAAGTTGAGCAGCTTGCTGGCTACACGGTTGCTGTCGACTTTATAGCTGCCATCGGCGATGGCCTGTTTCAACTCGGCCACACGGGCTTTATTGACAACCGGCTGGTCGCGCAGCGAGTCAGTGACCTTTTGCAACTGTTGAGCCTCATTGCTCAGGTGAACCGATTCCCCGCTCTGGCTGGCGCCGGCCTGTTCGGTCTTGGCGGGCGCTGGCTGGGCCTTGGCTTCTACGCTGTCCTTGGCACCGCTGGTGCGCGTATTGCCGGGCAATGCCGGGGTGTTATTCAAACGACTGAAATCGATGACCATGATAAAAAAACCTCTGGGTATTTGGACGCTTGCCATGTTTTCGGCCATACCCGGACAAACTTTAGGCTCGATTGACAATAAACCTGTACAGGTCGACATCCAACGCACAGTGTAGGAAAAGCTGGCGCTTGATACCAGTGATCTATAAAGCGACCTCGACTTGGCCTGGCGCCATCACCTGTGCCTTGATCACGCGATTGGAATTGAGGTTTTTGACCCGAATCTGTTCGCTCATGCCGCCATTGGACAGCGCCTCGCCCGGCATCTTTACCGTCAGCCCGCCACTGCTGGCGGAAATCACCACCTGGTCGCCCTTGCGAATTACCTCGGCCTGTTCCAGATGCACCAGCGTAATCACTTGGTCGGTGACCATTGGTCGGGTAAGTTTTTGCCCGACGGCCTGGTCCACCGAGGTGAGATAACCCTGATTGATCGAGCTGATATCCCGTTCACGCAGCGCAACGTCTTCAAACCCGATGATGCCCGTCCGTTTGAGCGGGCGTGTGACAACCACTACATCACGAAACAGTTTGACCTGCGCCGGGACGAACACGGTCCAGGGCGAGGCGCCGTCGCAGCGCACTTTGACCGTCACGCGGCCGATGGGCTGGGCGGGGCTTTCCAGCGTGGCTGTCAATTCCTTGTCGCACATGGGCATGCGCAGGCGCGGGTCCAGCGGGTTCACCTGAATTTCATAACGCCCCGGCGCCTGCGTGGTCGCCAGATAATCTTCTACAGTGAATTCAAGAAAGCCTTGAGTGACGCCGATAAGGAGATCAGGCAAGGTGACATTATCTGCACGGGCCGTGGTGCCTGCGCCCAAGGCAAGCAATGCCAGCCAGACGCAGACAACTCTGCGGTAGCGTGGGATGCGTCGGGAAACTGTCGTTTTAAGGTTCATAAATCAATAAATAGCAAAGCTCGTGCCGTTTAGTGTTGGGTACGCGTCGTACCCCTAAGGTTTTTGCGTAGGAGTCTGGGCATGGCAGGAGTAATGGATTCAGTAAACCAGCGCACACAGCTGGTAGGGCAGAATCGCCTGGAGTTGTTGCTTTTTCGCCTGGACGGCAAGCAGCTGTATGGCATCAACGTGTTTAAAGTGCGGGAAGTGTTGCAGTGTCCCAAGCTGACGATCATGCCCAAGTCCAGTCCGGTGGTGTGTGGCGTGGCCAACATCCGTGGTGCGACCATCCCCATTCTTGACCTGGCCTTGGCCACCGGCTCTGCGGGGCTGCAGGACCGCCAGAACCCGTTCGTGATCATTACCGAATACAACACCAAGACCCAGGGTTTCCTGGTGCGCTCGGTGGAACGCATCGTCAACATGAACTGGGAAGAAATCCACCCGCCGCCCAAGGGCACGGGGCGCGATCACTACCTGACGGCGGTGACTCGGGTCGATAACCAGTTGGTGGAAATCATCGACGTGGAGAAGATCCTCGCGGAAGTGGCACCGACCTCCGAATCGATTTCGGTGGGCGTCGTCGACGCCGAAACGGCGCACAAGGCAATCTCGCTGCGCGTGCTGACCGTGGACGATTCCTCGGTTGCGCGCAAACAGGTGAGCCGTTGCCTGCAAACCGTCGGCGTGGAAGTGGTGGCCCTCAACGATGGTCGCCAGGCCCTGGATTACCTGCGCAAGCTGGTGGACGAAGGCAAGAAGCCGGAAGAAGAATTTTTGATGATGATCTCCGACATCGAGATGCCGGAAATGGATGGCTACACGCTCACGGCCGAGATACGCAACGATCCACGCATGCAAAAACTGCATATCATCCTGCATACTTCGTTGTCGGGCGTATTCAATCAGGCGATGGTCAAGAAGGTCGGTGCCGATGACTTTCTGGCCAAATTCCGCCCTGATGACCTGGCATCCCGGGTAGTCGACCGGATCAAGGCAGCAGATCACGGCTAAGGGGAGTTCCCCTGGCGGTCACACGATTTAAGAGGCGGTATCATTGTCTACGGGTAATTTGGATTTCGAACAGTTCCGGGTCTTCCTGGAAAAAGCCTGTGGCATATTGCTCGGTGAAAACAAGCAGTACCTGGTATCCAGCCGTCTCAACAAACTGATGGAGCAGCAGGGCATCAAGTCCCTGGGCGAGTTGGTCCAGCGCATTCAGGGCCAGCCGCGCAGTGGGCTCAAGGAAATGGTGGTGGATGCCATGACCACCAACGAAACCCTGTGGTTTCGGGATACCTACCCCTTCGAAGTGCTCAAGAACAAAGTGCTGCCGGAGGCCATCAAGGCCAGTCCGGGCCAGCGCTTGCGTATCTGGTCGGCCGCTTGCTCCTCGGGGCAGGAACCGTACTCGATCTCGATGTCCATCGACGAGTTCGAGCGCACTAACATGGGCCAGTTGAAGGCCGGGGCGCAGATTGTCGCCACTGACTTGTCCGGCACCATGCTCACCAATTGCAAGACCGGTGAGTACGACAGCCTGGCCTTGGGCCGCGGTTTGTCTCAGGAGCGCCTGCAACGTTACTTCGACCCCAAAGGGGCGGGACGCTGGGCGGTCAAGGCACCGATCAAGAGCCGGGTAGAGTTTCGTTCGTTCAACCTGCTCGACAGCTACGCCAGCCTGGGCAAGTTCGACATGGTGTTCTGCCGCAACGTGCTGATCTATTTCTCGGCCGAAGTGAAGAAAGACATCCTGTTGCGCATCCACGGCACGCTCAAGCGTGGTGGGTACCTGTTCCTCGGTGCGTCCGAGGCGCTGAACGGGTTGCCGGACCATTACCAGATGGTGCAGTGCAGTCCCGGTATCATTTACCAGGCCAAGTGATCGGCCCATGAGCATTAAAAAACGGGAGGCCCCCAAAGGCCTCCCGTTTTTTATGTGCGCGATTCGGCAGGGTTCATGTCGATGACTGCCTGAGCGCTGGCGTCGCCGGCCCTAAACAGGTGTTCAGCCGCAAAGCGCTTCGCCGAATCCTGTTCGAACCCAGGTGACGCAATGATCAGTGTTCAGGCCGCTGTATTGAAGGGCTGCCTGCTGAGCCTGGCGTTCAAGCAGCCGTGTCACTACCGGCAGTCTGCATAAAAGCGGCAACTGGTATTGCCGCTTTACTGGCGCCACGCGGAAGGCCGTTGCCGCTTTTCTGGCATTGCCACCGGCAAACTCCCCGCAAACCCTTGAATTACGGGCCCCGAAGGAATTGGCATGCACCTTGCTATAACCCTGTTACGAAAAGCAGGTCAGCCTAAAGGTTTCCGCCATGAGCATCAGCTTCGATAAAGCGCTCGGTATCCACGAACAAGCCCTGGGCTTCCGCGCCCAGCGTGCCGAAGTCCTGGCCAACAACATTGCCAACGCCGACACCCCGAACTACAAGGCTCGGGACCTGGACTTCTCTGCCGTGCTCGCCGCACAGCAGGACAAGACCAAGAACGGCACCTTCGCCTTGAACATGACCAACAGCCGTCATATCGAAGCGCAAGGCTTGAGCAATGGTGACGAGTCGTTGCTGTATCGCACGCCGATGCAGCCATCGATCGACCAGAACACCGTCGACGCCCAGCTGGAGCAATCGGCCTACGCCGAAAACTCGGTGAACTTCCAGGCCAGCTTCACCCTGCTCAACAGCAAATTCAAAGGGCTGATGTCAGCCCTGCGTGGAGAGTAAGCCATGTCCTTAGCCAGTGTTTTCAATATTGCCGGCAGTGGCATGAGCGCGCAGACCACGCGCCTGAACACCGTCGCCAGTAACATCGCCAACGCCGAGACCGTGTCTTCGAGCATTGACCAGACCTACCGTGCCCGTCACCCGGTGTTCGCCACCATGTTTCAGGACGGCCAGAGTGGCCAGAGCGGTAGTGGCGACTCGCTGTTCCAGAACCAGGATGCCGCAGGCCAGGGCGTGCAGGTGCTTGGCGTGGTCGAAGACCAAAGCAATCTGGAAGCCCGCTACGAACCCAACCATCCCGCCGCGAACGAAAAGGGTTACGTGTACTACCCCAACGTCAACGTGGTCGAGGAAATGGCCGACATGATTTCCGCCAGCCGCTCGTTCCAAACCAACGCGGAAATGATGAACACCGCCAAAACCATGATGCAGAAGGTCCTGACCCTGGGTCAGTGATAAGGGGCGCCAAATAATGGCCATTGTTGATACCACTTCTACGACACCCAACACGCCGGTTCAGGACCTTTTCAACTCCAAGGTCAAGACCGCGACAGACAACAGCGGCCTCGCTTCGGCGGCCAGCGCGGCCACCGGTAACCAGGCGCTGGGTAAAGATGCATTCCTGCAGCTGCTGGTCACCCAGCTGAAAAACCAGAACCCGCTGTCGCCACAGGACAACGGCGCGTTTGTGGCCCAGCTGGCTCAGTTCAGCAGCCTGGAAGGCATCAATACCCTGAACGACTCGGTAAATGCGATTTCCAGCAACTTCAGTTCCTCGCAAGCGCTGCAGGCATCGTCGCTGGTCGGGCGTTCGATCATCACCCAGACCGACAAGGCCATGGTTGATACCAGCAAGAGCATGACTGGCTCGGTGGCGGTGACCGCGGCGACGGGCAACGTCTCCGTGAAGATCACCGACAAAGACGGCAACGTGGTCCGCACCCTCGACATGGGCGCCCAAAGCGCCGGTGATTCCAGCTTTATCTGGGATGGCAAGGACGACAAAGGCGAGGTCGCCCCCGCCGGGACTTATACCTTCGCGGCCAGCACCAAAAATGATACGGGCGACTCGGTTGCCTTGTTGACCTCGCTGCCGGCAACAGTGACCAGCGTGACGTTGAGCAAGACCGGCGGCGAAATGCTGCTCAACCTTGCCGGCGGCATGGGCAGCGTCAAGCTGTCGCAAATTCAGACTATCGGTACATAGAGCCGGCTAAATACGGCAGAAGGAGAGAAACATGTCTTTTAACATCGGCCTTAGCGGCCTCTATGCGGCCAACAAACAGCTGGACGTGACCGGCAACAACATCGCCAACGTCGCGACCACGGGCTTCAAATCGTCCCGTGCCGAGTTCTCGGACATCTACGCCGCGTCCAAGCTGGGCACCGGCCAGAACAGTGTCGGCAGTGGTGTGAACCTGGCGGCCGTTTCCCAGCAGTTCACCCAGGGTGACGTCAACAACACCGGCGGTCTGCTGGACATGGCGATCCAGGGCGGCGGCTTCTTCGTTCAGAAGGGCAGTGACGGCTCGCTGGAATACACCCGCAGCGGTGCCTTCCGTTCGGATAAAGACGGCTACGTCACCAACAACACCGGCACCTCGCGCCTGCAAGGCTACGCGGCGGACGCCGACGGCAATATCATCAAGGGTGCGCTGACCGACCTGCAATTGAACCTGTCGAACCTGCCGCCCAAGGCTTCCACCAAAGTCGACTCCACCAGCAACCTGAACTCGTCGTCGCCGGTGATTGATCAGACGACCAAGCCGTTTGATCCAACTGACTCCACCACGTTCAGCACTCAATACAACACCACCTTGTATGACACCCAGGGCAACGCCCACCCAATGGTGCAATACCTGGTGAAAACGGATTCCAACACCTGGAAATCCTACACCCTGATCGATGGCCGTAACCCTGACGGTTCGGCGCCTACCGGCACAGGCTCGACGCCGCCGGTCGCCTCGACGTTGAGCTTCGACGGTTCCGGCAAGCTCACCGGGATTGTTACGGGCACCACTTCCAGCACCACCTTGCAGCTGACCGGCTGGGTGCCGGGCACAGTGACCAACGGCGTGTGGACCAAAAACGGTGCGAACGCCAACCCTGGTGGGATTGCCATCAACATGAGCAACATCACCCAGTACAACTCGGCCACCTACCGTAACCCACCGGTCACCGATGGCTACGCTACCGGCCAGATCACCGGTCTGAACATTGACGGTAACGGCGTGTTGTTCGCGACCTTCAGCAACCAGCAGAGCAAGGCCATCGGCCAGCTTTCCCTGGCCAGCTTCAACAACGAACAAGGCCTGCAGCCGGCGGGCGGCACCACTTGGAAAGAAACCTATGCGTCGGGTCAGCCGGGTTACGACACCCCGCAAGCCGGCACCCTGGGTTCGATCGTGTCCAAATCCCTGGAGAACTCCAACGTCAACCTGACCAACGAGCTGGTGGACCTGATCAAGGCCCAGAGCAACTATCAGGCGAACGCCAAGACCATCTCCACTCAGAGCACCATCATGCAGACCATCATTCAGATGACCTGATGCTGTTGGCCTGACGCGCACGCGCAACGAAAGCCCCTTGATCGAGGGGCTTTTTTTTGCCTGCCATTTGGCATCGGGGAATATTCCCACCTCTGGCCTGATCACAGCCGACAGGCCCATGTTGGAACCGGCCACACGGTTCTTCCCACTCATCAAGCCTCAACGTGTTCGATCACAAGGTGGCTCGGTATGGGAAGTTCGTCGATGTCCGGCCAGGGGGCTGGAGTTGTGCGTTATGGCGTGGGGTGGGCGGGGCAGTACCTGAGTGGAGTCAGCCGGTCAGAGGGCAGCCGGGATGCGGTCGATGCCGATAAAGACGCGGTCACGCAGCTTCTCAGGCAGTTGGATGACGCCGAAAAAACCGCCAAAAACCAGACTGTCCAGGACCTGCGCGACAAGCTCAATGAAAAGCGAAACGCGCTGGGAGAGGAAAAATTCAAAGCGATCCTTGAGCAGTTGAAGCGGGAGGCGGTTACAGATTTTCTTGCGCTGTTGAAGAGGCTGTTTCCAGAGCTGTTTGCAGATGAGCCAACTCCGTCTCCAGCACCTTCACCAACACCCTCGCCAGACCGCGGTGGTGGCGGCGGCGGTGGCGGTGATGGCGGTCGGGTTAGTCCAAGCGATTTTGGCGGCAGTGAGCCCATGAGTAATCTGCCGATTACCGAAGGCTCCAAGCATTTCAACTACAAGCCGGACGCAAGTAACCCGGGCAAGAAACCGGACAATATCTGGAGTGGATTCAGCCAGGGGCCCGATGGTAATTGCGTCACGGTTGCCGCGATAAAGGGGGCGATGATGAAGTTTGGGCAGAAGCCCACTGATGTTTTCGCTGAGGTGCATGAGACCGCTGGTGGCTATCACGTCAAGATGCGCGATGGCTTCGAACTGGATTTATCCAAAGCTGAACTGAGGCACGCCGCCAGCTACGCACAGTTCAAGGGGGATAATCCCTCGATGATGACCGACGCCAACTTTATGTACGCCGTAAGTGCCAAGCGTGCACAGATGGAAGGGAATGGTTTTGATGACGACCCCGAGGTCGCCAGGCAGAGTTTCGCGCATGCGATGCAAAGCTTGAACAATGGCGAGATGGGGCGAGAGGCGCTGGACCGGCTTGGATTGAATGGTCTCTATAAAGACTCTTCGAGTTCAGCGCTGGCAAGCGGCGCACTGGGCGTGGTGGATTATGGCGGCCATTCAATGGCGGTGATTGGCGGTCGCGTAGAGTTGTGGGGAGGGCGAGGCGGCGCTCCCCAGGAAGGCAACGCCTACGAATTCGTTTAGCGTAAAAACAAAAAAACCGATAAACCCATTGCAGCAGGGTCTATCGGTTTTTTTCAATCCCGGGCAATCAAGCCCGGGATCAGCTCAGCTTATTGGCAAGCTTCGCAATCCGGCTCATCAATCGCGCAGGCCTTAGGCACTGGCGCTGGACCGGCTGGTGCTGCGAGAACCGAATCATCACCGTGGTTGCCGCCGCTGGAAACAGCGTTCAGCTTACCGGTGTTGATGGTCGACTTCTCGGTGCTGGTCGCGGCCAGGGCACGGAGGTAGTAAGTGGTTTTCAGACCACGGTACCAGGCCATGCGGTAGGTCACGTCCAGCTTCTTGCCCGAAGCGCCGGCGATGTACAGGTTCAGCGACTGCGCCTGGTCGATCCACTTCTGACGACGGCTGGCCGCGTCAACGATCCACTTGGTGTCCACTTCGAACGCAGTTGCGTAGAGCTCTTTGAGTTCTTGCGGGATGCGCTCGATCTGCTGCACGGAACCGTCGTAGTACTTCAGGTCGTTGATCATGACCGAGTCCCACAGGCCGCGAGCTTTCAGGTCGCGAACCAGGTACGGGTTGATCACGGTGAATTCGCCCGACAGGTTCGATTTCACATAGAGGTTCTGGTAGGTCGGTTCGATCGACTGCGACACGCCAGTGATGTTGGCGATGGTGGCGGTCGGTGCGATGGCCATGATGTTGGAGTTACGAATGCCTTTCTGTACACGGGCACGTACCGGCGCCCAGTCCAGGGATTCGTTCAGGTCAACGTCGATGTACTTCTGGCCACGCTGCTCGATCAGGATCTGTTGCGAATCCAGCGGCAGGATGCCTTTGGACCACAGCGAACCCTGGAACGTCTCGTAGGCACCGCGCTCGTCGGCCAGGTCGCAGGAAGCCTGGATCGCGTAGTAGCTGACCGCTTCCATCGACTTGTCGGCGAACTCGACCGCAGCGTCCGAACCGTAAGGAATGTGCTGCAGGTACAGCGCGTCCTGGAAGCCCATGATGCCCAGGCCGACCGGGCGGTGCTTGAAGTTGGAGTTCTGAGCCTGTGGTACCGAGTAGTAGTTGATGTCGATAACGTTATCGAGCATGCGAACGGCGGTGTTCACGGTGCGTTCCAGCTTGGCGGTGTCCAGCTTGCCGTTGACGATGTGGTTCGGCAGGTTGATCGAGCCCAGGTTGCAAACGGCGATCTCGTCCTTGTTGGTGTTCAAGGTGATCTCGGTGCACAGGTTCGAGCTGTGGACCACGCCCACGTGCTGCTGCGGGCTGCGCAGGTTGCACGGGTCTTTGAAGGTCAGCCATGGGTGGCCGGTTTCAAACAGCATGGACAGCATTTTGCGCCACAGGTCTTTGGCCTGGATGGTCTTGAACAGCTTGATCTTGCCTGGGTACTGGGACAGGGCTTCGTAGTACTCGTAACGCTCTTCGAAGGCCTTGCCGGTCAGGTCGTGCAGGTCTGGCACTTCGGATGGCGAGAACAGGGTCCATGGGCCGTCATCGAAGACACGCTTCATGAACAGGTCAGGGATCCAGTTGGCGGTGTTCATGTCGTGGGTACGACGACGGTCATCACCGGTGTTCTTGCGCAGCTCGATGAACTCTTCAATGTCCATGTGCCAGGTTTCCAGGTAGGCACACACAGCGCCTTTGCGCTTGCCACCCTGGTTCACGGCTACAGCGGTGTCGTTCACCACTTTCAGGAACGGTACAACGCCCTGGGACTTGCCGTTGGTGCCCTTGATGTACGAACCCAGTGCACGCACAGGGGTCCAGTCGTTGCCCAGGCCGCCGGCGAATTTGGACAACATGGCGTTGTCGTGGATCGCGTGGTAGATGCCCGACAGGTCATCCGGCACGGTGGTCAGGTAGCAGCTCGACAGCTGTGGACGCAGGGTGCCGGCGTTGAACAGGGTTGGGGTCGACGACATGTAGTCGAAGGACGACAACAGGTTGTAGAACTCGATGGCGCGGTCTTCTTTGTGCTTCTCTTCGATCGCCAGGCCCATGGCCACGCGCATGAAGAACACTTGCGGCAGTTCGAAACGGATACCGTCCTTGTGGATGAAGTAACGGTCGTACAGGGTCTGCAGGCCCAGGTAGGTGAACTGCTGATCGCGCTCGTGGTTAATCGCCTTGCCGAGTTTTTCCAGGTCGAAGGTGGCCAGGATCGGGTTCAGCAATTCGAATTCGATACCCTTGGCGATGTAGGCAGGCAGGGCCTTGGCGTACAGGTCAGCCATCTCGTGGTGGGTGGCGCTGTCGGCGACTTTCAGGAAGCCCAGGCCTTCGGCACGCAGGGTGTCCATCAGCAGGCGCGCGGTCACGAACGAGTAGTTCGGCTCACGTTCAACCAGGGTACGGGCGGTCATCACCAGGGCGGTGTTGACGTCGGTCAGGGCCACGCCGTCGTACAGGTTCTTCAGGGTTTCGCGCTGGATCAGGTCACCGTCGACTTCTTCCAGGCCTTCGCAGGCCTCGGTGATGATGGTGTTCAGGCGGCCCAGGTCCAGCGGTGCAAATGTGCCGTCAGCCAGGGTGATGCGGATCGACGGGTGAGCTTGCACGGCAGCTTCTTCAGCCGGGGTGCGTACCGCGCGTTCCTTGGCGCGCGAGTCACGGTAGATCACGTAGTCGCGGGCAACTTTCTGCTCGCCGGCACGCATCAGGGCCAGTTCGACCTGGTCCTGGATTTCTTCGATGTGGATGGTGCCGCCCGAGGGCATGCGACGCTTGAAGGTTGCGGTGACTTGTTCGGTCAGGCGGGCAACGGTGTCATGGATGCGCGACGAGGCAGCAGCGGTGCCGCCTTCAACTGCAAGAAACGCTTTGGTGATGGCGACGGTGATTTTGTCATCGGTGTAAGGAACGACAGTGCCGTTACGCTTGATCACTCGCAGTTGGCCAGGTGCAGTGGCGGACAGATCCATATTCGAATCAGCGGCCTGCGGCACGGAGCCCTGCGGGTTCTCGCGAGTTGTGTCGGTTTGCATGGGGGGTTGTCTCCACATTCTATATTTATTTGGGCACCATCACGGTGCCCACCGTTCCGTCCTGAAGCACTTACAGCAGGCCTGGGCCTGGCATAACAACTTCGGGACAGGAGGAAGGGAGCTCATCGCGCCGCTTCCATGCCGAAGTCTTCGGTTCGGGCCTTGAGGCGCCCTTCGCCGTATTCCTGGTGGGTGACAGTTGCTCGCTTCAAGCACTGCAACACCCGTACCGCTTTCTGCCCTGGAGGCTGGAAAACGGCTGCCATCCGCGTGCGCGGTTTGGGCTTTTAGAAAATGCGTTGGTTCCAACCAAACGGGAGCAAGAAAGCGCTTGAGTTTCTTGTCTGATCTGTGTTTGGTTTTTTCGCTTAAAACCCTACATGTAGGGTTTTTTTAGCGCCGAGGTACAAGATAATGCGTTTTGGGGGGCTTAGCAACGCACTACCTGTGGATAACGCTGTGGGTAAAATGTGTATGAAACGTAGAACGCCCGTGTAGGCCGCAGTACTACTGGATCGCGCCGTTTGTCACCGAATATTCCAAGGTAAAAACAGCTGATTGGAATTTTGAGGGCGCGAACCCTACCACAAAAAAACGTGATCACCGAATGGATTTCCCGGCTTGTGCCAGAGGGCTGGCGCATGGCTACAATCGGCCTTCAATAGAGGCAGTAGTGTGTGCCCCGTAGATGACAATAATTAGAACCGAGGTAGCGCATGGAGCAAGAAGCCTGGCAGATATTGATCGTCGAGGACGACGAGCGATTGGCCGAGTTGACCCGTGATTATTTGGAGAGCAACGGCCTGCGGGTGGCGGTGGAAAGCGACGGCGCCCTGGCGGCGGCACGCATCATTGCCGAACAGCCCGACCTGGTCATCCTCGACCTGATGCTGCCCGGCGAAGATGGCCTGAGCATCTGCCGCAGCGTGCGCGAGCGCTATGACGGTGTGATCCTGATGCTCACTGCACGCACCGATGACATGGACCAGGTGCAGGGCCTGGACATGGGCGCCGATGATTACGTGTGCAAACCCGTGCGCCCGCGACTGTTGCTGGCGCGTATCCAGGCCCTGCTGCGGCGCAGTGAGCCGGCCTTGCCGATTGCCGTGGAAAACCAGCGTCGCCTGCAATTTGGCCCTTTGGTGGTGGACAACGCCCTGCGCGAAGCCTGGCTGCACGAAGGCGGTATCGAGTTGACCAGTGCCGAATTCGACCTGTTATGGCTACTGGTGGCGAATGCCGGGCGCATCCTGTCGCGCGAGGAAATCTTCATCGCCTTGCGCGGCATCGGCTATGACGGCCAGGACCGCTCCATCGATGTGCGCATCTCACGCATTCGCCCCAAAATCGGCGACGACCCGATCCATCCGCGCCTGATCAAGACCATCCGCAGCAAAGGCTACCTGTTCGTCCCCGAAGCCGCTGCCGATATGCCGCTGTGAACTCGATCTTCCTGCGCATCTATGGCGGCATGTGCGCGGCGCTGATCCTGGTCGCGCTGCTGGGCGTACTGGCTCTGCACCTGCTCAATGAAGTGCGCAGCGGTCAATACCGTGAACGCCTGGCCCACGGCACCTTCGCGTTGATGGGCGACAACCTGCAGCCCATGAGCGCCATCGAACGCCAGCGCGCCCTTGCGGTGTGGGAGCGTTTGCTGGGCATTCCCCTGGAGTTGCGCACACTCACCGACGCGCAACTGGACCTGAGCCAACGCAACCGCCTGCAACGCGGCCAGGTGCTGGTCGAGCAGACCGGGCCGCATGCCGCGCGGGTGCTGCGCCTGGTCAGCGAGCAGGAACAGCTGGTACTCACCGGCGAAGTGCAACAGATCAGCGAGCAATTGGCCCGCGCGACGATTTACCTGTTGGCGGACGAACTGGTGCGCTTCCCGGTCGCCGAGCAACCGCAAAAGCTGGCCGACATCAAGCAAGCCAAAGGTTTTGGTTTTGACATGCACCTGATGACCCTGGATCAAGCGGACATGGACGACGATCAGCGTCGCCGGGTGTCGGAAGGCGATACGGTGATGGCCTTGGGCAAGGGCGGCGATTCGATCCGCGTGTTTGCCGGCATGGTCGGGACGCCATGGGTACTGGAAATCGGCCCGCTGTACCAAATGAACCCTTACCCGCCGCAGTGGCTGATCCTGATCGCCTTGATCAGCCTGACCCTGATCGGCTTGATCGTGTATTTATTGGTGCGCCAGCTCGAGCGGCGGCTCAAGGGGCTGGAAGCGGCGGCCACACGTATTGCTAAAGGCAATCTGGAGGTCCGCGTGCCGGCACGCGGCGCCGACTCGGTGGGGCGGCTGGCGGCGGCCTTTAATGGCATGGCCGAGCACTTGCAGCAGTTACTGGCGATTCAGCGTGAGCTGGTGCGGGCGGTGTCCCACGAATTGCGCACTCCGGTGGCACGCCTGCGCTTTGGCCTGGAGATGATCGGCGGCGCCGCCGGCCCCGAGGCGCGGCGCAAATACATGGATGGCATGGACAGCGACATTCAAGACCTGGATGGCCTGGTTGACGAAATGCTCACCTACGCGCGCCTGGAGCAGGGCGCGCCGGAGCTGAATTTCCAGCGGGTCGACCTCAGCGCGTTGCTCGATCAGGTGATCGGCGAATTGTCGCCACTGCGCCCTCAGGTCAACGTGGCCCGCGGTATTTGCTTGTCGTCGGCGCATTGGGACGATGCCTGGGTCGATGCCGAACCGCGCTACCTGCACCGCGCCGTGCAAAACCTGGTGAGCAATGCGATGCGCCACGCCCAGGGCGAGGTGTTGATCAGCTACCAGGTCGGCCAGGTGCGGTGCCGCATCGATGTGGAAGACGACGGCCCCGGTGTGCCGGAAAGCGCCTGGGAGCGCATTTTCACGCCGTTTCTGCGCCTGGACGACAGCCGCACCCGCGCCTCGGGCGGGCACGGCCTGGGGTTGTCGATTGTGCGGCGGATCATCTATTGGCACGGCGGGCGGGCGTTGATCAGCAAGAGCAACAACCTGGGCGGGGCGTGTTTCAGTTTGAGCTGGCCACGGGATCAGGAGAAGGCTTGAGATCGCTATCGCAGGCAAGCCAGCTCTCACAGGGGGAATGCATGCAAAAAAGTGGGAGCTGGTTTGCCTGCGATGGCGGTAGATCAGGCCCGGATGGCCACCAGGCTCAACAACTGCTCCCCGTCCACCCCAAACTGCCCCTCCAGCTCTGTGCCGTGGCACCACTCAGCCGACAGGTCGGTTAGCAACCGCAACCGCACATGCCCGGCTGCTGACCACTCCACCACCTCGGCATGTTCGAAGTAAAAGCGCTTCTGCACGATCGGGTAGAGCGCCTTGAACAGACTTTCCTTGGCCGAAAACGTCAGCGTCACCAACAAGGCAACCTGCTCGCGCGGCACGCTTGCCATGCGCTGCATTTCTTCAGCCGTCAGAATCTCCCCGGCCAGGCGTTCGGCCCGGTCCAGGGCCAGCACATTCTCCAGATCCATCCCCAGCCCACGCCATTGCGCTTTGTGCCCGACAATCGCCGCAGCGTGCCCGGTGCTGTGGGTGATTGAGCCGCTGATGTGTTCAGGCCACACCGGCGCACGGTCTTCGCCGATGGGCGGCACGCAATCGAGGTGATCGAGTTGTTGCAGTGCCGCGCGGGCGCACAGGCGGCCGGCGAGAAACTCCGCCTGGCGCTTGGCCACCGAGCGCTGGATGCTGGCCGGAGGCGGCACCGCGCAACGCTGGAAATCACCGGCAGCTAATAAGGCCGGATCGAAACGGGTGCTCAGAAACACCGTGCCCGGCAACGGAGCGGGCAGCGGCCAATGGGCATCAAGTGGGGTGCAGCAAGCGGGTAGAGGCGTCATGCGCGGTATTTTGCGTCAGTTGGCGCGCCAGTGGATAGCCCGTCACGGTTCAGGCCCGGTTCAGAGCCCGTTCAGGGGGAGTTCAGGGGCGCCTGCGTAGTCTGGGCTCAACAGCCAAAACGCGTAGAGGTAAGCACCATGACTGCGATCAAAAAGCTGATGTTGGCGTTAACCATGCTCAGTGCCACTGCCGGCGTCCAGGCGTCGGACGGTGCATTTGCGGCATTTGGTGGCGAGAAAACCAAAAAGTCCAGCAACCTGATCCATCGTGTCAGCTTCGAAGACGCGGGCACCCAGGCCGCGCCGTGGGGCCAGTCCCTGGGCCTGAGCGCCGCGCAACCTGCCTACCGCACCGGTTACGAACACCTGACGGGCCAATACAATGGCATTAAACTGCGCCCGCAAGACTTGCAGGGCCGCTATGATATCCCCCTGTCGGACAGTTGAATTGCCTTGGAGAGCCTTATGAAATTGCTGGTCGTGGAAGATGAGGCGCTGTTGCGTCATCACCTGTTCACCCGCCTGACCGACAGCGGGCACGTGGTCGAGGCCGTGGCCAATGCCGAGGAAGCCCTGTACCAGACCGGGCAATTCAACCATGACCTGGCCATCATCGACCTGGGCCTGCCCGGCATGGGCGGCCTGGACCTGATCCGCCAACTGCGCAGCCAGGCCAAGACCTTCCCGATCCTGATCCTCACCGCCCGCGGCAACTGGCAGGACAAGGTCGAAGGCTTGGCGGCCGGCGCTGACGACTATGTGGTCAAGCCGTTCCAGTTCGAAGAGCTGGAGGCGCGGATGAACGCCTTGCTGCGCCGCTCCAGCGGGTTCACCCAGTCGACCATTGTTGCCGGGCCCTTGCTGCTGGACCTCAATCGCAAGCAAGCATCCCTGGATGAGCAGCCGCTGGCGCTGACCGCCTATGAGTATCGGATTCTCGAATACTTGATGCGCCACCATCAGCAAGTCGTCGCCAAGGACCGCTTGATGGAGCAGCTTTATCCCGATGACGACGAGCGTGATCCAAACGTGATCGAAGTGCTGGTCGGCCGCCTGCGCCGCAAGCTGGAAGGGCCGGCGGGGTTCAAGCCGATCGACACCGTGCGGGGTCTGGGTTACCTGTTTAATGAGCGCTGCCGTTGATACGCTCGTTACGTGTGCGCTTGATGCTGGCGGCCACCACCCTAGCCGTGTTGTTTATGCTGGGCTTATTGCCCGCCATGCAAGGGGCGTTCAGCCTGGCGCTGCAGGATTCCATCGAGCAGCGCCTGGCGTCGGACGTCACCACTCTGATTTCCGCTGCGCGCGTCGAAAACAACCGCCTGCTGATGCCGGCGCAGTTGCCGGACGAACGTTTCAACCTCACCGATAGCCGTCTGCTTGGCTATATCTACGACCGTGAAGGCCATCTGGTATGGCGCTCACGCGCTACTCAGGAAGAAAATATCAACTACAAGCCGCGCTACGACGGGCGCGGTAACGAGTTCGCGCGCATTCGCGAAGCCAATGGTCAGGAATTTTTCGTGTATGACGTCGAGGTCAAGCTGCTGGGCGGCAAGAGCGCGGCGTTCAGTATCGTGGCCCTGCAGCCGGTGCGCGAATACCAGCTGACCCTTGAAGGCCTGCGGGAAAACCTTTATTTGGGGTTCGGCGCGGCCTTGCTGGTGTTGCTGACGTTGCTGTGGCTGGGCCTGACGTGGGGCCTGCAGGCGCTGCGGCGCCTGAGCCAGGAACTTGACCAGATCGAAGGCGGCACCCGCGAAAGCCTTTCCGAGGAGCATCCCCGTGAATTGCTGCGTCTGACGGGCTCTCTCAACCGGTTGCTGCACAGCGAGCGTGAACAACGGGCGCGCTACCGCGATTCCCTCGACGACTTGGCCCATAGCCTGAAAACGCCGCTGGCCGTGTTGCAGGGTGTGAGTGAGGACATGGCGCAGCGCCCGGAAGATCGCGGCCAGGCCTGGGTATTGCAATCGCAGATCGAACGGATGAGCCAGCAGATCGGCTACCAGCTGCAGCGTGCCAGCCTGCGTAAAAGCGGCCTGGTGCGCCACCAGGTGCGCCTTGAGCCGGTATTGCAAAGCTTGTGCGACACGCTGGACAAGGTCTATCGCGATAAACGCGTGACGGTGACCTTTGAGTTGCCGGCCGAATGCGATGTGCCGATCGAGAAGGGCGCGTTGCTCGAAATGCTCGGCAACTTGCTGGAAAACGCCTATCGCCTGTGCCTGAGCGAAGTGCGCATCAGCCTGACAGAAAGCCTCGAAGGCACCGAGTTGTGCATTGAAGATGACGGGCCGGGCGTGCCACCTGATCAGCGTGCGCGGATCCTGCAAAGGGGCGAGCGGCTGGACCGCCAGCATCCGGGGCAGGGCATCGGTCTGGCGGTGGTCAAGGACATTATCGAAAGCTACAGCGCGCGGCTGACCTTGGGCGACTCACCATTGGGCGGCGCGGCGTTCAAGATTCACTTTCCGGCCTTGTGATCTCTGTTGACTCCACTGGCCCCTTCGCGAGCAAGCCCGCTCCCACATTTAACCGCGTTTATCCTGTAGGAATGCGGTCGAATGTGGGAGCGGGCTTGCTCGCGAAGGGGCCGGCAATGGCACACACCGCTAACTCTCCTGCGCCCGATACGCCCCAGGCGTCAAGCCCGTCCACTTCTTGAACGCCCGATGAAACGCCGACGGCTCAGAAAACCCCAGCTGCTCGGCAATCTCCTGCAAAGACAAATCGGCCCGTCCCAAGTGATAGATGGCAATGTCCCGTCGCAATTCATCCTTGAGCGCCTGAAAGCTGGTGCCTTCCTCACGTAAATGCCTGCGCAGGGTTTGAGGGCTGATGTGTAGGTGCTGCGCGACCGCTTCGAGGTCCGGCCAGGGCGTGCGGTCACGGCTCAACAAGCGGCGCAGCTGGCTGCTCAGGCTGTCGCCTTCATCCGGCCGCGACAGCAGGTCGGCGGGGGAGCGCTCAAGAAAATGCTTGAGGGTGCGTTCGTCCTGCAGCAGCGGCAAGCTCAAGTAGCGGCTGGGAAACACCAGGCTGCTGTGTGGCGCGCCGAATACCTGAGGGCAGGGAAAGAGCAGGTCATATTCGCCGGCATGGGCCGGCATCGGGTAGCTGAACGTTGCCTGTTGCAGGCGGATACGCTGGCCGATCAACCAACTGCCCAGGCGATGCCAGATCACCAGCAGGCATTCACTGAGGAAGTGATCCGGGTCCCACAACTGCGAATCGTCCAGGCTCAGCCGGGCCATGTCGCCTTCTCTCGTCAGCTGCCAGCGCGGACCCTGTGGGAATAGGCTATAAAATAATAAGCCGCGTTCCAGAGCCTTCTCCAGGGTGCGGCAGTGAATCAGCGCGTGGCACATCATGGCGAAAGTGCCGCGCTTGCTCGGACCTTCGGCGAACCCCAGGTATTCGTCGTCCAGCGCCAGCCACAACATCTGCAACAGCCGGGTAAATTGCTCGGGGGCGATGCGGGCGCGGGGTTCGGTCAACAGCTCTGGGGTGATGCCCACCTGCAGCAGCAGGCCCGAGCAGTCGTAGCCCGCCCGGCGCGCACCACCGAGGGCGGCTCGGGCGTAGTGGCTGGCGATGGTACGTTCACGCATGTGAGGGCCTCGTCCATGGAGTGGCGGATGTTAGCCATCACCGGGAGGGGCGACAAGGCGGATATCCGCCAAATTGTAGGACGAGACCGGGTGGCCTGGCGGAATTCCGCCACATCTCCCAAGGTGTGCAGGGCCGTCGCCGTGCCCCCAGCCCTGATGTCTAAAGGCCTTCAGCGTTTTTAAGCGATGTGGCACGGCGTTTGCGATACAGAGAACAGCGCAGGCCGGTTTCAACGGACCTCGCAAACAACAAATCCCTCCAGTGCAGGAGGGTTCGCAATTCAAGTGTCGTGGGCAATGGCGGATATTTGCCACACGGTGCGATTGAGGAACTTTGCAATGACGACTCGTCAGCCACTGTACAAATCCCTGTATTTCCAGGTGATCGTTGCAATCGTTATCGGTATTTTGCTCGGTCACTTCTACCCGCAGACCGGCGTGGCGCTCAAGCCACTGGGTGACGGCTTCATCAAGCTGATCAAAATGGTCATCGCCCCGATCATCTTCTGCACCGTTGTCAGCGGCATCGCTGGCATGCAAAGCATGAAATCGGTTGGCAAAACCGGTGGCTACGCGCTGCTGTACTTCGAAGTTGTTTCCACCATCGCCCTGTTGATCGGTCTGGTCGTGGTTAACGTCGTGCAACCGGGCGCCGGCATGCACATCGACGTGGCTACCCTGGACGCCTCCAAAGTCGCGGCCTACGTGACTGCCGGTGCAGACCAGAGCGTGGTTGGCTTCATCCTTAACGTGATCCCGAACACCATCGTCGGCGCTTTCGCCAACGGCGATATCCTGCAAGTGCTGATGTTCTCGGTGATCTTCGGTTTCGCCCTGCACCGCCTGGGTGCCTACGGCAAGCCGGTGCTGGACTTCATCGATCGCTTCGCGCACGTGATGTTCAACATCATCAACATGATCATGAAGCTCGCGCCACTGGGTGCCCTGGGCGCCATGGCGTTCACCATCGGTGCCTACGGTGTAGGCTCGCTGGTTCAGCTGGGTCAGCTGATGATCTGCTTCTACATCACCTGCGTCCTGTTTGTGGTCGTGGTGCTGGGCGCCATCTGCCGCGCACACGGTTTCAGCGTGTTGAAGCTGGTTCGCTACATCCGTGAAGAGCTGTTGATCGTACTGGGGACTTCCTCCTCGGAATCGGCACTGCCACGCATGCTGATCAAGATGGAGCGTCTGGGCGCGAAGAAATCCGTAGTAGGCCTGGTGATTCCGACCGGCTACTCCTTCAACCTCGACGGCACCTCGATCTACCTGACCATGGCGGCCGTGTTCATCGCTCAGGCGACCGACACCCACATGGACATCACCCACCAGATCACCTTGCTGCTGGTGCTGCTGCTGTCCTCCAAAGGCGCTGCAGGCGTGACCGGTTCGGGCTTCATTGTGCTGGCGGCCACCCTGTCGGCTGTTGGCCACCTGCCGGTTGCCGGCCTGGCGCTGATCCTGGGTATCGACCGCTTCATGTCCGAAGCCCGCGCACTGACCAACCTGGTCGGTAACGCCGTTGCCACCATCGTTGTGGCCAAGTGGGTCAAGGAACTGGACACCGACAAGCTGCACAGCGAGCTGGCGTCCGGCGGCACTGGCATCTCCGACACCCGTCCGGAAGATGACCTGGGCGTGGCTGAAGGCCCTGCTCCTGCGGTCAAGTAACATGCCGAAGGCGTGAATCGCGTCAGACGCTCTGCAAACGCCCCGACTTGATCGGGGCGTTTGCGTTTCTGCGGGGTCACTTTTCGGTTCTTTTGATTTACAGTCAGCAATCACTTCATCAAACCGCGATGAGGCGGGTATCTACCGGCGTTTGTTGGCCCTGGCCGGACTATGCTGATGAAACTCGCGCCGGGGTGTCCGCTCTAAAACCCATTAGCCAGCCGCATGTTTGCGCTGCAATCGCTTGCAGGAGTTTCGATGGACAGTGTGGATCTGAATGTCTTGCGCAGCGTGCTCGATTGGCGCCGCGCTGGGCACCGAGTGGTGCTTTACAGCGTGGTCCAGACCTGGGGCAGTGCGCCGCGCCCGCCTGGGGCGATGTTGGCCTTGCGGGGCGACGGTGTCGTGATTGGGTCGGTGTCCGGTGGCTGCATCGAGGATGACTTGATCGCGCGCTTGCAGGACGGTCGCTTGCCGGACGATGCGCCGCCGGTGCAACTGGTGACCTACGGCGTCACCCGGGATGAGGCTGCGCGTTTTGGCTTGCCTTGCGGCGGGACATTACGCCTGACAGAAGAGCGCGTGGACAGCTGGGCTTGGGTCGCCGAATTGCTGGCGCGGTGTGAGGCGCATGAAATCGTTGCGCGCGAGTTGGACCTGGCCACTGGCGCGGTGAACTTGAGCGGTGCGAGCAAGACCGATGCCGTGACCTTCGATGGCGAACGCCTGCGTGCAATCTATGGCCCCCGTTGGCGTTTGTTGCTGATCGGTGCGGGCCAGTTGTCACGCTACGTGGCTGAGATGGCACGGTTGCTGGATTTCGAAGTGCTGATCTGCGACCCGCGTGAAGAATTCGTCTATGGCTGGGAAGAGCAGCACGGCCGCTTTGTGCCGGGCATGCCGGATGAAGCGGTGCTCAATATCCAGACCGATGAACGCACTGCCATCGTCTGTCTGACCCACGATCCACGCCTGGATGACATGGCGCTGCTGACGGCGCTCAATTCCACAGCGTTCTACATTGGCGCCCTTGGTTCGCGGGTCAACAGCCAGAAGCGCCGAGAGAACCTGGCGGCGCTGGGCCTCTCGACGCAAGCCATTGCCCGCTTGCATGGGCCGATCGGTTTGCATATCGGCAGTCATACACCGTCGGAAATTGCGTTGTCGTTGATGGCCGAAATCGTTGCGATCAAGAACGGCGTGGCAACACTGCAGAAAAAGCCGTTGCCGGTAGCGGCCCCATGACGGTTGTCGCGATTGTGCTGGCGGCAGGGCAGGGCAGTCGTTTCCGCGCTGAGGCGGGGCCAGATAAAGACAAGTTGCTGGCCGATTGCGTGGGCCGCGATGGTGTGACACGGCCGGTGATCGAGCAGGTGCTTGTGAATTTGCCTGCGCGTGTTGTAAAGCGCTGGGTGGTGACTTCGCCGGACCGGTTGGAGGTGATTCGCCTGGCACAGGCTTACGGCTGTGAAGTCCTGTTGCTGCATTCCGCCGGCATGGGCGACAGCCTTGCTGCGGTGGTTGCGGCCAGTGGCGCGGCAGACGGCTGGTTGGTGGTATTGGGCGACATGCCGTTTATTCAAGCATCGAGCATCGAGCAGGTGCTGGACGCGCTGCAGGAGGAGGGTATCAGCGTGCCGGTGCATGCGGGAACGTGCGGCCATCCTGTGGCGTTTGGTCGTGCGTTCGGGCCAGGCCTGATGGCGTTGACTGGGGATCGTGGCGCCAAGCCTCTGTTCGCTCAGGCGAAGGTGGCGCAGGTTCACGTCAATGATCCGGGTGTGCTTTGGGATGTGGACCTGCCACAGAGGCTGAATTTTAACGCCGACTGAATGTGGCGGCGGGCTTGCTCGCGAATGCTGGATGTCAGTCAATCTGCGCAGGTCTCAAATCAATCGCCCATAAAAAAGCCCCGCCTGATCACTCAGGCGGGGCTTTTTAGTGGCTGATGGAATCAGACGAGAGGTTTAGGCTCGTGTTCTGCTTCCAAAGCCTTTGGGGCGTGCTCCGCGGCAGCCGGGGCTGGCGCCTCGACTACTTCGGCAGCAGCCGGTGCGGCAGCGGCTGCAGCGGCGGCGGCCTCAGCTTCCTTGCGGCGGCGACGCACTTCACGTGGGTCGTTCGGCGCGCGGCCATTTTCGGTCAGTGCGCTGGCAGGGGCTGCTTCAACCACCGGGGCGGCAACTTCGGCAACCACTGGCGCTTCAACCACTGGCGCAGGCTCGGCAACCACAACCGGAGCGGCTTCAACCACTTCGGCAACCGGTGCTGGCGCTTCTTCTGCCACAGGGGCAGGGGTTGGCGCTTCAACCGGAGCGGCTGGCTCGGCAGTCCACTGGAAGGCGGTCTGTTCTTCGCGAACTTCACGCACTGCCGGGGCGGCCTCTTCGACAGCCGGCGCTTCAACCACGGCTTCAACCGCTGGCTGAGGCTCAACTACCGGTGCAGGCTCGACCGCGGTGACATCCACTGCTGGTTGAGCTTCGCGTACCGGTGCAACTTCCACTTCCGGCACCACTGGGGCTTCGATCGGGGTCGTTGCTTCGACGACTGGAGCTTCAACTACCGGCGTTTGAACTGCCGGGGCCTCAACCACTGGCGCTTCAACCGCTGGCGTTTCAGCGACTGGCGCTTCTACAACAGAGGTGTCTTCGACGGCGGCAGTAGCGCGTTCAGCTTGCTCGTGAGCCTGGGCCTCAGCAGGTGCGCTGATGACCGAGGTGGCCACGGCGGCTGTCACAGCCAGGCCGGCAGCCAGTTCGGCGCCAGTCGGTTCGGCGGTGGCGGCTTCTGCGTTTTCGCCAGACTCTTCCGAGCCTTCGATGACATTGCCGTTGGCGTCACGTTGACGCTCGCGACGGTTGCTGCGACGACGCTGGCCACGGGAGCGGCGACGTGGACGATCGCCTTCGGCGTTGTCCTGGCCGTCTTCCTGCAGTTGCTCTTCGCTCGTCAGCACTTCTTCTTCGCTGGCGGCAGCGGCTTGCTCGGCGCGTGGTTGACGCTCTTCACGCGGTGGGCGCGGCTGGCGCTCTTCACGTGGGGCGCTCTCTTCACGCGGCTGGCGAGCCGGGCGTTCTTCGCTGGCCGCTTCGGCAGCCACGGCTGGAGCTGCGTCCAGTGGCTCGCGCAGTTCACGCACACGTTCTTCACGCTCGCCACGCGGCTTGCGGTCTTCACGAGGGGCGCGTGGGGTACGTGGTGCGCGCTCTTCACGCGGTGCACGTTCTTCACGGGCTACGGCTGGGGTTTCTTCGCGGGCTTCGCGAGGTGCACGCTCTTCACGTGGCGCGCGTTCTTCACGCGGAGCACGTTCCTCGCGAGGCTTGCGCTCTTCATCACGGCGACCGTTGCGGTTACGGCTTTGCTGACGACCGTTGCGACGTTCTTCGTTACGGGCCGGGCGCTCGGTGGCAGGTTTTTCAACCACTACCGGAGCAACTGGCTCTTCCTTGGTGGCGAACAGGCTGACCAGCGACTTCACCAGGCCTTTGAACAGGCTTGGCTCAGGCAGGGCGGCCGGCGCGGCAACCGGGGCGGCTACTTCGGCAGGTACCGGTGCGTTGGCACGAGCCGGTGCGGTCTTCACGGCAGCTTCCTGGCGAACCAGGGTGCGGGTTGCGGCAGCTGGCTGGACTTCTTCCACTTCAGCCGCGGCAGCAGCGATTTCGTAGCTGGACTGGCCGCTGTGTGCTTCCGGGCTGTCATCACGCAGGCGCTGCACTTCGAAGTGCGGCGTTTCGAGGTGATCGTTCGGCAGGATGACGATACGGGCACGGGTACGCAGTTCGATCTTGGTGATCGAGTTGCGTTTTTCGTTGAGCAGGAACGCTGCAACCGGGATCGGCACTTGCGCGCGGACTTCGGCGGTGCGGTCTTTCAGGGCTTCTTCTTCGATCAGGCGCAAGATCGCCAGGGACAGCGATTCAACGTCACGGATGATGCCGGTGCCGTTGCAACGCGGGCAGACGATGCCGCTGCTTTCGCCCAGGGATGGGCGCAGGCGCTGACGGGACATTTCCAGCAGGCCGAAGCGCGAGATGCGGCCGACCTGTACGCGGGCACGGTCAGCTTCCAGGCATTCGCGGACTTTTTCTTCCACGGCGCGCTGGTTCTTGGCCGGGGTCATGTCGATGAAGTCGATCACGATCAGGCCGCCGATGTCACGCAGTCGCAGTTGGCGGGCGATTTCTTCAGCCGCTTCCAGGTTGGTCTGCAGGGCGGTTTCTTCGATGTCGCTGCCTTTGGTCGCACGCGCCGAGTTGATGTCGATGGACACCAGGGCTTCGGTCGGGTCGATCACAATGGAGCCACCGGAAGGCAGTTCGACTACGCGCTGGAAGGCGGTCTCGATCTGGCTTTCGATCTGGAAGCGGTTGAACAGCGGAACGCTGTCTTCGTACAGCTTGATCTTGCTGGCGTACTGCGGCATTACCTGGCGGATGAAGGTCAGGGCTTCGTCCTGGGCTTCAACGCTGTCGATCAGCACTTCGCCGATGTCCTGGCGCAGGTAATCGCGGATGGCGCGGATGATCACGTTGCTTTCCTGGTAGATCAGGAACGGCGCGGAACGATCCAGGGACGCTTCTTTAATAGCGGTCCACAGTTGCAGCAGGTAGTCGAGGTCCCACTGCATTTCTTCGCTGCTGCGGCCAAGGCCGGCAGTGCGCACGATCAGGCCCATGTCGGCTGGTGCAATCAAGCCGTTCAGCGCTTCACGCAGTTCGTTGCGCTCTTCGCCTTCGATGCGACGGGAAATACCGCCGGCACGTGGGTTGTTCGGCATCAGCACCAGGTAACGGCCGGCCAGGCTGATGAAAGTGGTCAGGGCGGCGCCCTTGTTGCCACGTTCTTCTTTTTCGACCTGAACGATGACTTCCTGGCCTTCGCTCAGGACGTCCTTGATGTTCACGCGGCCTTCTGGGGCTTTCTTGAAGTATTCGCGGGAGATTTCTTTGAGGGGCAGGAAGCCGTGGCGCTCGGAGCCGAAATCGACAAAGGCAGCCTCAAGGCTTGGTTCGATGCGAGTAATACGGCCTTTATAGATGTTGGCCTTCTTTTGCTCGCGTGCACCGGATTCGATGTCCAGGTCGTAGAGGCGTTGGCCATCTACCAGTGCAACACGCAACTCTTCGGGTTGAGTTGCGTTAATCAGCATTCTTTTCATGTTGTACCGTCGGTTTCCGGGCTGCCGGAAACGGCGTTCGGCACACACGACTTCTCACGGTCGGTGTCAGGTGCGTCAAGAGTGGTTGGCCACTCCAGTGTCCAGCAATAACGAGCCAATTGGGCCGGTATCGCGACGGACGCGTCCTGCTTGTTAGCGGCGGTGACAAAGGCACCACTTCAACAAAAGCTAAGGTCAGGAGGAGGAATCAACCGGCGACTGTGGACGAGATGAAGCGTCTAAATATAAGCCTAGTGCTACACGGTCCGACGGTTGTGCATCTCCACCCTACACGTATCCCTGATAATTCGGGTGCTGCCGCGCGCAGAATCCGCAGCGGGTTGGCATTTACCGTGTTCTCCAATGGGGAGTCCACGCTCATGGCTAAACAAGACTAGGTGTGGGCGACTGCGCTCTCACTCAGCTCTTAACAGGCGTTGTTTCCGAAGCTTTCGCCATGGTCTGGCTCAAGACTGACTGCACTTTGTGAACTGGCCGTAAATATCGGCGCAGAACGCGAGTATTCACTCTGCTTTCTGCACTCGCTTCAGGCCTCATGTCACCTGCGCCTGTTACAATCTCGAGCCTTCCAAGGTGGCAAAAGCCCCGTAGGACGGCCTCGCGTCCTGATGAATTGCGATGGTCAGGGCCGGCAGTTTGCCGCAAGTCCTCTGTCCAGGCCGCTTTTGGCGGCGTTCGCGACTATAGCAGCAATGATTAAGTGCTTCAATTCCATAAAAAATTGTTATCATCGCCGCCATGACGACTACCGCCCCCCAGACCCCCAGCGTCCAGCTGCTCGAGGTCTCGCCGGAATATGCCGGCCAACGCATCGACAATTTTCTCCTGGCCAGGCTCAAAGGCGTGCCCAAGACCTTGATTTACCGCATCTTGCGTAAAGGCGAAGTGCGCGTGAACAAAGGCCGCATCAAGCCCGAGTACAAGCTGCAGGCGGGCGACATCGTCCGTGTGCCGCCGGTTCGCGTGCCTGAGCGTGACGAGCCCGTGCCGCTGGCCCAGGGCCTGCTGCAGCGCCTTGAGGCTTCAATTGTCTTCGAAGACAGCAAGCTGATCGTGATCAACAAACCGTGCGGCATTGCAGTGCACGGCGGCAGCGGCCTGAATTTCGGCGTGATCGAAGCGTTCCGTCAGTTGCGCCCGGATGCCAAGGAATTGGAGTTGGTCCACCGCCTGGACCGCGACACTTCTGGTCTGCTGATGATCGCCAAAAAACGCAGCATGTTGCGCCACCTGCACACCGCCCTGCGTGGCGATGGTGTCGACAAGCGCTATATGGCGCTGGTGCGTGGCAACTGGGCGAGCTCGATCAAAAGCGTTCGTGCGCCGCTGCAGAAGAGCAACCTGCGCTCCGGCGAGCGTATGGTCGAAGTGGACGAGGAGGGCAAAGAAGCCCTGACCCTGTTCAAAGTGCTGCGCCGTTTCGGTGACTTCGCCACCATGGTCGAGGCCAAGCCGGTGACCGGGCGTACTCACCAGATTCGTGTGCATACCCTGCACGCAGGCCACTGCATCGCCGGCGACACCAAGTACGGCGACGAGGATTTCTCCAAGGAAATTCGCGACCTGGGCGGCAAGCGCCTGTTCCTTCACGCCTACATGCTGACCGTTCCGCTGCCTGACGGCGGTGAGCTGAAGCTGCAGGCGCCGGTCGACGAAATGTGGGCCAAGACCGTGGAGCGTTTGAGTGTCGCACCTTGATTACAAGCTGCTGATCTTTGACTGGGACGGCACCCTGTGCGATTCCATTGGGCGGATCGTGGAATCAATGCACGCAGCTTCAACCCGCTCGGGCTTTGCGTTGTGCACCGATCTCGCGGTCAAAGGCATCATCGGCCTGGGCTTGCCTGAAGCCATCCGTACCTTGTACCCGCAGATCAGTGACGCTGAGCTGGTGACGTTTCGCGACCACTACGCCGACCACTACATCGCGCTGGAGGCCACGCCTTCGCCGCTGTTCGACGGTGTGGTGCAATCGCTTGAGGCCTTTCGTGCCCAGGGTTATCACTTGGCAGTCGCCACCGGCAAAGCCCGTCGCGGGTTGGATCGGGTCCTTAAGGCGCACAACTTCGAAAATTATTTCGACATCACCCGGGCGGCGGATGAAACCGCCAGCAAGCCTCATCCTCTGATGCTTGAGCAGATCCTTGCCCGTTGCGGTGTGTCGCCGCGCCAGGCGTTGATGGTGGGTGACGCCTCCTTCGACCTGATGATGGCGCGCAATGCGGGCATGGACAGTGTGGCGGTCAGCTACGGCGCTCAGGCTGCCGAGACCTTGCAGCAGTACGAGCCGAGGCTGACGATTGATCATTTTTCCGAACTGCAGGCCTGGCTCAGCCGGGCCCAATAAGTCTTTGCTGGGGTTAATGGCATGAGTGACGAGTGGAAGGCGCCGGAAAAGGCGGATAGCAGTGATGATAAAAGCTGGAAGCTGCTGGAGAAGACTCTCCTGGCCAGCGTTCAGGAGCAGCGCCGTGCGCGGCGTTGGGGGATTTTCTTCAAGCTGCTGACCTTTATCTGGCTGCTCGCGATGCTGGTGCTGTTCAGTCCACTGATGGACATGGAAAAAAGCGCCACCCGCGGCAGCAATTACACCGCCTTGATCGAAGTGCGTGGCGTGATCGCCGACAAAGAGTCCGCCAGCGCCGACAACATTGTCAGCAGCCTGCGCGCGGCGTTTGAAGACCCGAAGGTCAAGGGCGTGATCCTGCGCATCAACAGCCCAGGTGGCAGCCCGGTGCAGTCGGGTTATGTGTATGACGAAATTCGCCGTCTGCGCGGCCTGCACCCGGATATCAAGTTGTATGCGGTGATTTCCGACCTGGGCGCCTCGGGCGCCTATTACATCGCCAGCGCCGCTGACCAGATCTACGCCGACAAGGCCAGCCTGGTCGGCTCCATTGGCGTGACGGCGGCCGGTTACGGCTTCGTCGGCACCATGGAGAAGCTGGGGGTTGAGCGTCGCACTTACACCTCGGGTGAGCACAAAGCGTTCCTCGACCCGTTCCAGCCGCAAAAAGCCGATGAGACTCAGTTCTGGCAGGGCGTGCTCGATACCACTCACCGTCAGTTCATTGCCAGCGTGAAGCAGGGGCGTGGCGATCGTCTGAAGGACAAAGACCATCCGGAGCTGTTCTCCGGGCTGGTGTGGTCGGGTGAGCAGGCGTTGCCGCTGGGCTTGATCGATGGGCTGGGCAGTGCCAGTTCGGTGGCGCGGGATGTGATTGGCGAGAAGGAATTGGTGGATTTCACCGTTGAGGAATCGCCGTTTGATCGCTTCTCCAAGAAACTGGGCGCCAGCGTGGCCGAGAAGCTGGCGATGTACATGGGCTTCCAGGGCCCGACGCTGCGCTGATACCTCGAAAGCGACAGGGTTCAACATGTGGGAGCTGGCTGGCCCGCGATAGCGTCATCTCGGTGCGACTGATGTTCCGAGGTGTCTGCATCGCAGGCAAGCCCGCTCCCACATTGGTTTTGTGCTGGGCTTAAGGGATGTGCACGCCTTCAGCCAGCAGCATATCCACCAGGCGAATCAGTGGCAGGCCGATCAGGCTGGTCGCATCCGGCCCTTCGGTGCTTTGGAACAAGCTCACGCCCAGCCCTTCGGCCTTGAAGCTGCCGGCGCAGTCATAAGGTTGCTCGATCCGAAGGTAGCGCTCGATGCGTTCAGCGCTCAGTTCGCGCATGTGCACCGTAAACGGTACGCAGTCGACCTGGCAGTGCCCGGTCTGGCTGTTCAGCAGCGCCAGCCCGGTAAGGAAGCTGACTCGCTTGCCGCTCGCTGCCAGCAGTTGTGCGCGCGCGTTCTCGAAGGTATGGGGCTTGCCGATGATGCGGCCTTCCAGAGCGGCGACCTGATCGGAACCAATGATCAAATGCCCTGGATGGCTGCTGGCGAGGGCGCGAGCTTTCTGTTCGGCCAGGCGCTTGACCAGCTCGATGGCGGATTCATTTTCACGGTGGCTTTCGTCGATATCCGGCGAGCTGCAGATGAACGGCAGGTGCAGGCGGCTCAGCAATTCCCGGCGATAAACCGAGCTGGATGCAAGTAATAAAGGCAGCATAGGCGTCTCCTAAGAGCAGCCGGGGATTCTAGCGGGGTGACCGGCTGACGCACAGGGCTGAATTTCCTTTGACATGGCTGGGTGCATCCCTATAATGCTGCGCCTATGTTGAATGACCCGATTCCACCTCACGTTGACCCGCGCAAATTGGCAGATCGTGGCACTTCCCTTCAAGGTGAATTGCTGCTGGCCGATTTGGAGAGACTCTGCGACCCGCTTTCCGACACTGTCGGTACGGTGCAGGCCAAATTTGTTTTTGAACGAGATGAACGTAAGTCTGTGGTAATCCACAGTTTTATCGACACCGAAGTCAAAATGGTTTGCCAGCGTTGTCTTGAGCTGGTCACCCTGCCGATTCACAGCGAATGCAGTTACGCTGTGGTGAAGGAGGGTGCGAATACCCAGTCGTTGCCGAAAGGTTATGACGTGCTGGAACTGGGCGAAGATCCTTTGGATCTGCATGCACTGATCGAGGAGGAGCTTTTGCTCGCCTTGCCCATTGTGCCTGCTCATCATCCGGAAGAATGCCAGCAGCCGGAGGGTCTCGATGACGAGGCCGAGCCGAGCGAGGACGAGGTAACGCGGTCCAACCCGTTCAGTGTATTGGCGCAGTTAAAGCGTGACCCAAACGTTTAGGAGTTAATCAATTATGGCTGTTCAGCAGAACAAAAAATCCCGCTCTGCCCGTGACATGCGTCGTTCGCACGATGCCCTGACGGCAAGCACTCTGTCTGTAGAAAAAACCACCGGTGAAATTCACCTGCGTCACCACGTATCGCCAGAAGGCGTATACCGTGGTCGTAAAGTGATCGACAAGGGCGCTGACGAGTAATCACTTGTCTGCTCAAGTCATCGCGATTGACGCAATGGGCGGGGACTTCGGTCCCCGCAGCATTGTTCAGGCTTGCATTGCCAGCCTGTCTGCTACGCCCTCGCTGCACCTGACCCTCGTCGGTCAACCCTCCCTTCTTGAAGAATTGATTGCCAGCCATCCGGCAGTGGATCGCGCGCGCCTGACGATTACGCCAGCCAGCGAAACCATCAGCATGGATGACAAGCCGGCGGCAGCCCTGCGTGGCAAGCCCGACTCTTCGATGCGGGTGGCCCTTGAGCTGTTGCGTGATACCAAGGTGCAAGCCTGTGTCAGTGCCGGCAATACCGGAGCCTTGATGGCGTTGTCGCGGCATGTGCTCAAGACACTGCCCGGAATCGATCGCCCGGCGATGGTCGCGGCCATCCCTACGCAAGAAGGCTACTGCCAGTTGCTGGACCTGGGCGCGAACGTCGATTGCAGTGCCGAGCACCTGTTCCAGTTCGCGGTGATGGGCTCGGTGGCCGCTGAGGCGTTGGGCGTGACTCGGCCGCGGGTGGCGTTGCTGAATATCGGCACTGAAGACATCAAAGGCAATCAGCAGGTCAAGCTCGCCGCCACCTTGCTGCAAAATGCGCGAGGGGTGAACTACATCGGCTTCGTCGAAGGTGACGGTGTGTACCGTGGCGAAGCCGACGTGGTGGTATGCGACGGGTTTGTCGGCAATATCCTGCTCAAGTCCAGCGAAGGCCTGGCAACCATGATCGCTACGCGTATCGAGGCCTTGTTCAAGCAGAACCTGGCCTCGCGCATGGTCGGCGCCCTGGCGTTGCCGTTGATGCGCCGCTTGCAGGCCGATCTGGCACCGGCGCGGCACAACGGTGCGAGCTTTCTGGGGTTGCAGGGCATTGTGGTGAAAAGCCATGGCTCGGCGGGGGTGCAAGGTTTTCAAAGTGCGATTGCGCGGGCGCTGATCGAGATCCAGGAAAACCTGCCGCAACGTTTGCACGGCCGTCTTGAGGACTTGTTGCCTTAGGCGAATCGGCCCGGGAATGCTTAAATGTGACCGGCCAGTTCAATTGACCATCCAATCTGTCAGTTTCGTGCGCTCCCACCCGGGGATTCATCTCAAAATCGGGAGCGTTCATTTTTGACGACCAGATCATTAGGGGCTTGTTACATGTCTACATCCCTCGCATTCGTCTTTCCAGGGCAGGGTTCGCAGTCCCTCGGCATGTTGGCCGAGCTGGGCGCGCAACATCCGTTGATCCTGGACACCTTCAAGGAAGCTTCCGACGCCCTGGGTTACGACCTGTGGGCGCTGACCCAGCAAGGGCCGGAAGAGCAACTCAATCAAACCGATAAAACCCAGCCGGCGATCCTCACCGCGTCGATCGCGCTGTGGCGCCTCTGGCTGGCTGAAGGCGGCGCGCGCCCGGCTTACGTGGCCGGTCACAGCCTGGGCGAATACAGCGCCCTGGTGGCGGCGGGCAGCCTGACCCTGGGCGAAGCGGTCAAGTTGGTCGAGCGTCGTGGTCAACTGATGCAAGAAGCCGTTCCGGCCGGACAGGGCGGCATGGCCGCTATCCTGGGTCTGGACGACGCCGTGGTGATCCAAGCCTGTGCCGAAGCGGCCGAGGGCGAGGTCGTCAGCGCAGTGAACTTCAATTCCCCTGGCCAGGTGGTGATCGCCGGTGCCAAGGCTGCCGTTGAACGTGCCATCGAGGGTTGCAAGGCCCGAGGCGCCAAGCGCGCCTTGCCATTGCCGGTCAGCGTGCCGTCCCACTGTGAGCTGATGCGCCCGGCTGCCGAGCGGTTTGCCGAGTCCATCGCCGCCATCAACTGGCAGGCGCCGCAGATTCCGCTGGTGCAGAACGTCAGTGCGGCCGTTGCCGCCGACCTCGAGACCCTCAAGCGCGACCTGCTGGAGCAACTCTACAAGCCTGTGCGCTGGGTTGAGTCGGTTCAGACCCTGGCGGCCAAAGGTGCCACCGAGCTTGTCGAGTGCGGCCCGGGCAAAGTCCTGGCTGGCCTGAACAAGCGCTGCGCCGAGGGCGTCTCGACTGCCAACCTCAATACCCCGGATGCCTTCGCTGCCGCCCGCGCGGCACTGGCCTGAATCCCTGATCCCCGAACTTAGGAGAAGCTTGCATGAGTCTGCAAGGTAAAGTTGCACTGGTTACCGGCGCGAGCCGTGGCATTGGCCAGGCGATCGCCCTGGAACTGGGCCGTCAGGGCGCCGTAGTCATCGGCACCGCGACATCCGCCTCGGGTGCCGAGCGTATCGCCGCCACCTTGAAGGAAAACGGCGTTCAGGGCACTGGCCTTGAGCTGAACGTGACCAACGATGAGTCGGTTGCCGCTGTGCTGGCTCAAATCACTGCACAATTTGGCGCACCGGCTATTCTGGTGAACAACGCCGGTATCACCCGCGACAACCTGATGATGCGCATGAAAGACGACGAGTGGTACGACGTGGTCGATACCAACTTGAACAGTCTGTTTCGCCTGTCCAAGGGTGTTTTGCGTGGCATGACCAAGGCGCGTTGGGGCCGAATTATCAATATTGGCTCCGTAGTGGGTGCCATGGGCAACGCAGGCCAAGTAAACTACGCGGCGGCCAAAGCCGGTCTGGAAGGTTTCAGCCGTGCATTGGCGCGTGAAGTCGGTTCGCGGTCGATTACGGTCAACTCGGTGGCCCCTGGGTTCATCGACACCGATATGACCCGCGAACTGCCGGAAGCACAGCGTGAAGCGTTGCTGACGCAGATTCCGCTGGGCCGTCTGGGCCAGGCTCAAGAGATCGCAAATGTGGTCACTTTCCTGGCATCCGACGGTGCGGCATACGTGACTGGGGCTACAATCCCGGTGAACGGCGGGATGTACATGAGTTAAATTGTGACGGATCGCTTCAAAAAATGTCATACGAGCTGTCTAAAATCCGTTATAAAGCTGCAACTTAATTTATAGGCTGGTGGCCGACCGGGTACAGGGTGAAGCTTTCAGTTGAAAAGCTGAAATGGCTTTCTATACACTTACCCACTGGCCAGCTGCCTGAATTTGTCCATTAGGAGTGAAAACAAGGTATGAGCACCATCGAAGAGCGCGTCAAGAAAATCGTTGCCGAGCAACTGGGCGTTAAAGAAGAAGAAGTGACCAATTCCGCTTCCTTCGTTGAAGACCTGGGTGCCGACTCCCTTGACACCGTTGAGCTGGTGATGGCTCTGGAAGAGGAATTCGAGACCGAAATCCCGGACGAAGAAGCTGAAAAAATCACTACTGTTCAAGCTGCTATCGACTACGTTACTGCCCACCAGGCGTAATAGTTTGTAGTCGTCGCTTGCTGTTAGGGAAAAACCGCACTGCTGTAACGGCGTGCGGTTTTTTCTTTAGCTCTGATGAAACTTCAGCGCTGATAAAATGCGTGCTGAAGCGAAGTGTCGCCATCAAGAAAAAAGGAGAGTGCTGTGTCGCGTAGACGCGTCGTAGTCACCGGTATGGGTATGTTGTCGCCACTGGGTACGGATGTGCCAAGCAGTTGGCAGGGCATTCTGGCTGGCCACAGTGGTATCGGTCTGATAGAGCACACGGACCTTTCTGCCTATTCCACCCGTTTTGGCGGCTCGGTAAAGGGCTTCAATGTCGAGGAATATCTCTCGATCAAAGAGTCCCGCAAACTCGACCTGTTCATTCAGTACGGCCTGGCAGCCGGTTTTCAGGCGGTGCGTAACGCCGGCCTGGAAGTCACCGACGCCAACCGTGACCGCATCGGCGTGGCCATGGGTTCGGGTATTGGCGGTTTGACCAATATCGAAGAAACCAGCCGCACGCTGCACGATTCCGGCCCCCGTCGAATTTCACCATTCTTCGTACCGGGCTCGATCATCAATATGATTTCCGGTTTCCTGTCCATCCACTTGGGTGCGCAGGGGCCTAACTACGCCATTGCTACGGCGTGCACCACGGGCACTCACTGCATCGGCATGGCGGCGCGCAACATCGCCTATGACGAGGCGGACGTGATGATCGCCGGTGGCGCCGAGATGGCCGCCTGCGGACTGGGCATGGGCGGCTTCGGCGCGTCCCGTGCGCTTTCCACGCGCAATGACGAACCGACCCGTGCCAGCCGTCCGTGGGACAAGGGCCGTGACGGTTTTGTACTGTCTGACGGCGCCGGTGCCCTGGTACTGGAAGAGTTGGAGCACGCTAAAGCGCGTGGCGCCACCATCTACGCCGAGCTGATCGGCTTTGGCATGAGCGGCGATGCGTATCACATGACGTCGCCACCGTCTGACGGTGCCGGCGCTGCGCGTTGCATCACCAACGCGTTGCGCGACGCGAAGGTGAATCCCGACCAGGTGCAGTACATCAATGCCCACGGCACCTCGACCCCGGCCGGCGACCTGGCGGAAGCCGAAGCCATCAAGTCGGTGTTTGGCGAGCACGCCTACAAGCTGGCGGTCAGCTCCACCAAGTCCATGACCGGCCACCTGTTGGGTGCGGCGGGCGCGGTCGAGGCGATTTTCAGCGTGATGGCCATCAAGGATCAGGTCGCTCCGCCGACCATCAACCTTGATGAGCCGGACGAAGGCTGCGACCTGAACTTCGTGCCTCACGAAGCCCAGCCGATGCCAATTGACGTGGTGATCTCCAACTCCTTCGGGTTTGGTGGCACCAACGGCTCCCTGGTGTTCCGCCGGTTCGCCGAGTGATGCACAGCTGGGTCGACGGTCAGCCAGCGGACAGCGTGCCCCTGAAAGATCGCGGCCTGGCGTACGGTGATGGGCTGTTTGAAACCATCGCCGTCAAGGCCGGGCAGCCCGTGCTGCTCGACCGCCACCTGCAACGCCTTGAGGACGGTTGCCGGCGCCTTGCGTTGATCACGGATCACGCACTGATCCGCAATGAAGTCTTGGCTTACGCCGCCGCTCTTGGCGACGCAGTGCTCAAGTTGATCCTCACCCGCGGCGACAGCCAGCGCGGTTATGGCATCAACCCAGGCGCCCCGGTGCGCCGTATCTTGCAGGGCAATCCGCCCGCTACCTATCCCCACGCTCACGCAACCGACGGCATCCGCCTGTTTGCGTGCGCTACCCGTTTGGCGGAGCAGCCGTTGCTTGCCGGGCTCAAGCACCTTAATCGTCTGGAACAAGTGATCGCCCGCGCCGAGTGGCAGGATGCCGAGCATGCCGAAGGCTTAATGCTGGATATGTCTGGTCGCGTTATCGAGGGCGTGTTCAGCAACCTGTTCGTGGTGCGCAATGGCGTGTTACTGACCGCTGATCTGAATCGTTGTGGCGTTGCCGGGGTCATGCGCGCCGAGATTCTGGCCCAGGCGCACGCACTGGGTATCCCGCTGGCCGTGGCCGACATCAGCCTTGAGCAGTTACAGCAGGCCGATGAAGTCTTCGTGTGCAACAGCGTTTATGGCATTTGGCCGGTGCGCAGTTGCGCTGCGATGAGCTGGTCGGTTGGGCCGCTCACCCGTAAACTGCAGGGCATTGTTCGCGCGCTATTGGATATTTGAGTTGATACGAAAACTGGTTTTACTGCTGCAGATCGGCCTGGTCTCGGCAGGCTTGCTGCTGGGCTTCTCGGCCTGGAAGCTCGATTCTGCCCTGAAGCAGCCCCTGAATCTGACCCAGGAACAATTGCTCGATGTGCCTGCCGGGTCGACCCCGACGGGCACCTTCAATCGCCTCGAAGCCGAGGGCGTGCTGGATGATGCTTTCTGGTTGCGCCTGTACTGGCGCTTCAACCTCGACGGCCAGCCATTGCACAGCGGCGAATACCGCATGACTCCAGGCCTCACCGCCGAAGGCTTGATCGGCCTGTGGCAGCGCGGCGAAGTGGTGCAATACAGCCTGACACTGGTCGAAGGCTGGAACTTCCGTCAGGTGCGTTCGGCCCTGGCCAAGCATGAAAAGATCGTGCAGACCCTGTCGGGCCTGAGTGACAGTGAAGTGATGGACAAGCTGGGTCACCCCGGCGTATTCCCCGAAGGGCGGTTCTTTCCTGACACTTACCGCTTCGTGCGCGGCATGACCGACGTCGAGTTCCTCAAAAAAGCCTATAACCGTCTGGATGATGTACTGGCCCAGGAGTGGAGCAAACGCGCTGCCGATGCGCCCTACACCGACCCTTACCAAGCGCTGATCATGGCTTCGCTGGTCGAGAAGGAGACCGGCGTGCCGGAAGAGCGCGGGCAAATCGCCGGTGTGTTCGTGCGGCGCATGAAGATCGGCATGCTGCTGCAAACCGACCCGACAGTGATTTACGGCCTGGGCGAGCGCTACAACGGCAAGTTGACCCGTGCGCATCTCAAGGAAGCCAACCCTTACAACACCTACCTGATTGCCGGCCTGCCGCCGACACCGATCGCGATGGTCGGCCGCGAGGCGATTCATGCTGCGTTGAACCCGGTGCCGGGCAGCAGCCTGTATTTCGTCGCCCGTGGCGATGGCAGCCATATTTTCTCCGATGACCTGGATGCGCATAATGCCGCCGTGCGCGAGTTTCAGCTCAAGCGCCGTGCCGATTACCGTTCCAGCCCCGCGCCGGCGGTGAAACCGCTGGAAGACGCGGCGCCACCTGCCGATACGCCGATTGAAGCGCCGGTTGAAAAGCCTGTCGAGGCTGCGCCGGATACCGCCACGCCGCAAAGCCCGCAATGACTCTGACTAAGGACTGCCTGTGACTGGCTTGTTTATTACCCTGGAAGGCCCGGAAGGCGCCGGCAAAAGCACCAACCGCGATTACCTGGCCGAACGCCTGCGCTCGGAGGGCATCGAGGTGGTATTGACCCGCGAGCCCGGCGGCACGCCACTCGCCGAGCGCATCCGTGAAGTATTGCTGGCCCCGGGTGAAGAACCGATGAACGCGGACACCGAGCTGCTGCTGGTGTTTGCTGCACGCGCTCAGCATCTGGCCGAGGTGATTCGCCCAGCCCTCGCGCGTGGCGCAGTGGTGATTTGCGACCGTTTTACCGATTCGACCTACGCCTACCAGGGCGGCGGGCGCGGCTTGTGCCTGGCGCGTATCGCTACGTTGGAAACTTTCGTTCAGGGCGATTTGCGTCCGGACCTGACCCTGCTGTTCGATCTGCCGGTGGAGGTGGGAATGGCCCGCGCCAGTGCCCGGGGTCGTCTGGACCGTTTCGAGCTCGAAGGCCACGTGTTTTTCGATGCGGTGCGCAGTGCATTCCTGCTACGCGCCAAGGCGGAGCCCGCGCGCTACCACCTGCTGGACGCGGCTCAGCCGCTGACGCAGGTACAGCAAGCCATCGACGCCTTGGTGCCGACGCTGCTGGAGCGCGCCCGTGGCTGAGGCCTATCCGTGGCAGGACAGCCTCTGGCAGCAACTGGCCGGGCGTGCCCAGCATGCGCACGCCTATTTGCTGCATGGGCCAGCGGGCATCGGCAAGCGTGCGTTGGCCGAGCGCTTGATGGCCAGCCTGTTATGCCAGCGCCCGGTCAATCTGGAGGCTTGCGGTGAGTGCAAATCCTGCCTGCTGCTCAAAGCCGGCAGCCACCCCGACAATTACCTGCTGGAGCCTGAGGAAGCCGACAAGGCGATCAAGGTCGACCAGGTGCGTGACCTCGTCAGCTTCGTGGTGCAGACCGCGCAGATGGGCGGGCGCAAAGTGGTGCTGATCGAGCCGGTGGAGGCGATGAACATCAACGCCGCCAACGCCTTGCTCAAGAGCCTGGAAGAGCCGTCGGGCGATACGGTGCTGTTGCTGGTGAGTCACCAGTCCAGCCGCCTGTTGCCGACCATTCGCAGTCGTTGTGTGCAGCAGGCCTGTCCACTGCCGAGTGAAGCGATGAGCCTGCAGTGGCTGGCGCAGGCGCTGCCCGAGTGCGGCGAAGACGAACGCGTCGAGTTGCTGACCCTGGCCGCGGGTTCTCCCTTGGCGGCCGTCAAGCTGCACGCCCAGGGCGTGCGTGAGCAACGTGCACTGGTGGTCGATGGCGTGAAGAAGCTGCTCAAGCAGGAGCTGTCCGCGACGCAACTGGCCGAAAGCGCCTGGAAGGATATTCCGTTATTGCTGCTGTTCGACTGGTTCTGTGACTGGTCGAGCCTCATCCTGCGCTACCAGTTGACCCAGGATGAAACCGGCCTGGGCCTGCCGGACATGCGCAAAGTGGTGCAGTACCTGGCGCAGAAAAGCGCGCAGGACAAGGTGCTGAATATCCAGGACTGGATTCTGGCCCAGCGCCAGAAGGTGCTCGGCAAAGCCAACCTCAACCGCGTGCTGTTACTCGAAGCACTGCTGGTGCAGTGGGTCGGCTTGCTCGGCCGGCGTTAATTTCCGCGGCCGACGGGTGTATCGTCGGCCAGACACTTTCCGTGACTCAAGTTGTAAATTCCTATGCTCGTAGATTCCCATTGCCACCTTGATCGCCTCGACCTTGCCCAACATGGTGGCTCCCTCGACGCTGCCCTTGAAGCTGCGCGCCAGCGTGGAGTAGGGCACTTCCTGTGCATTGGTGTCAGCGCTGAAAATGCCGCCGACGTCAAAGCGCTGGCTGATCGTTACGCCGATGTCGATTGTTCGGTGGGCATCCACCCGCTGGACCTCAAGCCCGGCGAAGCCCCCGCCCTCGATTGGCTGCTGGGCGAACTCAATCACCCACGCGTGGTGGCGATTGGCGAAACCGGCCTGGATTACCACTACGAACCCGAGGCCGCTGAGTTGCAGCAGGCGTCGTTCCGCCTGCACCTGCAGGCCGCCCGGCAAACCGGCAAGCCGGTGATCGTTCACACCCGTGGCGCCCGCGCAGACACCCTGACGCTGCTGCGCGAGGCTGCGTTGCCCCAGGCCGGCGTGCTGCATTGCTTCACCGAAGACTGGGACATGGCCAAGGCCGCACTGGACCTGGGCTTTTATATTTCCCTGTCGGGCATCGTCACCTTCCGCAATGCCGACGCCCTGCGCGATGTGGCGCGCCAAGTGCCGGCCGATCGCCTGCTGGTGGAAACCGATTCGCCGTATCTGGCGCCCATCCCCCATCGTGGCAAGCCGAACCTGCCGGAATACGTGCGCGATGTGGCGGATTACCTGGCAATGCTGCGGGGTGAGTCGTACGAACGCTTCGCCGAGCAGACCACCGAAAACTTCAAGCGCCTGTTCCCGCTGGCCCACGTCGCCGGCTGATGGGGCCAAATTGCAGGCAAAAAAAACCCGGGTTCTGGGGGGTGAATCCGGGCTAAGACCATTAGGAGTAAACAAGGGTACACAGTCCGTCGGTACCCAGGTCGACGCGTCACTTGGGGGAGATGCCACGCCGACAGTTCAAGTATTGATCAGGATCCCATTCAGTCCAGTCGCATCTGATCGTTTTTTAAACAGATTTGGAATACGCGCGCTTCGCTTGAGTTCTCATTGCGCAGGTGCACGGGTGTCAATATTGCGTATTGTTTCTGACTGATAACGGCGAAAACGTTGGCGCGCTGAAAGTTAAGTGCATAACGGGTTCACATAGGCGTTGCCCAACGACTGTTCAGTCGGGATAATCCCTCGCACTGGGTAAATCGTATCGCCACGTATCACTGGCCCTGCGCAACCCTCCCACTTTGACCTCTGCAGACTTCTCCCTCATGCAAAAAGAACCCCGTAAGGTCCGTGAGTTTCGCCGCCGTGAGCAGGAAATTCTCGACACTGCACTCAAGCTGTTCCTCGAACAAGGTGAAGACAGCGTCACCGTCGAGATGATTGCGGATGCCGTGGGTATCGGCAAAGGCACGATCTACAAGCACTTCAAGTCAAAGGCCGAGATCTACCTGCGCCTGATGCTCGACTACGAGCGCGACTTGAACGAGCTGCTGCACTCGGCCGATGTTGACAAAGACAAGGAAGCCTTGTCCCGCGCCTATTTCGAGTTCCGCATGCGTGATCCGCAGCGCTACCGTCTGTTCGATCGGCTCGAAGAGAAAGTGGTCAAGGGCAATCAGGTCCCGGAAATGGTCGAGGAGCTGCACAAGATTCGCGCCTCGAACTTTGAGCGCCTGACCCTGCTGATCAAAGGTCGTATCAGCGAAGGCAAGCTTGAAGATGTGCCGCCTTATTTCCACTACTGCGCCGCCTGGGCGTTGGTGCACGGCGCCGTGGCGCTGTACCACTCGCCGTTCTGGAGCAACGTGCTGGAAGATCAGGAAGGTTTCTTCCAGTTCCTGATGGACATCGGCGTGCGCATGGGCAACAAACGCAAGCACAGCTCTGAACTGCCGGGCGCTGAGCCTAAGAGCGGTGAAACCCCCGCTGCTTGAGCTATTCCCGACAGTGATGGCGCAATGATTTACTGCCAGTTGCAGTACCCCAGGAATATACTCAGGCAAGGACCTTGCTAAAAGTTGATTTATAAGTCAGCTTTTAGCGCGCCCGAATCATCCTCTGCCGGAGTGATCCATGATCGTTGATCGTCAAGGCAGGCGATTTCGCAACTTGCGAATCAGCCTGACCTCAGCCTGCAACTACGCGTGTACCTACTGCGTGCCTAATGGCAAGCGGCTAGTGGCTGCCCAGGACGAACTCTCGGCCGAGGCGATGGCCCGTGGGGTGGCGTACCTGATTGAAGCGGCGGGTATCGACCGCCTGCGCATCACGGGCGGCGAACCGCTGGTGAGCCCCAAGCTGGAAGCCTTCATGAGCGCGGTCGGCGGAATGGGCCTCAGTGATATCAGCCTGACCACCAACGGCCAATTGCTGGCGCGCAAACTGCCATTGCTGGTGGAGGCCGGCATTCGCCGCATCAACGTTTCCCTCGACACCCTGGACGCCGACGCCTTCCGCAGCATCGCCCGTGGCGGCGACTTGGCCACCGTGCTTGATGGCATGGACCAGGCCCGCGCCGCGGGGATCAAGATCAAAGTGAACATGGTGCCGTTGCGCGGGCAGAACCTGGACCAGGTGATGCCGCTGCTCGACTATTGCCTTGAGCGTGGCTACGAGCTGCGCTTTATCGAACTGATGCGCATGGGCCATCTGGCCAAGGATTCCAACGCGTTTCTGCAGCAATTCGTCAGCCTGCAGCAACTGCTCAGCCTGATCGGTGAACATCACGAATACCTGCAAGCCAACGCGCCAGTAGACGCTACCGCGGTGCGCTACGAGGTGCCGGGCCAGGGCTTTTTTGGTGTTATCGCCAATGAAAGCGTGCCGTTTTGCCGTACGTGTTCGCGTCTGCGTTTGTCGTCTACCGGGTGGCTGCATGGCTGCCTGTCGTCGAGCAACCGTCATTACGTCGGCGACCTGCTCGACCTGCCGCGCCATCAGGCGCTGCCAGCCTTGCAAGGCCTGCTGATGAAAGCCCTGGGCGACAAACAGGAAGTGGCCTTCTCCGGCGGTGCCACCATCATGAAGATCATCGGCGGCTAGCGACACACGCTCTTCCCACATTTCATTTTCCCCGCTGCTGAATGGCGCGGATTCTGCATCTCACGCCCATTCGCCGGTTTTCCGTCACCGGCTTTTGGAGGATTAGGATGCGTAGTCTGGTTTTGTTGCTGGCGTCGTTGACGCTGAGTGGTTGCATGACCGTCAGCGATATGGCCGAAGGCACCCGCTATCAGATGAGCGACGCCGGCTTGCTGGACCACAGTGATACCCGCCGCACTGCGTCGATTCGCATACAGCCGGACTCTTTTGTCTTTATCGCCCAAGGTGCGTTTGTGCCGCCGGGCAGCGCTTATCCGCGACCTAACGTGGTGGCCGAAGAAGCCTTCAACGGTTTTGTCGAATACTTCCCGATGGTGCGCCGCGCGCGCAAGCCAGAAGGCCTGGAACAGGCGATGGCCGAAGCCCGTGGGGCGGGTGCGCATTACCTGTTGTATTGCCGCTTCGCTGCAGCCGATGACCGCATCGGCAATGCCGATGAATGGACGGATCAACAGGCGCTGGACCGCGTCGGGCTGGACAGCGGCGTCATCCAGATCATGTTGATCGAGACCAGCACCCAGTATTTGATTGATACTGCACGTATTCGCAGTCGTGGCGGTTTACTGACGTTTCACGACAACAAGCCAGAAGATCTGATTGCCCGCCCCCTGGCGCAGTACGCCCGCGGCCTGCTGGGCATGGGGGATCAGTAAAAACTCAAGGAGAACTGCATGTCCGATTCCGCCAAGGCCAATGACCTGTTGGCTCAACTGCCCAAAGGCAAGGGGCCGGCACCGGTGCACCTGTGGAATCCGGATTTCTGCGGCAACATCGACATGCGCATCGCCCGCGATGGCACCTGGTTCTACCAGGGCACGCCGATCGGGCGCAAGCCGATGGTCAAGTTGTTCTCCAACATCATTCGCCGCGACGGTGATGATTATTTTCTGGTGACGCCGGTGGAGAAGGTCGGCATCACCGTCGATGACGCACCGTTTGTGGCGGTAACCCTTGAGGTGCAAGGGCAGGGCGAAAGCCAGGTGCTGCACTTCACCACCAACGTCGACGAGCAAATCGAGGCCAGCCTCGAACACCCGCTGCGCGTCGAAATCGACCCCGTCACCCAGGAGCCCACGCCCTATTTGCGTGTGCGCACCAACCTCGAAGCCCTCGTGCATCGCAATGTTTTTTACCAACTGGTCGAGTTGGCGGTGAGCCGTCCGATCAACGGTCAGAACTGGCTTGGCGTGTGGAGCGCCGGGGAGTTTTTCCGCATTGGCCTGGAGCCCTGAGGCCAGCTTTTTCATCTGCCTGAAATAATTCGCTTGCTGTAATCGGGCGCTATCGGTTATCAATTTGTACATGATTAGACATGTCCGATTTGATAAGAAAAAACGCGTCGTCGACGAGCTTATCCGCCGTATCGAGGCGGGCGTCATGGCCGACGGTTTCCTGCTGCCAGGCGAGCACCAGTTGGCCGAAGAGTTCGCGGTCAGCCGTGGCACGTTGCGCGAAGCCCTGGCTGAGCTCAAACGCCGCAACTACATCGCCACCCAGAGCGGCGTCGGCTCCATCGTCACCTTTGACGGCATGGTGCTCGACCAACGCAGCGGCTGGGCCCAGGCCCTGGCGGACACGGGGGCGCTGGTCACCACCGACATCCTGCGCCTGGAAGCCGTGACCCGCCCCGACCTGCTCAGCCGTTTCGGCAGCGACCAATTCATCGCCCTCGACCGTCGCCGGCGTACCACCGATGGCACGGCGGTGTCGCTGGAGCGCTCGCTGATGCCCGCCTCTGGTGGCCTGGAAGGCCTGCCCCGCGTCGGCCTGATCGACAATTCCCTGACCATCACCCTGGCCGCCTACGGCTACGTTGGCGCCGAAGGTGACCAATGGATCGGCGCCGAGCCCCTCAGCGACGAAGACGCCGAGTTGCTTGGCCGCCCCGCCGGCACGGTGTTTCTCAAGGCCTCGCGCACCACCTACGACCGCCGCGAGCGCTTCATGGAGTACGTCGAAAGTTTGCTCGACCCTCTGCACTTTCGCCTGCACCTGCAGTTTGGAGCGTCAAAATGACCCCGCAAAACCGCGCCCTCGGCGCCTTCTACGGCCTGGCATTGGGGGACGCATTGGGCATGCCCACCCAGTCCTTGAGCCGCGAACAGGTGCAACAGCGCTTCGGTGCCATCACGGGTTTGGAAGACGCCGATGCCGACCAACCGATTGCGCCAAACATGCCGGCCGGTTCGATTACCGATGACACTGAACAGGCGATCCTGGTCGGCGAGTTGCTGGTTGAAGGAAACGGCAAGATCGAACCGACCGTGCTCGCCCAGCGCTTGATCGACTGGGAGGCGGCGATGCGTGCCAAGGGCTCCCAGGATTTGCTCGGGCCATCGACCAAGCGCGCCATCGACATGATCCTCGCCGGCCACACCCCGGAAGAATCCGGGCGCTTTGGCACCACCAACGGCGCCGCCATGCGGATCACGCCCGTGGGGATCGCCGCCGATGTCAGCGACCCGGCGCCGTTCATCCAGGCGGTGATCCAGGCCTGCCAGGTCACCCACAACACCACGTTGGGCATCTCCAGCGCGGCTGCTGTTGCAGCGGTGGTCTCGGCCGGCATCAACGGCGTGGACCTGGGCGAAGCGCTCAACATCGGCACGCAGATCGCCCAGCAGGCGGAAAACCATGGTCACTGGATTGCCGGTGGGCGTATTTCCACGCGCATCAGCTGGGCGCGCACCTTGAGCGTCGGCAGCGGCGACAACGCCCTGTTTGCCGACCTGCTTTACGAACTGATTGGTACCTCCGTGGCCTCCCAGGAGTCGGTGGTGGTGTCGTTTGCCCTCGCGCAGCAAGTGGCGGTGGGCGCGATGAGTGCTTTGGAAGCCGTGTGCCTGGCCGCCAGCCTTGGCGGCGACACCGACACCATCGCCGCGATGCTCGGCGCGATGTTGGGCGCGTGTCTGGGCATGCAGTGCTGGCCGCCGGTGATGATTGAACAGGTCAAGCAGGTCAATGGCCTGGACTTGCAGCCGCTGGTGCAGGGGCTGCTGCAAATTCGATAAGCGCAGCAGGCAAACAGGTGGGAGCGGGCTTGCTCGCGAAAGCGGTGTATCAGGTGGCACATCAGTTGACTGTCCCACCGCTTTCGCGAGCAAGCCCGCTCCCCCATTGAACTCGCAGAGTCAGGAAGACCGAGAGTCGATTCACCTTGAGTATCTGCCACAACCACAACAATACAGGCACCAGGAGCACCCCTCATGAGCACCCCTTCTACCGGCCAAAGTGCCGGGCAATTGGAAACACGCGGTATCGAACCGGTCCCTGAAGGCGAGTGCAACGGTCATCCGCTGCAACTGTTCTGGGTGTGGTTCGCGGCCAACATCAGCATTCTCGGTTTGCCGCTGGGCGCGACCCTCGTGGCGTTCCGTGGCCTGGCGATCTGGCAGGCGATCATCGTTGCAATCCTCGGCGCCGCCGGCTCTTTCGCCGTGGTGGGCATCATCTCGATTGCCGGCCGCCGCGGGCGTGCGCCGAGCCTGACGCTGTCCCGGGCGATCTTTGGCGTGCGCGGCAATATCGGCCCGACCCTTGTGTCGCTGATGTCGCGACTGGGCTGGGAAACCGTCAACACCACCACCGCGGCATTCGTGTTGCTGTCGTTGTGTTCGATCCTGTTTCACTCGCCGGTCGAAGCGAAAAGCGCGCCCGTGCTGACACTGATCTTCATTGCCATTTTCGTGCTGCTGACCCTGTCCGTCTCCGGCCTCGGCCACGCGACCTTGCTGGTGATCCAGAAGTGGGCCACCTATGTATTTGGCGCCTTGAATATCCTGGTGGGCGGCTTCCTCTGCGCCACCATCGACTGGAGTGCGGTGTTCAACGCCACGCCGGCGCCGCTGAGCGCGATGATCATCGGCGTCGGCACCATGGCCGCCGGTACCGGTATCGGCTGGGCCAACGCCGGCGCCGACATGTCGCGCTACCAGCACCGCAGCGTCAAGGCCGTGCGCCTGGTGGCCTCCGCCGCGTTTGGTGCGGGGATTCCGCTGGTGTTGCTGATTACCCTCGGTGGCTTGCTGTCGGTGGGCAACAATGATCTGGCCTCGGCCACTGACCCGATCATCGCGATCCGCGACATGCTGCCCACCTGGATGGCCGTGCCGTACCTGATCACCGCGTTTGGCGGGCTGCTGCTGTCCAACAACCTGTCGGTGTACTCGGCGGGCCTGACCACCTTGACCCTGGGCTTGAAGGTCAAGCGCGTGCACGCGGTGATCGTCGACATCGTCGCGATCTTCGCCGGTTCGATCTACTTCATGCTGATTGCCGACAGTTTCTACGGCCCGTTCATCACGTTCATCTCGCTGCTGGCGGTGCCGATTACGGCGTGGGTCGGGATCTTCGTGGTCGACTTGCTTCATCGCCACTACTACAGCCCCAAAGACTTGCTGGACGTAAGCCCAAGCAGTGCCTACTGGTATCGCGGCGGCGTGGAATGGCGTGCATTCGGCGCCTGGGCCGTGGCCATCGTGCTGGGCTTCAGCTTCACCACCATCGGCACCACAGCCGAAAACATCTGGTTCGCCGGGCCGCTGTCCGACTCGTGGCTGGGTCACAACGGGCTGGGCTGGATCGTCACCTTCCTGGTGGCCGGCGGAATTTACGCAGTACTGGGCGGCGCAGCTGACCGTCGTCCGGCTTTAGTAGAGAGCCCCAATGTCTAGATTGCTGCACACCGGCCAGGTCATCGTCGACCTGGTCATGGCCCTCGACACCTTGCCTGCAACCGGCGGCGACGTGCTGGCGCGGTCTGCCAGCTTCGAAGCCGGCGGCGGTTTCAACGTGATGGCCGCCGCCCGGCGCAATGGTCTGCCGGTGGTTTACCTCGGTCGCCATGGCAAGGGCCGCTTCGGCGACCTGGCGCGCGCGGCCATGCAAGCCGAGGGCGTAGAGATGGCTCAGTCGACCAGCGACGGCAAGGACACCGGTTTATGCGTGTCGCTGACCGAAGCCACCACCGAACGCACCTTCATTTCGCATATCGGCGCAGAAGGGGATTTGAGCGCCGAGGACTTGGCGAACGTCGTGCCGCGCGCGGACGATTACGTATACGTCAGCGGCTACAGCCTGTTGCTCGAAGGCAAGGCCCAGGCATTGCTCGAATGGCTGCTGGCGCTGCCGCGTGACATCACCGTGGTGTTCGACCCGGGGCCGCTGGTCAAGGCCCCGGACTCGGCGCTGATGGTCGCCTTGTTGCCGCGCATCGACATCTGGACCAGCAACGGCCCTGAAGCCCTGGCGTTTACCGGCGCCGACACCCTGGCCAAGGCATTGCTCGAACTCGAACGGCACTTGCCTGCCGACGCGTTGCTGGTGGTGCGCGATGGGCCGAACGGGTGCTGGGTCAGTCTTCAAGGCGAGGCCAGGCATGTGCCCGGCTTCAAGGTGACCGCCGTGGACAGTAACGGCGCGGGCGATGCACATGCCGGGGTGTTTCTTGCGGGGTTGGCCCAGGGTTTGGAGCCGGCTGACGCGGCACGCCGCGCCAATGCGGCCGCCGCGTTGGCGGTCACGCGCTGGGGGCCGGCAACCTCACCCGGGGCTGCCGAAGTGGATGCCTTGTTGGCACAATAGGCGCCACTCAGCACGGAGCGACGCCATGACCCAGAATATCTACGACACGCCAGCCTTCTTCGAGGGCTACAGCAAAATGGGCCGCTCGGTCGAAGGCCTGGCTGGCGCGCCGGAGTGGCCTGCCTTACAGGCAATGTTGCCGCCGATGGCTGGTTTGAATGCAGTTGACCTGGGCTGTGGCTATGGCTGGTTCAGCCGCTGGGCGCAGGAGCAGGGCGCGGCTCATGTGCTGGGGTTGGACGTGTCGCAAAAGATGCTGGCGCGGGCCAAACAGATGACCTCTGCGACGACCATTACCTATGCCATCGCCGACCTGGAACAACTCGACCTGCCTGCTGCCTCGTTCGATCTGGCCTACAGCTCGCTGGCTTTTCATTACATCGTCGATCTGAAGGGGCTGTTCGAGCGTATTCACCACGCCCTGGTGCCCGGTGGCCGACTGGTGTTTTCCATCGAGCACCCGATCTTCATGGCACCCCGCAACCCGGGGTGGCTGGTCGATGATCAAGGCCGCAAAAGCTGGCCGGTGGATGGCTATCAGTTGGAAGGGCCGCGGGTGACCCACTGGTTGGCCGAAGGCGTAATCAAGCAGCACCGTACGCTGGGCACGTTGCTTACTCTTATGATTCAGGCGGGGTTCACCCTCAGTCACGTGGAGGAGTGGGGGCCAAGCGAAGCGGACCTCATTGCTCGGCCAGCATTGGCCGAAGAACAAGAGCGCCCCATGATGCTGCTGGTATCGGCTCACCGCTGATTTTGGGTGTGCGACGCAAAACAAAATGTGGGAACGGGCTTGCTCGCGAATGTTGTGGAACAGTCGATAGGTTGAGTGACTGTTCTACCGTATTCGCGAGCAAGCCCGCTCCCACATTGGGTTTGGTGTGTCGGCAAGGCCGGCGTCAGCCAGCCTTGCGCAGCGCTTCGATCAGCTCATCCTTGCGCATGCTCGACCTGCCCGGAATATCCTTCGCCCGCGCTTCCTTCAGCAGGCTTTCCTTGGTCTGCGTCGCCAGCGAAGTGCGACCGGTGCGAGGGTGACCCTCGCGGCTGGCGGCAGCTCGCTTGGCCGAATCACTGCGTGCCTCGGCTTTTTTCTGCGGCGCTTTGCGTTGGCCCGAACCGCCGGCTTTGTCACCGCCGCCGGACTGCTTGTTGACGGTGGCCCAGGCGCGGGCTTCGGCTTCTTCCTTGGACACGCCTTTGTGCTCGTAACTGTGTTCGATACGGGCGGCTTTGCGCTTCTGTGCGGCGGTGTATTTAGCTTTGCTTCCAAGAGGCATTGCGATACTCCAACTGGCCCTGTTGCCAGGGCCAGACCAGACAAAATGGATTACTGGGTGCTTTCGCCTTCCAGCTTGCGCGCCTCGTCAACGCCTGACGCGGTCAACTTGATCGGCAGGTTCAACGAGTATTCACCGGCGTCGTTGGTGGTCACATGCCCATCCTTGATAAATCCACGGTCCTGCAGGAACGCCAAGACACTGGCAACCTCCTTCCCGCCGCGGTAGTTATCCAGCACCTCCTTGCCCAGACCGTTCGGGTGGGCGTGCAGCAGGCGGGTGAGGACTTCTTTTTCAAGGTTTCTATCGACGTTCATGCGTACCTCTTCACTGGGAATGATCGGGTGTCGGTGTCGTTATGGATGCTTCAAGGCGCAGGTTGTTTTGGGGCGCCAGGGATGTTCGAGTCGTCGCCTTTATTGACCTTTGGCTCATTGCTGATGCCAGGGCCCATTTTGCCGTTGCCGACCGCAGCCGGTGCCTGGCGTTGAGTGTCGTTGCCCTTGGTGCGAGGGTCAGCGCCAGCGCCGTTGTCGATGATCGCGCCGCCATTGGTGTCCAGGCCGGTGCCCATCGAATCCTGGGATTCCTGGGTAGCAGGGCTTGGCGGGTTGCCGACCGGGTCGGTCTTGCCGGTCGAGGAAGTGGCGGCAAAGGCGTTAAGCGATGCGGCAGACAGCAGGCCGGTGAGGGCGAGGGCGGCAAACTTGGAATTCTTCATGGGGTGTCTCCATATGATTAATGTCCTTACCCTTTATTGGTCCGCCCCCGCTGGCGGTTCGTGCCTTGATGGCGACGAACGGTCTTAGCTCACCTGTAAGATTTTGTGTGCAGAGGCTTTGCGCCACACCAGCCGCGCCACTGTGATCAGCCAATTCAACGACGCCACACCCACGACAATTGCCAGCAATGTCGGCAGGCCGTAATCGACGATGATCCTGCCGGCCAGCCAGGGAAACCCGAACACACCGACAAAGTACGCCAGGCTGAACAGCAGCAATGCCTGGGACGTGGTGCCGGGCGGTGCTTCGTTGGCCACCAGCCCGTTGATCACCGAATACGTCAGGCCGTAACCCACGCCCAGCGTGGCAGCGGCCAGCAAGTAACTGAGGTTTGCGCTCACGCCCACTGCAAACAGCACGACCGACCCGAGCATGATCCCGGACAACACACACGCCGCCCGGTAGGCATCGCGTTTGACCACGTGGCCTGCGATCAACAGACGGCTGGTGATCGCAGCACTCAGAAACCCGGCGAAGAACAGCGAGTAGTCCAAGCCATGCGCGGCCGCGTAGCTGGTTTGAAACGACGAAAGCCCGCCAAACACACACCCTCCCAGGCCGACCATGAGGATTGCGAACCCGGCCTGGGATGACAGCACGCGACGGCTGGCGGCCCAGGAAATCCTTGCGGCCGGCACATTCGCGTGCTGTTTGAGGCGGGCGCCCATGCGCCAGAACATCAGCACCCCGGCAACGCTGGCCAACCCGGCAATATAGAAGGCCGTCGTCAGGGGCAGGTCCAGCGCACTGGCGGCTCGACCGAGCAACGGGCCGGCGCCGATCCCGCTCAACATGCTGCCCGACAGCAGGGCAAAGTATTTGGCTCGCTGCTGGGGCTCCACCAGCAGGCTCACGATGATCGGGCCCAAGGTGTAGAACACGCCCCAACCCAAGCCAAGGGCCAGCCCGAACACCATCAAGCCTTGGCCGAACCCCGGCGTCAGGGCAAAGCCCAGGCAGGCCACCACCAGCAACACGCCCATCGCCGCAATAGCCCGCGCGGCCCCGACCGCGTCGGCCAGGTGCCCGGAAAACACCACGGCCACAAAGGTACTGAGCATCGCCGCGGAGATCACACTGCCCGCATCATGCTCGTTGCCACCGCGAGAGTGGATCAGCAGTGACAGCAGAAACGTCGAGCCGTAGGACAGCGACAACAGGAAGCTGGCCAGGCAGAACAGGGCGAAGAGCGTCGCGCCTTGCTTTGTCGCAGGTGCAGTGGCGTGCATGGGGTAAGCCTTGGAATAGTTGGAGTTGTGGCCAACTTTTACCACGCACGCTGCGACCGATTGTTCTGTGCTTGGTGGTGCTTGCTTTAGCATCCGATGAAGTAACGCGCCCCGGCCTTCACGAAAATGCGCTGCAATCAGTCATGAAAGCGCCTTAGTATGTGGCCTTTAACATTGCCCAAGGCCCGCCCATGACCATCGAGATTCGCCCTGCCGTGCCCAGCGATGCTGCGCAGATCCTGACCTTCATCACCGAGCTTGCCGAATACGAAAAGGCCCGGCATGAAGTGATCGCCAGTGTGGCGGATATCGAGCGCAGCCTGTTCAGCGAGGGCGCCACCGCCCATGGCCTGATCTGCTCGCGGGACGGCCTGCCGATTGGCTTTGCGGTGTTCTTTTTCAGCTATTCCACATGGTTGGGCAGCAATTGCCTGTACCTCGAAGACCTCTACATCAACCCCGAACAGCGCGGCGGCGGGGCGGGCAAGAAATTGCTGCGCCACCTGGCAAAAATTGCCTGCGACAACGGCTGCGGACGTTTCGAATGGAGCGTGCTGGACTGGAACGAGCCGGCGATCGCCTTCTACAAGTCCATCGGCGCGCAACCGCAGGAAGAATGGGTGCGTTACCGCATGGAAGGCGACGCACTGCGCGATTTCGCCCAAGGCTGAAGCCTGCTCCCACACTTACTGTACGACTGCGCAAAATTCCGCACCCACCCCAATCCAAATGTGGGAGCGGGCTTGCTCGCGAGGGCGGTGTATCAGTAACAACCAAGCCGCCCGACCCACCGCCATCGCAGGCAAGCCAACTCCCACCTTTATGGGTGACAGACCAAAATCTCCGCACCCACCTCAATCCAAATGTGAGAGCGGGCTTGCTCGCGAAGGCGGTGTATCAGTAACAACCAAGCCGCCTCACCCACCGCCATCGCAGGCAAGCCAGCTCCCACATTAATGAGCGGCAGACCAAAATCTCCGCACCCACCTCAATCCAAATGTGGGAGCGGGCTTGCCCGCGAAGGCGGTGTATCTGCCCCAACCAAGCCGCCTGACCCACCGCCATCGCAGGCAAGCCAGCTCCCACCTTTATGGGTGACAGACCAAAATCTACACACCCAGCGCAATCCAAATGTGGGAGCGGGCTTGCTCGCGAAGGCGGTGTATCTGCACCAACCAGGCCGCCTGACCCACCGCCATCGCAGGCAAGCCAGCTCCCACCTTTATGG
>NZ_CAWOAW010000027.1:1144980-1145227 GCF_963879675.1 Pseudomonas sp. Larv2_ips
ACCAACCAGGCCGCCTGACCCACCGCCATCGCAGGCAAGCCAGCTCCCACCTTTATGGGTGACAGACCAAAATCTCCGCACCCAGCGCAATCCAAATGTGGGAGCGGGCTTGCCCGCGAAGGCGGTTTATCTGCACCAACCAAGCCGCCTGACCCACCGCCATCGCAGGCAAGCCAGCTCCCACACTAATGAGCGGCAGACCAAAATCTCCGCACCCACCTCAATCCAAATGTGGGAGCGGGCTTGC
>NZ_CAWOAW010000027.1:1145613-1876323 GCF_963879675.1 Pseudomonas sp. Larv2_ips
TCGCGAAGGCGGTGTATCAGTAACAATCAAGCCGCCTGACCCACCGCTATCGCAGGCAAGCCAGCTCCCACCTTTATGGGTGACAGACCAAAATCTACGCACCCAGCGCAATCCAAATGTGGGAGCTGGATTGCCCGCGAAGGCGGTGTATCTGCACCAACCAAGCCGCCTGACCCACCGCCATCGCAGTCAAGCCAGCTCCCACACTAATGAGCGGCAGACCAAAATCTCCGCACCCATCTCAATCCAAAGATGGGAGCGGGCTTGCCCGCGAAGGCGGTGTATCTGCCCCAACCAAGCCGCCTGACCCACCGCCATCGCAGTCAAGCCAGCTCCCACACTAATGAGCGGCAGACCAAAATCTCCGCACCCACCTCAATCCAAATGTGGGAGCGGGCTTGCCCGCGAAGGCGGTGTATCTGCCCCAACCAAGCCGCCTGACCCACCGCCATCGCAGGCAAGCCAGCTCCCACCTTTATGGGTGACAGACCAAAATCTTCGCACCCACCTCAATCCAAATGTGGGAGCGGGCTTGCCCGCGAAGGCGGTGTATCAGTAACAACCAAGCCGCCTGACCCACCGCCATCGCAGGCAAGCCAGCTCCCACATTAATGAGCGGCAGACCAAAATCTCCGCACCCACCTCAATCCAAATGTGGGAGCGGGCTTGCCCGCGAAGGCGGTGTATCTGCCCCAACCAAGCCGCCTGACCCACCGCCATCGCAGGCAAGCCAGCTCCCCCACTAATGAGCGACAGAGCAAAATTCCGCATCCACCTCAGCCCAATTGTGGGAGCCGGGCTTGCCCGCGATGGCACTCCTCCAGCCAACCATCCACCTCTGGACGCACCGCATTCCCAAGAACCCGCACGCCCGCATTTTTCAGGCTTTGTTTCAATATATGGGATGCAAATTTATATATTGAGATATTTCAAAAGATGGGTTTATAGTCGCCTGCATCAGCACTCACTACCAAAAATAAAACAGGTGAAGCGATGCAGCCCCAACCGTTGTCATTACCCGCCGTGCCGGAACCCACCTACGGTGAGCGGCTGAAAAACAAAGTGGTGATCATCACCGGCGCCGCTCAAGGCATTGGCGAGGCGATTGTCGCCTGCTTCCAGGCCCAGCAGGCCCGTCTGGTGATCGCGGATATCCAGGCTGAAAAGGTCCAGAGCGTCGCCGCCCACTGGCGCGAACGCGGTGCCGACATTGTCGCGCAGGCCGTCGACATCACGTCCAAAGAGCAATGGCAGTCGCTGGTCAACCTGGCCATCGAGCGCTTTGGCCGTGTGGATGTGTTGGTCAACTGCGCCGGCGTCAATGTGTTCCGTGACCCGCTGGAGATGACCGACGAAGACTGGCGCCGCTGCTTTGCCATCGACCTCGACGGCGCCTGGTACGGTTGCCGTACGGTGCTGCCGCACATGATCGAGCAGGGCATCGGCAACATCATCAACATCGCCTCCACCCATTCCAGCCACATCATCCCCGGCTGCTTTCCCTACCCGGTCGCCAAGCACGGCCTGCTCGGCCTGACCCGCGCGCTCGGCGTCGAATACGCACCCAAGGGCATCCGCGTGAATGCCATCGCGCCGGGCTATATCGAAACCCAGCTCAATGTTGATTACTGGAACGGTTTCCCCGACCCGCATGCCGAGCGCCAACGCGCGTTCGACCTGCACCCGCCCAAGCGCATCGGCCAGCCGGTCGAGGTGGCGATGACGGCGCTGTTCCTGGCGACTGACGAGGCGCCCTTTATCAACGCAACCTGCCTGATGATCGATGGCGGGCGTTCTGTGATGTACCACGACTAAAATTTTTCGATAACAAGAAGAGGTGGTTCATGTTCAAGAAAACACTCGGCGCCCTGGCGCTCGCCGCAGCCTTCAGCGGCTTCGTGTCTGCCGAAGAGGTAAAGATTGGCTTTTTGGTCAAGCAGGCAGAAGAGCCCTGGTTCCAGACCGAATGGGCCTTCGCCGAAAAGGCCGGCAAGGACCAGGGCTTCACCGTGATCAAGATCGCCGTGCCCGATGGCGAGAAAACCCTGTCGGCCATCGACACCCTCGCCGCCAACGGCGCCAAGGGCTTTGTGATCTGCCCGCCGGACGTGTCACTGGGCCCGGCGATCATGGCCAAGGCCAAGCTCAACGGCTTGAAAGTGCTGGCGGTGGATGACCGTTTCGTCGACGCCAAAGGCAAGCCCATGGAAGACGTCCCTTACGTCGGCCTGGACGCCTACAAGATCGGCCAGAAACAAGGCGAAGCCATGGCCACCGAAGCCAAGCACCGCAACTGGGACTGGAAGGAAACCTACGCCGTCATCAACACCTTTGATGAGCTGGAAACCGGCAAGAAACGCACCGACGGTTCGGTAGAAGGCCTCAAGGCCGCCGGCTTGCCCGCCGACCACATCCTGTTCAGCGCACAGAAAACCCTCGACGTGCCGGGCAGTATGGATTCGACCAACTCGGCACTGGTGAAACTGCCGGGCACCGCGAAAAACCTGATCATCGGCGGCATGAACGACAGCACCGTGCTTGGCGGCGTGCGCGCCACCGAAAGCGCCGGGTTCAAGGCGGCCAACGTGATTGGCGTGGGCATCAATGGCACCGATGCCATCGAAGAACTCAAGAAATCAGACACCGGTTTCTACGGCTCGATGCTGCTGAGCCCGGACGCTTCCGGCTACAAAACCGCCACGGCGATGTTCGAGTGGGTGACCAAAGGCACTGAGCCGGCCAAGTTCACCGCCCTGGACAACGTGACCCTGATCACCCGCGCCAACTTCAAGGAAGAGTTGAGCAAAATCGGTCTGTGGAAATGACCGGCGCGGCCTTGCGCTTCAACGGCATCGGCAAGGAATTTCCTGGGGTCAAAGCCTTGGCGCAGATCAGCTTTGAAGCGCGGCCGCACTCGGTGCACGCGCTGATGGGCGAGAACGGCGCGGGCAAATCGACCCTGCTGAAAATCCTCGGTGGCGCCTACATTCCGAGCAGCGGCACGGTGCAGATCGGCGAGCAGACCATGGACTTCAAGTCTGCCGCCGACAGCATTGCCAACGGCGTCGCGGTGATCCACCAGGAGTTGCACCTGGTGCCGGAAATGACCGTGGCCGAGAACCTGTTCCTCGGGCATTTGCCGTCGCGTTTTGGCGTGGTCAATGGCGGGCTGCTGCGCAAGCAGGCGCTGGCGTGTCTCAAAGGCCTGGCCGATGAGATCGACCCGCAGGAGAAGCTCGGCCGGCTGTCGCTGGGCCAGCGTCAGCTGGTGGAAATCGCCAAGGCATTGTCGCGTGGCGCCCATGTGATTGCCTTCGACGAACCCACCAGCAGTCTGTCGGCGCGTGAGATCGACCGTTTGATGGCGATCATCACGCGCCTGCGCGACGAGGGCAAAGTGGTGCTCTACGTGTCGCACCGTATGGAGGAGGTGTTTCGCATCTGCGACGCGGTGACGGTGTTCAAGGACGGCCGCTTTGTGCGCACCTTTGACGACATGGCCACACTGACCCACGACCAATTGGTAACGTGTATGGTCGGCCGGGATATTCAGGACATCTACGACTACCGCCCGCGTGAGCGCGGCGAGGTGGCGCTCAGGGTCGAGGGGCTGCTGGGCCCGGGCCTGCGCGAAGCGGTCAGCCTTGAGGTGCACAAGGGCGAGATTCTCGGCCTGTTCGGGTTGGTTGGCGCGGGGCGTACCGAGTTGTTTCGGCTGCTGAGCGGATTAACGCGCTCCACCGCCGGTCAGCTGCAGCTCTTTGGTGAAACCCTGCACCTGCGCTCGCCGCGTGATGCCATCGATGCGGGCGTGCTGCTGTGCCCGGAAGACCGTAAAAAGGAAGGCATCATCCCGCTGTCCAGCGTCGCCGAGAACATCAACATCAGCGCACGCGGCGCCCATGCCACCTTTGGCTGGCTGCTGCGCGAGGGCTGGGAGAAGGGCAACGCCGACCAGCAAATCAAGGCAATGAAAGTCAAAACGCCAAACGCCGAGCAGAAAATCATGTACCTGTCCGGCGGTAACCAGCAGAAGGCCATTCTCGGCCGCTGGCTGTCGATGCCGATGAAGGTGCTGCTGCTCGATGAGCCGACGCGCGGCATCGACATCGGCGCCAAGTCGGAGATCTACCAGATCATCCACAACCTGGCCGCCAGCGGCATCGCGGTGATCGTGGTGTCCAGCGACTTGATGGAAGTCATGGGCATCTCCGACCGCATCCTGGTGATGAGCGAAGGCGTGCTGACCGGCGAGTTGAACCGCGATCAGGCGGACGAAGCACAGCTATTGCAACTGGCACTTCCGCGTACGCGGGCTTGAAGAATTCGAGGTGAATGATGTCGCAAATAAAAACTGCAAAGAGCTTCTGGCCGGGTTTTAACCAGCGCAAGTTTCTTGATGATTGGGTGATGCTGCTCGCCGCGTTGAGCATCTTTGTGCTCAGTGCGTTGTTTATCGACAACTTCCTCTCGCCGCTGAACATGCGCGGGCTGGGCCTGGCGATTTCCACGGTGGGCATCGCTGCGTGCACCATGTTGTTCTGCCTGGCGTCGGGGCACTTCGACTTGTCGGTGGGTTCGGTGATTGCCTGCGCCGGCGTCGTGGCGGGGATTGTGATTCGTGACACCGACAGCGTGGTGCTCGGCGTGTCGGCGGCGTTGGCCATGGGCCTGGTGGTGGGGCTGATCAACGGCATTGTCATCGCCAAGCTGCGTATCAACGCCTTGATTGCCACGTTGGCGACCATGCAGATCGTGCGCGGCCTGGCCTACATCTTTTCCAACGGCAAAGCCGTCGGCGTAATGGACGAGCGCTTTTTCGTGTTCGGCAATGGCCAATTGATGGGCGTGCCGGTGCCGATCATTATCACCGTACTGTGCTTTGTGTTCTTCGGCTGGCTGCTCAACTACACCACCTACGGGCGCAACACCATGGCCATCGGCGGCAACCAGGAAGCGGCGTTGCTGGCCGGGGTGAACGTCGATCGCACCAAGATCATCATCTTTGCCGTGCACGGTTTGATCGGTGCCCTGGCTGGGGTGATCCTCGCCTCGCGCATGACCTCGGGCCAGCCGATGATCGGGCAGGGCTTTGAGCTGACGGTGATTTCCGCCTGTGTACTGGGCGGCGTGTCGCTGAGCGGCGGCATCGGCATGATCCGGCACGTGATTGCCGGGGTGCTGATTTTGGCGATCATCGAGAATGCGATGAACCTGAAGAACATCGACACCTTTTACCAGTACGTGATCCGCGGTTCGATCCTGTTGCTGGCGGTGATTATCGACCGCATGAAGCAACGCTAAAGTCGTGCCCTGTGGAGATCAAAATGTGGGAGCTGGCTTGCCTGCGATAGCGGTGTGTCAGCCTGCACGTTTACTGCTGACACGCCCTCATCGCAGGCAAGCCAGCTCCCACAGTGGATCTCCTCTGTTCAGGAGGGCTGCATTTGCCATAATGGCGCCGTTTTCGTACTTCCCAATAGGCCCGATATGCAGGAAAACGCCCACATCCCCGTCAAAGACGCCGCGCCCACCGGCACCCAGACTCTGTTGCGTGGCCTGGGCGTGGTACAGGCAGTGGCGGCCGGTGCGCGGGATCTGAAAGAGATCGCCCGGCGCATCGGCACCACCCGCAGCACTACCCACCGCCTGGCCAGTTGCCTGGTGGAAGAGCGTTACCTGCGCGTGGTGCCGCAAGTCGGTTACCTGTTGGGGCCCAAGCTGATCGAGTTGGGCTTCCAGGCCCGTGAAGAATTGCCGTTGGTGAGCCTCGCGGTGCCGTATCTGGATGAGTTGTCGGCGCTGACCGGCGACACCATCCACCTGGCGATTCGCGAATACGACGACGTGCTTTACCTGCACAAGAATCCCGGCCGTAACGGTCCGGAAATGCGCTCGCGGGTGGGCCATCGCATGCCACTGGCGCGCACGGGTGTGGGCAAGGCAATGTTGCTGGACGACTCGGTGCAGGAGTGGCAGCGCCTGTATGAAGCCAGCCTTCCGGCCGGTGGCAAGAGCCAGCAGTGGCCGCAGCACCCGGAGCAATCCTGGGCGCAGTTCGAGCAGCGCATGCGCGAATACGTGGCGGGGGGGTATGCGTTCGATCTGGAAGACAACGAACCGTCGATCCGTTGTGTGGCGGCACCGGTGCGCGATGCCAGCCGGCGAATCGTCGCCGGCATCAGCATCGCCAGTACCGTGCCCTACATGCCGCTGGAAAAAATGGCCGAGCTGATCCCTGTGATCAAACAGGTCGCAGCGCGGCTGTCAGCGGAGTTGGGCGCCAAGGCCTGATCAGGCCTTCAAGGTCGCCATGTCGATGACAAAGCGGTATTTCACATCACCGGCGATCATGCGGGTGTAAGCCTCATTGATCTGGCGGATGTCGAGCATTTCGATGTCGCAGGTGATGTTGTGCTCGGCGCAGAAATCCAGGACTTCCTGGGTTTCGGCAATACCGCCGATCAACGAACCGGCCAGCACTTTACGGCCCAGCACCAGCTTGGCAGCGTTGACCGGCGGATCGACCGGCTCGATCAGGCCGACCAGAATGTGCACGCCGTCAAAGCGCAGCACGTCGAGGTAGGGGTTCAGGTCGTGCTGCACGGGAATGGTGTCGAGCAGGAAGTCGAAGCTGCCGGCAGCGGCTTTCATTTGCTCGGCGTCGGTGGACACGATCACGTGATCGGCGCCCTGGCGACGGCCTTCTTCAGCCTTGCTCGCGGAGCGGGTGAACAGCGTGACTTCTGCGCCCATCGCCTTGGCGAACTTGATGCCCATGTGGCCCAGGCCACCCATGCCCAGCACGCCGACTTTGTCGCCCGCTTTCACGCCGTAGTGCTTGAGTGGCGAGTAGGTGGTGATGCCGGCACACAGGATCGGTGCGGCGCTGGCCAGGTCGAGCTTGGCCGGGATTTTCACCACGAAGTGCTCGCTGACCACGATGCTGTCGGAGTAGCCGCCCATGGTGTTGCTGCCGTCGACCCGGTCCGGGGTGGCGTAAGTCATGGTCGGGCCTTCGAGGCAGTATTGCTCCAGGTCCGCGTGGCAGGCGTCGCAGTGACGGCACGAATCAACCATGCAGCCTACGCCGACCAGGTCGCCGACTTTGTGCGCGGTGACGCTGGCGCCGACGGCGGTGACTTTGCCGACGATCTCGTGGCCCGGCATCAGCGGGTAAACGGCAATGCCCCACTCGTTGCGCGCCTGGTGGATGTCGGAGTGGCACACGCCGCAGTAGAGAATCTCGATGGCCACGTCATCGGCGCGCGGGCTGCGGCGCTCGAAGGACATCGGGGCGAGGGGAGTGGTCGGCGACTGGGCGGCATAACCGATGGCGGTATACATGAGGAAACCTCGCAGCAGGAATAACTAGGGAGGCGGCGCATTCTCCGCGCCGCGCCTGAATGCGGCCATGGCGATTGCTCCGAGTCTCATGCCTATTCGTCCGGGAGTGCCCCTTGTTTGGATCCATGTGCCCTCAGACCTGCGATGATGCTCTCATCCCTTTTTCGCGAAGTTTTTTGCCATGTTGTTGACCCGCCATCTCGACGCCAACGCCACGTTGGTGGCCTTGATAAAAGGGCTTACGCCCTGCGACGGATTTTCGCCGACGAACCTTCCCGGCGTGCAGGTCTTGCGCGCCAGTTGCGACGTGGCGCGCGGCCCGCAGATCTACGAGCCGAGCCTGATGATCGTCGCCCAGGGCAGCAAGGTCGCCTACCTGGGCCCGCGTACGCTGGAGTATGGCGCCGGGCATTATTTGATCCAGGCGATGCCGGTGCCGTTTGAATGCGAGACCTTTGCCCTGCCGAACGCGCCGTTGTATGGCGTGACGGTGGGTATTGATCGGGTGGTGCTGGGCGAGTTGGTCATGGCCATGGGCATTCAGGCCGGGCCGCCGCCGGCAGCGCAGACGCTGGAATCGATGAGTTCGGTGGTGCTCGATGATGCGATGCGTGGGTGCGTCGAGCGGCTGTTGCAGTGCCTGCACGATCCGCTGGAGAGCCGGATCATGGGCCCGGCGCGGGTGCGCGAATTGTTGTTCACCGCGTTGCGTGGGCCGCAGGCCGATGTGTTGCGGGCGTTGGTGGAGCAGCAGGGGCAGTTTTCGCGCATCGCCACGTCGTTGAATCACCTGCATGCCCATTACGCCGAGCCGCTGAATATCGAGACGTTGGCAGGTTATGCGCACATGAGCGCGTCGACGTTTCACGAGCATTTCAAGCGCTGTACGTTGTTGTCGCCGGTGCAGTATTTGAAGCGGTTGCGGTTGCTCAAGGCGCAGCAGTTGCTGCTGGTGGAGGGCATGGGTGTGGCGCAGGCGGCACACAATGTGGGGTATCAGAGTACGTCGCAGTTCAGTCGCGAATATAAGCGCTATTTTTTGCGTAACCCCGGTGAAGAGCGGGCTGCCTGATCACACCTTGCTCAATGTGGGAGCTGGCTTGCCTGCGATGGCGATGGGTCAGCTAAAGATTGGTTGACTGAGACTCCGCTATCGCAGGCAAGCCAGCTCCCACAGTTGATATATGTTGCCCATAAAAAAGGCTCCCATTTGGGAGCCTTTTTTGTTCAAGCAGCTGGCTTACATATTCGGGTAAGTCGGCCCGCCCGCGCCTTCCGGCGTCACCCACGTAATGTTCTGCGAAGGGTCCTTGATGTCACAGGTCTTGCAGTGCACGCAGTTCTGGGCATTGATCTGGAAGCGCTTCTCGCCGTCTTCCTTGGTGATCACTTCATACACGCCGGCCGGGCAGTAGCGCTGCGCCGGTTCATCGTAGAGCGGCAGGTTGGTGCCGATCGGGATGCTCGGGTCTTTGAGCTTCAAGTGGCACGGCTGTTCTTCTTCGTGGTTGGTACCGGAGATGAACACCGAGCTCAGCTTGTCGAAGCTCAGCTTGCCGTCGGGTTTTGGGTAATCGATCTTCTTGCTGTCCTTGGCGAGCTTCAGGCAGGCGTAGTCCGGCTTGGTGTCGTGCAAGGTGAACGGCATTTTGCCGCCGAGGATGTTCTGGTCGAACCAGTTGAATCCGGCACCCAGGATCGGGCCGAATTTGTGCATCGCCGGGCCGAAGTTGCGGCTGGCAAACAGCTCTTCGTAGAGCCAGCTGGCTTTGAAGCTGTCGACGTAGTTGGTCAGTTCGTCGCCGCCTTCAGACTCGGCGAACAGGCGTTCGGCCACCGCGTCGGCGGCGAGCATGCCGGACTTCATCGCAGTGTGGCTGCCCTTGATCTTGGCCACGTTCATGGTGCCCAGGTCGCAGCCGATCAAGGCGCCGCCTTCGAAGACCATCTTCGGCAACGAGTTGATGCCGCCTTTGGCCAAGGCACGCGCGCCGTAGCTGACGCGCTTGCCGCCTTCCAGGTACTGGGCCAGCACCGGGTGATGCTTGAGGCGCTGAAACTCATCGAATGGCGACAGGAACGTGTTGCTGTAGGACAGGTCGACGATCAGACCCACGACCACCTGGTTGTTTTCCAGGTGATAGAGGAAAGAACCGCCCGTGTTCTCGTTGCTCATGATGTCCAGCGGCCAACCGGCGGTGTGTACCACCAGGCCAGGTTGGTGCTTGGCAGGGTCGATTTCCCAGATTTCTTTCAGGCCGATGCCGTAGTGCTGTGCGTCGGCGTCGCTGTCCAGGTTGAAGCGCTGGATCAGTTGCTTGCCGATGTGGCCACGGCAGCCTTCGGCGAACAGCGTGTACTTGCCACGCAGCTCCATGCCTGGGGTATAGACGCCTTCTTTTGGATGGCCTTCGCGGTCGACGCCGAGGTCGCCGGTGATGATTCCGCGGACCACGCCGTTTTCGTCGAACAGCGCTTCTTGAGCGGCGAAGCCTGGGTAGACTTCCACACCCAGGTTCTCAGCCTGCTGGGCCAGCCAGCGGCACAGGTTGCCCAGGGAGATGATGTAGTTGCCTTCGTTGTGCATGGTCTTGGGCACAAAGAAGTCGGGAACCTTGGTGGCGGCTTCCGGGCTGCGCAGTACATAGATGTCATCGCGCACCACGGGCGTGTTGAGCGGGGCGCCAAGTGCTTTCCAGTCCGGGAACAGTTCGTTCAGGGCGCGGGGTTCAAACACCGCACCGGAAAGGATGTGCGCGCCGACTTCGGAGCCTTTCTCGACCACGCAGACGCTGATTTCTTTACCGGCTTCGGCGGCCTTCTGCTTCAGTCGGCAGGCGGCAGACAGGCCTGCCGGGCCAGCGCCGACGATGACCACGTCGAATTCCATGTATTCGCGTTCCACAGGCTATCTCCTACTCAAGGCTCAACAGGCTTTTTTTTTAATGGGTGGAGGTTCGGTGTCGCATCCGTCATCACTGCATTCGGAGCACGCGATGACCCACCTTTCTCTCTAGGTGGCGCATTATATCTACACCACTGGCAGCGTCCAATACAAACGTTTGTTTGAATTGCTTGGAAGCTAGGTAAATCAAAGCAACGCGGCTTATGACTGGCTATTTTGGCGTATTGACCAGAATAGGCGTTCCGGTCAATATACGGTCGGTTTTGCGCATACCGTAGGCATACCGCAGGTTTCAAGAGCACGTCCAAAAGCAGGGCCAAGGCAAAACAGGTGACGCGCGTTTCATTGATGGCGCGCAGTTTACACGCCGCGATAAAGAATGACCTCTCAGTCACCACTGACGAACGGTCATCATTTCCCGTGAGCAAGGTCATCCGCCGACGTTTTTGGAGGTGCCCTTGTGTGCCGATGAGCATCAACCGCCAGGTTCGCCTAGGCGACTTTCTTTTCACCGGAGAGTAACGAGGAATCCATGAAGGTTCTTGTAGCTGTCAAACGCGTTGTCGATTACAACGTGAAAGTTCGCGTCAAGGCGGACAATTCCGGCGTCGACCTCGCTAACGTCAAGATGTCGATGAACCCTTTCTGCGAAATCGCTGTGGAAGAAGCCGTACGCCTGAAAGAGAAAGGCGTGGCGACTGAAATCGTCGTGGTTTCCATCGGTCCTACCACTGCCCAAGAGCAGTTGCGTACCGCCCTGGCACTGGGCGCCGACCGCGCCATCCTGGTTGAATCGGCTGAAGAGCTGACCTCCCTGGCCGTTGCCAAGTTGCTCAAAGCCGTTGTCGACAAGGAACAGCCTCAGATGGTGATCCTCGGCAAACAAGCCATCGACAGCGACAACAACCAGACGGGCCAGATGCTGGCTGCGCTGACCGGTTATGGCCAGGGCACTTTCGCCTCCAAAGTCGAAGTGAGCGGCGACAGCGTTGCTGTTACCCGTGAAATCGACGGCGGCGCACAGACCGTTTCGCTGAAACTGCCGGCCATCGTCACCACCGACCTGCGTTTGAACGAGCCGCGCTATGCGTCCCTGCCAAACATCATGAAAGCCAAGAAGAAGCCGCTTGAGTCGCTGACTCCAGAAGCTTTGGGCGTTTCCACCGCCTCCACCAACAAGACCGTCAAGGTTGAAGCGCCGGCTGCACGCAGCGCGGGCATCAAGGTCAAGTCGGTGGCCGAACTGGTCGAGAAACTGAAAAACGAAGCGAAGGTAATCTAATCATGACTATCTTGGTAATCGCAGAACACGACAACAAGGTGCTGGCCCCGGCCACCCTGAACACCGTGGCTGCCGCTGCGAAAATCGGTGGCGACATTCACGTGCTGGTCGCAGGTCAAGGCGCTGGCGCCGTGGCTGAAGCCGCAGCGAAAATCGCTGGCGTGAGCAAAGTACTGCTGGCCGACAACGCCGCTTACGCGCATCAGCTGCCGGAAAACGTTGCCCCTCTGGTTGCAGAGCTGGGCGCTGGCTACAGCCACATCCTGGCTGCCGCTACTTCCAACGGCAAAAACATCCTGCCACGCGTTGCCGCGCAGCTGGACGTTGACCAGATCTCCGAGATCATCTCGGTTGAAAGCGCTGATACCTTCAAACGCCCGATCTACGCCGGTAACGCCATTGCCACCGTGCAGTCCAACGCGTCGGTAAAAGTCATCACCGTGCGTGCCACCGGTTTCGATCCGGTGGCTGCTGAAGGGGGTTCGGCTGCCGTTGAAGCCGTCTCCGCTGCCCACGACGCCGGTACTTCCAGCTTTGTTGGTGAAGAGCTGGCCAAGTCGGATCGTCCTGAGCTGACCGCTGCCAAGATCGTCGTTTCCGGCGGGCGTGGTATGCAGAACGGTGACAACTTCAAGCACCTGTACGCCCTGGCCGACAAGCTGGGCGCTGCGGTGGGCGCGTCCCGCGCGGCCGTCGACGCAGGTTTTGTACCCAACGACATGCAGGTCGGCCAGACCGGCAAAATCGTTGCGCCACAGCTGTACATCGCCGTCGGTATCTCCGGCGCGATCCAGCACTTGGCCGGTATGAAAGACTCCAAAGTGATCGTTGCGATCAACAAGGACGAAGAAGCGCCGATCTTCCAGGTGGCTGATTACGGCCTGGTGGCAGACTTGTTCGAAGCCGTACCCGAGTTGGAGAAGCTGGTCTAATCCAGCCGCTTCACTTATAAAGAGCCCGGTCTTTGGACCGGGCTTTTTTTTGCGCGCCCCTTTTTATTCTGGAGAACCGCCATGGATCTGCGTCCCGTAGTGCTGGCACTGACCCTTGGATTGGCGTTACTGCCGAGCCTGGCGCTGGCCGCCGGCAAATGTGAGCGCCTGGTGATCACCGGCAGCCCGGATGCGCCGCCTTTGCTATGGCGTGACCCACAAGACCCGACGCACCTGATCGGCGCCACCGCCGATGTGTTGCAACAAGTGGCCAAAGAGCTGGGGCTTAAAGTCGACCTGCTCTATGGTGGCAAACGCGCCTTGGCCCTGGATGAAGTACGCAGCGGGCGCATGGACATTCTTGCCGATGCGCCGTTGAACCTGGGTGAGTTGGAAAGCCTTGATTACATCCACCCAGCCTTGATGCGGATCGACTACCTGGTCTGGACCCGTAAGGATTCGGCGCTGGTCTATGCCACGGCGGCCGACCTGCACGGCCAAAAGGGCGCAGTCTCGGAACGCGCGCGCTTGAGTGCCGATTTTGACACCTTCGCCAGCCAACAGCTCAACCTGCAACGCTTTCCCACCTTGACGCCGGCCTTTCAAAAACTGTTGCTGGGGGAAGTGGACTACGTGCTCGCCGGGCGTTATTCGGGCATGGCCATGGCCCAGACTCTGGGCATGAGCAATGACCTGATCGCACGTGAAGTGCCTGTCGATCAGCCCGGCTTGTACCTGGCGATTTCCCACAACTCGGCCTGCAATGATCCGTGGCTGCGCGGACAGCTGGCCAAAAAGATGACAGAATTGCCCGCGTCCGGTGTGGTGCAAGCAGCAATGCAGCGCAACCTCGAGCGCTGGAAAGCGCAATTGCAGCAACCCGTCGGCACCCCAGCAAAGTAAGGATTTACAGTGACTATTCGACCTCTTTTCGCGGCCCTCGCCGTTGTTGCTTTGGCGGGATGTGCAGCCGATCCTGCGCCGAATGAGCAAATACGGCTCACCCAGCAAGCCCTGGAACAAGCCAGCGCCGTGGGGGCCAGCGCCGACGACTCGCCTGAGCTGAAGCTGGCCGAAGACAAGTTCGCCAGGGCCAAGGCCGACATGGCCGATGAGTCCTACAAGCATGCGCGCATGCGGGCCGAACAAGCCGAGTTGGACGCGCGTCTGGCCGAAGCCAAGATTCTGACCCAAAAGAGCCAAGAGCAACTGAGCGTGCTCAACACCCGCATCACCCGCCTGCGCAAGCAATTGCAGCTGGGAGAAGCCCAATGAGCCCGATGATCCGTGGTTTGAGTTGTGTCGTGCTGCTGGGCAGCGCCGCCCTGGGCGGTTGCGCCAGCCAACCGAACAGCGAGCAGGCCTTGCAACAGGCCGGCACTGATTTCCAGAAGGTCAAGGAAGACGCCAATGTGCTGCGCTTTGCACCCAAGGACGTCATTCGCGCCGGTGAGTCCCTGGCGCGCGCCGATCGTTTGTCCAGCTACTGGGGCAGCGGTGCCGACGTGGTGCATTACGCTTACCTGAGCCAGCGTTACAGTGCGATCGCCCGCGAACACACCGAACAGGGCCTCAACGCCGAGCGCGGCACCAAGCTCGAATTGGAACGCCAGCGCCTGCAGCTGGCGCTGCGCGAAAACAAACTTGCCAGCGTGCAGCAACAGGGCAAGTGGCTCGAAGAGCAAATCGCCAGCCTGACCACCACCCAGACTGATCGCGGCCTGGTGATGACCCTCGGCGATGTGTTGTTCGACACCGGCGAAGCGCAATTGGAAAACTCGGCCAACCGCACGGTGTTGAAAATTGTGCAGTTCCTGCAACTGAACCCCAAGCGCGTGGTGCGCATCGAGGGCTACACCGACAACACCGGTGGCGAGCAGGAAAACCTGAAGCTGTCGCGCGACCGTGCGCAATCGGTGGCCGACGTGCTGATGGACCTGGGGATCGATGAAAAACGTATCCAGGTCGAAGGCTATGGCGACCAGTACCCGGTCGAAGCCAACGCCTCCGAACGTGGCCGCGCGCAGAACCGTCGGGTGGAAATTGTGTTCTCCGATGAAAAGGGCCAGCTGGGCGCTGCCCGCTAACGCCTGACGCCGATCAACCTGTGGGAGCGGGTTTGCTCGCGAATGCATTGGGTCAGTCAACATTTCAGTGGCTGACACACTGCATTCGCGAGCAAGCCCGCTCCCACATTTTTGTTCGGGGTACCCCCTTACAGTTTTTTCTATCACTGCCGCCCGCGCTCGACTATTCTCGCAACTGTCCCCGTACACTTCTAAACTGTGCCGGTATGTTTCACACAAAAATAAAATACCCGTGAAATCGAGTGCTGCGTCATGACCAATCTGTTGCTCTACCAACGTATCGCCCAGCAACTGGCTGAGGACATCCGCCGTGGCGTCTATCAGCCCGGTGAGCGTGTGCCCTCGGTGCGCAAAATGAGCTCCCAGCTCAACGTCAGCCACGCCACGGTGTTACAGGCCTATGCCAACCTGGAAGACCAGGGGCTGATCCGGGCGCGGCCGCAGTCGGGCTATTACGTGCACCAGACACCTGCGTTGACGGCCCCCACGCCGGACATCGCGCGGGTCGAGCGCCCGGGGTTGGTCACCCGCAGCAGCATCATCCAGCAAGTCTTGGTCGAGTCGCGCCGCGAAGGTGTGTTCCCATTGGGCGCCGCCGTGCCGAGTGTGGATTACCTTCCTGTGCGGGCGCTGCACCAGCAATTGGCCAAAGTCACCCGCTTCCAAAGCCCGCGCGCATTCAGTTACATGTTCAGCCCGGGCTTTGAGCCATTGCGCCGCCAAGTGGCGATTCGCATGCGCGACGCCGGCGTAGTGGTGGACCCCTCCGAAGTGGTGATCACCCACGGTTGTGTCGATGCGTTGCAGATGTCGTTGCGCGTGCTGACCCGTCCGGGCGACCTGATCGCCGCCGAATCGCCCACCTATTACGGTTTGCTGCAATTGGCCGATCTGTTGGGCCTCAAAGTCATCGAGATCCCCAGCGACCCGTCCACCGGCATGAGCCTTGAGGCCTTGCAACTGGCGGCCAACCAATGGTCGATCAAGGCCCTGGTGCTGACCACGCGCCTGAGCAATCCCCTGGGCGCGACCATGCCTGAGGAACGCCAGAAACAGTTGCTGCGCCTGGCCTCGGATTTCGATATCCAGATCGTCGAGGACGATATTTACGGCGAACTGATGTTCGAACTGGGCCGCACCAAGGCGCTGAAAGCCTACGACCGCCTCGACCGGGTGATCTACTGCTCGAGCTTTTCCAAGACCTTGTCTCCCGGCGTGCGCATCGGCTGGATGATTGCCGGCAAATACCAGCAGGAAATCCAGCGGCTGCAGATGTTCAGCACCCACTCGGCCTGCAGCGTGACCCAGATGGGCGTTGCGGCCTACCTGGAAAACGGCGGGTATGACCGCCACCTGCGTTATATCCGCCAGGAGTACCGCAAGAACCTCAGCGCGTTTCAGCTGGCGGTGCAGCAGTATTTCCCGGAAGGCACGCAAATGACGCGCCCCAACGGCGGCTTTATCCTGTGGGTCAGTTTGCCGGGGCGGGTCAATACCCAGGAACTGCACGTGCGCGCACTGCAGCAGGGCATCAGCATTGCGCCGGGGGTTATTTTCAGTAATACGGAACAGTTCAACCACTGTATTCGCCTCAACTGCGGCACGCCGTGGAACCGCGAAGCAGAGCGGGCGCTGATGACCTTGGGGATGCTCGCCAGCCAGCTGTGCCAGGAAACCGCAGCCGGGCTTTGAGGCCGGTGGCTGAGGCGTGTAATGGGGACAGTACCGATAGCGGGCTAATCACCAGACTTGTCATGCCGCGCACAACAAGCGAGCATATGGCCCTCTGCCGTTAATGCTGTTGGCGATATGACATCTATTTTTCGCGCTGCTGTAGTGGTTGGCCTGTTAAGCCTGTGTAACGTCGGCACCGTGCTGGCGGCAACGCCTGTGGTGTCTGAAAGCAAGCCCGCCGCCAGTACCGAGCAGGACACCCCCGCGAAAAAACCGGCGCCTGCTAAAAAAGCCCCGGCGGCCAAAAAGAAAACCGCCACGGTGAAAAAGCGCGCACCCGTCGCGAGCAAGTCCAAGTCAGCCCATGAAGTGGCGCAGACCAAACTGCCACCGGCACAGTTGGACCTGACACTGCCTAATGAGATGGTCAGGCACTTGCAGCCCATTGGCACCCTGCCCAAGCCCAAGAGCGTGCCCTTGCTGCCGCCGATGTTTGGCGAGAAACCCTCCGACAACAGCGCGTTCCAGATCAACGGCCGCTTGCTCAGCAACGAGATGAAGCTGCAGTTGCGTAACGACGAACGTCGCGACATCGAAGGCGCGGCGCTGGATTTCGAATTCAAGCAATAAATTTCCGCGCAAAGGTGACGCCACCCATCGACCATCTGTCGCAGACTGGTCAGTCACTTTTGTTTTGTGCGAAAAACCCCTGTTAGACCATTTTAAAACGGCTGTTTAAGGGCGTACTCTAGCCCGGCCATCCACATTGAGTCGTCGAGGACCTGTTGGTCATGAAATGCCGTGAAGGCTGTGGCGCATGCTGCATTGCCCCCTCCATCAGTTCGCCATTGCCGGGAATGCCTCACGGCAAACCCGCGGGCGAACGCTGCCTGCACCTGTCGGTCGAACAGCTATGCCTGCTGTTCGGCCAACCGGAACGCCCAGCGGTGTGCAGTGATTTCAAGGCAGATCTGGATGTCTGTGGCAACGACCAGGCCGATGCGATCCGGTTGATCGGCTGGTGGGAGCAGATGACGGCGGCTTGATGGGCTTTACTATCGGAACTTCGACAATAAGGAATACAACAATGGGTTCGCTGAAACGAGTGGCTGTGTTGTGCGGTTTTACGGTGTTGTTCGCTGCCACGGCGCAGGCTGAGGACTGGCAGGTCGCCAAGGACGAGGACGGTATCAAGGTGTCCCTGAGCGAAATTGCCGGCTCCAAATACAAGGCCTACCGCGGTGTGACGCTGATCAAGGCGCCTGTCGCCAAGATCCAGGCCCTGCAGGAAGACGTGGCCGGCGCCTGCTCCTGGATCCACGAATGCAAATCGCAAAAACTGCTCAAGACCGAAGGCGACAAGAGCTGGACCTACACCCAGTTCAAGGCACCGTTCCCGGTGACCGACCGCGATTCGATCCTCGAAATCACCACGTCCAAGGCCGCCGATGGCACCGTGACCCGCAAATTGCTGGAAGTGCCGACTTACCAGCCGGAAGTAAAAGGTTACGTGCGCGTTGCCCAGGTAGACGGCTACTGGAAGCTTGTGCCAAAAGGCGACAACCAGACCGAAGTGACCTACCAGGTGCACACCGAACCAGGCGGCAGCGTGCCATCGTGGCTGGCCAACAAGTTTGTGGTGGACGCGCCGTTCAACACCTTGAAAGCCTTGAAAGAACACGCTGAAAAATAAGTGTCATTAATCAGGTGCCTCCTGACTTGAGTGGAACGTTTGCCGAGCCCTCAAGGTCCAGATAGTTGTAAGCCCACACACGGGTTTTATCGAGGAGGCACCGATGCAAAAGTGGCAGATTACCTTCGTTGATGATCACGGCGTTCAGTCCGTCGAGCAGTTCAGCTGCGACCAGAAGCCCAGCCTCGAAGACGCGGCACACATGATTCGTAACAAGCTGGTGCCAGTGGCCGCCGAACTTGACCTGAACGATTTGGAAGGGCGCAAACCCGAGCCTACGGTCAAGATTCTGAAAGACCAGAACAGTATTCAAATCCTCGACATTTCGCCCGCCGCCTGAACATTGCCTGTATGCCCTTCAAGCGCCTCTGGTGGAGGTGATAGCTTCGCGCTACTCTGCAACCGAGATCAGCGAATGAATCGCTAAGGTCTGGTCTTGTCAGCTACATGCTTGTTTTCCCGCGGTGTCGTTAATGCCGTAGCACCCGCGCCAGCAGGGCGCGGTCTTCGGGAAGCACGGAAAGTCTATCCATCAGTTTGAGGAGGACGTTTCATGAGCACAGCCTATCAAGAAGACATCAGCACCAACGTACTGCGCCGCATGAAAGAAGGCGGTTTCGACTTCTCACGGTTTCACCCCATCGAGTTCTACGCCATTTTCCCGGATGAGGAACGGGCGCGCAGGGCTGCGGGTCGATTTCGTGGGGAATCCCTGAATGCCCAGGTCAGCGCGCGCGATGATGGCGCCTGGTACCTGGAACTGAGCAAAATCATGTTCGCCACCTACGACGGCATAGGAGACTTCGAGCAAGACTTTGAAGCAGTGGTCGAGCCTTTGGGCGGGATCATCGAGGGATGGGGCGTCAAGCAGGAGGTGCGTGGGTTACCCATGTAGCGGCATTCGATGAGCAACACAGCGTATCGGCTGACCCTTGGGTCGGCCGATTTTGTTTGTGCACGCCTCACAACCGCATCCTCAATATAGCCACCCACTACGAGCCTGGCCTGCCGCCGATAGCGTCTTTAACGTCGCGATCGCCGGCAAGCCGGGCTCTTGGCTTTCTACCGCGCAAAAAAAACCACCCAAACAGGGTGGCCTAAAGGGAAGAGCGGTTCGCTGACATCTCAGGAAACATCCTGGTCAGCCGGTGTGGGGATTATCCGCAAGCGTGACCGGGCAGTGAAATCAACTCTGACTATGCTGTTGATAGTCAAAGCCCGCATTGCGATGAAGCGTGGTACAGGACAGCGGGCGTTCTACGCACCAGGACGGTGCGCGCGAAACCCGTAGGTTATTCAACTCACTGATTTCTAAGTGTTTATGCCGCTGGCACGGGCCTTGCGACGGTTCTCGCGCCCGGGTGACAAGGAGTACGGCATGATCCGCACTTATTACGATGAAATGTACGACGGGGCAGGGCAGGTCCGCCCCCATTACCGCGAGTTCGCCCGCTGGTTAGCTGAAACCCCCGCCGAACTGCTGGCCCAGCGCCGGCGTGAAGCCGATTTGCTGTTTCACCGCGCCGGGATCACCTTCACCCTTTACGGGGACGAGCAGGGCACCGAGCGCCTGATTCCTTTCGACACCATCCCGCGCAGCATTCCGGCGAGTGAGTGGCGGATTGTCGAGCGCGGCTGCATTCAACGGGTCAAGGCGCTGAACCTGTTTCTCGCCGACCTCTACCACGAGCAACGCATCATCAAGGCCGGAATCATCCCCGCCGAACAGGTGCTGGCCAACGAGCAGTACCAGTTGGCCATGCAGGGCCTGGACCTGCACCGCGGTCTGTATTCCCACATCTCCGGTGTCGACCTCGTACGCGATGGCGACGGCACTTACTACGTATTGGAAGACAACCTGCGCACACCGAGCGGCGTCAGTTACATGCTCGAAGACCGCAAAATGATGATGCGCCTGTTCCCCGAGTTGTTCGCCGCCCAGCGCATCGCGCCCATCGACCATTACCCCAACCTGTTGCTCGACACGCTGAAAAGCTCGAGCCCCCTGGATAACCCCAGCGTGGTGGTGCTGACCCCGGGGCGCTTTAACAGCGCGTTTTTCGAGCACGCCTTTCTGGCGCGGGAAATGGGTGTGGAACTGGTGGAAGGCGCCGACTTGTTCGTGCGCGACGACCGCGTATTCATGCGCACCACAGACGGCCCCAAGGCCGTGGATGTGATCTACCGTCGCCTCGATGATGCCTTTCTCGACCCACTGGCTTTCAACCCGGACTCCATGCTCGGCGTGCCCGGCCTGCTCGCGGCGTATCGCTCGGGCAATGTGGTGTTGGCCAATGCGATTGGCACCGGGGTGGCGGATGACAAGTCGGTGTATCCCTTCGTCACCGAGATGATCCGTTTTTACCTGGATGAAGAGCCGATTCTGAAGAACGTGCCTACGTTTCAATGCCGTAAGCCCGACGAATTGTCCCACGTGCTGGCCAACCTTCCGGACCTGGTCGTCAAGGAAACCCAAGGTTCCGGCGGCTACGGCATGCTGGTGGGCCCGGCGTCGACAAAAGCGGAAATCGAAGCCTTCCGCGCCCGCATCAAAGCCAAGCCCCATGCCTATATCGCGCAGCCGACGCTGTGTTTATCCACGTGTCCGACCTTTGTCGAAAACGGCATTGCGCCGCGCCATATCGACCTGCGGCCGTTCGTGTTATCCGGCAAGGAAACCCGCGTGGTGCCCGGCGGCTTGACCCGCGTGGCCCTGCGCGAAGGCTCGCTGGTGGTCAATTCGTCCCAGGGCGGCGGCACCAAAGACTCCTGGGTGGTCGAGGACTGATGCCATGTTGAGTAGAACTGCCTCGGATTTGTACTGGATGTCGCGCTACCTGGAACGCGCGGAAAACCTCGCGCGCATGCTTGATGTCAGCTATTCGCTGTCGCTGATGCCTCAGGACGGTCGCGGTGATGGCCTGCACGAATTGGCCATGCCGCTGCTGATCACCGGCACCTTGGAGGATTACCACGAGCACCACGGCGAACTGCATGCCGAGCGCCTGCTGCACTTCTTTGCGTTGGACGCGGCCAACCCGGCGAGCATCTACAGTTGCCTCGGCGCCGCGCGCGCCAGCGCCCATGCAGTGCGTGGGCGAATTACCGCCGACATGTGGGAAAACATCAACGCCACTTGGCTGGATATTCGTGATATCGCCCAGCAAGGGCTGAGCCGCTACGGCATGAGCCGGTTCTGTGAATGGGTCAAGGAGCGGTCGCACCTGTTCCGTGGCGCCACCTACGGCACCATCATGCGTAATGACGCGTTTCGCTTTATTCGGCTCGGCACCTTCATCGAGCGTGCCGACAACACCCTGCGCCTGCTGGATGCGCGCTACGAAATGGCCGGCGACCAAGCCGCTGCGGTCAGCGACGGCACGGCTCATGCCTACTATCAGTGGAGTGCCTTGCTGCGCGCGCTGTCATCGTTTGAGGCTTACACCGAAATCTACCGTGACGCCCCCGGCGCCCGGCAGGTGGCCGAACTGCTGTTGTTGCGCGCCGATGTCCCACGCTCGCTGCGTGCCTGCAGTGAGGAGATCGACCAGATCCTTGCCAGCCTGCCCGGCCTCAATGGCCGCCCGGCCCAGCGCCTGGCCGCCGAGATGGACGCGCGCCTGCGCTTTACGGCCATCGACGAAATTCTCGAGGAAGGCCTGCATGCCTGGCTGACCGACTTCATCCCTTTGGTCCGCCAGTTGGGCGACGCCATCTACAGTTCCTACCTGGAGGCGGCATGAGACTTTCCATCAGCCACGAAACCACTTACCACTACGAAGACATGGTGCGCGCCAGCATCCAGTACCTGCGCCTCACGCCCCACGACAGCGAACGCCAGCACGTGCTCAGCTGGCAGCTCGATCTGCCGCGCCCGGTGCGCGCGCAGGTCGACCCGTTTGGCAACATCCTGCATGTGCTGACCCTTGATGAGCCCCACGACGCCATCATCATCGGCGCGCGTGGCCAAGTGGACATCGATGAGTTGCGCGAGGCTGAGCACGAAAGCCAGTCGGCGTTTCCGTTTCTGCGCAGCACGCGGCTGACTGAGCCGGACGACGCGTTGCGCGGTTTTGCCCACCAGCATTGCCGTCAACGCCGCGACCGCTCTGCGTTGATCGACCTGATGCATGCGCTCAACCAGTCAATGGCCTACACGCCCGGCGCCACTGAAGTCGACACCTGCGCCGCCACGGCGTTTGCGGGGCGCGTAGGCGTGTGCCAGGACCACACTCATGCATTCCTGGCCTGCGCGCGCAGCCTGGGCATTCCAGCGCGATATGTGTCGGGGTATTTGTACACCGAAGACAGCACGCACCTGGCCAGCCACGCCTGGGCCGAAGCCTGGCTGGATGACGCGTGGTACAGCTTTGATGTGACCAACCAATTGGCGCGGCCCGAGCGACATTTAAAGTTGGCGGTGGGCCTGGATTACCTGGATGCCTGCCCGGTACGCGGCATGCGCCGAGGCGGCGGGCATGAGCAGATGCACGCCAAGGTGTTCGTGGCGCCGACGCCGGTGATTCTGGTGCAGCAGCAGTAATCTTCAAAACGAAGCAGATTAAAGGTGGGAGCTGGCTGGCCTGCTAAAGCGGCGGGTCAGCTGTAAATGGGTTACTGACCGACCGCCATCGCAGGCCAGCCAGCTCCCGCAGTGAGCGGTGGTGTTTTCAGAGTCTTTGCCAGGCTCAAGGCTGCTGCTTACGCCCCGCCATATGCTTCAAATACCCCACCAGCAAATCCAGCTCACCGTCCGGCAACACACTGGCCGCGAACGCTGGCATCTTCGCCTGGGGCCAATGCCGCAGGCTCTGCGGGTCACGGATATAACGCTTGAGGAAATCCCCGCTGAAATATTCCGTAGGGTTGTAGGGAATATTCAGGTCCGGCCCCACCTGCGCATCGCCGGCGCCGTTGAGGCGGTGACAGGCCAGGCAGTTTTTCTGGAACACCGCAAACCCCTGGTTGATCGGGTCATTCGCGGCGAGTTTCGGGTCAGGCAACAACGCCGGAAAACGCTCGGCCACCGTCTTCAATTGCTTGATCCCGGAGATCTGGAAAGGCCACTGCTCAGGGCTGATGTTGCCGGCTTGCGGGTCGGTCCACACCAGATAGAACGGCCCGGCACTCGGCTTGCCTTCGGCGAGCGCGGGCCAAGGATGAGCCGGGTCTTCCACCGCCAGCCAGGCACGGGCACCGTGTTTTTGCAGCAATGGCGCCGCCGTCAGCTCGGCGGCGAACCCGTCGAGGGCGACGGCTTGCAGATGATTTTCCGGCGAGAGGCCGGGCAACAGAGCCGCCAGCGGCACCGCGCGATAAGTCATCTCGCGCTTGTAGGAAACGTCATCGACGATATGCACCGTCTGCGCATCCGGATGCTTGAGCAGATCTTCGGTCTGCCAGGTTTTGCTGGCGTGGTCCAAGTCGATGGTCAACTGGGCAGCCGCAGCGGGAAGGGCCAACAGCGCGGTGAGAAAGGCGAGGATCAGTTTCAAGTGTGAGCCCGGTTTGAAGTGGCGATAGCGCCCACGATACCGGAAATCGGCACGCAAAAAGACAGCCCCTGCAACAGGACCGCTATACGCAATGTCCCGGCAGGTGCTGCCAAACGCTGCAGTCCTGATGCAATGTGTGCACGGAATGTGAGGATCGAGTCGTCACCCAATAACCTTGGTTAAATTGGGCAAGATCAGAATCAGTGTGGTGGCGAACAGAATAAGTCCCGCCTGACGTACTTTCGAATGTTTGAACATGGCTGACTGCCTTTTGTTGTTATTCCTGAGCGTCAAATGCGTGCCGGTCAATTTCAGTATCGCAACGTGACGTGTCGCTTTTCTTACAGCTGCTCCAGCAAAACCCGGCAGCAACTTCTTACTGATTGAACCTTAGAGCCCTCGTTCTGCGTGGCTTAGATCCATTTAATATCAGCTAATCAGCATTTCTACTTAAAAAGGCATGAGGCATATCGCCATCTTGGCGCCAATGCCTTGGCTAGACCGCTAAAACGATTAACCCGCGCTTTCCCATAGCACCCTACCGTTCGTCCGAGCGTGAGGGTCAAAAGCAATGAGCGCATCCGTCATTGAAACCGTGTCAATCGGGCCTAAGGTAGGGGCACACACGCACTGCGTTCGAGGATGTCATGACCCAAGCTTTGATCTTTGATGCGATACGCACGCCCCGGGGCAAAGGCAAGGCCGACGGCGCCCTGCATAGCGTCAAGCCGGTAAACCTGGTGGCGGGTCTGCTCACCGCGCTGGCACAGCGCAGCGACCTCGACACACGCCAGGTGGACGACATCGTGCTCGGTTGCGTTACCCCGGTGGGCGACCAGGGCGCCGACATCGCCAAGACCGCCGCACTGGTGGCGGACTGGGACATCAGCGTCGCTGGCGTACAAATCAACCGTTTCTGTGCTTCGGGCCTTGAAGCGGTGAACCTGGGCGCGATGAAAGTGCGTTCCGGCTTTGAGGACCTGGTGGTGGTCGGCGGCGTCGAATCCATGTCGCGTGTGCCCATGGGCAGCGATGGCGGCGCCTGGGTGCTCGATCCGCAGACGAACATGCACAGTCACTTCACACCTCAAGGCATCGGCGCGGACTTGATCGCGACCCTGGAAGGCTTCACTCGCCAGGACGTCGACGCCTTCGCCCTACATTCCCAGCAGAAAGCGGCCAGGGCGCGTGCGGACGGTTCTTTCAACAAGTCGCTGATCGCGGTGCAGGACCAAAACGGCATCGTGCTGCTGGACCATGACGAGTTCATTCGCGGCGACTCCAGCCTTGAAGGCCTCGGCAAGCTCAAGCCGAGCTTCGAGATGATGGGCCAGATGGGCTTCGATGCCACCGCCTTGCGCGTCTACAGCCATGTGGAACGCATCCATCACGTGCACACGCCAGGTAACAGTTCCGGCATCGTCGACGGCGCCGCGCTGATGTTGATCGGCTCCGAGGCCAAAGGCCGCGAACTGGGCTTGCAACCGCGGGCGCGCATCGTCGCCACGGCGGTCACCAGCACCGACCCGACCATCATGCTCACCGGCCCGGCCCCGGCCACGCGCAAAGCCCTGGCCAAGGCCGGTTTGCGCGTGGAAGACATCGACCTGTTCGAGGTCAACGAGGCGTTTGCCTCGGTCGTCCTCAAGTTCATCAAAGACATGGGCATCGACGCTGCGCGGGTCAACGTCAACGGCGGCTCCATTGCCATGGGCCACCCGCTCGGCGCCACGGGCTGCGCGATCCTCGGCACCCTGCTCGACGAACTGGAAGTGCGCCAGCAGCGCTACGGCCTGGCCACCCTGTGTGTCGGCGGTGGCATGGGCATCGCCACCATCCTCGAACGCCTCTGAGCCCAAGGAACCTGTCATGACCGACGCCATTCGTTACGAAAAAGGCCAGGACCAGATCGTGGTGCTGACCCTCGACATGCCCGGCCAGAGCGCCAACACCATGAACGGCGTGTACCGCGAGGCCATGGCGGCCACAGTCGCGCGCCTGGAAGCAGAAAAGGACGGCATCGCCGGGGTGGTGATCACCTCGGCGAAGAAAACCTTTTTTGCCGGCGGTGACCTCAATGAATTGATCAAAGTCGACAAGGCCCACGCCACGGAATTTTACGACGGCGTGGTGGTGTTGAAGGCCCAACTGCGCCGTCTGGAAACCCTCGGCAGGCCAGTGGTGGCCGCCATCAACGGTGCGGCGTTGGGCGGCGGCTGGGAGATTTGCCTGGCGTGCCATTACCGTGTTGCGCTGGACGACAACGCGACACAACTTGGCCTGCCCGAAGTCACCTTGGGCTTGCTGCCGGGCGGCGGCGGGGTAGTGCGCATGGTGCGCATGCTGGGGTTGGAAAAGGCCCTGCCGTATTTGCTGGAAGGCAAGAAAGTGCGGCCGCAGCAGGCGCTGCAAGCCGGGTTGATCAATGCGCTGGCGAGGGATCGCGATGAGTTGCTGGCCAAATCCCGCGCCTGGATTCTGGCCAATCCCGAGGCCAGGCAACCGTGGGACAACAAGGCTTATCAGATCCCGGGCGGCACGCCGTCGAACCCGAAAGTGGCGCAAATGCTGGCGATTGCGCCGTCGATTTTGCGCAGCAAAACCCATGGCTGCTTCCCGGCCCCGGAGAAAATCCTCTGCGCCGCCGTGGAGGGCGCCCAAGTGGATTTCGACACGGCGCACCTGATCGAAACGCGCTACTTCACCGAACTCGTCACCGGCCAGGTGGCGAAAAACATGATCGGTACCTTTTGGTTCCAGCTTAATGAAATCAACGCCGGCAGCTCACGGCCACAAGGTTTTGCGCCGCACGTCACGCGCAAAGTCGGCGTACTGGGCGCGGGGATGATGGGCGCGGGCATCGCCTATGTCAGCGCCAGTGCGGGCATCGAAGTGGTGCTCAAGGACATCAGCCTGGCCGCGGCGGAAAAGGGCAAGGCGCATTCGGCTGCGCTGCTGGACAAGAAGATCAGCCGTGGGCAACTGACCGCCGAACAGCGCGACGTCACCCTTGCGCGGATCCATCCTACGCAAGACGACGCCGACCTGGCCGGCTGCGACCTGATCATCGAAGCGGTGTTCGAAGACCGTGAACTCAAGGCCAAGGTCTCGGCCGCCGCGCAACGTGTGGTCGGCAGCGACGCGGTCATCGCCTCCAACACCTCGACCTTGCCCATCAGCGGCCTGGCCAACGCCGTGCCCGATCAAGGCAAGTTCATGGGTCTGCATTTTTTCAGTCCGGTCGACAAGATGCCGCTGGTGGAAATCATCAAGGGCGCCCACACCCGCGACGAAACCCTGGCCCGAGGTTTTGATTTCGTTCTGCAAATCAAGAAAACGCCGATCGTGGTCAACGACAGTCGTGGTTTTTTCACCTCGCGGGTGTTCGGCACCTTCACCAACGAAGGCATTGCCATGCTCGGCGAAGGCGTGGCCGCGCCGATGATCGAAACCGAAGCGCGCAAGGCCGGCATGCCGGTGGGGCCGTTGGCGGTGTCGGATGAGGTGTCGCTGAGCTTGATGAGCCACATCCGCCAGCAAACCGCGAAAGATCTACAGGCTGAAGGCAAGGCGCCGCCGACGCATCCCGCGACCCAGGTGATCGACCTGTTGGTGAATGAGTACAAACGCGCGGGCAAGGCGGCGGGCGGTGGTTTTTACGACTACCCCCAAGGGGCGCAGAAACACCTGTGGCCGGAGCTGAAAGCGCGCTTTGAACAGCCCGACAACCAAATTTCGCCACAGGATGTGCGCGACCGTTTGCTGTTTATCCAGGCCATCGAAACCGTGCGTTGTGTGGAGGAGGGCGTGTTGAGGTCGACGGCTGACGCCAACGTCGGCTCAATCTTCGGCATTGGCTTTGCCGCGTGGAGCGGCGGCGCGCTGCAGTTTATCAACCAGTACGGCCTGAACGACTTTATCGCCCGGGCGCGCTACCTGGCCGAGCAGTATGGGGAGCGCTTCTCGCCCCCGGCTCTGCTGCTGGAAAAAGCAGCGCAGGGAGACATATTCGCCTGACCGAAACGCCCTATCCTGAATCATGGAAAACCAAGGTGGGAGCCGGCTTGTCCGCGATACCAGTGTGTCAGCCAATGCAGATTTCGGCCGATATAACGCCATCGCAGGCAAGCCCGCTCCCACATTGAGGCACTTGGCGAGACTTGCTTTGCAGGGGTGTTTCAAGGCAGGCTCTGGGGTGTGCATTATTCCCATCACCGTGTCAGGTATTTTTTATGTCGCTACGCGTCTGTATCCTGGAAACCGATATCCTGCGTCCAGGCTTGATCGATCAATACCAAGGGTACGGGCAGATGTTCAAGCGCCTGTTCTCCCAGCAGCCGATCGCTGCCGAGTTTGTGGTGTACAACGTGGTTCAGGGTGAATACCCGCCGGATGACGAGGCGTTTGACGCCTACCTGATCACCGGCAGCAAGGCCGATTCCTTTGGCACCGACCCGTGGATCCAGACCCTCAAAATCTACCTGCTTGAACGCTATGAACGCGGCGACAAGTTGCTGGGCGTGTGCTTCGGCCACCAATTGCTCGCGCTGCTGTTGGGCGGCAAGACGGAGCGCGCCAGCAAGGGCTGGGGCATGGGCATCCACGACTACAAGCTCAATGCCAAGGCGCCGTGGATGAGCCCGGTGGTGGAAGAGCTGACCTTGTTGATCAGCCATCAGGATCAGGTCACCAGCCTGCCGGAAAACGCTACCGTGATTGCCTCCAGCGATTTCTGCCCGTACGCCGCTTACCACATTGAAGACCAGGTGCTGTGTTTCCAGGGCCACCCGGAATTCATCCACGATTATTCCCGCGAGCTGCTGGAAATTCTTCAGACAACGTTGGGCGAAAAGATCTACACCAACGGCGTGGCCAGTCTGGCGCGTGACCACCACGGCGCAACCGTGGCGGAATGGATGATGCGTTTTGTGGCGCACAAGCCAGAAGCCGACGTGGCCTGAATCACGCTTGAGGCGGGGGCCGGCTCGCCGGCGTTGATTTACAACCAGCCCGACCGCTTGAAGCTGGCCCACAAACTGGTGCAGCCCACCGCAATAAACCCGAGCACCGCAAAGTAGCCGTAATGCCATTGCAGCTCGGGCATGTTCTGGAAGTTCATCCCATAAATCCCCGCCACTGCGGTGGGGAACGCCAGGATCGCCGCCCACGCGGCGAACTTGCGCTGCACCACGCTCTGGCGCGACGCTTCGAGCAATACACCAATCTCAATCGTCTGGCTGGCGATATCGCGCAAGGTGGTGAGGTCTTCCATCTGCCGTGTTACGTGGATCTGCACGTCACGAAAATATGGGCGCATGTTCTTGTCGATAAACGGGAAGCTCAGCTTTTGCAGTTCCTGACTGATCTCCACCATCGGCGCCACGTAGCGTTTAAGCCGCAGCACGTCGCGGCGCAGGCCGTGGAGGTTCTGGATATCACGCTCGCTCAGCGAGCTGCACAGCACATTGCGCTCCAGCTCATCAATTTCGGCGTGGATCGCTTCGCTCACCGGCTGGTAATTCTCGGTGACGAAATCCAGCAGCGCATAGAGTACGAAATCTTCCCCGTGCTCCAGCAACAGCGGCCGCGCCTCACAGCGCTGGCGCACAAAGCCGTAGGACGCCGAGTGGCCGTTGCGGGCGGTGATGATGTAGCCGTTGCCGGCAAAAATATGGGTTTCGATAAACTCCAGCTTGCCGTTCTCGCGCACCGGTGAGTAGGTGACGATAAACAGCGCATCACCGAAGGTTTCAAGCTTGGGGCGGCTGTGTTTTTCGAGGGCGTCTTCGATGGCCAGTTCGTGCAGGTTGAACTGGCGTTGCAGGTTGGCCAGCTCTTGAGCGCTGGGCTCTTCCAGGCCGATCCACACAAAGTGATCGGGCTTGGCGGCCCAGGCTGCGCCTTCATCGAGGGTGATATCAGTGACTTTCTTTCCGGCGCTGTAGACGGCCGCCGCAACAACTCTACCCATGGTGCTGATCGCTTCTTATTGGGAGGACAGGTGTTGGGCAGCTTAGCGTGAATGGCGTTCCCTTGTTGCTCATGCAGACACGCTTTTTGTGGCGAGCACGCTTACTTGTGCGCAGGTGCAACGTGCCTGCAAAAAATCACAAAGGCGCGGGTGCCCAAGCGGTCTGCAGTTCGCGGTCCATCTGTGCAATACACGCATCCATCTGCTTCTGACACGCCTGCATCAACGCCGGGATGTCATCCGAAGTCAGTCCTACGGTAGGAATCGGCGGCAGCGAGCGTATGAGCACATCACCGCTGTCCCAGCGATTAAGCTGCATGTGCGTGACGTAGTTGCTGACACACACCTGCACGATGGGCACACCCGCCGCAATCGCCATATGAAACGCGCCTTTCTTGAACGGCAGCAGCCCTTTGCCCAAGTTGCGTGTACCTTCCGGGAACACCCAGATCGATGTGTCTTCATGCTGCAAAGTGCGCGTCGTGGTGAGCATCGCACGCCGCGCCTTGTGCGCGTTGCCCCGGTCGATCAGCACATTGCCCGCCAACCAGAACAACTGGCCGAACAGCGGCACCCATTTCAGGCTTTTTTTGGCAATGCACACCGTGCGATGCGGCACCACCGTGCCCAGCACAAACAGGTCGTAGTTGGACTGATGGTTGGCGATGATCACGCACGTGCCGGGCTTATTACGCAGCGAGTCAACGTCCGCCCTCACGTTCAGTCGCAATATCCACATCGCAGGCAACCCATACAGGCGAGCGCACAAGCGACTGTTATCCGGGTTGAACGGCCGACAGATACCCAGCAGTACGCCCAGCACACCGGAAACCATAAAGTGCAGGCCCATCAACAACATACGTAACAGAAAAAGCATCGACACGGCCCATCGGGACAAAAGGTGGCGCAGTGTACGGATGTGCACTGTATTCGGCAATTGCCCCTACAGACGTAGGAGATAGGCGATGTTTAAGCACATGTTTCAACGTGTGCCGGCAACGCCCAGCTAGAGCGGTTTAAGAAGTGTCCGCTTTTTTTGTAAGAAAAAGCCCGACTCAAGGTCGGGCTTTGGCACAACTTGGGTAAGGCATCAGATCAGGTTATGGCCCTGATCCTGAATGATCGCGTCATCCAAGGCTTCCAGCAGTGCCTTGCGCACCTTCAACTTGGTGTGCTTATGGGCGTTCATGTTGATCTTCTTCAATTGGCGCGCCGCTTCCAGGGCCGCCGCGTGCAACTCTTCTGGCGCAACCACTTTATCCAGGAAGCCGGCTCCCAAGGCACCTTGCGGGTCAAACATTTCGGCATTGATGACCGACCGGTGAAACGCCGACTTGCGCAGACGATCCCGCGCCAACTCGATACCGGCGTGGTGCATGGTCATGCCGATCGCCACTTCATTCAGGCCAATGCTGAACGGGCCTTCCACACCAATGCGGTAATCGGCCGACAACAGCAGGAATGCACCTTTGGCCACCGCGTGCCCAGGGCACGCCACAATCACCGGGAACGGGTGCGACAGCAGGCGACGCGCCAACGTCGAGCCCGACGTCACCAGGCTGATGGCCTCTTTAGGTCCGGCCGTCATTACCTTCAAATCATAACCGCCCGACAGAATCCCCGGCGTGCCGGTGATGATCACCACCGCGCGATCCTTCTCGGCCTGATCCAGTGCCGCATTAAACTCACTGACCACCGCCGGAGAAATGGCATTCACCTTGCCGTTGCTCAAGGTCAGGGTCGCGATACCGTCTTCGAGGTGGTAGGCAATCAACTCACTCATGACGCGGTTCCTTGTAGGATTTGTTATAGATAGGCTGTTTATAGAAGCGCATGCGCAGACGTTACCCACCACGCCCGCCCCGGTAAAGCGCCGTGACTGACTACCCAGTCAGACTTTTCCCGCATCCCCAAGGGTAGACGGCCCGGAGCAGGGCGCAGCAGCCCCACCAAACGCGTACCGCCGACGCCCGAGAATGGCAGATTCACCGTCACTCGCTGGGTGGGTAACGGCATAACCGTCTAAGCGCATGAAAATTCTGAAAAAAACCTTTGCCATCAGAAAGGCTTTCGACTACATTAGCGCGCCTCGACAGACTGAACTGGTTTGACGAGATACGGTGAAGTGTCCGAGTGGCTTAAGGAGCACGCCTGGAAAGTGTGTATACAAGAAATTGTATCGAGAGTTCGAATCTCTCCTTCACCGCCACATTAAGTAAACACAGACCCCTGATTTTCCTAGAGAAAGTCGGGGGTTTGTGGTTTCTGGTGTCTGGAAATTATCTCCATGGGACGGGTGTGCTAGGTGGGTACATAAGTACAGCCAATAACTGAATTGGCAGGGCCGATCCATCTGCCGCTGACGACTTTGTCTATGTGTGACTGATCCCACCCAAGCGGCTATTCAGCTATCACAAGTCAGCGGCGTTCAGTCCTCAGTGCCCTTGCCCCCGGTGCGTCGTAAACCTACAACTACACTTTGTGCATCGAGCACTCTCAGGACAGCGCATGGATATCACAATTCATCGCAAGAAAGGCCTGTTTGATAGCGCTTATGGTCAAGCTATTGCGCTGGCAATCTTGTTTGACGGTAAGGTCGAAGGGCGCCTGGAAACGGGTGAAACATTATCTCTAGTCCTTCCGGATGCTTGCGGGACGTTGCAAGTCGGTCTGCTTGACCCCGCAAATTCGCCTTATGTAGGAAGCATGTCTGGTGCGCTCATATCGATCAGCAATGCTCAGAGCCTTACCCCGGGGCAAGCCGTTCAGGCTTTTTCGGTACGAACTCGCAAATGGGTGTTTTTTGATGTGCTGGGTTTGGCGGGCATAGCACCCTTTAAGCGCTGGGCGCTGGCGCTTGAGATAGATCGAAGTTAGAACGCTTCTGACAAACTGCAATTGACGGCAGTAGACCTTGGCCATGCGCCGCTTCGATTTGTAAACGGCAGGCCGTTATCAGCAAGGCGATAAAAGAACTTTATAGTGGCTGAACGCTGAATTCGAATAAGGCCGCTTATTTGATACAGGCCCTCACACGCTCGCTCGGTGAGAGAGCTTGTTTTGCGAGAGTTATCCCCATCTACTTGGCAAATGACAAAGTAATTGATACTTGGATTGCTGTTTAAAAAAACATCATTTTTTTAAAATAGCGCCACTCATATATTGATTCAAATCGCGAAAATCATTAACCGTCCAGGCATGGGGCGGCACCTTCACACCATTGTCCCGCAACGTTCTCGGAATCAAGTCTCCATTCGGCCGAAGTATTACCGACGATACAATAACGCCCGGATAATCACTCAGTCGTTTCTTGAAAGCAGGCGTTGTCAAATCAGGCGTAGGCGGATTGCTCTTATGCGCTAATGGTCCTGTTCCCTTGATATCAGCGCCGTGGCACATGGCGCATCGCTGTAAGAACAGGTTTTTCCCATTGGTATTTTCCGCGAAGGAGAGGGGTGTTTGAATGAGCGATAACATTCCCAGCGTAGCGATGAACACTATTTTCATTTTTATAAGGTCTTGTTGTTTGAGTCAGGGCTGAATCGAGGGGAATCCCGCAGGTGCCATTGCAGCTCAGTGTATAGGCGAGCCCTTGAATTCTAAAGCGAGGGACATGGCGTCAAATACGAGGCAAACAAAACCCCCAGGTTTCTGCAGAGACCTGGGGGTTGTGGAGTTTGAAAGCGTAGCGTTCTTAGATCATGCGCGCGGCATGTCCATCCGCCGCGCAATGACATCCAGCAAGTCGCACCCGTCTCGCAGCGGAATTGAGCAGAGCAACGCAAAATCGCTGAGCACCACTGCATCACTACTTATCTCACTACGTAGTGCAAGGTTCTCAAGCACTTGGGTGACGGCCTGCAGCCGATAACTCGCGGCGTCGAGGAGTACTTCCAGCGGTGCAGTGGTATCGACAAAAAGTGCCGGTGTGGCGCTGTCGTTGCTGGTAAGGGCCATGTATTGGTTCATGAGTGACTCCATTAAGACAAAGATAAATAACCACGACGCTTTTTCACCCGCTACGGCCAAAAACGGCCGTTGCCTGGCATAGCGTTGTTTGCATTCCGTCTTGTAGTCGAGTCGCCAAACCCGGCCGCTCACACAGCGACCGAGCGACTATAAGGTTGGTCTTTGAAAAACAGGAGCGAGCTGCTTCCGAATGGGCTGTAGGACGTTGCTCAAATCGGTGCCTCAATGCCGATGCCGATGATGCACATCCGGAAAGTGCGCATGGCTATGCTTCATCACGCTGTGAACATGCACGTGACTATGTGGCTGCGCCGGGTCCCACTCGAACCCATGCTCATGCTGATGATGCTCATCATGCACGTGCCGATGCCCGTGTTCCGTCGCGTCATGCAGATGTTCGTGCGCATGCCGCTCTGTCAGGTGCAACCACACGCCCACGGCCATCAGCGCCGACGCAATCCAGAACGCCACCGTCACCGACTCCCCGAATGCCAACAGGGCAACCGCCGCCCCAAGGAACGGCGCCGTCGAGAAGTACGCTCCGGTGCGCGCACTGCCCAGCCCGCGCAAGGCCAGGACAAACATGACCAGGCTGATGCCGTACCCGAAAAACCCCACCAGCAAGATCGGCGCCAGCTGCGCCACACCCGGCATCTGCGCCCCGAGGTACAGCGCGAGGCTGCAGTTCACCGCCCCGGCAATCAAACCTTTGGCGCCGGCGATGAACAATGCGTCCGCCGCAGACACCTTGCGCGTCAGGTTGTTATCGATGCCCCAGCACAAACAGGCGACTGCAACGGCCACCGGCCCGAGCCAATCGTGGCTGGCGCCGCCGGCGTCGGACCAGGACAGCACCATGCCGCCCAGCACAATGGCGATCATCCCGAACACAATGCGCCGGTCGGCATTTTCTCTGAACACCCGCCAGGCGATGACGGCGGTCAACACCGATTCAAGGTTGAGCATCAGCGAGGCGGTCGTGCCGGCGGTGCGGGTCAGGCCGAACATCAGTGCCACCGGCCCGAGGATACCGCCGAACGCGATGGCGCCGATCAGCCACGGCCATTCCGCCGGGGTGAGCCCGGTGGGTTTCCAGCCATGATCACGGATCAGGCGCACGCCTGCGAGGCCGACGCCGCTGCCGAGGTAGAGCAGGCCGGCGAGCAGTATGGGCGAGAGGCCCAGGCCGAGGGTTTTGGCGAGCGGGGTGCTGGCGCCGAACAGCGCGGCAGCGGCGAGTGCGTAAAAGATACTGAGGTTCATGGGCCGTCCTCGAAGGTCTGGCCCATGATACGTCGCTTGTCGGGCTCAAGGCCCTGACAACTTCCTGCTTATTGCGCGGTTTTCAGCTTGATCACATCACCGGAGATTTTGGTGGTGTAACCGCTCAGTACCCAGGCCCAGAACCAGTTTTCCTGCACTTGGGTGTTGATCAGCGCGTCGCCGCCTTTGGCCTTGATGGCCGCAGTCTGGGCGCGCACGAAGCGGCTGTTCTGGCCGATCGGGATGACGCCGAACAACATGATGCCGGTAGCGCTGGCTTCACTGTGGCCCAAAACGGTGTATTGGCTGCTGTCGTACTGCGGGGATTTGATGGCGGTGCCGGTGCAGCCTGCGAGGGTAAAACCGAGAACAGCTGCTGCAACCACTTTACTGACGTACTTCACTGTGTAACTCCATGGACTGACCCTCGAGATTCAATTCTCGAGGGGGCGCCACTTTAATCTGCACAGTGGCAGATTGAAATCAATTGCCCTTAATTTCATCTCAGGCTTGCACGTAGACCCACGCTGTCAGGCCCGAAGCCAATGCCACTGACACACGCTTGTAGTCCGACACCTCGTAGGCATCGGCTGCCGCCAGTTCCTGCTCGTTGATCTGAAACACCATGCCTTCAACGCTGGCAGCCTGTTCTTCGGTCGGCGCGACAATCGGGTGGTGCGTCTTGCCGCTGGTGGCTAGCACTTCGGGGTCGGTGATTTCGACCCAGCTTTGCGAATAGCCGAGCATCGCGTCGTGCTGGCCGACCAGTTCCCGGCCAAAGTTGGCCAGTTGCACGGCCTTGTCTTGCAAGGTGCCGTAGGAAAACAACAGCACGGGGAATTGGGTGGAGTGTTCCATGGGTATTCCTTAAGCGAGTAGGTCTTCGTAAAAAGCGCCGTAGGGCTTGCTCGGGTGGGCAATCTGAATTTCCAGGATCCACAGCCCGGCGTTCGGGCAATGCTCGAAATCCCCCAGGTCGCCGCCACGGTGGATCGCGTGAGGAAAGTCGCTGACGCGGTGGCCCTTGATGTCCAGGTTCAGTTGCCAGCCCATGGCCTTGGCGTGTTCCTCGGCGTAGCGGTACAGCTCAAGGCCTACGACCTGGTCATTTTTCCAGCGCGATTGTACGCGGTCGAACAGTACGTTGGCGGCGCTGGCGCAGGCGATCATTTCAGGGTCGTTGCCGGTGGTGAAGGTAGCGCCGGCGTCACCTTCGTGGCCTTGCCAGACGGCGCCCATGTCGATAAAGAAGATATCGTTTTCACCCAGCACCGGGTCGCCGTCCGAGCGCTGGTTGAAAGCCTTGAGGGTATTGGCGCCAAACCGTACCAGCAGCGGATGCCAGATGCGTTGCATGTCGAGCTCGGCGAGCACCTGTTTGCCCAGCTCACGCGCTTGGGATTCAAGCATGCCGGGGCGAATGCGTTGGGCGAGGTGGTCGATGGCTTGCCACGTCATGGCCTGGGCGTAGCGCATGGAGTCGATACTGTAGGCGGCGCCCACGGCTTCTTTGGGTTGTGCAGTCACCGGTTTCCCCTCGCATTGAACAGCATCAGGCGTTATGCGTTTTACTATATAGCGATGTGATGGCTGAACCCAACTCCGAAAACACCGCAGAGCCCATGTGGGAGCTGGCTTGCCTGCGACAGCGGTGGCACAGCAAACATTAATGCTGCTTGACCCACCGCCATCGCAGGCAAGCCAGCTCCCACATTTTTGACTGTGATCAGTCTGTCAGAGGTGCAACCACGCCAGGCCACCCAGCACCACGGCGACCCCGCCAGCGGTATAGGACATGCGTTTGAGCCACTCCTTGCGCGTCAGCAACGTAATCGCCGCCAACGAAATCGCGATCTGAATCGCCGTCATCGCCTGCGCCCAACGGTGATGCTGGTGCAGCGCCTCTTCGGATTTCTGATCCCATTCCTTGGAGGTCGCCTCAAGCTTTTCGGCCTGTTTGCGCACGTCTTCCTTCTGGCTCTTGTAACGCTCGATCTCATCCTTGTAATGCGCAGCGTCCACGCCGGGAATATGCGTGGCCAGTTCGGCCAGGTTCTGCCGGCTGGATTTGGCCTGGTAGTAGTTCCACTGGTTGGCGGCTTCGGTCTTGATGATGGCGGCGTTGTTCTTGTCCATCGCCGCTTCGCTTTCGGTGGAGCCGGCCTGGTAGCTGAGCATGGCGCCGAGGGTGGCCATCAGCGCGGTCATCACGGCGATGCGGCTGGCAAAATTGTCACCGCGCCCGTGCGCATGTTCGGTGGTGTGTTCGATGTGTTTTTCGTGGGGGCTGGGGACTTCGAAGGCTTCGGACATGGGGGCGTCTACGAACGGAATGAGGGAGACTGATTCTTTACCAACCAAGCTGTCTCAAGCCTGTACGTAATGCTGCAAACCTGCGACCAGCGCATCAAAGGTCACCCGGCAGCGCGGGCTGTTGCGCAGGTCTTCGTGCATGGTCACCCAGGTGTCCATCTTGAACGCGAAACCTTCAGGCAGCACCCGGTGCAGGCGTGGGTTCTGCTTGGCCAGTTGCACCTGGCAGCCGCCGATACCGGCACCCGCGCGGATCAGCGCCAGTTGCGCCAGGTCACTGTCGCTGCTGATGGCGAAGGCGCTGCGTTCAAAGCCCTTGATGGCCAGGCTGCGGATAAACGCGTTCTCCTGGTCGAAACCGATCACGGAATGGCTGACCAAGTCCTGCATTTGCACAGGGATGCCGTGTGCTTGCAGGTAATCATCGCGGGCGTGCAGGCCTACTTCGATCAAGCCGACACGCCGCGCCAGCAATTGCTCCTGGCTGGGGCGGACCATGCGCACGGCGATGTCGGCTTCCAGTTGCAGCAGGTCGATCAGGCGGTTGGTCAGGATCAGTTCAACCCGCAGGTGCGGGTGCTGGCGGCGCAGCGCGGTGATGATCGGCGGCAGCACTTCCACGCCGATCACTTCACTGGCCGAGACCCGCACCACCCCGCGCACTTCATCGCCTTGAGAAGACGCCGCGCGTTCCAGGGCGGCGGCGGTGCGCTCCATGGTTTCAGCATGGGCGCGCAGGGTGTGCGCCACCGCAGTTGGCAACAGCCCCGTCGGTGAACGGGTAAAAAGCACCACGCCCAGCGCCGTTTCAAGCGCGGCAATGTGCCGACCGACCGTGGGCTGTGTGATGCCAAGCTGCCGTGCGGCCCCCGACAACGAACCTTCCTTGAGTACACCAAGGAACGATCGGTAAAGCTCCCAACCAATATTTGCGGCCATGCATAAATGTATAGCGGCTGGATGCTCTTCGGCAATTTATCTATAGCCACGCTGCACACAAAATGGCCTCACCAACAACGTGGGAGAAGGTCATGAGCAAAGTTCTGGTACTGGGTGCAACGGGCGGGATTGGCGGCGAAGTGGCGCGGCAGATGCGCGCGGCGGGCTGGGAGGTGTGTGCGTTGACCCGTGATGTGGACAAGGCGCGGCGTGAGAACGCGGGCTTTTCCTGGATCAAGGGCGACGCGCTCAATCGTCAGGAAGTCCTCGCTGCCGCCCATGGCTGTGCGGTGATCGTGCATGCGGTCAACCCGCCGGGCTATCGCAATTGGGCTGAATTAGTGATCCCGATGATCGACAACACCGTGGCGGCGGCCATCGCCGAGGGCGCGACCATCGTGTTGCCCGGCACGGTCTACAACTTCGGTCCGGACGCATTTCCCGTGCTGCACGAAGACTCGCCGCAACACCCGCAAACCCGCAAGGGCGCGATCCGGGTGCAATTGGAGCAGCGCTTGGAACAGGCTTCCCGCCAGGGCGCGCGGGTGTTGATCGTGCGGGCCGGGGACTTTTTCGGTGCCCGCGTGGCCAACAACTGGTTTGCCCAAGGCCTGGTCAAACCCGGCAAGCCGGTGCACGCCGTGAGTTATCCGGGCGCGCCGGGTGTGGCGCACCAATGGGCGTACTTGCCGGATGTGGCGCGCACCATGCTCGAGTTGATTGAGCGCCGGGCAAGCCTTGATGCGTTCGCGCGCTTTCATATGGCGGGGCACGTGGACACCGATGGCACGCAGATGACCCGGGCGATCCAGCGTGTGGTGCTGCGCAGGACGGGTCATCAACCCCGCGTAGGCCGCTTCCCGTGGTGGTTGATGAAACTCATCGCGCCCTTTGTCGTCACCGTCCGCGAGATGCTGGAGATGCGTTACCTGTGGCAAACCCCGCTGCTGCTCGATAACAGGCGACTGGTTGCGGCGCTGGGGCAGGAACCGCACACGCCGCTGAAACAAGCGGTGGAAGCCACATTGGCCGACCTTGGCTGCCTGCCTACGCCCGTCTGATCAGGCGCACATACACCGCGATATTGATCAGCAACACCAGCGCGCCAAGCACCAGTTGAATGTTCGGAGTCAGCCCGGCCGGGTAGATCAGCGTGACGATGTAATGCTCGATAAACCTGCCGCCATAACCGTCCTGCCCGGCGAGGTGGCGAAACAGGTTTTCCCAGCGAGTCAGCGGGCAGGGCAGGTGAAACACTTCCACGGCCACGCCCCAGGCGGCAGCGGGCAAGTGCAGCCACATGACTGGCCGCCACTTGAGCGCCAGCAGCCCGCCGAACAGCACGAAGAGGATGAAACACAGGTGAAACAGCACCAGGCTGTCGGCGGCAACGCGATAGAACATGTGTGGGTTCGCTTTTAAGGTGGGCCCGTCTCAGGCGCCGAGTTGTGCTTGCAGGTAGTCGATAAACACGCGCAGTTTTTTCGGCGTATTAGTGCGGTTGAAGTAGTACAAATACAACGCGCTGTGCGTGATCCAGTCGCCCAATACTTCCACCAATTCACCGCTGCGCAAATATGGCTCGACGCTGGAGCGCGCCACATACGCGAAGCCGAAGCCGTCCAGTGCGCCCTTGATCATCAGTTCGATGTCATTGGTGGCCAGCCGGCCTTTGACCGTAACGCGCATCGGCTTGCCGTCTTTTTCGAAATCCCAGCGGTGCATCAAACCGGTCTGGGCACTGCGGTAGTTGACGCAGTCGTGCTCAAGTAAGTCGTGAGGATGGGTCGGGATTTTGCGCCCCTGCAAGTAACCCGGCGTGGCGACGATGACAAAGCGCAGCTGCCGGGCGACCGGTATGACCACCATGTCCTCGGCGAGCACGTGGTCATAGCGGATGCCCGCGTCAAAGCCTTGGGCGACGATATCCACCAGGGCATTGTCCACGGCCACTTCCAGGTTGATCCCCGGGTGCGCGCGCAAGAAACCCTGCAGCAACGGTTGCAGCACCATCCGGCTGGCGGTGGAGGGCACGTTCAGGCGCAGGGTGCCACTGGCCTCGACGGTGGCGGCGGCGACGCTGTGCAGGCTGGTTTCCAGCTCTTCGAGCAGCGGTGTGATTTTTTCCAGCAACTGCGCACCGGCTTCAGTGAGGCTGACACTGCGAGTGGTGCGATTGAGCAGGCGCACGCCCAGCTGTTTTTCCAGGGCGCCGACGCGCTGGCTGACGGTCGACACCGACAGGCTCACCGCATCGGCGGCCTGGGTAAAGCTTCTGGCTTGTGCAACCTGCAGGAACAGGCGCAATTGCTGAAAATCAGGCGTGTCCATTGTGTGGTTTTTCCGAAAGGGTCTTGTGGATTATGCATCTTTTTCACACGAACGCTGGCGCGCATACTTTTTCTACACCCACGAGGAAGGCCCCTTCATGACCGATTCAACTGCAAAACCTGTCTGGTTTATCACCGGTTGTTCCACCGGTTTCGGCCGCCAATTGGCGCTGCACACCTTGAGTCTGGGTTACCCGACGGTGGTCACTGCGCGCAACCCGCAACAGGTACAAGACATTGTTGCCGGGCATGAAGACAAGGCACTGGTACTGGCGCTGGACGTGACAGACCAGGCCCAGGTCGAGGCGGCCGTGCAGGCGGCTCAGGCCCGCTTCGGGCATATCGACGTGTTGGTCAACAATGCCGGTATCGGCTATTTCGGCGCGTTTGAAGAAAGCGACCTGGATGAAGTGCGCCGCATGTTCGAGATCAACGTCTGGGGCCTCAGTGCCATGACCCGTGCCGTGTTGCCGAGCATGCGCGCCCGTCGCTCGGGCACGGTGGTGAATATTTCCTCGGTAGGCGGGATTGCTGCGTTCCCGTCCTTGAGTTTCTACAACGCCACCAAGTTCGCGGTGGAAGGCTTGTCCGAGGCGCTCTCCCAGGAAGTTGCCCCGTTGGGCATCAAGGTGCTGCTGGTCGAGCCGGGCCCCTTCCGGACTGACTGGGCCGGGCGTTCAGCCAATGAGGCGCCTCACGCCATTGATGACTACCGCGACACAGCCGCGGCGCGTACCAGCCGCGTGCGTAACTACAGCGGCAAGCAGCCCGGTGACCCGGTGCGCGCAGCGCATGCCATCGTCAAGGCGGTGGAAGCCGAGCAACCGCCCTTGCGCCTGTTGTTGGGCAAGGCTGCGCTGGGTTTTGCGCGCACCAAGGTCGAGGCGTTGAGTGCTGATTTTGACGCCTGGGCCGCGGTCACTGAGGGCGCGGATTTCCCTGAGTAAGGCCTGAGGGGGAAGGGCTGTGGCGGTCGCAACGGTTGCTTGCAGGCAACCATGACCGTTATTGTGCTGAATCCTTTTAGTCCTTCCCCCAAGGTTCTGTTGTGATGAATGCACCGCGTATTGCAGTCGGTCCAATCAAGGCCGTGATTTTCGATATGGACGGGTTGTTGCTGGACACTGAAGGCATCTACACCGAAGTCACGCAGATCATCGCCGAACGTTACGGTCGCACCTATGACTGGGGGATCAAGCAGCACATCATCGGCCGAGGTGCGCAGGACCTGGCCGACTATGTGGTGAAAGCGTTGGACTTACCGATCACGCCGGCGGAGTTTCTGAAAATTCGCGAACCGCTGATGAGCGAGCGTTTCCCCAAGGCCTTGGGCATGCCCGGCGCCGAAGCGCTGGTGCGGCACTTGAACGCGCATAACATCCCGATTGCGGTGGGCACCAGCTCGTCGCGTCATTCGTTTGGCCACAAAACCACGTTGCACCGCGAATGGTTTGGCCTGTTCGGCACCATCGTCACCGCTGACGACCCGGAAGTCGGCGCCGCCAAACCGTCACCGGATATCTTCCTCACCGCTGCGCGCCGCTTGGGCGTAGCCCCAGAAGATTGCCTGGTGTTCGAAGATTCACCGTTTGGGGTAACGGCCGCAAAAGCGGCCAACATGACGGCCATCGCCGTGCCGGATGAAGCCATGGCCGACAGCAAGTACGCGCATGCCGACCAGATCATCCGCAAACTCGCTGACTTTGACCTGGCCGCCTACGGCCTCCCACCTATGCGCTGACTCAACACCGTCAAAAAATGTGGGCGCTGGCTGGCCTGCGATGGCGACCTTGAGGACACCATCGCAGGCCAGCCAGCGCCCACATTGGGTTGTGCTGTTCTCCAACCCCTTAGGCGCTGAAGCCACCATCGATGGTCAAGCTGGCACCCGTGATATACCCGGCTTCCGGCCCCGCCAGATACGCCACGAAACTGGCAATTTCCTCCACGTGGCCATAACGTCCCACTGCCATCAACCCGATCAATGTTTCGGCAAATTCGCCATTCGCCGGGTTCATATCGGTGTCCACCGGCCCAGGCTGCACGTTGTTAATCGTGATGCCACGCGGCCCCAGGTCCCGCGCCAAGCCCTTGGTCAGCCCCACCAGCGCCGCCTTGCTCATTGCGTACGGCCCGCCGCCGCCGAACGGCATGCGCTCGGCATTGGTGCTGCCGATATTGATCACGCGGCCGCCTTCGCTCATATGTTTGGCCGCTTCCTGCGTGGCAATGAACACGCTGCGCACATTGATCGCCAGGGTCTGGTCGAAGTCTTCCAGCTTGAAGTCTTCCAGTGGCGCGATGGCCAGCACCCCGGCGTTGTTGACCAGGATATCCAGGCGCCCGAAGGCGTCGACGGTGGCGTTGACGGCGGCGCGAATCGCTGTGGCATCGGCGCTGTCGGCCTGTATCGCCAGGGCTTGGCCGCCTGCGCTGATCACGCTGTTTTGCAACGCTTCGGCTTTTGCGGCCGAGCTGACGTAGGTAAAGGCAACGGCTGCGCCCTGCGCGGCCAGGCGTTTGACGATGGCGGCACCGATGCCGCGGGAACCGCCTTGAATCAAGGCGACTTTGCCAGTGAGGTTGTGTGCAGTCATGTCGATCTCCAAGTAGTTGATGGGGTGAGTATCGACCTCGTCCCGCCGCCCCGGTAGACCGTGATTGCTATAGTCTGTGTAAACCAAAAGTTTGCAATGGGGCGATATGGAAAGCTTTGGCAGTATCGAATGTTTTGTGCGCAGCGCCGAAGGCGGCAGCTTTGCCGAGGCCGCCAGGCACTTGAGCCTGACGCCGGCGGCGGTGGGTAAAAGCGTCGCCAAGCTGGAGGCACGCCTGGGTGTGCGGCTGTTCCAGCGCAGCACCCGACGCCTGACCCTGACCGAGGCCGGCAAGCTGTTCCTCGAAGAGGTCAGTGGCAGCCTCACCACCATCCAGAACGCCGTGGCCAACCTGGCCAGCGCCGAAGGGCGGCCGGTGGGCACGCTTAAAGTCAGCATGGGCACGGTGTTCGGCAATCGTTATGTGGTGCCGCTGCTGGCGGAGTTTATGCGGCGCTTTCCGGACATCAGCCCGGATTGGCATTTCGATAACCGTCAGGTCGACCTGATCGGTCAAGGCTTCGACGCTGCCATCGGCGGTGGTTTTGAACTGCCCCAGGGCGTGGTGGCGCGCAAGCTGAGCCCCGCGCATCGAGTGCTGGTGGCCTCGCCGGATTACCTGGCGCGACGCTCGCCGGTGCACGCGCCCGAAGATTTATCGCGGTGCCTGGGCATCCTGATCCGCTCACCGCAAACCGGCCGCGTGCGCACCTGGCAACTCACCGGCCCGGACCGTGAACAACGCCCGCTGGTGCTCAAGCCGCGCATGACCATGAGCGACTCCGAAGCCGCCTGCTGCGCCAGCGCTCAAGGCCTGGGCATTGCGCTGGTGAGCATGCCGATGGCCGTGCCGTTTCTGGACAGCGGTGCGGTGGTGCGGGTGTTGCCCGACTGGTACGTCGACGACGGCAACATCTCCCTGTACTACGCCGAGCACAAACTGCTGCCCGGCAAGACCCGGGTGTTTGTGGATTTCATCATTGAGCAGTTTGCCGAGCAGCAACTGGGGCGACGGTTCAGCGCCATTTGATCACGGCGGCCTACCGAGGCGCGGCCATCGCGGGCAAGCCCGGCGCCCACTTTTAATCGCATTCCCCTGTGGGCGTCGGGCTTGCCCGCGATGCAGGCGAAGCGGTCTACCGGCCGAACTGACCCGGCCAGCCAATCACTTTCTTCGGCCTCGGCGTGGCATACGTCCTGATCTTCGACGTCGACAACCCCAGCCGCACCAGCGATTCGGCAATGGTCACCGCGGCCGTCACCCCATCCACCACCGGCACGCCGGTGCGCTGGCGAATCTGTTCATCCAGCCCGGCCATGCCGCCGCAGCCCAGGCAGATCACCTCGGCCTTGTCTTCGTGAATGGCCCGTTCCGCCTGACGCACGATGGCTTCCATCGCCGCCAGCGGGTCTTCTTCCAGTTCCAGGACTGCCATGCCACTGGCGCGTACCGAGGCGCAGCGCTGGTACAGGCCGGCGAGTTTCAGGCGGTCTTCAATCAAGGGTACGGTGCGATCCAGGGTGGTGACTACTGAATAGGCATGTCCCAGGAACATTGCTGTGCTGGCGGCTGCTTCCGTGATGTCCACCACTGGCACGTTCAACAGCTCCTGCAACCCTTCACGGCCATGTTCGCCATAGCCGGCCTGGATCACCGCATCAAACGGCTGGTCGTAGGCCATCACGCGGTCCATCACCGCGATGGCGGCCAGGTAGCTTTCGAAATTGCCTTCCACTGATTCGGCGCCGAAGTACGGCGTGAGCCCGACAATCTCAGTGCCTGGCGAGGCGACGGCGCGCGCCTGCTGGGCAATGGTTTCAGTGATGGATTCGGTGGTGTTGACGTTGACCACGAGGATACGCATGGAATGTCCTTGATTAATGACTGACGTTATCGACTGCAATGCTTTCGCCGCTGACATCGGCGTAGTGCGGCCGACGCTTGGCGATCAAGAGGTACAACAGCCCTGCAATACCGGCGCCAAACAGCCAGGAAAACGGGGCGACGCTGGCAAAACCGGGCAACAGCGCCAGCAGAATTGCGATCACCGCTGCGGGAATAAACGCCGCGACAGCACGTAAATTGGCTCCGCGGCTGTAGTAATAAACGCCATTGGGGTCTTCGCTATACAACTGCAATACGTCCACCTGGCTTTTACGGATCAGCCAGTAATCGACCATGATCACCCCGTAAAGCGGCCCCAGCAGTGCGCCCAGGCCCGAGAGGAAATACACGATCACCAGCGGGCTGTTGTAGAGGTTCCACGGCAGGATCAGCACTGCCAGCGTGGCGCTGATCAACCCGGCGCGCCGAAAGTTCAGGTACTTGGGCGCCAGGTTGCTGAGCACAAACGCGGGGGCGACGAAGTTGGCCATGATGTTGACGGCCACGGTAACGATCAGGAAGGCCAGGCAGCCGAGCACCAGGAAGAAGGTATTGGGAATGGCTGCGATGATTTCGGTCGGGCTTTCGATCACCCGGCCATTGAGCTGGAACTGCCCGCCGCAGAGCAGCACGGTGATTGCGGCAAACACCAGGATATTCACCGGCAAGCCCCAGAAGTTGCCGACCAGAATGGTCTTGCGGCAGGGAGAGGAGCGGGCGAAGTCGCAGAAATTGAGGATCAGCGTGCCGTAGATCGTCAGCCACAACGCGCCACCGGCAAAGATATTGCGCCACATCTCGCCGCCGCTCAGCGGCTCGCGGATCGACCAGGCAATATTGCCGCCGACCTGGAAGTACATCCAACCGGCCAGCGAGGCCACCGTCACCAGAATCACCGGCCCGGCGAACGCCTCGTAGCGGCGCACCATTTCCATGCCGTAAGCCAGGATCACCAGCTGCACAAACCAGATCGCCACGAAACACGCCCAACCGAGGGTCGACAGGCCGAGGATGGAGTTGTGGTCATAGTCGGCAAATCCTGGATGAATGGCCGACAGCAGCACGCGGAAAACCACCGAGGCCAGGTAGGTCTGGATACCAAACCAGGCAATCGCAATGACCGCACGAATCAGCGCCGGAATCTGTGCACCGTGGATGCCGAAACTGATGCGGCTGATCACCGGGAAGGGCACTCCGGTCTTCTGGCCCATAAACCCCGACAAGTTCATGAAGAAGTACACCAGCGCTGCGCCGATCCCCAGCGACATCAGAATCTGCCAGCCGCCAAGGCCCAAGGCATACAGGCCGATGGCAAACGAATAGTTGGCGATGTTGTGCACGTCATTGGTCCACAGCGCAAAAATGCTGTAGCGGCCCCAACGTCGGCCTTCAACCTTGGTGGGCGCCAGGTCTTTGTTGTGCAAGCGCGGGCTGAGCACGAGCGGGCCGGGGCTTGCGGCCACAGGGTTCAGGACGGAGGAGGGCAGATCCAGTGCGATGTTATTCGAGAGGCTTGTACGCATTCCGGCAGGCTCCGGCGCATCTGCTGCAACGTCGCAGATGGCAAAGTGTATGTAGGTTTTGTATTTATTGTATACAAAGCGTAAATCACCTTAAGCCACATGCGTGCCAGTTTTCGATCTATAAAAACGGTGTTTAATTTCGTTTTTACTGATTATTAAAATAACTATCTGAATTTAAAGCGATATAAATTGACCGTTTGAACAGGTATTTATTTTTTAATGGAGAGGCGCGCTATTGGATAGGCAAACAGCACGTGGGGAGGGGTGTTACGTTTTGGTGCGGTTAAATATGAATTGCACACATAAATGGCACCGATAGTTACATAGGTGTGTACAAAATTTTGTCCCTCACAAAGCAAATGTGGGAGCGGGCTTGCCCGCGATAGCGATCTATCAGCCAACAATTCATTGACTGACACACCCTCATCGCGAGCAAGCCCACTCCCACATTTTTTACTGCGACAGACCTCAGGCCTTGCTGATGATATTCCCGGCGTGCAGCCCGCATTCCTTCTGCGTGGCTTCTTCCCACCACCAGCGGCCTTCACGCTCATGCTGGTTCGGCAATACTGGCCGGGTGCACGGCTCGCAGCCGATGCTGATAAACCCGCGCTCATGCAGGCTGTTGTACGGCAGCTCAAGCATGCGGATGTAACCCCAGACTTCCTCGCTGGTCATTTGCGCCAGTGGGTTGAATTTGTACAGGGTACGCTCGGGTGTAGAGAACGCCGTGTCAATTTCCAACGCCGCCACCTGGCTGCGGGTGCCGGGGCTCTGGTCACGGCGTTGGCCGGTGGCCCAGGCGCTCACGCCGGACAGTTTGCGTCGCAGCGGTTCGATTTTGCGCACACCGCAGCACTCGCCATGGCCATCCTTGTAGAAACTGAACAGGCCCTTTTCCTTGACGAAGGGTTCCAGTTTGCTCTGGTCCGGCGAGATCAGCTCGATGTCGATCTTGTAGAACTCGCGCACCTGCTCGATGAACCGGTAGGTTTCCGGGTGCAGGCGCCCGGTGTCGAGGCTGAACACCTTGACGTTCTTGTTCAGCTTCCAAGCCATGTCTACCAGCACCACGTCCTCGGCGCCGCTGAAGGAAATCCACAGGTCGTCACCGAACTGGCTGAACGCCAGTTTGAGAATGTCCTGGGCGGATTTGTTGGCGTAAGTCGTGGCGAGTTCAACGACGTCGAAGGCTTGGTTCATCAGGACGGTTCCTACAGGTCAGTGGCGCTGAGCGCTCTATAGGGAAGCGATGGTACCAAAATCCGCCCTGCGTTGCGGCGCAGAGCTTGAGTCGCTAGAGTTCGGCAGTCCTTTTGCTCGCTCAACTAACAACATCTAAATGGGAGTGTCTTGTGGAAATTGCCTGTCTTGACCTGGAAGGGGTGCTGGTTCCGGAAATCTGGATCGCCTTCGCCGAAAAAACCGGTATTGAATCCCTGCGCGCCACGACCCGCGACATTCCCGACTACGACGTGCTGATGAAGCAACGCCTGCGCATCCTCGACGAGCATGGGCTCAAGCTTGCCGACATCCAGGAAGTGATTGCCACCCTTGAGCCGCTGGACGGTGCCATCGAGTTCGTCAACTGGCTGCGCGAGCGTTTCCAGGTGGTGATCCTGTCCGACACCTTCTACGAATTCTCCCAACCGCTGATGCGCCAGCTGGGCTTTCCGACCTTGCTGTGCCACCGCTTGATCACCGACGAAAACGACCGGGTGGTGAGTTACCAACTGCGTCAAAAGGACCCGAAGCGCCAATCCGTGCTGGCATTCAAGACCCTCTACTACCGCGTGATCGCCGCCGGCGATTCCTACAACGACACCACGATGCTGGGCGAAGCTGACTGTGGGATTCTGTTCCATGCGCCGCAGAATGTGATTCGCGAGTTCCCGCAATTTCCGGCGGTGCATACGTTTGAGGATTTGAAGAAAGCGTTCATCAAGGCGTCAAATCGGGCGTTGAGCCTGTAAGTTTTTCATCGCTGCTGATGGCCCCTTCGCAGGCAAGCCCGCTCCCACATGTGATCGGGTTCACACAGTTGAATGTGTGGTGGCTGGCTTGCCTGCGACAGGGCCGGTACAGCCAGGTCAGGCCCCTGCGAGCAACCGATCATAAGGAATACTCAAGCCCTCATGCAGGCTTTTTCGGCAGCGCGGCTCTGCGTCTGAGCCTCAGGCAGGGCCGGGCTGCTACAAGCCTTCCAACGTTTGTAACAACACCCGCACTTTCGTCAGCGACTCCTGATACTCCGCCTCCCACTGCGAGTCCGCCACGATCCCGCCACCGCCCCAGCAGCACACCTGCCCATCCTTGACCAGCAAGCTGCGAATCGCGATAGAGCTGTCCATCTCGCCGCGCACATCCAGGTACACCAACGAGCCGCAGTACAACCCGCGCCGCGTGGGTTCAAGCTCGTCGATGATCTGCATGGCGCGAATCTTCGGTGCGCCGGTGATGGAGCCACCGGGGAAGCTGCCGGCGATCAGGTCGAGGGCGTCTTTGTCGTCGGCCAAGGTGCCAGTGACGCTGCTCACCAAGTGATGCACGTTGGGGTAGCTTTCCAGGCTGAACAATTGCGGCACTTTCACCGAGCCCGTCCGGCAGGTGCGGCCAAGGTCGTTGCGCAGCAGGTCAACGATCATCAGGTTTTCGGCGCGATCCTTGGGGCTGGCCATCAGCTCGGCGGCGTGGGCTGCGTCTTCTTCGGGTGTCAGGCCACGCGGGCGGGTGCCTTTGATCGGGCGGGTTTCGACGCGGCGCTCGCTGATGTGCACAAAGCGCTCTGGCGACAGGCTCAGCACGGCGCCGTCGTCCGGCAGGCTCTGGAACCCGGAAAACGGGGTAGGGCACGCCTCACGCAAGGCGCAGTAAGCCGCCCACGGATCGCCGACGCACGGCGCGCGAAAACGCTGGGCAAAGTTGACCTGGTAGCAGTCGCCGGCCTGGATGTAGTCCTGAATGCGCACGATGGCCTGCCGGTAAGCGTCGGCGGTCAGGTCCGCAACCATGGGCCCGTGCAGTTTGAAGCTGGCCTGGCTGTCGATTGCGTCAACGTTGAACAGCGCAATCAAGCGTCGTCGCTCGCTGTCGATCAGCGAAGGGTGGAAGACCAGCTGACTGCTCTGCACCTGGTGATCGCTGATCAGCGCCCAGGCATACAGCCCAAAGCGCGCGTCCGGCAGGTGCAGGTCGTCCACCGCCAAGTGCGGCATGTGTTCCAGGTGGCGGCCGAAGTCGTAGCTCAGGTAACCGATCAAGCCGCCAGCGAACGGCAACTCATAACCCGCAGGCAGCCCCGCCTCACCCAACTGCGTGAGGTTTTCGCGCAAGCGTTGCAGGAAATCACTGCCGTTTTCGTCAGGCCGTACCGTCAGCGTTTCCACTGGCCAGGCGCTGAGCAGGTCATAGCGCCCGCGTTCGGCAGCCGGGCGGCCGCTGTCGAGCAACACTGCGCCGGGAGCGTGACGAATCGCCGCGAAGTAGTCGGCGGGGTTGGCCCGGTAGGGCAGCGGGTGTACAGAACAGGTCGACATGCGGGGTGGATCAGCTGTTGGCTTGGGGGAGGCGATTGTAGTCCCCCGAAGGGTTTGGTCCTAGAGCGCGCTTTAAATGGGGCAGCGGGTTTGCTCGCGACGGCGGCGTATCAGTCCCGGTTGTGTTGAATGGCACTCCGCTTTCGCGAGCAAGCCCGCTTCCACAGTTGAGTGGCGTCAGCCTTCAACGGCGGGAATATGCCCGAACATCTCCTGCACGAATTTAACCCGCTCTTCCGGCGTTTCCGTCACGCCTGCAGCTTTCAGTTCTTCCAACCGCGCTTCCACCGCATGGGTGCGCAACGTCAGGCCGCAGTCGTTGGCAATCTGGATATTGAGCCCCGGCCGCGCGTTCAGCTCGAGGATCAGCGGGCCTTTTTCCTGGTCCAGCACCATGTCCACGCCGATGTAACCCAGCCCGCACAGCTCATAACAGCTGGCCGCCAACTTCATGAAACCGTCCCAGTTGGGCAGTTGCACGCCATCCACCGCGTTGGTGGTGTCGGGGTGTTTGGTGATGATGTTGTTCAGCCAGGTGCCGCGCAGCGTCAAGCCCGTGGCCAGGTCGACACCCACGCCAATCGCGCCCTGGTGCAGGTTGGCCTTGCCGCCGGACTGGCGCGTCGGCAAGCGCAGCATGGCCATTACCGGGTAACCCATCAGCACAATAATGCGGATGTCCGGCACGCCTTCGTAACTGATGCTCTTGAAGATCTGGTCGGGCACCACGCGGTACTCGATCAGCGCGCGGTCACGGTGGCCGCCCAGGGAATACAGGCCGGTGAGGATGCTGGAAATCTGGTGTTCGATTTCTTCATGGCTGATGATCTTGCCGGACACCGTGCGATAGCGCCCTTCAAACCGGTCGGCCACCACCAGGATGCCATCGCCGCCGGCACCCTGGGCCGGCTTGATCACGAAGTCGCTGCGCCCGCCGATGATCTCGTCGAGCTTGTCGATTTCCTTCTCGGTGGAAATGATCCCGTACATTTCCGGCACGTGAATACCGGCCGCCATCGCCCGCTCCTTGGTGATGATCTTGTCATCCACAATCGGGTACAGGCTGCGCTTGTTGTACTTGAGCACGTAGTCGGCGTTGCGCCGGTTGATGCCCATGATGCCCCGCGCTTCCAGGGCCTTCCAGGTCTTCCAGAAGCCGAACATTACGAATCAGCCTTGAGGAAGGCCTTGAAACGCACCAGTTCGGTCAGGCGGTAGCCGCGATAACGACCCATGGCCAGCATGAAGCCCACCAGGATCAACAGGACTGCCGGGAAGGTGAACACAAAGTAGATCAGCTCCGGCACGCTCATGATGATGTGCGCCAGCGAGGCGGCGAACAGCGTACCGATCGCCACTTTCAGCGCATGGTTGGCGCCGCGTTCTTCCCAGGTGATCGACAGGCGTTCGATGGTCATGGTCAGAATCACCATCGGGAACAGCGCCACCGACAGCCCGCGCTCAAGGCCCAGCTTGTGGCTGAACAAACTGATGGCCGCAATCAGCACCACCACGAAGGTCAGCACCACCGACAGCCTCGGCAGCATCTGCAGCTTCAAGTGTTCCAGGTACGACCTGAGCGACAAGCCCAGCGCGGTAATAATGGTGAACAGCACAATGCCAAAGCCCAACTGCGTCTCGCGGAACGCCAGGGCAATCAGCACCGGCGTAAAGGTGCCTAGCGTCTGCAGGCCGATCAGGTTGCGCAGGATCAGAATCACCAGCACGCCAATCGGGATCATCACCATGATCATGAAGGTCTGCTGGGTTTGCAGCGGCAGGCCGTACAGCGAGTATTCGAGGAAGTTGGCGTCGGTGTTCTCGTCGGTCAGCTTGGCCAGGCGAATCGCGTTCATTTCGCTGTTGTTCAGGCTGAAGGTCACCATGGCTTTCTTGCCGCCATCCACCGTGATCAGGTTTTCATCGCCGGTCCACCACAGCAGGCGGTCAGCGGGCAGGCCTTGCTCGCCGGTTTCCGGGTTGAAATACAGCCAGTCATTGCCATTGAAGCTGCGCAGCCATAGTTCCGGGGTTTGCGGCTGGTCGGCGACGAGGCGGATGGTGTGGACTTTTTCCACCGGCACATGGGCGATGGACAGCAATAACTCGACGATCTTGGCCTTGTGCGGCGTCGACGGGTCGCCCGCCAGCAGCAGCTTCACATTGTCGTCGTTGAGGTTGTTGGTGCGCTTGATCGCTTCGGTAATAAAGGTTTCGACGTCGGCCGAATGCTGGCGGATCGGCGCCAGCAAGGCTTCGGCGGCGATTTTCTCCGGGCCTTCCACGGCAATGCTGTCGCGGAAGGTCGGACCTTTGACCTTGACCTTTTCGCCGCTGTAACGCTTGGTCAGCACCAGGCGGTAATACAGCGTCTGGTTGCCCTTGGCGCGGCGCGCCGACCAGGTGACCTTGCGGTTGCCGTCGGTGCGGTTGACGCTCACGCCGTAGTTATTGGAGATGAAACTCTCGTTGAGGCTGACGAAGTCGCGGCTCAGGGGCGGCACGAACATCGAGATCTTCACCGGGTCTTTGGGGCTGGCGACAAACTCGACCTTGGCGTCGATGTTCCACAGGTCGTCGGTGGCGTCCTCGGTGACGGGAATCCCCAGCACGAAAATCTGGTAGGCGGTGACCGAAATACCCAACACCACCAAAATGGTGATGAGGATTTTCAGGTGCAGGGTCAGAGAGCGCATTCGGTTTACTCGGCTGTAGGAGCGTCAGCGGCGCAGGCAGGTTTGCCCGCTGCGTATTTAAGACTGGGGTCGACCAGCGCATCAAAGCGTTTCAAGGCTTCGGAGCCGATCAGCAGCGGGTATTGGAATGCGCTGCGGTCAGTCAAGTTCACTTCGATGCTGCGTAAAGCAGTGCCCATGCAGATGTCCAGGGCGATCACTGGGCGGGCGGTGTAGTTCTTGTCCTCATCGGGGTCGTAGTCACCGGCGCGGCGTTTGATTTTGCTGACGCGGGCCAGGGGGCGTTCGATGGGGTGGGAGTGGGCGGTGTCGATGGCCAGGTAGAAACGTACCCAGGATTCACCGTTGCGTTTGAAGCGCTTGATGTCGCGGGCGCTCAACGAGGCGGTCTTGGCGCCGGTGTCGAGTTTGGCCGCCACTTCCAGGTCTATGCCTGCCAGTTTCGCGTATTCATTCAGGCCATACACGGTCTTCTCGGCGGCGCCGCCAAGGCTCGGTATGCACGCTAGGCAAAACATTAAAAGGAAGGGCTTGAGTCTCATAGATCCTGAGGCGCTGCAGTGCGATGTTTAATTCAAGGCGACTGGCATTGCTGCGCAATCTCGGGTGCGCCGTTTCATCAAGTGATGTCAGGCAAAAGCGGCGGGCATTCTAACATGATGCTTTTTTGGCGCCAGCGCTGGCAGGCGGCCATGCCCCTATTCGGCGCACACGGGGTTATTAGACGATTGTCGACAATGTTGATTTATTCTTTGACTATTTTGGTCTGAGTGGCTAGTTTTTGCGGCATTGCTTTTAAAGGTGTCGACAATATGCTGGATCAACTGGAAACCCCAGTGGTGGCGCAAGACGATTCCCAGACCATGTCCGAGAACGTCTTCCGGCGCATCCAGGCCGCCATCGTCAAAGGCGAAATCGCCCCCGGCAGCAAGATTTCCGAGCCGGAACTGGCCCGCACCTACGGCATCAGCCGTGGCCCGTTGCGCGAAGCCATCCACCGCCTGGAAGGCCAGCGCCTGCTGGTGCGCGTGCCTCACGTTGGCGCGCGAGTGGTGTCCTTGAGCCATGCCGAGCTGATCGAACTCTATGAAATCCGCGAGTCCCTGGAAGGCATGGCCTGTCGCCTGGCCGCCGAGCGCATGACCGACGCGGAAATCGAAGAGCTGCGCCAGGTGCTTCATACCCATGAGCGCGACGAAGCGTTCCAGGCCGGCCTGGGCTACTACCAGCAGGAAGGCGACTTCGATTTTCATTACCGGATAATTCAAGGCGCCGGCAATCGCACCCTGACCCAAATGCTCTGCGGCGAGCTGTACCAGTTGGTGCGCATGTACCGCATCCAGTTCTCCGCCACGCCCAATCGTCCACGCCAGGCTTTTGCCGAGCACCACCGCATTCTTGACGCGATTGCCGATCGTGACGGTGAACTGGCCGAATTGTTGATGCGCCGGCATATCGGCGCCTCCAAACGCAATATTGCCCGTCACTTCCCCGACGGCACTTCCTGAAGAGGTGAGTCATGAGTTCTAACAATAAAAGTACACCCGGCCAGCGTTTCCGTGACGCGGTTGCCAGCGAACATCCGCTACAGGTCGTTGGCGCGATCAACGCCAACCACGCGCTGCTGGCCAAGCGCGCCGGTTTCAAGGCGATTTACCTGTCGGGTGGCGGCGTGGCGGCGGGCTCTCTGGGTGTGCCAGACTTGGGCATCACGGGCCTGGATGACGTGTTGACCGACGTGCGCCGCATCACCGACGTGTGCGACCTGCCGCTGCTGGTGGACGTGGACACCGGTTTTGGTTCCTCGGCCTTCAACGTGGCGCGCACGGTCAAGTCGATGATCAAGTTCGGCGCCGCCGCCATCCATATCGAAGACCAGGTTGGCGCCAAGCGCTGCGGCCATCGCCCGAACAAAGAAATCGTGTCCCAGCAGGAAATGGTCGACCGTATCAAGGCCGCCGTGGATGCGCGCACCGATGACAGTTTCGTGATCATGGCGCGCACCGACGCCCTCGCCGTCGAAGGTTTGGAATCGGCACTGGAACGCGCCGCCGCCTGCATCGAAGCCGGCGCTGACATGGTGTTCCCCGAAGCCATCACTGAGCTGGAGATGTACAAGCTCTTCGCCTCCCGCGTGAAGGCACCGATCCTGGCCAACATCACCGAATTCGGCGCGACGCCGCTGTACACCACCGAACAGTTGAAATCTGCCGATGTTTCCATCGTGCTGTACCCGCTCTCGGCCTTCCGCGCCATGAACAAGGCCGCCGAGAATGTCTACACCGCGATCCGTCGCGATGGCACTCAACAGAATGTGATCGACACCATGCAAACCCGCATGGAGCTATACGATCGCATCGACTACCACACCTTCGAGCAGAAGCTCGACGCGCTGTTCGCCGCGAAAAAATAAACCCTGTGGGGGCGAGCAAGCCCGCTCCCACACGCTCCCTGAATAACTACAAAATTGGAGAACAACCATGGCTGAAGCAAAAGTATTGAGTGGCGCCGGCCTGCGTGGCCAGGTGGCCGGGCAGACCGCACTGTCCACCGTGGGCCAGGCCGGCGCCGGTTTGACCTATCGCGGCTACGACGTGCGTGAACTGGCCGCCGATGCGCAATTTGAAGAAGTTGCCTACCTGCTGCTGTACGGCGAATTGCCAACCAAAGCCGAACTGGCGGCCTACACCGCCAAACTCGGCAAGCTGCGCGACCTGCCGCAGGCGCTCAAAGAAGTGCTGGAGCGCATCCCCGCCGACGCCCACCCGATGGACGTGATGCGCACCGGCTGCTCGTTCCTGGGCAATATCGAGCCGGAAAAAGACTTTAGCCTGCAGCGCGATGTCACCGACCGCCTGCTTGCCGCTTTCCCGGCGATCATGTGCTACTGGTATCGCTTCAGCCACGATGGCAAGAAGATTGATTGCGTGACCGACGAGCCGAGCATCGGCGGCCATTTCCTGCACCTGCTGCATGGCAAGAAGCCGAGCGCGTTGCACGAGAAGGTCATGAACGTGTCGCTGATTCTCTACGCCGAGCACGAGTTCAACGCCTCGACCTTTACCGCCCGTGTGTGTGCCTCGACCCTGTCCGACCTGTATTCCTGCGTCACCGCCGCCATCGGTTCGCTGCGCGGCCCGCTGCACGGCGGCGCCAACGAAGCGGCGATGGAAATGATCGAGCGTTTCGGCTCGGCCGAAGAAGCCGTCGAAGGCACCCTCGGCATGCTGGCGCGCAAGGACAAGATCATGGGCTTTGGCCACGCGATCTACAAAGACAGCGACCCGCGTAATGAAGTGATCAAGGGCTGGTCGAAAAAACTCGCTGACGAAGTGGGCGACAAGGTGCTGTTCCCGGTCTCCGAAGCCATCGACAAGACCATGTGGGAGCAGAAGAAACTGTTCCCCAACGCCGACTTCTACCATGCCTCGGCGTACCACTTCATGGGCATCCCGACCAAGCTGTTCACGCCGATCTTCGTCTGCTCACGCCTCACCGGCTGGGCTGCGCATGTGTTCGAGCAGCGCGCCAACAACCGCATCATCCGTCCAAGCGCCGAGTACATCGGCGTTGAGCAGCGCAAGTTCGTGCCAATCGAACGTCGCTGAATGAGGAGACCGACGAGCCGGCAATGGGCATGAGGTCAAACGTGGGAGGGGGCTTGCCCCCGATAGCAGTCTGTCAGTTGATACAGCTGGCACTGAACCACCGCCATCGGGGGCAAGCCCCCTCCCACATTTTGATCACGTTCCAATTCTGGATCTGCTTCGGTTCTTCTTTTGTAACTACCGTGACCGAGTCCTGACGATGAACACTGAATTTCGCAAACCGCTCCCTGGCAGCCGCCTGGATTTCTACGACGCCCGTGCGGCAGTCGATGCAATCGCCCCCGGCGCCTACGCCACTTTGCCGTACACCTCTCGCGTGCTCGCGGAGAACCTGGTGCGCCGTTGCGACCCGGCCACGCTCAACGCTTCCTTGAGCCAACTGATCGAACGCAAGCGCGACCTCGACTTCCCCTGGTTCCCGGCGCGTGTGGTGTGCCACGACATCCTCGGCCAGACCGCCCTGGTCGACCTTGCCGGCCTGCGCGACGCCATCGCCCTGCAAGGCGGTGACCCGGCCCAGGTCAACCCGGTGGTGCCCACCCAGCTGATCGTCGACCACTCCCTGGCGGTCGAAGCCGGTGGTTCGGACCCGGACGCGTTCGAGAAAAACCGCGCCATTGAAGACCGCCGCAACGAAGACCGTTTTCACTTTATCGAGTGGACCAAAAAGGCCTTCAAGAACGTCGACGTGATCCCGCCGGGCAACGGCATCATGCACCAGATCAACCTGGAGAAAATGTCTCCGGTGATTCAGGCGCGTGACGGCGTGGCGTTCCCGGACACCTGCGTCGGCACCGACAGCCACACGCCGCATGTGGATGCGCTGGGCGTGATCGCCATCGGCGTTGGTGGCCTGGAGGCCGAGAGCGTGATGCTCGGTCGCGCGTCGTGGATGCGCCTGCCGGAAATCATCGGCGTCGAACTCACCGGCAAGCTGCTGCCTGGCATCACTGCCACCGACATGGTGCTGGCGCTGACCGAATTCCTGCGTAAGCAGAAAGTGGTAGGTGCGTGGCTGGAATTCTTCGGCGAAGGCGCCTCCAGGCTGACCCTGGGCGACCGCGCGACCATCTCCAACATGGCCCCGGAATACGGTGCCACCGCGGCGATGTTCTACATCGACCCGCAGACCATCGCCTACCTGAAACTCACCGGCCGCGAAGACGAACAAGTGACCCTGGTGGAGCAATACGCGCGTCACACCGGCCTGTGGGCGGATGACTTGAAAAGCGCGCAATACGAGCGCGGCCTGACCTTCGACCTGTCCAGCGTGGTGCGCAACATGGCCGGCCCGAGCAACCCGCATGCGCGCGTGGCCACCAGCGATTTGGCGTCCAAGGGCATCTCCGGCCAGTGGGACGAAGTGCCAGGGCAAATGCCCGACGGCGCGGTGATCATTGCTGCTATCACCAGCTGCACCAACACCAGTAACCCGCGCAACGTGATCGCCGCCGGCCTGCTGGCGCGTAACGCCAACAAGCTTGGGCTGACGCGCAAGCCGTGGGTCAAATCCTCGCTGGCGCCCGGCTCGAAAACCGTGGCGATGTACCTCGACGAAGCGGGCTTGACCCACGAATTGGAGCAGCTGGGTTTTGGTGTTGTGGCGTTTGCCTGCACCACCTGCAACGGCATGTCCGGCGCACTCGACCCGGTGATCCAGCAGGAAATCATCGACCGCGACCTGTACGCCACCGCCGTGTTGTCGGGCAACCGCAACTTCGACGGGCGCATTCACCCCTATGCCAAGCAAGCGTTCCTGGCTTCGCCGCCATTGGTCGTGGCTTACGCGATTGCCGGCACCATCCGTTTCGACATTGAGAAGGACGTGCTCGGTCTCGATGCCAACGGCAAGGAAATCCGCCTGCAGGACATCTGGCCGAGCGATGAAGAGATCGACGCGGTGGTCAAGGCCTCGGTCAAGCCGGAGCAGTTCCGCGCGGTTTACATCCCGATGTTTGCGATTCACGAAGACACCGGCCCCAAAGTCGCGCCGCTGTACGACTGGCGCCCGCAAAGCACCTACATCCGCCGCCCGCCGTATTGGGAAGGCGCACTGGCCGGTGCACGGCCGCTTAAAGGTATGCGCCCGTTGGCGGTGCTGCCGGACAACATCACCACCGATCACCTGTCGCCGTCCAACGCGATCATGCTCGACAGCGCCGCCGGTGAATACCTGGCGAAAATGGGCTTGCCGGAAGTCGACTTCAATTCCTATGCGACCCACCGCGGCGACCACTTGACCGCGCAACGCGCGACCTTTGCCAACCCGAAACTGTTCAACGAAATGGTCCAGGAAAACGGCAAGGTCAAGCAGGGTTCCCTCGCGCGTATCGAGCCGGAAGGCCAGGTCACACGGATGTGGGAAGCCATTGAAACCTACATGGAACGCAAGCAGCCGCTGATCATCATTGCCGGCGCCGACTACGGCCAGGGCTCGTCCCGCGACTGGGCGGCCAAAGGAGTGCGCCTGGCGGGTGTGGAAGCGATTGCCGCCGAAGGCTTCGAGCGTATTCACCGCACCAACCTGGTGGGCATGGGCGTGTTGCCGCTGGAGTTCCTGCCGGGCACCGACCGCCACACCCTGAACATCGATGGCAGCGAAACCTATGACGTGGTTGGCCAGCGCACCCCGCGTGCGCAGCTGACCCTGGTGATCAACCGCAAAAATGGTGAGCGTGTCGAAGTGCCGGTGACGTGCCGCCTGGACACCGCCGAAGAAGTATCGATCTACGAGGCGGGCGGCGTGTTGCAACGTTTTGCCCAGGACTTCCTGGAATCGGCGGCGACTGCTTAAGGGGATAAAGATGGCACACGCAGCGCAAATCAAAATTCCCGCCACCTACATGCGTGGCGGCACCAGCAAGGGCGTGTTTTTCAGCCTCAAGGACCTGCCCGAAGCCGCGCAGGTGCCGGGTGCCGCGCGCGACGCCTTGCTGTTGCGGGTGATCGGCAGCCCCGATCCCTACGACAAGCAAATCGACGGCATGGGCGGCGCCACTTCGAGCACCAGCAAAACCGTGATCCTGGCCAAGAGCACCCGCGCCGATCACGACGTGGACTATTTGTTTGGCCAGGTCTCCATCGACAAGCCTTTTGTCGACTGGAGCGGTAACTGCGGCAACCTGTCGGCGGCGGTCGGTTCGTTCGCCATCAGCGCCGGGCTGGTCGACCCCGCCCGCGTGCCCCGCAACGGCGTGGCCGTGGTGCGGGTCTGGCAGGCCAATATCGGCAAGACCATCATCGCCCATGTGCCGATCACCGACGGCGCGGTGCAGGAAACCGGCGACTTCGAACTCGACGGCGTGACCTTCCCGGCCGCCGAAGTGCAGCTGGAGTTCATGGACCCGGCGGCGGAAGAGGAGGGCGGCGGTGGCTCGATGTTCCCCACCGGCAATCTGATCGACGACTTGGAGGTGCCCGGTGTCGGCACTTTCAAGGCGACGCTGATCAACGCGGGCATCCCGACGATTTTCATCAATGCCGAAGACCTCGGTTACACCGGCACCGAGCTGCAAGGCGCGATCAACAGCGATCCCAAAGCCCTGGCGATGTTTGAAACCGTGCGCGCCTATGGCGCAATGCGCATGGGCCTGATCAAGCATCTTGACGAAGCCGCCCAGCGTCAGCACACGCCCAAGGTCGCCTTTGTGGCCAAGCCTTTGGACTACGTGGCGTCCAGCGGCAAGGCAATCAAGGCCGGTGATGTGGATTTGCTGGTGCGCGCCTTGTCGATGGGCAAGTTGCACCACGCGATGATGGGCACGGCGGCGGTGGCGATTGGCACGGCGGCGGCGATTTCCGGCACCTTGGTCAACCTCGCAGCCGGTGGTGTGGAACGTAACGCGGTGCGCTTCGGGCATCCGTCCGGCACCTTGCGTGTGGGCGCGGAGGCGACCCAGGTGAACGGCGAATGGGTGGTTAAGAAAGCCATCATGAGCCGCAGCGCGCGGGTATTGATGGAAGGTTTCGTACGCGTGCCCGGCGACGCCTTTTAATCCCCGGCACCGAACCCCTGTGGGAGCCGGCTTGTGTGGGAGCGGGCTTGCTCGCGAATACGGTGTGTCAGCTACACATAAGTTGACAGGCCCACTGCATTCGCGAGCAAGCCCGCGCCCACTAGGGCAAGCGCTACCCAACACTTATAAGCAGGCAATCAGACCTGCCAACACATGATCAACCCTGACCCTGAGGATGGAACAACCCCTAACTGTTTGGAGAACTGCCATGAGCGCCAACGTCGACCAGAACAACCGCCCCGACTACGACCAGGTCCTGCAGGACATCGCCGATTATGTCCTCGATTACCGCATCGACTCCCAGGCCGCATTGGACACCGCCCGCCACTGCCTGATGGACACCCTCGGCTGTGGCCTGCTGGCCCTGCGTTTTCCCGAGTGCACCAAGCACCTGGGGCCACTCGTGGAGGGCACCGTCGTGCCGTTCGGGGCGCGCGTGCCGGGCACCTCGTTTCGCCTGGACCCGGTCAAAGCCGCCTGGGACATCGGCTGCATCGTGCGTTGGCTCGACTACAACGACACCTGGCTCGCCGCCGAATGGGGCCACCCTTCGGATAACCTCGGCGGCATCCTCGCCGTGGCCGACCACCTTTCGCAAAAGCGCGTGGCCAATGGCGACGCGCCGCTGACCGTGCGCGCGGTGCTGGAAGCGATGATCATGGCCCACGAAATCCAGGGCGTGATCGCCCTGGAAAACTCCTTCAACCGTGTCGGCCTCGACCACGTGTTGCTGGTGAAAGTCGCCTCCACGGCGGTCACCGCCAAGCTGATGGGCGCCAACCGCGAGCAGTTGCTCGCGGCCTTGTCCCATGCATTTGTCGACGGCCAGGCACTGCGCACTTACCGCCACGCGCCAAACGCCGGTTCGCGCAAATCCTGGGCGGCCGGGGATGCGTCGAGCCGTGGCGTGCGCCTGGCCGATATCGCCTTGCGCGGCGAGATGGGCATTCCGGGTGTGTTGAGTGCGCCGCAGTGGGGCTTCTATGACGTGCTGTTCAGTCACACCAACAACGACCTGGCGCTCAAGCCTGAGGACAAACGCGCGTTCCGCCTGTCGCAGCCCTACGGCACTTATGTGATGGAAAACGTACTGTTCAAGATCAGTTTCCCCGCCGAATTCCATGCGCAAACCGCCTGCGAAGCCGCAGTGACATTGCACCCGCAGGTCAAAGCTCGCCTGCATGAAATCGAGCGCATCGTGATCACCACCCACGAGTCGGCGATTCGCATCATCTCCAAAGTCGGCCCGCTGGCCAACGCCGCCGACCGCGACCACAGCCTGCAATACATGACCGCGGTGCCGTTGGCCTTCGGCAATCTGGTGGCCGAGCAGTACGAGGACGCGTTTCACGCGGCCCACCCGATCATTGATGAATTGCGCCAGAAGATGGTGATCGTCGAAGAGCCCCGCTACAGCCGCGAATACCTGGAGGCGGACAAGCGCTCCATCGCCAACGCGGTGCAGGTGTTTTTCAAGGATGGTTCCAGCACCGAGCAGGTGGCGGTGGAGTACCCGATTGGCCATCGTCGGCGTCGGGTGGATGGCATTCCATTGCTGGAAGACAAGTTCAAGGCCAACCTGGCCACACGGTTTACCGCGCAGCGCAGTGACGAGATATTTGCGTTGTGCAAGGATCAAGCGCGGCTTGAGGCTACGCCGGTGAATCGATTTGTGGACCTGTTTGTGGTCTAAACACCACCACAACACTCACTGTGTAAACCCAATCAATGTGGGAGCTGGCTTGCCTGCGATAGCATCACCTCGGTGTATCTGAAAGACCGAATTGCCTGCATCGCAGGCAAGCCAGCTCCCACATTTTGATGGGTGTTCGCTTAAGTGCCCTACATACTGCCTTCCACATCATCCAGGCTGAAGGTCTCGGTATGGTCGTCATAGGAGAAAATCTCCGCATACCGGCCCCACGCCACCACGCTTTCCAGGGTTTTCTGCACAAAGGCTTCGGTCATCGAGTCCTCCAGCTCCTGCTCGAAGCGCACCCGTGGCGCGCGGTGCCCGCTGCGCTCAAGCAACACCTGATGAATGCGCGCGGCCAGTGGCACGTGCCGGATCAAATGCTCGGCGAACAGGGTTTTGCGTTCCTGGGTGCCGTAGTCGGCGAACAGTTTGCCGGCGTCGGTAAGGGTGATGTCGGCGCCCTTGAGTTCGGCGAAACCCAAATGCTCGAGCATCTCGGCCACCGGGAATAAATCGTCCACTTCCAGCAAACGGCGCTCGGCCACCGTGGGCAAACCTGCGTGGCCGTTGTATGGCTCGGCGGCGAGGGTTTCGATCAGGCCGGCCATCAGGTTGGTCGACACTTCCGGCAGCAGGCTGCCCATTTTCAACTCGGGGATGCCTTTGGCGTCGGCGCTGCGCCGGTCGGTCATCAAGGCATAAATGTCGTCGACCATTTGCCGAAAGGTCGGGTCCAGGCGGTTGCGCGGGTGCGCGAATGGCACTTTGATTTCGGCGACCACGCGGCCAGGGTTGGACGACAACACCAGGATGCGGTCGCACATCAGCACCGCTTCTTCGATGTTGTGGGTCACGATCAGGATCGATTTGATCGGCAGTTGCTTGCCGCTCCACAAGTCCAGCAAGTCGGTGCGCAGGGTTTCGGCGGTGAGCACGTCGAGGGCCGAGAACGGTTCGTCCATCAGCAGCAGCGTCGGGTTAACCACCAGGCCACGGGCAAAGCCCACGCGCTGGCGCATGCCGCCGGACAACTCGCGCGGGTAGGCGTTTTCAAACCCGTCCAGGCCGATCAGGTCGATGGCGGCCAGGGCACGGCGGCGGCTTTCCTTGCGCTCGACTTGCAAGGCTTGCAGGCCGGCTTCCACGTTTTCCAGCACGGTCAGCCAGGGGAACAGCGCAAAGGTCTGGAACACCATGGCCACGCCTTCGGCCGGGCCGTTGAGCGGTACGCCGTTGTAGTGAACTTCACCCGACGACGGCTGAATCAGCCCGGCGATGATGCGCAGCAAGGTGGACTTGCCCGAGCCGGAGCGCCCGAGCATGCCGACGATCTCGCCTTCGTGCAGGCTCAAGTCCACGCCGCTGAGCACTTGCAGCTCGTCTTTGCCCTTGCCGAAAACCCGGTTGACGTTTTTCAGCGAGTAGATTTGCGGGGTATCAGCAGCGTGTTCGGTATTGGTATTCATCACAGCGAATCCCGTCAATTCAAGCGAAGTTTGTTTTCAGCCAGGGCGTACATCGGCCGCCAGACTGCGCGGTTGAAGGCCACCACAAAGATCGACATCACCACCACGCCCAGGGCGATTTTCGGGAAGTCGCCGGCGGCAGTGGTCTGTGCAATGTAGGCGCCCAGCCCGTGGGCGACCACGTTGTCCTGGCCCCAGGACACGTACTCGGAAACGATACTGGCGTTCCACGCGCCGCCCGAAGCGGTAATGGCGCCGGTAACGTAATAGGGGAAGATCCCCGGCAGCATCACCTTGCGCCACCACAACCAGCCGCGAATGCGGAAGTTGGCGGCAGCTTCCTTGAAGTCATTGGGAAACGCGCTGGCCCCGGCGATCACGTTGAACAGGATGTACCACTGGGTGCCCAGCACGATCAGCGGGCTCAGCCAGATGTCCGGGTTGAGCTTGTAGTGCAGGATCACGATGACGAATACCGGGAACAGCAGGTTCGCCGGGAAGGCGGCGAGGAACTGCGCCAGGGGCTGGATTTTCTCCGCCAGGCTGGGGCGCAGGCCGATCATCACGCCCAGCGGCACCCAGATGAGTGATGCGATCAGGATCAGCCCGGTTACCCGCAGCAGCGTGATCAGGCCCAATACGAACACATGGCCGACCTCGGCAAAGGTCACTTCGGTGCCGACGTACTGCACGATGTGATACAGCGCATACGCGGCCAGCAGCGCTATGAGTGTGCCCCACACCCAATCGATCACTTTTGACGCCTTCGGTGTTTCTGCCGGCAATGCCTTGAGCGCACCGCCCGCAAGGCTGAAACGCTTGTTACCGATACGGCTGATGGCACGGGTGATCGGGCGCAGGATGCGCTGAACCACGCGCGTACGCTGGATCAGGTTCAACAGCCAGGACTGCGGCGCGGCGCCCTGAGAGGCCGTGGTCTCCATGCGGAACTTGTCGGCCCAGGCCACCAGCGGACGGAACAGGAACTGGTCATACATCAGGATGACCACAATCATCGCCAGGATCACGTAACCCACGGCGTGCAGGTCTTTCTGGGCAATGGCCAGGGCCAGGTAAGAACCCACGCCCGGCAGGGTGATGGTCTTGTCGCCGACGGTAATGGCTTCGGAGGCGACCACAAAAAACCAGCCGCCGGACATGCTCATCATCATGTTCCAGACCAGCCCGGGCATGGCGAAGGGCACGTCGAGCTTCCAGAACTTCTGCCAGCCGGAGAGCCGCAGGTTGGTCGACACTTCAACCAGGTCGTGGGGCAGCATGCGCAGCGACTGGTAGAAACTGAACGTCATGTTCCAGGCCTGGCTGGTGAAAATCGCAAAGATCGCAGCGAACTCGGCGCCCAGTACACGCCCGGGAAACAGCAACAGGAAAAACGTCACGGTAAACGAGATATAGCCGAGCACCGGCACCGATTGCAGGATGTCGAGCACCGGCACCAGCAGTTTCTCGGCACGCCGGCTTTTGGCGGCCAGGGTGCCGTACAGCAGGGTGAAGACCAGCGCGGCGACCATCGCCGCCAGCATGCGCAGGGTGGTGCGCATGGCGTATTCCGGCAGGTTGGCCGGGTCGAGGGAGATGACTTCACTTTGCAACGTGGCGATCGGTGCCCAGGTTTCCCGCGCCGTAATGGAGAAAAACAATAAAAAGCCGATCACCAACGGCAAGGCGACCAAATCCCAGCGATTGGGCAGCAAGCGCAGCGTGGACGCCGGTAAATAGTGACGAAACACTCTGTTCATAGGCAGTCAGTCCTGCAGCGTTCAGGGGCGTGATGGGAGTGAGCTTAGCTGCTGCACGAATGACCCACCGAGAAGGGCGGGCGCTGTTTTCGTGAGTCAGGGGCAACGAGGCGTTGCTGGCGGGATTGTACGTTTCTGAATGTTACAAGCACATAAATTTGCTGTCAGTTTCCTGTACGAACTGCGGCTTATGGGGTGGTGCACCGGGCGTGCGCCCCTGACGCAACCGCAAGACACCGCTGTTTTTTGCCTGAGATACAAATAGCCACTTACCCGCTCTACGGTTCCGGAACCCTCTTTCAGAGAAACGCCAATCAGGTAACCAGACGGCGTGCGAACGCAGGCCTTCGAATCGGCAATCACCCCTCCACTACCTGAATCCGGGAAGGTCCCTATGACTAGCGTAAACACTCGACCAGCACCCTACACGGTTGGCTATGAACAGCCTCAAAAGCCGTCGCCCATCAGCTACCAGGACAGCGCCCACGCATCCGAACGCACCAGTACCCCGCCCGATTCGGCGCCGCTGCGTCCCGCGATGACGCCCGAGCAGCGCGGCCAGTTCTCAAGTCATAGCGCCATCGTGAACCCGCCACCGTCACAGGGCTCGGAGGCAACGGCCTTGCTGGCAGAACTGACGCAAAAAAATATAGCGCTTCGTGCCAAGTTCCAGGGGTTTGCCGCCGAGGTTGGGCCGCAGATCCAGAGCCTCCAACAGCAAGTCGTCGACCTGACTCAGCAACTCAATACCACTCAACCCTCCTCGAATGAGCCTGAGGCTGCCCCGCAGAACCGTTCTGCAGGTGAGCAGCACACTGCGCCGTCGCAGGCTACGCCGGTTACACAGGACCCATCGGGGACTGAGCCGAGCCAGGCTCAAAGCCTTGAAGCGTTGAACCGTGAGAGCAAAGCGTTTCGTCAGGAAGTGTTAGCGTTTTTCGGGGAGCTCAAGACGGTGATTCAGCAACTGCAAGAGCAAATCCAGGGCTTGGCTCAACGCATTGACGCGATTGGCACGCCTCAGAATGCGGTGCCTTCTGAGCCGGACAATTCCGCTGAGCCGGGTCCGTCACCCGACGCAACTGCGCCCGCGAATGACTCAACGCCGGTCCCGAGCGATGAGCCAGACGCGACTTCTGCGCGTGGCGTCGAAGCACTCATGAGCGAAAACGCCCAGCTCCAGGCTGGGCTTGATCAGATGGAAGCGCAGTTCAAGGCCGTGGTTGCGCAGCTTCAGGCGCAGATCGAAGCCTTGAGCAAGAAAATCAGCGAGCAAAAGCAATAAGGGCTGCACCGCGTCGGCCGTGTATGGGGGCACCCCATACGGGCCGCGTCAGGGTTGATCTATCCCTCGAACCGCAGGATCACCCGGCGGTTGTGCTTGCTCTTCTTCTCGATTTTCTCGCAGAACACCCGGCCGATTTCCTCGGTGTTGATCACATGGGTGCCACCGCATGGCTGGATATCGATGCCGGCGATTTCAATTACCCTCACCGAACCCTGGATCACCGGGGGCGCTACCGCCTGGGTACGGGTGATCTGCAGCAGGGTTGAGTACTCCGAGGCGGGCATCGACAGGGTTTTCACCACGTGTGCCTGCTCAATCAGGGCGTTGAGGTCGCGGGTGATGCTGTCTTTATCGAGGGTCATTTCCGGCAAGTCGAAATCCAGCCGGCCTTTGTCTGCGCTGATGCTGCAACCGGTGACGGGGGCATCAATGATCGAGCACAGCAAATGCAGGCAGGTGTGCATCTTCATATGCTGGTAGCGGCGCTCCCAGTTCAGACCCGCGTCCACCTGGACCCCGGCAGTCAACTGCGGCGGACACTCTTCGACTTGATGCCAGATGATCGAACGCAGCACTGGGTCGCGTACGGTGCCGATCACCTCGACGCGCGTGCCATCGGCCAGTGTCAGGTGCCCGGTGTCGCCCGGCTGGCCGCCGCCGGTGGGGTAGAACAGCGTGTGCTCCAGGGCAATGCCGTGTTCGCTGACAGCAATTACCCGCGCGCTGAAGGCATTCTGATAGGGCGCGCTGTCGAACAGCGCCAGGGTTTCCATGGTGTGCACAGACATGTTCAACCTCCGACAATCAGTGGGCTGGCTTGCAACAGGTGGCGCACCATCGCACTCAAGCCAGGGGGGGAGAGCAGGGTGATTTCAAATTCCGGCCCGCAGATTTTCAGGTTCAGCGGCAAGCGTGGCAGCTGCTCGCCGACGTCGAGGCGGCGCAGGCGAAACTGCAGGTGATGCCGCTCTTTCACGGTGGGCTCCAGCATCAGCCCCTGTAACGGGTGAAAGTCGGCGTCGAGCACCGTGACCTTGTGGCTGGCATTCACTTCGCCGACCACGTGCAAACGCTCGTCCAGGGCAAACGCCCCGAGGTAGTTGCTGTGGTCTGACTCATCGTTTTTCTGCAGTTGAACCTGATTGACCACCTTGACCTTGGTCCCTGCAGGCACGTCCTGGGTGATGACGCACGAAGGGCTGATAAACACGTTGTCGCCGATCAGCACATAACCCAACACGCGGGCGCCGGCGCCGACCTCGACGTTGTTGCCCAGGCGCGGGTGGCGTTTGCCATCCGGGTTGTTGGCGATCCCACGGGCGCCCAGTGTCACGCCGCAGAGGATGTAGCAGTCGTTGCCGATCTCGCAGGTTTCGCCGATCACTGTGCCGTAACCGTGGTCCAGCACGAAGCGCCGGCCTATGCGCGCAGCGGGATGGATCTCGGCTCCAGAGAGAATTTTGCCCTGGTTGCTGAGCTTGAGAGCCATGCGCGAAAACTCGCCATTGGTTTGATCGGGGAAATGCCATACCAGGTGCGCAAGGCGGTAAAACAGCACGGCCTTGAACGAGGCATAGGATTCCAGAATCAACTCGCCGCGCCCGCGTGACGCCGGGTCGCGGTAGGCATAGGCGATCAAGTCTTCGGCCACCGCCTGGGCGGCGTTCTGGATCAGCGGCGCCAGGTGCGGTTCCAGCTGCTTGATCTGCGCAGGCGTCAGGGTCTTGATGAGGTGGGTGAGCAACTCATCGTGCAGCTGTTGCATGTCGATAAAGCCCCCCATGGAGGCACCCCCGCGTTCTGGATGGTTGGGAAACCGGTTATTCGAAACTGGGCAGGTAGCTGTCAGCATTGTCGTAGACCATGGTCAACACCACCGTTTCGGGCGGCAGTTCGGGGGCGAGTTGGGCGATGGCGACCATGTTGGCGGCCGAGGACAAGCCCAGGCTGATGGCGTCGGTGCGCATGATGCGTTTGATCATGTCCATGCACGCCTGGTGCGACACCTTGAGCATGCCGTCGATCACGTCCAGGTTGAGAATGCTCGGGATCAAGCCAATCGACAGGCCCTGGATATGGTGCGGCGCGTGCTGGTTTTTCAGCAGGTCGCATTCCTCCGGTTCCACGCCCATGACCCGCAGTGCAGGCCAGGCGGCCTTGAGCGTTTCGCCGATGCCCGTGAGGTGGCCGCCGGTACCGATGCCGCTGACGAAATAATCCACGCGCCGTTCACCGAACGCGCGGAGGATTTCCGGGGCGGTGGTGTCGCGGTGGGTTTGCGGATTGGCGCCGTTACGCTGCTGGTTGAGCATCACGTAGCTGGGGTTTTCCAGCTGCAGCTCCATGCACTTTTCGCCGTGGGAATTGTTCCCCAGGCGGCTGTCCGACAGCACCACCCTGGCACCGTACAGGCGCAGCAGTTTCTGCTTTTCGGGGCTGTAGTTGTCCGGGATCACCAGCACCACTTTGTAACCCAACACGTTGCCGGCCATCACCAGCCCAATGCCGGTGTTGCCGCCGCTGGGCTCGATGATGGTCTGCCCGGAATCGCGCATCAGCACGCCGCGGCGCTCGGCGTCGAGGATCATGCCCAGGGCGATGCGTGCCTTGTGGCTGCCACCTGGGTTGAGGGATTCCAGCTTGGCGTAGACCTCGATGCCAAGGTCTTCGGAAAACTGCGCCAGACGCACGATCGGCGTGTGGCCGATCACGTCAAGAATGGAGTTATGCAACATCGGTCAGCCCCCGGATCAGTACAAAGGCATGTCGGGTTCGACGTCGCGAACCCAGTGTTTCATGCCGCCCTGCAGGACTTTGGTGTTGGCGAAACCGGCGGCCAGCAAAGTGCTGGCGGCTTGCTCGGCGCGGGAGCCGGCGTAGCAGATCAAGTAATGGGTATTGTCGCGGCTGAGGCTGTGCAGTTGCTCATCCAGTTCGGCCAGGGGGATATGCACCACGCCTGGCAGTTTGCACACCTCCAGCTCAGTGGCGTCACGCACGTCCAGCAGCACATCGGCGCTGCGGTGGTGTTCAAGCACTTGCTTGAGTACTCGCGGCTTGATGTAGCGTTCTTCGGCCAGTGACGGTTGGCTGGGCACGGCATCGGCGCACACTGTCGGCGCCACGGGTTCGCTGCGACGCAGCGCCGAGCAGCACGGGCAGTCGGCGCGACGCTTGAAGCGGATTTCGCTGAATTTCATCGCCAGCGCATCGAAGCGCATCAACCGACCGGACAGCGGCTCGCCAATGCCGATCAGCAACTTGATGGCCTCGGTGGCTTGAATCATGCCGACCACCCCCGGCAATACGCCGATTACGCCGCCGGCGCTGCAGTTGGGTGCCAGCTCCGCAGGCGGTGCAGAGGGAAACAGGCAGCGGTAGCACGGCCCACCTTTATAGTTGAGCACGCTGATCTGCCCGTCGAAGCGGTAGATGGCGCCGTAGACCAGCGGTTTACCCAGCTGCACGCAGGCGTCGTTGACCAGGTAACGCGTGTCGAAATTATCGGTGCCATCGATCACCAGGTCGTAGGCGCCTACCAGCTCCAGGGCGTTGTCGGCGTTGAGGGCGGTGTCGTGCGCGTTAATCTGGATGTGCCGGTTCAGATCCTGCAGGCGCTGCTTGGCCGACTCGACCTTGGGCATGCCCAGTGTGCTGTTGCCGTGAACGATCTGGCGTTGCAGGTTGCTGCTTTCCACCACATCGAAGTCCACCAGGCCCAGGGTGCCAATGCCGGCCGCCGCCAGGTACAGGCTGATGGGCGAGCCGAGGCCGCCGGTGCCGATGATCAATACCTTGGCCTTTTTCAGGTTCAACTGACCTTCGCGCCCGACGCCAGGCAGAGTGATATGACGCACGTAGCGCTGCACTTCTTCATTGCTTAAAGCCTCCACGTCCATGCCGCCCGAGGTGGCGAGCAGCACTTCGATTCTGGCTTTTTCCGGCAAGGGTTCGTCGGCGTCGATCAGTTCTTCCTCGGCCGTGAACAGGAAGTGTTCCTTAAGCTGATTGTTCTGCTCGTGAAACAGGTGCGGGCGCAGCTGCGGATGGCTGCTGCAGAGGTTTTCAATGACTTCGCGCAATGTCGATCCGGTGCCCTCGAGGGTCGACTCCGGCAGCTTGGCCACGCGAACCAGAATGTCGGGGAAAGAGACAGCGTTCATGGACAACTCCGTGTGCAGGTCGTTGAAGGGTTGAGGGGCGAAATGCTTGCCGTCCCAGGCAAACAGCTTTGAGCCCAGGGCCTTGCCCTGGCGTACATCCACCACCAGGTAGCTCACGGGGTAGATCGGCTCACCCAGGAACAGCGCCTTGTCCTGGTCTTCGTCACTGAAATAGGCGCCGACATCCGGGTGCGAGTGATAGATCACCACCACCGGGTTATCACTGCGCAACGCCTTGTTCATCAACAGGGTGTCGGCCACCGAGAAGGTGTAGCCGTTGGCCGCGCTGCGCGAGTACATCTGGGGGTTCTTGCGGTGCAATTCGTTCTGGATATTGCTGCCCAGGTACACGCTGCCGTCGGCGAAGACAAAACCACAGCATTCCTCTGGGTAGCTGCGGCTGGCGTGGGCATAGATCTGCTCCAGGGCATTGGGGCGGAGGACGTCCATGTTTCTCTCGCGTTGCTGATAGGGGTGGGTCAGGAGGCTCAATTTTTCTTGGCCAGGAGTTTTTCGACAGGCAGCTTGGTGATCGCAAAACCAGCCAGCAGGATGGCGGAATACAGCATCAGGTCACGGGAAATTTCCACGCCTTCGTACCAGGCGCCGATGATCACCGCGAATACCGGGAAGATGATGAACACGAACGACAGAATGATCGGACTCAAGCGCTTGAGCAGCATGAAATACACGATAAACCCGCCCACCGACGCCACCAGCCCCAGGTAGAACAGCGCGCTCCAGGAACGCAGCGTGATGGTTTCAAAGGTTGGAGTTTCAAACCACAGACCGGCCACAAACAGCATCAACCCGGCAATGCCGATGGGCAGTGTGTTGTAGGTGATCACGCTGATGGCGCTGCCTTTTTGCTTGGTAATGACGTAGCACAAGGCATGCATGATCGCGGCGGTCAGAATCGCCAGCACTCCGAAGAACTCGGCGTGGTCCAGGTGCAGGCCCTGGCTCTTGATGATCATGTAGAGGCTGCCGAAACCGATGCCGATGCCGACCACCTGGGAAAAATAGATGCGCTCGCGCAGAAACAGCGCGGAAAAAATCAGGATAAACACCGGCATGCAGCTGAACAGCAGCGCGGTGAGGCCTGAAGAAACATGCATCTCGCCGTAGTTGAGCAGGTAATAGGGAACGCTGAAGTAGGACAGCGTCACGAATACGAAGAACCAGCGGCTTTCACGCGGGAACAGGATGGGCTCGCGGCGCACCAGGGCGAAACACAGGAACAGCGGGAAGGCGATCAGGAAGCGCAAGCCCGCGGAGGTCAGCGGTGGCACGCTTTCGACGGCGATCTTGATCCCCAGCCATGTAGTGCCCCAACTCAGGCACACGATAAGAAACATCACGCTGGTTACCAGGCCGGCCAACCACTGTTTCTGAGTTTTTGTTTTTGTTGTGTTTTCAAGAACGGCGGACATTGGCATCGTTTATTGCTTCCCTGAGCCGGAATTGAACTCTATATTGACTGTGTATTAAGTTGTTTCATCCGGTGATTGAACCCGTAAAAGCACACTATTAGGGCGAATGATGGCTGTCAAAACAAATATTGACATGGTGTCAATTATGCGTGAGGGGTTGTCCAGTGGTCAGGGCGTGAAGTACAAGCGCCTGTCCGATGTGATGGAACGGGGCATCCTTGAAGGCTTGATTGAACCCGGACGAAAACTGCCGCCCCATCGGGTGCTTTCCGACAATCTGGGTGTGACCATCGGTACTATCAGCCGAGCCTACGGCGAACTGGAACGCCTCGGGTTGGTGGTGGCGCGAGTGGGTGACGGCACTTTCGTGCGCAAGCGTGGGATGGAGCGCCAGCGTGATGAAGGTTTTCGCAACGTCAGCGAGGAGCCGCGCCATTACTTCGACATGAGCCGTAACATGCATATTCCTGGTCAGGAGACGGTGTTTCTGGCCCAGAGCTTCCAAACGTTGTCGACCAACGCCAAGTTTCTCCAGGACATCAGCGCCTACACCCCGGATGCCGGTTTGCCGCGCTACCGTGAGGCCGGGGCGCAGTGGCTGGTGCAGCGTGATTTTCATCCGATTCCCGAACAGGTCATCTGCGTCAACGGCGGTCAGCATGGCCTGCTGTGCGCGATGATGGCATTGCTGCGGGCGGGCGATACGGTGGTTACCGAACAACTGACCTATCCAGGGCTGATCACGGCCGCGCGCATGCTCGGCGTGCGCCTGATCGGCCTGGAGATGGATGAAGAAGGCGTGCTGCCGGGCGCGCTGGATGAAGTCTGTCGTAATCACCGGGTTTCGGCGTTGTATTGCACGCCCACCATCCAGAACCCGACCACGGCGGTATTGTCGGTCGCGCGCCGGGAAGCGTTGGTCAAGGTGTGTCGCGAGCACAATCTGCTGATTCTGGAAGACGAAGCCCACGGCGTATTGGTAGAAGATCGGCCGCCGCCCCTCAGCCATTTCGCGCCTGAGCGTACGATTTTGATCAGTAGCCTGAGCAAGGCGGTGTCCGCAGGTTTGCGGGTGGGCTATGTGCACGCACCACCGGCGCTGGTCAGCCGTATTTCGGCGGCCTTGCGCTCGACGTGCTGGATGGCCACGCCAGTCACCCTGGAGCTGGCGACCCAGTGGATCGAAAACGGCACGGCGGAATACCTGCTACGTCAGCAGATCAACGAGATCAGCCGCCGCAAAGCCCTGGTACGCGACCTGCTGACCGGCCTTGAGTACCGCACCCACCTCAACAGTCCGCATTTTTGGATTGAAGTGCCGGAGCCATGGCGCGCGTCGGAAATCGAAGCGGAACTCAAGCAGAATAATTACCTGATCGCCACGGCCGAGGCCTTTGCCGTAGGGCAAACGGCGGTGCCGCAGTTTATTCGGGCGAGTATCTGCAATACGTCGGGTGACGATCAATTGTTGCGGGCGGGGTTTGATGCGCTGGCCACGGCGTTGGGGCAGGGGGGTGGCCGGTTTCACCTGTAGGCCGGTTTACCGCGTTATCGTTCATCGCAGGCAAGCCAGCCCCTACACGGGAATGCATTCAAATGTGGGAGCTGGCTTGCCTGCGAAGGGGCCGGCCCAGGCACCGCAGTTATTTGAATCGGCGCTCCACGCCTTTTTCCACAAGAATCTTCGCCGAAATTTCTTCCACCGAAAAATGCGTGGAATTGATGTGCGCAATATTCTCGCGGCGGAACAGATTTTCCACCTCGCGTACTTCGAACTCGCACTGTGCGTAGCTGGAATAGCGGCTATTGGGCTTGCGTTCGTTACGAATCGCCGTGAGGCGGTCCGGGTCGATGGTTAGACCGAACAGCTTGTGCTGGTGCGCGCGCAGGGCGGCCGGGAGCGTCAGGTGTTCCATGTCGTCTTCGGTCAGCGGGTAATTGGCCGCGCGGATACCGAACTGCATGGCCATATACAGGCACGTCGGGGTTTTACCGCAGCGGGACACACCCACCAGGATCAAATCGGCCTTGTCATAATAATGAGTGCGGGCGCCGTCATCGTTGTCGAGGGCAAAGTTTACCGCCTCGATACGCTCCATATAGTTGGAGTTGTGGCCAATGGAATGGGACTTTCCTACTGAATAGGAGGAGTGTTCACTCAACTCCTGTTCCAGGGGCGCCAGGAACGTGGAGAAGATGTCGATCATGAAACCATTGGAGGTGGCGAGGATCTCACGGATGTCTTGATTGACGATGGTGTCGAAAATGATCGGGCGAAAACCGTCTTTTTCAGCCGCCAGATTGATTTGTTGTACCATGGCCCGCGCTTTATCCACGCTGTCGATATAGGGCCGCGTGAATTTGGCGAAGGTAATGTTTTCGAACTGCGCGAGCAGGCTCTGACCCAATGTTTCGGCTGTGATGCCGGTGCCGTCGGAGATAAAGAAAGCAGATCGTTTCATTTGAGCCCTGGGCCTTAAGCTGATGGCGAATCTTGGATATGATAGGCGCGATTTTGCCGTCCCGCAGTGGGCCGCATTCTCACTTATTTTCCAGGTCCAGGCCACAAGCGCTGGCGTTTGCTCCTACTGAGCCGCCGGCGTCCTGAGCTTTTCCAACACAGAAAGTGGAGAGATCACCTTGGTAGAGTACGTAGTTTCCCTCGATAAGCTCGGCGTCCATGATGTAGAGCATGTGGGGGGCAAGAACGCATCCCTCGGCGAGATGATCAGTAATCTTGCAGGCGCTGGTGTCTCGGTGCCCGGTGGTTTCGCCACCACGGCTCAGGCTTACCGCGACTTCCTCGAGCTGAGCGGCCTCAACGCCCAGATCCACGCCGCGCTGGACGCCCTGGACGTCGATGACGTCAACGCCCTGGCCAAGACCGGTGCCCAGATCCGTCAATGGATCATGGACGCCGAGTTCCCCGAGAAGCTCAACGAAGAAATCCGTACTGCCTTTGCTACATTGTCGGCCGGCAACCCGGACATGGCCGTCGCCGTGCGCTCTTCGGCCACCGCCGAAGATTTGCCAGACGCCTCCTTTGCCGGTCAGCAGGAAACCTTCCTGAATATCCGCGGCGTCGAAAACGTGATCCGCGCGGCCAAGGAAGTATTTGCCTCCCTCTTTAACGATCGCGCCATTTCCTACCGCGTACACCAGGGTTTCGACCACAAGCTGGTGGCCCTGTCTGCCGGTGTGCAGCGCATGGTGCGTTCGGAAACCGGCACCGCCGGCGTGATGTTCACCCTGGACACTGAATCCGGTTTCCGTGACGTGGTGTTCATCACCGGCGCCTACGGCCTGGGCGAAACCGTCGTTCAAGGCGCGGTGAACCCGGACGAATTTTACGTACACAAACACACGCTTGAGGCCGGTCGCCCGGCGATCCTGCGCCGCAACCTGGGCAGCAAGGCCATCAAGATGATCTACGGCGACGAGGCCAAGGCCGGTCGCTCGGTAAAAACCGTTGAAGTGGACAAGGCCGAGCGCGCGCGTTTCTGCCTGACCGACGCTGAGGTCAGCGAGTTGGCCAAACAAGCGATGATCATCGAAAAGCACTATAAGTGCCCGATGGACATCGAGTGGGCCAAAGACGGTGATGACGGCAAGCTGTACATCGTGCAGGCGCGTCCTGAAACCGTGAAAAGCCGCACCTCCGCCAACGTCATGGAACGCTACCTGCTGAAAGAAACCGGCACTGTGCTGGTGGAAGGTCGTGCCATCGGCCAGCGCATCGGCGCCGGCAAGGTGCGGATCATCAAGGACGTGTCCGAGATGGACAAAGTCCAGCCGGGCGACGTGCTGGTGTCCGACATGACCGACCCGGACTGGGAGCCGGTGATGAAGCGCGCCAGCGCCATCGTCACCAACCGTGGCGGGCGCACCTGCCATGCGGCGATCATCGCCCGCGAGCTGGGTATTCCGGCAGTGGTGGGCTGCGGCAACGCGACCCAACTGTTGAAAGACGGCCAGGGCGTGACCGTATCCTGCGCTGAAGGCGACACTGGTTTCATCTTTGAAGGTGAGCTGGGCTTCGACATCAAGCAAAACTCCATCGATGCCATGCCGGACCTGCCGTTCAAGATCATGATGAACGTCGGCAACCCGGACCGCGCCTTTGATTTCGCGCAGTTGCCGAACGCCGGTGTGGGCCTGGCCCGCCTGGAATTCATCATCAACCGCATGATCGGCGTGCACCCCAAGGCTCTGCTGAACTACGACGGCCTGCCGCTGGACATCAAGGAAAGCGTCGACAAGCGCATCGCCGGCTACAACGATCCGGTGGGCTTCTACGTCGAGAAGCTGGTGGAAGGCATCAGCACCCTGGCGGCGGCGTTCTACCCGAAAAAGGTCATCGTGCGGCTGTCGGACTTCAAGTCCAACGAATACGCCAACCTGATCGGCGGCAAGCTCTACGAGCCGGAAGAAGAAAACCCGATGCTGGGCTTCCGTGGTGCCTCGCGTTACATCAGCGAGGCCTTCCGCGATTGCTTCGAGCTTGAGTGCCGTGCTCTCAAGCGCGTGCGCAATGAGATGGGCCTGACCAACGTCGAGATCATGGTGCCGTTCGTGCGTACCTTGGGCGAAGCGAGCCAAGTGGTCGACCTGCTCGCAGAAAACGGCCTGAGCCGTGGTGAAAACGGCCTGCGCGTCATCATGATGTGCGAGCTGCCGTCCAACGCCATTTTGGCCGAAGAGTTCCTGGAGTTCTTCGACGGTTTCTCCATTGGCTCCAACGACCTGACTCAGCTGACCCTGGGCCTGGACCGTGACTCGGGGATCATCGCCCACCTGTTCGATGAGCGTAACCCTGCGGTCAAGAAGCTGCTGGCCAACGCCATCCAGGCCTGTAACAAGGCCGGCAAGTACATCGGCATCTGCGGCCAGGGCCCTTCCGACCACCCGGACCTGGCCAAATGGCTGATGGAGCAGGGTATCGAGAGCGTCTCGCTGAACCCCGATTCCGTGCTGGAGACCTGGTTCTTCCTGGCGGAAGGGCAAGCGTCCGCCTAAGGTCGTGACTTAAAAAGTGCCGGTCACTCCCAAAGGGTGACCGGCATTCTTATCTGTGCAGGGCGGAACTCCTTCCGGACGCCGCCCTTTTTTGTGCAAGAGCATTATGCAAAGCAGCAGCAACCTGTTTCCCGTCGCCCTGATCAGTGCTGAACGTCGCGGCGACCTGAGTGAAGACGTGTACCGCCTCAAACCCGGCAACAGCCCCGACGGTACCGTCGAGCTGGCCGTAACGCGTTTGGGCCTGGCCGATGTCCCGGAAAACCGGGGCACGCCGGTAATTTTATTGCACGGTAGTTTTTCCAACCGGCGTTTCTGGTACTCGCCCAAAGGCATCGGTTTGGGCGCCTATCTGGCGCGCCAGGGCTTTGATGTGTGGATTGCGGAAATGCGCGGGCATGGCTTGTCCAAGCGCAACCATGACTACGCGAGCAATCGCGTTGCCGACTACGCGCGTTACGATTTGCCGGCCATCGGCGCGTTTGTGCGTGAGCAAAGTGCACAAATCCCGCACTGGATCGGGCATTCCCTGGGCGGCACCGCACTGGCTGCAGCCCTCGGCGGGCAGTACCTGGGGGCGCCAGCGGTGGCCTCGGTGGCGTTGTTTGGTTGCCAGGTCAGCCGTACCCACTGGCCGTTGAAAATTCCCCCGGTGGAGTGGACCGCTCGTTTGCTCCTGAAACGTTTTGGTGAGGTGTCCGGCGCGCGGCTCAAGCGTGGTCCGGAGGATGAGCCTGCGGGCGTGATGATCGAAGCCATGCGTTGGAACGGCCTGTTCGGTCGCTTTGGCGATGGGAAACAGGATTGGTGGAAGGGCCTCGCGGAAGTCGATGTGCCGTTGTTGGCGGTGAGTGCCGCCGGTGACCAGCAGGACCCGGATTGGGCGTGCCGCAAGTTGTTCGAGCAAGTCGGCTCCGAGCACCGCCAATACTTGTGTCTGGGTCGCCAGCAAGGCTTCAGCGGGGATTTCGGGCATGTCGAGATGCTGGTCAGTAAAGCCGCTCAAGCCGAGGTATGGCCAATAGTAGCGCGGTGGTTGAACGATCCACTGACACCCTTGGCCGGGGCGCACCCGCAGGTACTGGCAGCTGTTTGATCAAGCGCTCTGCCAAGGGCGTTTCACTCGTGTGTGGTTGCGGCTAAGATATGACGCGTTAAACGCTTCTGGTCATATTCAGTCGCGCAGTCGCTATTGCGTTGCGACGAAGTGAGTCCGATCATGGCCGCCGCCAACCGGTGAACCGTTAAAGATTGCCTGTTGCGACACGTTTTTCTGATGTACACCGTGGGATGTTCGACCTCTTCTTTGATGACAGGAGTTTCTCGATGAACCATTACGTGACGCCCGATCTGTGCGATGCCTACCCGGAGCTGGTGCAGGTGGTTGAGCCGATGTTCAGTAATTTCGGTGGCCGGGATTCCTTTGGCGGCGAGATCGTCACCATCAAATGCTTCGAGGACAACTCCCTGGTCAAGGAACAGGCCGATCAGCCGGGCGCCGGCAAGGTGCTGGTGGTCGACGGTGGTGGTTCGCTGCGTCGCGCGTTGCTCGGTGACATGATTGCCGAGAAAGCCGCAAAGAACGGGTGGGAAGGGCTGGTGATCTACGGCTGCATCCGGGATGTCGATGTCATTGCCCAAACCGATCTGGGCGTGCAGGCGCTGGCAACTCACCCGATGAAGACCGACAAGCGCGGCATTGGCGACCTGAACGTGGCAGTGACCTTCGCCGGCGTGACGTTCCGCCCCGGTGAGTACATCTATGCGGACAATAATGGCGTGATCGTCTCGCCCAGCCCGCTGACAATGCCTGAATAAACTGCTGTAGCCGATAGGGGTGAGGATGTTCGAGGAAGAAAACGCGCAATGGGGGCTGGTGCATGCCCTGGTGCTGGACGGTAAAGGCGGTGCGCGTTCGATTGCCCGGACTGAGCTCGACGACTTGCAACTGCAGCCTCAGGAAAGCCTGTGGCTGCATTGGGATCGCAGCCATCCGCAGACCCAGACCTGGCTGCGTAAATCCAGCGGCTTGAGCGAGTTTGCCTGCGACTTGCTGCTGGAGGAAAATACCCGTCCGCGCCTGTTGCCGCTGCCCGAAGCCCAATTGCTGCTGTTTCTGCGCGGGGTCAACCTGAACCCGGGCGCCGAACCGGAAGACATGGTGTCGGTGCGTATCTTCGCAGCGGCCGATCGCGTGATTTCCTTGCGCCTGCGTCCGCTGCGCGCCACGGATGAGTTGCTGGTGCAACTGGCGGAGGGGAAAGGACCGAAAACCGCTTCGGAACTCATCCTTTATATGGCGCAGTACCTGACCAACAAAGTGCAGGATCTGGTTACCGACCTGTCTGAAGTTGTCGATATCGAAGAAGAAAAACTGGATGCCGACGAACGGTATACTCCGGAACATGGCAGCGTCCTGCAGATCCGTCGGCGCGCGGCAGGGCTCAAACGTTTTCTCGCCCCTCAGCGAGATATTTTTGCCCAACTGACGCGAACCAAATTGCCGTGGTTTTGTGATGACGATGCTGACTACTGGAACGAATTACACAACAGCCTGACGCGTTACCTGGAAGAACTCGAATTGGCTCGAGAGCGCGTGGGGCTTGTGCTTGAGACCGAAGACCGGCGATTGAGCCTGCGGATGAACCGCACCATGTACCGCTTCGGTATCATCACCGGGATTTTTTTGCCGATGAGTTTTCTCACCGGTTTGCTGGGCATAAATGTGGGCGGTATTCCGTTCTCCGCCAGCCCCTACGGATTCATGATTGCGTGCCTGATGATGGTGGCCGTCGCGTTGGGACAATGGTGGCTGTTTCGACGATTGCGCTGGGTTTGACCTGAATATGACCTGAACGTAGTAGGGGGGACATGTGACCCCGGGAATTTAACCCTCGTCTTTTAAATCACTTGCGAGAGGTCTTTATGCACGATCCGTTCGAACAGTCTTTGCGTGACATGCTTAATGCTTCGCCGTCCAACCGTGACGACGACGCTTGCCTGGGTCGCGTGTTGAAAACCGCCAACCGTCAGGTCGGTGCGGGAGATCTGTTCGGGCTGCTCGGTCGCTGGCTGCCGGCGCTGATGATGGCTTTGAACAATGGTTCGGCCCATGTATCGCCGGTTTCCCGTCGTAAACCTCTTGCTCGCACTGCTGATAAGGCTGATTGAATATGGAACTTGATCTCTGGACCCAGAGCCTGGTCACTGCGATGACTGCATTGTGGACCAAGGTGGCGAATTTCATTCCCAACCTGTTTGGTGCTCTGGTTTTGGTCTTGCTGGGCTTTGTCGTGGCCAAGCTGCTCGACACCCTGCTGTCCAAATTGCTTGCAAAACTGGGCCTGGACCGCTTGATGGCAGGCACGGGCCTGACCAAGCTGTTGGGTCGTGCGGGGCTGCAAGTGCCGATCTCGACCCTCATCGGGAAGATCGTTTACTGGTTCGTTTTACTTATTTTTCTGGTTTCTGCTGCTCAATCCCTTGGACTTGAGCGAGTTTCAGCTACGCTCGACATGCTGGCGCTGTATTTGCCGAAAGTTTTCGGTGGCGCGCTGGTGCTGCTCGTAGGCGTTTTACTGGCACAACTGGCCAATGGGCTGGTGCGCGGAGCCGCTGAAGGCGTGGGGCTGGACTATGCTGCGGGCCTGGGGCGGATCGCTCAGGGGCTGGTGATCATCATCAGTATTTCCGTTGCGATCAGCCAGCTCGAGGTCAAAACTGACCTGCTCAACCATGTGATTGTGATTGTTTTGATTACCGTTGGTCTGGCCGTTGCGCTGGCCATGGGGTTGGGAAGCCGGGAAATTGCCGGTCAGATTCTTGCGGGAATCTATGTGCGTGAGCTGTATCAGGTTGGGCAACAGGTGCGTGTGGGCGAGGTCGAAGGGCAAATCGAGGAGATCGGCACAGTCAAGACGACCGTGCTGACCGATGACGGTGAGCTGGTATCGCTGTCCAATCGGATTCTCCTGGAGCAGCAGGTCAGTAGCCGCTAATCCGGCAAACCCTGCTAATGTACGCCGCCGCAAACCCGGGTAACCGGGCTGCAGCGGACATTGACCTGACTGCCGGCACGACTTGTTTTGAATAAAGCCCAAACGCTGTCCACGCGCTATGACCCCCGTGAGCTCTCTGATGAGGAGTTGGTCGCGCGCGCACACACAGAGCTGTTTCACGTTACACGCGCGTACGAAGAATTGATGCGCAGATATCAACGCACTCTGTTCAACGTTTGTTCAAGGTATTTAGGGAACGATAGAGATGCGGACGATGTCTGTCAGGAAGTGATGCTCAAGGTGCTGTATGGCCTGAAGAACTTCGAGGGCAAATCGAAGTTCAAGACATGGCTCTACAGCATCACGTACAACGAGTGCATCACGCAGTATCGTAAGGAGCGGCGAAAGCGTCGGTTGATGGACGCTTTGAGTCTGGACCCCCTTGAGGAAGCGTCTGAAGAAAAGGCGCCAGCACCCGAGGAAAAGGGCGGACTTGATCGCTGGTTGGTGCATGTGAACCCAATTGACCGCGAAATTTTGGTGCTACGATTTGTCGCAGAGCTGGAGTTTCAGGAAATTGCTGACATCATGCACATGGGTTTGAGTGCTACAAAAATGCGTTACAAGCGTGCTCTTGATAAATTACGTGAGAAATTTGCGGGCGAGACTGAAACTTAGTGCGTGGCAAATATCTCTTACGTGTAGGCAAGTTCTGTTAGACTTGTCGCCGAGTTGTCCCCCGGTTTGTGGGACTGCTTTACAATCACCAGATGGGGATTTAACGGATGAAACTGAAAAACACCTTGGGCTTTGCCATTGGTTCTCTTATTGCTGCCACTTCTTTCGGCGCTCTGGCACAAGGCCAAGGCGCAGTTGAAGGCCAGCTGTTCTACAAGAAGCAGTACAACGATAGCGTTAAGCACATCGAAGACGGCTTCAACCCTGGCGCAAGCATCGGTTACTTCTTGACCGACGACGTGTCGATCAACCTGAACTACGACACCACCAACCACACCCGTTCGAACGACGGTACTGGCAGCCAGAAGATCAAAGGTGACACTGGCAGCGTGACTGCTCAGTACCACTTCGGTCAGGCTGGTGTTGACTCCCTGCGTCCATACGTTGAAGGTGGTTTCGGTCACCAGAGCCGTACCAACGTTGAAGTTGACGGCCACAAAGGTCGCGACCAGTCCACTCTGGCTATCGCTGGCGCTGGTGTGAAGTACTACTTCACCAACAACCTGTTCGCACGTGCCGGTGTTGAGTCCGACTACAACCTGGACAACGGCAAGTGGGATTACTCCGCACTGGTTGGCCTGGGCGTAAACTTCGGCGGTAACGCTGGCGCAGTAGCTCCAGCTCCTACCCCAGCACCAGCTCCAGAGCCAACTCCAGAGCCAGAAGCTCCAGTTGCTCAGGTTGTTCGTGTTGAGCTGGACGTGAAGTTCGACTTCGACAAGTCGGTTGTTAAGCCTAACAGCTACGGCGACGTGAAAAACCTCGCTGACTTCATGAAACAGTACCCACAAACCACCACCGTTGTTGAAGGTCACACTGACTCCGTCGGTCCTGACGCTTACAACCAGAAGCTGTCCCAGCGTCGTGCTGACGCGGTCAAGCAAGTTCTGGTCAAAGACGGTATTGCTCCTAACCGTGTAAGCTCGGTTGGTTATGGCAAATCCCGCCCAGTTGCTGACAACGCAACTGAAGCTGGCCGTGCTATCAACCGTCGCGTAGAAGCCTCGGTAGAAGCTCAAGCTGCTCAGTAATTACTGAGTGGTAAAAAAAAGCCCGGCTTAGGCCGGGCTTTTTTTCGTCTGGCGTTTGCTTCAAGCGCTGGCGGATACGGCCACGCATGCCGCCTGTGCAGCCGCGGCGACACTGCCGATGACCAGGATTGCCGGGCTCTTCAAGGCGAACGTCTGCGCATCCTTGTGCATCTGCCCCAACGTGCTACGGCATTCTCGCTGTTGAGGCAGCGATGCGTTTTCGATCATCGCCACCGGCATATCCTCTGCCATGGCGCCCTCCAGCAGCTGCTGACGGATTTCCTCCAGTTTCGCCACGCCCATGTACACCACCAACGTCGTCCCGCTTTCGGCCAGTGCACGCCAGTTCAGGCTGCTGTTGTCCTGGGTATGCGCCGTAACGAGCGTTACACCGCGACTGACCCCGCGCAACGTCAGCGGGATATCGCAGTTTGTCGCACCGGCCAGGCCCGCCGTGATCCCGTTGACCAACTCCACGGCCACGCCACGTTCGCGCAACCACATCGCTTCTTCGCCGCCACGCCCGAAAATGCACGGGTCACCACCCTTTAATCGCACCACGCATTTGCCTTGGCGGGCATAACGCAGCATCAGGCGATGGATAAAATCCTGTGGCGTCGAACGGCAGCCACCGCGTTTGCCTACGCTGATAATCCGCGCGTCAAGGCAATGTTCCAGCACAGCCGGGTTGACCAGGTCATCAATCAACACCACGTCGGCCTCATGGAGCGCCCGCACCGCCTTCAGGGTCAGCAGTTCAGGATCACCGGGCCCCGCACCCACCAGCCAGACTTTTGCGCTCATGTTTTTTCCTCACACACTGATTGCGATTGGCTGCGGGTTGCTGGCCAAAAGACGTTTGATTTCCGGTACGCACGAGCCGCATTGCGTGCCGCAGCCCAGCGCCTGTTTGAGCCCGTTAAGGTCCAGGCCGCGAGTGATGCCTGCGCACACGGCGTTTTCGCTGACGTTCTTGCAGTTGCACACAATCTTGCCGCTGGCTGCCGCACCGCCCGGTGGCGCGCTGAGCGGTGCCAGCAGCCAGCGTCGCAATTGATCGTCAGTGCGGCCTTCCAGCCAAAGGCTTTGCAGCCAATGCCGAGCCAGGGTTTCGCCGGCCAGGCGCAACGCGGTAATCCGGCCTTGTTCGATTTTTACGCGTTTACCGATCGAGCGGCGCGGGTCGTCATACGCCATCACAGGACCGTCGTTGAGCCCCAGCAAGGCGTCGATACGCGTCAGCAGTTGCAGGTCGGGCGCCTCGGTATGTGCCGCGCGCACCACCAGTGCCGGCCGTTCGCGCCCGGCCAGGCTCAGGCTCACGTAGGCAAAGCCCTCGCACAGTGGGCGCAGTGCCTCGACGTGTTGCTGCACATCGCCTTCGATCAACGCAAACAGCTGCCACGGCAGCTGCACAGCCTCCAGGCGCACACCGCTGTGTTTGAGTTCCGGCTGTTTCGACAAAGGGTCGAAGGCTGGCTGGGTCAACGTATTTACGCCCCCCTTGAGAAAACGGTCACCCCAATGCATTGGCAGGAACGCTTGCCCGGGGCGCACGCTGTCATCACTGTTGATGGCAACAATCACGCTGCCGCGACGGCTCTTGAGGTTGACCAGGTCACCGTCCTTGAAGCGATGGCGGCGCAACTCATCCGGGTGCAGGCTCAGCAGTGCTTCGTTCACATGCCCAAACAACTGGGCTGCAGTACCTGTGCGACTCATGCCGTGCCATTGATCACGCAGGCGGCCGGTGATCAGCGTCAGCGGGAAGCGTGCGTCGCGCTGCTCTTTGGCGGCGCGGTAGGGGTCGGCAACAAAGTGCGCGCGGCCGCTCTCGGTGGGGAACACGCCGTCGGTGTACAGGCGCGCAGTTCCAGATTGCGCGCCTGTGGGAAACGGCCATTGCTGCGGACCTATCTGATCGAGCAGGGCATGGCTGATGCCCGTCAGGTCAAGGTCGCGGTTGCGGGTCAGCAGTTTGTACTCATCAAAGATCTGCGAGGGGTGTTCAAAGGCGAAAAGACCCAGTTTTCCGGGACAAAGACGTCGCTCCAGGCGCTGGGCAAAATCCACAGTGATTGCCCAATCCGGACGCGCCTCCCCAGGTGGGGCGATTGCCCGTCGCACGTGGGAAATGCGCCGTTCAGAGTTGGTCACCGTGCCTTCTTTCTCGCCCCAACTGGCCGCTGGTAACAGCAGGTCAGCGAAACGGGCCGTCTCGGTTGTACGAAAAGCCTCCTGTAGCACCACGAAAGGGCACGTCTCCAAGGCCATGCGCACGGTGTTCTGGTCGGGCAAGGATTGGGCCGGGTTGGTGCAGGCGATCCACAAGGCCTTGATCTTGCCGGCCTGTACCTGTTCAAACAGTTCGATGGCTGTCAGCCCGGTGCTGGCTGGCAGTTGTTCAACACCCCAATACGCGGCCACTTCGGCCCGATGTTCCGGGTTGGCCGCCTCGCGATGGCCGGGCAGCAAATTCGACAAACTGCCGGTCTCGCGCCCACCCATCGCATTCGGCTGACCCGTCAGGGAAAACGGCCCGCAACCCGCTCGGCCAAGCGTGCCGGTGGCCAGGTGCAAATTGATCAGCGCGCTGTTCTTGGCGCTGCCGGCGGTGGATTGGTTGAGCCCCATGCACCACAGCGACAGAAAACTGCTGGAGGTGCCGACCCATTCGGCGCACAGGCGCAGCTGTTCGACGCTGATTCCGCACAGCTGCGTGACCATTTGCGGCGTGTAGTCATGCACCAGCCGTTTCAGCTCGGCCAGCCCATCGGTATGCGCCTGGATGAAGTCTCGGTCGATCCAGTCTTCCCACAACAACAGATGCAAAATCCCGTGGAATAACGCCACATCCGTCCCAGGCAGGATGGCCAGGTGCAGGTCAGCCAAATCGCAGGTGTCCGTGCGGCGTGGGTCGATCACCAGCACTTTCATCTGCGGGCGCCGCGTTTTGGCTTCCTCAAGGCGTCGGAACAATACCGGGTGGGCGTAGGCCATGTTGCTGCCGACGATCATTACGCAGTCGCTGCACTCCAGGTCTTCATAACTGCACGGCGGCGCATCGGCGCCCAGGCTGCGCTTGTAGCCCACCACTGCCGAGGACATGCACAGCCGCGAGTTGCTGTCGATGTTGTTGGTGCCGACCAGCGCGCGCGCGAGCTTGTTGAAGCTGTAGTAGTCCTCGGTCAGCAATTGCCCGGAAATGTAGAACGCCACGCTGTCCGGCCCGTGTTCGCTGATGGTCTCGGCGAACACGTTGGCCGCGTGCTCCAGTGCGGTTTCCCAGTCGGTGCGTGCTCGCGCCAAGCCTTTGCCCAGACGCAGCTCCGGGTACAACGCGCGGGCCGCCAGGTCGCCGGTCAGGTGCAGACTTGAGCCTTTGCTGCACAACTTGCCGAAGTTCGCCGGGTGGTTCGGGTCGCCTTGTACACCGAGGATCTGCGCGCCGTCGTGCTCGATCAGCACGCCGCAACCCACCCCGCAATAACAGCAGGTGGACGCGGTGACCTGGCGGTTCATCAACCCGCGTCCCGCAGGGCCAACATGACCCGGCCGTTTTCCACGCGGGCGGGGTGATGGTGCGCGCAGCCGATGTCCGGTGCCTGGGCTTCGCCGGATGCCAGATCAATCTGCCAGTTGTGCAGCGGGCAGGCCACGCGCTTGCCGTAGATCAGGCCTTGGGATAACGGACCGCCCTTGTGCGGGCAGCGGTCATCGAGGGCGAACACTTCGTCATCACTGGTGCGAAAAATCGCGATATCACCTTTGGGCCCATTGATGATTCGCGAGCCCAGGGCGTTGATTTCATCGAGTGCGCAGATATCCAGCCAGTTCATACCGAGACCTCCAGCTGTTTGACGGGGATGACCTCGAATTCCTTTTTCAGCAGCGGCTGTTCCAGGCGTTCTTTCCAAGGGTCTTGTTCGAACGACAGCGAAAACTGCAGACGCTCGTTGAGGGCTTGGCGGCGAGCCGGGTCTTCCAGTACGGCCTTCTTGATGTGCTCCATGCCCACGCGTTGCAGGTAGTGCACGGTGCGCTCGAGGTAGAAGGCTTCTTCGCGGTAAAGCTGTAGGAAGGCGCCGTTGTATTCACGGACTTCTTCGGCGGTTTTCAGCTTGACAAAGAACTCCGCGACTTCGGTTTTGATCCCGCCGTTGCCGCCGATGTACATCTCCCAGCCGGAGTCCACGCCGATGATGCCCACGTCCTTGATGCCGGCTTCCGAGCAATTGCGTGGGCAACCGGACACCGCCAACTTGACCTTGTGCGGCGACCACATATTGAACAGGTCATGCTCCAGCTCAATGCCCAGCTGCGTCGAATTCTGTGTGCCAAAACGGCAGAACTCACTGCCGACGCAGGTCTTCACGGTGCGGATGGATTTGCCATAGGCGTGACCGGAAGGCATGTCGAGGTCCTTCCAAACCCCTGGCAGGTCCTGTTTCTTGATGCCCAGCAGGTCGATGCGTTGACCGCCGGTGACCTTGACCATCGGCACGTTGTACTTGTCGGCCACGTCGGCAATACGCCGCAGCTCTGACGGATTGGTCACACCGCCCCACATCCTCGGGACTACGGAGTAGGTGCCGTCTTTCTGAATATTGGCGTGGGCACGTTCGTTGATCAGGCGCGATTGCGGATCATCCCTGGCTTCGCCCGGCCAGGTGGAAATCAGGTAGTAGTTGAGGGCCGGGCGGCAGGTGGCGCAGCCGTTGGGCGTGCGCCAGTTCAAGTAGCTCATGGTGCCGGCGATGGTCAGCAAGTGCTGATCGCGGATGGCCTGGCGGATTTGCCCGTGGTTGAGGTCGCTGCAACCGCAGATCGCTTTTTCGCTCTTCGGTTTGACGTCCGCGGCACCGCCAACGGTGTTGATCAGGATCTGTTCCACCAGCCCGGCGCAGGAGCCACAGGAGCTGGCGGCCTTGGTGTGCTTCTTGACCTCGTCAACGCTGAACAGCCCGTGTGCCTGGATGGCCTTGACGATGGTGCCCTTGCATACGCCGTTGCAACCGCAGACTTCGGCGTTGTCGGCCATGCTCATGGCCTTGTCCTGGCCTTGATGGCCGACATCGCCTAATGCGTTTTCGCCGAACATCAGGTGGTCGCGGATCTCGCCTATCGCATGGTTCTCACGGATCTGACGGAAATACCAACCGCCGTCAGCGGTATCGCCGTACAGGCAGGCACCGACCAGGATGTCGTCCTTGATCACCAGTTTTTTGTACACGCCGCCAATTGGGTCGCTGAGGGTGATGGTTTCGGTGCCTTCGCCGCCCATAAAGTCGCCGGCGGAGAACAGGTCGATACCGGTGACCTTCAATTTGGTTGAGGTGACCGAGCCCTTGTAGGTGGCAAATCCCAGCTGCGCCAGGTGATTGGCGCAGACTTTGGCTTGCTCGAACAGTGGCGCAACCAGGCCATAGGCGATGCCACGATGGCTGGCGCATTCGCCGATGGCATAAATGCGTGGGTCGTAGGTCTGCAAGGTGTCGTTGACCAGAATCCCGCGGTTGCAGGGGATGCCGGATTTTTCTGCGAGTTCGGTGTTGGGGCGAATGCCGGCAGCCATCACCACCAGGTCAGCGGGGATGACGTCGCCATTCTTGAATTGCACCGAGCCGACGCGGCCGTTGCCGGCGTCGTGCAGTGCCTGGGTCTGTTCACGCAGACGGAACACCAGGCCACGGCTTTCCAGTTCGGTTTGCAGCAATTGGCCGCTGGTCTTGTCCAGTTGCCGCTCCAACAGCCATTCGCCGATATGCACCACGGTCACGTGCATGCCGCGCAGCATCAGGCCGTTGGCGGCCTCCAGGCCGAGCAGGCCACCGCCGATCACAACAGCATGCGTGTGGGTCTTGGCGGTGTCGATCATGGCCTGAGTGTCGGCGATGTCGCGGTAGCCGATCACGCCCTGCAAGGTGTTACCGGGGATCGGCAGGATAAACGGCGTCGAACCGGTGGCGATCAGCAGGCGATCGTATTCGGCTGTGGTGCCGTCTTCGGCGATGACCAGGCGTTTGACACGGTCGATCTGCACCACTTTGCGGTTGAGCAACAGCTTGATGTGGTTATCCAGGTACCAGTCGAGATCGTTGAGCACGATCTCTTCGAACGTTTGCTCGCCGGCCAGCACCGGCGACAGCAGAATGCGGTTGTAGTTGGTGTGGGGCTCGGCGCCGAACACGGTGATGTCGTACAGGTCGCTGCTCAGTTTGAGTAATTCTTCAAGGGTGCGAACCCCGGCCATGCCGTTGCCGATCATCACCAATTTGAGTTTTTTCATGTCGTTCTCCGCAATGGCTCGACCAATTACGCGCAAACAAAAAAAGGCGTCCCCGCTAGTGATCTAGCGAGGACGCCTTTGTCCTGGTCCCGTTCTCTCGGGAAGCTCGCCCTTCGACGTTGAAGGGGCGGCTGTATGTGTGTTGTTGGGGAAGCTAATGCAGTGGCTGTGCCAAGTTGGCCAGCCTGCGGGTTTATAGGGGCTTTGAGTCAAAGCCGCCTGGGGATTTGCCCTCTAGTGGTGCAACAGCCAGTACAGCAGCACCAGATTGACCAGCAGCGACACGGCGGCCAGGCTTTGCCAGACCTTGAGCGGTTCGCGCTCCAGCAAGGGCCGTGGTCGCACGCTCAATTCACGGCGGTCGGCCTGCTCCAGCACCAGCAGCCATTCTTCGGCGGTTTCATAACGTTGCGCGGGTGAGGCCGCCACGGCGCGTTCCAGACTCAGTGGCAACCCGTCAGGCAGGTCGGGACGGTAGCGGCTGGCGCTCACGGGCTGGGCGAAACGCGGCCGTTGGAAAGCTTCGATTTCGCCGTAGGGATAATGCCCGGTCAGCAGGTAATACAAGGTAACGCCAACACTGTATAAATCCTGCTGCGGCGTAGGCCGCTCGCCGCTGAACGCTTCGGGTGCGATAAAACTTGGCGTGCCGGGCAGCAAATGAGCGCGGTCTTCGGAGAGCCCCGGGCAGTAGGCCAGGCCAAAATCCAGCACGCGCAGTTCGCCATCGTCGCCCAGCAGCAGGTTTTCCGGCTTGATATCGCGGTGCAGGATTTGTCGCCGATGCAGCAGGCCCATCGCCCGCAGCAGCCGCTCGGCGATGAACTGCCACTGCGCCCGGGGGCAATGGGCCCTGTTGCCGGAACAGTTCAGCAAGGGTTTGCCCCGGGTATTCGCGCATCACGTAGTACAGGTGCTGGCGCCCACTGGCCGCGTGAACTTCAGGAAACGCGCGCCCGGCAACCCGCCGCAAAAACCACTCTTCAGATAGCAGCGCTTGGCCGGCATCGCTGTCATCGTCGCGGTTGAGCGGCAAGGTTTTCAGCAGCCAGGGTTGTTGCTGGGCATCACGTACCCGGTACAGCAACGACTGTCGACTCTGCGCCAGCAGGCTTTCAACCTGCCAGCCTTCAAAGCGTTGCCCAGGTTTGAGCGGCGGTGGCAGCGGCCATTGCTGCAACTGCACCAGCGCATCACCAAGGGTGGCGGCGCCGAGCTGGTCGATGCGCACCAGCAGGGCGCTGGCATTGTCCTGGCTGGCGGCCAGGTGCGCGGCGTTGACCAGCGTGTTGACCGCCACATCGAGGTCAGTTTGCTCGCGCAGGATCGCACTGATGCTGTGCTCACCCAAGGCGGCCCACACACCATCGCTGAGCAATAAAAAACATTCGCCTGCGCGCAGTTCACCGTCGAGAAAATCCAGCACCAGGTGCTGGTCCAGACCGAGCGCGCGCTTGAGCACGTGCTGCATGCCCGGCTGTTCCCACACATGGTCTTCGCTGATGCGCTGCAACTCGCCGTCCAGCCAGCGATACACCCGGCAATCGCCGACATGCGCGAGGGTGAAACGTTGGCCGCGAAACACCAGTGCACTCAAGGTGGTCAGCAGCGGCTGGCCGCCGCCGTTGGCCTGCAGCCAGCGATTCTGCGCCAGCAACAGACGCTCGAGCGCCTGGGCCACGCCCCAGGTTTGCGGCGTGGCGTAGTAGTCCAGCGCCAGCGCCTGCAAGGTCGAGCGCGCAGCCAGGCCGCCATCGGCGCATTGGCTGACGCCATCGGCGATGGCGCACAGGTAACCTTTACTCGCCGCCAGCTCTGCCACGGGGGTGACGACGCGCAGGGCGTCCTGGTTTTCGGCCCGAGGGCCAATGGCGCTGGCCTGCGCGACACTCAGTTGCAAGCCCATCAGACGCGTGCGGCGGTTGCGGCAGCCGAACCCCAGGTGGTTCTCCAGCGACGTTTGACCCCGTGCAGGCCGAACCAGGCCAGCACGCCGAGGCTGGCGAACAGCCACAGGGCCATTTGATAACTGCCGGTGCTTTGCTTGATCGCGCCCATGCCTGCCGCGAGGGCGAAGCCGCCGATCCCGCCGGCCATGCCGATCAGGCCGGTCATCACGCCGATCTCGCGGCGAAAACGCTGGGGTACCAATTGAAACACCGCACCATTACCTGCTCCGAGGCCGAGCATGGTGCAGACGAAAAGTGCCAACGCAGCGTAAGAACTTGGCAGGTTGAAACCCACCGCTGCGATGCAGATCGCCGCCACGCTGTACATGCCGAGCAGGGTGCGAATCCCGCCGAAACGGTCCGCCAGGGCGCCACCCAACGGGCGCATCAGGCTGCCGCCAAACACACAGGCCGCGGTGTAGTAGCCAGCAGTCACCGGGCTCAAGCCGTATTGGTCGTTAAAGTAGCCGGGCAGGGCGCTGGCCAGGCCGATAAAGCCGCCGAACGTCACGCTGTAAAAGAACATGAACCACCAGCTGTCGCGGTCGCCCAGGGCTTTAAAGTAGTCGGCCATGGATTTGGCCTTCGGGCGTTCCGGGGCATTGCGCGCAAGCCAGGCGAAGACAACCAACGTGATGACCAATGGAATCAGCGCGAAGCCGAACACATTGCTCCAGCCAAACGCGGCGGCGAGTACCGGTGCCAGCAATGCAGCAAACACGGTGCCGGAGTTGCCGGCACCGGCGATGCCCATGGCCTTGCCCTGGTGTTCAGCGGGATACCACTGAGAGGCCAGCGGCAGGGCGACCGCAAACGAGGCGCCCGCCATGCCCAGGAACATGCCCAGCAGCAGGGCCTGCTCGTAACTGTGAATGCCCAGTTGCCAGGCGCCGAACAGTGCGGCAATCACAATGACCTGGCCGATCAGCCCGGCGGTTTTAGGCGACAGTTTGTCGGCCAGCATGCCCATCAGAAAACGCAGCACCGCGCCGGCCAGGATCGGCGTGGCCACTACCAGTCCGCGCTGTTGAGTGGTCAGGTGCAGGTCGGCGGCGATCTGCACCGCCAGCGGTCCCAACAGGTACCAGACCATGAAGCTCAGGTCGAAATACAGGAACGCGGCAAACAGGGTCGGGGTGTGCCCGGATTTCCAGAAGCTTGATTTCATCACGCACCTCAACGGTTGGGATCTTGTAAGAAGGCCAAGTGATGGGGCCGCCGGCTAAAGGCCACCCCACCGGCCCCAGGCTCTGGGGCCAAAACGAAAAAACGCCGCCACCGGGCTCGCGAGGGCAAACCGGATGTGCGACGTCTTTGTCGTGGAAGGGGCAACCGCCGTTGGTTACCTGTGGTGAATGCTTAGCAAGAGCTGCGCCAGATCAGCCGAGCAACTCGCTCATGGCGATAATCTGCTCCGCCACCTGGATCAGTTTCTGTTGGCGGCTCATGGCTTGGCGGCGCATCAGGGTGTAGGCCTCTTCTTCGTTGCAGTGCTTCATTTTCATCAGCATGCCTTTGGCCAGCTCGATTCGTTTACGCTCGGCCAGTTGCTGGTCGCGCGCCTGGAGCTGGGCGCGCAAGGCCTGATCGCTTTCAAAACGGGCCATGGCCACGTCCAGGATCGGCTGCAGGCGCTGGGCCTGAATGCCTTCGACGATATAAGCGCTGACCCCGGATTTGATGGCCTGGCGCATCACGTTCGGGTCGTGCTCGTCGGTAAACATCACGATCGGCCGGGGCTGATCGCGGCTGACCAGTACCACCTGCTCCATTACATCTCGGCCAGGTGACTCGGTATCGATCAGGATCACGTCCGGGCGCACCGTTTCGACGCGCGCGGGCAGGTCGATGGTCAGGCCGGACTCATCGATCACCTCGAACCCGGCTTCGATCAATGCGGCCTTGAGGCGCCCGACCTTGCGCGGCGTATCGTTGATCAACAGGATGCGTAACATAAAGGTCGTCCTGTCAGCGCTGCGCCTGGTGGCTGGAGTGGTCTGCCATGGCGTGCAGTCGAAAGCTGCGCGCGTAGGTGGCGGGGTCGGAGCCGTCCCAGATTTTGCCGTCGATCAGTTGGCTGCTGCGCATGTCCGCTGCGTTTGCATTGACGCCGACGGCGGCAGCGGCCTGACGGTATAAAGCCAGTTGCTGCACGTGGCGGGCCACGCCCAGGTAGTCCGGATCTTCGCGCAGCAAGCCCCAGCGCCGAAACTGGGTCATGAACCACATGCCGTCGCAAAGGTACGGCAGGTTCACCTCGCCATCGCCGAAAAACCGCAGGGCATGTGGGTCTTGCCACTGGTGGCCGAGGCCGTCGTCATAAGCACCCAGCAGGCGCGGCTCGATGCAGTCGAGCGGCGCATCGAGGTAGTCGCGAGCACTGAGTAATTGTGCGGTGGAGCGGCGGTTTTCATGGCTTTGCTCGATAAAGCGGCTGGCCTCGAGAATCGCCATCACCAGGATGCGCGCAGTGTTCGGATATTGATCGACAAACGCCTGGGTGCAACCTAGAACCTTTTCCGGATGATTCGGCCAGATCGCCTGGGTGGTCGCCAGGGTGAACCCCTGGTTTTGCTTGACCGCGCTGGCACACCAGGGCTCGCCGACACAGAACCCGTCGATGCGCCCGGCTTGCAGGTGCGCGACCATCTGCGGCGGCGGTACCACCACGCTGTCGACGTCGTGCAACGGATGAATGCCTTGGCTCGCCAGCCAGTAATACAGCCACATGGCGTGAGTGCCTGTGGGAAATGTCTGTGCAAAGGTCAGTTTTGTGCGGCTTTGGTGCACGTGGCGGTCCAGTGCCTCAGGAGTGATCACGCCTTGCTGTTGCAGGCCGTGGGACAGGTTGATGCTTTGACCGTTCTGGTTGAGCCCCATCAGAACGGCCATGTCGGTCGGCGCTACGCCACCGATGCCCAGGTGCACGGCATAGATCAGTCCATAGAGGCTATGGGCGGCATCCAGTTCGCCGCTGACCAGTTTGTCGCGCAGGTTGGCCCAGGACGATTGACGCTTGAGGTTCAGCGTCAGGCCGTAGGGTTGCGCGAAACCCTGGGTGGCGGCGACCACCAGCGAGGCGCAATCGGTCAGCGCCATGAAGCCCAGGTCGAGGCTGCTCTTTTCCGGGGCGTCACTGCCGTTTACCCAGGCCAGCGAATGGTTCACCGGGTTGTTGCCGACCGAATCGTTCATCAACACTCACCTTTGCTCAAAAAAAAGCGTCGTAACCCTTGAGGGTTGCGCGGGTGGCAGCGCAAGCCATTGCAGGGAAACGACGCCATTGTCCGTAAGCCTGCTCCGACGTTGGTGCAGGCTTTGATACAGAGCCCGTAGCAAGGCACATGCCACGGAGATCCAGGCGCAGTCCGCCGTCAGCTTTCCATCAAGATTGAAACTCAGCTGCCTTCCAGTATGGCCGCCTCTTTGCGCCAGGCGGCGAGGAACATCCACGGTGTCTATCAATTCCCCAACCATGAGCCGTTACCGCAGGTTATGCCGTTGGCTGGTGTGCGGTGCATTGCTGTTGGCAAACGCGAGCGCCCTGGGGGATAGCTATCAGGCGCGGGATGAAAGCCTGCATACGTTTTTTACCGCGCTGTCGGTGCCCTTGGGCTTGCCTGTCGTTGTCAGCCGCGAGGTGGCGCGTAAAACCATCACCGGCCAATTCGACCTGGGGGCGGCGCAGCACACGCTGGAAACAGTCGCCGAGCAGCAAGGCCTGATCTGGTATAGCGACGGGCAGGTGCTGTACCTGTACGACGCCGGTGAAGCAAAAAGCTCGGCAGTAGCGCTGCGGCATATCTCGGTCGACAGGCTGCGCGGGTTCATGCGCCGTTCCGGGCTCGATGAATCGCGTTTTCCCCTGAGGGAAAGCGGCGGGCGAATGTTCTATGTGTCCGGGCCACCTAACTATGTCGACCAGGTATTGCACCTGACTCAATTGATGGACAAGCAGCGCACTGAGGTACGCGTCGGCACACAAATCTTCGGCGTGGTGCAGGTGTTCAACACCCACGTGGCGGATCGCACGTATTCGATGGGCAACGACCAGGTCAACGTTCCGGGTATGGCCTCGATGATCGAAGCCGTGCTGGCCAGCGAGCAAAAGAACGACACGCAACGTCCCCCGGGTTTACTGGCCGACAAGAGCCTGGTGGTGATGGCCTATCCGGATTCAAACAGCCTGTTGATCAAGGGCAAACCTGCCCAGGTGAAGGTGCTCGAGGAACTGGTGGCGGAGCTCGACAAGCCCAAGCGGCCGATTGAGGTGTCGCTGTGGCAAGTGGATGTGGAGCGCAGTGAATTCGCCAAGATGGGCGCAGCCTGGGCTCAGGAAACCGATACCGGGGCTTTCGTGACGCGCGTACTGGAACCTTTGGAAGACAACCGCTTGATGGCACAGCTCGGTGTGCTGGAGCGCCGACGCAAGGCCAGGGTCGTCGCCTTTCCCGTAATCCTTACCCAGGAAAACGTGCCTGCGGTTTTCCAGGATAACCATACGTTTTACCTGCCACGGCCTGGCGACGATAAGGGTGATTGGCAGCCCGTGCGTTATGGCGTTGAAGCCAGTGTGCTCCCGCGCTTTGCCGGAGCGCATCAGATCGAGATGCTGGTGAACCTCGAGGATGGCCGTCAGATGGACAGCCAATTCAAGCCAGGCTCGGCAGGGGCAGTGGGGCGAATGGCCGTCAGCTCTGTGGTGCGTGTACCTCAAGGCAGACGCTTGTGGCTGGGTGGTTTCCACCGTGAGGGCGAGGCGCCCCGCCATGGTCGACGCGCGCAGGTACGGCTCTTTGTGATCCAGGCGCGGGCGGTCGGCAGTGAGCCGCGGATGTTGGCCGGTGCTGTCGGCCCGCCGCCGCTGACCCCTAGCCAATATGAGCGCGTACAGCGTGCGTTTGTGCGCGAAAGCCGTGAAGTCCTTGAGTGACATAACCGTTGGTCAGAGCCCTGAAACGCTTGTGGGCGGCGACTGCGAAAAGTCCTACGTGCCGCCCGCCGAAAGCCTCGATTACATGGGTTTTTTCCTAACGTTGTTCGCGGCTCAGGTTTTTATAGTCGTGATGTTGGCGTATCGGCCGTTTCTGGAAACAAGGAATTCAATGTCAGTAGTCGGGTGCAGAGGTGTGCATGACCCTCGTGAATGATGGGCTGACGGCTGCCTGGGTGTTTGCCGGGTGGACCTTGCAGGGCGATGGCCGATTGATCGGCGAAGGCGCGGATATTCAGTTGCCGCCCAAGGAGTGGCACGTGCTGCGGCTGCTGTTGGCGTCTGACGGAGCATTGATGACCAAGGATCGTCTGCTTGAGTTGGTCTGGCCCCGAGGGGAGGTGGCAGAGGAATCGCTGACGCGCTGTATCTACGCATTGCGCAAGCAGCTTAAGAAGGACAAGGGCTTTATCAAAACAATTTACGGCAGGGGGTATCGCTTTACCTGTGCCGTGAAAGCCGAGCAGCGCGCAATTCTCCAGACGGGGCCAGGGCGCGTGCAACGCATCTGCTCGGCTTGTGGGCAGGTGACACATGATTAATCGATTGGGCAAAGCGTTGGTGTTGAGCCTGTTGATGGGCAGCCATCAGGCCTGGGCCGATTGCTGGGAAGAGGTGGCTAGCCGCTATGACCTCGAACCTGAGCTTTTGCAGGCCATCGCCGCCGTGGAATCGGGTTACCGTGCGCACGCCGTGAACGCGCTCAACAGCGATGGCTCTCGGGATATTGGCCTGATGCAGATCAACAGCATGCACTTGCCTCGCCTGGCCAAGCAGGGCATTACCGAAGAGAGGTTGTTGAGTGAGCCCTGTTTGTCGGTCGAGGTGGGCGCTTCGATTCTTGCCGGGTTTGTCCAGCGTTTCGGTTACAACTGGACAGCCGTGGGCTCCTACAACGCCGGCGCAGCACCTGAGCGTGAAGCGTTGCGTTTGCGTTACGCAGAAAAAATATGGGCGCGGTATGAGGCGTTGGTGGCACAACGTCATTGACGATTGGACGGCGCACCTCGCACCTGGCGCGCCACCCCGGCTATAATCGGCGCCACCTTTCGCCGCCATCCGAGTCTAGCCCGCCCATGTATACCCTGGCCCGCCAGCTGTTGTTCAAACTCTCTCCGGAAACCTCCCACGATCTGTCCCTGGACCTGATCGGTGCCGGTGGTCGTCTGGGGCTCAATGGCCTGGTATGCAAGGCACCGGCAAAAATGCCGGTATCGGTGATGGGACTCGACTTCCCCAACCCGGTCGGGCTGGCTGCCGGCCTCGACAAGAACGGCGCGGCCATCGACGGGTTTGCGCAACTGGGTTTCGGTTTTGTCGAAATTGGCACCGTGACGCCACGCCCGCAACCGGGCAACCCAAAACCCCGGATCTTCCGCCTGCCGGAAGCCGAGGCGATCATCAATCGCATGGGCTTTAACAACCTGGGCGTCGATCATCTGCTGTCACGGGTTCAAGCCGCGAAATACAAGGGCATCCTCGGCATCAATATCGGCAAGAACTTCGACACGCCCGTAGAGCGCGCCGTCGATGATTACCTGATTTGCCTGGACAAGGTCTACGCCCACGCCAGCTACGTCACCGTCAACGTCAGCTCACCGAATACACCGGGTCTGCGTAGCCTGCAGTTCGGTGATTCGCTCAAGCAACTGCTCGAAGCCTTGCGTCAGCGCCAGGAAGACCTGGCCGTACGTCATGGCAAACGTGTGCCGTTGGCCATCAAGATTGCGCCGGACATGAGCGATGAAGAAACCGTGCTGGTCGCTCAGGCGCTGGTGGATTCGGGCATGGATGCGGTGATCGCCACCAACACCACCCTCAGCCGTGTGGGTGTCGAAGGGCTGGCGCATGGTGATGAAGCGGGTGGGCTGTCGGGCGCACCAGTGCGCGACAAAAGCACTCACATCGTCAAGGTGCTGGCGGCTGAGTTGGCCGGGCGCTTGCCGATCATCGCCGTGGGCGGCATCACCGAAGGCAAGCACGCGGCCGAGAAGATCGCCGCCGGTGCAAGCCTGGTGCAGTTGTATTCCGGTTTTATCTATAAGGGACCGTCGCTGATTCGCGAGTCGGTGGATGCGATAGCGGCTTTGCCAAAAAGGTAGGCCCGGCTTGTTGGCGATGGCAGGCCAAAAGTACACCTGTGAGTGCGTAGGCCATGTCGCCGTCGGAGCAATAAAAAGGGCTCCCTAAAGGAGCCCCTGGGCCGAAGCCCGCCGCCCTGATGGGGCGTGCGTGGTTAAGTCGTTACATATTCAAGGTGGTGTGTCGGATTAAGTGCCCTGTGTTAGCCGACGGCGTGAAGTTCGTTGAGTCTGTGGATTCCCGCAGTGCCAGTCATACCGTCCCAGTTGTCGCCGCGTCCTTCTCGCCAGCCGTTGATCCAGGCTTGGCGTACCGACGGTAGAGTAAATGGGCAAAGCTCACGGGATTTGCCATGAACGCCATATTGATATCCGCGTAAAAATGCTCTTTCCAACGGATCACGCTTAAGTCTTCTCATAGGGTGTTTCCCTCACTTGTTGACTGTCTTGATATCCTTCGGCCTCGTCTGAGGCCGGGCAGAGTTTTTCTGCCGTTGGTGGGCTCGCTGCCGGCGTGGCGAGCCAATGTGTCGGCGTCGTTACGGCGCCAACCTGTGTTGAGTTCTAACCAATAGGTCACATGGATTCAATGATCGTTTTGTCATAAGCACGTAACGATAACGATGCTATAGCCATAAGCTGGGATGGCTTTTCGCCCCTTTTATTGGGCAAAGCCAGCTATGATGTGCCCTGCATAGAGGATGGGTTTAATCCTTTAGTGAGAATGTCCGCCCGTTGCAGTCGGTTATTATTCGACGAAGGGTCGGAATATTTCTTTTTGTTGCAATCAATTATTTCTCTGCCCCGGAAATTCTGGCCCAAAGGCCCGGCAGCCGGGGTGGGACGGCACATTCGTGCCACGCGAGCACTCTTCGAGAAAAGTGCTTGATTAAAAACCGAGCCGGCGATGCGTCGCCTGTTCATTTATTGCTGAAAAGCCTGGAATGCCCCATGTCGGACCGTTTTGAACTCTTCCTCACTTGCCCCAAGGGCCTCGAAGGCCTGCTGATCGAGGAAGCCGTCGGGCTTGGCCTTGAGGACGCACGCGAGCACACCTCGGCCGTGCGCGGCATGGCCGACATGGAAACCGCCTACCGCTTGTGCCTCTGGTCGCGCCTGGCCAACCGCGTGTTGCTGGTGCTCAAGCGCTTCCCGATGAAGGACGCTGAAGACCTTTACCATGGCGTGCTGGACATCGAATGGGCCGACCACATGGTCCCGGATGGCACCCTGGCGGTGGAATTCAGCGGCCATGGTTCGGGCATCGACAACACTCACTTCGGCGCGCTGAAGGTCAAGGATGCGATTGTCGACAAACTGCGCACCCCGACCGGCGAACGCCCCTCCATCGACAAGATCAACCCGGACCTGCGTATTCACCTGCGCCTGGACCGCGGCGAAGCGATTCTTTCGCTCGACCTGTCGGGCCACAGCCTGCACCAGCGCGGTTACCGCCTGCAGCAGGGCGCGGCACCGTTGAAGGAAAACCTGGCGGCGGCGATTTTGATTCGCGCCGGCTGGCCGCGCATTGCGGCCGAAGGCGGCGCGCTGACGGACCCGATGTGTGGCGTGGGTACCTTCCTGGTCGAAGGCGCGATGATCGCCGCCGACATGGCCCCCAACCTCAATCGCGAACTGTGGGGCTTCACCACGTGGCTCGGCCACGTTCCGGCGCTGTGGAAGAAGCTGCACACCGAAGCGACCGAGCGGGCTGCCATCGGCATGAACAAGCCGCCGTTGTGGGTGCGAGGCTATGAAGCCGACCCACGCTTGATTCAACCTGCGCGCAATAACATCGAGCGCGCCGGCTTGAGCCACTGGATCAAGGTGTACCAGGGCGAAGTCGGCACTTTCGAGCCGCGCCCGGACCAGAACCAGAAAGGCCTGGTGATCTGCAACCCGCCGTACGGCGAGCGTTTGGGTGACGAAGCCAGTCTGTTGTATCTCTATCAGAACCTCGGCGAGCGTCTGCGTCAGGCCTGCATGGGTTGGGAAGCGGCGGTGTTCACCGGCGCGCCGGACCTGGGCAAGCGCATGGGCATCCGCAGCCACAAACAGTATTCGTTCTGGAACGGCGCCTTGCCGTGCAAACTGCTGCTGATCAAGGTTAACCCGGACCAGTTCGTCACTGGCGAGCGCCGCACCCCGGAGCAGCGTCAGGCCGAACGTGAGCAAGCCGCTTACGATCAGGCCCCGACCGAGCCGGTAGAACGCCAGTACAACAAGAACGGTAACCCGATCAAGCCAGCCCCGGCACCGGTGGTTGAGCAGGCGCGCCTGAGCGAAGGCGGGCAGATGTTCGCCAACCGCCTGCAGAAAAACCTCAAGCAGTTGGGCAAGTGGGCCAAGCGCGAAGGCGTGGACTGCTACCGTGTGTACGACGCCGATATGCCGGAATACTCCATGGCCATCGACCTCTACCACGACTGGGTGCACGTGCAGGAATACGCCGCGCCGAAATCCATCGACCCGGAAAAAGCTTCCGCACGGATGTTTGACGCCCTGGCCGCGATTCCCCAGGCGCTGAACGTCGACAAGAGCCGCGTGGTGGTCAAGCGCCGCGAGCGTCAAAGCGGCACCAAGCAGTACGAGCGCCAGAGTGCCCAGGGCAAGTTCACCGAGGTCAGCGAAGGCGGTGTGAAGCTGCTGGTCAACCTCACCGATTACCTGGACACGGGCCTGTTCCTCGACCACCGCCCGATGCGCATGCGCATCCAGAAGGAGGCGGCCGGCAAGCGCTTCCTCAACCTGTATTGCTACACCGCTACCGCCAGTGTGCACGCGGCCAAGGGTGGCGCGCGCAGCACCACCAGCGTTGACTTGTCCAAGACCTACCTGGACTGGGCACGTCGCAACTTCTCGCTCAACGGTTTCTCCGACAAGAACCGTCTGGAGCAGGGCGACGTGATGGCGTGGCTGGAAGCCAGCCGCGATGAGTTCGACTTGATCTTCATTGATCCGCCGACCTTCTCCAACTCCAAGCGCATGGAAGGCATCTTCGACGTGCAACGTGACCACGTGCAGTTGCTCGACCTGGCCATGGCGCGTCTGGCACCGGGCGGCGTGTTGTACTTCTCGAACAACTTCCGCAAGTTCGTGCTCGAGGACAACCTCAGCGAACGCTATGCGGTCGAGGAGATCAGCGACAAGACCCTCGACCCGGATTTTGCACGTAACGCGAAGATCCACCGGGCGTGGAAAATCACCGCGCGCTGATTGCTGCACACAGTTGGAACAAAAAAGCCGCAAGCCTGGCGTATTCCGGGCTTGCGGCTTTTTTGCGCTGGTCAAACAGTGGCCTCATGGCTATAACTTAAGCCCTAGCCAAAGTGACAGCCCCGCACGCTGGCGTTGTGAGTGTTGCCTATGCCGATGCATGCCGTACGCCCCAAAATCCTAGGCTTTATCAGTGAGCAGGCGTCGGCTTGGCTGGTGGCATTGGTGGTGTTATTGGCAGGTTGCGCGCTGACGGTGATTGTTGCCTGGGCCGCTGCCGATCTCTATCAGCAACAGGTTCGCCAGCGTTTTCAGCTGCTGGTCAATGAACGCTACAGCCGCCTGCAGGAGCGCTTCGAAGACCAGGAGCAACGCCTGGCCAGCCTGCAGCGCTTCTTCGTCAACTCAAGTGATGTGTCCCGCGCCGAGTTCGATGGGTTTGCTCAACCCTTGCTGTTGCGCGCCCGCGCCTATGCCTGGGCACCGCGGATTTTTCGCGATCAGCGCAAGCCGTTTGAACAGGAGATCTCGCGCCAGCGCGGCACGCCCTTTGCCATCCGTGAACTGAATTCGTCAGGGGAGTTGGCGCCTGCCGCCGAGCGCGATGAATACGTGCCGGTGTTGTATAGCCAAACCCAAAGCCTGCTGGGCTCGCCGCTCGGTTTCGACCTGTTGGCCCAGCCGCTTCGCCGCTCGGTTCTTGAGCGTGCGCAAAAAAGCGGCACGCCCGCGGTATCCCAGCCGATGCAATTGGTGGGTGTGGAGCCGGCCTATGCGGCCGGGGTTTTGCTGGTGGCGCCGGTGAGCAAGCTGGCTGAGGCCGAGCCCAGCGGCTTTGTGATGGCGGTGATCAGCATGCGACAGCTGGTGGCCGACGGTTTGCCCAAGCCGAACCGCGACAACCTGGTGATGCAGATTGTCGATACCTCCGACACCCAGCAGCGCGTGCTGTATGCCTCCAGCAATGCGGTGGGCGCCAGCGACCTCAGCGCCGCGCGCCGTCTGACCCTGGGCGACCATGTGTATGCCCTCACGTTGCGTGCCAGCCAGGTCTTCGATCAGGCCAACCATTCCTCGATGAGCACCATCCTGACCATGGGCGGGTTGCTCAGCCTGCTGCTCAGTGCCTTGTTGTATGTGGTGGTCAGCCAACGCCAGCGCGCGCTGAAACTGGTGGAGCAGCGCACCGTGCAGTTGCGCCTGCGTGAACAGGAATTGCGCGGTGCGCACGGGCAATTGCGCAGCGTGCTGAATGCGGCCACCCAAGTCGCGATCATCGCCACTGACCTGCGCGGGGTGATCAACACGTTCAATGCCGGGGCCGAGCAAATGCTGGGGTACACATCCGACCAGGTGCTGGGGCGCATGACCCTGGAAAGCCTGCACCTGGCCGCTGAACTCGAGGCGCGCGCCACCCGTTTGAGCGCGGCCATGGGCAAGCGTATCCCGCCAAGCCAGGCGATGCTGGTGGAGAGCCCGGACCACCTGCACCAGGCGCGCGAGTGGACCCTGTTACGCGAAAATGGCAGCCCCTTGACGGTGAACATGCTCGGCACCGTATTGCTGGACGACCATGGCCTGTGGATCGGGCATCTGGCGATTTACCTGGATGTCACCGAGCAGAAACGCGCCTACGAGGCGTTGGCGGCGCGCGATCGTTTGCTGAAAAAGCTCAGTGCCCATGTGCCCGGCGGGATCTTCCAGTTCACCCTGGAACCCAAGGGCAACGGGCGTTTCATCTATGCCAGCGATGGCATGCGCGACATTTATGAAATCGAAACCGGCGTGTTGCACCAGGACGCGGGCAAGGTCTTCGAACGCATTCATCCCCAGGACGTCGAGCGGGTCCGCCTGTCGATCCGCTTGTCGGCGTTGCAGTTGAGCCATTGGCGCGAAGAGTACCGCGTGCTGTTGCCACAACGCGGGCTGCGCTGGATTCGCGGCGAAGCCACGCCTGAAGAACTGCCGGGCGGCGGTACGCTGTGGCATGGCTACGTGTCGGATATTTCCGACCTCAAGCGGGTAGAGGAAGAGCTGCGCGCGCTGTCCATCACCGATTCGCTGACGGGCATTCATAACCGGCGTTATTTCCAGGATCGCCTCAAGGCCGAGATGCTCAGGCTCAACCGTAGCTGTGGGGCGCTGTCGTTGATCATGCTGGATATCGACCACTTCAAGCGCATCAACGACCAGTACGGTCACGCGGTAGGCGATGGGGTTTTGCAGGAGGTATGCAAGCGCATCAGTCAGCGCCTGCGGCGCACGGATGTATTTTGCCGACTGGGCGGCGAAGAGTTCGTGGTGCTATGCCCGCACACTGATTGCGAGCAGGCGTACAGCCTGGCGATGGAGTTGTGGCAGTCGTTGCGCAGTGCGCCGATGGACACGGTGGGCATCGTGACTGCCAGCTTCGGTGTGGCCAGCTGGCGGATCGACGAGGGCATTGATGGGCTGCTGCTGCGGGCGGACTCGGCGGTGTATGTGGCCAAGCAGGCGGGCAGGGACCGGGTGGAGGCCGAGCGACTTAAGGCTTGATTGACAGGTTTTTCCAGACGTTGCGCATTCATGTGGGAGCGGGCTTGCCTGCGATAGCGGTGTATCAGTCAGCGAATCGCAGACTGATACACCGCTATCGCAGGCAAGCCCGCTCCCACATTTGATCTGTGTTGCCTTTTAGAGCACCGGCGCAGCCGCCGCCAGCTTCGGCTGGCGATACAGGTCCAGCAGCACCTGGTCCAGCACTGATGAGGCGCCCCACGGTTTCGAATCGTTGAGGATCGCCACCACCACCCAGGTGTTGCCATTGTTGTCACGGCTGAACCCGGCGATGGCACGCACGGTGTTCAGGGTGCCAGTCTTGACGTGGGCTTCGCCGCGCATGGCAGTGGTCTTCAGGCGTTTACGCATGGTGCCGTCGGTGCCGGCAATCGGCAGCGAGCTGATGTATTCCGCCGCGTACGGGCTTTTCCAGGCGGCTTGCAGCATAGCCGCCATCTCGCGGGCGCTGACACGTTCGGCGCGCGACAGGCCGGAGCCGTTCTCCATGACGAGGTGCGGCGCGGTGATGCCCTTCTTCGCCAGCCACTGACGGACCACACGTTGCGCAGCCTTGGCGTCGTCGCCGTCGGCATCGTTGCGAAATTGCGCGCCCAGGCTCAGGAACAGCTGCTGGGCCATGGTGTTGTTACTGTATTTGTTGATGTCGCGGATGATTTCCGCCAGGTCCGGCGAGAAGGCACGGGCGAGTACTTTGGCGTCCTTGGGCACGGGCGCCTGGATATCGCGGCCCTGGATGGTGCCGCCCAATTCCTGCCAGATCGCACGCACCGCGCCGGCGGTGTAGGTGGCATGGTCGAGCAGCGACAGGTAAGTCTGCGAACTGCAGCCATCGCCCAGTTGGCCGCTGACCGTCACGGTGACACTGCCGTCGGCGGCGGTGACCGGGCTGTAGCGCACGTCGCCGGTGCATTGCTTGGCGTTGGAGACTTTCACCTGGTTGTCGATGCGAATGCTGGCAATCGGCGGTTCGACCGATACGATCACGCGGCCCGAATCGTTGCGGGTCACGAAGCGCAGGGCCTTGAGGTTGACCAGCAGGGCGTCGGGCTTGACCAGGAACGGCTTGTTCTCGTCATTGCCGTCGTCATTGAATTCGGGCAATTGCGGCTGGTTGAAGAAGCTGCGGTCGAGCACCAGGTCGCCGGTCACTTGCTGCACGCCATTGGCACGCAGGTCGCGCATCAGCAGCCAGAGTTTTTCCATGTTCAGCTTGGGGTCGCCGCCGCCCTTGAGGTAGAGGTTGCCGTGCAAGACGCCACCGCTGAGCGTGCCGTCGGTGTAGAACTCGGTCTTCCACTGATGGTTGGGGCCGAGCATTTCCAGGGCAGCGTAAGTGGTGACCAGCTTCATGGTGGAGGCCGGGTTCACCGAGACGTCGGCGTTGAACACGGTAGGGGTACCGGGGCCGGTGAGGGGCAGCATCACCAGCGACAGCGCGGTATTTTGTAGCTTGGCTTTCTGCAGGGCCTGCGCAACGTTGGGTGGCAGGGTGTTGTTGATTGGGGCGGCAGCGGCGGAGAAGGCCAGTGGAAGAAGAAAGCCGGCCAATAACACGCAACGAAAAGATTTGATCATAAGGAATAAAACCCTACTGCTGAGAAGGGTGAAAAAGGCGAGGGGTATGGAAGAAAATCCCTCATTGGTCACGAAAGTGTCGGCATTATGCCCCAAGGTGGATCCAGTTGTAGCTGAACGATAGCTGGTATTGCGCGTTTTTTTGCAGACAGATAGCCGCCTGTCCCAGAGAGTCGGGCAATCCTTGCCTTAAACTGCTAAAGTGCCGCCCGTTATTACTTATGAGGATTGTTCCAATGGCGACTAACCGTTCCCAGCGTCTGCGCAAAAAACTGTGCGTTGATGAATTTCAAGAGCTGGGTTTCGAACTGAACCTGGACTTCAACGAAGGCCTGAGTGAAGAAGCTATCGACGCTTTCCTCGAAGCATTCATCAAAGAAGCCATGGAAGCCAACGGTCTGGGCTATGTCGGCGGCGATGACTACGGTCTGGTTTGCCTGCAGAAGCGTGGCTCGGTCTCCGAAGAGCAGCGTGCTGCCGTTGAAGCCTGGCTGAAAACCCGTTCCGAGCTGACCAAGGCTGAAGTCAGCCCGTTGCTGGACGTGTGGTATCCGGAAAAGCCGATCAACGCGGCTAAGTGATACTGAAAAAACGGCGACCTTCGGGTCGCCGTTTTTTTATGCCTTGCGCCCGTTCAGAATCAGCAGCGTCAACACCCCCGCCACAATCCCCCAGAACGCCGAACCGATGGAAAACAACGTCAAGCCTGACGCGGTGACCATAAAGGTGATCAGCGCCGCTTCGCGTTCCTTCGGCTCATTCATGGCGATGCTCAAGCCATTGATGATCGAGCCAAACAACGCCAACGCTGCAATCGACAGCACCAGTTCCTTTGGCAATGCTGCGAACAGTGCCGCCAAGGTCGCGCCAAATACCCCGGCAATCCCGTAGAACACGCCGCACCACACCGCAGCGGTATAGCGCTTGTTGCGGTCTTCATGGGCATGCGGCCCGGTGCAGATGGCCGCGCTGATGGCCGCCAGGTTGATGCCGTGGGAGCCGAAGGGCGCGAGCACCAGCGAGGCCAGGCCGGTTGCGGTGATCAAAGGCGAGGCGGGCACGGTGTAGCCGTCGGCGCGCAACACGGCGACGCCGGGCATGTTCTGCGAGGTCATCGCTACCACGAACAGCGGGATGCCGATACTGATGGTCGCCGCCAGCGAGAAATGCGGCGTGGTCCATACCGGCGTTGCCACTTCCAGGTGAAAGCCGCTGAAATCCAGCAACCCCATCAGCCCCGACAGCACAGTGCCGAGCACCAGCGCGGCGAGTACCGCATAGCGGGGCGACAGGCGCTTGATGATCAGGTAAGTGAAAAACATCCCCAGGACCAGGCCGGTGCGATGCTGCGCGGCGACGAAAATCTCGCTGCCGATCTTGAACAGGATCCCCGCCAGCAAGGCCGCCGCCAGCGACGCCGGGATGCGCTTGACCAGTTTCTCGAAGCTGCCGGTCAGCCCGCACAGCGTCACCAGTACGGCGCAGGTGATGTAGGCACCAATGGCCTCGCCGTAACTTACGCCGCCCAGGCTGGTGATCAACAACGCCGCGCCGGGTGTGGACCAAGCAATGGTGATGGGCGTGCGATAGCGCAAGGACAGGCCGATGCTGCACACCGCCATGCCGATGGAGATGGCCCAGATCCACGAAGAAATCTGCGCCGTGGTCAACCCGGCGGCTTGTCCGGCCTGGAACATCAGGACCAGCGAGCTGGTGTAGCCGGTCATCATGGCAATGAAGCCGGCGACGATGGCCGACGCAGAAGTGTCGGCCAACGGGCGCAAAGGCGCTTGGGTGGCGTCGTTCATGGAGAGGCGTTCCTTTTACCTGGGTATTTGCCGGTGAAGGCGCAGATTCAAGCCTAAACTCAAACGGAACTACTCGTTGCAATACAGCCAACGCAGCAAACAGCCGTACAGTGTGTTGGCGCATTGGGTTGTGTACAATGTGCCCTGTTTTTAGGTGATACTTGCCAGCAACCCGCGCTTGCCGTATTACCGTTAATTCGCCGCCGTTCTCCAAACCCGAGTGCCCATGAACGAACAGTTGCAACCTCTCAAGAAACAACCGCGAGCTGGCAAGGCCGGCCGCAGCGGAACCCAGGACGATATTGTCTACGCGCATATCTTCGAGGCCATCCTTGAACAACGCCTGGCGCCCGGAACCAAGTTGAGTGAAGAGGCACTGGGCGAAATCTTCGGCGTCAGCCGCACCATCATTCGCCGCGCGCTCTCGCGTTTGGCCCATGAAGGCGTGGTACTGCTGCGGCCCAATCGTGGTGCGGTGGTGGCGAGCCCGAGTGTAGAAGAAGCGCGCCAGGTATTCCTGGCCCGTCGTCTGGTCGAACGGGCGATCACGGAATTGGCAGTGCAGCACGCCACGGCCGAACAGCTGGCCGAGCTGCGCCAGATGGTCAACGACGAGCGTGACAGTTTCTCCCGCGGCGACCGCGGTGCTGGTATCCGCCTCTCCGGCGAATTCCACCTCAAGCTGGCCGAGGCGGCGAAGAACGCGCCGCTGATCAGCTTCCAGCGCAGCCTGGTGTCGCAGACCTCGTTGATCATCGCCCAGTACGAAAGCGGCAACCGCTCGCACTGTTCCTACGATGAGCACACGCAGCTGATCGATGCGATCGAAGCACGCGATGCAACGTTGGCGGTGAATCTGATGATGCACCACATGGATCACATCGACAGCAAGCTCAACCTCGATGAGGAAAGCGCGTCGGATGATTTGCACGCGGTGTTCTCGCATTTGTTGCAGACGAAAAAGCCGGGTCGCTCGTCCGTAAAACTGTAAACCCGATCAAAAATGTGGGAGCGGGCTTGCTCGCGAAAGCGGTGGTTCAGTCTAAGTATCTGTTGACTGACACACCGCATTCGCGAGCAAGCCCGCTCCCACATTTGTTTTGTGGCATTTGTTAGATCAGCGTTGGTGCACGAGATTGCCGGCTGCGTAGGTCTGCAGAACCGCCCGATCATCCCCCAGCGTCATCAACACAAACAGCGTTTCGGCAATGTTATTGGCCTGCTTCAAGCGATAGCTGAGCAGCGGCGTGGCGTTGTAATCCAGCACCAAAAAGTCCGCATCGGTACCCGGCTGCAACGTGCCGATCTTGTCTTCCAGACGCAGCGCCCGCGCGCCGCCCAAAGTGGCCAGGTACAGCGACTTGAACGGGCTCAACCGCGCGCCCTGCAGTTGCATGACTTTGTAGGCTTCGTTCAGGGTTTGCAGCAGCGAGAAGCTGGTGCCGCCGCCCACGTCGGTGCCCAGGCCGACATTCAATTTGTGCTTCTCGGCCATCGGCAAGTTGAACAACCCACTGCCGAGGAAGAAGTTCGACGTCGGGCAGAACGCCACCGCCGAACCCGTCTCCGCCAACCGTGCGCACTCGTCATCACACAGGTGCACGCCGTGGGCAAACACCGAGCGCTCACCCAGCAATTTGTAGTGGTCATACACGTCCAGGTAGCCCTTGCGCTCCGGGAACAGCTCATTCACCCATGCCACTTCCTGCAGGTTTTCACTGATGTGCGTCTGCATGTACAGGTCTGGGTATTCGCCCAGCAGTTGCCCGGCCAGCGTCAGTTGCTCCGGGGTGCTGGTCGGGGCAAAACGTGGCGTGACCGCATAGTGCAAACGGCCCTTGCCGTGCCAGCGTTCGATCAGCGCCTTGCTTTCCTGGTAGCCGGATTCGGCGGTGTCGGTCAGATAGTCCGGCGCGTTGCGGTCCATCATCACCTTGCCGGCGATCATGCGCAGGTCGAGTTTTTCGGCCGCTTCAAAGAATGAATTGACTGATTGCGGGTGCACGCTGCCGAACACCAGCGCCGTGGTCGTGCCGTTGCGCAGCAGTTCCTTGATGAAGATATCCGCGACTTCTTCGGCGTGCGCCTTGTCGGCGAACTGGCTTTCGCACGGGAAGGTGTAGGTGTTGAGCCAATCCAGTAACTGCTCGCCATAGGCGCCGACCATGCCGGTTTGCGGCAGGTGGATATGGGTGTCGATCAGGCCTGGCGTGATCAGCGCATCCTGATAATGAGTAACGTCGATGTCGGCGGGCAGCGTCGGGAGCAAATCGCTGGCGTGGCCCAGGGCGCTGATCTGGCCGTTATCGATCACCAGCAGGCCGTCTTCGAAATACTCATAGGAAGCTTCGATCCCCACTTCAGCAGGGTCGGCGATGCTGTGCAGGATGGCGGCACGGTAGGCTTTGCGAGTCAAAGGCATGTTCATCTCAATTGATAGCTTGGCTGCGGCGCGAGGCCGGCAGCAGTTTGGCAATGGGTTCGGCGCTCGCGGTGTGCTGGCCGAAATTGGCGTTATAGGTGGCGATGATTTCGCCGGCGATGGAGATGGCGATCTCCACCGGCAGTTTGCCCTTCACCTCGGTGAGGCCCATCGGGCAGCGCATGCGTTGCAGTTGCGCGGTGTCGAAGCCGCGATCACGCAGGCGGTGTTCGAACTTGACCCGTTTGGTTTTCGAGCCGATCAGGCCGAAGTAGGCAAAGTCGTTGCGTTTGAGCAGCGCGGCGGTCAGTTCCAGGTCCAGCGCGTGATTGTGGGTCATGACGATGCAGTAACTGCCCACTGGCAGGTCGGCAATTTCGTCGACTGGCTCCTCGCTGACGATTTTACGCACGCCCTGGGGAATGTGTTCCGGAAACTCCTGGTCGCGGGAATCGATCCAGCGCACTCGGCACGGCAGGCTCGCCAACAGCGGCACCAAGGCGCGGCCGACATGGCCGGCGCCAAACACTGCAATGTGCGCCTGCACCTGGCCCATGGGTTCGAACAGCAGCACCGTCACACCGCCGCAGCACTGGCCCAGGCTTGCACCAAGGCTGAAGCGCTCCAGATGGGTGTTTTGCTGGCCGCGCACGAGCATGTCGCGGGCGATCTGCATCGCCTTGTATTCCAGGTGCCCGCCACCAATGGTGTCGAAGGTCTGCGCGGCGCTGATCACCATCTTCGAGCCGGCATTGCGCGGCGTGGAGCCGAGCTCTTCGATGATGGTCACCAGCACGCAGGGTTCACCCTGGTTCTGCAGGTCGGCGAGGGCGCTGATCCAGTTGTTCATAGTCACCTCTTGTGGCGTCTGTCAGGCCGCTATCGGGGGCAAGCCCTCTCCCACATTTTGATGTGTGAACACCATCAAATGTGGGAGCTGGCTTGCCTGCGATGGCAGCACCTCGTTCTTAGAGCGAAGCCATCTCGGTTTCGGCCTCAACAGCCTTTGCCGCCTGCAACTGGCGCATCTGCTCACACCCCCACAACACCCGCTCGGGTGTAGCCGGTGCATCAATCCTGGGCTGATGGCGATATTCACCCACACTCGCCACGGCATCCTTGATCGCGCACCACGAAGCAATCCCGAGCATGAACGGCGGCTCACCCACGGCCTTGGAATGGAACACCGTGTCCTCCGGGTTCTTGCGGTTTTCCACCAGCTTTACGCGTAAGTCCAGAGGCATGTCAGCCACGGCCGGGATCTTGTAACTGGCCGGGCCGTTGGTCATCAGCTTGCCTTTGTTGTTCCACACCAGCTCTTCCATCGTTAGCCAGCCCATGCCCTGGATAAAGCCGCCTTCCACCTGGCCGATGTCGATGGCCGGGTTCAGCGAGGCGCCCACGTCGTGCAGGATGTCGGTGCGCAACATTTTGTATTCGCCAGTGAGGGTGTCGACGATCACTTCGCAGCAGGCTGCGCCGAACGCGAAGTAATAGAACGGCCGGCCCCGCGCCTGGCTGCGGTCGTAGAAGATTTTCGGGGTCTTGTAGAAACCGGTGCTCGACAGCGAGACCTGGGCGAAATACGCCTGCTGGATCAGGCTCTCAAAGGTCAGGATCTGGTCGCGTACCCGTACGTGACCATTGTGAAATTCCACATCGGCTTCACTCACGTCGTATTTGCGTGCGGCAAATTCCACCAGGCGCTGCTTGATGGTTTCGGCGGCGTTCTGCGCAGCCTTGCCGTTCAGGTCGGCACCGCTGGACGCGGCGGTGGGCGAGGTGTTGGGCACTTTGTCGGTGTTGGTGGCGGTGATCTGCACGCGGTCGATGTCGACCTGGAACACTTCGGCCACCACTTGCGCGACCTTGGTGTTCAAGCCCTGGCCCATCTCGGTGCCGCCGTGGTTCAAATGGATGCTGCCGTCGGTGTAGATGTGGATCAGCGCACCGGCCTGGTTCAGGAAGCTGGCGGTAAACGAAATACCGAACTTCACCGGCGTCAGCGCCAGGCCTTTTTTCAGGATCGGGCTGTGGGCGTTGTACAGGCGGATGGCTTCGCGGCGCTCGGCGTATTGGCTGCTGGCTTCAAGTTCGGCGGTCATCTCTTCGAGCATGTTGTGCTCGACGGTCTGGTAGTAGTGCGTGACGTTGCGCTCGGTCTTGCCGTAGTAATTGACCTTGCGCACCGCCAAGGGGTCCAGACCCAGGTGCCGAGCGATGGCGTCCATCACTTCCTCGATGGCGACCATACCTTGTGGCCCACCGAAGCCGCGATACGCGGTGTTGGAGGCTGTGTTGGTCTTGCAACGATGGCCATTAACGGTGGCGTCGCCCAGGTAATACGAATTGTCGGCGTGGAACATCGCGCGGTCGACAATCGAGTTCGACAAGTCCGGCGAGCAGCCACAGTTACCCGCCAGTTCCAGATTGATCCCGTGCAGGCGACCCGTGTCGTCAAAGCCCACGTCGTATTCGATATAGAAGGGGTGGCGCTTGCCGGTCATCAGCATGTCTTCGACGCGTGGCAGGCGCATTTTGGTCGGCTGGCCGGTGAGGCGCGCAACCACCGCGCACAGGCATGCGGGGCTGGCGGCCTGGGTTTCCTTGCCGCCGAAACCGCCGCCCATGCGGCGCATGTCGACGACGATTTTGTTCATCGACACGTCCAGCACTTCAGCCACCAGCTTCTGCACTTCGGTGGGGTTTTGCGTGGAGCAGTAGACAATCATGCCGCCGTCTTCGGTGGGCATCACCGACGAGATCTGGGTTTCCAGGTAGAAGTGTTCCTGGCCGCCGATGTGCAGCGTGCCCTGGATACGGTGTTTCGCCGTGGCCAGCGCGCCCGCCGAGTCGCCGCGCTGGTGAGTGTGGCTGTCGAGTACGAAATGCTTGTTGCGAAAGGCCTCGACCACGTCCAGCACCGGCTCCAAGTCTTCGTATTCGATCACCGCCGCCATGGCCGCTTTGCGTGCGGTTTCCAGGTCGCGGGCGGCGACGGCCAGCACCACCTGCCCGACAAACTGCACCGTGTCGATGGCCAGCAGCGGGTCGCCGGGCATCAGCGGGCCGATGTCTTTCAGGCCCGGCACGTCTTCGTGGGTGATCGCGATGCGCACGCCGTCAAAGGCGTAGCAAGGCGCGGTGTCGATGCTGAGGATGCGAGCGTGGGCGCGGTCGGACATGCGCGCATACAGGTGCAGTTGGTTGGGGAATTCCAGGCGGTCATCGATGTACTGCGCCTCGCCGGACACATGCTTGGCGGCGCTGTCGTGCTTGACGCTGCGGCCGACCCCGGAGGTCAGGTCCTGGGCGAACAGCTCGGCGAGTTCGGCCTGGGTTTTAACGACGGCGTGATGGTTAGACATAAGCGGTCACCCGAGTCTCGATGTGCGGCGTTTGCAGTTCGATGAAGTATTTGCGCAGCAGGTTTTGCGCGCTGAGCAGGCGATATTCCTTGCTGGCGCGGAAGTCCGACAGCGGGGTGAAATCCGCGGCCAGGGCGGCGCAGGCTTTCTCCACCGTGGCGGCGTTCCAGGTGGCGCCAACCAGCACGGCTTCGCAGCTTTTCGCGCGTTTGGGCGTGGCGGCCATGCCCCCGAAGGCGACGCGCGCCTCGTTGATCACGCCGTCCTCGATCTTCAGGTTGAAGGCGGCGCACACCGCAGAAATATCATCGTCCAGGCGCTTGGACACCTTGTAGGCACGGAACAGCGTGTGGCCCTTGGGCACGATGATTTTCTCGATGAACTCGCTGTCCTGACGCGCGGTGACGCGGTAGTCGATGAAGTAGTCTTCCAGCGCCAGGGTGCGGCGCACGTTGCCTTTGCACAGCACGATCTGTGCACCCAGGGCGATCAGCAGCGGCGGTGAATCGCCAATCGGCGAGGCGTTGCCGATGTTGCCGCCCAAGGTGCCCTGGTTGCGGATTTGCAGGGAGGCGAAGCGGTGCAGCAAGTCGCCGAAGTCCGGGTACTCGTGGTGCAGCGCGGTGTAGCAGTCGGAGAGGGCGGTGGCGGCGCCGATTTCCAGGCGGTCGTCGAAGCATTCGATGCGCTTCATTTCGTCGATATTGCCGACGTAGATCATCACCGGCAGTGTGCGATGAAACTGCGTGACTTCCAGCGCCAGGTCAGTGCCGCCGGCCAGCAGCCGGGCTTGCGGGTAGGCGTCGTAGAGGTCGGCGAGGTCGGCGACGGTCAGCGGCACCAGGCAGCGTTTGTCGCCACTGTTGAGTTCGCCGGTCTGCGTTGGCGCGATGGCTTTGAGGCGGGCGATGGTCTCGGCCTGGCGGCTGTCGAACTGGTCTACGGGTTTGTTGCAGCAGGCCTGTTCGGCGGCGGCCAGGATCGGGCGGTAGCCGGTGCAACGGCACAAATTGCCGGCCAGCGCTTCGTGGGCTTTTTGGCTGTCGGGCGCGTCGCTGTTCTTTTGCAGGGCAAACAACGACATCACAAAGCCCGGTGTGCAAAAGCCACATTGCGAGCCGTGGCACTCGACCATGGCTTTTTGCACGCTGTGCAATTGGCCTTGGTGCTTGAGGTCTTCAACGCTGATCAGCTGTTTACCGTGCAGCGACGACACAAAGGTCAGGCACGAGTTGAGGCTGCGATAACGAATCTGCTCGGCGCCTTGTTCATCGTGGTGCAATTCGCCGACCACCACGGTGCACGCCCCGCAATCGCCGCTGGCGCAGCCTTCCTTGGTACCGGATTTGCCCAGGTGCTCACGCAGATAGTTGAGCACGGTCAGGTTGGGGTCCAGGGCGTGCTCACTACGGAGTTCCTGGTTGAGTAAAAACTGGATCACGGAAGGCCTCGCAGACTCATTATTGTTGTTAACCGCTTTGCGCCGAATCTAGTCATGTCTGACTTTTCGGTCAACGATTTTCTGACCAGAAGGTCAAGAAATTGCGGTCACAACACTTTCAATTATGGTCCAGTCTTCTGGAACCGTTGTTTTTGGCGGCTTCTGGCTTTTCATCGCTGCTTATTTCATGCCAAATTCGCCACCGTGGGCGTAGCGCCATCAGCGGGCCAATGCGCTACACTGCCGCGCTTGTACTGATAGAAGATTCTGAAGGGAAAACATGACGTTCAAGGCGCCGGACAGTCTCGCCGAGCAAATTGCTCACCACCTCGCCGAACGTATCATTCGCGGCGATCTCAAGCCTGGGGAGCGGATCCAGGAACAGAAAGTCACGCTGGCGCTCAATGTCAGCCGTGGTTCCGTGCGTGAAGCCTTATTGATCCTCGAGCGCCGCCACCTGATCGCGATCCTGCCGCGCCGTGGCGCCCACGTCACCGAGCTCACCGCGCACAAGGTGCAGAGCCTGTGCACGCTGATGGGCGAGTTGTACATTCTGCTCGGCAATGCGGTGGCCGAGGGCTGGAAGGTGCAGGCCGACATGGCGCCGTTCCTGCAGATCCAGCAGCGTCTGGTGAATAGTTTTGAGCGTCAGGACATCCGCGCCTTCGTCGAAGAAAGCTTCAACGTGATGCGCGCCGCGTACCCTTTTGCCAACAACCCGTATTTGCAGGAAACCGTCGAGAACCTGCAGCCGGCGATGAACCGCGCCTATTACCTGGCGCTGGATCAACGCAAAGCGTCCATGAGCGAGTACCTGGCGCTGTTCGAGCAACTGCTCGCTGCCGTGCTGGCGCGTGACCTGGCGCAGATTCGCCTGGTGCTGTCCGCCTACGGCCAGCGCAGTTGTTCATTGGTCATCGCTGCGTTGGCGGACGCCTAAACGTGCGGCTCAAGTGCATCAAACTGGCGGGGTTCAAATCCTTCGTCGACCCGACCACGGTGAACTTCCCCAGTAACATGGCGGCGGTGGTGGGGCCCAATGGGTGCGGCAAGTCGAACATCATCGACGCCGTTCGCTGGGTGATGGGCGAGAGCTCGGCAAAAAACCTGCGCGGCGAGTCGATGACCGACGTCATCTTCAATGGCTCCACCAGCCGTAAACCGGTGAGCCAGGCCAGCATCGAGCTGGTGTTCGACAACTCCGACGGCACCCTGATCGGCGAATACGCGGCGTACGCGGAAATTTCCATTCGCCGCAAAGTGACGCGCGACAGCCAGAACAGCTATTTCCTCAACGGCACCAAGTGCCGGCGCCGGGACATCACCGACATCTTTCTCGGCACGGGCTTGGGCCCGCGCAGCTACTCGATCATCGAGCAGGGCATGATCTCCAAGCTGATCGAAGCCAAGCCCGAAGACCTGCGTAATTTCATTGAAGAAGCGGCCGGAATCTCCAAGTACAAGGAGCGCCGCCGCGAGACCGAAAACCGTATCCGCCGCACCCACGAGAACCTCGCCCGCCTGACCGACCTGCGCGAAGAGCTGGAGCGCCAGTTGGAGCGCCTGCACCGCCAGGCCCAGGCCGCCGAGAAGTATCAGGAATACAAGGGCGAAGAACGCCAGCTCAAGGCGCAACTCTCGGCCCTGCGCTGGCAGGCGCTGAACGATCAGGTCGGCCAGCGCGAAGCGATCATCGGCACCCAGGAAATCAGCTTTGAAGCGCTGGTGGCCGAACAGCGCAATGCCGACGCCAGCATCGAGCGTCTGCGTGACGGTCACCATGACCTGTCCGAGCGCTTCAATCTGGTGCAGGGGCGCTTCTATTCGGTGGGCGGCGACATTGCCCGTGTCGAGCAGAGCATTCAGCATGGCCAGCAGCGTCTGCGCCAGTTGCAAGATGATCTGAAGGAAGCCGAGCGCGCCCGCCTGGAGACCGAATCGCACCTGGGCCATGACCGCACCTTGCTGCTGACCCTCGGCGAAGAGCTGGACATGCTCACCCCCGAGCAGGAAATCACCAGCGCCGCCGCCGAAGAAGCCGCCGCCGCCCTGGAAGAAGCCGAAACCACCATGCACGGCTGGCAGGAGCAGTGGGACGTTTTCAACCTGCAATCCGCCGAGCCGCGCCGCCAGGCGGAGGTGCAGCAGTCGCGCATCCAGCAGTTGGAAACCAGCATGGAGCGTTTGGCCGAGCGTCAACGGCGTCTGCAGGAAGAGCGCGTGTTGCTCGCCGCCGACCCGGAAGACGCGGCGATCATGGCGTTGAGCGAGCAACTGGCCGAAAGCGAGATGACGCTGGAAGAGCTGGAAGCCAGCGAAGAACAACAAGTGGAGCGCCTGGAGCAATTGCGTCAGCAACTGCAACAGGCGACCCAATCGCAGCAGCAGGCCCAGGGCGATTTGCAGCGGCTGAACGGCCGACTGGCGTCGCTGGAGGCCTTGCAGCAAGCCGCGCTGGACCCCGGCACCGGCACCGCCGAGTGGCTGCGCGACCAGCATCTGGCCGAGCGCCCGCGCCTGGCTGAAGGGTTAAAAGTTGAAGCGGGTTGGGAGCTGGCGGTAGAGACCGTTTTAGGCGCCGACCTGCAGGCTGTGCTGGTCGACGATTTTGGTGGCTTTGACCTGGCCGGCTTTACTCAGGGCGACCTGCGTTTGCTCAGCCCGGCGGCCGATGGCACGCGCGTGCCGGGCAGTCTGCTGGACAAGGTCGAGGCGGCGATTGACTTATCGCCCTGGCTGGGGCAGGTCAAACCGGTGGATTCCCTGGAGCACGCCCTGGCGCAGCGCGGCCAACTGGGCGCGGGCGAAAGCCTGATCAGCCGCGACGGCTACTGGGTCGGCCGCCATTTCCTGCGTGTGCGCCGTGCCAGCGAAGCGGAAAGCGGCGTATTGGCCCGTGGCCAGGAAATCGTCAACCTGAGCGCCGAGCGCGAAGAACGCGAAGCCACCCTCGAACGCCTGGAAACCGAACTGCAAACCCTGCGCGCCACCCAGCGCCAGCAAGAGACCGGCCGCGAACACCTGCGCCGCCTGTTGCAGGACGAAGCGCGCCAGCAAGGTGAACTCAAGGCCCAGCTGTCGGCGAGCAAGGCCAAGGTCGAGCAATTGACCCTGCGCCGCACCCGTCTTGACGAAGAAGTGGCGGAGATGGGCGAGCAACGCGCCCTTGAGCACGAACAGATCGGTGAGGCGCGCCTGCAACTGCAGGAAGCCCTCGACAGCATGGCGCTGGACACCGAGCAGCGCGAACTGCTGTTGGCCCAGCGCGACAGCCTGCGCGAACGCCTTGACCGCGTGCGCCAGGAAGCGCGCCAGCACAAAGATCACGCTCACCAATTGGCGGTGCGCCTCGGTTCATTGCAGGCTCAGCACGCGTCCACGCGTCAGGCCCTTGAGCGCCTGGAAATGCAATCCGAACGCCTCACCGAAAAGCGCGAGCAACTGAGTCTCAACCTGGAGGAGGGCGAAGCGCCGCTGGAAGAGTTGCGGCTCAAGCTCGAAGAATTGCTCGACAAGCGCATGACCGTCGATGAAGAACTCAAGACTGCGCAAATCGCCCTGGAAGACGCCGACCGCGAACTGCGCGATGCGGAAAAACGCCGGACCCAGGCCGAGCAGCAATCCCAGTTGATTCGCGGCCAGCTCGAACAGCAGCGCATGGAATGGCAGGCCCTGACGGTTCGCCGCAAGACCCTGCAGGACCAGTTGCTGGAAGACGGCTACGACCTGCACGGCGTGCTTAATACGTTGACCGCCCAGGCCAATGAGAAAGAAGCCGAAGAAGAACTTGAACGGATTGCCGCGCGTATTCAGCGACTCGGCGCGATCAACCTTGCGGCCATCGACGAGTACCAGCAGCAGTCCGAGCGCAAACGTTATCTGGATGCCCAGGACGCCGATCTGGTGGAAGCCCTGGACACCCTGGAAAATGTGATCCGCAAGATCGACAAGGAAACCCGTAATCGCTTCAAAGATACCTTTGATCAGATTAATGGCGGTTTACAGGCGTTATTCCCGAAAGTTTTCGGTGGAGGCAGCGCCTACTTGGAACTGACGGGCGAAGATCTACTCGATACAGGGGTAACGATCATGGCGCGGCCTCCGGGCAAGAAGAACAGCACCATCCATTTGTTGTCCGGTGGCGAAAAGGCACTGACGGCATTGGCACTGGTATTTGCGATCTTCAAGTTGAACCCGGCGCCGTTTTGCATGCTCGACGAAGTTGACGCCCCGCTGGATGACGCTAACGTTGGACGCTACGCTCGGTTGGTTAAAGAGATGTCCCAGACCGTGCAGTTCATCTATATCACCCACAATAAGATCGCCATGGAAATGGCCGATCAATTGATGGGTGTAACGATGCACGAACCCGGCTGTTCGCGTTTGGTGGCGGTGGATGTGGAAGAGGCGATGGCGCTCGTGGACGCCTAACGGCGAGTTGCTAGTTACAAGTGCTTGAGGCTTAAAGCTTGCAGCTTGAGGCTCACAGTTGACGGCTGGCGCAAGAGTTCTTCCAGGTGGCCGAAACATGGCAAATCGACACATTTCGCGCCAACTGTGTAAAGTTATCGAAGGTCGTGCTAGTTTATTGTCAATTCCTCGTATGCGTGGGCAAAACGTCAGTCAGAACATAGAGTTGGCGCCACGTTTTAAAGCGGTTTGGATGTTGCTAAACCCCTTATTTTTCAGCATTTTTTATTAGAGGCACGGGATTACATGGAAATCGGTCTGCGCGAGTGGCTGATCGTCATCGGCATTATTGTCATTGCCGGTATTCTTTTTGATGGCTGGCGCCGCATGCGCGGTGGCAAGGGCAAGCTCAAGTTTCGTCTGGACCGCAACCTGTCCAACTTGCCTGACGATGATGGCAGCGCCGAACTGCTGGGGCCGCCTCGCGTGCTGGATACCCATAAAGAGCCGCAACTGGACGAACACGACTTGCCGTCGATGAGCGCGCCGGTGCGTGAAGCCCGTGAACCGTCTTCCAAGCGCGGCAAACGCGGCAGCGCCGCAGTTGCCGAGCCGCATCAGGGCGACCTGAACCTTGACGTCGATGATGGCCCGAGCTTCAGCAGCCGTGATGATGATTTCCCCGACGAGACCCCAACCAAAAGCGCGCCACGCCAGTCAGTCAATGACCAGCCGGCCGCTGAAGAAGTCTTGGTGATCAGCGTGATCTGTCGCGACGCCGGCGGTTTCAAAGGCCCGGCGCTGTTGCAGAACATCCTGGAAAGCGGCTTGCGTTTTGGCGAGATGGATATTTTCCACCGTCACGAAAGCATGGCCGGTAACGGCGAAGTGCTGTTCTCCATGGCCAACGCGGTCAAGCCGGGCACTTTCGATCTGGACGATATCGACCTGTTCAGCACCCCAGCGGTGAGCTTCTTCCTCGGCCTGCCAGGCCCGCGTCACCCCAAACAAGCGTTCGACGTGATGGTGGCCGCGGCCCGCAAGCTGTCTCAGGAACTCAACGGCGAGCTCAAGGACGACCAACGCAGCGTCCTGACCGCCCAGACCATCGAACACTACCGTCAGCGCATCGTCGAGTTCGAGCGTCGCGCCCTGACACAGAAACGCTGAGGATTGGTCTTCAGCGTTGTCAGTAGAATAAGCGCACTAACATATTGAGCAGCTTCGGCTGCTCTTTTGCTTTCTGAGAGAACACCCATGACCGCCGCCCATACCCGCATCCTCCAATTGCGCGCTGAACTGGATCAGCACAACTACCGTTACCACGTGCTCGACGAGCCGAGCATTCCGGACGCCGAGTACGACCGGCTGTTCCACGAGCTCAAAGCCCTGGAGGCCGAGCATCCGGATTTGGTAACGCGTGATTCACCGACGCAGCGGGTCGGCAGTGCGGCGTTGTCGGCGTTCACTCAGGTCAAGCACGAAATACCGATGCTCAGCCTCGGTAACGCTTTTGACGAAACCACCATGCTCGAGTTTGATCGCCGGGTCACCGAAGGCCTCGACCTGCCGGTGGGCGATCTGTTTGGCGGTGGCGCGGCGGTGGAATACAGCTGTGAGCCCAAACTGGATGGCCTGGCGGTCAGCCTGCTGTATCAGGAGGGCGAACTGGTGCGCGGCGCCACCCGTGGCGATGGCACCACTGGCGAAGACATCAGCGTCAACGTGCGCACTGTGCGCAATATCCCGTTGAAGCTGCACGGCAGCGGCTGGCCAGCGACCCTGGAAGTGCGCGGCGAAGTGTTCATGTCCAAGGCCGGTTTCGAGCGCCTGAATGCCTCGCAGCTGGAAGTCGGCGGCAAGACCTTCGCCAACCCGCGCAACGCGGCGGCTGGCAGCCTGCGCCAGTTGGACTCGAAGATTACCGCCAGCCGCCCGCTGGAGTTCTGCTGCTATGGCATTGGCCAGGTCACCGCAGACATCAGTGACACCCATATCGGCAACTTGAAGCAGTTGCAGAAGTGGGGCATGCCGATCAGCCACGAACTGAAGCTGGCCAAGGGTATCCAGGAATGCCTGGACTACTACCGCGATATCGGCGAGCGGCGTAACAGCCTGGCTTATGAGATCGACGGCGTGGTGTTCAAGGTCAACAGCATTGCGGCCCAACGTGAACTGGGTTTTCGCGCGCGCGAACCGCGCTGGGCCATCGCGCATAAATTTCCGGCCATGGAAGAGCTGACTGAACTGCTCGACGTCGAATTTCAGGTCGGTCGTACCGGCGCCGTCACCCCCGTTGCACGCCTCAAACCGGTAAAGGTCGCGGGTGTGACCGTGTCCAACGCCACCTTGCACAACATGGATGAAGTCGCGCGCCTGGGCCTGATGATCGGCGATACAGTGATCATCCGCCGCGCCGGTGACGTGATCCCGCAAGTCGTCTCGGTGGTCACCGAACGCCGCCCGGAAAACGCCCGCGCGGTGCAGATCCCCGAAAGCTGCCCGGTGTGTGGTTCCCACGTGGAGCGCACGCAACTGGTCAAGCGCAGCAAGGGCAAGGAAACCGTCAGCGAAGGCGCGGTGTACCGCTGCGTCGGGCGTCTGGCCTGTGGCGCGCAGCTCAAGCAGGCGATTATCCATTTCGTCTCGCGCCGTGCCATGGACATCGATGGCCTGGGCGACAAAACCATCGAGCAGCTGGTGGACGAAAAACTCATCGGTTCGCCGGCCGACCTCTACACACTCAAGTACGAGCAGATCATCGACCTGGAAGGCTTTGCCGATATTTCCAGCAAGAAGCTGATCACCGCCATCGAAAACAGCAAGACCCCGACCCTGGCGCGCTTTATCTACGCCTTGGGCATCCCGGATGTGGGCGAGGAGACTGCCAAGGTGCTGGCGCGCTCCCTGGCGTCTCTGGAGCGTGTGCAGAAGGCCTTGCCGGAAGTGCTGACGTACTTGCCGGACGTGGGCCTGGAAGTGGCGCACGAGATTCACAGCTTCTTTGAAGACAGCCATAACCAGGAGGTGATTGGCGCGCTGCTGTCGCCGGAGCAATGCGGCCTGCAATTGCAGGATCAGGGCGACCTGAGTGCCGAATTCGCCGCCAGCACTACCTTGGGCGGCTTGCTCGACAAGCTGCACGTGCCCAGCGTTGGGCCGGGCGCTGCGCAGAAACTGGCGGATAAATTCGGCTCTCTGGAAGGCGTGATCAAGGCTGACTGGCTGGACATGCGTCAGGCACTGCCTGAAAAGCAGGCCAAGGCCGTGCGCGAGTTTTTTGATAACCAGGACAATGCCAACCATGCCCTGGCCATTGAGCAGCAGCTCAAGGACTTCGGCATGCACTGGCAGAGCGAGAAGAAGGTCGTCGAAGGCTTGCCCGAAGCAGGGCACACCTGGGTACTCACCGGCTCTCTGGAGCTGATGAGCCGCGATGTGGCCAAGGACAAACTCGAAAGTCTGGGCGCCAAGGTGGCCGGTTCGGTCTCGGCGAAAACCCACTGCGTGGTGGCCGGGCCGGGCGCCGGCTCGAAATTGGCCAAGGCCAGCGAGCTGGGCTTGAAGGTGTTGGACGAAGAAGCGTTCGTGGCATTCCTGGCCAAGCACAACATCACGGTCTGATGGCGCGTGTGCAGAGTGAGCCTTTTGTTGTGGCGAGCGGGCTTGCCCCGCGTCGGGCTGCGCAGCCGCCTCGCCTGTGGAACGATCTCTCACGGGAAATGATCTAGTCTTGGTCACCCAGGGAGAGATCGCCATGTTCCGCTACTTTGAGCAACTCAGTTCACGCATCGCAGCACCCTTCACGGCGGGCGCATCTCGTAACAGCAAAGTCTGGCAGTGCCGCTGTGGCCAGTCCCTGTTCTTTCGCAACAGCCAGTGCCTGGCGTGCCAGGCGCTGCTCGGTTATCAGCCGCAGCAAAGCCGCCTATCGTCTTTACAGCCGGGCCCGGTTGTCGGGACCTGGCTGCAAGACGACAACCTTGACGCCGGCGCCTTCCGTCGCTGTGCCAACCTTGACACTCCCGCCGCCTGCAACTGGCTGATCCCGGCGCACAGTACGGCGCCGCTGTGCGTGGCGTGCAGTCTGAACCGCACCATTCCCGACCTTTCTATTGCGCAAAATCATGAGCGCTGGCGCAAAGTCGAAAACGCCAAGCGCCGCTTGGTCGCGCAATTGATCAGCCTCGGCCTGCAAGTGGTGCCCAAGAGCGTCGATGAAGACAACGGCCTGGCCTTCGACTTTGTCGGCGTCGACCTGGAAGGCAATGCTCCAATGACGGGCCACGCCAACGGTCTGATTACCCTCGACATCAAGGAAGCCGACGACGCCCACCGTGAGAAAGTCCGCGTACAAATGCGCGAGCCTTACCGCACGCTGCTTGGGCACTTTCGCCATGAGGTCGGTCACTACTACTGGGACCGCCTGATCGCCGATACCCACTGGCTCGAAACTTTTCGCGCCCTGTTCGGCGACGAACGCGCCAGCTACGCCGATGCACTCGACCATCATTACCAGAACGGCCCGCGCCCCGACTGGCAGCAAACCTGCGTCAGCGCCTACGCCACCATGCACCCCTGGGAAGACTGGGCCGAAACCTGGGCCCACTACCTGCACATGATGGACGCGGTCGACACCGCCCTGGGCTTTGGCATGAGTGCCCGTGAGATGGACCTGGATTACCAGCCGTTTCCCCTCAGCACCCTTTACGACCCTGAGCACCCAGGCGGTGCGGCGTTCCTGTCGTTCGTCAACGCCTGGATCGAACTGGCCGGCATGCTCAACGAACTGTCGCGCAGCATGGGCCAGCCGGATTTTTATCCCTTTGTGCTGCCGCCGGCAGTGATCGCCAAGCTGCACTTTATTCACCTGGTCATCCAGGAAGAGGGCGGCAAGGCAGATGAAGCCGTGATTCTGTAGCGGCACAAGTGCTTGAGCCCCTTGATTTTTTAATCCTGAACCAACGGTTGTAACTTCCGATGAGATCGGTACAATGGCGCGGCTTGCCGAGAGGCGAGCGTCGTTATGGTGACCCCATCGGTCCCCCCGCAACGATTACCCGTGAACCTGGTCAGAGCCGGAAGGCAGCAGCCACAGCGGGAACATTGTGTGCCGGGGTGTGGCTGGTGGGGTTGCCTCCATAACGCTCTCCCGCAACACCCTCTGTTTCAAATCAAAAAATGTCTCTTCAGTCATCTGCCCATCTGTAGTGTGCAGCGATGACGGCTTTTTGCTGGACAACCTTCGACCGTCTGCTAGCGTCAATCATGCGTTTTTTTCAAAAAATGACCGTGGTGCTGGAGTAGTAAAGAAGTGATGGCACTCCTTCAATCAGAAAGGATGATTGCCATGCACAGCCTCCAAGGTTTACCCAGTCGTATCGGCGGTTCCGTCGGCACCCCCGGCAAGGCCCGCAATGATTCTGATGATGTTCGATCCATTCAGAATCTATTCAACCTGATCACCCCCAAACCCGCGTCGCCTTTGCTGGTGGATGGCAAGTGCGGCCCGCTGCTGGTCCAGCGCATCAAGGACTATCAATCCAGTCGTCTGAAGGTCGCCACCCCCGACGGCGTGATTGACCCGGCAGGCCGAACGTTCAACACCCTGCTCGAAGACGCGCGCAAGGCAATTCCCGTGACCCCGGCAAACGACTCGGCCGTTGCCGCTGCCGCCCCAACCCCGCCACGCCCTCCGGCGCCTGCTCCGGCCCCAGCAGACACACTGCAGTTGGTTACAAAAGCCACCTGTGATGGACGTGTGACGCTGACCGACGCTGACTTTCAAAGCGCCGCGACAGCACTGGGCAGCGGTATTTCGGTGAACATCATCAAGGCGTTCGCCACTGTGGAATCGGGTGGGCGATCCGGCTTCGGCCCGGCTCAGATGCCGGTGATCGCGTATGAAGGCCACATCTTTCGCAAATACACCCAGCAGAAGTACGACAAGGCCTATCCGTTGCTGTCATACGCCTACCGGGAGAAAGCCGGCCCGCAATGGAAAGCCAACAACAAAACCCAGGCGGTGGCGTGGCAGACCCTGGCCGATGCGTTCAAGTTAAATCAGGAGGCGGCGTTGATGTCGGCGTCGTACGGCATGTTTCAGATCATGGGCTTCAACTTCGCCGCCTGCGGTTACAAGAGCGTCTTCGATTTTGTCAGCGCGATGAAACTCAACGCCGGCCAGCAACTGATGGCGTTCGTCGGCTTTTGCCGCAAGAACCCGACGTTGTTCAAGGCCATGAAGAACAAGGACTTCGCGGGCATGGCCGCCCAATACAATGGGGCGGATTATGGCGATTACGACAAGCGAATCCAGAAGGCCTTTGAGGCGCTGGAGAGGAAAAAGTAGCCGTGCATGACGGTTGTTTCACAACGTGCAAAGCGCCCACTGGACAACCCAAAACCATCTTGTTAGTTTCCGCCAGCCGCTTGTTTCAAGGTGTAACAAGAGCGCTGCATTGATATTGAAGTGCCACCACTTCTTTAACTTACAAGGATGTCAGTGATGAAAAGCCTGCAAGGGTTGCCCCGTCTTATCAGTGCTTCGGTGGGCGCGCCGGGTAAAGCGCGCAACTTGCCTGCCGATGTTCAGTGCATCCAGTATTTATTCAATTTGATCATTCCCAAGATGGGTTTTCCGCTGGCCGAAAACGGCAAGTGCGACGGCCAGTTGGTGCAGTGCATCAGTCAGTATCAGTTTCGCCACCTTAAATACGCGCATCCCGATGGGGTGATCGACCCCACCGGCCGTACGTTCAACAGCCTGATCGAAGAAGCGGTGAAAGTGCCGGTGAAGGCGTTTCCGACGATGCGCATTCCAAGCTTTCTCAACGCGTTCGGCAATAACAACGCCGATGCGGTGCAGGCCACCGTCAATGTGTATCTGGACCGCATGCGTGCGATGGTCGAGGCCGAGCGCCGCAACCGGCAATTGATGCTCCAGCCCACGTGCGACGGCGGCATGACGCTCACCGAAACCGACTTCCAGAACGCCGCCACGCAGTTGGGCAGCGGTATTTCGGTGAATATCATCAAGGCGTTCGCCACTGTGGAGTCCGGCGGGCGTTCCGGTTTCGGGCCGGCCAAGTTGCCGGTGATCGCTTTTGAAGGGCACCTGTTTCGCAAGTACACCAAGCACATCTATGACCAGGCACACCCACTGCTGTCGTATATCTACGTGAGGAAGGCCGGGCCACAGTGGCAAGTCAACAACAAGGACCAGGCCAAGGCCTGGGAAACCATGGCCACCGCCTTTGCGCTGGATCAGGAAGCGGCCTTGATGTCAGCGTCCTGGGGCATGTTCCAGATCATGGGGTTCAACTACGCCTCCTGTGGTTACAAGACCGTGTTTGAATTCGCCGCGGCATTAAAGATCAATGCCGGCAACCAATTAAAGGCGTTCCTCGGTTTTTGCAGCAAAAGCCCGGCGTTGATCAAAGCCATGAAAGACAAAGACTATGTGGCCATGGCGCGCAACTATAACGGCGAGGATTACGGCGACTATGACCGCCGTATCAAGAAGGCCTACGAAGCACTGGAAGGGAAGAAATAAGATGATGCGTTTTCTGGCAGTGGGTGTTTTGTCGTTGTGCGCTATCGCGCCTGCATGTGCAAACGAAACAGCCTTGCACTCAGGCAAGTACGAAGGGCTGATGCTGGCGGTCACCCCTGAGCATCAAGTCGAAGGTTTCTACTCGGAAGAGTTGGGTGAGGGCGTAACCCGCACCTGTACGTTTTACCTGCAAGGCGCGCCCGACGCGCTGACGACCTGGGTCGATGACGCCTACCCTGGCAGTGTGACGGCCTCGTCCGACGGCGTGACGCTGACCGTGGAACAAGGCCGCCAGCACCCCGGTTGTCTCAGCGTGCTGATGCCGGAAATCGCCACCGGGCTGGACCTGACCCAAACCGCCCGCAAACAATGGATCGGCCTGGTGACGGTCACTGCCGACAAGGCTTACCTGCTCAAAACCCCTGGCGACAACGCGGGCAAGCATCCGTATATCGTCAAGGACGATGTGGTCGGCGTACTGGCTTACAAGGATGGCTGGGCCCAGGTTGAATTCACCAATGCCAAGGACCGCTCGTTCACCGGCTGGATCCGCCAGGATCAATACAGCCGCCTGACTGCGCCTAAAAGCTGAACCGCGACCCTCTACCAGCGAAAGTCCTACCTGCCGGTCAGGACCCTGCGCGTCGATGAGGTGATGTGCGCAAAAGTGACGCAGGGCCGCGGCAAACCCGAAACCTTCTACGTGTTTACCCACGATGATGCCTTCATGCTTGCCCCGATCACGCCGCGTGGCGCTCTCAACGTCCCGATGAAAGATAAGGTATTCGATTACCTGTTGAGCCATCAGCAGAAGGTGTTCACCGGTATCCAGGGCGCTGCGTTATGTAACGGTGCCGGGCTACAAACCAGGGATGGCGGCTGTGGATGCGTTGGCGATCGTCAACCCTTGCCCGGGCGCGCAGCAGCCAGAGCCTGCTGCGCAGCACTGAGCCAACCCCTGCGCCGCAACGTGTCATGCACGTTGCGGCATTTTTGTGCCCGGGGTTCAGGCCTTGTTGCGGTTGAACAGCTTGCGGATCACGGCAAACAGCGCCACAACGCCGACCACCAGGAACTTCTTCGCCGCCAGCAGGAAGATGCCGATCTTGGCAAACAACCCGGCCTTGGCCGCTATCCCGCCGGCCACCAGGGCCGCCAGGCCGTAAGTGGCCAGCTTGTCGGTCTTGGGGTTGAAGTCGGTGTACAGGTTGCCGTCGGTAAAGTTGGTAAAGGCCAACACCTTGGGCATTTCCTGCTTGATGGTGGGCAGGTCGGCCATGGCGGCGACGGCGTTGAGTTCCAGTACGCCTTCACGGCCCAGCACGCGGATGCTGTAGTTGAGGGTGGTCTGCTGGGCGTCGTCGGCTTTCAGCTCGCGGGCCCAGTACATTTTGTGAGTGGTATCGTCGTAGCGCGGCGGTTCGGCCCAGCCCAGCAGGTGCAGGCCGGCGTAGCCTTGTTTCTGGCGTTGCTGGTTGTCTTCCTCGTCTTCTTCCTGCATCTGCTTGAGCAGTTCGGCGTAGTCGATTTTCGCCGCATCCTCGTCGGAAACGTGCCCGTCAGCCTTGTAGCTGACGATCACGCCCCAGCCGCGTTCCGACAACGGGCTGACTGCTTTTGGCACGATCATGCCCAGGGTCTTGAAGCCGGGTGGGTTGCCCCAGCCATCGGTCAACAGGCGCTCGGTGTCGGCGGGGTCGAGGTAGTAGAACTCGTCGTTGAGCTTGAGCGTGGCAATGCCACTGGGCAGCGTGACCGTGCCGGTCTTCTGCTTGAGTGAGGCGAGGAAGTGTTCAGCCGTTTCAGCCGGCGCGCTGGCTTCGGCGGGCGCAGGCGCAGGGGCAGCAAAGGCAGGTAGGGCAGACAGGCTCAGTGCAGCCGCCGCCATCAACACGCGGATGTAATTCATGGTAGTCCCTTACATTTTGAATTAATTTCGCGGAAGAATACTGAAATTCGCTGCCCGGGTCAGCCAAAAGTCTCCCGCAGCAGCCCGGCAAACGCGTCCCGCGCCAAGTGCCGCTGGGTGTCCTTGTGCCAGAACAGCAGGTTGTCCACGGCCTGCAGCTCTTCAAACCGGTAGGAGGCCAACTGATTGGCCTGCTCATAACGGGCCAGGATGCCTTCCGGCGCCAATGCCACGCCAATCCCCGCACTGACACAACCGATGATCGTGCCCCAGCTGGCATAGCTGGCGATGCTCGGTTTGAAAGCATGCGGTTTGACCCAGTTCTCCAGCGCCGCCCGATACGGGCAACCCGCTGGCCATACCAGCAGCGTTCGACCGGCCAGGTCTTCGGCGCTGGTGATCGGGGCGCTGGATGCGCTGGCGATCAGCACCAGGCGTTCGCTGTAGACCACGCTGTCTTCAAGCTTGGCGCGTTTGCCACCACAGGCCACCAGCGCCACATCGAGGCGATGGTGTTGCAGGTCGTCCAGCAGCTGCGCCCAGGCGCCGGTGACCAGTTCGAGCGAGACGTCCGGGTAGCGCCGATGGTATTCCGCCAGCAAGGGCGGCAGGCGGCCGCTGGCGCTGGATTCCACTGCGCCGATGCGCAAGGTGCCGCGGGGGATGGCGTCGGCATCCACCGCACGTTTGGATTCGTCTACCAGCGCCAGAATGCGTTCGCAGTAGTCCAGGAAGATTTCCCCGGCGGCACTGATCGCCAGCCCGCGCCCGGCACGGATAAACAAGGGCGTGCCCAACTCGCTTTCCAACTGCTTGATCCGCGTAGTGATGTTGGACGGCACGCAGTGCAATTGCAGGGCGGCCTGGGCCACGCTGCCGGTTTGCGCCACGGCTCGCACCATTTTCAGTTGGGCCAGTTCCATTGCTCAGTTCCAGTGATTTCAGAAGTCAGAAACGCTTAATTGTCCTGCGCCTTGCCTGGGCCAAGACTGACGGCATCCTACTCAGTTGCCGGACGTCGCCGATGAATACCCCGTCACCCGCAAAGCTTACGCTAGTCATCGCCGGCGTCATCCTCTGTTGGGCCTATTCGCCGATTGGCGTGCACATGGGGTTGCACAGCTACAGCCCCGGCCAGTTGGCGTTGCTGCGGTTTCTGATTGCGTCGGTGTTCATGGGCGGTGTGGCATGGGCGGTGGGCATTGGCCGGCCGCGTCTGCGCGACCTGCCGTGGTTATTGGTGCTGGGGTTCTTCGGCGTGTTTTTGCACCACACCAGCCGCAATTATGGGCAGCAATGGGTGACGGCGGCGGCGTCGAGCGTGCTGGCGCAGTCGGCGCCACTGTTCAGCGTGCTGATCGCGAGTTTGTGTTTGAAAGAACGCGTCAGTGCCTGGCGCTGGGGTTGTGTGTTGCTGGGCTTGCTTGGCGTGCTGGTGGTGATCTGGGGCGATCATGGCGTGGGCGATATTGACCCGCGCGGTTTGCTGATTGTGCTGGCGGCGGTGTCATGGAGTGTGTATTTCGCCATCCAGAAGCACTATGCCCATCGCTACAGCCCGCTGACCATGGCGTGTTACATGGTCTGGGCGGGCACCCTGATGCTGTGCGTGAACCTGCCAGGCCTGGCCGATGCCGTGCAGCAGGCGCCGGCGCCGGAAAACCTCGCGGTGCTCATACTTGGCATTTTCCCCAGCGCCCTGGCGTACCTTGCCTGGGCCTATGTGTTGAAACACGTCGAGGTCAGCCGAGCGTCGGTGGCGATGTACCTGATCCCGCCGGTCGCCATGATGATGGCCGCGACGCTGCTGGGCGAGCACATTGCCATGCACGTGATGCTGGGCGGTGTGATGGTACTGGCCAGCGTGGCGGCCATCAGCCTGGAGGGCCGCTGGCGGTCAGTCGCTCAGGCAGAACGCGCGCAGCCGGTGGCCGTCGAGGTCCTGAGCGACAAAGGTGTAGCCGAAATCCAAAGGGGTCGGTGACTGAATGATGGTTGCGCCACGCGCCACCCACTGAGCGTGCAGGGCCTCTACGGCAGCCTGGTCTGGCAGGCAAAAGCCCACTTCGCCGCCGCCGCCGGTCATCCGGGCCGCTGGCTCCACCGTGTGGCGCGACCACAGCCCCAGCTTTACGCCGTTGTCGAGCATGAACAGGGCAAAGGTGGGGTTCAGTTCAAGCGGCGGGCTATCCAGCAGGCGGCTATAAAAGTTGGCACTGGTGGCCGGGCTGTCGACGTAGAGCAGGAAGTAATGGGCGACGGTGGGCATGCAGGCTCCTTGGAAATGGGCGGTCAAGTGCGCCCAGTCTAGGGGCATGCCCTGTCAGTTCTTGTCAGGAGTGAGCGGTGATCGCGCACCTTCGCCGGTGTACAGGCTGATGATGTCGTCGATTTCCCCCGACATCTTCATCCGCAGCAGCGTACGCAAGATCCGCTGTACCGGCACGTTCGGGTCGTTGCGCACGATGCAACCCAGGCTTTGCTCGTCGATGATTGCGACCTTTTGCAGCCGCTCGTTCGGCGCCAGGTTCAAATTGAAGCGCTCGAGTATCCATTCGTTAATGACGGCGTATTTAAAACGCCCGGCGACCAGCTTTTGCAGCACCAAGGCTTCGCTGCGCGAGTCGTCACGGGTGAGCTGGCCTGTGGCAAACAGTGGGTCGAGGACAGCGTAGCGGTAGTTGAGCACCGTGCCGATCGGCTGAGGCGTCAGCGTGCCCACGTCTGCAGGCTGCGGCGCCGTGTGGCGGCCTACCAGCACATTGCGTTGCACCATCAGCGGCACGCTCCAGGTGTAGTCGCCGGACAGGCTGTCGACCCAGGTCTGGGCGACATAACAGCGCACATCGATGTCGCCATGCGCCATGGCGTTGGCGATGCGTGCCCGCGCCAGCACGTGAAACTCGGCCGGGCGCCCGACCTGGGTGGCCAGGCTTACCATCAAGTCATACAAAATGCCCTGGGTGGGCTGGCTGTCCTCCACTTGGGCCATGGGCATCGCCCAGCTGTCGGAAACCGAGAAACGCAACGGCGCAGGTGCCGCGAGGCTGGCAAGGGAAATCATCCATAAGGCGCCCAGGACTACGCGCATACACTCTCCGGGTTCAGGCCTTTGTGGGGCCATTGAGCAGAGCTTAGTCAGATTAGACGAGCGTGCCGGATGCAATTTCCCCCTTGCTCCGCTAGCATTACCGGCTTCCGCTTCCCAGTTGCGACGGTTTTCGATGAGTTATCAGGTTCTTGCACGTAAATGGCGTCCGCGCTCGTTCCGCGAAATGGTCGGCCAGACCCATGTGCTCAAGGCTCTGATCAATGCCTTGGACAGCCAACGGCTGCACCACGCCTACCTGTTCACCGGCACGCGAGGGGTGGGCAAGACCACCATTGCGCGCATCATCGCCAAATGCCTGAACTGTGAAACCGGTATCACTTCGACGCCTTGCGGCACGTGTTCGGTGTGCCGCGAGATCGATGAAGGGCGTTTTGTCGACCTGATCGAGATCGACGCCGCCAGCCGCACCAAGGTCGAAGACACCCGCGAGTTGCTCGATAACGTGCAGTACGCACCGAGCCGTGGCCGCTTCAAGGTCTACCTGATCGACGAAGTGCACATGCTTTCCAGCCATTCCTTCAACGCGCTGTTGAAAACCCTGGAAGAGCCGCCGCCTTACGTCAAATTCATCCTGGCCACCACCGACCCGCAGAAACTTCCTGCAACGATCCTGTCGCGGTGCCTGCAGTTTTCCCTGAAAAACATGACCCCCGAGCGTGTGGTCGAGCATTTGACCCACGTGCTGGGTGTCGAGAACGTACCGTTCGAAGACGACGCGCTGTGGCTGCTTGGCCGCGCGGCCGATGGTTCGATGCGCGATGCCATGAGCCTCACCGACCAGGCCATCGCCTTTGGCGAAGGCAAGGTGATGGCCGCCGACGTGCGCGCCATGCTCGGTACCCTCGACCATGGCCAGGTGTTCGACGTGCTGCACGCGCTGATCGAGGGCGATGCCAAGGCGTTGCTTGAAGCGGTGCGCCACTTGTCGGAACAAGGTCCGGACTGGAACGGCGTGCTCTCGGAAATCCTTAATGTCTTGCACCGCGTTGCGATCGCCCAGGCGTTGCCTGAAGGTGTCGACAACGGCCATGGCGACCGCGACCGCGTATTGGCGCTGGCCCAGGCATTGCCGGCCGAAGATGTGCAGTTCTACTACCAGATGGGCCTGATCGGGCGCCGCGACCTGCCGCTGGCGCCGGACCCGCGCGGTGGCTTTGAAATGGTCCTGCTGCGGATGCTGGCGTTCCGACCGGCGGATTCGGCCGACGCGCCGAGACAGCCGCTAAAGCCAGTGGGGATCAGCCAGGCCACAGTTGATTCCGCCAAACCAGTGGCTGGCGCAGCAGTGGTCGCGCCAGTCGTTGCTGCGCCTGCGCCCGTGGCTCCTGCGCCTGAGCCCGTAGTGGCTGCACCCGAGCCGGTGATGGCTGAGCCGGCCATCGCGCCGGTGACCGAGCCCGAGCCCGTGGTCGACCTGCCGTGGAATGACCCGGTAGACGCCGAACCCGACGTCGAATTGCAACCTGCCGTGGAGCCCGTGCTGGAAACCAGCGGTGAGCAGCCCGAACTGACGCCGATGCCGACGCCCACCCCCGACAGCGCGGTGCCGGACGCACCCGAGTGGGTGTCTGCTCCGGTTCCAGAGCCGACCGTCGCCCAGGTTGAGGCCGCGACACCCGGCATCGACCTCGATGACGAACCGCCGCTGGACGAAGATTACATCGAGCCGGACATGGATTCGGCCTACAGCTACCTTGATGACCTGGCCAGCGAACACACCGCTGAGCCTGCACCCGAGCCCGAGGCGGAACCCGCTGCGGCCCCGGCCACCGGCCTGGCGCTGCAATGGCTGGAGTTGTTTCCGAAGTTGCCGATCTCCGGCATGACCGGCAGCATCGCCGCCAACTGCACCTTGATTGCCATCGATGGCGATCACTGGCTGTTGCACCTGGACCCGGCGCACAGCGCGCTGTTCAACGCGACCCAGCAACGCCGGCTCAACGATGCATTGAACCAGTACCATGAGCGCACGCTGACCATCACCATCGAGTTGATCAAGCCCGAGCAGGAAACCCCGGCCCAGGCCGCGACACGCCGACGCATCAACCGTCAGCGTGATGCCGAGCACTCGATCCAGGCTGATCCGCTCATCCAGCAAATGATGCAACAGTTCGGTGCGGTCGTGCGTCACGATACTATTGAACCTGTCGAAGCCCCGGTGCCCCAAGCGTCATGACACCGGGCTATTAATTGATCCACGTACTTTTGAGGTGATTCCCATGATGAAAGGTGGCATGGCCGGCCTGATGAAGCAGGCACAGCAGATGCAGGAAAAGATGGCCAAGATGCAGGAAGAACTGGCCAACGCCGAAGTCACCGGTAAAGCCGGTGGCGATATGGTTAGCGTGGTGATGACCGGTCGTCACGACATCAAGCGCGTGAGCATCGACCCAAGCGTATTGCCAGGCACCAGCGAAGATGACCTGGAAATGCTTGAAGCGCTGTTCGCCGCGGCCGTCAACGACGCCGTGCGCAAGATCGAAGCCAACAGCCAGGACAAAATGTCCGGCGTGACCGCTGGCATGCAACTGCCACCGGGCATGAAGATGCCGTTCTGATGGTCTAGCCTTGGCTAGCATCAAATGCCAGGCCCAGTGCCTGGCATTTTTGTTTGTGCCGATCCAATCGAACCCTGGCGTGGCAAGCATGGTCTGCACCCTATACCGACGCATTCGATAAAGGAGCCCCCTCATGCCTCAAGAACCTATTCTTAACCAGCGCATCGTTCTGGTCTCGCGCCCGCAAGGTGCGCCAACCCCGGAAAACTTTCGCCTGGAGCGCGTGAACCTGCCGGAGCTGGCAGACGGCCAGGTGCTCTTGAAAACGCTGTACCTGTCGCTCGACCCGTACATGCGCGGCCGCATGAGCGACGCACCGTCCTACGCCGCGCCGGTGGAAATCGACGAGGTAATGACCGGTGGCGCTGTCAGCCGTATCGAGCAGTCGCGTAATCCGAAATTTGAAGTGGGCGACCTGGTCGTCGGTTCCACGGGCTGGCAGAGCCACAGCATCTGCGACGGGAGCAACCTGATGCCGGTGCCCAATGGCCTGGCCAGCCCGTCGATGGCGCTGGGTGTGCTGGGGATGCCGGGCATGACGGCGTACATGGGGTTGATGGATATCGGTCAGCCCCAGGCCGGCGAAACCCTGGTCGTCGCGGCGGCGTCCGGCGCAGTCGGCTCGGTGGTGGGCCAGGTGGCCAAGCTCAAGGGCTTGCGCGTGGTGGGTATCGCCGGTGGCGCGGACAAGTGTCGCTACGTGGTGGACGAGCTGGGTTTTGACGCCTGCATCGATCACAAGAGCGCCAACTTTGCCCATGAGCTGGCGCTGGCGTGCTTCAACGGCGTGGACATCTATTATGAAAACGTCGGTGGCAAGGTCTTCGACGCGGTGTTGCCGCTGCTCAATCCCAAGGCGCGCATTCCCTTGTGCGGCCTGATTGCCGGCTACAACGCCCATGAAGCCCCAAGCGGGCCGGACCGGCTGCCCGCGTTGCAACGCACGTTGCTGACCAAACGCGTGCGCATCCAGGGTTTTATCGTGTTCGACGACTATGGCGATCGCCAGCCCGAATTCCTCAGCGCCATGGCACCGTGGGTGCGGGACGGCAAGATCAAGTTCCGCGAAGACGTGGTAGAGGGCCTGGAGCAGGCGCCCGAAGCCTTTATCGGTTTGCTTGAGGGACGCAACTTCGGCAAGTTGGTGGTACGCGTCGCGCAGGATTGACCATTTGACGCTAATCCGGGGCGCGGGTATAAACCGCGTCTCGTTGTTTTGTCGGACCATTCGCTCATGAGCTTCAGCCCCCTGATTCGCCAACTGATCGACGCCCTGCGCACCTTGCCGGGTGTCGGTCAGAAAACCGCCCAGCGTATGGCGCTGCAACTGCTGGAGCGTGATCGCAGCGGTGGCACCCGGTTGGCCCAGGCCTTGAGCCAGGCCATGACCGGTGTGGGCCATTGTCGCCAGTGCCGCACCCTCACCGAAGAAGACCTGTGCCCGCAATGCGCCGACCTGCGTCGCGACGACACGCTGCTGTGCGTGGTGGAAGGGCCGATGGATGTGTACGCGGTGGAACAGACCGGTTATCGCGGTCGCTACTTCGTGCTCAAGGGCCACTTGTCGCCGCTCGATGGCCTGGGGCCGGAAGCCATCGGCATTCCGCAGTTGGTGGCGCGCATCGAAGAGCAGGGTACGTTCACCGAGGTGATCCTGGCGACCAACCCGACGGTGGAAGGCGAAGCCACCGCGCATTACATCGCCCAGCTGCTGACCAATAAAGGCTTGATCACCTCGCGCATCGCCCATGGCGTGCCGTTGGGCGGCGAGCTGGAATTGGTGGACGGCGGGACGCTGGCGCATTCGTTTGCAGGCCGCAAGCCGATCGCACTCTAAGCCAAACCGGCGTTCAAAATGTGGGAGCTGGCTTGCCTGCGATGGTGGAGTGTCAGGCGACATCGACGTCTCTGATCCAACGCCATCGCAGGCAAGCCAGCTCCCACAGTGGTTTTGTGGTGTAAGTGGGATCTTGAAAACCAAGCAAGCGCTTGGTAAGTTCGCTCCACCCCACCGTGGAGCTTGCCGATGCCTGCCTATCTGGACTACTTCGATCCCAGCCACCAATTGGTCCGCGACAGCGTGCGCCGTTTTGTCGAGCGCGAGATGTTGCCGGGCATTGAGCAATGGGAGGAAGCACAGAGCTTTCCTCGTGAGCTGTACCTCAAGGCCGGCGCGGCGGGAATCCTGGGCATCGGTTACCCCGAAAGCCTGGGCGGCAGTCACGAAGGTGACCTGTTCGCCAAGGTCGCCGCCAGCGAAGAGCTGATGCGCTGCGGCTCCGGCGGTGTGGTGGCCGGCCTGGGTTCGCTGGATATCGGCCTGCCGCCGGTCGTCAAATGGGCGCGGCCCGAAGTCCGCGAGCGTGTTGCGCCTCAGGTATTGGCCGGTGAGAAGATCAGCGCGCTGGCGGTCACCGAGCCGGGTGGCGGCTCCGATGTCGCCAACCTGCAAACCCGCGCCATCCGCGATGGCGAGCATTACCGGGTGAGCGGCGGCAAAACCTTTATCACCAGTGGCGTGCGTGCCGACTTTTACACGGTCGCGGTGCGCACCGGTGGGCCGGGCTTTGGCGGCATCAGCTTATTGCTCATCGAGAAAGACACGCCCGGTTTCACGGTCGGCCAGCCGCTGAAGAAAATGGGTTGGTGGGCGTCGGACACGGCTGAGTTGTTCTTCGACGATTGCCGTGTGCCGGTGGGCAACCTCATTGGCGTCGAGAACATGGGGTTTGCCTGCATCATGGGCAACTTTCAAAGTGAGCGCCTGGCCCTGGCGCTGATGGCCAATATGACCGCGCAGCTTGCATTGGAGGAGAGCCTCAAATGGGCCACCCAGCGCGAAGCGTTCGGCAAACCCATCGGCAAATTCCAGGTGCTCAAGCACCGGCTGGCGGAAATGGCCACGGCGGTGGAGGTTTCGCGGGAATTCACCTACCGCCAGGCGGCGAAGATGGCGGCCGGCAAAAGTGTGATCAAGGAGATTTCCATGGCCAAGAACCTGGCCACCGACACCGCCGACCGCGTGACTTATGACGCGGTGCAGATCCTGGGCGGCCAGGGTTACATGCGTGGCAATTTGGTGGAGCGGCTGTACCGCGACAATCGCATTCTGTCGATTGGCGGGGGGACGCGCGAGGTGATGAATGAAATCATCAGCAAGCAAATGGGGCTTTGATTGGTGGTGGTCTTTCGCACGCCTCGCAGGCAAGCCAGCTCCCACATTGGAGCGAGATCACTTGTGGGCGCCGGGCTGGCCCGCGATGAGCCCTAACAGACGCCTCTTAACGCTCCGTCAGCCCAAACTGCGTCAGGCAAAATGTCGGAATGCCCATGTCTTGCAGGCGTTGCGAGCCGCCCAGTTCCGGCAGGTCGATAATCGCCGCCGCTTCGAAAATCCTCGCGCCCATGCGCCGCACCAGGTTGGCCGCCGCGATCAGGGTGCCGCCGGTGGCGATCAGGTCATCGAACATCAGCACCGAGTCGCCTTCGCACAGGCTGTCTGCGTGCACTTCAAGAAAAGCTTCGCCGTACTCGGTCTGATAACCCTCGGCCAGCACGTCAGCCGGCAGCTTGCCCTGTTTGCGGAACAGAATCAGCGGTTTGTTCAGTTGGTAGGCGATGATCGAGCCGATCAGAAAGCCCCGCGCATCCATCGCGCCGATGTGGGTGAAATCGGCCTCGACATAACGCTGGGCAAAGCTGTCGGCAACCAGGCGCAGGGCACGGGGCGACTGGAACAGCGGGGTGATGTCACGGAAGATAACCCCAGGCTTGGGGAAGTCGATGACAGGGCGGATCAGGGATTTGATGTCGAACGAATCGAAGGTCATCGTCGAAGAGTCCTGGGAGCGGAAAACGGACTCGAAGTATACCTGCGGCCTCGCCGATTGGCGCGGCCGCAAGCGGCTGGATCAACCTTCCAGGGAGCCGCCGGCCAGCGCGCACAGCTGGATCGGGTCGAGGATATGCACTTCCTTGCCTTCAGCGGCAATCAGCTCGTTTTGCTGGAAGCGCGTGAACACGCGGGACACGGTTTCCACCGCCAGGCCCAGGTAGTTGCCGATTTCATTGCGCGACATGCTCAGGCGGAACTGATTGGCCGAGAACCCACGGGCACGGAAACGCGCCGACAGGTTGACCAGGAACGTGGCGATCCGCTCGTCGGCGGTTTTCTTCGACAGCAACAGCATCATCTGCTGGTCGTCGCGAATCTCGCGGCTCATCACACGCATCAATTGGCGACGCAGCTGCGGCAATTGCAGGGCCAGCTCATCCAGGCGTTCGAAGGGGATTTCGCACACCGATGTGGTCTCCAGCGCCTGGGCCGACACCGGGTGAATCTCGGTGTCCATGCCGGACAACCCGACCAGTTCGCTGGGCAGGTGGAAGCCGGTGATCTGCTCTTCGCCGCTGTCGCTGAGGCTGAACGTCTTCAGCGCGCCTGAACGTACTGCATAAACGGAATCGAATTTGTCGCCTTGGCGAAACAGAAACTCGCCCTTTTTCAGCGGGCGGCCGCGTTTAACGATTTCGTCCAGCGCTTCCATGTCTTCCAGATTCAACGAAAGTGGCAGGCAGAGGGGGGCCAGGCTGCAATCCTTGCAGTGAGCCTGGCTGTGAGCGCGCAGTTTGACTGGCTCGGACATTTCTTAAATCCTTGTGGGAAAACACACATAAGACGTAAGGGTAACGCACCGAGGGTGGATCAGGCCAGCGTGTACAAAAAAGCGGCACGTGGATAAAGGTTTTTGTATCGATGCCGATACACAGGTGAATCCCTATGAGCTGGAGCTCAGGTCATGTCGGTAATCCCTTTCAATAACCCTGTCATTACTACGAAAGCCCCTCAGGTGCTGACGGCCGCTGATGCGCTTGCGGGCAAAAAGGTCGATGACAAACCTGCGCCGCCACCCACGCCCGGTGAAGGTGTGGTGGTCACGATATCCGGGGCAGGGATGAAGGCTTCTCAAGCCGGTAGCAACCCCAACAAGGACATCGACGACAGCAACCTGAAAGACAACATCAAACAGCTGCTGAAAATGATCCGCGAACTCAGGAAGCAGCTTGCCGAGAAGATGGCTCAGCTTTCAGCAGCCATGAATGATACGGCCCTGAGCCCGGAGGCACGCCAGGCAAAAGTCGCCGGTTTGCAGGGGGATATTGCTTCAATTCAGTCCGGGTTGATGACCGCTCAGGGGCAACTGGCCAAGTCGCTGAAAGATGAATCGCCTGAGGCTCAAATGGAAGCAATGACGCTGCTGTCGAAATAATTCAGGCCTAGATGACCCGCGAGAATCGTTGCCTGTTCTGGTGCTCCAGGTAGGCATCGAACACCATGCACACCGAGCGCACCAGCAAGCGCCCGGCGGGCAATACGCGAATGCCCTGAGCATCAAGCTCGATCAGGCCATCGGCGGCCATCGTTTGCAGCTGCGGCCATAGCTCGTCGAAATAGCCGCGAAAATCGATGTTGAAGGCCTGTTCGATCTGCTCGAATTTCAGGCTGAAGGTGCAGATCAACTGCTGAATTACCTCGCGCCGCAACCGATCATCCGTGGTGCACACCAACCCACGGCTGGTGGCCAGTTGCGCACCGGCCAGGGCGTTCTGGTAGTGATTGAGGTCACTGCTGTTCTGGCAGTACAGGTCGCCGATCTGGCTGATCGCCGATACGCCCAGCCCGATCAGGTCGCAATGCCCATGGGTGGTGTAGCCCTGAAAGTTACGCTGCAACGTCCCTTCTTCCTGGGCGACGGCCAGTTCGTCATCCGGCAGGGCGAAGTGGTCCATGCCGATGTAGCGATAGCCCGCACGGGTCAACTGTTCGATGGTGGTTTGCAGCATCAGCAGTTTTTCCGCCGGGGAGGGCAGGTCGTCAGTGTTGATCCGCCGTTGCGGCATGAAACGCTCCGGCAAATGCGCGTAGTTGAACACCGACAGGCGATCTGGTTGCAGGCTGATCACTTCCTCCACGGTACGCGCGAAGTTGATCGGCGTTTGCTTGGGCAGCCCGTAGATCAGGTCGATATTGATCGAGCGAAATTGCAGGGTGCGCGCCGCATCGATCACGGCGCGGGTTTCTTCCAGGCTCTGCAGGCGGTTGACCGCACGCTGCACCTCGGGGTCGAGGTCTTGCAGGCCGATGCTCACACGGTTGAAACCCAGTTCACGCAGCAGGCCCATGGTCGCCCAGTCGGCTTCACGCGGGTCGATTTCAATGCCGTAGTCGCCAGAATCATCGTCGAGCACATTGAAGTGCTGGCGCAGGCGTGCCATGACCTGGCGCAGTTCGTCGTGGCTCAGAAACGTCGGTGTGCCGCCGCCGAAGTGCAACTGCTCGACCGGCTGTTTCGGGTCGAGGTGGCAGGCCACCAGCTGGATTTCCTGCTCCAGGCGTTGCAGGTAAGCCTGGGCGCGGCCACGGTCCTTGGTGATGACCTTGTTGCAGGCGCAGTAGTAGCAAATGTTCGCGCAGAACGGCACATGCACATACAGCGACAAGGGGCGCACGGCCTTGCGGCTGTCGCGCAGGGCGTGGAGCAGGTCGAAAGTGCCGACCTGGCTGTCGAATTGTACGGCGGTGGGGTAGGACGTGTAGCGCGGCCCCGCCAAGTCGTAACGGTGAATCAGATCTGTGTCCCAACGAATGGCGTCGAGCATGCGGGCGGTCCCCCGGATTGGCTAGTGGGCCGAGTCTAGGGGCGCGCCGGGCAGGGCATGTTGATTTGCATCAACGGGGAGCGGCGCTATGCCACATGGCGATTTAATGGCCCATTAGCCAATGCTGATGCGGACCGGGCAAGGTCCACAGGCCGAATAGAATCACCAGCAGGCCTCCAGCGACACGCACACTGCGTTTGCGCAGCACGGCGGTGACGCGTTCAGCGGCCAGCCCGGTCGCCAGCAACACCGGCCAGGTGCCGAGCCCGAACGCCAGCATCAGCAACGCGCTGTCCGCCGCATTGCCCTGGCTCGCCGCCCACAGCAGCGTGCTGTAGACCAAGCCGCACGGCAGCCAGCCCCACAGCGCGCCCAGCAGCAACGCGCGCGGCAGGCTGGACACCGGCAGCAAACGGTTGGCGACGGGCTGTAGGTAGCGCCACAGGCCGCGACCGAGGCTTTCGATGCGCGTAAGGCCGCTCCACCAACCGGCCAGGTACAGGCCCATGCTGATCAGCAACAAGCCTGCCAGCACACGCATGAACATCGCCGCCGGGCTGTTGGCCACCGCCCAGCCGGCCAGGCCGATCAATAAGCCGGCGCCGGCATAGCTGAGGATGCGCCCCAGGTTGTACGCCAGCAGCAGGCGAAAGCGCCGGCTGCGTTGCGCTGTGGGGATCGCCAGCGTCAGTGCGCCCATCAACCCGCCGCACATGCCCAGGCAATGGCCGCCGCCGAGCAGACCAAGGATGAGCGCGGAGACCAGCAGCGGCGCCAGTTCAAGCATGGGGCGGGTCTTTGGGCGGTTGCTCGGGCCCGTTGGCTTCGTCGACAGCCGCCAGGTGGTTTGGGTCCTGGTCATCGAACAGCACGCTGTGGGCCGGGCCGTCGAGGTCGTCGTACTGGCCGCTGTCCACCGCCCAGAAGAAGATGTAGATAGCGACGCCGACTAACAGCAGCGCCGCTGGAATCATCACGTATAGAGCTGGCATCTGCACTCCATGCCCACGCGGCTCAAGCCGGCAGCGGGCGGGTTACGAAGGGGGCGCTGGCAGTCGGCGCGCTCGGCAGGCGAGTCAGGCGCAAGGCGTTGAGCACCACAGTCAACGAGCTGAGGGACATGCCGATCGCCGCCCAGATCGGCGTGATCCAGCCGAGCGCGGCAAACGGCAGCATAAGGCCATTGTACAGCCCGGCCCACAGCAGGTTTTCGAGGATTACCCGACGGGTGCGCCGCGCGAGGGTAAAGGCCTGCACCAACGCGTCGAGTCGATTGGACAACAGCACGGCATCGGCGCTGGTTTTTGCCAGGTCCGTGGCCGAGCCCATTGCCACACTGATATCGGCAGCAGCGAGCACCGGTACATCGTTGACGCCATCGCCGAGCATCAGCACCTTGCGGCCTTCCTTGTGCAGCTGTTGCAGTATCTGCAGTTTGTCGTCGGGGCGCAGGCCGCCATGGGCTTCGTCGATGCCCAGTTCACAGGCAACGCTGGCCACCATCGGCGAGCTGTCACCTGAGAGCAGCAATGCGCGCCAGCCGCGCGCTTTGCATGCCGCCAACAGGGCTGGCGCGTCGCTGCGCAGACGGTCATCCAGCACGAACCAGGCGAGCGCGCCGTCACGATCGCCCAGCAGCAGCCACTGGCCCGCGTCGTCCGGCGAGGCGGGAGTCGGACAGCCGCTCAATTCGCAGACAAACCCCGGTTGGCCGATACGCAGTTGGCGCTCACCCACACGGCCTTCCAGGCCCAGGCCGGGGAAACTCAGGACTTCTTCGGCGGCCAGCGGCGCACGGCCAAAAGCCCGTGCAATCGGGTGTTCGGAGCGGTTTTCCAGGGCTGCGGCGAGGCTCAGGCAATCATCGCTGCTCAGCGCGCTCAAAGGGTGGGTCGCACGTAACGCCAGGCGGCCTTCGGTCAGGGTGCCGGTCTTGTCGAAAATCACCGTGTCGATCTGGTTCAAGCCTTCCAGCACGTGCCCGCGGGTCAGTAACAGCCCGAGTTTATGCAGCGTACCCGTGGCGGCGGTGAGGGCGGTTGGCGTGGCCAAAGAGAGCGCGCACGGGCAGGTCGCCACCAGCATCGCCAACACAATCCAGAACGCCCGCGAGGGATCCAATTGCCACCACAGCAGGCCGATCAACGCCGCGGCGATCAGCGAGCACAGCAGAAACCATTGCGCGGCACGGTCGGCGATTTGCGCCAGGCGCGGTTTCTCGGCCTGGGCGCGCTCCAGCAGGCGCACGATGGCGGACAGGCGCGTGTCATGGCCCAGGGCGCGGACCTCAACGCTCAACGCACCTTCGACGTTGAGTGTGCCGGCAGTCACCGCATCGCCCACGTGGCGTGGCTGCGGCAGGTATTCGCCGGTGAGCAGGGCTTCATCGATGCTTGACTGGCCGTCGAGGATGACGCCGTCTGCCGGCAGCACCGCGCCGGGGTGTACCAGCACGCGGTCACCCACGGCCAATTCGCTGAGCAGAATGCGTTCGCTCTGGCCGTCAGCTTTCAGGCGCAGGCACGAGGCGGGCAACAGGTTGACCAGTTGAGCGGTGGCGGCGGCCGTACGTTCCCGCGCTCGGCGCTCCAGGTAGCGGCCGGCCAGCAGGAACAGCGCGAACATGCCCACCGCGTCGAAATACAGCTCGCCGGCGCCGGTGATGGCGGTCCAAATGCCAGCCAGATACGCGCCGCCTATCGCCAGGGACACCGACACGTCCATCGTCAGGTGGCGCGTGCGCAGGTCGCGCAGCGCACCTTTGAAGAAGGGCGCGCAGCTGTAGAACACGATGGGCGTGGTCAGAAACATCGCCACCCAGCGCAGGATCACGTGCAGCTCCGGGCTCAGGTCGATATTGAATTCGGGCCAAGTGGCCATGGTCGCCATCATTGCCTGAAACCACAGCAACCCCGCGACCCCCAATTGGCGCAAGGCCAGACGGTTTTCGCCGGCCAACTGCTCGGCGGCGCGGTCAGCCTGATAAGGGTGGGCGGCGTAGCCGATATGGCGCAGCTCGCTGAGCAGCTGGCTCAGCGGCAATTGCGCGTCGGCCCAGCGCACGTGCAGGCGGTGGTTGGACAGGTTCAGCCGAGCCTCGGCCACCGCGGGCAGGCTGCGCAGGTGTTTTTCGATCAGCCAGCCACAGGCCGCGCAGCTGATGCCTTCCATCAACAAGGTGGTTTCGGCGAGGTCACCGTCATGGCGCACAAAGGGTTTTTGCACGTCGGCGCGGTCGTACAGGGCCAACTCGTCCACCAGTTGCACCGGCAGCGCTTCGGGGTTGGCCGAGGCTTCGCTGCGGTGCTGGTAATAGCTTTCCAGCCCGCCGGCCACAATGGCCTCGGCCACCGCCTGGCAGCCCGGGCAGCACAGTTCGCGGCGCTCGCCGAGGATCACGGCGGTGAACCGGCTGCCGGACGGGACGGGCAGGGCGCAGTGGTAGCAGGGGGTTGGGGTGCTCATGGGTTTAGATCTTAGTCGGCTGAGAGGGCCTCATCGTGGGCAAGCCCGGCCCCCACAAGGAATCGCGATCCAGTGGGGGAGCGGCTTGCCCGCGATGCGCGAAGCGCAGGCTTATTACTTCTTCAGGTCTTCAGCGCCCTGCAACGGCTCATCACCGAGCAGCAAGTCCTTGTCGTGGCTGACCTGTTCCTCTTCGAACAGGCGCCAGGTCCTGTCGCCCTCGACACCGAGCAATTCCACAAAGCGCCGGCCTTCGACCTTGTCGGTGACCTGGCCAATGTAGCGGCCCGGCTCACTGTCGCTGCGGGCCAGATTGATCTTGCGATCCTTCTCCGGCTGGGTCGGAGAAATCAGGTTCAGCTCCAGCGTGGTCGGGTTGCTGTTGCCGGTCAGGTGCAGGTCGACTTCACCGGTCAGTTCGTCCAGGTGCACCGCGGCGCGCAGTTGCAGGGTCTGGGCCAGCAGTTCGCGGTCCAGGGAGCGGTTGATGCCTTTGCCGGCCTCGTAGTAGTTGTCGTTGACCAGGTTGTCCGGGTTCTTCACCGCAATGGTCACCATGGACAAGGTCAAGGTCACCGAACAGGTCAGGATCCCAATGATGATCCACGGCCAGAGGTGCTTGTACCAAGGGCTTGCGGCAGTAGCTGCGGGCATTGTCGTGCTCTCTAGTTAACGAACTTGTGGGCCGATGAATCGGCTCTTGGCTTCAATGTGGACGCTGTCGTCATCGGCATCCTTGAGGATGAAGGTCACCTCGTTGGTGCTCGACGGCAGTTGCTCTGGTGCGCTGGACAGCTCGACCGGCAGGCTGAGGATTTCCCCGGCCGCCACTTTGATCTCGCGTCGACCCTGCAGCTTGAGGTCCGGCAGGCCCGAAGCGTCGAGCACGTAGGTGTGGTCGCGCTGGTCCTTGTTCATGATCTTCAGGCTGTAGACGTTTTCGATCCGGCCCTCGGCGTTTTCGCGGAACAGCACACGGTCTTTGCTGACGTCGAAACCGACCAGCGAGCGCATGAAAAATGCCCCGACCAACAGGCTGATCATTGCCAGCAATACCAGCGCGTAACCGATCAGGCGCGGGCGCAATTTATGGGTTTTCTGCCCCGACAGGTTGTGCTCGGTGGTGTAGCTGATCAGGCCGCGCGGGTACTCCATTTTGTCCATGATGTTGTCGCAGGCGTCGATACACGCAGCGCAGCCGATGCACTCGATTTGCAAGCCGTCGCGGATGTCGATGCCGGTAGGGCACACCTGCACGCACATCGTGCAATCGATGCAGTCGCCCAGGCCCTGGGCCTTGTAGTCGGTGCCTTTTTTGCGCGGGCCACGCACTTCGCCACGGCGTGGATCGTAGGAAACGATCAGGGTGTCCTTGTCGAACATCACGCTTTGAAAGCGCGCGTACGGGCACATGTAGATGCACACCTGTTCGCGCAGCCAGCCGGCATTGCCATAGGTGGCCAGGGTGAAAAAGCCGACCCAGAAATACGACCAGCCATCGGCCTGGCCGGTGAAGAAGTCGAACACCAGTTCGCGGATCGGCGAGAAATAGCCAACAAACGTCATGCCGGTGACAAAGCCGATCAACAGCCACAGCGTGTGCTTGCTGAATTTGCGCAGGAACTTGTTGGCGCCCATCGGCGCTTTGTCGAGCTTGATGCGCTGGTTGCGGTCGCCTTCGGTGACCTTTTCACACCACATGAAGATCCAGGTCCACACGCTTTGCGGGCAGGTATAGCCACACCACACACGACCGGCGTACACGGTGATAAAGAACAGGCCAAAGGCGGCCACGATCAGAATGCCCGACAGCAGAATGAAATCCTGGGGCCAGAAGGTCGCGCCAAAAATGAAGAATTTACGCTCCGGCAAGTTCCACCAAACCGCCTGATGCCCGCCCCAGTTCAGCCACACGGTGCCGAAGTACAGCAGGAACAAACCAGCGCCGCCGAGCATGCGCAAGTTGCGGAACAAGCCGGTGAAGGCGCGGGTGTAGATTTTCTCTCGCGACGCATACAGGTCGACGGACTGACTGGCGTTTTTGGCAGGCGGGGTAACGTCATGTACCGGTATTTGGTTGCTCATCATTGCATCCCACGGCGGTGGAGATTTGCCTCGGCCAGTACGTGCCAACCGGGGTCAAAAATAGGCTCTTGCAGTGGCGTAATGATACGCCTGCGTCAGTGCTGCACGGGTGCGACCTTTGGTCGCGTTGGGGGAAATCAATTGATGGTGTAGGTGATCTGGATCAATTGACTTGTGAAGTATGGTCGGTTTTGGCTGTGTTGCAGATTTGCAGGCAGTGCAGTGCGCTCCAAATGTGGGAGGGGGCTTGCCCCCGATTGCGGCATGTCAGTTGATACAACTGTCACTCAACCACCGCTATCGGGGGCAAGCCCCTCGTACCATTTGCTTGTGTGTCTTACTGCTCTTCAGCCGGCTTGTCGCCATGGGACAGGCTGTAAACATAGGCTGCCAGCAAGTGCACCTTGTCGTTGCCTTGCAGCAACTCCTGCGCAGGCATCTGGCCTTGACGGCCATAACGAATGGTCTGCTGCAGCTGCGCGAAGCTCGAACCGTAGATGAATGCACCCGGGTGCGTCAGGTCTGGCGCGCCCATCGCCGGCGTGCCTTTACCGGCAGGACCGTGGCAGGCCACGCAGTTGGCGGCGAAGAGTTTCGCGCCGTTGGCCACATCGGCCTTCGCGCCTTCAGGCAGTTTGCGACCGTCGAGGTTGGTCACCACAAAACCTGCCACGTCGGCCACGCCTTGCTCGCCAATAACTTCGGCCCACGCCGGCATCACCGCGTGGCGGCCTTTCATGATGGTTTCCTTGATGGTCGCCGGCTCGCCGCCCCAGCGCCAATCAGCGTCGGTCAGGTTGGGAAAACCGTAGGCGCCCTTGGCGTCGGAGCCGTGGCACACCGAGCAGTTGGAGGCGAACAGGCGGCCGCCCATCTTCAAGGCTTGCGGGTCCTTGGCAACGTCTTCAATCGGCATCGCGGCGAATTTGGCGAAGATCGGGCCGAACTTGGCGTCCGACCTGGCCATTTCCTTTTCCCATTCGTGCACGCCGGTCCAGCCGGTCTGGCCGTTGGCGAAGGGGGTTTGCTTGTCGTTGTCGAGGTAGTTGTAGCCCGGCAGCAGGCCTTTCCAATTGCCAAGGCCGGGGTACAACGCCAGGTAGCCGAGGGCGAAGATGATGGTGCCGACAAACAGCATGAACCACCACTTGGGCAGCGGGTTGTCGTATTCCTCGATGCCATCGAACGAGTGGCCGACAGTCTCGTCCGTCTGCTCGGTGCGCTGGCCCTTGCGGGTCGACAGCAGCAGCCAGGTCAGGGCGAAGATGGTACCCAGACTGAGGACTGTGACGTACAGACTCCAGAACGTAGTCATTCTTTGTTACTCCTAGACGCTTGCTCGACGTGCTTGATGGCTTCGGGATCATCCGCAAAAGGCAACATGGTCGCGTCGTCAAACTCCGACTTGCGGCGGGGGCTGAACACCCACAACGCCAGGCCGATAAAGGCCACCATCACCACAACGGTGCCCAGGCCACGAATCATCCCGATATCCATGCAGATCACCGTTTGCTTTTGATGATGGTGCCAAGGCCTTGCAGGTAGGCCACCAGTGCGTCCATTTCGGTCTTGCCCTTTACGGCTGCGGCTGCACCGGCGATGTCTTCATCGGTGTAGGGCACGCCCAGGGTGCGCAAGACTTCCATCTTCTTCGCGGTGTCCTTGCCGTCGAGCTTGTTTTCCACGAGGAACGGGTAGGCCGGCATTTTCGACTCCGGCACCACGTTGCGCGGGTTATACAAGTGCGCGCGGTGCCAGTCGTCCGAGTAACGTGCGCCGACGCGGGCCAGGTCCGGGCCGGTGCGCTTGGAACCCCACAGGAACGGGTGGTCCCACACGCTTTCACCGGCCACCGAGTAGTGGCCGTAGCGTTCGGTTTCGGCGCGGAACGGGCGGATCATCTGCGAGTGGCAGCCCACGCAACCGTTGGCGATGTAGACGTCGCGACCTTCCAGTTCAAGCGCGGTGCGCGGCTTCATGCCTTCGACCGGCTTGTTGGTCACGTCCTGGAAAAACAGCGGAACGATCTGGGTCAGGCCGCCGATACTCACGGCGATGACCATGAAGAAGGCCAGCAGGCCGATATTCTTCTCGACTACTTCATGCTTCATCAGTGAGCTCCCACAACGGCGATCTTGGCGGCGGCTTCAGCCTCTACAGGGTCGGAGGCACGCACGGTGCGCCAGACGTTGTAGGCCATCAACAGCATGCCGCTGGCAAAGAACGCACCGCCCAGGGCGCGGACGATGTAGCCCGGATGGCTGGCTTGCAACGCTTCGACGAAGGAGTAGGTGAGCGTGCCGTCATCGTTGATCGCACGCCACATCAGGCCCTGGGTGATGCCGTTGACCCACATCGAGGCGATGTAGAGCACGGTGCCGATGGTGGCCAGCCAGAAGTGCGCGTTGATCAGCCCGACGCTGTGCATCTGCGCACGGCCGAACAGTTTGGGGATCATGTGGTACAGCGCACCGATGGAGATCATCGCCACCCAGCCCAACGCGCCAGCGTGGACGTGGCCGATGGTCCAGTCGGTGTAGTGGGACAGCGAGTTGACGGTTTTGATCGCCATCATCGGCCCTTCGAAGGTCGACATGCCGTAGAACGCCAGCGACACCACCAAAAAGCGCAGGATCGGGTCGGTGCGCAATTTATGCCAGGCGCCCGAGAGCGTCATCATGCCGTTGATCATGCCGCCCCAGCTGGGGGCCAGCAGGATGATCGACATCGCCATGCCCAGCGACTGCGCCCAGTCCGGCAGCGCGGTGTAGTGCAGGTGGTGCGGGCCGGCCCAGATGTACAGGGTGATCAGCGCCCAGAAGTGCACGATGGACAGGCGATACGAGTAGATCGGACGCTCGGCCTGTTTGGGCACGAAGTAATACATCATCCCCAGGAAGCCGGTGGTGAGGAAGAAGCCCACGGCATTGTGGCCGTACCACCACTGGATCATCGCGTCCGTCGCCCCGGCGTAGGCCGAATAGGACTTGAACCAGCTCACCGGCAAGGACGCGTGGTTGACGATGTGCAGCATCGCCGTGACCAGAATGAAGGCACCGTAGAACCAGTTACCCACATAAATGTGCTTGGTCTTGCGCTTGACGATGGTGCCGAAGAACACCACGGCGTAGGTCACCCAGACGATGGCCAGCAAAATGGCGATGGGCCATTCCAGCTCGGCGTATTCCTTGGTGGTGGTGTAGCCCAGCGGCAGAGTGATGATGGCGCCGAGGATCACGGCTTGCCAGCCCCAGAATGTGAAGGCGGCGAGGCCGTCGGAGATCAGTCGCGTCTGGCAGGTTCGCTGCACGACATAGTAGGAGGTGGCAAACAATGCACATCCGCCGAAGGCGAAAATCACCAGGTTGGTGTGCAGCGGGCGCAGGCGGCCGAAGGTCGTCCATGGCAAACCGAAATTCAATTCCGGCCAAACCAGTTGCGAGGCGATGAACACCCCGAGCCCCATGCCAAGGATCCCCCAGACCACCGTCATGATGGCGAACTGGCGGACTACCTTATAGTTATAAGCAGTCGGACTGATTGCTGTGCTCATTCTAAGGTTCCACGGTTTAGGTTTTTTTATAGTTGAAATCGGCCGCAAGTATGGACAAACCGAGGGGCCATTGCAACGCAATGGCTGACCTGTATCAATGCGTTCCGGGCCAGATTCTGCGCCCTTTCCATGTTTGGCGTAAGGACAAAATCAGAAATCGAAAGCTGATCGAGTGGACAGGAATTTTTTCAGGTCGCAACGGCAGTCGCCTGATACGCCAAAACCGGTCACTGTTGGGCAAGCGTAGACCCGAATGGCAGCAGGGGAAAGTTGGGGTGGGGAGGGGTGCGACACTTGGTCGCTTAGAGACACAGGGCTGCCGCCCCGAGTTGGGGCGGCAGTCTGCGGTTACTCGGCTGGGCTTTCTGGCGTTGCGCCATCAGCGTTATGGGACAAGCTGTACACATAGGCCGCAAGCAGGTGCACTTTGTCATTGCCTTGCAGCACGTCCTGCGCGGGCATCTGGCCTTGGCGGCCGTGGCGGATGGTCTGCTGCAGCTGCGCCAGGCTGGTGCCGTAAATGAAACCGGCAGGCTCGGTCAGGTTCGGCGCGCCCATGGCTTCCACGCCGTGGCCTTGCGGACCGTGGCAGGCGACACAGGTGGTGCTGAACGCCGCTTGCCCGGCGGCGAGGTCAGCGGTGCTGTTGGCCGGCAAGGGCAGCCCGGCCAGGTCGTGGCGCACATAGGCGGCGACGTTCTTCACACCGTCTTCGCCCAGCACTTCACCCCAGGCCGGCATCGCCGCGTGGCGACCATTCATGATCGTCGCTTTGATCGCCTCCGCCGAGCCGCCCCAGCGCCAGAGGTTGTCCGCCAGGTTGGGGAAGCCATACGCGCCCTTGGCATCCGAGCCGTGGCACACCGCGCAGTTGGAAGCGAACAGGCGGCCGCCCATTTTCAGTGCCTGTGGGTCCTTGGCGACTTCTTCCACCGGCATGGCCGCGAATTTGGCGAAGATCGGCCCGAACCTGGCGTCGGCCTTGGCCATTTCCTTGTCCCATTCCTTGGTCTGGGTCCAGCCGCCTTCATAGCCCGGCAATACGCCTTTCCAGTTACCCAGGCCCGGGTAGAGGATCAGGTAGCCGACGGCAAACACCAGGGTGCCGGCGAACAGCATGAACCACCACTGCGGCAGCGGGTTGTCGTATTCCTCGATGCCGTCGAAGGCGTGGCCCATGGTCTGGTCGACGCTGCCCTTGGTTTCGCCCCTGCGGGTGCCGATCAATAGCCAGGTCAGGCCGATCAGGCTGCCGAGGGTCAATACGCAGATCCATGTACTCCAGAAGGTCGTCATGGGCGAGTGCTCCTTGTTGCAGGCTCTTCTTGAGCGTCGGATGGAGTAGGTTCATCGGCAAATGGCAGCAGGCGGGCCTGCTCGAATTCCGCGTTGCGCCGGTTGTTGAACACCCACAGCGACAGGCCGATAAAAGCGATGGCGACCACCAGCGTGCCAAGGCCGCGGATGGTGCCCGCGTCAAATTCAAATCCCATGGCTCACCTCTTGCTCTTGATGGCAGTGCCGAGCACTTGCAGGTACGCAACCAGCGCGTCCATCTCGGTCTTGCCCTTGAGGCTGGCAACGGCGCCACTGATGTCGTCGTCGGTGTAGGGCACGCCGAGGGTGCGCATCACTTTCAACTTGGTTTCGGTGTGGCTGCTGTCGACCGGTGCCGTGACCAGCCATGGGTAGGCCGGCATTTTTGACTCCGGCACCACGTTGCGCGGGTTGTACAGGTGCGCGCGGTGCCAGTCGTCCGAGTAACGCGCGCCGACGCGGGCCAGGTCTGGCCCGGTGCGCTTGGAGCCCCACAGGAACGGGTGGTCCCACACGCTTTCGCCTGCCACCGAGTAGTGGCCGTAGCGTTCGGTTTCGGCACGGAACGGGCGGATCATCTGCGAGTGGCACTGCACGCAGCCTTCGCGGATGTAGATGTCGCGGCCTTCCAGTTGCAGCGCGGTGTAGGGCTTCATGCCTTCGACCGGCTTGTTGGTCACGTCCTGGAAGAACAGCGGGACGATCTGGGTCAGGCCGCCGATGCTCACGGCCAGCACCATCAGCAGCATCAGCAGGCCGACGTTCTTTTCAATCGTTTCGTGTTTCATCACGGACTCCTCAGGCCATTTGCGCGGCGGTGGCGGGTTCGGCGGCTTGCAGCGATGGCGCCGAGCGCACGGTGCGCCATGTGTTGTAAGCCATCAGGAACATGCCGCTGAGGAACACTGCACCGCCCACCAGTCGCACGATGTAGCCAGGGTGGCTGGCCACCAGGGTTTCGACGAAGGAGTAGGTCAAGGTGCCGTCTTCGTTGACCGCACGCCACATCAGGCCCTGGGCGATGCCGTTGACCCACATCGAGGCGATGTAGAGCACGGTGCCGATGGTGGCCAGCCAGAAGTGCGCGTTGATCAGGCCGAGGCTGTACATCTGCTCGCGGCCAAACACTTTGGGGATCATGTGGTACAGCGCGCCGATGGAAATCATCGCCACCCAGCCCAGCGCGCCGGCGTGTACGTGGCCGATGGTCCAGTCGGTGTAGTGGGAGAGGGCGTTGACCGTCTTGATGGCCATCATCGGCCCTTCGAAGGTCGACATGCCGTAGAACGCCAGCGACACCACCAAAAAGCGCAGGATCGGGTCGCTGCGCAATTTATGCCAGGCGCCCGAGAGCGTCATCATGCCGTTGATCATGCCGCCCCAGCTCGGTGCCAGCAGTACCAGCGACATCACCATGCCCAGTGACTGCGCCCAATCCGGCAACGCGGTGTAGTGCAAGTGGTGCGGGCCGGCCCAGATGTACAGGGTGATCAGCGCCCAGAAGTGCACGATGGACAGGCGATAGGAATACACCGGACGTTCGGCTTGCTTGGGCACGAAGTAATACATCATCCCGAGGAAACCGGCGGTGAGGAAAAAGCCTACCGCGTTATGCCCATACCACCACTGCACCATTGCATCCGTCGCACCGCCGTAGAGGGAGTAGGACTTGGTCAGGCTGACCGGGATTTCCAGGTTGTTGACGATGTGCAGAATGGCCACGGTGATGATGAACGCACCGAAGAACCAGTTGCCGACGTAGATGTGCTTGGTGTTGCGCTTCATGATCGTGCCGAAGAACACGATGGCGTAGGCCACCCAGACGATGGTGATCAGAATGTCGATTGGCCATTCCAGCTCGGCGTATTCCTTGGAGCTGGTGTAGCCCAGCGGCAAGCTGATCGCGGCCAATAGAATGACGAGCTGCCAGCCCCAGAAGCAGAACGCGGCGATTTTCGGCGCGAACAGCTGTGTCTGGCAGGTGCGCTGCACCGAGTAAAACGAGCTGGCGAACAGCGCGCAACCGCCGAAGGCAAAGATCACCGCGTTGGTGTGCAGCGGGCGCAAGCGGCCGAAGCTGGTCCAGGGCAAATCGAAGTTGAGTGCAGGCCAAACCAATTGGGCGGCGAGAAAAACCCCGAGCCCCATGCCGACGATGCCCCACACCACCGTCATAATGGTGAATTGGCGGACCACCTTGTAGTTATAGGCGGTACTTAAAGTAGTGTTCATGGTTCCCCATCCACGGTTCAACCCAAGCCAATGCGGCACTTGGGCTGGAGTTATAGGCAGACTAAAAAGCGAGGCAAGCATGGGCAAAGAGCACAAGGCCAGTATTGACGGGGATCAATGGGCGCAGTGTGTGCGCGAGCGCGGCTGGTTGTGGGATGCGGCGACGGGTTCCAGCGCGCGTGCGCCGGTGACGCTGATCCTGGCCCACGGTGCCGGTGCGCCCATGGACTCGGGGTTTATGAACGACATGGCTGCACGCCTTGCCGGGCATGGCGTGAACGTATTGCGCTTTGAATTCCCCTACATGGCCCAGCGCCGCCTGGACGGCGGCAAACGTCCGCCGAATCCGGCGCCGAAACTATTGCAAGCCTGGCGCGAGGTGTATGCCGAGGTGCGACGCCATGTCGCTGGCCCACTGGCCGTTGGCGGCAAGTCCATGGGCGGGCGGATGGCCAGTTTGCTGGCGGATGAATTGGGTGCAGACGGGTTGGTGTGCCTGGGTTATCCGTTTTACGCGGTGGGCAAACCGGAGAAACCCCGCACTGAACATCTGGCCGGTCTGAAGACGCCGACGTTGATTGTGCAGGGCGAGCGCGATGCGCTGGGCAATCGGGCGGCGGTGGAGGGGTATGCGTTGTCGCCGAGCATCGAGGTGATGTGGCTGGTGGCGGGGGATCATGATTTGAAGCCGTTGAAGGCTTCGGGGTTTAGTCATGAGCAGCATTTGGAGGCTGCGGCGCTGAAGGTCTCCGAGTTTCTCGCCGGCCTTTAGGGCCTCATCGCCGGCAAGCCAGCTCCCACATTTGAATGTATTCACAAATATAAATACGTGAACCCCATCCAATGTGGGAGCGGGCTTGGCCGCGATAGCGGTTTACCGGTTAAAACGCTCCACCAGCGAATACTGGGTATTCGCTGTATGCGTCAGCTCTTCACTCAACTGCGCCGAGTTCATCGCCTGCTCCGAGGTCTGGTCCGCCAACAGCGCAATCGTGCTGATATTGCGGCTGATCTCTTCGGCCACGGCGCTTTGCTCTTCGGTGGCGGCGGCAATCTGCGTGGTCATGTCGGTGATGTTGGCCACCGCTTCACTGATGCCCACCAGCGCCTGATCCGCCTCCATCACGCGTGCCACGCCTTCTTCGGCCTGGCGATGCCCGGCGTCCATGGTTTGCACGGCGGCGGCGGCGGTCTGCTGCAGTTTGGCGATCAGGGCATGGATCTGCCCGGTGGACTCGGCGGTACGCTGCGCCAGTTGACGGACTTCGTCAGCCACCACTGCAAAGCCACGGCCCATTTCGCCGGCACGGGCGGCTTCGATGGCGGCGTTCAATGCCAGCAGGTTGGTCTGGTCGGCGATGCCCTTGATCACGTCCACCACGCCGCCGATTTCATCACTGTCCTTGGCCAGCTGGGTGACGGTTACACCGGTTTCACCCACGGCGACCGACAGGCGCTGGATCGCTTCGCGGGTTTCCCCGGCGATGTCGCGACCGCGGCCGGTCAGGCGATTGGCTTCCTGGGTAGCGTCCGCCGTGCGCTGCACGTGGCTGGCCACTTCCTGGGTTGTCGCTGCCATCTGGTTGACGGCGGTGGCGACCTGCTCGGTTTCCACGCGCTGGCGTTCCAGGCCGCTGGAGCTGTTGTGCGCCAGGGTGTTGGACTGCGCTGCCTGATCGTTGAGGTGCTCGGCCGTATCCTGCAAGCGAGTAAGGCACGTCTTCAGACGCGCCTCCTGGCTGAGAATCGACATCTCCAGCCGCGCTTGTGCGCCACGGCTGTCGGTGTACATCTGCGCGATCAGCGGGTCGGACGTGGTTTGCTCCGCCAGGCGCAGCAGACGCTTGAGGCCGCGTTGCTGCCAGCTCAGGCCCAGCAGGCCCAGTGGCACCGACAGCCCCGCCGCCAGGGCAAAGCCCCAGTGGGAGTTGAGCGACGCACCGATCATGAAGCTGAGCTGGCTGACCAGAATAAAAGGCAGCCAGTCTTGCAGCACCGGCAGCCATTTGTCGCGCTGAGGCACGGCCGACTTGCCCTGGTTGATGCGTTGGTAGAGCGCTTCGGCCCGGCGAATCTGCTCGGCGGTGGGCTTGATGCGCACCGATTCGTAGCCGATCACCTGGTTGCCATCGAAGACCGGCGTTACATAGGCGTTAACCCAGTAATGATCGCCGGTCTTGCAGCGGTTCTTGACGATGCCCATCCATGGCAAGCCTTGTTTGAGCGTGGACCACATGTGCGCGAACACGGCCGACGGCACATCCGGGTGACGCACCAGGTTGTGCGGGGCACGGATCAACTCGTCACGGGTGAACCCACTGATTTCGACAAAGGCGTCGTTGCAGTAGGTGATCACACCTTTGGCATCTGTGGTGGAGATCAACCGTTGCTGAGCGGGGAAGGTACGTTCGCGCTGGGTAACGGGTTGGTTATTACGCATGATTGTTCAATCCGCAAGGCTTTGATGGGGTATCGGCACGTTTCGGTAATTATTGAGGGAATTTTCTGAGCGGCGGTGAAGTCAGAGTCGCACACTGAAAAACGACAGCATCTGCGAAAGGTCTGTACCAGGGTGGGCTAAAGGTTTCGACGCCGGTTGAGCGGGTGAATAAGCGTGTCGGGAAGAAAAGTGACACGTTTCAGGCAGAAAGCGTTTTTATGGAGAAGAAAAGTAGCTTTAGCTGTCGGATTAATCCGTGTTGTCCTAGACATAAATGACAATATAATTAAGAATATTAAGGCTAATTTGTACGAAAAATACTCTATTTCCCCCAAAGCGCCTCTGCGATCTGACCTTATATAGCTGAAAGTCTCTACGCTACTTTGTTTTCGAATTTGTCGCGCCGAGGGGGCGAGAGCGGCAGTCGACATGAAGTTGCAGTACGTAAAGGAGCTACAAAAAGTGACATTTGTTCCAGTTATTATTTGCGGCGGTGCGGGCAGCCGCCTGTGGCCTGTCTCTCGTTCAGCGCATCCTAAGCCATTCATCGAATTGCCGGATGGCGGAAATCTGATTCGCAAAACCTACGGCCGTGCCTTGGCGCTGGACGCAGTCAGCGAAGTGCTGACGATCACCAATCGTGATCTCTATTTCAAAACGCTCGATGAATACGGCGCACAAGCACCTCAATTCACGAACCTCAGTTTTGTTCTTGAGCCCTTTGGGCGTAATACTGCAGCGGCCGTTGCGCTGGCTGCTCAAGAAGTTGCGCGCACTCACGGGGCAGATGCCATCATGCTGGTGCTGCCAGCTGACCACCTGATCGGAAATCAAGCGGCGTTTGCCGATGCGGTTTCTACCGCCTCCGCGTTGGCCAAAGATGGCTGGCTGGTGACGTTTGGCGTAAAGCCGGAGTTTCCGGAAACCGGTTACGGATATATCCAGAAAGACAACGACAGCCCCCTCGGCAAAGGCTTCAAGGTCAAGCGCTTCGTCGAGAAGCCAGACCTGGAAACTGCCCAAGGCTATCTGGCGTCAGGTGAGTACTTCTGGAACTCCGGCATGTTCTGTTTCCGCGCCGGTACCCTGATTGAAGAAATGGCCCTCTGCGCACCGGATGTATCCAGTGCCGTAGACCTGTGCCTGGCAGGTTCCGGCACGATGACTGGCACCAGCCATCGCAGCCTGCACCTGGAGCCCGAGAGCTTTGCCAAGGTTCCGGATATTTCCATCGACTTCGCACTGATGGAACGCTCAAGCAAGGTAGCAACGGTGCCTTGTGATATCGGCTGGAGTGATATCGGCTCTTGGAACGCCATGAGCGAGCTGTCGCCAGCTAATGAGCAAGGTAACCGTGTTGAGGGTGAAGTCATTTTTCACGGCTCCTCCAATAACTACGTGCGTAGCCCGCGTCGTCTGGCAGCGTTGGTAGGGGTTGAGGATCTGATCATCGTCGATACGCCGGATGCACTGCTGGTCGCACACAAAGACCACGCACAAGACATCAAAGCGATCACGGCGCAGTTGAAGCAGAACGGGCATTGCTCGCACCTCGATCACACCACGGTCCGCCGTCCTTGGGGCGCTTACACGACACTGGAAGAAGACCAGCGCTTCAAGATTAAGCGCATTGTGGTCAAGCCCCAAGCATCGCTGTCACTCCAGATGCACCATCACCGGAGCGAACATTGGATTGTGGTGAGCGGCATGGCGCGCGTTGTTAACAACGATCGCGAATTTTTGCTCAACACAAATGAATCAACGTTCATCCCGGCAGGTCATACCCATCGCCTGGAGAACCCAGGTGTTATCGATCTGGTGTTGATCGAGGTGCAGAGCGGCGATTATCTAGGTGAAGACGATATCGTCCGGTTTGAGGATATCTACGGCCGGGTTGCTGGCTGATCAGGCGCCCGAAGAGATATGGCTAGTGGCTCGTGTTTTGCACTCTTAATGCTTGAAGCATGAGGGTTTGGAGCCGGTGGTAGGTGTTGCAGTAGGTCAGGCGTACGCCTGACCTTTTTTTCAGGAGTCAGCGATGTTGGGGTTGTTTAGAAGCCTTTGGGAGTACCGCGGCTTCGTCTGGTCGTCCATTCGTAATGAGTTCGTTGCCCGTTTTGCCCGAAGTCGTTTGGGCGGGCTGTGGATGATTATTAACCCGCTGGCGCAAGTTGCGATTTATGCGCTGGTGCTGTCCAACGTGCTGGCGGCGAAGTTGCCGGGTATTGATAATAAATATGCCTATGCGCTTTATCTGATGGCCGGCGTTCTGGCCTGGAGCCTGTTCTCTGAAATCATCGGTCGTTGCTTGACGCTATTCATCGATCAGGGAAACCTGATGAAGAAAATGCGATTTCCGCGCATCACTTTGCCGGTGATTACGGTGGGTTCCTGCTTGCTCAACTACGGGCTGCTCTTCGTGGCATTGTTGTTGGTTTTTGCGCTCCTCGGTCAGTCACTGAGCGTGCAAATTCTGTGGGTCATACCGCTGACGGTCGTCGTCACTGCCTTAGCGGTGGGTATTGGCCTGGTGCTTGGTATATTGAATGTATTTGTACGCGACACCGGCCAAGTTGTGCCTATTGTCCTGCAGGCCTGGTTCTGGTTTACCCCGATCGTTTACCCGGACAATATTATTCCCGACGATTTCAAAGGCTTGATGGACTACAACCCCATGTACCCCGTCGTCACTGCTTACCATGACGCGCTGGTACACGCGCGGATGCCGAACCTCGATGGGCTGATAGTTCCTACGGTTATTGCGATCTTGTTGATGTTGTTAGGCTTAATGATGTTCAGGCGTGCTGCGCCAGAAATGGTGGATGTGCTATGAGCCTTTTAAGTGTCAGCAACCTGGGCAAGGCTTACCGCGTTTATGCCTCAGAGTTTCAACGCATCGGTCGTTGGTTTGGCTTGCCAATAAAACCCAGTGAAGAGCACTGGGTAATGCGGGGGGTGAATTTTACAATACGCCCTGGCGAGTCTATTGGCATTGTGGGCCAGAATGGTGCGGGTAAATCCACGTTGCTCAAAATGATCACCGGTACACTGCAACCCACAGAGGGCAGTGTGCAGATCAATGGGCGTATCGCTGCCATTTTAGAATTAGGCATGGGGTTCACTCCGGAACTGAGTGGGCGCCAGAACGTATATCACTCAGCAGGCTTGATGGGGTTCAGCGCATTCGAGATCGAGGAGGCGATGCCAGATATCGAGGCCTTCGCCGAAATCGGTGAGTACTTTGATGAGCCGGTGAGAACCTATTCCAGCGGCATGCAAATGCGTGTTGCTTTCGCGGTAGCGACAGCGTTCAAACCCGATCTCCTCATCGTCGACGAAGCCCTTTCTGTCGGCGACAGTTACTTTCAAGCCAAGTGTTTTAAGCGCATCAAGCAATATCGCGATGAGGGCATGACCCTGATTCTGGTCTCGCACAGTGCTGATGACATTGTTCGGCATTGTGAACGAGCTATCTTGTTGAAGAATGGCCACGTCGAGCTTGACGGCCCTTCTCGGGAGGTCACTAACCGTTACCTGGATGAGCTGTTTGGCAAGAAAAAAGGCGCAGGGCACCAAGCCGATGTCGCCAGCCCAGGCCTCGTTCAAGAAGACTTCTTGAACACCAGCGATGTGTTTGCCAGCCGTGGTGGGTACAACCCATCTGAATACCGATGGGGACATGGCGGTGCTTCGATTCTGGATTATTTGCTGATCGTTGACGGTGAGCGTTTTCCGTCACGTATCGAAAGCAACTCCAATGGTGATTTTTATTTCAAGGTCAAGTTTGATGCGGATTTTGAAAGTGTCGTGCCCGGGTTTTTGATCAAGACGCTGGACGGCATCTTTTTGTACGGGACTAACTCCTTTGTGTCGAGCCGGGGTCAGGCGGTCATTTCAGTGAAAGCCGGTGATATCAGGATGTTTAAGTTTTCTCTCCCGCTCAATTTGAATGCCGGAGACTTTCTGGTGTCGTTTGGTGTGTCGTCCGGTGACCCGCTGGCAGGCGACCTAATACCGTTGGATCGGCGTTATGATTCGGTTATGTTGAAAATCAGCAGGGCTGTTCAGTTTTGGGGGATTTCTGATATGGGCGCAACGTTTAATGTTGAGTATCAGGATGCGTTAGGCGTTGAGGTTGTTGTAAATGATTGAGCAATTGGTAGCCGATTTACCTGAAGTTTATCAGCCGATCTTTGGCCATTCAGACCTTTCTGATCATGTGTCACGGCCGTGTGCAGACAGGCTGGACGTTATCGTTGGCATTTATGAGGCGCTGCAAGCCCATCTCGGCCGCCCCCTTAAAGTGCTGGACTTGGGCTGTGCCCAAGGCTATTTCAGTCTTAGCCTTGCCAGCCGAGGCGCGTCGGTTCGAGGTGTGGACTTTCTCGATAAGAATGTCGACGTATGTTCGGCGCTTTCAGACGAGCATTCCGAATTGGACGCCGTTTTTGAAGTAGGACGTGTTGAGGACGTTATTGACCGTCTTGAGTCTGGGCAATACGACCTCGTGTTGGGGCTGAGTGTTTTTCATCACGTCATTCATGAGCGTGGTATTGACGAGGTCAAGCGGCTTTTTCAGCGTGCTGCTGAGATGTGTGGTGCGCTGATTCTTGAGATTGCATTGCGAGAGGGCGACTTGTATTGGGCAACTTCCCAGCCTGAAGACCCTATGGTGTTGTTGGAGTCTGTCCATTGTGTTCGTGAAATGGCTCGCTGTCAGACCCACTTGACCAGTGTGCAGCGCCCTTTGTATTTCGCCAGTAACCATTACTGGACCGTGGAGGGTAAAGCGGGGAAGTTTGATACGTGGAGCACCGAGTCCCACGCGTTAGCAAAAAATACGCATGAGGGAACACGTCGTTATTTTTTCAGCGAACGAGAAGTCGTTAAACTTTATCGTTTCATCGGGACGCGTGCCGAACACAACCGTGTCGAGTTTCATCGAGAAAAAGCATTTTTGACCAGCGCACCGCTGGAATACCCGGTTGCCGAGGTCTTTGCAAGTTCTGAAAGTGAAAGCGAAGGCTGGGTGGTCATGCAGAGGTTCCAGGGCGACCTTTTGCTCGATGTATTGAATGATCCGTCCTTAGACCGAAAGAAGGTACTCAGAGAAGTATTGGATCAACTGACAAAGCTTGAGCTTGCTGGGCTGTATCACAGTGATTTTCGTGCTTGGAATATCGTCGTCACACCGGATTCAGGTGCGCGGGTTATAGACTATGGTGCGATATCTGAAGATTTCAAAGACTGTGTCTGGCCTCATAATATTTATTTGTCCTTTATGGTCTTTGTACATGAGTTGGCAACGGGGCACGTTGTTGATCCGGCGCCTATCCGGCAAATCACGATCGCGCCATTTAACTTGCCGCAGCCTTTTCGTAGCTGGGCAACGGGATTGTGGGTAGTGCCGGTACAGCAATGGAGCTTCCGACTCATGCTTGAGCATCTGGATGCTTTAAGTGAAGCATCCGCTGATGGTAGTGCAGAAAAGACAGAAGATCTTTGGATGCAAGCGATTGAAGAAGCGCTTGGTCAGCACAGTGGCTATATAAAAAACTTAGATGGCAAATTGCTAGGGAATAGTTACGAAATGGAAGCGCAACTTGAAAAAGTGCGAAGTCGCTTGGAGCAGGTCGCCGAAATCGCTTTTGATGCCCAAGGGGGGGTGAGGGATTTCGAGCGCCGTGCGATCTACAGCGAAACCGTTGCTGAGCAACAACGCCTTCAACTCCAGGAGGCGGGGTTTCGGATTCAATCAGCCGAGCGCCGCAGCCAGGAGACTGAAATAGCATTGCGGGAGAGTATAAATCGCGCAACGCAGGCGGAACTCAAGCGCCTGTCGGCTGAAGCGTTAAACGACGTATTGCGTGATCAAGCCAGGCAGGCAACTAACGAATTGCTGGAGCTTTATAAAGGGCATCAGCAGGTTGCGCTGCAATACGAAATGGAGCAACAGCGCCGAATAGCCCTTGAGGATCAGATCAAGGGGCTGGAGCATCGCGCTGGTGAACTGGAGATGGAGCGTGATTCACTGCGTGTGGACGCTGAAGGGGCTCACGCGCAGGTTGAATATCTGGAAGGTCATCCCAGGCATCTCGGTTTGCAGGTGGAGACCCTGACTGAACAGCTTCTGCGTTCGGAAGAGCACAAGCGTCACTTGGAAGCGGATCACCACTTCCATCGCGCGCGCGTAGGCGAGCTTGAAGCCCAGATACATGCGCTCAGCCACCGCCTCGATGCTGCCATGACCGATACTCATCACTGGTGGTTGAAAGCAGTCGCACACGAAGAGCACGTGAATGCATTGCTCAAAAGCACGTCCTGGAAAGTTACTTCGCCGCTGCGCCTCTGTATGAGAGCAGGAACTTGGTTGGTCAAGCTGCCCTTTCGCGCCGTAAAATTCGTGGTGCGCTCAGTTTTGATGAGGGCGCTACGTTTCGTACTTCGTCGGCCGGCTGTTCATCAACGGCTTAACCACGTTGTGAAGAAATATCCACGTTTCTGGGGACATTTAAGGCAGTTCGCAGTACATCGCGGACTTGTTGCAGGGCCAGCGCCGCAGCCGTCAACGAATGTGCAAGCGACGTCTGCAACGCCAGTCGAGGTCACTGTGGCAGCGCTGAGCCCTCGAGTATCCAGGGTTTATTCTGAGCTGAAAGCAGTTATAGAGCGTAAGGGTACTTACTGATGAGGATAGTTATTGATCTTCAGGGCGCTCAGTCTGAAAGCCGGTTTCGTGGTATTGGCCGTTATTCGCTTTCTTTGGCATTAGCTATCGCTAAAAACGCGGGTGATCATGAAATATGGATCGTTCTTAACGCGAGGATGCCGGATAGCATTTTGGACATCCGGAACGCTTTTTCGGCGCTAATTCCCAAAGAGCGAATTCGCATATTTGACGTGCCTGATGACTTAGACTCTCCCTGGGTGCTATGTGCAGCAGAGATAGTCAGGGAAGAGTTTATTCGCTCGCTTGAGCCCGACGTGGTGTTGATCAGCAGCCTCTTTGAAGACCCGGGTGCCGGCGCAGTGACGTCCGTAGGGGCGATCGCTAACAGCCACAAAACGGCGGTTGTTCTTTATGACCTAATACCCTTGCTAAACAAAGATGTGTATTTGCCGACACAGGCGCTCCGAGACTATTACAGCAAAAAAATTGGCTGGCTAGAGCGTGCAGATGCTCTGCTTGCCATTTCTCAATCGTCTAGCGATGAGGCGGTAGAGTATTTAAATGTGTCGCGAGAAAATGTCCCGAACATTTCCGCTGCGATCGGAGCGCAATTTTATCCGCGGGTTTTTTCGAAGCAAGAGGCTGATAAGTTTCTCCAGCGAATGGGCGTGCAAGAAAAGTTTGTTTTATACGCGCCTGGCGGCTTTGATCCGCGGAAAAACTTCGCTCGCTTGCTCGAGGCTTATAGCAGGCTTAAACCTGAGCTCAGATCGCATTATCAGTTGGTAATCGCCAGCAGGTTGCATGAACAGCAGCGGATCGAGTTGTTGGATCTCAAAGAGAAGTTCGGGTTCGAAATTCACGAGCTGGTCTTAACAGGTTATGTTGAGGACGAGGATCTGATCGCGCTCTACTCCTTGACATCGCTATTTGTTTTTCCTTCCACCCATGAAGGCTTTGGCCTGCCGGTATTGGAAGCGATGGCTTGCGGGGCACCGGTTATTGGCTCCAATTGCAGCAGTGTGCCTGAGGTTATTGGTCTGGACGAGGCGCTTTTTGATCCGCTGTCGGTAGCATCGATATCCGATAAGATCAGTGAAGTACTGAAAAGTGACTCATTGCGGCAAAGGTTGGTAAAGCATGCCGAGATTCAAGCAGCAAAATTTACCTGGGATGAGTCCGCGCTCAAGGCTATCGCTGCTTTAGAACAAGTGGTAAGTGAGGTAAACCCAATAACACAGTATGAGTTTTCACAGCAGGCGTTGCTTGAGAACCTGGGGCGTTTACCTGACGCTAGGCCCACCGATAGTCAACTTGTTCAAATAGCGAAAAGTATAGCGTTCAACATGCTGGGAGGGTCTGAAAAGCAACTGCTCTTAGACGTGTCCAGCATCGTTCAGTCGGACGCAAAGTCGGGTATACAGCGAGTGGTTCGCAGTCTTTTACAGGAACTGTTTAATTCTCCGCCTGCAGGGCTTGTTGTTCGGCCAATTTTCTATCGTGCGGGTGGGTATTTCTATGCCAATGAGTTCGTCGCTCGCGTCTTTTCGGCAAGTGCCGACGGCGCAGGCGGGGCCGACGCGCCGATTGATTATGTGCAAGGCGATATCTACTTGTCGCTCGATCTGACGATGCATTTGGCCGACGAGCTTTATCCTCTGCATGCGCAAATGCGATCTGCCGGAGTCGATGTCAACTTCATCGTCTATGACCTTCTGCTTGTGCAGAGGCCGGATTGGTGGCCGGCACCGACTGCGGATTATTTTACAAATTGGCTAAAACGAATAACGGATGTCGGAGCGGGGCTAATTTGCATTTCCGAGGCAGTTGCCCAAGAGTTAAGAGAATGGATTGCAAATAATCCACCCGCTCGTTGTGATGGTGGGCCTCACGTCAAAAGCTTCCATTTGGGTGCCGACATTGCTAGCAGTATGCCGTCGATTGGGTTTCCAAAAAATGCTCAGAATGTGCTCGCTCAGTTGCAGGCACGCCCCAGCTTTTTGATGGTCAGTACTATTGAGCCCCGTAAGGGGCATGCACAGACCATCGCTGCTTTTGAGACGCTGTGGGCTGAGGATGTTGACGCGAACTTGGTAATTGTTGGGAAGCGCGGCTGGCTGGTCGACTCTTTGATCAGCGCAATCGAAAATCACCCAGCTCTGAACGTGCGACTTTTTTGGCTTGAAGGGATCAGTGATGAGTACCTGGAAAAAGTTTATGGCGTATCCACTTGCTTGATTGCCGCATCTGAAGGTGAGGGTTTTGGTCTACCGCTGATCGAGGCAGCACAGCATCACGTGCCGATGATTGCGCGTGATATCCCTGTGTTTCGAGAGGTCGCAGGTGATCATGCTTTCTATTTCGACGGGCTCGCACCAAACGCATTGGCGCATTGCGTAAGAGAGTGGTTAGTGCTTTTTAATGCGGGTGAACATCCACTCTCAGTAAATATGCCTTGGCTTACGTGGGAGCAGAGTGCCCATCAACTGAAGCATTCCATCTTCCAGTGATGATGCTTCGCATTTTTATGAAAATGCCCCCTCTGTTAGGGGGACAAATCCAGAATTTCAGGTTACATACAGGCTTAATAGGGAGCTACACGTGAAAAAAGCAATTATCACCGGCATCACCGGCCAAGACGGTGCCTACCTTGCTCAGCTCTTGCTGGAAAAAGGCTATACCGTCTACGGCACCTACCGCCGTACCAGCTCTGTCAACTTTTGGCGCATGGATGAGCTGGGTGTCACCCAGCACCCTAACCTGCACTTGGTTGAATACGATCTGACCGACCTGTCCTCCAGCATTCGCCTGCTGCAGACCACCGAAGCCACCGAGGTTTACAACCTTGCGGCCCAAAGCTTCGTGGGCGTGTCCTTCGACCAGCCGGTGACCACTGCCGAAATCACTGGTCTTGGCGCGGTCAACTTGCTGGAAGCCATCCGTATCGTTAACCCGAAAGTGCGCTTCTATCAAGCCTCTACCTCGGAGATGTTCGGCAAGGTTCAAGCGATTCCGCAGATCGAAACCACACCGTTTTACCCACGCAGCCCCTATGGCGTTGCCAAGTTGTACGCGCACTGGATGACCATCAACTACCGTGAGTCCTACGGTATCTTTGGTGCCAGCGGTATCTTGTTCAACCACGAGTCGCCACTGCGCGGTCGTGAGTTCGTAACCCGCAAGATCACCGACTCGGTAGCCAAGATTACCCAGGGCAAGCTGAGCGTCCTGGAGCTGGGCAACATGGACGCGAAGCGCGATTGGGGTTTCGCCAAGGAGTACGTGGAAGGTATGTGGTGCATGCTGCAAGCCGATGAACCGGATACCTTTGTTCTGGCGACCAACCGTACTGAAACGGTACGTGATTTTGTATCGCTGGCTTTCAAAGCTGTCGATATCAACCTCGATTGGAAAGGCGAGGGTGACCAAGAGCACGCGATTGACGCAGAAAGCGGCAAGACGGTGGTGCAGGTGAATCCGAAGTTCTACCGCCCGGCTGAAGTGGAACTGCTGATCGGCGACCCGGCAAAAGCTAAGGCAAAACTGGGTTGGGAGCCAAAAACCAATCTGGAGGAACTGTGCCGGATGATGGTGCAGGAAGACCTGCGCCGTAACGAACAAGGCTTTTCGTTCTAAGGTCAAAAGCGCAATCACTTGCGTTGTAAGCGGGCGGGTTCGTGTTCGAACCCGCTCCGTCCTACTCATGTTATTCAGGCCAAAGGTGAATTGCGGTGAAACATGTTCTGTTGACCGGAGCTAATGGCTTTGTCGGTAAAGTACTGCTCGACCAACTATTGGCTGCAGGCTACCGAGTAAGCTGTGCTTGTACTACGCCTAGCGTGTCACCCCGTGCAGGTGTCGAACAGGTTGTATTGGATATCCGAGATCCAAGCGCTTGTGCAGCGACGCTGGAGCGGTTAAGCCCAACCCATATTATCCACCTGGCCGCCATTTCCCATGTGCCGACCAGTTTTCGCGACCCTCTGCTGACCTGGAATACCAATGTGATTGGTAGCCTGAATCTGCTCGAAGCCATTAAGCAGAAGGCACCGGAAGCATTCGTCGTGTTTGCCAGTTCTTCGGAAGTGTACGGAGAGGTCTTTAAGGCCGGCGTAGCGCTGGACGAAAGTAGCCCGTGCTTGCCGATGAACCCTTACGCCGCCAGCAAACTGGCTGCGGAGTTGGCATTTGAGCAATACTTCAAGCAGGGCGTTCGAGGTGTCATTGCGAGGCCCTTCAATCACATCGGCAGCGGCCAGTCGCCCGACTTTGTGACCGCTTCGTTTGCTCGCCAGATTGCGCTGATCGAAAGTGGCAAACAGGCCCCTATCATGCAAGTCGGCAACCTTGAAGCTTGCCGTGATTTTCTCGATGTGCGTGATGTGTGTGCCGCTTACTTGCAGTTGCTGGAATTGAGCGATGGTCGTGATCATCCACGGCTGTTCAATATCGCATCGGGGCAGGCGCGCAAAATTCGCGATATTCTTGATGAGATGATCAGTCAGAGCGCCGCCAGTATTTCCGTGGAGCTCGACCCACAGCGCTTGCGCCCGTCTGATATTCCGTTTGCGGTGGGTAACTGTGACCGCATCCGCAACGTGCTCGGCTGGCAACCAGCTACCCCGCTGAAAGACACCCTGGCTTCGTTGCTGGCTGACTGGCGTTTGCGTGTGGTGGCTGAATAGTGAAAGTGATGATGGGCACGGAGTCGTTACGGCCTCCCTTGACCGGTATTGGCAATTACACGCTCAACTTGCTGAGAGAATTTAACGCGCTCGAGGTTATCGAGGCCGTGGATTGTTTTAACGGTGATAGATTCTCTCCCGCTTCAGAGGTCTTGAAGGGGCACGACTGCTTCACGCAGCCTGCCCCCCTCGTCAGCCCCAATGGCGGATGGAAGAGCAAACTACGCAGTTCTCTACGCTCGTTACCTTTGGCTTATCGCCTCAAGGCGGCGTGGTCTGAATCGCGGTTCAAGCAGGGTAGCCGTACGCGTCGAGACTTTGTCTATCACGAGCCCAATTTCATTCTCAAACCTCATGACGGCCCTAGCGTAACCACCATTCATGACCTCTCATTCGTCAGTCATCCTGAATTCCACCCAGCGGAGCGAGTGGCCTGGTTGAATCGCCAGCTCCCGCGCACGCTCGACCGTGCGGATTTCGTTATTACTGACTCAGAAGTTGTGCGCGCGCAGTTGATTGAGCAATTCAGCGTAGTGCCTGATCGGGTGACAGCTATCTATCTTGGCGCCGATTCCCGCTTTATAGCACGTACTGAAGAGGCGACCAGATCGGTGTTGGCCAAGTATGACTTGGTACATGGTCGCTATTTGGCGTTTGTGGGAACAATTGAACCGCGTAAGGGGCTTTCCGTATTGCTGGATGCATGGGATCGCCTGCCCGAGGTACTTCGTCGCCATTGGCCTTTGGTCATTGCCGGCGCACCAGGCTGGCGGAATGCGGATTTGATCAATCGCATCTTGGCGATGCAAGCGAAAGGCGAAGTTCGCTTTCTTCAATATGTTAGTTCACACGACTTGCCATTTATCTATGCGGGTGCTGCTACCTTCATCTATCCATCCATTTATGAAGGATTCGGCTTGCCCGTACTAGAAGCCATGTCCAGCGGTGTACCCGTTATTTGTGGGGCAGGAACTTCAATGGCCGAATTTTCCAATGGCGCCTGCAGGTTATTCGACGTCGAAGATGCTGCGGTACTGGCGACGGCCATCTCTGAACTTATAGAGGATCCGGCGTTGCGTACCCGCATGGCCTACGACGGCAAGATCCGCGCGAGTGAATTTTCCTGGTCGCGTTGCGCGCAGGAAACCCTAAAGGCCTACGTGAAGGCGAAGGGCTCTGCTTACCCATTGAATTCATTATAGTAAAAGAGCTCCGCTGCGGATGCAGATACCAGCGCAATGCTATTTGAAAACCACGTCCGTTTGAATATTTTACGACGTCTACGAAACGAAAGGCGAATGAGCTGACTCTATGCAAGATGTTCCTCAAGCCGATATAGGTGCTGTTTGAAGATACTACATTTTTACAAAACCTTTGCCGCCCACCAACATGGGGGCGTGGAAATGTTTATTCGCCATCTAACCCATGCAACAAGTCAGCAAGGGTGTGAAAACGTTGTGCTTTCTTTAGCACCGGAAGGGGCGTCGTCGGAGGAAGGACCGGCTTATCGACTGGTTCATGCCAAGGAAGACTTTAATCTGGCATCCACGGGGGTCTCCTTATCATCCTTCAAGGTATTTGCCGAACTCACCAAATCCGCCGACATTGTGCATTATCATTTTCCCTGGCCATTCATGGACGTTGTCCATTTCGCCACGCGTGTGAAGAAACCCACCGTCGTGACTTATCACTCTGATATCGTTCGGCAGAAAGTTTTGAAGTGCCTCTATACGCCTTTGCAAAACGCATTCTTGAATAGCGTTGATGCCATTGTCGCTACCAGCCCGAACTACATAAGAAGCTCACCGGTGTTGGCCAAGTACCCGGATAAAACTAGTGCGATTCCCATCGGCTTGGAGGAATCTATGTATCTCCCGGTTCAGCCCGAAAAAGTGGCTGATTTAAAACGGCAGCGAGGAAGGTTTTTCCTGTTTGTAGGCGTGCTTCGTTATTACAAAGGTTTAGAGTATTTGTTGCAAGCGATGGAAGGTAAAGACTGGCCGCTGTTGATTGTCGGCGCTGGTCCGTTAGAGCAGGAACTGATGAAGATGGCGGCCGAGAAGCAGTTGCATAATGTGCACTTCATTGGGCAGGTCACCGAGCAAGAAAAGGTCAACTTACTGGCGGCATGTTACGCGGTAGTTTTTCCTTCTCACCTGCGCTCTGAGGCATTTGGGATAAGTCTCTTGGAGGCTGCCATGTTTGGTAAGCCGATGGTCTGCAGCGAAATAGGCACTGGTACCAGTTATATTAATAAAGATCAGGTCTCGGGGCTCGTGGTTTCACCCAGGGATGCACTTGCAATGCGTGCGGCGATGACGCAGTTATGGGAGTCGCCCGCACTTGCTGCTCGTTTTGGAGTGGCTGCCCGGGAGCGCTACCTTCAAGTGTTTACATCGCAAAGCATGGGCGAGGCATATGTGAAGAAATATGCAGCGCTGTTGAGCGTCAGCTAGTTATACGTCTACAGAAAATCACTGCGAAGTTACGATGATGCACGCATGTGTGGTATCACAGATGGGCCCTCTCGATGGGTAGTTGCCATGGCGCTATGTAAAGCGGCATGGCAACTAATTGCATCATATACTTACCAGGTTTTGCTCCATGCCTTGCTCTCGAGGTCGAGCTTGCAAACATTGCTGAGCTGGTGGTTGCTGATATATTGACTTATCCGTTGGTCATAGTCAGGGCGATTGGGGTAGGCAAAGTTCCAGTCTCTCGGATTAAAGGAGGCCATGCCATTTATCGTAGGAAGGCTGATTTTTTCTGCGATAAGCATAGCCGTAATGTTGTGAGCGTACATATTGAGAATGATGTCGCCTTCATTTGGTTGTTTTGCCCATCCGCTGACATAAAATGAAGAACATTCCGCAGGTGGCGGTGTGCTCAATTCAGATTTCGCCAGCTCATCTTCTCGGACCAAAGACACATATGCATGGTTAAGTTCTTCTAATATCAGAAGACTTACAATAATCGCCATCAGTATTTTAGGCGGATTTTTGCAAGCTTTGGATAGGTACCAGATGGCCAGCGATATCACCGGTATCGCAAGAAATATCTGGTAGATTGAAACGACCTGCAATGCCTTTGCACCCGGGAACAGCATGTACAAAAAGAACCAGGCGCTGTGCCCTTTTATATTAAGTATGAATACCCAGGTCAGCAGGCTTGCGGAGGCCATAGCAGGCCATATTAATGAGCTGCCGAGTTGATGCCTTTTTCTGATCGCGATCAAGGCACCGGCAATAAATAGGATGAAAATAATCGGCGAAATGCCGGTATTATAGTATTCACCGTTGGGTATGTAGGTTGGAGACAGACTTGTTGTCAGTTTGTTGTACAGTTCACCAAATAACAGATTTCCTTGGCCGACTTGAAGAATGCCTTCCAGTGGGACCGTATTTGACAAAGCTACCTCATACGGGCGCATGCCGGACTCTTTTGCTTTCGGCAGATAGACCGAGAGTAGGGGTAATTGTGAAATTATGGATGCCAGAAAAACGATGACGAGCGCTTTATAAGAGCTTTTGCATTGCTTAAAGATGTTAGCTTTGGTTGTCTTCGGCGCCAGATAGAATGCGATGCAGACGAAAAAGATGCAAAAGTAGATGAAGAACCAGGTGATATAAAAGCACGTCAGCGTCCAGGCGCCGAGAAATACGGCGGCACTGATTCCGTACTTGAGAATATTACTCTTGTTCCCTGCCTCGAGCGCCTTGTATGTATAGAAAAGCAGCATGGCCATTACTGGAGCGAAACCAACCGTTGCCAGCTGGATGCGATTGCCATGGATAGTCATATTGTTGCTTAAAATAAACAACGATGCTGCAAGCAATGACCAAAAGAAGCTGAAGGTGAAGACTTTGCGAGCCATCAGGAAAAAGGCCACGAACCCTATCACCCTCAGGAGCAGGTTTGACCATTCAGACGCAAGATAAACGTCAGACTCAAATAGCCGAATCACGGAGTAAATGACACCGATCAAAAAGTGCCCATCCGTTTGAGCCAGGGTGTTTGTGTAGGGGAAGTAGTAGTAAAGCTGCGACCAGTTTGAATCGCCCCTGAACGTATTGAACCAGTGTTCGAGAATGACCGTGGTAATCGTTGCGTCGTAGCTGTCGCCGTAAAGGACGCTAAAATGATTTAATAATTGAACACGAAATTGAATGCAGATTACGACCACCAAGGTCAACGTAAAAACAATTGCCTTCCCTGTGTTTATTAAGTTTTCTCTTTTGCTCGTTGCATTAATCATTGTAAAGGCTCTAATTGCATTTTAAAAAGGCAAACCGATAAAAACTTCCAGTCAGGATTTTACAGTGACTATGATGCCCAGCATGATGATGGCGACGCCTACGAAGTATTGAGGTTGAAAGCGCTCGCCGAGCACGAAGTGGCTTCCAACGGGCACCAATGCGAACGCCAGCGCCATTAATGGGTAAGCCTTGCCTAGGTCGATTTTTTGCAGAACCCAGATCCACGCAATGGTGGTGATGCCATAGAGTGCTAACGCAAAGAATAATGTCAGCATCGTTTTTGGGTCGAACCAACTGCCCGTTTCATGCAGGGAGGCCGCACTCAACTTGAAGAGTATTTGGCCAGTCGCAATGCCGACAACGCACGCTAATGCAATAACGTAAATCATGCCGGCTTATCCTTTTTTACCAGTGTGTGCTTTTGTCTCAGTACATGAAAAGGTTTGGTCGGAGTGGATGAAATGTCGTGCCCGATAAAAGCAAGTAGGAACTGAATGCCCACAATGACCGGCAATGCGGAAAGCATCACTGTGCCAGCTGGAGTCTGTATATTAGTTTGTAGGGACTCGATCCAATGGTTAATGCCAAACACCGAGCCGATGGTCAGCAAAATAATGCCTAATGGCAACTCGATTGACGCCAGCGACATGCCGCGCAGGTAATAATTATAGAAAATCCGTTTTCCAAGGTTTCGGGTGTGTTTCAACAGAAATTCACCAATTACTTTGGAGATCTTCAAATTGCTGACCTCATCCTCATATTTTGCATCCATTGGGATGTCGACCACAACAGCATTCAATGTATTCAGGCGGAAGAGCATATCCGTCTCAAAGAAGTATCGGTTGCTGATTTTATCTAAAGGCAGGTGCTTGGCGACGTCGCGGTGGATGGCCGTATAGCCATTGGTTGGGTCGAAAAGATCCCAATAGCCTGAAGAAAGTTTTGTCATGAAAGAAAGTACGGCATTGCCGAACAGCCTGATCTTGGGCATTTCTGAGATCTTTTCGAGATCAAAGAAACGATTGCCTTTGGTGTAGTCAGCATTGCCCGCAATGATAGGGGAAACAAAGTCACCGATCAGGCTAGGGTCCATCTGCCCATCACCATCAATTTTAACAATGATATCCATGTCATCTGCGATGGCTGCCCTATAGCCGGCCATGACCGCGCCGCCCACGCCAAGGTTCACGGCATTACGTATTACGGTGACCCTTTCATCGGTGCAGCTTTCGGTGACCAAATCTCCAGACCCATCTGGGCAGCAGTCGTCGATGACGTAGATCTTAGATACCTCAGGACCGATCTGCCGGATAACCTCCAGTATGTGGTTCCGTACCTTATAGCTGGGTATGAGAACTGCTATTTTCGTAGCTTGATCAGTCACGTGAGTACTCCATCTCTTAATGCAAAAAAATCAGGCTAAAGACTAACATATTCGCGATAGTGAAGAATATGTGGGCTGTCTTGAAGTCAACTATTTTCTGCCTTGACTCAATCTTCTGCGAGGGATCGCGCTCTACGCCTTCGGCGCGCGCGATTTCTCCGTCTTAGAAATGCACTCCGAGGTCGATTTTGTTCTTGCTTTCGTGCTCGCTTTCGTATAGGGAGATAGGTGGCGTGGCTTTTATTTACTCTATTAATATAGTTTATACGGTTGGGTAAGTTTACTCGTTGAATGCTGGCTAAACGGAGGGTATTATATTTGATTACATTCCAATAGAAATAAACCGTCTACGAATAATTTATGACTTCTGGACGTTTTTCATGTAAAAATCGTTGAAACATCGAAAAGACCTCATGGTGTTTTTTTGGAAGTTGTGCGAATTTTTAATATTGATGGTGTTATTGATTCATATATCGGGCAGGGGGCTTGCTGCAATCAATTGACCCTGCTGGTGGGCGGTAAACACCTAGGAGAATGTCTCTCATATCTATGTGCCAATATTCCTCATGATAACAGGCGCCTTGCTCCTAACCAAATCGGACGGCGTTGGTACTATATTGAAGCGGGCGTGGTGTATTGTTTTTATGCTGTTTGCGTGGTCATTTATATTTTTATATGTTTTTGGCTGCTTGGATGGAAAGTCAAGGAGTGGATGTTTTTGATGTTGCGGCGCCGGTGGCCGTGCACCTCTGGTATCTGTATACCTTGAGCCCTGCGTATTTCATTATCCCTGTTTTAGCTTCTTTTTAGATGCAGCACGTTGGGCATGAGATATCTGATAGTAGTGGTCCGGTTTTTTGGTAGCGAGTATATTCCCCTTTATGACTAGACTGCTAGGGATGCCTGTTTTAGGGGGCGACACTGCCATCTACTATATTTGCCCAGGTTATCTATTAGTCGGTGCCGTCCTTTATCATAATTGCATTATTGCAAGTGTTAAGGCGTCATTGTATTTTGCTGTTTGGCTGCTGGCAACATCGCTGACGGCCTCTCGATATGGCACTATTCCAAAGGCGCAGCTGTTAATGCCGAACTCTTTTATGAGTATTTTCTCCGCTGGTTGTGTTGGCGGCATTTTCTACTTTTATTTGGATTCCAAGCGTTCTTCGTATATCGTAGTCAAGTTTTTTGTCTGCGTCGATCTCTATTCTTTTTAGGTGGACTAAGCTTTGGTGTGTATTTGCTCCATCCGATGATTATTCGAGAGTTTGAAAGCCGTGGTTATAACTGGGATTTCACTAGCCCTTGTATTGCTGTTATTTTAATGCTTTTGTAGTGTGTCTAGTTTCTGAGTTTGTTGTTTTTATAAAAAAGCTCCCTTCCTCAGGGCGGTTGTCCCAGCCTAGTGGTTGTTGATTTTGCGGTTTGCAAGAATAGTGTGTCCTCGTTTTTTTGGGTTCCTAACTTTTTTGCGCGGGTTTAATTATCGGCTTTTTGCTTCTTGTTGGTCACGTTTTGCAGTTGGGCGTCGGTATCAGTGCTGGTGCATGTGTTCTTGCGCCCACTGTTTAGTCGATAAGTATATGCGCCACGCTTTAACCCTAACGTCACCTCACCATCGGATACACAAACAACCCAAAATGCAGCAAATTCACCCCAAAATGCGTCACCACCGCCGCTCCCAACCCGCCAAATCTATACGCCAAACCATACCCAACCCCGGCAATCCCAGCCAACAACGTCCACTGCCACCCGGCGCCGACATGCACCAGCCCAAACAACAGTGAAGCCAATAGCAGGGCCAGGTTCTCCCCGTAAGGCAGTTGCTTGAAGCGTCGGCTCAAGCCACCCTGGATATAGCCCCGAAATAACGCCTCTTCTACCAACGTAACTAGCAGCAGGTTATTCAGCACCCAAATCCACGTCTGTTCCGGCCACTTTGGGGCCCAGTTGGTGATCCCCAACAATACCGCGCCGCCCAATGCGGCGACGGCTGTGAGGCTCAAGGCCAGTGCCGTAACGCAAATCGTCAGGCGCAATGAGCGCCGCGCCACAATCCATGGACAGGCCAGCAACAGCCAGAAGCCAATCAGCGGTTTGTCCTGGTTCAGGTACATCGAGAACGGTACGGCGTCAGGTGTAAAGCGCTGCGGGTCAATTGCTCGCCCATTGTAGAAGCCGGGCAGCCAGTGCATCGCCAGGCCCAGGGCCAGTACGATGAACAGCCCATGACCGACGTAACGCGCCCAAGGTGTGCGCTGCTGGCGCACGACGTAGCCAGCGATCAGCAGCAAGGCGACTGACACCGCCGCCAGCGCGCCGAGTTGTCCATAGGTCAAGGCGAGTACATAGCCAATGGAGAGAAGCGCCAGGTACAGCCAGGGCAGAGCGAGCATGTGAAATCCTTGGATAAAAACTGGTCGACATTATAACGACGTATCTTTGTCTCAAAGTGAAAACTCCTCCACGCGAATAGGCTGCTGCGCGGGTGATTGCAAATTATGTCGACGGCTGGTTATAGTCGGCGCTCTCAAACCCTTCACACAAGATCAGCCCATGCCTGCTTCCCCTCGCATAGCGGTAGTCGATTCAGCGGTCAACGCTGTGGTCGTGCCGCGCGCGAGTAAGCAGCCTGCGCAGATCAGTCACTACCCCCCACCTGTCAGTAGCACGCCGGCGTACGCAGTCGTATCACCGCCGGGTGTCGGCATTTCGGGCTGATCAGCGAATCGCTGTTCCCCTGTGCCCGCCTGAAAAAACCTACTGAGTTTCAGCCTTAGCTGAATTGGCTTTTTTGCCTGATGACAGGTGGTATTCATGTCTGTTCTTTCGAAACAATCCGTGGCCGCGGCGGCCTCGACGAGCCTGTTTGTGCTGCTGTGGAGCAGCGGGGCGATTTTCTCCAAGTTGGGCCTGGCCCATGCTTCGCCCTTTGCCTTTTTGTTGATCCGTTTTGCCCTCGCCCTGGCAGGGTTGGTGATCCTGGTGCCGATCCTCAAGCTGAAATTGCCCCGCCCCGGCAAGCCGATGTTGTATGCGGCGGCAACCGGGTTGGTGCTGCTGGGGGCCTATCAGATTTTCTATCTGCTGGCCATGGACCTCAAAGTGACGCCCGGCGTGATGACAACCATCATGGGCGTGCAGCCGATCCTGACGGTGGTGCTGATGGAGCGTCAGCGTTCGTTAAGCCGCATGTTCGGCCTGACGCTGGGGTTGGCGGGGTTGATCATGGTGGTCTACCAGGGCATTGGGCTGTCGGGCATGTCTCTGGCAGGGATGCTGTTCGGACTGCTGGCGCTGGCGAGCATGACCTTTGGTTCCATCATGCAGAAGCGCATTACTGACAACCCCTTGGGCACGCTGCCGGTGCAGTACCTGGCCGGACTGTTGCTGTGCTCGGTATTTGTGCCATTCCAGCCCTTCCACTTTGAACACAACCCCGGCTTGTATCTGCCGGTGCTGTGGATGGGGTTGGTGGTGTCATTGCTGGCGACGCTGTTGCTGTACCGCCTGATTGCGCGAGGCAATCTGGTGAATGTCACCAGCCCGTTTTACCTGGTGCCGGCGGTAACGGCCGTGATGGACTATCTGATCTTTGGCAATCTGCTCGCGGTATTGAGTGTGCTGGGGATGGTTTTGATCATCATCGGCTTGGCGTTTGTCTTCCGTAAACACTAGAAGGTGAGCATCAAGGGGGCGGTAGATCGCACGCCGAAACGCCCCCTTGGGCATCAGAGGGTCATGTTGTACCTGTAGGGCAATGCTGTAATAATTCCGCCCTTTAGACTGTAAGTTGTTATTTTATATGGGGTAATCGGTGCGTCTGCAGGTGGCGGCGGGCTGAGCAACGCTGCCGGCTTCTGTCGAGGGTTTCTCTCTAGTGACAAAGTCGTGGTTGCAGGCCGTATTTGTTTAAAATCCGTCTCTATACTGTCGTCGTATTCAATGTGGCGGTTTCGTTGGTGCAACGCCTAATTTTCCCCGTTTCGTCGACCTCTTCGTGTTTCAAGCACGCTCAATCAACGTGTTGCTTGCCTGTTAATCGTCGAGGCGGTTTTATCAGACGAGTGCTAGGGTTTGGGTTGGCCGGTGTGAATCGGCAGACGTTGATGGACACTTCTGGGCCATCCTTGCGACATTACTTAAAAGATTTAACTCAATGACTATCTTAGTAACCGGCGGTGCAGGCTTTATCGGTGCAAACGTGGCATTGGGTCGGGTAGTGAAGCACTACTCCGAGCGTTCTGTATGAGAATCTTGCTGCTTGGCAAAAATGGCCAGGCAGGCTGGGAACTCCAACGTAGCTTGGCGCCTTTGGGGCAAGTCCTGGCGTTGCACTCCAAAAGCCCGGACTACTGCGGTGACTTGAAAGATCTGCAAGGGCTGGCGGCTACCGTGCAGCGGTTTGCGCCTGACGTAATCGTCAACGCAGCGGCTTACACCGCCGTCGACAAGGCCGAGAGTGAGCCGGGCCAAGCGCTGCGCGTGAACGCTGAAGCCCCGGCGGTGCTGGCAACAGAAGCCCGAAAGCTGAATGCCTTGCTGGTGCATTACTCCACGGACTATGTGTTTGACGGCCAGGGTGATACGCCGTGGCAGGAAAGCGACCCAGTCGGCCCGCTGAGTGTCTATGGCACCACCAAGCTTCAAGGCGAACAGGCTATCCAGGCGTCCGGCTGCGCGCACCTTATTTTGCGCACCAGTTGGGTGTATGCGGCGCGCGGTAATAACTTCGCCAAGACCATGCTGCGCCTGGCAGCGGAACGTGACAGCCTGAATGTGATCGACGACCAATTCGGCGCCCCCACCGGGGCGGACTTGCTGGCGGACGTCACCGCACATGCCATCCGTGCGGTGCGTTTGAACCCTCAATTGCAAGGCATCTACCATCTTGCGGCAGCCGGTGAGACCACTTGGCACCGGTATGCCCGTTTCGTGCTCGAACAGTCGCAGGCGGCAGGCGTGGAGCTCAAAGTCGCTTCGGCATCCGTCGGCGCGATAACCACGGCCGCTTTTCCCACGCCTGCCAAGCGTCCTGGCAACTCTCGACTCAATACTCAAAAACTGCAGAATGCCTTCTCCCTTTGCCTGCCTGAATGGCAGGACGGTGTGGCACGGATGCTTAAAGAAATTCTAGAGAAATGACTATGCTAAAACGCAAAGGAATTATTTTGGCCGGCGGTTCTGGCACGCGCCTGCACCCTGCAACCTTGGCTATTTCCAAACAGTTGCTACCGGTTTACGACAAGCCGATGATCTACTACCCGCTGACCACGTTGATGTTGGCGGGTATTCGCGACATTCTGATCATTTCCACGCCACAGGACACCCCGCGTTTCGAGCAACTTTTGGGCGATGGCAGCAACTGGGGTTTGAACATTTCCTACGCCGTACAGGCATCCCCGGATGGTCTGGCCCAAGCTTTCATCATCGGCGAGGACTTTATCGGCAACGATCCGTCGGTGCTGGTGTTGGGCGACAACATCTATCACGGCCACGACTTCAACGAGCTGCTCAAAAGCGCCATGCAGCGTGAGGACGGCGCCAGTGTGTTCGCTTATCACGTCAACGATCCCGAGCGTTATGGCGTGGTTGAGTTCGATGCCCAGGGCAAAGCGATCAGCCTGGAAGAAAAGCCACTGCAGCCCAAGTCGAACTATGCCGTCACCGGACTTTATTTCTACGATAAACAAGTCGTCGATATCGCGAAAAGCATCAAGCCATCTCCTCGCGGTGAGCTAGAAATTACCGATCTTAATCGCGTCTATATGGAGCAAGGTGAGCTATCGGTAGAAATCATGGGTCGTGGCTATGCCTGGTTGGATACGGGTACCCACGACTCACTGCTCGAGGCCAGCCACTTCATTGCCACGCTCGAACACCGTCAGGGCCTTAAAGTGGCTTGCCCTGAAGAGATCGCCTTCCGTCAGAACTGGATCAATGCAGAGCAACTAGAGCGCCTGGCCGCACCGTTGCTCAAGAACGGTTATGGCCAATACCTCAAGCGCCTGCTCCACGAGAGAATTTACTAATGAAAGTCACACCATTAGCTATAGCTGACGTATTGTTATTTGAGCCGAAAGTGTTTGGTGATGATCGTGGCTTCTTTTTTGAGAGCTTCAACCATCGCTCTTTTGAAGAGGCTATCGGCCGCTCAATACAATTCGTGCAAGACAATCACTCTCGTTCAGTCAAAGGCGTATTGCGTGGTCTGCACTATCAAACGCATCAGACTCAAGGAAAGTTGGTGCGCGTCGTACAAGGCGAGGTGTTTGATGTTGCTGTGGATATTCGCCGCAGCTCTGCGACATTTGGGCAGTGGGTGGGTGCTTATCTTTCTGCGGAAAATAAGAATCAACTGTGGGTGCCTGAAGGTTTCGCTCATGGTTTTGTTGTGCTCTCGGATACGGCAGAGTTTCTCTATAAAACAACGAACTACTACGCACCTTCGCATGAGCGATCGATTCTGTGGAATGATCCGGCTCTAGCTATAAAGTGGCCAATAAATGAGCCTCCAGCTCTATCAGCAAAGGATATGCAAGGTTCGTTACTGGCTAAGGCTGAGGTTTTTGATTGATGCAAAATTTTTCCTACTCTCCTATAGAAATGGTTGCAAGTTATTGGCGTAATCGATCTCTTATTAATACGCTTACGAAGCGAGAGATATTAGGGCGATATCGGGGTTCAAGTTTTGGTCTGCTTTGGTCATTTTTTAACCCAATATTAATGCTTGCAGTTTACACTTTCGTTTTTAGTGTGGTTTTCAATGCGCGTTGGGGCGCGGGAAGTGGTGGGTCAAAAACAGAATACGCTCTTGTTCTGTTTGCGGGTCTCATAGTGTTTAATATTTTTGCTGAGTGTGCTAGTCGTGCTCCGGATCTGGTGTTGTCCAATGTTAATTATGTGAAGAAGGTTGTTTTTCCTTTGGAGATTTTGCCTTGGGTGATACTCGGGGCTGCCTTGTTTCATGGGTTGGTAAGCCTGTTCGTATGGCTAATATTTTATTGTATATTCTTTGGTGTTCCTCATTTAACAGTGCTCTATTTCCCCGTCGTTGTTTTTCCATTGATTGTTTTTTTTCGATGGGGGTTTCCTGGGCGCTTGCTTCCCTAGGCGTGTATTTGCGTGATATATCACAGGTTATCGGTGTGGTGATTACTATGCTCATGTTTCTATCTGCAATATTTTATCCTGTATCATCCCTCCCTGAAGACTACCAAGTAATTATGCAAATGAATCCTCTTGTGCCCATTATTGTGGGCGGTGGGGTAGGTTGCTCGCGCGTTAATCGTCTGGACGGATGAACCCGTCATCAATATCCAGTCCGGCTCTTGCCGCGAATGGGCTGTGAAGCACTATTCCGAGCGTTTGGTATGAAGATTCTATTGCTGGGTAAAAATGGCCAGGTGGGCTGGGAGCTCCAGCGGAGTATGGCGCCCTTGGGCCAAGTGCTTGCGCTCGACTCAAAAAGCCCGGACTACTGCGGCGACCTCAACGATCTGCCGGGTCTGGCTGCGACCGTGCAACGGTTTGCGCCTGACGTCATCGTGAACGCAGCGGCCTACACCGCTGTCGATAAAGCCGAAAGCGAGCCCGCCCAAGCCCTGCGTATCAACGCAGAAGCCCCGGCGGTACTGGCCGCCGAGGCGCTGAAGCTGAATGCCTTGCTGGTGCACTATTCCACCGACTACGTGTTCGCCGGCACCGGCGACACGCCGTGGCTGGAAAGCGACCCGGTCGGCCCGCTGAGCGTCTACGGTACGACCAAGCTGCAGGGCGAGCAGGCCATCCAGGCCAGCGGCTGTGCGCACCTGATCTTGCGTACCAGTTGGGTCTACGCAGCACGCGGTAACAACTTCGCCAAGACCATGCTGCGCCTGGCCATTGAGTGCGACAGCCTCAACGTGATTGACGACCAGTTCGGTACGCCCACCGGGGCGGACCTGCTGGCCGACGTCACCGCGCACGCGATCGGCACTCTGGGCTCGAACCCGCCTTTGAGCGAGGTGTATCACCTCGCCGCCGCAGGCGAGACCACCTGGCACCGCTATGCCCGCTTCGTGCTCGAACAGGCGCAAGCGGCTGGCGTGCAGCTCAAGGTCGAACCGGCCAAGGTGGGCGTGATCACCACCGCGGCCTACCCGACGCCGGCCAAACGCCCGGGTAACTCCCGACTCAACACTCAAAAACTGCAAAATGCCTTCTCACTGCGCCTGCCTGAATGGCAGGACGGCGTGGCACGGATGCTTAAAGAAATTCTAGAGAAATGAACATGCTTAAACGTAAAGGAATCATTTTGGCCGGTGGTTCAGGCACACGCCTGCACCCTGCAACCTTGGCAATCTCCAAGCAATTGCTGCCGGTTTACGACAAGCCGATGATCTACTACCCGCTGACCACGCTGATGCTGGCGGGTATTCGCGACATCCTGATCATTTCCACGCCACAGGACACCCCGCGCTTCGAACAGCTGCTGGGTGATGGCAGCAACTGGGGCTTGAATCTTTCCTACGCCGTACAGGCATCCCCGGATGGTCTGGCCCAAGCTTTCATCATCGGCGAGGACTTTATCGGCAACGATCCGTCGGCGCTGGTGCTGGGCGACAACATCTATCACGGCCACGATTTCAACGAGCTGCTCAAAAGCGCCATGCAGCGTCAGGACGGCGCCAGTGTGTTCGCTTATCACGTCAACGATCCCGAGCGTTATGGCGTGGTTGAGTTTGATGCCCAGGGCAAAGCAATCAGCCTGGAAGAAAAGCCACTGAAGCCCAAGTCGAACTACGCCGTCACCGGTCTGTATTTCTACGACCAGGACGTGGTTGAAATCGCCAAGAGCATCAAGCCGTCGCCACGTGGCGAGCTGGAAATCACCGACCTCAACCGCATCTACATGGAGCGCGGCAAGCTGTCGGTCGAAATCATGGGCCGTGGCTATGCATGGCTGGACACGGGTACTCATGAGTCGCTGCTCGAAGCCAGCAGCTTCATTGCCACGCTGGAGCACCGTCAGGGCCTTAAAGTGGCTTGCCCTGAAGAGATCGCCTTCCGTCAGAACTGGATCAATGCAGAGCAACTGGAGCGCCTGGCCGCACCGCTGCTCAAGAACGGTTACGGCCAATACCTCAAGCGTGTGTTGCTTGAGAAGATTTTTTGATGGACCTGTCGTCAATAATCAAACCGACCTGGAGACCACAATGAGCAGTACCAAACACTTTTTCGTCCACAGCCATGCGCTGTGCGAATCCGAAAATATCGGTAAAGACACGCGTGTCTGGGCCTTCGCGCATATCCTGCCGGGGGCCACGTTGGGCAATGAATGCAACGTGTGCGACAACGTTTTCATCGAAAACGATGTGATCATCGGTGACCGCGTAACACTCAAGTGCGGCGTGCAAGTGTGGGATGGCATCACCCTTGAAGACGACGTTTTTATTGGGCCGAATGCAACCTTTACCAATGACCTTTTTCCGCGCAGCAAGGTCTATCCGCAGACCTTTGCCCGCACGATCGTTCGAAAAGGCGCGTCGCTGGGTGCCAACTGCACCATCCTTCCAGGCCTGACGATTGGCACCAATGCCATGATTGGTGCCGGGGCCGTCGTCACACGGTCTATTCCGCCCAACGCAATCGTTGTCGGCAACCCCGCCAAAATCATTGGCTATGTTGATACTAAGCCGGTCGATGCAAGCCAGGATGGGGCTGAAAAGGTCGCCAGCACGCCTGGGGCGGTCGCCACTTCTGTCAACGGCGTCACGTTGCACACCATGACGGAGGTCGCCGACATTCGCGGCAGTCTGTCTGTGGGCGAGTTCGAGCGAACAGTGCCGTTCAAGTCAGAGCGTTACTTTCTGGTATATGACGTGCCGACGGCAGAAACACGCGGCGAACATGCTCACCGGGTCTGCCATCAGTTCCTGGTGGCGGTGAAAGGTTCGGTGCACGTGGTTGCCGATGATGGCAATAACCGCGAGGAATTCGTGCTGGATCGGCCGAACAGGGGCTTGTATTTACCGCCGATGACCTGGGGGATTCAGTACCGCTATTCCCAGGACGCGGTACTGATGGTGTTCGCTTCACACCGCTATGATGCTGCCGATTACATTCGCAATTACGACGAATTCAAAATGCTCATCACCGGCGCTTGATGGCCGTAACTGCCTGCGGTCCATCCATTACTGCCCGTGAGTCACGCCGCTGAGGTTGCCAACGCAATCAGCGGCGTTTCCCCGACAATAATGTCCCCACCCGCAACACCAACCACAACGCTCCCCCAATCAACACGCCGCCATACACATGCGCCATCGACAGCGGCTCATCCAGCAACAACGCGCCCCACAACACCCCAAACGGCGGAATCATGAAGGTCACGGTCATCGACTTCACCGGCCCGATGGACGACAGCAAGCGGAAGTACAGAATGTAGGCAAACGCCGTGCACACAAGGCCCAGACCTAGCAGTGATGACCAAACCTGCCAGCCACCCCAACTCGCGGGCGGGTGGCTGATGGCGCTGTAGGCAAAAAACGGCAGTAAAAACAGGGTGGCGCCGAGCATGCTGCCCAGCGCGGCGAGTCGGCTGTCCAGGCCGCCGCGTTGGTCCAGCCAACGCCGTGCGAGGAACCCGGCGAAGCCGTAGCAGGTGGTGGCTAACAGGCAGGCCAGCGCCCCCATCAATAATTCCAGGTCAAACGCCACCGGCCCGGCGCGCGTCAGCACGGCCACGCCGAGCAGGCCCAGGCTGACGCCGGCGATTTTCGACGGCGTCAGGCGTTCACTGAAGAACAACCCGCCAATCAACACGCCCATCAGTGGCGTGGTGGCGTTGAAGATCGCCGAGTAGCCGGCCGGCAGCACCTGCGCGGCCACCGAGTACATGGTCGCGGGGATGCCGGAGTTGATCACGCCCAGCAGCAGCACGGTCTTGAACTTGCCCTGGAAGTCCCAGTTGACGCGCATCGCTGCGAGTATCACCAGCAAGCCGGCGGCGGCAATCGACACGCGAAAAAATGCGGTCGGCACGGTGCCGATTTCCGGCGCGATGATGCGCATGAACAGGAAGCTCGCGCCCCAGATGGCAGCCAGCCCCAGCAAATACAGGGTGTCGACAGGTCTCACGGAACACTCCTACCTCAATAAGGCGGCGAGTGTTGCCTAGAGGCCTGGCCGACACAATCGCTAATTACAGGACAAACCGCGTCACCATGCCGTTGAGGTCCACGGCCAGGCGCGACAGCTCCTGGCTGGCGGCGGAGGTCTGGGTCGCGCCCGCGGCGGTTTGGGTGGACAGGTCGCGAATGTTCACCAGGCTGCGGTCGACGTCACGGGCCACCAGTGCCTGCTGCTCAGCGGCGCTGGCGATCACCAGGTTGCGCTCGCTGATCTGCGAGATGGCCGCGGTGATTTTTTCCAGCGCGCTACCGGCGCTGTTGGCGCGTTGCAGGGTCTGGCCGGCGTGTTCGGCGCTGCTGTTGAGGGCGTCGACGGTGTCCTGGGTACCTTGCTGGATACCGGTGATCATCTGTTCGATTTCCTCGGTTGAATCCTGAGTGCGTTGCGCCAGCGAGCGCACCTCATCGGCCACTACCGCAAAGCCTCGGCCGGCTTCGCCTGCGCGCGCTGCCTCGATGGCGGCATTGAGCGCCAGCAGGTTGGTTTGCCCGGCGATGCCGCGGATCACTTCGAGCACTTTGCTGATGTCTTGAGCTTGCACGGCCAGGCCTTCGGCTTTGTTCGAAGCGCCAAGCACTTCGTCCACCAGGTTCTGGATCGAGCTGATGGTTTCGCTGATCTGGTAGTGGCCGTGCTTGCTGTCTTCATCGGAGGCCTTGGACGCTTCGGCGCTGGACACCGCGTTGCCCGCCACTTCGTCCACGGCCGCGCTCATCTCGTTGACGGCGGTCGCCGCCTGTTCAATTTCATCGTTTTGCGCCTGCAGGCCACGGGTGCTCTGTTCCATCACCGAGCTCATTTCCTCGGCGGCGGAGGCCAGTTGCTGCGCCGATTCGCTGATGCCATGGATCGTGGTTCGCAGCTGGTCCTGCATGGTGGCCAGGGCCGTCAGCAATTGCGCCGGTTCGTCGGTGCCTTTCACCACCACAGGCTGGCTCAAATCGCCGCCGGCGATGGTGCGTGCCACGGCCAGGGCCTGGCCGAGGGGGGCGGTGATACTGCGGGTCAGCAGCCAGGCGAGCAATAAAGTGGCGATCAACGCGCACACGATGATCAGGCCGACCACCCACTGAGCGCTGGCATACATCTGCGCGGCAGCATTGGCCGCGTCTTCGACGCCTTTCTGATTGAAGGTGATCATGTCCTCCAGGCTCTTGTTGAGGACCGTACCTTGGGGTGCCAGGCGGCTGGTCAGCAGGTCGATGGCATCTTGCTGTTGATCCTTGTCCACCAAGGCCACCATCTGCCCGACGATGCTGAGATAGGTCGCCACATCGGCTTTGAGTTTTTTCAGCAGAGCGGCTTCTTCGTCGCCGCTGGTCAGGGTTTCGTGATGGGTCAGCAGCGTTTGCAGCTCAGTGCTCTGGCGGGTGATCAGGCTTTTGCTGTTGTCGCGAATCCGCGATTCGTCGGTGGTCGCCAGGCGCAAGGCCTCCAAGCGGATACTGGCCACATAGGCCGCGCTGTCGTGGATATTCTCGATGCTCGGCATCCATGACTCTTCGATGACCAGCGCGCTTTCTCGCAGCTTGGCCATCTGGCCCAGGCCAAACAGGCCGACAATCACCAGCAAACCGGCCAACAGCGCAAAACTCAGACTGGCGCGCAATCCGATCCTCATGTTCCTCAATGACATCTCAATGCTCCTTAGGCGATTAGAACCTGTTCCCGGATCGGTCTTCAGACCTTGTTAGGCTGGGAGAGGGCGCGCTATATATCAAAGTGCCACTAAGGAGGTAATCAGGGTTTCCCTTACGGTGTATCAATTCGGTTACATAAGGTGTGAAGCGCAAGCGCGCTGCTGTTTACCCTGGCAGGCGGCAAGCCACGGCATTGCAGGCCTGTAGCCAAAGGTGCTGGCGCCTTTGGCTGCGTTTACTGACCATACGGTCGAATTATGAAATTTGAAAAAATCCTACAATGTGTCGACAGTTGTACAGCGTGACCCAAAAAATCATCCTTCTCGTGCCCCCGTTCACTGGCTAAGCTCAGGGCTTCCAGACGCCCGTTCGAGGTTTCCCGTATGCCGCAGTCCGCGCTTGCCATCGCCCGCATGATCCTCGATGGCTTCGACGATTACCGTGAGCACTTCCGCCAGATCACTGACGGCGCCCGTGAACGTTTCGAGAAGGCCCAGTGGCAGCAAGGGCAGGCGGCTTCGGCGGCGCGGATCAACTTGTACGAAGAGAAAGTCGCTGAAGTAACGGCGCGCCTGCGTGCCCAGTTCGACGAGGCCACGCTGCTGGAAGTGGACGCGTGGCCGCTGGTGAAGCGTGCCTACATCGGCCTGATCGACCTGCGCTTTGACGATGAATTGTCCGAGACCTGGTACAACTCGATCTTCTGCAGCCTGTTCAGTCACGACCTGATCAGCGATGCCTGCATGTTCATCCACACCACGCGGCCGAGCCTGCGCCGTGCGCGTGCGGCGCAAACCCGCGTTTATCAGCCGGCGGGCGACCTGACGGCGATGCTGGCGCAGGTCTTCGCCGATTACGCGTTCAGCGAACCCTACGCAGACCTTGCGACCGACCTGCGCCGGCTCGAAGCGCAATTGCGCGAAAACCTGCCGGACTGGGTGTGCAAAGATCCGGACCTCAATGTTGAGCTGTTTTCCTCGGTGCTCTACCGCAATAAAGGCGCCTACCTCGTAGGACGCATCTACACCCGTGACGAACAATGGCCGTTGGTGATTCCGCTGCTGCACCGCGAAGGGCGCGGCATTCAGATCGACGCGCTGATCACGGACGAAGCCGACGTGTCGATCATCTTCTCGTTCACGCGCTCGTATTTCATGGTCGACGTGCCGGTGCCAGCGGAATTCATCGGGTTTCTCAAACGCATCCTGCCCGGCAAGCACATCGCCGAGCTGTACACCTCAATCGGTTTCTACAAACACGGCAAGTCGGAGTTCTACCGCGCGCTGATCAACCACCTGGCCACCACCGATGACCGCTTCATCATGGCGCCCGGCGTGCGCGGCATGGTCATGAGCGTGTTCACACTGCCGGGCTTCAACACGGTGTTCAAGATCATCAAGGACCGCTTTTCACCGTCGAAAAACGTCAATCGCGCCACCGTCATCGAGAAGTACCGCCTGGTAAAAAGCGTCGACCGCGTGGGGCGCATGGCTGACACCCAGGAGTTCGCCGATTTCCGTTTCCCCTTGAGCAAGTTCGAGCCTGAATGCCTGGCCGAGCTGTTGGAGGTCGCTGCGGGCACCGTGGAAGTCGAAGGCGACACCGTGCTGATCCGCCACTGCTGGACCGAACGGCGCATGACCCCACTCAACCTCTACCTCGACAACGCCAACGACGCCCAAGTGCGCGAAGCGCTGGAGGACTACGGCCTGGCCATCAAGCAACTGGCGGCGGCGAACATCTTTCCCGGCGACATGCTGCTGAAAAACTTCGGCGTCACCCGCCACGGTCGCGTGGTGTTCTATGACTACGACGAAATCTGCTTTCTCACCGAAGCCAACTTTCGCCACATCCCGGCACCGCGCACGCCCGAGGACGAAATGGCCTCGGAGCCCTGGTACTCCATTGGGCCGCTGGATGTGTTCCCCGAAGAATTCCCGCCGTTCCTGTTTGCCGACGCCGGCCAGCGCAAGCTGTTCGACGAGCTGCACGGCGAGCTGTACAACGCCGACTACTGGAAAGGCCTGCAGGAAGCGATTCGCGCCGGCAAGGTCATCGACGTGTTCCCGTACCGCAGAAAAGAGCAGCTGTAAGCCTCAAGCGGCAAGCCACAGGTAAGCGGTTTTGCTTCTACTTGCTGCTTGAAGCTTGACGCTGATAGCGGCTTTTCTGCCACACTTGCCGGCCGTGCATAAATGACGACCTTCAAAGTACCTGATGACTGACCAAGCGCCCGCTATCGACCAACTGCTGAAAAACCTCGATCACGCCATGCTCGCCGACCGCCACCGCTTGCGGCGCCAGTTGCTCGAGCTGCGCAAGAAGCCCGACGAGGACAAGCTGGCGCAGTGGGTCACGCGCATGCAGGCGTCCTGCGCACAGGTCACGGCGCGGCGTGCCAGCCTGCCGGTGATTCGCTACGACGACAGCCTGCCGATTGCCGCCAAGCGCGATGAGATCAAAGAGGCGCTGCAAAAGCATCAGGTGCTGATCATCGCCGGTGAAACCGGCTCGGGTAAAACCACCCAACTGCCGAAAATCTGCCTGGAGATCGGCCGTGGCCAGTACGGCCTGATCGGCCACACCCAGCCGCGCCGAATCGCCGCGCGCAGCGTCGCCAGCCGCGTCGCCGAAGAACTGGCCACGCCGTTGGGCGCGCTGGTCGGCTATCAGGTGCGTTTCGAAGACCAGAGTGACTCCAACACCCTGATCAAGTTGATGACCGACGGCATCCTGCTGGCGGAAACCCAGAACGACCGCTACCTGGAACGCTACGACACGATCATCGTCGACGAAGCCCACGAACGCAGCCTGAACATCGACTTCCTGCTCGGCTACCTGAAAACCCTGTTGCCGCGTCGCCCCGACCTGAAAGTCATCATCACCTCGGCGACCATCGACCTGGAGCGTTTTTCCAAGCACTTCGACGATGCACCGATTGTCGAGGTCTCGGGCCGTACCTTCCCGGTGGACATCTGGTATCGCCCGCTGACCCTGGAGCAGGACGAGGAGGGCAACCGCGTCGAGGACGACTTGACCGTCGACCAGGCGATCCTCGCTACCCTGGATGAAATCGCCGCCCATGAACGCAGCGAGCGGCGCAGCCCTGGCGATGTGCTGGTGTTCTTGCCGGGCGAGCGCGAGATTCGTGACGCCGCCGAGATGCTGCGCAAGGCCCAGCTCAAGCACACCGAAATTCTGCCGCTGTATGCGCGCCTGTCACCGGCTGAACAACAGCGCATTTTCCAATCCCACCCGGGCCGCCGTGTGGTGCTGGCGACCAACGTCGCGGAAACCTCGTTGACCGTGCCTGGCATTCGGTATGTGATCGACAGCGGCACCGCGCGCATCAGCCGTTACAGCTACCGCGCCAAGGTGCAACGCCTGCCGATCGAGGCAATTTCCCAGGCCAGCGCCAACCAGCGTAAAGGCCGTTGCGGTCGGGTCGAGCCCGGTATTTGCATCCGCTTGTACAGCGAAGAGGATTTTATCGGCCGTCCGGAATTCACCGACCCGGAAATCCTGCGCACCAACCTTGCCGCCGTAATCCTGCAGATGCTGCACCTGCGCCTCGGCGAAATCACCGATTTCCCGTTTATCGAGCCGCCGGACGGCAAGGCCATCAGCGACGGTTTCAACCTGCTGCAAGAGCTCTCGGCGGTCGACCGCAACAGCCAGCTCACGCCGCTGGGCCGCCAACTGGCGCGCCTGCCAGTGGACCCGCGCATGGGCCGCATGCTGCTCGAAGCCGCCAAGCTCGGCAGTTTGCAGGAAGTGCTGATCGTCGCCAGTGCCATGTCGATCCAGGACCCGCGTGAACGCCCGCCAGAGCGTCAGCAAGCGGCTGACCAAGCCCACGCCCAGTGGAAGGATGCCGATTCTGACTTCGCCGGGTTGGTAAACCTGTGGCGCGGTTTTGAGGAGCAGCGCCAGGCGCTGACCGCCAGCCCGTTGCGTAACTGGTGCCGCAAGAACTTCTTGAATTACCTGCGCCTGCGCGAGTGGCGCGATTCCCATCGCCAGCTCAGCCTGATCTGTCGCGACATGCAGTTGACCGTCAATAAAGAGCCGGCGGACTTTGCCAAGCTGCACAAGGCTGTGTTGTCTGGCCTGTTGAGCCAGATCGGCCAGAAGACCGAAGACGGCGATTACCTCGGCGCGCGTCAGCGGCGCTTCTGGATTCACCCGTCCTCGGGCATCGGCAAGAAGCGCCCGCAATGGCTGATGACCGCTGAACTGGTGGAAACCACCAAGCTGTACGCGCGCATGGTGGCAAAAATCGATGCCGACTGGATCGAGCCGCTGGCCGGGCACCTGATCAAGAAAAACCACTTCGAGCCGCATTGGGAGAAGAAGCGCGGCCAAGTGGTGGCCTTTGAGCAAATCACGCTGTTCGGGCTGATTGTGGTTGGGCGCCGGCCGGTGCATTACGGGCCGATTGACCCGGTGGTGTCGCGCGAGCTGTTTATCCGCGAAGGCCTGGTGCGCGGCGAGATTCAGTCGCGGGCCAAGTGCCTGGCGGCCAACCAGCAACTGCTGGAGCAGCTCGACGAACTGGAGGCCAAGGCGCGCCGTCGCGACATCCTGGCGGACGAAGAAACCCTGTACGCCTTCTACGATGCGCGCTTGCCGGCGGAGATCCACCAGACCGCGACGTTCGACAGCTGGTACAAGGTCAACAGCCAGAAAGACCCGCAACTGCTGATCATGCGCGAGGAAGACGTGCTGGCCCGCGAGGCCAGTGAAGTCACGGCCCTGCATTATCCGGACACCTTGCACCTGGGCGATCTGGAGTTGGCGCTGAGTTATCACTTCGAACCCAACCACCCCCGCGACGGTGTGACCCTGCGCGTACCGGCGCCACTGCTGCCGGCATTGCCGCCGGAGCGCCTGGAATGGCTGGTGCCGGGGGTGATCGAAGCCAAGTGCATTGCCCTGGTGCGCAACCTGCCCAAGGCGCTGCGCAAAAACTTTGTACCGGTGCCGGATTTCGTCAAGGCGGCGCTGCAACGCATCGAATTCGGCCAGGGCTCGCTGCCCCAGGCGCTGGGGCGCGAACTGCTGCGCATGACCGGCGCACGGGTCAGCGATGAAGCCTGGGCCGAGGCGGCGCAGCAGGTGGAAAACCACCTGAAGATGAACCTGGAAGTGGTCGACGGCCAAGGCAAGTTCCTCGGCGAAGGGCGCGACCTGGCCGAGCTGACCGCGCGTTTTGCCGAGGCCAGCCAGGCCGCGTTGGCCGTGCCGCAAACCGCCAAAAGCCAGCAACCGGTGCAAGCCAAGGTGTTTGCGGCGGTGGCCGAGAAGACCCAGCAAAAGATCGCGGGGCTGTCGATGACGGTCTACCCGGCGTTGGTCGAAGAAAATGGCACGGTCAAGGAAGGGCGGTTCTCGACGGCCGCCGAGGCGGAGTTCCAGCATCGTCGCGCGTTGCAGCGCCTGCTGCTGCAGCAATTGGCCGAGCCGGCGAAATTCCTGCGCGGCAAATTGCCCGGCCTGACCGAATTGGGCCTGATGTACCGCGAACTGGGGCGCGTCGATGCACTGGTGGAAGACATTCTGTTGGCCAGCCTCGACACCTGCGTACTGGAAGGCGAAGCCAGCTTGCCGCGTGACGGTGCAGGTTTGGCGGCCCTGGCTGAACGCAAGCGCGGCAGCTGGACCGAGCACGCCGAGCGCCTGGCCCGCCTGACGCTGGAAGTGCTGAAGCTGTGGCATGGCTTGCAAAAGCGCTTCAAGGGCAAGATCGACCTGGCCCAGGCGGTGGCCTTGAATGACATCAAGCAGCAGCTGAGCCATCTGGTGTACCCAGGTTTTGTGCGGGAAACCCCGGCGCAGTGGTTCAAGGAACTGCCACGTTTCCTCAAGGCCATTGAGCTGCGCCTGGAGAAACTGCCCAGCCAGGTGCAAAAGGACCGAGTGTGGAGCACTGAGCTGAGCGGCCTGTGGGCGCAGTACCAGAACCGCCTGAACAAACACGCCCAGGAAGGCAAGCGTGACCCTCAGCTGGAGCTGTATCGCTGGTGGTTGGAGGAATATCGCGTGTCGTTGTTTGCCCAGCAGTTGGGCACCAAAGTGCCGATTTCCGACAAGCGTTTGAGCAAGCAATGGAGCCAGGTGGACGCCTGAAGCCCTCTCGGTTAGCGAGATTGTGGGAGCTGGCTTGCCTGCGATGGCCTCCCAGTGATTTGACTGATACACCGCGGTGTCTGCATCGCAGGCAAGCCAGCTCCCACCGTCAGCATGGGGTTTATCCGGAAATGGCGCCAAATCCCCGAGGTTGTGGCAAACTTCGCGGTCATAAATGCCGGGATCGTCGTGATGGGCTGGTGTGCAGCCGCGGCGCAATGGAATAAAGCGTTGCCAGTTTGATGCCCGCTGGACGGAATCGAACGACTTAAAGTTTGGTACGACGGTACCAATATCTTCTGCCTGACAGATTTAGAGGAACGACCGTGCATAACGTCGTCATCAGCGGCACTGGCCTGTACACCCCGGCCAACAGCATCTCCAACGAAGAGCTGGTGCAGTCTTTCAATGCCTATGTTCAGCAGTTCAACACTGACAACGCCGCCGCCATCGAGCGCGGCGAGGTCCAGGCACTGACTGAGTCCAGCGCAGCCTTTATCGAGAAAGCATCGGGCATCAAGAGCCGTTTTGTCATGGACAAGGACGGTATTCTCGACCCGCAGCGCATGGCCCCGCGTTTGCCCGAGCGCAGCAATGACGAATGGTCGGTGCTATGCCAGATGGCCGTTGGCGCGGCCGAACAGGCCCTGCAGCGCGCGGGCAAGACTGCCGCCGACATCGACGGCGTGATCGTGGCCTGCTCCAACCTGCAGCGCGCCTACCCGGCCATCGCCATCGAAGTCCAGGAAGCGCTGGGTATCGAAGGTTTCGGTTTCGACATGAACGTGGCGTGCTCGTCGGCGACCTTTGGTATCCAGAACGCCGCCAACAGCATCCAGCTGGGCCAGGCGCGGGCGATCCTGATGGTCAACCCGGAAGTCTGCACCGGCCACCTGAATTTCCGTGACCGCGACAGCCACTTCATCTTCGGGGATGCGGCTACGGCCGTGATTCTCGAGCGCGCCGACCTGGCGACTTCCGAGCATCAGTTCGATGTGGTGAGCACCAAACTGCTGACCAAGTTTTCCAACAACATCCGCAACAACTTCGGCTTCCTCAACCGCACGGCGGAAGAAGGCATCGGCGCGCCGGACAAGCTGTTCGTACAGGAAGGTCGCAAGGTCTTCCGTGATGTCTGCCCAATGGTGGCGGAACTGATCGGCGTGCATCTGGACGAAAACCAGCTGAATGTGGCCGACGTGAAGCGTTTCTGGCTGCACCAGGCCAACCTGAGCATGAACCACCTGATCGTGAAAAAACTGCTGGGCCGCGAAGCCTCGGTGGAAGAAGCGCCGGTGATTCTCGACACCTACGCCAACACCAGTTCGGCAGGTTCGGTGATCGCGTTTCACACCTACCAGGACGACTTGCCAAAAGGAGCCGTGGCGGTGCTCAGCTCGTTCGGTGCCGGTTATTCGATCGGCAGCGTAATCCTGCGCAAGCGCTAATCTTTGGATTTGGCCAGATTTAATGTGGGAGCTGGCTTGCCTGCGATGACGATAGTGGAGCCACCGCCGCTATCGCAGGCAAGCCAGCTCCCACAGGTATCGGATTTCCACAGCAGGATTGAGGTAAACGATGGCAGCAGCCGACGACGCGCACCTGCTGGAACGGCTGCTCAAGGGCGAGCAGCGGGCCTACAAGGAATTGGTCACCACCTACCAGAGCGCCATGCGGGCAGTGGCCTATGCCATTGTCGGCCAGCGCCACGCCGACGAAGTGGTGCAGGACGCGTGGTTGTCGGTGGTGCGCAACCTGGCCAGGTTCGAAGGGCGTTCCAGCCTCAAGACCTGGCTGCTGACCATCACCGCCAACTCCGCCAAGGGCCGCTATAAACAAAATCGCCGGGAAGTGTTGCTCGACGATTTGCCCTCACCTCACGGCACCATCGGTGACGATCGCTTCGTCCCCGACGATGGCCACTGGGCCGTGGCCCCGTACGCCTGGCACCAGGACACCCCGGAAGCGTTGCTGACCGAGGATGAGTTGCGCAAGTGCCTGGAGCATACGTTGCTGAGTTTGTCGGAGCTGCAAAGCAGCGTGCTGGTGCTGCGTGAGCGCCAAGGCCTGGAGTTGGAAGAGATTTGTAATCTTCTGACGCTCTCGCTCTCCAATGTCCGTGTGCTGTTGCATCGGGCACGGCTTAAAGTCTTCGCCACGGTGGAGCATTTTGAGGAAACGGGCGAATGTTGACCTGCAAAGAACAAGTGGCACGTTCCAGTGACTACCTCGATGGGCAATTGACCTTTCGCGAACGTTTGCTGGTGCGTCATCACTTGATGTTTTGCCCTAACTGCCGGCGATTTATCCGTCAGATGCGCCTGATGCAGGCGACTTTGAAAATCATGCCGGAAGAACCGGTAAAGGACGTGGATGCATTGGCTGACCGGCTGGTAGCCGAGCGGCTGAAAGATCAGTAAAAGCGCGAACAATGCAGACTGGCGTGGGTGGGGCGAACGGATGATGAGGGGCGACCCACCCACGCAAGGCTGTTGAAACCACCTCGGGCCGTCCTGGCCCAAGGTTTATTGCACACCCATTAGAACTTGGCTTCAGCATCCAACTGCAGGGTGTTGGTGTTGGCATCACGCTGCGTGCGGCTGGCGTAGTCCGCCTTGGTCAGGAAGTACGTGGCGCCGAGGGCGAAGTTCTTGTCGATGTCGTAGCTGACCTTCATCTTGTGGCCGCGTGAGCCGGTGGTGCCGTTGGCGAAGTCCGAGTCGGTGAAGGCACCCACCACGGCGTTACGCTGGATATCGCGGTAGTTGTAGTCCAGGTTCAAGCCGAACACTTTGGACTTGGCACCGATCAACCAGGCAGTGTCCTGATCGGTCACCGCGTCGTTGTTTTTCACGTACTGGCCATAGAACGCCAACGGCACTGCCAGGCCGCCGATGTCGGCCTGGGCGAAGCCTTCGTACAGGCGGAACTGGTTGTCGGCCGAGTTGCCGTTGACCGCCAATGCGCAAGGCGTGGTGGTGGTCGTGCAACGGCTGTCCTTGTCGTTCTGGTAGGCGTAGACGCTGCCGCCCAGGGTCATTTTCAAGTTGTCAGTCAGCGAGAACCGCGTGCCCAACTGGCCGGACGTCAGGCGCAGGTCGTGACGAAATTGCACGCCGTCGCCGTCGACGTTGTCCTTGAGGTTGTAGTTGCCGATGCTGCCGAACAACTCGGCGCTGCTGCCCAGTGGGTATTTGTAGGTCAGGGCCAGGCCTTCCGGGTTGATGTCGCTGTCCCAGATCACGTCGCCCATGTTGACCCACGGCTGCAACATCTTGCCGCCGATCACGTGCAGGTTTTTGATCTGGTCCGGATGGTAGTCGATGTAGCCCAGGTCCAGCCAGATCGACTTCTTGTCGAAGTAGTTGTCCTGGTCCTGGTTGGTGGAGCGCGCGTCGTCGCTGCTGCCGGTGGCAATGCGAATGCCGGTGTCGACCTGCGAGTTGACCTCGGTGTAGGCGCCCAGGCGGGCACGGATGCGCTGACGGTCCTTGTCACGCCCGCCGTTGTTGGATTCGCCCTGGATCTTCACGGTTTCCTGACGGAAGCGCACGTCACCCTTGAGCTGAGTGCGCGCGGCCCAGGCCAGTTTCTGGTCGAACACACTCAGGTCGTTGGTTTTTTTCGCGGTAGCCGCGATCTGCTCGTTGGTCTCTTGTTGAGCTTGCTGTGCGATCTGCTTTTCTTTCTGGTCCTTGGCTAATTCCGCCTGCAGTTCGGTGTACTGCGCAGCGGTGATCTGGCCGTTGGCCTTGAGCATGTCGAGCAATTTAGCGTCGACTGCAGCGCTGGCCGGAACGCTCAGGGCCAGCAACAGGCCGCCACACAGGGCCGCCGCAGTTTTAGTGGAAGCAAGACGCATATCAATCTCCGAAAGTGAGGAGGGATGGCAAACCATCCAGGACACAACCGACCGATGACGGACGGAAAATAGCCGCCTGCTAGAACCAGGCGCTCTAAAAACAGGCGTCAGTATCACGATCACTTATGACGGAACAGTGGCTAAGTGATGTTATGTAGATGACAAAATATTTAAGAAGGAACTATTTGAGTTGGCCTTTGTCGTGCCATTTGGGCGTGTGCGAAAGCCACCGATAAGCGATACTCGCCAGGCTTTCACGCCCTGAAGTAGTGAGGATGCCGATGCCGTTGCAACGCCTGGACGCCCTGTCCGAAATCGCCCCGCAGGTATGGGATGCCCTCGTGCCGCAGGCCCAACCTTTTGTACGGCATGCATTCCTGAGCGCGCTGGAAGACAGCGCCAGCCTGGGGCCGCAATCGGGCTGGCAACCTGAGCATTTGCTGCACTGGGAAGGCGATCGCCTGGTGGCGGCAATGCCCAGCTACCGCAAATGGCATTCCTACGGCGAATACGTGTTTGATCACGGTTGGGCCGATGCGTGTGAGCGGGCAGGCATTGATTACTACCCAAAGTTGCTGACGGCAGTGCCGTTCAGCCCGGTCAGCGGGCCGCGCTTGCTGGCCAGGAGCGTCGAAGACGCTTTCGAGCTGCTGAACAGCCTGCCGGGCTACCTGGAAATCGAAGGGCTCTCCAGCGCCCACATCAACTTCACTGACCCTTTGGCCGACCAAGCCTTGGCGCAGCATCCAGGTTGGTTGCAGCGTTTGGGCTGTCAGTTTCATTGGCAAAATCGCGGCTATCGCGACTTCCAGGATTTCCTCGACGCCTTGAGCTCACGCAAGCGCAAACAAATGCGCAAAGAGCGCGAGCAAGTGGCGGGGCAGGGCATCGAGTTCGAATGGCTGCAAGGCCATGAGTTGAGCGAAGCGCAATGGGATTTTGTCTACGCCTGCTACGCCAACACCTACGCCGTGCGCCGCCAGTCGCCGTACCTGACGCGGGCGTTTTTCAGCCTGCTGGCCGAGCGCATGCCCGAAGCGATTCGCGTGGTGCTGGCTAAACAGGGCTCGCGCCCGGTTGCCATGGCCTTCAGCCTGATCGGTGGCGACAGCTTCTACGGGCGTTACTGGGGCTGCCTGGCGGAATTCGACCGCCTGCATTTCGAAACCTGCTTCTACCAAGGCATGGATTACGCCATTGCTCACGGTTTGCAGCGCTTCGACGCCGGCGCCCAAGGCGAGCACAAGTTGATTCGCGGGTTTGAACCGGTGATCACCCGGTCGTGGCACTACCTGCGCCACCCAGGTCTGAAAAATGCCGTGGAAGATTTCCTCGAGCGCGAGCGCGTAGGGATTCTGGCGTATGCCGAAGAGGCGAGGACAGCCCTGCCTTATCGGCAGGGCTGAACCCTTGACCTCAGGCTGGGTCCTCCTCGCCCAGCCATCGATAGGTCGCGCCGCCGATCACCGCACCGAAAATGGGTGCCAGCCAGAACATCCACAACTGCTGAAGCGCCCACCCGCCGACGATCAGTGCCGGGCCGGTACTGCGGGCCGGGTTGACCGAGGTGTTGGTCACGGGGATGGAGATCAAGTGGATCAGGGTCAAGGCCAGGCCAATGGCGATAGGCGCGAGGCCCGCTGGGGCACGACGGTCAGTGGCGCCAAGGATGATCAGCACGAACATCGCCGTCATCACCAGCTCACAGACAAACCCCGTTGCCATTGAGTAACTGCCCGGCGAATGCTCGCCGTAGCCATTGGAAGCCAGGCCCGATGCCAGTTCGAACCCGGGTTTGCCGCTGGCAATGAAGTACAACAGCGCAGCGGCGACCGTGCCGCCGATAACCTGCGAGATGATATAAGCCGGTAACTCCCTGGCCGGGAACCTCCCGCCCACTACCAAGCCTACTGATACGGCCGGGTTGAGATGGCAGCCGCTGATGTGTCCGATGGCAAACGCCATGGTCAACACCGTGAGCCCGAACGCCAGGGCTACGCCCAACAGCCCTATCCCGACGGCGGGAAACGCTGCGGCCAACACCGCACTCCCGCAACCGCCCAACACCAGCCAAAACGTACCCAATCCCTCTGTGATTGAACGTTTGAACAAAGACATGCAACACGTCCTTGATAGATCGCTCTACCCAATCAGTAAATCAATGATGCTCCCTGCAGATTTACTTCAGCGCCCGTCTGGGCACTGCTTTGATTGAAGCAGGCTTTTGTGGCAAATCCAGGCCATAAAAAAGCGCCAGAACCCTTTGGGTGCTGGCGCGATAGGCCAATGCTGCGATGCAATGCGATCAACTGTGGGAGCGGGCTTGCTCGCGAAGGCGCAGTGTCAGTCACCGTATAGGCCGACGGTTACACCGCTTTCGCGACCAAGCCCGCTCCCACAGTCTGGAGGGTGTTTTCCCCGGAAGCGGTCAGTCGATGCCGACGAAGCCTCCGGTTTGATGCTGCCACAACCTGGCATACAGCCCGCCGTGGGCCAGCAATTCAGCATGGCTGCCGGTCTCGGCGATTTGCCCTTTCTCCAGCACCACCAACCGGTCCATCCGTGCAATGGTCGACAACCGGTGCGCAATCGCTATCACCGTCTTGCCTTGCATCAAGGTTTCCAGGCTCTCCTGGATCGCCGCTTCCACTTCCGAGTCCAGCGCCGAGGTGGCCTCGTCCATGATCAGAATCGGCGCGTCCTTGAGCAGCACCCGCGCAATGGCAATGCGCTGGCGCTGCCCACCGGAGAGTTTGACCCCGCGCTCACCCACATGGGCGTCCAGCCCGGTACGCCCTTCGGCGTCCGACAGCAGCGGAATGAATTCATCGGCGCGGGCCTTGTGGATGGCGGCCGTCAGTTCTTCATCGGTCGCATCCGGCTTGCCGTACAGCAAGTTGTCACGGATCGAGCGGTGCAGCAGCGAAGTGTCCTGGGTGATCATGCCGATCTGTGCGCGCAGGCTTTCCTGGGCGACCTCGGCGATGTTCTGCCCGTCGATCAGGATGCGCCCGCCTTGCAGGTCGTACAGGCGCAGCAGCAGGTTGACCAGGGTCGACTTGCCCGCACCGGACGGGCCGATCAGGCCGATCTTTTCCCCGGCCTTGATCGTCAGGTTCAAGCCGCCAATGATCCCGCTCTTTTTGCCGTAGTGAAAATCCACCTGCTCAAAGCGTACTTCGCCATGGGGCACGTTGAGGCGCGGGGCATTCTCGCGGTCGGTGACCGCCAGCGGTGCTGCGATGGTTTTCAGCCCGTCCTGCACCATGCCGATGTTTTCGAAAATGCCGTTGACCACCCACATGATCCAGCCGGACATGTTGACGATACGAATCACCAGGCCGGTGGCCAGGGCAATCGCGCCCACGGAAATCAGCGACTGGGTCCACAGCCACAGGGCCAGGCCGGTGGTGGTGACGATCAGCAGGCCGTTCAAGATGGCAATCGTCACGTCCATGCTGGTCAGCACGCGTGCGGCCAGCTGGGTTTTTTCGGTCTGCTCGATGATCGCTTCCTTGGCGTATTCCTGCTCATTCTGCGTATGGGCGAACAGCTTCAAGGTGGTGATGTTGGTGTAGCCGTCGACGATGCGGCCCATCAGTTTGGAGCGCGCTTCAGAGGAGATCACCGAGCGCTCTTTCACGCGCGGCACGAAGTAACGCAAGGCCAGGCTGTAGCAGATGATCCAGGTGATCAGCGGGATCATCAGCCGCCAGTCGGCCTCGGCAAACAGCACCAGGGCGCTGATCGCATAGATCGACACGTGCCAGATGGCTTCCGCCGTCGCCACCGCCGAGTCACGCAAGGAGTTGCCGGTTTGCATGATGCGCTGGGCGATACGCCCGGCGAAATCGTTTTGAAAGAAATTCAGGCTCTGCTTGAGCACGTAGCTGTGGTTTTGCCAGCGAATCAGGCTGGTCATGCCGGGGTTGATGGTCTGGTGCACCAGCAAGTCATGCAAGCCGTTGAAGATCGGGCGCAACAGCAGGGCGACCACGGCCATCCAGATCAGCTCGGCGCTGTGAATCTGGAAGAAGTTGGCGGGCGGTGTGCCTTGGGCCAGATCGATGATGCGGCTCAGGTAGCTGAACAACGCCACTTCGATCAACGCACCGATCAGGCCTACCACCAGCAAGGCGGCAAAGCTTGGCCACACCTGGCGCAGGTAATAGAGGTAGAAGGGCAGGACTTTGTCGGGCGGGGCGTCGCTGGGGGCAGCGCGGAAAATATCGATCAGTTGTTCAAAACGACGATAGAGCATTAGGTTGACGCCCGCCTGGCGGGCTCTCCTGTTCAAATGCGCGCGTGGCCTTGTGGGCCATGCGCGGAGCTACCTGCAGACCTCAGTCGATGCGCTTGGCCGACTTGATCAGAACAGGATCGATAGGCACGTTCTGCATGCCCTGCTTGGTGGTGGTCTGCGAGTTGACGATGATATCGACCACGTCCATGCCTTTGACCACTTTGGCGAACACGGCGTAACCGGCGTCACGGCCCGGATCGAGGAAAGCATTGTCGGCGACGTTGATGAAGAACTGGCTGGTGGCCGAGTTCGGGTCATTGGTGCGGGCCATCGACAGGGTGCCGCGTACGTTGTGCAGGCCGTTGCTGGCTTCGTTCTTGATCGGTGCTTCGGTTGGCTTTTGCGACATCTGCGCGGTGAATCCGCCGCCCTGGACCATGAAGCCCGGGATCACGCGGTGGAAAATCGTGTTGGTGTAGAAGCCTTTGTCGACATAGGCCAGGAAGTTCTTGGTGCTGATCGGCGCCTTGACCGGGTCCAGTTCGATTTCAATGTCGCCATTGGTGGTGGTGATCAGGACGTGAGGCGCCTTGGCGGGCTCGGCGGCCATCAGGTTGGCGGCGAACAAAACAGAACCGGCAAAGAAGGCGATTTTTTTCAACATGGGTCAGTGATCCTGGGTAGTGGTTTCGACTGTCTTTAGAAAATCGAGCAAGGTAGCGTTAAAGACTTCGGGTTGATCCAAAGGCGTGGCATGGCGGGAATCCTCGATCACCACCAGTCGCGCATCGGGCAGCAGTTTTACATAGATTTCTTTTTGCGCCACGGGTGTGTAGTCGTGGTCGGCGCTGATGACCAGGGTTGGACAGGTGATCCGGGAAAGTTGTTCCTGTACGCCCCAGCCCACAATCGCGTCGAAACTGGCGAGATAAGCACGTTTGTCGTTTTTTGCCCAGCGTTCGGCCATCTTGCGCCGCAGGTCGCCCTGGTGCGGTTGGGGGAACAGCCGATCACCCAGGGCCTTGCCGATGGTGGCCAGGCTCAGCACTCGCGCCAGGCTCCAGCGCTTGGCCCACTGCCAATAATCATCGGCGCTGCGCACTTTGACTTCAGGCGCACTGTTGACGATACACAGGCTCTTGACCCGGCCAGGTTCGTCCACCGCCAACTGGAAAGCGATCATGCCGCCCATGGACAGGCCCACGACATGAGCAGGCGGCAGGTTCAGGTGTTCGATCAAGGCAAGCAGGTCGATGGTGAAACCCTTGATGCTGTAGCGCTCGCGAGGTTTGTCGGAGCGCCCGTGGCCGCGCACATCCACCACGATCAGGCGGTAATGGCGGGCCAGCACCGGAATCTGCAGTTCCCAGTCCTGGCTGCTGGAGCCCAGGCCGTGGATCAGGATCAACGGGCTGCCGTGGCCGTATTCCTCGTAATGCAGGCTGCAGCCTTCATGGTCGAACCAGGCCATGCATGAACTCCGTTTCAGGCTTGCTGGGGAGCGGCGTAAGGCGCGTCCAGGGGAGCGGTGTCAAAGGTGCGCAGCAATTCCACGAGGATCTGTGTGGCTGGGCCCAGGGGTTTGTCCTTGTTCGCGTACAGATAAAACGTCGGGTTGCGGCTGCCGCCTTTTTCCAAGGGTAGCTGCTTGAGCAGGCCATCCTTGAGTTCGCGCTCAATCATGTGTCGGGGCAGCCAGGCAAAGCCCAGGCCGCTGCTGACGAATGTCGCGGCGGTGGGCAGGCTGCCGACGGTCCAGCGCTGTTCGGCACCAAGCCAGCCCACGTCTCGCGGTTGCTGGCGGCCGGAGTCGCGGATCACCACCTGCATCTGGCTTTCCAGGTCCTGGAAGCTCAGCTCACGGTTCAAGCGATGCAGCGAATGGTCCGGGTGGGCCACGGCGATAAATTCCACATCGCTCATTTCCGTGCCCAGGTAGCCGGGGATAATGAACCCGCTGATCGCCAGGTCGGCCATGCCATCCATCAGCAACTCTTCGACGCCCGACAGCACTTCTTCACGCAGGCGCACGCGGCAGCCACGGCTTTGCGGCATAAAGGCGGTGAGGGCGCGCACCAGGCGTGCATTGGGGTAGGCGGCGTCCACGACCAACCGCACTTCAGCCTCCCAACCCTGTTCCATGTGGTGGGCAAGGTCTTCCAGTTGGCTGGCGTTTTTCACCAGTTGCCGCGAGCGGCGCAGCAACACTTCACCGGCGTCGGTGAGCACCGCCTTGCGCCCGTCGATGCGCAGCAGCGGCACACCGAGTTGTTCTTGCATGCGAGCGACGGTGTAACTCACCGAAGACTGCGAACGGTGCAACGCTTCAGCCGCCTGGGCGAAGCCACCGTGGTCGACCACGGCTTGCAGCGTGCGCCATTGATCGAGGGTAACGCGGGGCGCTTTCAAGATGAGCTCCTCTTGTCCTAAGCTGGCGGTCCTTATTGGAGACTGCCGAATGAGAAAATTCTGTTGTGTGTTGCTGGCGCTGCTGCCGATGAGCGCATTTGCCTACCCCATCGACGTCACGAAAAAGATCGACGGCGTGCAAGTGGACTACACCGCGTCCGACGTGGACGGCGACATCAGTTCGATCCGGCTAAACAACTACGGCACCAACGACGCAGTGTGTTCGGTAACCTTCACCAACGGCCCGGAATCGCCGCGTAATCGCAAGGTCACGGTGGCGGCGGGCAAAAGCACCAACACCACGGTCAAGTTCAGTCGCGCCATTATCAAGATGCGTATCGCGCTGGCATGTGCCCCAAAATAAAGCAGCAGCGGAGCATGCTCACAGCAATACTCCGCTTATAAACAAATTTCTAGATGGGTTGTAGCAGTTTTTTGCGCTTTTTTATCGAATGAGCCCTGGTTAATCTTTTCTCCATCGCCTTACAGCATTTACAGATGGAGCCTACCTAGCCATGTCCAATGTTCTGATCATCGAAAGCAGCGCACGCCAACAGGATTCGATCTCCCGTCAGCTGACCCAACAGTTCATCAGCCAATGGAAGGTCGCTCATCCGACCGATCAGATCACCCTGCGTGACGTGGCGCTTAACCCGGTTCCGCACCTGGACGCCAATTTGCTCGGCGGCTGGATGAAACCCGCCGAAAAGCGCAGCGGCATCGAACAGGCCTCCCTGGACCGCTCCAACGAATTGACCGACGAACTGCTCGCCGCCGATGTGCTGGTGATGGCTGCGCCGATGTACAACTTCGCGATCCCCAGCACCCTCAAAGCCTGGCTGGACCACGTGTTGCGCGCCGGTGTGACCTTCAAGTACACCGCCACCGGCCCTCAGGGTTTGCTCACTGGCAAACGCGCCATTGTGTTGACCGCACGCGGCGGTATCCACACCGGCGCCAGCTCCGATCACCAGGAACCGTACCTGCGTCAGGTCATGGCCTTTATCGGCATTCACGACGTGACCTTCATCCACGCTGAAGGGGTGAACCTGAGCGGGGACTTCCAGGAAAAAGGCATTAACCACGCCAAGGCGCTGCTGGCACAGGTCGCTTGATCGTTTAATCGTCACATAATCGCGCGGTGTTTATATCGCTCCACGCAAACCCTTCAAGTACGCGTATCGAACCTCCCTTTGCACTTGTTGCTCCTGAGTGCTCCTGCCCGACTGCCGCTTTAGCGAGGTCGGGTTTTTTTTGCCTCGAGTTTCTTCAAACTCCGAAAACCCTTAAAGTCGCGCCCATTCGAAACGAGGCGCGCATGGGCTATCTACTGGTTGTCACCCTGATTCAGGCTTTTTCCTTCAGCTTGATCGGCGAATACCTCGCCGGTCACGTCGACAGCTATTTCGCCGTGCTGGTGCGCGTGGTGCTGGCCGGGCTGGTGTTCATCCCGCTGACCCGCTGGCGCTCGGTAGAGCCACGGTTCATGCGTGGCATGCTGGTGATCGGCGCGCTGCAGTTTGGTGTGACCTACGTGTGCCTGTACCTGAGCTTTCGGGTGCTCACGGTGCCGGAGGTGTTGCTGTTCACCATCCTCACGCCGTTGCACGTGACACTCATCGAAGACGCGCTTAACCGTCGCTTCAATCCCTGGGCGCTGATTGCGGCGTTGGTGGCGGTGGGCGGTGCGGCAGTGATTCGCTTTGACCAGATCACGCCGCACTTCCTCGGCGGCTTTTTGCTGTTGCAACTGGCCAACTTCACCTACGCCGCCGGGCAGGTGATGTACAAACATCTGGTGGCGCGTTATCCAAGCGATCTGCCGCATTACCGACGTTTCGGCTACTTCTACCTGGGCGCCTTGATCGTGGTGTTGCCGGCATTCCTGCTGTTCGGCAAGGCCTACTTTCTGCCGCAAGCGCCGCTGCAGTGGGGCGTGCTGGTGTTCCTTGGGTTGGTCAGCACCGCGCTGGGCATGTACTGGTGGAACAAAGGTGCGTGCCTGGTCAACGGCGGCACCTTGGCGGTGATGAATAACCTGCATGTGCCGGTGGGGTTGTTGCTGAACTTGCTGATCTGGAATCAGCATGAGCCGCTGGGGCGGCTGGCGTTGGGCGGGTTGGTGATTTTGGGGGCGGTGTGGATCAGCCGGTTGGGCGTGCGTAAACAGTTAGCCCAATCTTGAACACCTTTGTGGGAGCGGGCTTGCTCGCGAAGACGGTGGGTCAGTCATTGATGGGGTGACTGATCCTGCGCTCTCGCGAGCACGCCCGCTGCCACAGAAGGTCGGTGGTGTTATACCGCGCTGTGTTCCAGGGTCGGCAAATGACTGGCCCCCAGCACCGCCGGCAACATCCCGGCACGCAAGTCATTACCGCTCGGCTGTTGATACAGGCTCAAGCCGAACTCCGGCAGCACCGCCAGCAGGTAATCAAAAATATCCCCCTGGATGCGCTCGTAATCGGCCCACGCCGTGGTGCGCGTGAAGCAGTAGATTTCCAGCGGCACGCCCTGAGCGGTGGTTTGCATCTGGCGCACCATGCAGGTCATGTTCGGCTGAATGTCCGGGTGGCTTTTCAGGTAGGCCAGTGCATAGGCGCGGAAGGTGCCGAGGTTGGTCATGCGGCGGCGGTTGGCAGAGAGTTGCGCGCTATTGCCCTGGGCCTCGTTCCACGCCTTGAGCTCAGCCTGCTTGCGGCTGATGTAGTCGGTGAGCAGGTGCACCTGGGTCATGCGCACTTCTTCATCGTCACGCAAAAACCGCACGCCGCTGGCGTCGATGTACAGGCTGCGCTTGATGCGGCGACCGCCGGATGCCTGCATGCCGCGCCAGTTCTTGAACGACTCTGACATCAAGCGCCAGGTAGGAATGGAGACGATGGTCTTGTCGAAGTTCTGCACCTTGACCGTGTGCAGCGTGATGTCCACCACGTCACCGTCGGCGCCGACTTGAGGCATCTCGATCCAGTCGCCGACCCGCAGCATGTCGTTGCTGGTCAATTGCACACTGGCGACGAACGAGAGCAGCGTGTCCTTGTACACCAACAGAATCACCGCCGACATCGCACCCAACCCCGAGAGCAGCAACAGCGGCGAACGGTCGATCAGCGTGGCGACAATAATGATTGCGGCGAACACGAACAGCACCATTTTCGCCAGTTGCACATAGCCCTTGATCGAGCGGGTGCGGGCATGTTCGGTGCGTGCGTAGATATCCAGCAGCGCGTTGAGCAGGGCGCTCACGGCCAGCGTCATGAACAGGATGGTGAACGCCAGGGCGACATTGCCGATAAACAGCGTGGCGGTTTTGCTCAGGTCCGGTACCAGGTACAGGCCGAACTGAATCACCAGGGACGGCGTCATCTGTGCCAGGCGGTGGAAGACTTTGTTGTGCCGCAGATCATTGAGCCAGTGCAGCGCCGGTTGCCGGCCAAGCAATTTGACGGCGTGGAGGATGAGGTAGCGCGCGACCCGTCCGAGCAGCAGGGCGACTACCAGCAACACCAGTAAACCCAGGCTCGCATGCAGCAACGGGTGTTGATCGAGGGCGCCCCAAAGGTCTTGGACGTTGAGCCAGAACTGTTTGATATCCATGGGTGAAACCGATTCTTCTGTAAGACAACACGGGCCGATTAGAGCATTTAAGTGCGACAAAGTTGACGTTGTAGACAAAAGAGCTGACAAAAAAGCAGCTGATTAGCCCCGTTCGCGTAAAGAAACTCGGTTTGGACGCCCGAAACCGTTACCCTATGCAGCTGATATTTTGTATTTCTTCGAGGTAGCACCCGTGTTTTCCCAATTCGCCCTGCACGAACGCCTGCTCAAAGCCGTGGCCGAGCTTAAATTTGTCGAGCCTACGCCTGTGCAAGCAGCGGCCATCCCGCTCGCGCTCCAAGGGCGTGACCTGCGGGTGACGGCTCAAACCGGGAGTGGCAAAACCGCCGCTTTCGTCCTGCCGATTCTGCACCGTTTGATTGGCCCGGCCAAAGTCCGCGTCAGCATCAAGACCCTGATCCTGCTGCCGACCCGCGAGCTGGCCCAGCAGACTTTGAAGGAAGTGGAGCGCTTTTCGCAGTTCACCTTCATCAAATCCGGCCTGATCACCGGTGGCGAAGACTTCAAGGTCCAGGCCGCCATGCTGCGCAAGGTCCCGGACATTCTGATCGGCACACCCGGCCGGATGATCGAGCAACTCAACGCCGGCAACCTTGACCTCAAGGAAGTTGAAGTGCTGGTGCTCGACGAAGCCGACCGCATGCTCGACATGGGCTTTGCCGATGACGTGCAGCGCCTGGTGGCTGAATGCGTCAATCGTCAGCAGACCATGCTGTTCTCCGCCACCACCGGCGGCTCGACCCTGCGTGACATGGTCGCCAAGGTCCTGAACAACCCTGAGCACTTGCAGGTCAACAACGTCAGCGACCTGAACGCCACCACGCGTCAGCAGATCGTTACCGCCGACCACAACGTGCACAAAGAACAGATCCTCAACTGGCTGTTGGCCAACGAGACCTATCAGAAGGCCATCGTGTTCACCAACACCCGGGCTGCGGCGGACCGTATCTACGGTCGCCTGGTGGCACAGGATTACAAAGCGTTCGTGCTGCACGGTGAGAAAGACCAGAAGGACCGCAAGCTGGCCATCGACCGCCTGAAGGCTGGCGGCGTGAAGATCCTGGTGGCCACCGACGTGGCAGCGCGCGGTCTGGACGTGGATGGCCTGGACATGGTCATCAACTTCGACATGCCGCGCAGCGGCGACGAATACGTGCACCGTATCGGTCGTACCGGGCGTGCGGGCAATGATGGCCTGGCAATCTCGCTGATCTGCCATGGCGACTGGAACCTGATGTCGAGCATCGAGCGCTACCTCAAGCAGTCGTTCGAGCGCCGCACTATCAAGGAAGTCAAAGGCACCTACACCGGGCCGAAGAAGGTCAAGGCGTCGGGCAAGGCGGTTGGCGTTAAGAAGAAAAAAGTCGACGCCAAGGGCGACAAGAAGAAAGCCGGTGCCAAGTCGCCGACCAAGCGCAAAATTGCCAACCGGCCGAAGACCGACAACCTGTCGCTCGTCAGCAAGGACGGCATGGCGCCGCTCAAGCGCCGCAAGCCAGAAGCGCCGGCTGCCGAGTAAGGCTGCACCGATATAAAAAAACCGGACGATGTCCGGTTTTTTTTGGTCTTCAGTTTTTTGTCTCGGCGGCTGCTTTATCCAGGTCTTTGAGGCGCTGATCGATCAATTGGCATTTGTCAGGCAGGTCGGCAGAGGTTGTATCCATATCCATTTTCTGCAGCTCTGCATTCATTTCCTTGGCTTTGGTGGGGTTCTGCTGGGTGAGTTTGGTCACCTCCTGCGCCAGTTGCTCACGTTTCGCCGTGGCTTCTTCAGGCGTACAGGCCCACGCGGGCAGGGCAGTCAGCAGCGTGGCGGCGATGGCCAGGTTCATCAGGGTTTTCATGGTCGGACCTCCTTGGCAGTGTGTTCAGTTGAGGTGGCGAACGTCTGGAAAGTTCAGAGAAATGACGGCGGTCTATCCGGCTGAACGGCCAGTGACGGGGCATGTCACACCTGTAGACGGGCTACTTTCTACCGGCCTGCAGGAGGAATCAGGATGACGACTTACAATTGGGATTTGATCGAACGTTTGCTGCATGAAGTGCAGAACGGCGAAGGCAGCTTTGCCCCGCGCAAGTATGCCGAGCAGGAAGCTGCCGAGAAGGCCACGGCCGGTGAAGCCACCGGTAACCTGGACACGCTGAAAAAGACCGCCGCGGACTATGAGGCACTGTTGTTCAAGCGTGGGTTTATTGAGTCGCGGCCAGAAGAAGAGGGCGGAAACGGTGAGAACTTCATCCTGACCGCGCGCGGCGCGCAACTGCTGGCGCTGATTGACAGCTCCATCCCCGGCAATGACCACCCGCGTCAGGTGCTCGATGACCAGGCGGATGCCCTGGAGCCGGCGACGTTTGATGAAGTGGCTTCGAAGGCGCAGATTGCCTGACAGGCAATCCGTCGATCAATTGAGCGAGGGGGACTTGTCCCCCTTGCCAACCTCAGTTGGCGGTAGCTTTCAGGCATTTGAGGGCCTTGAAGTCGCTGCGCACACCGTCAATTTTTTGCGTCAGCTTCATGCGCTGCTGCGGCGTACTTTCCGCCATCAGGTCGACAATCAGACTGCGCGCCGCTGTTTCCGTCCGCGCATAGGCAGCCTTGTATTCCGGGGTCCACAGACTTTCGCGATCCACCAATAATTGCTGCATCTTCTGCGGGAAGTCCGCGCTGTGGCGCTGCTGCACCGCGGCGATGAATTGCGCCTGCCAGCGGGCGCGGTTGCCGATCCATTCCTGATTCTGTTCGCCCAAAGCGATAGACCAGGCCGTTACACGGTTCTGCTGGCTGTCACTGAGCGGGCCGATCCAGGCGTCCAGACGTTTGCTCATGCGTTGCGCGCGCTCCTTGATCTGCTGCGCCAAGGGCGGCTTGAGGTATTCGTCCTGGCGCTTGCGCAGGTCTTTGGCCAGGGCGTCGCTCATTTCCTTGACCTGCTGGTCATCCAGCCCTTGCAGCAATTGGATGGCTGACGGCGTGATTTCCCGCGCGACCTCGGCTATCGCCTGTTTGGCCTCGACAGTACGGGCCTGCAGTGCGGCGTCGGTGACCTGATTGTTGTCGACCATCTGTTGCAGGCGATCGAGCCAGTCCAGATAGCCCGGCAATTGGGTGGTGCAATGCCAGGCCAGGTGTTCCTTGAGTGTGTCGTTGAACCAGCTCTTCTGCCCGGCGTTCATGTCCAGGTAGTCGTTGAGGGTCCAGGGAATAATGACATCCAGATTGCGGTAGGCCAGGCCTACGCGATTGCAGCCGGCGAGCACCAGGCTGAGGGTCAGCAATACCACCAGAAATTTGAGCCGACGCAGCATGGGCGAGTCCTTGCGCAGAGGGGGTTAATGCATGTGAACCTGAGCGAGGTGCGACAGTTCAGCCCGTCAATAAAACGACCGCGCCGCCTTCAAGGTCAACAGGCCGTCGCATTGCAAATTGTGTCCGGAGTAGGCCGAGCAGTCGCCACCGCTGAGGCTGGAATCGCTGTAGATCAGGTCCAGGTCGATGCCTTTCCACGCACGCGAGAACTGCACCGACCAATCGCTGAAGCTGCTGATCGAGCCGCCTTCCACCGAAGCAGGAGTGCCCAGTTGATGGGTGGTGTACTTCATGCTGACGCCGATGCCGAAAGGCTGCGTGCCGCCGAGGTCGGCAAACAACGTGCTGTCCTGGCGATCAGGGTCGTTGCTGAAGGAGACGCCGAAGCGGTTGCCCAGCAGGTTCAGGCCGCCGTAGAACTCCTGGCTGTCCAGAGGGCTGAGCTTGGGATAGCTGTAGTGAATCAAGCCGACTTCATAGCCCAGCGTTTTGTCAAAGGGGCGTTTGAAACCCAGGTAAGAATCGACTTCAAGGTTATCGGCCGACGACAGCCCCATATTGGGTGAGAACTGGCCAACATATAGGCCGCTGTCATGGCTCAGGTCCAACCCGCCGTGAAATGAGCCGCTGCCTGGGGCGGTCGGCTTTACCAGGCCTTGGGCCATGCTGCGGCTGGGCGTGGTGCCCAGTTTCAGGTCGAAATCGCCCAGTTCACGCTGGAAAACCTGCGCTTGCGCTAAAGGGGTTGCCGCAAGGGCAGCTATCAGAAAAAAGCAGGTCTTGAGCATGCTTCACTCCATGAAAAGCGAGGAGCAGTGACAGAGGAAATCGGGCAGATGCCCGTTCTAGACGTGTGCAAGCATACCGGCGAACGCCTGAAGGTGAGGCCCGTTCGTCGATTAACGCACTATAGAGTGATGCACAGAGGGTGTTTCGAGCTCTAGTCCTGGCGCCTTAAGGGCAAGACGCTTAGGGACTAGGTGCAACGCGGGCGGATGTTGCGCGAGTTTTACTTTTTGCCCAGGCTGATTTGCTTGGACGGGCCGAAAGTCTGGCCGCTGACGCCCTTGGCAATTTGCTGGATTTCGCCGCCGGACTTGAGGAACGCAGCAATCTGGCTGTTGATCGATTCGCTGGTTTCAACGGCTGGAGCTGGCTTTGCTTTGCTGTTGGATGCTTTTACGCGCATGGCGGCCACTAACCTGTAGAAAATTAACTTGGCCAGGCATCGTACAGGAAATACTTGACAATTGCTTGGCAAATATCCTCCGGGAATTGTTGGGTCAGGCGGTAATTGTCGAAGTTTGCCAGTGAAATAGGCGCCTAACTTACTGTTTTAATTCGAAACCACTTGAGGAGTCAGTACCTGACGGGCGGCAAAATTCAAGGATCTGATCTGACGAGTGGGGCAGTGCCACTGGAGCGCCACGCCAGCCCGCGATTTTTCAGGTGCGCGCGCGTGCCGGGCGCAACTCGGGTAGAATGCCGCCCACGTAACGAGGGTATTTGGAAATGGCTTTAGTCGGGCGCTACAACAGCTTGCAAGTGGTTAAACACACTAACTTTGGTTTGTACCTGGACGGTGCGCAAGATGGCGAAATCCTCTTGCCTAATCGGTATATCCCCAAAGATATTCCCAGTGAAGATGAAGACTGGCTTAACGTTTTCATTTACTTGGACAGTGACGACAAACTTATCGCAACGACTGAAAAGCCGAAAGTTCAAGTCGGCGAATTCGCCAGTTTGAAAGTCGTTGAAGTCAACAGCATCGGTGTATTCCTCGATTGGGGTTTGCCCAAGGATCTGTTGCTGCCGTATTCGGAAGAAAAACGTCAGCTGACCGCGGGCGAATACTGCGTGGTGCACGTCTATCTCGACAAGCACACCAAGCGCATCACCGCCACCGCGCGGCTGGATCGCTACCTGGACAAGACACCGGCCAACTACCAGGTGGGCCAGGAAGTCGACTTGCTGGTGGCCGAAGCCACGGACATGGGCTTCAAGGCAATCATCAACAACAAGCATTGGGGCCTGATCCACAAAAACGAAGTGTTCAAGTTCCTGCGCCCGGGCAAGGAAGAGAAAGGCTTTATCAAAGAGATTCGCGCCGATGGCAACATCAGCCTGAGCCTGCAGCCGGTTGGGCAAGAAGCGGCCTCCAGCCTGAACTCGAAGATTCTCGCCAAGTTGCGCGAAAACAACGGCACTCTGCCGGTCAGCGACAAAAGCGACCCGGCGGTGATCAGCAACTTGTTCGGTGTCAGCAAAGGCAACTTCAAAAAGGCCATTGGTGCGCTCTACAAGCAAGGTCAGATTGTGATTCACGCGGATCGCATTGAACTAAGCTGAGTGCGCTTTGTTCTTCTGTAGGAGCCGGCTCGCCGGCGACGAGGCCAGTGGTTTTCGTGGTGTCCTGTTGGATGCCATCGCTGGCAAGCCAGCTCCTGCAGAGGTCGCTTCAATGTCCAAGAAAACCCTGTTCGCTTACCTCGGCACCTTGCTTGCGTTTCTGGTGCTCGACGGCCTCTGGCTCGGGGTCCTCATGGGCCCGACCTACAAATCCCTGCTCGGCTCGCTGATGCTTGATCAGCCGCGGCTGTTCCCTGCCGTGGTGTTCTACCTGCTGTATGCCATCGGTTGTGTGGTGTTTGTGGTCCTGCCGAGCGGCAGTTGGCAGCGCGCAGCGCGGCTGGGAGCCCTGCTTGGCCTGGTGGCCTACGGCACGTATGACCTGAGCAATTGGGCGACGCTGCAGGGCTGGTCTGCTGGGTTGGCGCTCATGGACATGGCCTGGGGTACCGTCCTCACTGGCATTTGTTGCACGGTCGGGTACTTATGTGCACATCGGGTGCAACGATGATTGTGTACACGATTCATGTGCACCGTTGCTGAGCGGAGCCCTATCCGCTAGCGCTTCCTAAATTCCTTTGGAGCACCGTTCCAGAGGGATTGTGTGCCATTGGCACGCATTCTGCTGAACACCTCGTATACAAACCCCGCCGCCTCCCGTATGCACACTGCTACGGCAGCGCAGGCCGGTATTTCGAGGAGCCAAGCGATGACCGAACAATTGCCCAAAGGCTACAGCCCGCGCCTGTACAACCAGGACCTGGGCCCACTGCCACAAAAGTGGACCTGGTACAACATCTTCGCCTTTTGGATGAGTGACGTGCACAGCGTCGGCGGCTACGTGTTCGCCGCCAGCCTGTTCGCGCTTGGGCTGGCCAGTTGGCAGGTGCTGATCGCCTTGCTCGCGGGTATTTGTATCGTGCAGTTGATTGCCAATCTTGTCGCCAGGCCGAGCCAGCAAGCGGCGGTGCCGTATCCGGTCATCTGCCGGCTGGCCTTTGGCGTGTTCGGAGCAAATATTCCGGCGGTGATTCGCGGCCTGATTGCCGTGGCCTGGTACGGGATTCAAACGTACCTGGCGTCGAGTGCCTTGATCATCGTGGTGCTGCGTTTTTTCCCACAGATGGCGGTATATGCAGAGCCGCATTTCGCAGGCCTGTCCTACTTGGGCTGGTTCGGTTTCCTTAGCTTATGGGTATTGCAAGCGGCCGTATTCTGGGCGGGCATGGAATCCATCCGGCGCTTTATCGACTGGGCGGGGCCGGTGGTCTACGCGGTGATGTTTGCCCTGGCCGGCTGGATTGTGTGGAAGGCCGGCTGGGCAAATATCAGCTTTACCCTGGCGGAAAAATCCCTCTCGGGCTGGCAGGCTTTTGGGCAGGTGATCGTGGCGACGGCGCTGGTGGTGTCCTACTTCTCGGGGCCAACGCTGAATTTCGGCGATTTCAGCCGCTACTGCCGCAGCATGCACGACGTGCGTCGCGGTAATTTCTGGGGGCTGCCGGTGAATTTCCTGGCGTTCTCGCTGGTCACCGTCGTTATTGTGTCGGGCACCTTGCCAGTGTTTGGTGAAATGTTGCATGACCCGATTGCCACCGTTTCGCGTATCGACAACAGCATGGCCGTGCTGCTCGGCGCCTTTGCCTTCGTGACCGCCACCATCGGCATCAATATCGTCGCCAACTTCGTGTCGCCTGCGTTTGATTTCGCCAACGTCGCGCCGAGCAAAATCAGCTGGCGCGCCGGTGGGATGATTGCAGCGGTGGCGTCGATCTTCATCACCCCGTGGAACCTGTTCAACAACCCACTGATGATTCACTACACGCTGGATATTCTCGCGGCGTTTATCGGGCCGTTGTTCGGCATCCTGTTGGTGGACTTCTACCTGATCAAAAAACAGAAGATCGATGTGGACGCCTTGTTCGATGACAGCCCAAACGGGCGCTATTACTTCGACGGCGGCGTGAACTGGACCGCGGTCAAAGCCTTGGTGCCTGCGACGCTGGCGGGCGTCGCGATCACCTTCACCCCGGCGTTGCAGGGCATGGCCAACTTCGCCTGGTTTACCGGGTGCTTGCTGGGTGGGCTGTTTTTCCTGGTGCTGGCGCGGCGAGAACAGGTTCGCGTACCGGCGCCGCTGGTGGCTGGCTGACCGCGGCAGTAGGGCGCAGCAGCGCGCCGGCTACCAGCAGGCCCGCGCCGGCAATCACCAGGGCCGGTTGCAGGCCGCCACTCAGGTGGCTGCTCACCGAGGCCAGCAGCGGGCCGCTCAATTGACCGATGGCGAAGCTGGCGGTCAGCAGCCCGGTGCTGCGCTGATAGCCGTGGGGCGCGACCTCACGCAGGCGCTGCATCACCAGCATCATGCACGCCAGGAACGGCGTACCGCAGAGCAAAACGCCCAGCGCCAGGCCCCAGCCGTTGCCCAGCAAGCAGGCAAACACGCCGGTCGCTTGCAGCCACAAGGTGGTCATCAGCCAGCGGCGGGTGGTGTGCGTGTTGTTGCGGCGCAAGCTCACGCCTACCACGCCAATGGCAGCCGCCAGACCAAAGCATGGCCAGAACAGATCCGCCTGCCAGGCGCCGTTGAATTGCGCGCTGGCCATCTGCGACAGAAAGGTGGCCGGAATGATGTAGCCCAGACCGTACAGAAAGTAGATCCAGCACAGGTGCGTGATGCTTTGATTGCTGCCGGAACGGGCAGTGTGTGCGACGGCGGGCATCGGCTGAGGCAAGAACGGCAGGATTGCCAGCAGCATGACCAACGCCACCAGGCCATACACCAGCCACAGCATGGCCGAGCTTTGTCCCAGCAGGTTAGAGCCCAAAGCCAGCAGACCGGTCAGCAAAATCCCCAGCCCCGGCCCTGCGAAAACCAAGGCTCCCAAGCGTGGACGGCCGGCGGCAATTGCCAGCGGTTGGCTCAAACTGGTGATCATCACCAACGCCCAGGCACTTGCGACACCCGTGCCGAAGCGCAGCAGCAGGTGCGGCCAAAACCCTTGCGCCCAGTACGAGGCCAGCGTCAGCAGTACGCACAACCACAACCCGCCGTACATCCGCCCCCGCACGTGGTGATGGCTGCGGGCGAAGATCGAATCCACCGCGCCAACGAAGTAACCCAAATAATTGGCGGCAGCGATCAGGCCTGCGCCGGTCAGGTCGATCTGCCCTTCGCTGAGCAGATGCGGCATCTGTGGCGTGAGGGCGAAGCGTCCAATGCCCATGGCCATCATCAGGGCGACAAAGCTGGCGAGTAAGCGAATCAGCGGTGACATGTTCTGGTTTCCTGCTAGCAAGCGAAGACCTTCAGGCTAAAGCGAATTGACTTTCTGTAAAAATGAATAATAGTGAGTAACTTGTTCAGTTTTGGAGAAAGGTATGGAGTTCAGTCAATTGCGGATTTTCCAGGCCGTGGCAGAAGAGGGCTCCATCACCCGCGCAGCCGAGCGCCTGCACCGTGTGCCGTCGAACCTGTCGACACGGCTCAAGCAGATGGAAGAGCAACTGGGGGTGGAATTGTTTGTGCGCGAGCGTCAACGCTTGCAGCTTTCTCCCGCCGGCAAGGTGCTGCTGGACTACAGCACTCGCCTGATTGCGTTGCACGATGAGGCCCACGGCGCCGTCCAGGGCGGGCAACCGGCCGGCGATTTTGTGTTGGGCAGCATGTACAGCACCGCCGCGATTCATTTGCCGAGGTTGTTGGCGCGCTATCACAAGGCTTATCCGATGGTGAACCTGCAGGTGCAGTCGGCGCCCAGCGGTGAACTGTTGGAAGGCTTGATCACTGGGCGACTGGATGCGGCATTGGTGGATGGCCCGCTGACCATCGCGACCTTGGACGGTGTGCCACTGTGCGAAGAGCGCCTGGTGTTGATCTGCGAGGCTGATCACCCGCCCGTGCGCGGGCCGCAGGATGTAGCGGGGCGCTCGGTGTTCACCTTTCGCCGCAGTTGCGCGTACCGCACGCGGCTGGAGACCTGGTTCTCCCACGAGCGCGTGGCCATGGGCCGGGCCATCGAGATTGAGTCCTATCAGGGCATGCTCGCCTGCGTGATCGCCGGTTCCGGTGTGGCATTAATGTCTGAATCCATGCTGGAGAGCCTGCCAGGCAAGGACAGCGTGTCCGTTCATCCCCTGACGGGGCCTTTTGCGACCGCAACGACCTGGCTGATGTGGCGAAAGGGTATGCTCGGCGCTAACCTCAATGCATGGATTGACCTGCAGCAGGAAGGCAAAGCCGAGTTATTGCAGGACACGCGCGCGATTGCTTGAACGATCCGTCAGGATTTGAATCAATTCAGTAATAGTTCGTTGTGGTTTCGTTCAAGCATTACGTAGGACTTAGGACTACTATCACTGTAGGAAAAGGCGACAAAACTCGCGCCGACCCGCATTACCCGCAAAGGGGGCAACCATGAAAGAGAAAATCCAAAACTGGCTCCATGACGTTGGCGTCGCGCTCGGACTGATCGAGCCTCCGTTGCAACCGGTGCCGATTCGCACGGATGACGAGCAGCGCCGGCCCCGTCGCAGATAAGCTCGGGTTCCAGCAGAATTCAACAGATGGGAGCGGGCTTGCTCGCGAAGGGGGTCTGTTAGTCAACGCACATGTTGGCTGACACACCGCCTTCGTCAGCAAGCCCGCTCCCATCGTTGTTTGTGGCAGGTAAAAAAAACGGGTGCGACATCCGACGTCGCACCCGCTGAAGAAACCGCTCTGATGCCGGTGCTGCCTTAAATTGCCCTAGCCGCCGCAGCCTGCGGGCGTCGCGACAACAGACTCACCCCAACAAAACTCACCAGCCCAACCGCCAGGCTGTAATAGATCGGCGTGTTCGCGTCCAAGCCATCCTTGAACATGAAGACCAATGCCGTCACAAAGCCCAGGGCCATGGATGCGATCGCCCCCGAGGTGGTTGCCCGCTTCCAGAAAATCGCTCCCATCAGTGGGATCAGCATGCCACCCACCAACAAGTTGTAGGCGAGGGTCAAGGCGCTGATCACATCGTTGACCACCAGGGCGATACCCAGCACGGCAATGCCCGTCAGCATCGTGAACAAGCGGTTGATGTTCAGGCTCGATTGTTTGCCACCGCGCAAACGCGGCAGCAGGTCTTCGGTCAATACGGTGGAGGCGGCGAGTAAGCCGGCGCTGGCGGTGGACATCATCGCGGCCAGTGCGGCGGCGATCACCAGCCCGCGAATGCCGTCCGGCAATGAAGCTTTGACGATAGCGGCGAAGGCATTGTTGACGTTGTCCAGATTCGGCAACAGCACATGAGCAGCCATGCCGATCAGCGCGCAGGCCAGGCCGTAAAGAATGCAGTAGAAGCCGGCGAAGGTGCCTGCGTACTGCGCGACCTTTTCGTCACGGGCAGTGAACACCCGTTGCCAGATGTCCTGACCGATCAGGATGCCGAAAAAGTAGATCATGAAGTAGGTGATGATCGTGTCCCAGCCGATTTCGGTGAAGCTGAAGTTCGACGCCGGCAGCTTGGCCACCAGTTGATCCCAGCCGCCGACGCGGTACAGGCAGATCGGCAGCAGGATAAACATCAGCCCGACGGTCTTGATCACGAACTGCACAATGTCGGTAAGCGTCAGCGACCACATGCCGCCGATGGTCGAATACACCACCACCACGCCACCGCCCAACAGCACCGAGACCCAGAACGGCAGGCCGAACAGCACTTGCAGCACGGTGCCGATGGCCAGGATCGAGGTCACGCCAATCATCAACGCGTAGGCCAGCATGATCACCGCGCTCGCTTGGCGGGCCATCGGGTTGTAGCGTTTTTCCAGGACCTGGGTGACGGTGAAGATCTTCAACTTCAGCAGCGGTTTGGCCAGGAACAGGTTCAACGCGATGATCCCGGCGCCCAGCGCAGCACACAACCAGAAGCCGGAGATGCCGTGCACATAACCCAGGCGCACGGTGCCGACGGTGGATGCACCGCCCAATACCGTGGCGGCCATGGTGCCCATGTACAGCGACGGGCCCAGGTTGCGGCCGGCCACCAGGTAATCTTCGTGGGTCTTGGCGCGGCGCATGCCGTAATAGCCGAGCACGAGCATGCCGGCGGCGTAGATGAGTACGACGAATAAATCCAAAGCCATGACGGCGGGTCTCCGATTATTTTTTTAGGCTATTGAGGCGCTTTTTGTGGCGAGGGAATTTGCTCCCGTTGGGCTGCGAAGCGGCCCCTGGGGGCCATAAACAGCCGCCGGTTCCGGGAACAGTCGAAGCAAGCTCAGGTACACCACCGAGGCCAACCCCAGCGTTACCGGCAGGCTGATATCGATGCCGTCGGCCAGGTTGCCCAGCGGCCCGACAAACTGCCCCGGCAAATTGACGAAGCACAAACCCACCAGCGCACTCGGGATCCAGGCCCCGAGTCCGCGCCAGTTCCAGCCATGGCTGAACCAGTAGCGCCCGCCGGTTTCACCGCGAGTGAACACCTGCAAGTCGTCCGGGCAGTAGAAGCCGCGGCGCACAATCAGGCCGATGATCATCATCACCATCCAGGGCGTGGTGCAGGTGATGATCAGCACGGCGAAAGTCGACACGCTTTGCACCAGGTTGGCGGCGAAGCGTCCGATAAAGATGAAGGCAATCGACATTACGCCGATCAGCAGCGTGGCCTTGACCCTCGACAGCAGGCGCGGAAACACGCTGGACATGTCCAGGCCGGTGCCATACAGCGAGGTGGTGCCAGTGGACATGCCGCCGATCACCGCGATCAGGCACACCGGCAGGAAGAACCAGGTAGGCGCCACCGCCAGCAAACCGCCGACATAGTTATTGGTGGCGATGTAGTCCGGGGCCTTGATCGCCACGATGGTCGCCGTGGCCAGGCCAAACAGAAACGGAATCAACGTAGCGATCTGAGCCAGGACGACTGCCAGCATGATGCGCATTTTCGGCGTCTCACGCGGGATGTAGCGCGACCAGTCACCGAGGAATGCACCAAAGGAAATCGGATTGCTCATCGCCACCAGCGCAGCGCCGATGAAGGCCGCCCAAAAGCCGCTCTGGCCGAGGCCGACGGTGCCGGCGAAGTGGCTGTCGAAGGCGGGCGCAAACGCGAAGATGCCCAGCAGGAACAGCAGACTCGCCGCCCACACCGCAATGCGGTTGACCCACAGCATGAAGCGAAAGCCATAGATGCACACGGTGAGTACAAGCAAGGCGAACAGGCCGTAGGCCAGGCCCAGCGTCAGGTCGGTTTCCGGCAGGCCGATCAGCCGTTTCGCACCGCCGACCAACGCATCGCCTGAACTCCACACCGACAGTGAGAAGAAGGCAATCGCCGTCAGCAGCGACAGAAACGAGCCGACAATGCGCCCGTGCACACCAAAGTGCGCACCGGACGACACGGCATTGTTAGTGCCATTGATCGGCCCGAACAGGCCCATGGGCGCCAGGATCAGCGCCCCCACCAGCACGCCCAGCACAATCGCCCAGACGCCGGCCTGGAACGACAAGCCGAACAGCACCGGAAACGAACCCAGCACGGCGGTGGCAAAGGTATTGGCACCGCCGAAGATCAGTCGGAACAGATCCTTGGGCCCGGCAGTACGCTCGTGGTCCGGGATCTGTTCGACCCCGTTGGTTTCTATCGTTCGAATACTTTTATCGTTGTTTTTATTATTCATGATCAGCTCCGATCACATTGGCTAAGGGGGCGGCAGCCCTTCCGGCATAGCGGACAAATGTTCGTGACAGGCCAGCCACAGGCCTTGTTTTTGTTGTGTGCCAGACCCTTGCCGTTTGAAGACAATGGTCTCGCGCTCCTGGCTAAAAAATTGCTCCCCGTTCATGCGCAGCTCGGTGGCCACGTCATGAATAAAAATCGCCACGTCACCTTGCAGGCTGACAAAGGCGTTGCTTGACGCGCAGGACAGCACCTCAAACCCCTCGTCCCGGCGCCAGCTGTCCCACAATGCCTGGTAGGCATCGCGGCTGAGCAGCGGCTGGGGGAGGGTGTAAAACACAAAGCTGGCATCGGCCGTGAACGCGCCGAAGTAGGCAGCGCGGTCATTGCGGGCGAAGGCCGAGACCAGTTCGGCCGCGGCGTGCAGCACCTCGCGCGTGCTCATCAGCGATGCGCCACGCCGGGCAGTACGCAGAGCATCTCGTACAGCAGGTTGGCGCCGAGCAGCGAGGTGTTGCCGGTGGTGTCGTAAGGCGGCGAAACTTCTACCAGATCGCAACCAATCAGGTCGAGGCCCTGGCAGCCACGGATGATCTCGATCGCCTGGATAGTGGTCAGCCCGCCGATTTCCGGCGTGCCGGTGCCTGGTGCCCAGGCCGGATCGATACCGTCGATGTCGAAGCTCAGGTACACCGGGCCGCCGCCGACTTTTTCACGCACTTCGGCCATCAGCGGCGCGAGGGAGTGGTGCCAGCATTCTTCAGCCTGAACCACGCGAAAGCCCTGTTTACGGCTCCAGTTGAAGTCTTCGGCGGTGTAGCCCTGGGCGCGCAGGCCGATCTGCACCACGCGGTCGCAATCGAGCAAGCCTTCTTCGACTGCGCGGCGGAAGGTGGTGCCGTGGGCGATTTTCTCGCCGAACATATGATCGTTGACGTCAGCGTGGGCATCGATGTGCACCAGCCCGACCTTGCCGTGTTTCTTGTGGATCGCCCGCAGGATCGGCAGGGTGATGGTGTGGTCACCGCCCAGCGTCATCGGGATCACGTTGTGCTCGAGGATCTCATCGTAGGCTTGCTCGATGATGCGCACGGCGTCGAGCAGGTTGAAGGTGTTGATCGCCACGTCGCCGATGTCGGCAACCGACAGGGAGTCGAACGGTGCGGCGCCTGTGGCCATGTTGTAAGGGCGGATCATCACCGATTCGGCGCGGATTTCCCGCGGCCCGAAACGGGTGCCGGCGCGCAGCGAGGTGCCGATGTCCAGGGGCACGCCGACGAAGGCGGCATCCAGGCCTTTGGCCGTTTGCAGGTGGGGAAGTCGCATCATGGTGGCGATGCCGGCGAAGCGCGGCATTTCGTTGCCGCCCAGTGGTTGGTGAAAAATCTTGTCCACAGGAGTGCCTCATCGTTGTTGTGGTTATTAGGGGCCGATTCTGCGAAAAGCCCAGGGCGGGAAGAATCGGCAGGGGCAAATACTTAGTTCAGATTTTTCTAAACTAACGCTTGGGGTAAACTCGGCTCAAATGTGGGAGCGGGCTTGCTCGCCAATTAGGTGTGTCAGTCACGGCGGGTTCGATTGATCCACCGCCTTCGCGAGCAAGCCCGCTCCCACAGGTTGTATGTTTGCTTCTGGAGAACCCATGGCCAACGCCTTGCCCGACCTGAAACTCCTGCGCATCTTCGTCAGCGTCGTGCGCCACCAGGGGTTCGCCAACGCCCAGCACGAACTCAACCTGTCGACGTCGGCCATCAGCACTTATATGAGTCAGCTGGAGTCGGCGTTGGGTCTGGTGCTGTGCCATCGCGGGCGCGGCGGGTTCAGCCTGACCAGCAAGGGCGAGCTGTTCCATCAGGAAACCCTGCGCCTCTTGGGCGAATTGGAAGGCTTCGAGCAATACGCCGCAGCGCTCAAGGGCGAGTTGCGCGGCACATTGAAGCTGGGCGTGCTCGACTCCACCGTCAGCGACAAGGCGCTGCCGTTCGCTGAGGTGATTGGCGCCTACAGCCAGGAACACCCGGCCGTGCATTTGCACCTCTCGGTGATGAGCCCTTACGAATTGCAACTGGGTGTGCAGGACAATCGCCTGGATCTGTCCATTGGCGCCTTTTCCAACCGCATGAGCGGGCTGATCTACATGCCGCTGTACCGCGAGCAACACTGGTTGTATTGCAGCACCCGCCATCCGTTGTTCAACGAACGGCGCATCCCCGAACAAGTGATCACCCAACAGCGCATGGTCGGGCGCGGCTACTGGAGCCAGGCCGAACTGGCGCGCCACGGCTTCAAACACAGCGCGGCAACGGTGGAAAGTATGGAAGCCCAGTTGATTCTGGTGCTGTCCGGCGCCTACATCGGGTACCTGCCCGAGCATTACGCCCAGGCCTGGGCCGACAAGGGCGACCTGCGCGTATTGCTGCCGGCGACCTTCGGCTATCAGGCACCATTTTCGATGATCATGCGCCGGGGCCGCAGCCGCGAGCCGTTGATCCAGACCTTCCGCGATTTACTCAAAGCCCAGCTCAACCAGGCCTGAAACCATGTCCAGACCCCAATGCTCCCGCTGCCTGCGGCCCATCACCCATTGCCTGTGCGCGCTGATCCCCAGCCTCGACAGCCGCACCCGCGTGTTGCTGCTGCAGCACCCGAGCGAGGTCAGCCACGCGCTCAATACTGCGCGGCTGGCGGCGTTGGGGTTGAACAATGCGCAATTGGTGGTGGGTGAGGTGTTTGAGGATTTGCCGACCTTATTGAACCCGCCCGGCTACCAGGCGCGGTTGTTGTTTCCCGCTGAGGATGCGCAGCCTTTGCAGGCCTACACATCGACTGACGAACCTATGTTGCTGGTGGTGCCTGACGGTACTTGGCGCAAGGCGCGCAAATTGTTGCACCTCAATCCATTACTGGCGGCGTTGCCTCGAGTCACCCTGGCCGAGGGTGCGGTGTCCCGCTACCGGCTGCGCAAGGCGCCAGGGCCGGGGGCGTTGTCGACGGTGGAGGCGATTGTGCAGGCCTTGCAGGTGCTGGAGGCGCCGGCGTCTTTTGATGCATTGCTCACACCGTTTGAGGCGCTTATTGAGGGACAGATCTCTGCGATGGGCGAAGAGGTGTTTCGTAAAAATCATGGCAACGGGCAGTTGGGGTAACAGCGTCACCGAGGCGTGGCCTTCGCAGGCAAGCCAGCTCCCACATTGATCTGCATTCGCCGCAGATTCTGCGCCGACCTCCGGCTACCTGCGGGCGCGGGCTTGCCCGCGATAGCGCCGTTGCAGGACACATCCTATTTACTTATTCCTATAAGCCATAAGCACCACACTTTGCGTGATATGGCCCGCCAGCCTTTCCCGGTATGATGTCCGCCCCCGCAGTCTGGATTGCGAATACGCCATGACCTTGCAGTACCCTACAATCGCCGATTGCGTCGGCAACACGCCCCTGGTCCGCTTGCAACGCATGGCGGGTGAAACCAGCAATACCCTGTTGCTCAAGCTCGAAGGAAACAACCCGGCCGGCTCCGTCAAGGACCGCCCGGCGCTGTCGATGATTGCCCGCGCCGAACTGCGCGGGCAGATCAAGCCCGGCGACACCCTGATCGAAGCCACCTCGGGTAACACCGGCATCGCCCTGGCCATGGCCGCGGCCATCAAGGGTTACAAGATGGTATTGATCATGCCCGACAACGGCAGCGCCGAACGCAAGGCGGCAATGACCGCCTATGGTGCCCAGCTGATCCTGGTGACCCAGGAAGAAGGCATGGAAGGTGCGCGTGACCTCGCCGAGCGCATGGCCGCCGAAGGCCGTGGCGTGGTACTCGACCAATTTGCCAACGGTGATAATCCGGAGGCGCACTACACCACCACCGGTCCGGAAATCTGGCGTCAGACCCAGGGCACCATCACCCATTTCGTCAGCTCGATGGGCACCACCGGCACCATCATGGGCAATTCGCGCTACCTCAAGGAGCAGAACCCGGCGATCCAGATCGTGGGTCTGCAACCGATGGAAGGTGCGGCCATCCCGGGCATTCGCCGTTGGCCCCAAGAATATCTGCCGAAGATCTACAACGCGACGCGTGTGGACCGCATCATCGATATGGCCCAGCGCGAAGCCGAAGACACCACCCGCCGTCTGGCGCGTGAAGAAGGCATTTTCTGCGGCGTGTCCTCCGGTGGCGCCGTGGCCGGTATGTTGCGTTTGTCCAGGGAAGTGGAAAACGCAGTGATCGTCGCGATCATCTGTGACCGAGGCGACCGTTACTTGTCGACCGGCATTTTCGACGAACCCAACTGATGGCCAAGCACGAGAGAGGCCTGCGCTTTCAACCGACGGGCGGCAGCCGAGCCCCGCAAATTCCGGTAGGCAAGAAGCAGCGTCTGACCATCGAGCGCCTGGCCAACGACGGTCGCGGCATTGTGTTCTTTGAAGGCCGCACCTGGTTTGTAAATGGCGCGCTGGCCGGCGAAGAGGTCGAAGCACGCGTATTGGGCGCCCACGGCAAAGTGGTCGAGGCGCGCACCGAACGCGTGTTCACGGCCAGCGAGCTGCGCCGTCCGGCACCGTGCGCACATTTTGGCCGCTGCGGCGGTTGCAGCGTGCAGCACTTGCCCCACGCCGAACAACTTGCCCTGAAACAGCGCATGCTCGCCGAACAACTGTCTCGCGTCGCCGGTGTCGAGCCGCAGGTGTGGGCCGCACCGTTGAGTGGCCCGGAATTCGGCTACCGCCGACGCGCCCGCGTGGCCGTACGCTGGGATGCCAAGGCGAAAAACCTTGAAGTGGGTTTTCGCGCGGTGGCCAGCCAGGACATTGTCGCCATTGATGATTGCCCGGTGCTGGTACAAGCCTTGCAACCGATCATGCAGCGTTTGCCGAACATGCTGCGCCGCCTGAGCAAGCCGCAGGCGCTGGGGCATGTGGAGTTGTTCAGCGGCTCGTCGATTGCCGTGCTGCTGCGGCACATGGCGCCGTTGTCCGAGGCGGACCTGCTGATCCTGCAAGAATTCTGCACCTACCATGACGCGCAGTTGTGGCTGCATGGCGAAGGCCAGCCGGAGTCGGTCGAGACGGATTCGGCGCTGGGTTATCGGTTGGAACAATGGGATTTGGAGCTGGCTTATCGGCCCGGGGATTTTGTGCAGGTCAACGCCGGCGTCAACGCCGCGATGGTCGCCCAGGCCCTGGAATGGCTGGCGCCACAGCCCGACGAGCGGGTACTGGACTTGTTCTGCGGGCTCGGCAACTTCGCCTTGCCACTGGCCCGGCAGGTGCGTGAAGTGGTCGCGGTAGAAGGCGTGCAGACCATGGTGGACCGGGCGGCGCAGAATGCCGTCAGCAACAATTTGCATAATGTGCAGTTTTTTCAGGCCGATTTATCCCAGCCTTTGACTGACGCGGAGTGGGCCAAACAGGGCTTTTCTGCGGTACTCTTGGACCCACCCCGTGATGGAGCCCTGGAGGTTGTGCGCAAGCTCGCGACCCTTAAGGCCAAGCGTCTGGTGTATGTGTCCTGCAACCCGGCCACGCTGGCGCGGGACACGGTTGAGTTGGTCAAGCAAGGCTACCGGCTAAAACGTGCCGGGATCCTCGACATGTTTCCGCAAACCGCGCATGTCGAGGCCATGGCGTTATTTGAAGCGGGCTAGGATGCCCGTTTAATCCGACTGGCCTGCATTCTCCAGGGCCGTGACCTGCCAGGGAGTGTGTGTAAGCTTTATTCAGGTAAAGCAGGTCAGCGATGATTTTTGGCGCATTAAAGGTGCGTCGTAGGGAAGGTAAGCAAGATGGTACAGGTGAGAGCACACCAGCCGATCAACACCGACGGCAGTATCAATCTCGAGGCATGGCTGGATCATGCCGTCAGTGTCGACCCGGCACTGGACCGTGAAGCCTTGAAAGCAGCCTGCGAGTTCGCTCGTGAGTCTGAACAACAAGACAATGCGGCCAAAAACCTGTGGGCGGAGGGCACGTCAAGCTTTCGCACCGGGTTGGAAATCGCCGAGATCCTTGCCGATCTCAAGCTGGACCAGGATTCGCTGATCGCCGCCGTGCTCTATCGCGGCGTGCGCGAAGGGCACATTCCGTTGCCGACGGTCAGCCAGCGTTTCGGCGCGGTCGTGGCCAAACTGATCGACGGCGTGCTGCGCATGGCGGCTATCAGTGCCAGCCTCAGCCCGCGCCAGTCGATGGTGCTGGGCACCCAGGGCCAGGTCGAGAACCTGCGCAAAATGCTGGTGGCGATGGTCGACGACGTGCGCGTTGCGCTGATCAAGCTGGCTGAACGCACCTGCGCGATCCGTGCGGTGAAGACCGCCGACGACGAAAAGCGCAACCGGGTAGCCCGCGAAGTCTTCGACATCTACGCGCCGCTGGCGCATCGCTTGGGCATCGGCCATATCAAGTGGGAGCTGGAGGACTTGTCCTTTCGCTACCTCGAGCCCGATCAATACAAACAGATTGCGACGCTGCTGCATGAGCGGCGGCTCGACCGTGAGCGCTTTATCACCGACGTGATGGGCCAGCTGCGTTCCGAGTTGCAGGCCACCGGCGTGGACGCCGACATCAGCGGCCGAGCCAAACACATCTATTCGATCTGGCGCAAAATGCAGCGCAAGGGCCTGGCCTTCAGCCAGATCTACGACGTACGCGCCGTGCGCGTGCTGGTGCCGGAAATGCGCGACTGCTACACCGCGCTGGGTATCGTCCACACCTTGTGGCGGCACATTCCCAAGGAATTCGACGACTACATCGCCAACCCCAAGGAAAACGGCTATCGCTCCCTGCACACTGCAGTGATCGGCCCTGAGGGCAAGGTGCTGGAGGTGCAGATCCGCACCCACGCCATGCACGAAGAGGCTGAACTTGGGGTGTGCGCGCACTGGCGCTACAAGGGCACCGACGTCAAAGCCGGGTCCAACCAGTACGAAGAGAAAATCTCCTGGCTTCGCCAAGTGCTTGAGTGGCACGAAGAACTCGGCGACATTGGCGGCCTTGCCGAACAGCTGCGGGTGGATATCGAGCCCGACCGCGTCTATATCTTCACCCCCGACGGCCACGCCATCGACTTGCCCAAGGGCGCCACGCCACTGGACTTTGCCTACCGCGTGCACACCGAAATCGGTCACAACTGCCGGGGCGCCAAGATCAACGGGCGCATCGTGCCGCTCAACTACAGCCTGCAGACCGGTGAACAGGTCGAGATCATCACCAGCAAGCACGGCACGCCGAGCCGCGACTGGTTGAACCCGAACCTGGGCTACATCACCACGTCGCGGGCTCGGGCGAAGATTGTTCACTGGTTCAAATTGCAGGCGCGCGACCAGAACGTCGCGGCCGGTAAAACCTTGCTCGAACGCGAGCTGGCGCGCCTGGGCCTGCCGCAGGTGGACTTCGACAAGTTGGCCGAAAAAGCCAACATGAAGATCGCCGAGGACATGTTCGCAGCCCTTGGCGCTGGTGACTTGCGCCTGGCGCAACTGGTCAATCTGGCGCAGCAACTGGTCGAGCCGGAGCGCGGCAGCGAGCAGCTGGAGCTGATCCCTCGCAAAGCCACCGGCTACAAACCGGGCAAGCGCGGCGATATCCAGATTCAGGGCGTGGGCAACCTGATGACGCAAATGGCCGGCTGCTGCCAGCCGTTGCCGGGCGACGCGATTGTCGGTTACATCACCCAGGGCCGTGGCGTGAGCATTCACCGCCAGGATTGCGCCTCGGTGCTGCAACTGGGCGGGCGCGAGCCGGAGCGGATCATCCAGGTCAGCTGGGGCCCGGTGCCGGTGCTCACTTACCCGGTGGACATCATCATTCGCGCCTACGACCGTTCCGGCCTGCTGCGTGACGTGTCGCAAGTGCTGCTCAATGAGCGGATCAACGTACTGGCGGTCAATACCCGCTCGAACAAAGAGGACAACACGGCGTTGATGTCCCTGACCATCGAGATTCCGGGGCTGGACGCGTTGGGTCGGTTGCTGGGGCGGATTTCTCAGTTGCCGAACATCATTGAAACGCGGCGTAATCGCACACCATGAGCAGCTGGATGAGCGCGGATTAAAATGTGGGAGCGGGCTTGCTCGCGAAAGCGGTGTGTCAGTGCCGGATGCATTGGCTGACCTATCGCATTCGCGAGCAAGCCCGCTCCCACATTTGATTTTCAGCGTTCTCACCTCGGCGGAAAGAGACTGATGTATTCACTTGAAGACCTGCTGCACCTCATGAACCGCCTGCGCGACCCAAAGTACGGGTGCCCGTGGGACATCAGGCAAACCTACGCAACCATCGTCCCGCACACCCTCGAAGAGGCCTATGAAGTTGCCGACGCCATCGAGCGCGGCGACTTTGATCACCTGCAAGGTGAGCTGGGCGACCTGTTGTTTCAGGTGGTGTATTACAGCCAGCTGGCGCGGGAGGAGGGGCGTTTTGAGTTTGCCGGTGTGGTCGACAGCATCACCCGCAAGTTGATTCGCCGCCATCCTCACGTGTTTCCCACGGGTGATCTGTATGCGCCGCTGGATATTCCTCAGCTGAGCGAAGAGCAGGTCAAGGAGCGTTGGGAGCAGATCAAGGCTGAGGAGCGCGCGGAGAAGTCCGACGCGCCACAGCAGCTGTCCCTGCTCGATGACGTGCCCACGGCGCTGCCGTCGCTGTCGCGCGCTGCCAAATTGCAAAAGCGCGCCAGCCAGGTCGGCTTCGACTGGCCCGCCGCCTTGCCGGTGGTGGACAACGTGCGCGAAGAGCTGGATGAAGTGCTCGAAGCCATGGCCGATAACGACCCGGTGGCGATTGCCGATGAGGTCGGTGACCTGCTGTTTGCAGCGGTCAACCTGGCGCGGCATCTGAAGGTTGACCCGGAAGCTGCGTTGCGTGGCGCCAATGCCAAGTTCGAACGACGTTTCCGATTTATCGAACAGGCATTGCGCGATACGCACCAATCCATAGAAGATTGCACCCTCGAAGCGTTGGACGCCCTGTGGGGTGAAGCCAAACGCCAGGAAAAGAATTTGTCCAGCTGCGGTTAAGCAGTTGCCTAAGTGAGTGAGCACCATGAGCCTTTCCCTTCGCGACCAGTTGCTTAAAGCAGGTCTGGTCAACCAAAAGCAGGCCAAGCAGGTCGGCAAAGAGAAACAGAAGCAGCAGCGCCTGGTCCACAAGGGCCAAGCCGAGGTGGATGACACCCAGGCACGCCTGGCCGCCGAGGCGCACGCCGAGAAGGTCAAGCGCGACCAGGAGCTGAACCGCCAGCAGCAGGAAAAAGCTGAGGCCAAGGCCCGCACGGCCCAGGTCAAACAATTGATCGAGACCTCGCGCCTGCCCAAGCTGACCACCGAGGACTACTACAACTTCGTCGATGACAAGAAGGTCAAGCGCCTGTCGGTCAACACGCTGATGCGCAACAAGCTGAGCAACGGCTCCCTGGCAATCGTGCACCATGGCGGCGGTTACGAGGTGATCCCGCGTGAGGCAGCGCTGAAGATTCAGGAGCGTGCGCCAGAGCGTATCGTGCAGCTCAATATCCTGACCGAAAGCCAGGTGCCGGATGAGGATGATCCTTACGCGGCCTACCAGATCCCGGATGATCTGATGTGGTAAGGCGTTAAAACACTCGGGCGTGCCAGGCGCGCCCAACGCCAAAGCCTATAAACACAAACCCCGCTCAAAAGGCGGGGTTTGTGTTTATAGGCACCCTGGCTGCGTGGGGCTGGGGAGCCTAGTGGATTTCAGTATTCAGGAGCTTTGTGCCTGGCGTTTCATCTCTAGAGATTCGAGCTCGTTTTTATAATTGTGGGCTTCGCTCTCGTTGTGGAACATGCCGACCAGTTGGTCTTGTTGATGGACATCCCAGATGTGAATCCCATGGCCCAGTGCTTCGTGAGACATGTGTGCATCGTCGCGTTCAGTTACTTTTACAGTCATCTGCTTGCTCCAATCTCTGGTTGATCTGCGGCAAGTCGTCGCAGGCCTCTTTTATATGTTTTGTTAGCTTGCTAAGTAAACCGATTTTGCACGCAACAATTCATTGCACAAACTGCAACTGTCCCACAGGCCGCGTAATCCGCGACATTGCGTCGCAGGCGCCTGAGTTTTATGACAAAAGTTTCATGTTCCTCTTAGGCTTTAGTCTTGTAGTGCTTGCTTCAAAGCTAGCGCAGGCAAGCCAGCTCCCACATGGAAACGCATTCCAATGTGGGAGCTGGCTTGCCTGCGATAGCGGTAGAACGCCCAGCACACAAACTGCAGGCGAAAAAAAGCCCCGCATTCAGCGAGGCTTGTTTTTCAGCTCATCAGCCGATCAGCTCCCTTTGACAGCCTTGCCGTCAACGGTGCCGTCCAGCAGCATGATGTTGTATTCCTTACCGTCGGTTTCCACCTGACGCAGGGCAACCAGGATGCCGCCCCAGTCCTTGGCAAACCACATCTGGGTGATGCGCTTGCTCTGGGAGGGATCGCGCACGCGCTCAACCTTGATCGCATCAATGGCGCCGGCTTTGGTCTGGACCTTTTCCGGGCCGATCACGCGGAAGTCATAGGTATCGACGTCGGTGCCCTCGACCACGCGGTAGCTCATGCTTTTTTTGCCGGCGGCGACGTCGCGCTGCAGGGCAAGCTGATAAGTCGATTTGTCGAGCATGCCGCTTTCGAGCGTGACGTTGACCGGGTCCTTGTTTTCGAAACCGGTGACCTTGTTGGCCGCGTGGTCGAAATCCAGGTTGATCTTCTTCGCCTTGCCCAGGCCGCCGCGTTCGAAGCTGTAGCTCTTGGGTTGCAGTGCGTCCTTGTCGAACAGGATCACGCTGGTTTCGGTGAGGCTGGCGATCATCATGGAAGCCTTGAAGTTCAAGGTCCAGGTGCCATTGTCATTCTTGGTCAGGCTGCGTTCGGCCGAACCACTCATGGGCAACTGTTTCCAGTCGGCGGTGTAGCTGGCGGAGAAAGGGTGAAGGTCTGCTGCTTGCACGGCAGGCAAGGCGAACAGCGCAAAAGCGAAGAGCAAGGCGCGACGCATAAAATCTCCTAGGTTCGAATCAAGTGGCCGCTGGCCGCAAGTAATTGGCCGTCCAATAATGCACCGTGATCGCCAAGAATCAACCGCCCCTCGGCAAACCAGCGAACAGCCAGCGGGTAAATCCTGTGTTCCTGGGTGTGAACCCGTTGCGCAAGTGTCTGCGCTGAATCTGCAGACTCTACCGGAACCACTGCCTGTACGACCAGAGGGCCGCCATCGAGTTCCTCGGTCACAAAGTGCACGCTGCAGCCGTGCTCGCTGTCGCCGGCCTCAAGCGCACGTTGATGCGTGTGCATGCCTTTGTACTTGGGGAGCAGGGAAGGGTGGATATTGAGCAGGCGCCCTTCGTAGTGCCGCACGAAATTGGCGCTCAGAATGCGCATGAAGCCGGCGAGGACTACGAGTTTGGGGTTAAAGGCGTCGATCAGTTCGATCAAGGCGCTGTCGAAGGCCTCGCGGCCGTCAAAGGCCTTGTGATCCAGGGAGCGGGTTTCAATGCCCGCGTCCCTGGCGCGTTGCAGGCCGTAGGCGTCGCTGCGATTGGAGATCACCGCAGCGATGCGCACCGGGCTGTCGCCGGTGCGCGTGCTGTCGATCAAGGCCTGCAAGTTACTGCCGGTGCCGGACAGCAGCACCACGACATCACAGGTCTGAAACATCAATGGGCCTTGAGGTTCTTCAGTTCAACCTGAGCTGCGCCTTCCGGGGCAGTCGCGATCTGGCCGATGACCCAAGGCTGCTCGCCCGCTTCACGCAGAACGTTCAGCGCTGTTTCAACATGCTCTTGAGCCACGCAGATGACCATGCCGACGCCGCAGTTCAGTACGCGGTGCATTTCGGTCTCGTTGACGTTGCCTTTCTCTTGCAGCCAGTCGAACACCGCAGGACGCTGCCAGCTGGCCACGTCGACGATCGCCTGGGCGCCTTTTGGCAGAACGCGCGGGATGTTGTCCAGCAGGCCGCCGCCGGTGATGTGGGCCATGGCTTTGACGGCGCCGGTGTCCTTGATCAGCTTGAGCAGTGGTTTGACGTAGATGCGTGTCGGGGCCATCAGCAGGTCGGTCAGCGGCTTGCCATCGAGTTGAATGTTCTCGATGTCGGCACCGGACACTTCGATGATCTTGCGGATCAGCGAGTAGCCGTTGGAGTGCGGGCCCGAGGATGGCAGCGCGAGCAGGGCGTCACCGGCAGCGACTTTGGAGCCGTCGATGATTTCGGATTTTTCGACAACGCCGACGCAGAAGCCGGCCAGGTCGTAGTCTTCGCCTTCGTACATGCCTGGCATTTCAGCGGTTTCGCCGCCGACCAGGGAGCAACCCGACAGTTCGCAGCCTGCGCCAATGCCGGTCACGACCTGGGTCGCGGTCTCGACGTTGAGCTTGCCGGTGGCGTAGTAGTCGAGGAAGAACAGTGGCTCGGCCCCGCACACCACCAGGTCGTTGACGCACATGGCAACCAGGTCGATGCCGATACTGTCGTGCTTGTTCAGGTTCAAGGCCAGGCGCAGCTTGGTGCCCACGCCGTCGGTGCCGGAGACCAGCACAGGCTGTTTGTAGCCGGCCGGGATTTCGCAGAGGGCGCCAAAACCGCCCAGGCCGCCCATGACTTCGGGGCGCGCAGTGCGCTTGGCGACGCTCTTGATGCGTTCGACCAATGCTTCACCGGCGTCGATGTCTACACCGGCGTCCTTGTAGCTCAGGGAGGGTTGCTTGCTCATGATCCAGGCCTTTAGGGGGGATTTCTGGGTAACGACCGAGCTGGCGAAGGCTTTCGTGAAGAGGCCCAGCCGTTGACGGTCTGCGAAGGCGCGCGATTTTATCAGGCTTGAGGGGCAGCGGCCATCCTCGGGCCGACGGGCAGGGCCATAAAGGTTAAAAAGCGCGGTTAAAAAATTGCTAATCGTCTCTGTGATGGCGCGTATTAAGGTATAGCCTTTAACCCGCTATCGTTATGACAGTACGAAAACTTACCGCGACCCTGTGAATGTTTTACCGGCTGCTGTGGTCACAGCCTGGCAAGCCGGGTTCACGCGGTCTGTTCCAGCCGCTAAATTTGTCGTTCGGGAATCTTCCATGCGTCTGTGTAAATTCTTCTTTGTAGGCTGCTTGTCGTTGGTCAGCCTGGCGAGTCATGCCGAAACCCTCAATGGCCTGTACCAAGTACTTGAACCGGTCAGCAGCCAGTCGCCCCAAGAGCGCGACCAGGCCACCCAGCGTGCCGTGCAAACCCTGGTGATCCGTTTGACTGGCGACGCCAAAGCTGCCGAAGGCCCGGGCCTGGCGGCGATTCGCAAAGATCCGCAGCAAATCATCAGCCAGTATGGCTACGACGCCGGCCCCCCAGAGAGCCTGCAAGTGGATTTCGACCCGGTGAGCACCGATCGCGCCCTGCGTGCAGCGGGCCTGTCGATCTGGGGCAGCAATCGGCCGTCGATTCTCGGCTGGTGGCTGAACGACTCAACCGAAGGCAGCAGCCTGGTGGGTGATGGTCAAGCCGTTGCCGGTGCCTTGCGCCGTGCGGCGCAACACCGGGGTTTGCCGTTGCGCCTGCCGCTGGGTGATCTGGATGAGCAGGTCGTCGCCACCGCGCCGAATCTGGAAAGCGCCGATGCCACGCCACTGCGTGCAGCCTCCGAGCGCTACGGTACCGACGCGTTGCTCGCGGTGCACGCCCGTCAGGAAGGCAACCAGTGGCAGGCCAAATGGCGCCTGTGGTTGGGCGACAAAACTGAGCAAGGCACTGCTCAGGGCGCCGACACCGCTGCCGTGGCCGACGCCGTATTGCTGGCTGTCAGCCAAAAGCTGGCGCCACGCTTTGCGGTCAAGCCCGGTGTGAGCAGTGAACAATTGCTCGAAGTGCAGGGCATGAACCTGGAGCGCTACGCTTCACTGGGCCATCTGCTCGAACCTTTTGGTGGTCAGCCGCAGCTGGTCGACGGGACTCGCATTGTGTACCGCGTCAACGGCAGTGCTGATCAATTGCGTACCCAGTTGAGCCTGGCCAAGTTGCAGGAAGTGCCTGCGGGCGAAGCTGCTGTTCCGCCGCCGGTGGCGGAGGGTGCGCAGGCGCCCGCAGCACCTGAACCTCAGGCGCAGCTGCGTTTTCGGTGGTAACTGTTCTTCCTATATAGATAGAAGCAAATAATGGAGTGGTTTATGGCGGATACGCGTCGTTGGGTGTGGCTTGGCGGGATTGTCCTGCTGTGCGTTTTTGTGTTCTTGCTGCATTCGATCCTGACGCCGTTCCTGGTCGCGCTGCTGCTGGCTTACCTGTTCGATCCCGTGGTGGATCGCCTGGAGAAGGCCGGCCTGTCGCGCACCTTGGGGGTGGTGGCGGTGTTTGCCTTGTTCACGTTGATCATCACCGCGCTGGTATTGGTGCTGGTGCCGATGCTGGCCAAGCAACTGTTTCGCCTGTATGAACTGGCGCCGCAGATGCTTGACTGGCTGCAGCACACGGCAATGCCGTGGGCGCAGGCCAAGCTGGGGTTGGCGGATGGCTTCTGGAAGTTCGACAAGGTCAAGGCGGCGATCAGTGACCACATGGGCCAGACCACCGACATCGTCGGTGTCGTGCTCAGTCAGGCCACGGCGTCCAGTTTGGCGTTGATCGGTTGGTTGACCAACCTGGTGCTGATTCCGGTGGTGGCGTTCTACTTGCTGCGTGACTGGGACATCATGATGGCCAAGATCCGCAGCCTGCTGCCGCGCAACAACGAGGAGCGCATCGTCTCGCTGGCGGAGGAGTGCCATGAGGTGCTGGGCGCGTTCGTGCGTGGCCAGTTGCTGGTGATGCTCGCGCTGGGAATCATCTACGCAGCGGGGTTGATGGCGATCGGCCTGGAGCTGGGCCTGTTGATCGGCTTGATTGCCGGTCTGGCTGCCATCGTGCCGTACATGGGCTTTGTGATCGGGATTGGCGCGGCGCTGGTGGCGGGGTTGTTCCAGTTTGGCGGCGACCTGTACCCGATGCTCGGGATTGTTGCAGTGTTTATGGTCGGCCAAGCCCTTGAAGGGATGGTGTTGACGCCCTTGCTGGTGGGCGACCGGATCGGCCTGCACCCGGTGGCGGTGATCTTTGCGATCCTGGCAGGCGGTGAGCTGTTTGGCTTTACGGGCATCCTGCTGGCGCTGCCGGTGGCGGCGGTGATCATGGTGCTGGTGCGCCATGTGCATGATCTGTACAAGGATTCGGATGTGTACACCGGGGTCGAAGACCCCGATCTGTAACCGCTTCGTCACAAACCCGGCCCAGGCCGGGTTTGTTGTTTCTACGGGCGGGGTGTCAAACAATTTGCGCAAATCGCCCAAGTTAACGCAAACCTTTGATTTTGCTTGTGGTCTGCTGCATTGTGCGCCCGGCGTCACGGGTATAAACTTTGCAAACTTTACACAGAGGCCACTAACGGTTCGTTTGGAGCCGTTCAGTCAGCATGAAACCGATTCAGCTGCCCTTGGGTGTGCGTCTGCGTGACGACGCCACCTTTATCAATTACTACCCAGGCGCCAATGCCGCTGCACTCGGCTATGTCGAGCGGCTTTGCGAAGCCGACGCCGGGTGGACTGAAAGCCTGATCTATCTGTGGGGCAAGCACGGCGTGGGGCGTACCCACCTGTTGCAGGCGGCGTGCCTGCGCTTCGAGCAAATGGGCGAACCGGCGGTTTACCTGCCGTTGGCGGAGTTGATGGACCGTGGTATCGGCATCTTCGATCACCTGGAGCAATACGAACTGGTGTGCCTGGATGATCTGCAGGCCATCGCCGGCAAGGCGGATTGGGAAGAGGCGCTGTTCCACCTGTTCAATCGGCTGCGTGACAGTGGCCGGCGCCTGTTGATCGCCGCGTCTACCTCGCCGCGTGAACTGCCGGTGAAGCTGGCCGACCTCAAGTCGCGCCTGACCCTGGCACTGATCTTCCAGATGCGCCCATTGTCCGACGAGGACAAATTGCGCGCCCTGCAACTGCGCGCATCCCGTCGCGGCCTGCACCTGACCGACGAAGTCGGGCATTTTATTCTCACCCGCGGCACCCGCAGCATGAGCGCATTGTTCGATTTGCTCGAACAGCTCGATCAGGCCTCGCTGCAGGCTCAGCGCAAGCTGACCATACCCTTCCTCAAGGAAACCCTCGGCTGGTAGCCAGCCCTTGTATTGCGCGGCTTTCGGCAAATTTCAGGCGCCAGAAAACCTGCGTTTGGGCCGCTTTGGCCACGCAAAAGGCGTGTAATGGGTGTTAAGCGGTTAGATGTCATCGCTCAAACAAGAAGTCACATAGATCACGATTGAATTTGCAAATCGATGTGATAGTGGGCATAGTCTCGACTTCTTTACATACCAGCCACGGTCGTGCCCATGCTAAATCGCTTCGCACCCCTCGTGCCTCTCGCACTCGTTACCCTGTTGTTTGGTTGCGCCACCCACACTCAAAACGTGGCTGAGCAGCAAAAACCAGCACAACAGTCCCAGGCAAAATTCGTTGCAACGCAGTCTTCCACTGTTTACGAGGAAGAAGTTGCAACTGAAAAGGAACTCGCCGACTTCGCCGGCAGCAAGCCTTACCAGCTTCCAGTTCTGGCCGACAGCATTCTTGAACGCGGCATGTCCCTGATCGGTACCCGTTACCGTTTCGGCGGTACCTCTGAAGCCGGTTTCGACTGCAGCGGCTTCATCGGCTACCTGTTTCGTGAAGAAGCCGGCATGAACCTGCCTCGCTCGACCCGCGAAATGATCAACGTGGATGCACCGTTGGTCGCACGCAACAACCTCAAGCCCGGTGATCTGCTTTTCTTTAGTACGGCGGGCCGTGGTCGTGTCAGCCACGCCGGTATCTACTTGGGCGATAACCAGTTTATTCACTCCAGCAGCCGTCGCAGTGGCGGTGTCCGCGTCGACAATCTGGGTGACAGTTACTGGAGCAAAACCTTCATCGAAGCCAAGCGTGCACTCGCCATGGCCCCGACGACGGTTACCGCTAGCAAGTAAAGTTAAAGTGATACTTGAAGTTTGACGTGTAAGCGCTAGAATCCCTGGATATTGTTGTAATCCGTTCGCGCGAGCTTTGCTTGCGCGTTCTGGTTTTCAGCGTTCGGCAGCGAAAAGCCGCATCCAGACCAGGATTGTTCTGCCCATGTCGACCTCAGCCCGCCTCATTCTTCTTGTTTGCGCCGCGCTCTTCAGCGCCTGCGCAAGCCGTCCACCGCCGCCCGCTCCCGTAGTGGTCAAGCCTAAGCCGGTGTTCAATTACTCCACGCAAAATTTCTCGCCGGCCGCCGAAGACGTGCTCTTCCGTGCGTTGGGCCTGGTCGGCACACCTTATCGCTGGGGCGGCAACACGCCGGACTCCGGGTTTGATTGCAGCGGCCTGATCGGGTTTGTCTACCGTGACGCTGCGGGCATCAGCCTGCCGCGCACCACCCGTGAATTGATCGTGATGCGTGCCCAGGACGTGAGCGAAAATAACCTGCAGACCGGCGACCTGATCTTCTTTGCCACTGGCGGCGGCTCCCAAGTAAGCCACGCGGGTATCTACGTGGGCGAAGGGCGATTCGTGCATGCACCGCAGACCGGCGGCACGGTGAAGCTGGATACGCTGTCCAAAGCCTATTGGCAAAATGCCTACCTGAGCGCCAAGCGCGTGTTGCCGGCGAATCTGGCGCGCAACCCGTAAGGCGAGTGCAGATCCCGATGTGGGAGCGGGCTTGCTCGCAAAGGCGGTGGATCAGTCGATACGCCTGATGGCTGACACTCCGCTTGCGCGAGCAAGCCCGCTCCCACATTGGTTTGCGCTGTACCCGAGATCGGCTATTTGGCTGCCGACACCCGCCACACCTTATTCCCCACGTCATCGGCCACCAGCAAATCTCCCTGCTGATCAATCACCACGCCGACCGGTCGGCCCATGGCTTTCTCATCGCTGTTGAGAAACCCGGTCAGCACATCCACCGGCTGGCCTTTGGGTTGGCCGCCTTCGAACGGCACGAAGATCACCTTATAGCCACTGTGCGGTTTGCGGTTCCACGAACCGTGCTGGCCGATAAACGCGCCGTTGCTGAACTGCGCCGGCAGTTTGCTGCCCTCGGCGAAGGTCAGGCCCAATGACGCGGTGTGCGGCCCCACGGCATAGTCCGGAGCGATGGCCTTGGCGACCAGGTCCAGGTTCTGCGGCGTGACGCGCACATCCACGTGTTGCCCGTAGTAGCTGAATGGCCAGCCATAAAACGCGCCATCCTTGACCGACGTGATGTAGTCCGGCACCAGGTCGCTGCCGATCTCGTCGCGCTCGTTGACCGCCGTCCACAGCTTGCCGCTCTGCGGTTCCCACGCCATGCCGTTGGGATTGCGCAGGCCGGAGGCGAAAATACGGTGCTGGCCTGTGGCACGGTCGACTTCCCAGATTGCCGCGCGGCCTTCTTCGGCTGCCAGGCCGTTTTCGCCGACGTTGCTGTTGGAGCCGACACTCACGTACAGCTTGCTGCCGTCCTTGCTGGCCACCACGTTTTTCGTCCAGTGGTGGTTGATGCTGCCACCCGGCAGGTCGACCACCTTGGTGCCGGCGGCCTTGATCGCGGTTTCGCCCGGCTGATAAGGGAAGCGCAGCAGTTTGTCCGAGTCCGCCACGTACAGGTCGTTGCCGACCAGGGTCATGCCGAACGGCGAGTTGAGGTTCTCCAGGAACACGGTGCGGGTCTCGGCCACGCCATCGTGGTCGGCATCGCGCAGCAGGGTGATGCGGTTCGGGCTCGGCACGGCGGCACCGGCGCGCCCCATGACCTTCTCCATCACCCAGCCGCGAATACCCTTGGCGTCATCCGGCTTGGGCGGCGCGTTGGTTTCCGCCACCAGCACGTCGCCGTTGGGCAATACATACAGCCAGCGCGGGTGATCCAGGCCTTCTGCAAACGCCGCGACCTGAGTGCCGGCGGCAGCTGTCGGCTTCGCGCCGTCTGGCCAGCCAATCGCCGGGGCGATGTTCACCGTGGGGATCAGGGTTTTGTTCGGCTCCGGCAGCTTGGGTGAGGGCCCGGTGCCGTCGGACACCTGCAGAGTAGAGCTTTCACCGCAGGCGGCGAGGGTGCCTGCGAGCATGATCAGTAAGGCAAGTCTGGTTTTATGCATGGTTTTCTCCTTGATACCTGTAAGGGTAGAGGCGTTTGCCGGTCCGATCGTTCAAGTGCAAGGCCGGCTTTAATTGACGCTCCACCCCCAACCCACTAACCTTCGCGGCTTGTTCCAGGTGCTCTGTGACCTGTGGGTCGACAGAGTGAAACAGGGAAGCCGGTGAGTGAGCGCACTTGTACACAGTGCTGCCGCGATTCCGGCGCTGCCCCCGCAACGGTAAATGAGTCAAGACGGTGCCTTTTGCCACTGTATCCGCGTGATATGGGAAGGCGCGCCGTCGGCCTGCTCGCTCCGCTGAGCAAGCGCCACTCATGAGTCCGGAGACCGGCCTGGATCATCCAACAGCATCACGGTGGGCGATGCTTGGCTGTCTGTGTGTCTATTTTCCTGCCCGCCGTTTTTTGTCCAGCCCCAACGGAGAGCTGCCATGACCGATTCCCCCGACCGCGACGAACGCCACCTGGCGCGCATGCTGCGCAAAAAAGCCGTGATCGATGAACGCATCGCCAATTCCCCGAACGAATGCGGCTTGCTGCTGGTATTGACCGGCAACGGCAAAGGCAAAAGCAGCTCGGCGTTTGGCATGCTCGCCCGCGCCATGGGCCATGGCATGCAGTGCGGCGTGGTGCAGTTCATCAAGGGGCGCAACAGCACCGGCGAGGAGTTGTTCTTCCGTCGCTTCCCCGAGCAAGTGCGCTTTCACGTGATGGGCGAAGGCTTTACCTGGGAAACCCAGGACCGCCAGCGCGACATCGCCGCCGCCGAAGCCGCCTGGGCAGTTTCGCGCCAATTGCTGCAAGACCCGTCGATCGGCCTGGTCGTGCTGGATGAGCTGAACATCGCCCTCAAGCACGGCTACCTTGATCTGGACCAGGTACTCAGCGACCTGCAAGCCCGCCCGCCGATGCAGCACGTGGTGGTCACCGGCCGTGGCGCCAAGCCCGAGTTGATCGAAATGGGCGACACCGTCACCGAAATGGGCATGCTCAAGCACGCATTCCAGGCCGGTATCAAGGCACAGAAGGGCGTCGAACTTTGAACCAGCCCCGTCATTGCCCGGCCGTACTGATCGCCGCACCGGCATCCGGCCAGGGCAAAACCACCGTCACCGCGGCGCTGGCGCGTTTGCACCGCAACCTGGGACGCAAGGTGCGCGTGTTCAAGTGCGGGCCGGACTTTCTCGACCCGATGATTCACGAGCGCGCCAGCGGTGCGCCGGTGTACCAGTTGGACATGTGGATGGTCGGCGAGCAGGAAAGTCGCCGTTTGCTGTGGGAAGCGGCGGGCGAGGCTGACCTGATCCTCATCGAAGGCGTGATGGGCCTGTTCGACGGCACGCCCTCCAGCGCCGACCTGGCGCGGCACTTTGGTGTGCCGGTGCTGGGCGTGATCGACGGCACCGCCATGGCCCAGACCTTCGGCGCGCTGGCCTTGGGCCTGGCGCGCTATCAGCCGGACCTGCCGTTCGCCGGCGTGCTGGCCAACCGCGTCGGTACCCTGCGCCATGCGCAATTGCTTGAAGGCAGCCTCACTGAAGGCCTGCGCTGGTACGGCGCGTTGTCGCGTGAAACCGGCATCGAGTTGCCCAGCCGCCACCTGGGCCTGGTGCAAGCCAGCGAATTGAATGACCTCGATATGCGCCTGGACGCCGCCGCCCAAGCCCTGGGCAGCAGCTGCGAAGTCGCCGTGCCGCCACCGGTGACGTTCGCCGCGCCCGAAGTGATCGAGGCCGAGCCGCTGCTGGCGGGCGTGCGCATCGCCGTGGCCCGCGACGAAGCCTTTGCGTTTACCTACGGCGCCAGCCTCGACCTGCTGCGCGCGATGGGCGCCGAATTGCGCTTCTTCTCGCCGATTCACGATAGCCAATTGCCTGAGGCCGACAGCCTCTACCTGCCCGGTGGCTACCCGGAATTGCACCACCAGGCGCTGTCGGAAAACACCCCGATGCTTAACGCCATTCGCGCGCATCACGCGGCAGGCAAGCCGTTGCTCGCCGAGTGCGGCGGCATGCTCTACCTGCTGGACTCGCTGACCGATGTCGACGGCACCCGTGCCGAATTGGTTGGCCTGCTGCAGGGCGACGCGGTGATGCAAAAGAAGCTGGCGGCGCTGGCTTTGCAAAGTGTCGAGTTGCCGGAAGGCGTGCTGCGCGGCCATACCTATCATCATTCGCTGACCAGCACCGAATGGGCGCCGATCGCCCGAGGCTTGAGCCCTAATGGCGGGCGTGGCGCCGAAGCGGTTTACAGGCAGGGGCGGATGACGGCTTCCTACGTGCACTTTTATTTCCCCTCCAATCCGGCGGCGGTGGCTGCATTGTTTGCGCCTGGCCCTGAGACCGCTATCGCGGGCAAGCCCGTTCCCACAACTGACCGAGTTGAAACTCAATCCAATGTGGGAGCGGGCTTGCCCGCGAAGAGGCCATGACGGACAACGCCTTCCCCCAAGCCGACCGCGACGCCGTCTACCGCGCCATCGCCGAACGCCGCGACATGCGCCATTTCATCGGCGGCAGCGTGGCCCCCGAGTTGCTGCAACGCCTGCTCCAGGCCGCACACCAGGCGCCCAGCGTCGGCTTGATGCAACCGTGGCGATTCATCCGAATCAGCGACCGCGCGCTGCGCGGCCAAATCCAACAGTTGGTGGAAGAAGAGCGCGTGCGCACCGCCGAGGCCCTGGGCCAGCGCTCCGACGACTTCATGAAGCTCAAGGTCGAAGGCATCCACGACTGCGCCGAAGTGCTGGTGGCCGCGCTGATGGATGATCGCGAGCGCCACATCTTTGGCCGGCGCACCTTGCCGGAAATGGACATGGCGTCGCTGTCCTGTGCGATCCAGAACCTGTGGTTGGCCGCCCGCGTCGAAGGCCTTGGGATGGGCTGGGTTTCGTTGTTCGAACCCCAGGCCCTGGCCGACCTGCTGCGGCTGCCGGCGGGTGCAAAGCCCTTGGCGGTGTTGTGCCTGGGGCCGGTGGCCGAGTTCTACCCGGCACCGATGTTGCAACTAGAAGGCTGGACCGAACCTCGGCCGCTGAGTGACATGGTGTATGAGAATGTGTGGGGAGTGAGTCAATGAGTGTGGCCTTGCTGTGTGTCGCTGCGGTGGCGCTGGATGCGCTGCTGGGCGAGCCCAGGCGCTGGCATCCGCTGGTGGCGTTCGGCAACTTTGCCGGGCGTATCGAGCAACGTTTCAACAGCGGCGGCCGCGGGTGGCGCAGCCATGGCGTGACCGCCTGGTTTATCGCGGTGGTGCCGCTGACGTTGCTGGCCACCGTGCTGTCGTGGGCACCGTATATCGGCTGGGTGCTGGAGATTCTGGCGCTGTACATGGCGCTGGGCATGCGCAGCCTTGGCGAGCACGTGCTTCCAGTCGCCCAGGCGTTGCGCAGCGGTGACCTGGATGAAGCGCGTAAACGCGTGAGCTACCTCGTCAGCCGTCAGACCAGCGAACTGGACAGCACTGAAGTCGCGCGCGCTGCGACTGAATCGGTGCTCGAGAACGGCAGCGATGCGGTGTTCGCCGCGCTGTTCTGGTTTGTCGTGGCCGGCGTGCCCGGCGTGGTGCTTTATCGCCTGAGCAACACCCTTGATGCCATGTGGGGTTATCGCAACGAGCGCTTTGAGCGTTTCGGCTGGGCGGCGGCAAAAATCGACGATGTGCTCAACTACATTCCTGCGCGTCTGGTGGCGTTGACCTACGCGGTACTCGGCAAAACCCGCCTGGCGCTTAAATGCTGGCGCACCCAGGCACCGACCTGGGACAGCCCCAACGCCGGGCCGGTGATGGCGGCCGGTGCGGGCGCTCTGGGTGTTGAACTGGGCGGGGCGGCGATTTATCACGGCGAGTTGCATCAGCGTGGGCAGTTGGGCGAAGGCCCGGCGGCCGATGCCGACGCCATCGAGCGTGGCTGGCAACTGGTGCAGCGCGGCGTATGGTTATGGCTGTTGATCCTGTGCGCGGGGGCGCAATTTTATGCTTGAGCACGGTGGCCGGCTGCGTAAGGCAGTGATTGAGTACGGGATTGCCGAGGCGGACTGGCTCGACCTGTCCAGCGGCCTGGCGCCCTGGCCGTGGCCGATTCCCGAGATTCCGCTGCGGGCCTGGGCGCGATTGCCGGAAACCGACGACGGCCTGGAAAAGGCCGCCAGCGAGTACTACGGCGCCGCCCACGTGTTGCCGGTGGCGGGTTCCCAGGCGGCGATTCAGTTGCTGCCGCGCTTGCGTCGCTCCGGCAAGGTCGGCGTGTTGTCGCCGTGTTATGCCGAACACGCCGAAGCCTGGCGCCGCGCCGGTTACGTGGTGCGCGAAGTGCAGGAGCAGGAAGTCGACTTTTTTCTCGACGGCCTCGACGTGCTGGTGGTGGTCAATCCGAATAACCCCACCGGCCTGAGTCTGCCGCCGCAGCGCCTGCTCGATTGGCACTCACGGCTGGCCCAGCGTGGCGGCTGGCTGGTGGTGGACGAAGCGTTCATGGACGTGACCCCGCAATTGAGCCTCGCCAGCCAGGCCCATCAAGTCGGCCTGATTGTGTTGCGCTCATTCGGCAAGTTCTTTGGCCTGGCCGGTGTGCGCCTGGGCTTTGTGCTGGCGGAACGCAAGCTGCTCAAGCTGTTGGCCGAACAGCTTGGCCCGTGGGCAGTCAGTGGGCCGACGCGGGTGCTTGGCCAGGTTTGCCTGCGCGATACGACCGGGCATGCCGAGCAGCGTCATCGCTGTATCGAGGCTGGCCAGCGCTTGTTTGCGCTGCTTGAGCGGCACGGTTTTGAGCCCCAGGGCGGCTGCGCGTTGTTCCAATGGCTGATCACCCCGCACGCCGAACGCCTGCACGAATTCATGGCCCAACGCGGCATCCTGCTGCGCCTGTTTGTCCACGACAGCAGCCTGCGCTTCGGTCTGCCCGACACTGAGGCCGATTGGTTGCGACTCGATGATGCCCTGGCCGCTTACAAGGACGCCGCATGAGTACGTTGATGGTGCAAGGCACCACGTCTGACGCCGGTAAAAGCACGCTGGTGACCGCGCTGTGCCGTTGGCTGGTACGCCAAGGCATTGGCGTGGTGCCGTTCAAACCACAGAACATGGCACTCAACAGCGCCGTCACCGCTGAGGGCGGCGAAATCGGCCGCGCCCAGGCCGTGCAGGCCCAGGCCGCCAATCTGGCGCCGCACACCGACATGAACCCGGTGCTGCTCAAGCCCAACAGTGACACCGGCTCCCAAGTGATTATCCATGGCCGTGCCGTGACCAGCATGAACGCCGTGGCCTATCACGACTACAAGGCCATCGCGATGCAGGCGGTGCTCGCCTCTCATGCACGGTTGAGCGAGGCCTACCCGGTGGTGATGGTGGAAGGCGCGGGCTCCCCGGCGGAGATCAATCTGCGCGCCAATGACATCGCCAATATGGGATTCGCCGAGGCGGTGGACTGCCCGGTGTTGTTGATCGCCGATATCAATCGCGGCGGCGTGTTTGCGCATCTGGTCGGCACCCTCCAATTGCTGTCGCCGACCGAGCAGGCACGGGTCAAAGGCTTCATTATCAATCGCTTTCGCGGTGATATCGCGCTGTTGCAGCCGGGGCTCGATTGGCTCGAAGCGCGCACCGGCAAGCCGGTGGTGGGCGTGCTGCCCTACGTGATGGACCTGCACCTGGAAGCCGAAGACGGCATTGACCAGCGCCAGATCGACAAGGCCGCCCAAGTACTCAAGGTGGTGGTACCGGTGTTGCCGCGCATCAGCAACCACACGGATTTTGACCCGCTGCGTTTACATCCCCAGGTGGATTTACAGTTTATCGGCCCAGGCCAGGCCATTCCGGCTGCCGACCTGATTATCCTGCCGGGCTCCAAAAGCGTGCGCAGCGATCTGGCCTATTTGCGCGCTAACGGCTGGGACACTGCCATTGCGCGGCACTTGCGCTATGGCGGCAAGGTGCTGGGGATTTGCGGCGGTCTGCAGATGCTCGGCGAGCAGGTGCATGACCCGCTCGGCCTGGAAGGCTTGGCCGGTTCCAGCGAGGCTCTGGGCTTACTGGCGTTCAGCACGACGCTGGAACAAGAGAAACAATTGCGCAATGTGCGCGGACGGTTGCTGCTGGAGGACGCCGAGGTCAGTGGTTATGAAATCCATGCCGGCGTGACCTCCGGCAGTGCCTTGTCGAACGCTGCCGTGCTGTTGGATGACGGCCGCCGTGACGGTGCCCTGAGTGAAGACGGTCAGATTCTTGGCACGTATCTGCACGGCGTGTTCGAAACCCCGGCGGCGTGCAGTGCTTTACTGCGTTGGGCCGGGCTGCAGGATGTACAAGAGGTGGATTATCACGCCCTGCGCGAGCGCGACATTGAGCGCCTCGCGGACCTGGTGGAGAACCATCTGGACACCGAACTGGTGCGCAAACTATGCGGGATCTGACGGTGCACACCCAATCCCCCAGCAGGTGCCGGCTCGCCTGCGAGGGCGCCCGGCCAGCCAACCCCGGTTCAACTGATACACCTCGCCTTAAAGGTGGGAGCGGGCTTGCTCGCGAATGCGGTGTTTGGGTGACAAATCGGCTGACTGACACACCGCGTTTGCGAGCAAGCCCGCTCCCACACGGGCCAGTGCCCGCCTCACACTGTCAGCCGGCCAACACAGGTGCCTTCCCATGTATCAACTGATCCTCGGCGGCGCCCGTTCCGGCAAGAGCCGCCTCGCCGAAAAGCTGGCGAGTGACTGTGGCTTGCTTGTCACCTACATCGCCACCAGCCAGCCGCTGGACGGCGAGATGAACGAGCGCGTCGCACTGCATCGCCAGCGCCGTCCCGATCACTGGGGGCTGATCGAAGAACCCATCGAGCTGGCGCGTGTATTGCGCGAAAGCGCCGCCGCCGACCGCTGCCTGCTGGTGGATTGCCTGACCCTGTGGCTCACCAATTTGTTGATGCTGGAGAACCCGGCACGCCTGGCGTTCGAGCGCGATCAACTGCTGCAAACCCTGGTCTCGCTGCCGGGTGAAATCATTTTTGTCAGCAACGAAACCGGAATGGGTGTCGTGCCGCTGGGCGAATTGACTCGCCGCTATGTGGATGAAGCCGGTTGGCTGCATCAAGCCTTGGCCGAGCGGTGTCAGCGTGTGGTCCTGACCGTCGCCGGCCTGCCCCTGACTTTGAAAGGTACTGCGTTATGACTGACTCCTGGTGGCTCAATCCCTGCAAGGCCGTCGACCCTTCGGCGCATGAACACGCGCTGGCTCGTCAGCAGCAACTGACCAAGCCAGCCGGCTCGCTCGGCCAGCTCGAAGCCATAGCGGTGCAATTGGCCGGCTTGCAAGGCCAGGTCAAACCTGCGGTGGATCAGGTGTGGATCGCCATCTTTGCCGGTGACCACGGCGTGGTTGCAGAAGGCGTATCGGCATTTCCACAGGAAGTGACCGGCCAGATGTTGCACAACTTTGTCACCGGTGGCGCGGCCATCAGTGTATTGGCGCGGCAGTTGAATGCGCAGCTGGAAGTGGTCGACCTCGGGACCATCACGCCGTCGTTGGATCTGCCGGGCGTGCGTCATTTGAATATCGGCGCCGGCACGGCCAACTTCGTCAACGGCCCGGCGATGACCGCAGCGCAAGGGCGACTTGCCCTGCAAGCCGGGCGTGACAGTGCGCACCGTGCGTTGCAAAGCGGCGCACAGCTGTTTATCGGCGGCGAGATGGGCATCGGCAACACCACTGCCGCCAGTGCCTTGGCGTGCGCCTTGCTCGATTGCCAGGTGAGCGACCTGACCGGCCCGGGCACCGGCTTGAACGCCCAGGGCGTCAGCCACAAAGTGGCGGTGATTGAACGTGCGCTGGCCTTGCATGCAGCGCAACGTGACGACGCATTGAACACGTTGTTCAACCTGGGTGGTTTCGAAATTGCCGCGTTGGTGGGGGCTTATCTGGCCTGCGCCCAGGAAGGCATCGTGGTGCTGGTGGACGGGTTTATCTGCACGGTCGCGGCGCTGGTGGCTACACGCCTGAATCCGGCGAGCCGTGAGTGGTTGGTGTTCGGCCACCGCGGCGCTGAGCCCGGTCATCGTCACGTGCTGCACAGCCTTGACGCGAAACCGCTGCTGGAACTGGGCCTGCGCCTGGGTGAGGGCAGCGGTGCGGCGCTGGCGGTGCCGTTGTTGCGCCTGGCGTGCGCGCTGCACGGGCAGATGGCGACGTTCGCCGAAGCCGCCGTGGCAGACCGCCCGGCATGACCTTGCACCTGGACCTGCTGCGCCACGGCGAAACCGAACTGGGCGGCGGCCTGCGCGGCAGCCTGGACGACGCGCTCACCGCCAAAGGCTGGGAGCAGATGCGTGCCGCCGTGGCAGAGCAGGGGCCGTGGGACCGGTTGGTCAGTTCGCCGCTGCAACGCTGTGCGCTGTTCGCCCACGAGCTGGGCGCACGGCTGCGGGTGCCGGTGAGCTTGGAAAAGGATCTGCAGGAGCTGCACTTCGGCGCCTGGGAAGGGCAGAGCGCGGCGGCGCTGATGGAAACCGATGCCGAAGGCTTGGGCCGGTTCTGGGCCGATCCTTACAGCTTTACACCGCCTGAAGGCGAGCGCGTCAGCGACTTTTCGGCACGCGTTCTCGGCGCCGTCTCACGCTTGCATCAGGCATATGCCACACAGCGCGTGCTGTTGATCAGCCACGGTGGCGTGATGCGGCTGCTGCTGGCGCAGGCGCGCGGTTTGCCGCGTGAGCAGCTACTGAATGTCGAGGTCGGCCACGGTGGGCTGTTCAGCCTGCAGGTGACGGCCGATGGTGTGTTGAAGGAAGGAGTCTGAAGATGCTGGCGTTCTGGATCGCCCTGCAATTTCTCAGCAGCCTGCCGATTCGCCTGCCCGGCATGCCGCAGCCTCAGGAATTGGGGCGTTCGTTGCTGTTTTACCCGGTGGTGGGGTTGCTGTTCGGTCTGCTGTTGTGGGCCTTGAGCACAGCCCTGATGGGCGCACCGTTATTGCTGCATGCTGCGCTGGTGCTGACCGCCTGGGTGTTGCTCAGTGGTGGCCTGCATCTGGATGGCCTGGCGGACAGCGCCGATGCCTGGCTTGGTGGCTTTGGCGACCGCGAGCGCACGCTGACCATCATGAAAGACCCGCGCAGCGGGCCGATTGCCGTGGTCACTCTGGGGCTGGTGTTGTTGCTCAAATTCACCGCACTGGTGGCCTTGATCGAGCAGCACAACGGCACGGCGCTGATTCTGGCGCCGCTGATCGGGCGTGCGTCGATGCTGGCGCTGTTCCTTACTACGCGTTACGTGCGTGCAGGCGGTTTGGGTCAGGCACTGTCGGATCATTTGCCCAGGATCGTCGGCCAACAAGTGCTGATCCTCAGCGGTCTGGCCTGCGTCCTGATCGGCGGTTTCAGTGGCGGGATCGCTGTTTTACTCGCTGCGCTGTGCTTTATCGGGCTGCGTCAGTTGATGGTCGACCGGCTGGGTGGCACCACGGGTGACACGGCCGGCGCATTGTTGGAGTTGCTGGAAGTCGCGGTTTTGGTCGGTTTGGCGCTGTAACACTTTCTTGCATTTTCACAATCGCGGGTATATACACGCTCCATGCTTGCCTCCCAATGTTTATGCACCAACCTGCGACGTGCCGCCCGTGGCGTCAGCAGGCATTACGACGGCGCTCTCGACGGCTTCGGGATCAACGTTGCCCAGTATTCTTTGCTGTGTAACCTGCAGCGCCTCGATCAACCGAGCATTTCCAGCCTGGCCGAAGCCATGGGCCTGGACCGCAGTACCCTGGGGCGCAACCTGCGGGTATTGGAGGGCGAGGGCTTGGTGCAGTTGGTCGAGGGCGATGACCTGCGTAACCGCTTGGTGGTGTTGACCGTCGCCGGCGAAGAACGCCTGGCTGCCGCGTTGCCGGCTTGGGAGGCGGCGCAGCAGAAATTGATAGATCAGTTGGGCGCTGAAAAGCGCGAAACCTTGTTGGCCTTGCTGGACGAACTCGCCTGAGCGCGGGTTTGTTCGACTACAAGCGGGTATATACCCGCGAGCGGAGAATAAGAAATGACCTCGATGTGGCGCACCAGTGGCTGGGTTCTTGTGGGGAGTGCGCTGATCCTGGCGTTGTCGTTGGGCGTGCGGCACGGCTTTGGTCTGTTCCTGACGCCGATGAGCATGGAATTTGGCTGGGGCCGTGAGACCTTTGCCTTCGCCATCGCCCTGCAAAACCTGATCTGGGGCCTGGCACAGCCGTTTACCGGCGCCTTGGCCGACCGCTTCGGCGCGACCAAGGCGGTGTTTGTCGGTGGGGTGCTGTACGCCGTGGGGCTGGTGTTGATGGGCATGTCGGATTCGGCGTGGTCGCTGTCGCTCAGTGCGGGTTTGCTGATTGGGATTGGCCTGTCGGGCACTTCGTTCTCGGTGATTCTCGGTGTGGTCGGCCGCGCAGTGCCGCCGGAAAAACGCAGCATGGCCATGGGCATTGCCAGCGCCGCAGGTTCGTTCGGCCAGTTTGCGATGGTGCCGGGCACTTTGGGCCTGATCGGCTGGCTGGGCTGGTCGGCCGCCTTGTTGGCGTTGGGCCTGATGGTGGCGCTGATCCTGCCGTTGGTGGCGATGCTCAAGGACAAACCGCTGCCGGCGATGGTCGGCCAGCAAACCCTGCGTGAAGCTCTGAAAGAGGCCTGCTCGCACTCCGGCTTCTGGCTGCTGGCCTTCGGCTTTTTTGTCTGCGGTTTCCAGGTGGTGTTTATCGGCGTGCACTTGCCGGCGTACCTGGTGGACCAGCATCTGCCGGCCACGGTGGGTACCACGGTGCTGGCGTTGATCGGCCTGTTTAACGTGTTTGGTACCTACACCGCTGGCTGGCTCGGCGGGCGCATGTCCAAGCCGCGTTTGCTCACCGCCCTGTACCTGTTGCGCGCGGTGGTGATTGTGCTGTTCCTGTGGGCGCCGGTGACCGAAGTCACGGCCTACCTGTTCGGCATGGCCATGGGCTTTTTGTGGCTGTCCACCGTGCCGCTGACAAACGGCACTGTCGCGACGCTGTTCGGCGTGCGAAACCTCTCGATGCTCGGTGGGATTGTGTTTCTGTTCCACCAACTCGGTTCGTTCCTCGGGGGCTGGCTGGGCGGGGTGGTCTATGATCGAACCGGCAACTACGATTTGATCTGGCAGGTGGCGATTCTGTTGAGCCTGCTCGCTGCGGCCCTCAACTGGCCGGTGCGCGAGCGGCCGGTGGCGCGCTTGCAGGCGCAGATGGAGGCGGCATGAGTTTGACGGCAAGAGGGTTGGTGATCTCGGCAGGCCTGGTGCTGTTGCTGCTGGCCTGGTGGGGCTGGCAGCATGGCGGGCTGGCATTGATGCAACTGGGTATGTCGATCTGTTAAGTTCTGTGTCTGATCTGACTCAAGGACTTTCGACATGCTGATGCGCTGGCTCGCTGTACCCGTCCTGATGGCTGTAGGCAGTGTGGCCATGGCCGCCAGCTGCCCGCCCTTGCTGGAGGGGCAATTGCCCAAGTTGCGGGCCAAGGAATCCATCGATTTGTGCCAGCGCTTTGCCGGCAAACCCCTGGTCATCGTCAATACCGCGAGCTTCTGTGGTTTCGCGCCGCAATTCAAGGGCCTCGAAGCGTTGTATCAGCGCTACAAAGGGCAGGGGCTTGAAGTGATCGGCGTGCCGTCCGATGACTTCAAGCAGGAAGCCAAGACCGGTGAAGAGACCGCCAAAGTCTGCTACGTGAATTACGGCGTGACCTTCACGATGACCGAGCCGCAGACGGTCAAGGGGCCCGATGCGGTGCACCTGTTCAAGATTCTGGCGCAGCAGACCAGCGCGCCGAAGTGGAACTTCTATAAGTACGTGGTGGATCGCCAGGGTAAGGTGATTGCCAACTTTTCCAGTTTGACCAAGCCGGACAGCCCGGACCTGATCAAGGCGGTGGAGGCTGCACTGGCCTCGAAGCCGTGATCGCAGGTCATTAAAAAGCCCCGCCTCCTGTGCAGGAGAGCGGGGCTTTTTTATACGCGTTGGATCAGAACTTGTACGTCACGCCCAGGCCGAAGCCGTTGGCGCTGTTTTCGTACTTGGCGCTGTAGGACGAACCCAGCGCGTTGGCCTTGTTGACCTTGACTGGCTCTTCCTTCAGGTAGGAGTAAGCCACGTCGACGATCATGTTCGGCATTACTTCGTAGCCCAGGCCAACACTGAAAATGGTCCGGTCGCCGGTAGGGATGCGTGGCGAACGGTCAGTGTTGTTGGTTGGCGACTGGTCGAAAGTCAGGCCGGTACGCAGTACCACTTGTTTGGTGACTTGGTACGAAGTACCCAAGGCATAGGCCCAGGTGTCATGCCAGTTCTGTGGCTCGCTGATGGTACCCACGATCTGCGGAGCGGCCAGGCCGCCAGCTCGGGTAACGCCCTGGTTGTCGACAGTGATGTCTTTCAGGCGGCTCCAGCGAGTCCAGGTGGAACCGGCGTAGAGTTTCCAGGCATCGCTCAGGTCCTGTGTCACGGACAGGTCGTAAGACTCTGGCGTATCAATGCTCAACGACGCATCGTAGCGGCCGCTTGCCAGCAGTGGAGCCGTCGGGGTCGGTGCCGTGACTTCGGTGTGGCCATCAAGCTTGTAGCTGACTTTGGAGTGGTAAGTCAGGCCCACGCGCGTGGTATCGGTGGCTTGTACCAGCACGCCGACGTTGAAGCCAACAGCCGTATCGTCACCTTTGATTGTGACGTTGCTATTCGGGACGGCAGGGTTGGTCGACAGGGCCAGCTCCGATTCCAGCTTGCCGGAAATACGGTTGATGGTCGGGCCGAAACCGATGGAAACCCGGTCGTTGAAGGCGTAGCTGACGGTTGGCTGCAAGGTGATAACCGACACTTTGCTGTAGCTGCCGAACGAGCGACCCTGGAAGCCCCTCTCATAATCGGTCACCAGGCCGAAAGGTGCATAGACACCAACGCCGACGGCCCACTGATCATTGAGTTTGTTGGTGTAGAAACCAAACGGGACCGCCGTGAATGGCACCATGTCGCCTTTGTTGCTGCCGAAAGAACGGCCGCTGGCGTTTTTGATGTCAGTCGAGGCATCGATAGCGGCAACACCACCCGTAATCTGCTGGCCTTCGAGGCGAGCCATACCGGCAGGGTTACCGTAGACAGTGCTGGCGTTATCGGCAGAAGAAGAGCGGCCTGCGAAACCCGTACCCATTCCGGCGACGTCTTGTTCGTTCAGGGCAAAGCCGCTTGCGAACAGTTGGGAGGATGCCATGGCAACGGTGAGGCTAAGTGTGGTCTTGAGCATTACTTTTTTCATTATTAGAACTCCGTGGTGATCACCGCTGCGGAAAGTAACAATAAATTTAAGTTAGCGCTATAGGCTGTAATGTCGGAGATAGAGCGGTTTTGTAGGACAATCCGACCAGATTCGAAGGTTTTAGCCGAATCTTGCAAAACGCCTGATCAACATATGGCCTGATTCATGGGTAAAACACAGGTTTGCCAGGCTTGGGTGAAATCCCGCAGCCGACCTTGAGGGTGAAATATTTCTTTCCAGATACGCGCCATGGCCAGTACGTCACCCGGTGGCGGCAGGGCAGGACGATGCTGTTCTACCAGCAGCCAGGCGATGGCGGTGGCGTAGCGCAGGTTGACCGTCAGCTCCAGCTGGGGCGCGCTGAGGAAGGCATGTTGACTGGCCAGCCCACGTACCAGGCTGGCGCGCTCGGGGTCCTGGGCGAGGTAGTCGTCCCACAGCGCGCGATGACGAGGTTCGGTGATGCTGTACAGGCCGTGGCCGCGCCGATCATGCAGGGCGGAGCCGAGTTCCGATTGGCTGGCGGCAATGCCCAGCAACAGGGATTCGGCTGTCGGGTTATGGCGGCCGAGGTAAATCAACGTCGGCCTGATCACATAACGACACAATTCGCTGGCGGCGATACCCATACGAGCCTCAGTCCATGAAAGTGGTCGACGAAGCCTGAGAGGGGAGCTTGGCAGCAGTGAATCGGACCTCAGGCTCGTCGCAAGCGGATCATGCCGCTTGAGTTGAAGTGTAGTGTCATATTTGTGATGTAAAGGACTGTTTTTAAAACATCTTCTTCATTTAGTTATAACGTTTATACCTATTCGAACTTAGTGCAAGTACTCAAAAGCCGAATTTTGGGCAATAAAAAACCCTGCGTTTCAAGCAGGGTTTTTTGGGTTTCAGCGACTCGGGTCGATCAGGCAATCAATGCCTGACGGGTACGCTCGATCACGGCCTGCAGCGGCTCTGCGCTGGAGTATTGATCGGGGTACAGGCGTTCGCTGTGACGAGCGATGCCGTGTTCGTTGACCAGGGTGAAGCTGAAGCAGCCTTTGCGAGCGGCCATGATCAGGCAGTTCATTGGTGCAAAAGCGTTGGTGAGGGTGCGAATGGCATCCTGAGTGTGGATTTGAGCGGACATATTATTGGTGTTCCTACAAATGACACGGTTAAGAACCGTGCAACGTTAAAACGTTCCAGTAACGTTGATCACCATTGATCAAACGAAGAACCCGACTGGAACAAAGCAGCCAGTTTGAAGCGCTAATAAGTTAGGCGCGCTTGGGCTGGCAGGTAGGTACTTAGGAGGGCAGGCAACACAACAGGGGCAAAGGTTCTGGGCCCGGGGTGAAGATCCTGATCAATTTGCAGGCTGGTTCGGTCAGAGTATTGAAACTTCGCGACACCCTTTGCTTGTTCAAAGGCAGTGTCGTCGCAAGGAATACCTGGAAACCATCGAGGTGGTCGATCCCGTGTTGTTCAGGGGAGTTGTTCGACCAGAATTGACTTTCAGCTTGGTACTAACGCCGCGGATAGTAACGGATTGAAACACGGAAGGGAAGTGTGCTAGCCAAAAAACTTCATTCAACTGCCCAACAAACCGCGGTAGACCAGCACGGTAGCCGCCGCGGCCAGTGAGCAGCCGAGCCCGTAGGCCGCCAGGGTCAAGCGCCAGGACCGCCCGGTCTCGATCACGTTCATTACCTCGCGCATGTCGTTGATTCTGCCTTCACCCAACTCTATGCACAGCGTTACGGCAGTAAACGCGGCTGATACCAGGATGGCGATGGCAAACAGCGCACCGTCGGGGGAGGGCAGCGCGGCATTGACCGCCAATGAGGTTACACAGATGGCCAGCAGCAACACGGCGAATAAGAGGATTCCTTTCATCGAGCCTTAGGAGGTTGCGTGGGGGAGTCGGTCAGTGTGGCGAGCCGGCGCGGATTTGAAAAGTGCCTGGCTTGGCCTGTCGGTAACATTTTTCGGACGTGTCGAAGCAAAAAACCTCAGCCATATAACCAGTGGGTGGGTACTTGTGCACATTAGTTGCGGGGTATGTAACCAGTCTGTCTATGGCCTGGAAGCGCCGCCATTTGCCTGCAATGAAAATTTAAGTCAATGAAAAATATCGCTTTTTTTTATTGGTGAAAAAATCGTCAGTTTGACTGCGGCCCCCGTTCCATGGGCCTTTGCGCGCGTTAAAGGTGGGTTGTCCACTGAGTTATCCACAGCTTCTGTGGATTGTCCCAAGCGCTTGCTCTAGAACGGGCGTGCAGGGATTTTTCAGCTTTACCTGTAGGAAAAAAAGAGTAGAGTGGCGCGCCTTCCGTTCTGTCCCGCAGTGCTTTATGAAGTTTCGCTCAGTATCACCTTCTGTTACCGACACCCCTCAGACTGTTACCGCACCCAAGCGTTTCTCCTTGAAAGTTGCCTTGTGGCTGCTCGACAGCCCGCGCCTGGGGCACAGTACCAACGTCAAGCACTTCGCCGGGCGCTTGCTCAAGCAGCCGGCCCGTGAAGGTGTGGTTGCCGCGCAGAGTCGCCTGGGCCAGCTGATGTGCCGGGAGTGCGGCAATGCCCGCGACCGCCGCATCGGCCATGACCTGTTGCGCCTGGCCGCCCGTGCCGGCGACCGCCGCGCCCAGCGCGAACTGGGGCAGGTCGAAGACTGAGCTGTCCTCAAGCCCTAGGCTTGGTTAACCTTGCTCTTTTTCGGTGATGGCAGAAATGGCGATGGCTTTTGACTGGACCAGTATTGCCTTGGGCCTGGCTGGCGCTGCAGTGCCTTTATTGGCTGTGTGCTGGCAGATTCAACGGCGGCTGAGCGCGCGCATGACCGGCTGGGAACTGCTCGAAGAGCGCCTGGCCACCGCGCAATTGGCCCAGGAAGGGCTGGCCGCGCAACTCGACGCCAGCCGCGACGAGATCAGTGACTTGAGCCAGGCCAACGCCGCCAAACAAGCTGACCTGGCCGCCGTTCGCCGTGAAGTCGAGTTGCTCCAGATCGACCGCGATAACGCCCGCGACGCTGCCCACGCCTGGAATCTCGACCGCAGTGCCAAGGAAACCGAGCTGCGCCGCCTCGATGCGCTGTCCTCGGCGTTGCGCGCCGAACTGCGCGAACAACAGGAAAGCCATCAACAACGCCTTGCTGACCTGCAAGGCTCGCGGGACGAGCTGCGTGCGCAGTTCGCCGAGCTTGCCGGCAAGATCTTCGATGAACGTGAGCAACGGTTTGCCGAAACCAGCCAGGAGCGCCTGGGCCAGTTGCTCGACCCGCTCAAGGAACGCATCCAGTCGTTTGAAAAACGCGTGGAAGAAAGCTACCAGAATGAGGCGCGCGAGCGCTTCTCCCTGGCCAAGGAGCTTGAGCGCCTGCAGCAACTGAACCTGCGACTGTCAGACGAGGCCACCAACCTCACGCGCGCGCTCAAGGGCCAGAAAACCCAGGGCAACTGGGGCGAGCTGATTCTTGAGCGCGTGCTTGAGCATGCCGGTCTGGAGAAGGGCCGCGAGTATCAGACCCAGGTCAGCCTCAAAGGCCCGGACGGCGAGCGCTTCCAGCCGGACGTGTTGATCATGCTGCCCGGCGACAAGCAGGTGGTGGTCGACTCCAAGGTCAGCCTCACTGCCTATCAACAATACGTTGCAGCGGATGACGATGTGATCGGCCAGGCGGCGCTGAAACAGCACGTGCTGTCCCTGCGCAATCACGTCAAAGGCTTGGCCAGTAAGGATTACAAGCGCCTCGAAGGTCTGCACAGCCTGGATTTCGTGCTGTTGTTCGTGCCGATAGAAGCTGCGTTTTCCGCCGCGTTGCAGGCCGAGCCGAACCTGTTCCAGGAGGCGTTCGACCGCCATATCGTGATTGTCAGCCCCACCACCTTGCTGGCCACCCTGCGGGTGATCGACAGCCTGTGGAAGCAGGAACGCCAGAGCCAGAACGCGCGGGAAATTGCCGAGCGCGCCGGCTGGCTGTATGACAAGTTCGTACTGTTTATCCAGGACCTGGATGAAGTCGGCAACCGCCTGCAGCAGCTGGATAAGGCCTACAGCGCGGCGCGAAACAAGCTGACGGATGGCCGTGGAAATCTGGTCAGCCGAACCGAGCAGTTAAGGTTGCTGGGTGCGCGTGCGAGCAAAAGCTTGCCGGCGGACTTGCTCGAACGGGCGATGACCGACTCGGACGGCGTCGCACACTTACCGGAGTAGCACGCGGTCAATGTGGGAGCTGGCTTGCCTGCGATAGCTTTGGTGACTGATCCACTGCTATCGCAGGCAAGCCAGCTCCCACAGGGGGAATGAATTCGGTGATTCCTACAATGGCAAATGCCGACTGATCAATGCCCGCAACGCCGCAGGCTTCACCGGCTTGGCCAAATAATCCAGCCCTGCGGCATGCACCTCGGCCACCATTTCCGGGCGCCCATCGGCGCTGATCACCACCCCGGGAATCGGCTCCGCCAGTTGCGCGCGCAGCCAGCCCATCAACTCGGTGCCTGTCTCGCCGTGGTCCAGGTGGTAGTCCACCAGCGCCAGTTGCGGGCGCACGCCCTCGGCCAGCAACAGTGCACATTGCGCCTGGTCGGTAGCGGTCCACACCTCGCAACCCCAGCGCGTGAGCAGGCTGCGCATGCCGATCAGGATGCTTTCTTCATTGTCCACACACAGCACCTGGGCACCGCTCAACGGCAGCCCGTTATCCTGCGTAGTCTTCACCTTGGGGCTGCTCTGGTTACGCGCCAACGGCACACGCACGCTGAACACGCTGCCTTTACCCGGCCACGAACGCACGCTCAAACGATGGCCGAGCACTCGGCACAGGCCGTCGGCGATTGCCAGGCCCAGGCCCAGGCCTTTTTCGGCGCGGGTCTGGTGGCTGTCCAGGCGCTTGAACTCTTCGAAGATCACCTGTTGTTTATCCAGCGGGATGCCAGGGCCGCGATCCCACACTTCCAGGCACAGTTCGCCCTTGCGTCGGCGTACGCCAAGTAACACCGGGCCGTCGGCATAGCGGAATGCGTTAGTAAGAAAGTTCTGCAGGATCCGCCGCAGTAACTTGATGTCGCTGTCCACCCGCAGACGGCTGCCGCGCAGGCGAAAACGCAGGCCTTGCTCATGGGCCAGTGCCTTGAATTCTGCTCCCAGGGTGTCGAACAACTCGTTAAGGACGAAGGGCTGTCGCTGTGGATTGATCTTGCCGTTTTCCAGGCGCGAGATATCCAGCAGGTCGCTGATCAGGTCTTCGGCGGAGCGCAGCGAGCTGTCCAGGTGCTGTACCAACTGGCGGGCTTCGGCAGACAGGCCGTCGTTCTGGTGGGAGAGGGCGGCGGAGAACAATCGTGCCGCGTTCAACGGTTGCATCAGGTCGTGGCTCACTGCCGCCAGAAAGCGCGTCTTCGATTGGCTGGCGGATTCGGCCACGCCTTTGGCGTCGGTGAGCGCCACATTCAGTTGCGACAGTTCATGGGTGCGTTCGGTCACCCGTTGTTCCAGGCCCTCGTTGGCCTCGGTCAGGGCTTGTTCGGCTTCACGGAACGCGGTGATGTCGGTGAAGCTCATGACGAACCCGCCGCCGGGCATTGGGTTGCCGATCAGCTCGATCACGCGCCCATTCGGAAACAGGCGCTCGGACGTATGCGCACGGCCCTGGCGCATCCAGTGCAGGCGCCGCGCGACGTGCACTTCGGCTTCCCCTGGCCCGCACAGGCCGCGCTCGGCGTTGTAGCGAATGATGTCGGCAATCGGCCGGCCCACACTGATCAAACCGTCCGGGTAGTTGAACAGCTCCAGATAGCGCCGGTTCCAGGCCACCAGCTTCAGCGACTGGTCGACCACGCTGATGCCCTGGGTGATGTTTTCGATGGCGCCTTGCAGCAGCGCGCGGTTGAACTGCAGCACTTCGGAGGCTTCGTCGGCGATGCGTACGACGTCCTCCAGTTGCATTTCCCGCCCTTCAATTGCGGCTTTTACTACAGCGCGTGTCGAAGAGGCGCCGAGCACGCCCGCCAGCAGGCGTTCGGTATGGGCAATCCAATCGTTGTCGGCATTCTGGTTGGGGTTGAAGCCTTTGCCCTGGCGATAGGCGAAGCGGATAAAACTCTGCTGGGCACGTTCTTCACCGACAAAGCGCGCCGCCAGGCTGAGCAGGTCGCTGATCTGCACCGACAACATCGAGCGCGCGCTGGCGCGTTGGCTGATTTCCTGGCCGATAAAGCGTCCAGCCTGCCAATGTTCCGAGACCCGTGTGCGCGACAGCATCGAGACCCACACAAACAACGTGAAGTTACCCGCCAGCGAGAACACGGTGCCCAAGGTCAGCGAGGTCACGGAGAAGCCAAACGGGTGTGAATGCATCCACGTCAGCCCGGGGAAAAGGCTCAGCGACCAGCCCAGACTTTTCGCCGTGACCGGTAGGACCAACGTGTAGAACCACAAAAACGTGCCCGCCGCCAACCCAGCGAACACGCCGCGCCGGTTCGCCTGCTTCCAGTACAGCGCGCCCAGCATCGCCGGGGCCAGCTGGGTGACAGCCGCGAAGGCGATCTGGCCGATGGTCGCCAGGCTCGCGGTGGAGCCGAGCAGCCGGTAACTCACGTAGGCCAGCAGCAGGATGATCACAATGCTGACCCGGCGCACCGAGAGCATCCAGTGGCGGAACACTTCGAACGGCCGCTCGGCACTGGAGCGTCGCAGCAGCCATGGCAGCAACATGTCGTTGGACACCATGGTCGACAGGGCGATGCTGGCCACGATCACCATGCCGGTCGCCGCCGACGCGCCGCCAATAAACGCCAGCACGGCAAGGGCCGGGTGCGCCTCGGCCATGGGCAGGCTGATCACGTAGGAGTCCGGCAATACCGAGCCGGGCAGCAGCATTTTGCCGCCAAGCGCGATGGGGATGACGAACAGCGCGGCGAGGATCAGGTAGGCCGGGAACACCCACTTGGCCAGGCGTAAATCCTGCGGGTCGATGTTTTCCACGACGGTGACGTGAAACTGCCTGGGCAGGCAAATAATCGCCATCATCGCCACGCCGGTTTGCACCACCATCGACGGCCAGTTGATGGTTTCTTTCCAGTATTCCTCAAGGCGCGGGGCCAGCATCGCTTGGCTGAACAGGTCGCCGAAACCGTCATACAAGCCGTAGGTCACAAACGCGCCGACAGCGAGAAAGGCGAACAGCTTGACCAAGGATTCAAAGGCAATCGCCAGCACCATGCCACGGTGGTGCTCGGTGGCGTCAAGGTTGCGCGTACCAAACACGATGGTGAACAGCGCCAGCACCAGCGACACGATAAGGGCCGTGTCCTGGGCGCGCGTGCCAGTGGTGTCGGGGCCGGAGCCGATCAACAGGTTCACGCCCAGCACGATACCTTTGAGCTGCAGGGCGATGTAGGGCAACACGCCGACCAGGCAGATCAGCGCCACTACCACCGCCAGCGACTGGGATTTTCCGTAGCGCGCGGCGATAAAGTCGGCGATGGAGGTGATGTTTTCCTGCTTGCTGATCAGAATCATCTTCTGCAGCACCCAGGGTGCCAACACAAGCAGCAGTACCGGTCCTAGATAGATCGGTAAAAATGCCCACAGCTGTTCGGCGGCCTGGCCTACCGCACCGAAGAAGGTCCAACTGGTGCAGTAGACGGCCAGCGACAGGCTGTACACCCAGGCGCGTACTTTCGGCGGCAACGGCGCATGGCGACGGTCACCGTAAAAAGCGATGGCAAACATAATGGCCATATAGGCCAGGGCAACGGCGGCGATCAGCCCGCTGGACAGCGTCATGGTAACTCCGAGCATAAGAACACCCAGGCATTCCAGGCCCGGTGGGACAGTCTCGCATGATGCTTGGGGTTAGTCAGTGTCGACCAAGGTCGTGTGCAGGATCTGGCTTATGTAGCTGCTGGCAAGTGTGGGAGCTGGCTTGCCTGCGATTCAGGCGCTACGGTGTGACAGTTGCACCGTGGCGATGCTATCGCGGGCAAGCCCGGCTACCACCCAAGCCCGCGCCTACCGTTCGCGAGGCGGCAGGGTTTTCTGGCGCAGAATATAGACAGTCACGAGCACGGCACTGGTGAGCATAAAACCGCGTGCCCACGGCAGCGGCACCAGGTAGCAGGAGAAACCAATGCTCAGCCACATCAAGCCGAGTGCGTAGACCTTGCCCTTGAGCGGAATGCCATTGCCGTCCAGGTAGTCTTTGATCCACGGGCCCAGGCGCGGGTGTTCCACTAGCCAGTGGTAGAAACGCGGGGAGCTTCGAGCGAAGCAGGCGGCGGCGAGTAGCAGGAAGGGCGTGGTCGGCAGTACTGGAAGGAAGATGCCGATCACTCCCAGCGCCACGCTCAACCAGCCGATGGCCAGCAGTGCGTAACGCAGGAGTAGCGAGCGATTGCCCATGGGGGACACGGGCAAACGACTCAGTGGTGACGGGGCTTGAGGATCGCCGGTTTTTCGTCAGGGGCGTTGCACAACAGGTACAGGGCGGTCAGGGCTTCCGGGATCTGTACGATCATGTCGTCCATCAGGTTGGCGTCGGAAGCGATGTCGGAGAATTCCGGCTGGTCGTCGAACAGACCCGAACCGACCATGATCGGCAGCAGCATTTCGCTGACTTCTTCCTCGGCGGTTTCGAACCAGGCGGCTTCGCGCAGGAACACGCCTTCCATGAAACCGATGCACCAGCCGCGCAGGTCGGAGTCATCCGGGTCTTCGCCGAGGTCCAGCTCGCAAGGCAGCTCGAATTCCTCATCGGAAGCCAGTTGGCGACCGATGTGGGCCTTGAGGGCCAGCAGGGTGGATTCGATTTCTTCGCGTTGGGCGGCATCGGCGTAATGCGGCTCTTCAGCGAACAAGGCGTCGATCCACTCACGGTCCGGCACGATGTCGGAAGAGATCGACAGGGCGGTCAGGTAGCCGTGGGCGGCCACGTAGTCCAGCGCCTCGTCATGCAGCTCATCGGCGTCGAGGAAGGCTTGCAGGCGGGTTAGTTGCTCAGCGAAGGACATTACGGCATACCTTGGGAATAAACGATGCGCAATTCTAGGCTTTCTTGAGCCCCCAGGCCAGCTGCAAGGCATATTTGCCAGGTTTTAGATAGCAGTCGCTGTTCGTCAGTGGCGCCCTTTGCGGACCGACGCTCGGGTATACTGCCGCGTTTTGTGATGCCCCTGCAGGCCAAGCGCCAACCCGCGAAAACTTCGCTTACGGATTATTTCCCGTGAAGCCGGGGTTTTTCGGCCAGCCTGTACAGAGGGATTTCGGCACCATTTTGGAGTTTTACATGCTCGAGCAGGCTCAACGCGTCCTCAAGGACATCTTCGGCTACGACAGTTTTCGTGGCCGCCAGGGTGCGATCATTGAGCGCGTGGCCAGTGGCGGTGATGCCCTGGTGCTGATGCCTACCGGCGGCGGCAAGTCGTTGTGCTTCCAGGTGCCGGCGCTGTTGCGTAACGGCCTGGCCGTGGTGGTGTCGCCGCTGATCGCGTTGATGGACGACCAGGTCGCCACCCTTGAAGAGCTTGGTGTCGCCGCCGCCTCCTTGAACTCCACCCTCAGCGCCGAGCAGCAGCGCGACCTGGCCGCGCGCATCAAGCGCGGTGAAGTGAAGATGCTTTACCTGGCCCCTGAGCGTCTGGTGCAGCCGCGCATGCTGGCGTTTTTGCAGAGCCTGGAAATCGCCCTGTTCGCCATCGATGAAGCCCACTGCGTATCGCAATGGGGCCACGATTTTCGTCGCGAATATTTGCAGCTGGGCCAATTGGCGGAATTGTTTCCCGACGTCCCGCGCATCGCGTTGACGGCCACTGCCGACAAACGCACCCGTGAAGAAATCGTCGAGCGCCTGCATTTGCAGAACGCTGAGCGCTTCCTGTCGAGTTTCGACCGGCCGAACATCTTCTACCGCATTGTGCCCAAGGAGCAGCCGCGCAAGCAGTTGCTGGCGTTCCTGTCCGAGCGGCGCAGCGATGCGGGCATCGTCTATTGCCTGTCGCGCAAGAAGGTCGATGAAGTGGCCGCGTTCCTCTGCGAGCAAGGCTACCCGGCGCTGCCGTACCACGCGGGCCTGCCCAATGAAACGCGCTCTGCCCACCAGAAGCGCTTTCTCAATGAGGAAGGCCTGATCATGGTGGCGACCATCGCGTTCGGCATGGGTATCGACAAATCCAACGTGCGCTTTGTCGCGCACATGGACCTGCCCAAGTCCCTCGAGGCGTATTACCAGGAAACCGGTCGCGCCGGCCGTGATGGCCTGCCGGCGGATGCCTGGATGGTCTACGGCCTGCAAGACGTGGTGATGCTCAAGCAGATGCTGCAGAACTCCGAGGGCGACGAGCGTCACAAGCGACTGGAGCAACACAAGCTCGACGCGATGCTGTCGCTGTGTGAAGAGACGCGCTGCCGCCGCCAAACGCTGCTGGCGTACTTCGACGAAGACATGCCCGAGCCGTGCGGCCACTGCGACAACTGCGTGGACGGCGTGCAGACCTGGGACGCCACCGAGCCGGCGCGCCAGGCGTTGTCGGCCATCTATCGCACCGGCCAGCGTTACGGCGTGGGCCATCTGGTGGATGTGTTGCTGGGCAAGGACAACGAAAAAGTGCGCAGCTTCGGCCACGAAAAACTCTCGGTCTATGGCGTCGGCAAAGCCCGCGCTGAGGGCGAGTGGCGCTCACTGTTCCGCCAGATGGTCGCCCGCGGCCTGGTGGACATCGACCTGGAAGGGTATGGCGGCCTGCGCCTGAACGACAGTTGCCGGCCATTGCTCAAGGGCGAAGTGAGCCTGGAGCTGCGTCGCGACCTCAAACCGCAGACCACGGCCAAGAGCAGCACCAGCCAGGCCAGCCAGTTGGTCCGTGGCGAAGAGCGCGAGCAATGGGAAGCCTTGCGCACCCTGCGGCGCAAACTTGCGCAGGAACACAGCGTGCCGCCTTACGTTATTTTCCCCGACTCCACGTTGCTGGAGATGCTGCGCGAGCAGCCGACCACCATGGCCGAAATGGCCCGGGTCAGCGGCGTCGGCGCGCGCAAGCTGGAACGCTACGGGCAAGCCTTCCTCGAAGTGCTCGGCGGCCAGGCCGAGGCGCCGAAGGAAGTCGCCGATATTCGCCACGAATTGATCAGCCTGGCGCGTGCCGGCATGACCCCGATCCAGATTGCCGGCCAACTGCAATGTTCGGAAAAAAACGTCTATACCCTGCTGGCCGAATCCATCGGCAAGCAGCAGTTGTCGTTGGAGCAGGCCCTTGATTTGCCGGAAGATCTGCTCGGTGAAATCCAGGATGCATTCCTCGACGGAGAGGGCGAATTGCCACCGGTTGCGGAGATCGCGCCGCTGTTTACCGGCCGTGTGCCTGAAGGTGTTTTGTATTGCGTGCGGGCTGCTTTGCAGTCGGAATTCGAAATTTAGTGTGCCAATTGCGCCAATGTAACGAATCAGTACAGAGCGGCGCTTGCCTCCTGGCATGGCTCATGCTTAGCTGACTAATAATTAGCCACACTTTATTTTCAGTCTAAACCATGAGTTTTTTATGCCTTTAACCGATCAACACCGCTTTGGCATGCAGTTGGCGCAAATGTCCCGAGGTTGGCGCGCCGACCTGGACCGCCGCTTGGCGGGGCTGGGTTTGTCCCAGGCGCGTTGGCTGGTGCTGTTGCACCTGGCCCGTTTTGCGGAAGCGCCCACTCAGCGCGAGCTGGCTCAAAGTGTTGGCGTCGAAGGGCCGACGCTGGCCCGCCTGCTCGACAGCCTTGAAGGTCAGGGTCTGGTGCAACGCCAGGCGGTGCTGGAAGACCGTCGTGCCAAACGCATATTGCTGTGCGACACCGCCCGCCCGTTGATTGACCAGATTGAAACCATTGCCACCGCGTTGCGCCATGAGCTGTTTGTGGGCGTGGATGAAGAGGATCTGCGCGTGTGCATGCGTGTGCATGGGCACATCCTGGCGAATCTGGAAAAGTCCTGATCTGGGATTCGCCAGTGATCAAAAAGTGGGAGCTGGCTTGCCAGCTTCCACTTTTTTTTGTGCCTAGAACGTCTGGCCGAGGTTCAGGTACACCGCCTGCTGATTGTCATCATTGAACCCGTAGCTGAAATTCAGCGGCCCCAGCGGGGTATCGAACCCCAGGAAAATACTCGCAGCGTTGATGTAACCGCTGTCGAATTGATTGTCGTTGTTCCACGCCCGGCCGCGTTCCACCGAGGCCCCCAGGTACAGCGGGAAATCCAGCGGCAGGTACGAGCGCGGCGTCAGGCGGCGGTAGTACACCGCGCGCATCAGAGCGATGTTCTGCCCCGAGATCGCATCTTCGCGAAAGCCCGACAATTGCCGCGCGCCGCCCAGCAGGAAGCTGGACACCACCACGTCGGATTTATCCAGAGTGCGCCCGTAACGGCCGCCCAGTATGAGCGTGTCCGGGCCGCGGCTCATGGCCTTGTCCAGTTTGAACTCCCATTGTCGATAGCGCTGGTCCGAGCCTAACCCGGGCTCGAATTCGCGGAACGCCAGGCCGATGTCTTCGCCGGTGTGTGGGAAGTACACGTTATCGAGCGAGTCGAACGAGTACTTCAGTTCATAGAAGCCCTCGCTGAAGCTCACGCTCGGCAGGTCGCGGTCGCCGATGCGCACGTCCGCCTTGCCCCAGGCTTCGCCGACGCCGAAGCGGATTTCGCCGCTGTTGCCGATCTGGCGACCGACGTTCAAGCCAAAGCCATAACGCTCCAGGCGGTATTCGGAGATGGGATCGTTGTCCAGAATCAGTTCAACGTTCTGCGCCTGGGCACTGATATAGGGCGCGACGAAGTAGCGTGAACCGACATCCAGTGGCTGGTAGAACTCGCTGTACAGCTCTTGGCGATCACCGATCTGCACCCGCGTCAGCCATTCGGCGCCGAGGCGATTGATGCCATTCATGCGGTAGCTGGCGCCGAGGTTGAAGGCGCTGTCGCCGCGCATGTCATCCGACAGGTTCAGGCCCAGGCGCAAGTAGTCGGTGCCGCTGCGTTTGCCGCGAGCACTGATCACCAGGGTATTGTCCTGGCCCTTTTTCACCACGCGGTATTGCACCTGCTCGAAGTAGTCCAGGCCGTACAGGGTGCCCATGTCGGTTTGCAGACGGCCCAGGTTCAACGGCTCGCCCAGGTTTTGGCGGATGTAATAGCGGATCACGTCATCGCTGACCTTCGAGTCGTTCTCCACCTTGATGGCGGTGATCACGGGCGTGCGCTCGCCGGGCGTGCGGGCCGCGATCAGTTGCGGGTCGACAGGCTCAGCGGGGCGCAGGTGTGCCAGGCGTATATCAAGCGCGCGGGTGGCGCGGTAGCCGGCGTCGATCATGTCCTTGGCGCGGCCGAAGTCCGTCACGCCGTAGGCCGCCAGCGGCGGTTGGATCAGCACATCCTTGGGGTGCAGCGCCTTGAGTTGCTCTTCAGAGTTGCGCCGGGTCATCAGGGTGATCGACTGGTTGAGCACATCGACGACAGTGGCAAGTTGCTTGCGCGAACGCAGCGGGGTGCCGATGTCGACCACGATGGCAATGTCGACGCCCATCTCGCGTGCCACGTCCAGCGGGATGTTGTCGGTCATGCCGCCGTCCACCAGCAGCCGGCCGTCGATTTCCACCGGGGCGAACACCGCCGGGATCGACATGCTCGCGCGGATCACCTGGGGCAAGTGGCCTTTGTTGAACACGACTTTTTCGCCGGTGGTGATGTCGGTGGCCACCGCGCGGAACGGGATCGGCAGCTTGTCGAAGTTACGCGTGTTGCTGCTGTGGGCGAACATGCTTTCCAGCAGCAGTGCCAGGTTCTGACCCTGAATCACTCCGAGTGGCAGGCCGAGGCTGCCGTCGTCACGGAAACTGAGCTTCTGTTTGACCAAAAAGTCGCGGTCGTCCTGCTTGCGTCGAAACGGCACGTCTTCGCGCGGCGGTGCGTCGGACAGCGCTTGTTGCCAGTCGATATTCAGCGCGAGCTTTTCCAGCTCATCAATCTTGTAGCCCGAGGCGTACAGCCCGCCAATCACCGCGCCCATGCTGGTGCCGGCAATCGCATCGATCTGGATCCCTTGCTCCTCCAGGGCCTTGAGTACACCGATATGCGCCAGGCCACGCGCGGCGCCGCCGGACAGCACGAGGCCGATTTTGGGGCGGGGTGTTTCAACGGCGTCGGCGAGCAATGGGAGCAAACACAGAAACAGGCAAGACAACAGGCGGCGCATCATGAATCTCGAGGCTGGGCAATAAAGGCCGGTATTATAGCCACCCGATTCACCCAGCCCGTTATGCCAGGAACCTCTCAAATTATGTCGCTGAGCAAACCCGAGATCGTCATCACCTATTGCACCCAGTGCCAGTGGCTGTTGCGCGCCGCGTGGCTGGCCCAGGAATTGTTGAGTACGTTTGCCGATGATCTGGGCCGTGTGGCGCTGGAGCCGGCCACCGGCGGCGCGTTTCGCATCACCTGCGATGGCGTGCAGATCTGGGAGCGCAAGGCCGACGGCGGCTTCCCCGAAGCCAAGGTGCTCAAGCAGCGCGTGCGTGACCAGATCGACCCACAGCGGGATCTGGGCCACAACGACCGCACAGCCTGAGCATCAGGCCGTCGCCGCAGGCGCCTTGGCTTGGCTGGTGCTGCCCATCAGCCCGGAAAGCACGATGGCGACGATGATCAGCGCGCCGCCCAGCAGCATGCGCAGGGTCGGGGTTTCGGCAAACAGCACCCAGGCCGCGGTGATGCCGTAGACCGGTTCCATGGCAAACACCACCGAGGCGGTGCGCGCCTTGATCACCGCCAGGCTGGCGACAAACAGGCTGTGGGCCAGGCCGGTACAGAACACCCCGAGCAGCCCGATCCACAACCAGTCAATTGCCCGCACATCCGCCAGTCCGGGTGCCGCCACTGGCAGCAGACAAGCCGCGACCACCACGTTCTGACACAGCGCCGCCTGCACCGCGGGGATGCGCCCGGAACTGGCGCGGTTGTTCAGCGACAGCAGCGAAAACAGCAGGCCCGAGGCAATGCCCCAGAGCAGGCCGCCGGTGGCTGCGCTGGCAAGGTTGAAGTCTGGCGTCACCAGGATCAGGCCGACACTGACCAGTACCACCAGCAGCACTTCATTGGCGCGAATGCGCTCGCGGAAGATCAGTCCTTCGAGAATCACGGTAAACGCCGGGAACGCGGTAAACCCAAGCGTGGCGACGGCGACGCCGGCGACTTTGACCGCGATGAAGAAGGTTACCCAATGCGCCGCGAGCAGCACGCCGCTGATCAGCAGGCGGCGCCAGTCGCGCATCTGGAGTGTTTTCCAGGTGGTGTTGCTGGCGAATCGCGCAAACACGGCGAGCGCCACCACGGCGAAGGCCGCCCGGCCAAAGACGATGATGGCGGGCGAGGCTGCCGCCAGCTTGCCGAATACGCCGGTGAGGCCAAACATCAGTGCGCCGATATGCAGGGCGCCGAGGGCTGAGCGGGGAGTCATTGCGATCCTTGAACCAACGGGGTGACAGAATCGCAGTCTAGAGGTTGGAGGTGTGGGCGTCTGTCGTCCGGCTCGCGTTTTTTGTCGCAAGACTATGATGAGCGCCGCAATGCGCCCGGTGATGCGCCAAATTCGCGCAACATCGCGGCGGCAAACGCACTTTGCGAGCTGTAGCCGACGCGCTCGGCAATGTCGCCGATGGGCAGCGGCGTGTTGCGCAACAGGTTCAAGGCCATCTGCAGGCGCCGCCCGCGGATGTAGTCCATCGGCGTCTGCCCGCACTCGGCGATAAAGCGCGCGTGCAGGCGCGCGACCGACAGGCCGGCAATGCGTGCAAGGTCCGCGACCTGCAATGGGTGCGCAACGTGTCGTTCGATATGCGCATCAAACGCCGCATACGGCAGGCGTCGTCCCGGCATCGGTTGGGCCAGCGGGTGATTGAGGCTGGCCAATAACAGCACCGCGCCTTGCTGCACGATCAGCGGGTCATCCACCGGGCTGTGCGCCAGCCATTGCACCAGTTGGCTTTGGCGCGAATCCAGGGTCAGGCGTGCCGATTGGTCGAGCAGGCGGCGGCTGGCATCGGCATGCTCGCCCAGCGATTGCACGACCCAGTGTTCGGTGGGTACATCCAGCACCAGGCAACGGCTGCCATCGCGGCTGCCGCAGGCGTGGTGGGCGGAGAAGGGCAGCACCATCACGCTGTTTTCGTGCACCTGGCTGCCCCGGCCATCGACTTCCAGGTCCAGGTGCCCGGACAGGCCAAACACCAACTGCGCATGGTCATGGCTGTGGGCAAGCGGCTCTTCGAGGTAGTGGCGCAGCGTGAGCGTCGGTCTCATCGCAGTCTCCTGAGGGTGCAGGGCGCCAGTCTACAACGCTTCACGAGCGCCAGGCGCTGTCATCAGACTGACGCACCGCTGTCATGGGCTATTAACCACCAGGGCGCAAGCTCGCGAAAACACCGTCGAGGGATGCCCATGACCCGTGCCGAATTCGCCAAACCCGGTCGTAAACAACGGGTTCGTACCTTGTGGATTTCCGACGTGCACCTGGGCACGCGGGACTGTCAGGCCGAACACTTGTCGCGGTTTCTCAAGGGTTACCACGCCGACAAGGTGTACCTGGTTGGCGACATCATTGATGGCTGGAAAATGCGCGGCGGCATGTATTGGCCCCAGGCCCATACCAACGTGATCCGCCGCCTGCTGACCATGGCCAAGCGCGGCACCGAGGTGATCTATGTCACCGGCAACCATGACGAGTTCCTGCGGCGCTATTCCAAGCTGATCCTGGGCAATATCCAACTGGTCGACGAAGCGGTGCACGTCACCGCCGATGGCCGGCACTTGCTGGTGATCCACGGCGACCAGTTTGATGTGATCACCCGGTACCACCGCTGGCTGGCGTTTCTCGGCGACTCGGCCTACGAATTCACCCTCACGCTGAACCGCTGGCTCAATCACTGGCGGGCGCGGTATGGCTACGGCTACTGGTCGCTGTCGGCGTACCTCAAGCACAAGGTCAAAACGGCAGTGAGCTTTATCAGCGACTTTGAGGAGGCGATCGCCCACGAAGTGACCAAGCGCGAGTTGCATGGCGTGGTCTGCGGGCATATTCACCACGCGGAAATCCGCAAGGTGGGCGAGGTGGATTACCTCAACTGCGGGGATTGGGTGGAGTCGTGCACGGCGTTGATCGAGCACTGGGACGGGCATATCGAGTTGTATCGGTTGGCGGATGCGCAGGCGAAGGAAGCGCAGATCAAAGCCGAGATGGTTGCGGGCTAAAAACCAACACCATTCAAATGTGGGCGCGGGCTTGCCCGCGAATGCGCAGTGTCAGTCAATCTATTGGGTGACTGTCACACTGCATTCGCGAGCACGCCCGCTCCCCCATTTATTCCCCGTTTCTTCAGTGGGAAACGTCGGCGATGGCCTCGGCCAGCAGGGTCAAACGCGTCGCGTCGATGCCCGCCACGTTGGCCCGTCCCGAACTGACCATGTACACGCAGTGCTTCTCGCGCAGTTGCTTGACCTGTTCGGCACTCAAGCCGGTGTAGGAAAACATCCCGCGCTGCGCACCGATATGCGCAAAGCGTTCGGCCAGCCCGTGGGGTGCCAGCGCCTCTACCAGGCCTGAACGCAACTGCGCGATCCGTGAACGCATGGCTTCGACTTCGTCGCTCCAGCGCTTTTTCAGCTCGGCATCCCCAAGGATGGTCGCCACCACGGCGGCGCCATGGTCCGGCGGCGTCGACCACAGATTACGCGCGGTGTTTGCCAGCTGGCTGCGCACATCCGTGAGCTTTTCAGCATCCCCCGCGCACACGATCAACGCGCCGACACGGTCGCGGTACAGGCCAAAGTTTTTCGAGCAAGAGCTGGTGATCAGCACTTCCGGCAGCTCGGCGGCAAACAGTCGCACGGCCCAGGCGTCCTGCTCCAGGCCGTCGCCGAAGCCTTGATAGGCGAAGTCGATCAGCGGCAGCAATTGGCGCTCGCGCACGATCTGCAGCACCTGGCGCCAGTCGTCCTGGGACAGGTCAAAACCGGTCGGGTTGTGGCAGCACGCGTGCAGCAACACCACGTCGCCCTCGGGCACCGTGGCGAGTGTGGCCAACATCGCGGCCACATCCAGGCGATTGTCGGTGCCCACGTAGGGGTAGTGACTGACCTTGAGCCCGGCCTTGGCGAAGATGGTTTCGTGGATCGGCCAGGTCGGGTCGCTCAGCCACACGCCGCGCCCCGGCAGGTTATGGGCGATGAAGTCTGCGCTCAGGCGCAGGGCGCCGGTGCCGCCTGGGGTTTGCGTTGCACCGGCACGGCGGTCGCGGATCAAGGCCGAGTCGGCGCCGAGCACCAGTTCGCTGATCAGCGCACCGAATGCCGCATCGCCGTGGCCGCCGATGTAGGTCTTGGTGGTCTGGGTGTCTACCAGGCGCTGTTCGGCGAGTTTTACCGAATGCGGAATCGGCGTGAGGCCCTGGTCGTCTTTATAGACGCCGACGCCCAGGTCGAACTTGTTCGGGTTGCTGTCCTGGGCATACAGGTCCATCAGCCCGAGGATCGGGTCGCCGGGCACGCGGCCAATGGCATCGAAATGCATTACTTGCGGCCCTCGGCGTCCTTGGCCACTTCGTCAGTGCGCGCGGCCATGATGAAGTCGTTCCGGTGCAAGCCTTTGATCGAGTGGCTCCACCAGGTCACGGTGACTTTGCCCCACTCGGTGAGCAGGCCTGGGTGGTGGCCTTCGGCTTCAGAGATTTCACCCACGGCATTGGTAAAGGCCAGGGCAAATTTGAAGTTCTTGAACAGAAAAACCTTTTCCAGCTGCATCACGCCGTCGCGTACTTCAATGTTCCAGTCGGGAATCTGCTTGATCAGTACCGGCAACTCTTCATCGCTGACTTGCGGGGCGTCGGCACGGCAGGCTTCGCAGTGGGCTTGGTTCAAGGTGGTCATGGGAAGTGTCCTGAATTCGAGTGTTTGAAAAACGGTCGTCAGTGGCGTCACCCTAAAGCAACGCGCGGCCAGGGAACAGACTCACCTGGCCTCAAAACATAAGGTTCAAGCCGCTTTGGGTTTGGGCGGAAATTTCGGCGCGTGCAGACCCAACTGCATACCGCGCTCGACCATGCCCATGATGTCTTCCTGCGCCACTTCGAACAGGCGCTTGAGCTCGGGCAGGACGAAATACAGCGGTTGCAGGATGTCGATCCGATACGGCGTGCGCATCGCTTCGAGCGGGTCGAAGGCTTGGTGCTCGGGCTCATCCGACAGGCAATACACGCTTTCCTTGGGCGACGACAGAATGCCGCCACCGTAGATGCGCCGGCCTTGTGGGGTGTCCACCAGGCCGAACTCGATGGTCATCCAGTACAGGCGCGCCAGGTACACGCGCTGTTCCTTGGTCGCGGCCAGGCCGAGCTTGCCGTAGGTGTGGGTGAATTCGGCGAACCAGGGGTTGGTCAGCAGCGGGCAGTGGCCGAAGATCTCGTGGAAAATATCCGGCTCTTGCAGGTAGTCCAGTTCTTCGCGGGTACGAATAAAGGTCGCCACTGGAAACTGCTTGCTGGCGAGTAATTCGAAGAAGGTCTGGAAGGGGATCAGCGCCGGCACGCGGGCGACTTGCCAGCCGGTGGTCTCGGCCAGCACCTGGTTGATTTCACCCAATTGCGGAATGCGGTCCAACGGCAGGCCGAGCTTGTCGATGCCGTCCAGGTATTCCTGGCAGGCGCGACCCTCGATCACTTTCAACTGGCGCGTGATCAGGGTGTTCCACACCGCGTGTTCTTCCGGCGGGTAGTGGATAAAACCTTGCGCATCGGGCTCGCGGGCCACGTAGTGCGTTTGCTTCATACGGCTCTCCTGCTAGGCATTCGTTCTTGTTATGTCCTGCGATGAGCCTATTGATAACCCGCAAGGCGCCGGATTCCATCGGGCTGCGGCCTAATGCTGTAGGAAATGTTACCGGTTTTTGTAAAGTATTCGTTACGATGGCCCGATTCATCGTTGTCTTGGGCTGTGAAATGCCCATGGGCTGTCACATAATCTTGACGACTATCTGCGCCCAGCGGCAAAAAGACGCGGCGCCTTCCCACCTTTCGGGCTTTTTCATGCGTATTAAAGTGCACTGCCAAAACCGTATCGGCATCCTGCGGGACATCCTCAACCTGTTGGTGGAGTACGGCGTCAACGTCGCCAAGGGCGAGGTCGGTGGCGAACATGGCAATGCGATTTACCTGTTTTGCCCCAACCTGGTGAACATGCAGTTCCAGGCGCTGCGCCCGCAATTTGAAGCCATTGCCGGGGTGTTTGGTGTCAAGCGGGTAGGGCTGATGCCCAGCGAACGTCGGCATATGGAGCTCAATGCGCTGCTTGGCGCCCTGGAGTTCCCGGTGCTGTCGATCGACATGGGCGGCTCCATCGTTGCCGCCAACCGCGCGGCGGCGCAGTTGCTCGGGGTGCGCGTGGACGAGGTCCCGGGAATTCCACTGTCGCGCTATGCCGAGGACTTCGACCTGCCGGAACTGGTGCGGGCGAGTAAGTCGCGCATCAATGGCTTGCGGGTCAAGGTCAAGGGCGACGTATTCCTGGCGGACATCGCGCCGCTGCAATCCTGCGAACACGATGACAGCGAAGCCATGGCGGGTGCCGTGCTGACCCTGCACCGCGCCGACCGCGTCGGTGAGCGCATCTACAACGTGCGCAAGCAGGAACTGCGTGGTTTCGACAGCATCTTCCAGAGCTCCAGGGTCATGGCGGCCGTGGTGCGCGAGGCGCGGCGCATGGCGCCTTTGGATGCGCCTCTATTAATAGAAGGCGAAACCGGCACCGGCAAAGAGCTGTTGGCCCGCGCTTGTCACCTGGCCAGCCCGCGTGGGCAGTCGCCATTGATGGCGCTCAATTGCGCAGGCTTGCCGGAGTCAATGGCCGAGACCGAGCTGTTTGGCTACGGGCCTGGTGCGTTTGAAGGCGCCCGGGCCGAAGGCAAGCTGGGTCTGTTGGAGCTGACGGCAGGCGGTACATTGTTTCTGGATGGCGTCGGTGAAATGAGCGCACGTCTGCAGGTGAAATTGCTGCGTTTTCTGCAGGACGGATGCTTTCGCCGCGTGGGCAGTGATGAAGAGGTCTACCTGGATGTGCGGGTGATCTGTGCGACGCAGGTGGACTTGTCTGAGCTTTGCGCCCGCGGCGAATTCCGCCAGGACCTTTATCACCGCCTCAATGTGCTGTCGCTGCATATCCCGCCGTTGCGCGAATGCCTGGATGGGTTGGCGCCGTTGGTTGAGCATTTCCTCGATCAAGCCAGCCGGCAGATCGGCTGCCCGCTGCCCAAGCTGGCACCGGCTGCGATGGACCGGCTCAGCCACTATCACTGGCCGGGCAATGTGCGCCAGCTGGAAAACGTGCTGTTTCAGGCGGTGTCGTTGTGCGAAGGCGGGACGGTCAAGGCAGAGCATATTCGCTTGCCGGATTATGGGGTGCGTCAGCCGCTTGGCGATTTCTCGTTGGAGGGAGGGTTGGAGCAGATCGTCGGCCGGTTCGAGAAGGCGGTGCTGGAAGCCTTATATGCCGAGCATTCCAGCAGCCGGCAACTGGGCAAGCGCTTGGGCGTGTCGCACACCACCATCGCCAATAAGCTGCGTGATTATGAAATCCTCAAGGCCGATAAATAACTGGCGGTCTACACACGATTAAAACTGTGGGAGCGGGCTTGCTCGCGAATGCGACGTGTCAGTCACTACATGTGCAGACTGATACACCGCATTCGCGAGCAAGCCCGCTCCCACATTTGTTATTTGTCATCTTCAAGACCTGTGCTTGCCGCAGGCGGCAGTAGTCCGCCGTTTTTTCGACTCTCGTCCAGCCACATAATCTCCATGCCTGCGCGCAAACCCCCGTCCCGCCTGGACTTTTCCTCGTTTTTAAAAGTTGGTTCGCAAATTGCTTAAGCCTCATCAGTACAGCGGTGGGCGGCAAGCGTCCGTCAGAAAGAGGATAGAGCGTGGACAAGTACCTTTATGTGGCAATGACCGGCGCCAGCCAGAATGCACTGGCGCAGAAGGCCCATGCCAACAATCTGGCGAACATCTCCACCAACGGTTTTCAGCGTGACCTGGAGCAGGCGCGTTCGATGCCGGTGTTTGGTGACAGCTTTCCGGCGCGCGCGTTTGCCATGACCGAGCGGCCAGCCACCGACTTCTCCCCGGGCGCCATGATCGAAACCGGTCGTGACCTCGACGTGGCGGTCAGCGGCGACGGTTGGATGGCCGTGCAAACCCCCGATGGCAGTGAAGCCTACGTGCGCAGCGCCAGCATGAATGTGGATGCGCTGGGCGTGCTGCGGGCCGGCAACGGTATGCCGATCATGGGCAACGGTGGCCCGATTGCGGTGCCGCCGCAGCAGAAAATCGAAGTGGGTGCCGACGGCACCATCAGCATCCGCGCCATGGGCGAAGGCCCGCGGGTAATGGCTGAAGTGGACCGCATCAAGTTGGTCCAGCCGGACCTCAAGAACATGACCAAGGGCCTCGACGGCACCATCCACACCAAGGATGGCCAGCCGGCCCAGGCGAACGCCAACGTCACGCTGACGTCGGGCTTCCTGCAGGCAAGCAACGTCAACGCCGTTGAAGAAATGACCGCGGTGCTGTCGCTTTCCAAGCAGTTCGAGCTGCACATCAAGATGATGAACAGCGCCAAGGAAGACGACCAGGCCATGACCCGCGTTCTGGCGATGAGCTGATTGCCGCGTTACTGACCGACTACTAATTTTGCAGCGCAGCGCCAACAAACAGGCGCACGAAGGAGAACAGCATGCTTCCGGCTCTATGGGTTGCCAAAACAGGTTTGTCCGCCCAGGACACCAACCTGACCACCATTTCCAACAACCTGGCGAACGTGTCGACCACGGGCTTCAAACGTGACCGCGCCGAGTTCCAGGACTTGCTCTATCAGATCAAGAAGCAGCCGGGCGCCCAATCGACCCAGGACAGCGAATTGCCGTCGGGCCTGCAACTGGGTACCGGTGTGCAGATCGTTGGCACGCAGAAGAACTTCAGCGCCGGTAACCTGCAGCAAACCGGTCAGCCGTTGGACATGGCCATCAACGGGCGCGGCTTCTTCCAGATCCTGCAACCGGATGGCACCACGTCCTATACCCGTGACGGCACGTTCCACCTCGACTCCAATGGCCAGATCGTCACGGCCAACGGTTTCGCGCTGGAGCCGGCTGTTGTGGTTCCCGCCGATGCCAAGACCTTTACCGTCGGCAACGACGGCACTGTGTCGATCACCGTGGCCGGCAACCCGGCTTCGCAAGTGATCGGCAACCTGCAAACCGCCGACTTCATCAACCCGGCCGGCCTGCAAGCGATGGGTAACAACCTGTTCCTGGAAACCGCCTCCAGCGGCGCGCCGCAAATCGGCACCCCTGGCCTGAACGGTTTTGGCACCACGCTGCAAAGCACCCTGGAAACCTCCAACGTGAGCACGGTTGAGGAGATGGTCAACATGATCACCACCCAGCGCGCCTACGAGATGAACTCCAAGGTGATTTCCACCGCCGACCAGATGCTTTCGTTCGTAACGCAGAATCTGTAATCAAGTCTATGGGGCGCCATCGACGGCGCCTGCAACACCGTGAGGTAAGGGTCATGAATCGCTATGTTTCTGTTCTGGCATTGAGTGGGATCGCCGTGCTCGCGGGCTGTGTCGCCCCGACGCCAAAACCCAATGACCCGTACTACGCGCCGGTGTTGCCACGCACGCCGTTGCCGGCGGCGGCCAACAATGGCTCGATCTACCAGGCCGGTTTCGAACAGAACTTGTACAGCGACCGCAAGGCGTTCCGTGTGGGTGACATCATCACCATCACCCTGAACGAGAAAACCCAGGCCAGCAAAAATGCCAACTCGCAGATCGGCAAGACCAGCAAGACCAGCATTGGCCTGACGTCGCTGTTCGGTGGCGTGCCCAACACCAATAACCCGCTGGGCAGCGGTGACCTGAGCCTGGACGCCGGCTACAGCGGCGACCGCGCCACGAACGGCAAAAGTGCGGCGGGGCAGGGCAACAGCCTGACCGGTTCGATCACCGTGACCGTCGCCGATGTACTGCCCAACGGCATCATCGCCGTACGCGGTGAAAAGTGGATGACCCTCAACACCGGCGACGAGCTGGTGCGCATTGCGGGCATGGTTCGCGCCGATGATATTTCCACCGACAACACCGTGCCGTCGACGCGGATTGCCGACGCGCGCATTACCTACTCGGGTACAGGTTCGTTTGCTGATGCGAGTCAGCCAGGCTGGTTCGACCGTTTCTTCCTTAGCCCGCTGTTCCCTTTCTAGGTGGCCACTTTGAAACTCAAACAGCTGATGGCTGCCGCGTTGTTGCTGGCCTTGAGCACAGGGGCCTTGGCTGAGCGGTTGAAAGACATCGCCAGTATTTCCGGCGTGCGCTCCAACCAACTGATCGGGTACGGCCTGGTGGTGGGGCTTAACGGCACGGGTGACCAGACCACCCAAACCCCGTTCACCCTGCAGACGTTCAACAACATGCTCTCGCAGTTCGGTATCAAGGTGCCGCCGGGTTCGGGCAACGTGCAACTGAAAAACGTCGCGGCCGTGTCCATCAGTGCCGATTTGCCGGCGTTCTCCAAGCCGGGTCAGGTGGTGGACATCACCGTCTCGTCCATCGGTAACTCCAAAAGCCTGCGCGGCGGCACGTTGCTGATGACGCCGCTCAAGGGTATCGACGGCAACGTCTACGCCATCGCCCAGGGCAACCTGGTGGTCGGTGGTTTTGACGCCGAGGGCCGTGACGGTTCGAAGATCACCGTTAACGTGCCATCGGCCGGGCGTATCCCGGGCGGCGCCATGGTGGAACGCACCGTGCCCAGTGGCTTTAACCAGGGCAACAGCCTGACCTTGAACCTCAACCGTTCGGACTTCACCACCGCCAAGCGCGTGGTCGACAAGATCAACGACATGCTCGGCCCTGGCGTGGCCCAGGCCATTGACGGCGGCTCTATCCGCGTCACAGCGCCACTGGACCCAAGCCAGCGTGTCGATTACCTGTCGATCCTGGAAAACCTCGAGGTCGATCCAGGCCAGGCGGTGGCCAAGGTCATCATCAATTCGCGTACCGGCACGATCGTGATCGGTCAGAACGTCAAGGTATCGCCGGCGGCCGTGACTCACGGCAGCCTGACCGTGACCATCACCGAAGACCCGATCGTCAGTCAGCCTGGGCCTTTGTCCAACGGCCAGACGGCGGTAGTGCCGCGTTCGCGGGTGAATGCTCAGCAAGAAGCCAAGCCGATGTTCAAGTTCGGCCCCGGCACCACGCTGGACGAGATTGTCCGCGCGGTGAACCAGGTGGGCGCAGCCCCAGGCGACTTGATGGCGATCCTCGAAGCGCTGAAACAGGCCGGCGCCTTGCAAGCCGACCTGATAGTGATCTGAGCCATGGTCATGGATATGCGCAAGAGCGGGATCAGCAGCACGGCGGATTCTGGGTCTTACTCCGACCTGAACCGGCTTAACCAGCTCAAGGTCGGCGCCGACAAGAACAGCGAAGGCAACATGCGCAAAGTCGCGCAGGAGTTCGAGTCGCTGTTCCTCAGCGAAATGCTCAAGTCCATGCGTTCGGCCACGGAAGCGCTGGGCAAGGACAACCCGCTGAATACGCCGGCGGCCAAGCAATACCAGGAAATGTACGACCAACAGTTGGCGGTTTCGATGTCTCGCGAAGGCGGTGGTATTGGCCTGGCCGACGTGCTGATGCGCCAGATGCAGAAGAACAAACCGGTGGACGCCCAGGCGGCCACGTTGCAGGGCCCGGAGGAGGCGCAAGCGCCAGTGAAGAAGGTCGATGTGCCGACTGAAATCGGCGCAGGCACCCAAGCCGAAGGGCCGTTGGGCCGCTCCAACGGCCAGCGTCCGCTGTGGGCTTATCGCGTGGCCGTGCCTGAAGGCGCGAGCGCGCACGCCAACGACATGGAGCTGATGAACCAGCGCCGTATCGCCTTGCCGAGCAAGCTGACTGACCGTCTGTTGGCCGGCATCGTGCCGAACGCGCCGGTCGCCATCGATGCCAAGAGCGCGCCGCTGCGTAACAGCGCCGCCGCCGACAACGTGGTCAACAGCACCGCGCGCAGCATTGCCGTACCGAGCGGGCGCATGCAGGTGTATGGCCGCGCCATCGCCCAGCCACCGCTGGCGCCGGCGAAGAAAGCCTTCAGCTCGCAGGATGAATTTGTCGCCACCATGCTGCCGATGGCCAAGGCGGCCGCCGCGCGCATCGGTGTCGACCCCAAGTACCTGGTGGCCCAGGCCGCGCTGGAAACCGGTTGGGGCAAATCGGTCATGCGCGCCGAGGACGGCAGCAGCAGTCACAACCTGTTCGGCATCAAGGCCGGGCAGAGTTGGCAGGGCGGCCAGGCGCGTGCAATTACCAGCGAGTTTCGTAATGGGTCGATGGTCAAGGAAACGGCGCAATTCCGTTCCTACAACTCCTATCAGGACAGCTTCCACGACCTCGTGACATTGCTGCAAAGCAATGATCGCTATAAAGAAGTTGTGAAATCAGCCGACAACCCGGAACAGTTTGTGCGCGAGTTGCAAAAAGCCGGATATGCAACCGACCCGGACTACGCCAGCAAGATTTCGCAGATCGCCAAAACGATGAACAGTTACCAGGATTACGCTGCCGCGGGCGCATCCACTCATTTATAAGGTCTGAATCATGAGTTTGCTCAATATCGGGATGTCGGGGCTCAACGCCGCTCAAGGATCGTTGTCGGTCCTGAGTAACAACATTGCCAACGTCAACACCCCGGGATACTCGCGTCAGCAGACCACCCAGAACGCCAGCGCCAACAATCAGTACGGCGGCGTGTACATCGGCAGCGGCACGACCCTGGCGGATGTGCGCCGCATCTATAACGATTTCTTGGGCGCCGCTTACCAGAGCAGCACGGCCCTCAACAGCGACGCCACCGCCTACGCGGGCCAGGCGGCTGCGATTGACAAGACCCTGTCTGACAAGTCCACCGGCATGTCTGCGGTGCTCAGCGCGTTTTTCGCGTCCCTGCAAACCGCGGCAGCGACCCCGAGCGACGTGTCCGCGCGCCAACTGCTGGTGACCAGCGCCCAGACCCTGAGCAACCGCTTCAACGCGATCTCGACCCAGCTGACCCAGCAAAAAGAAAGCATCAACAGTCAACTGAGCACCATGAGTGATCAGGTCAATAAGCTGACGTCGTCGATTGCGTCGCTGAACACGCAAATCGCAACCGCCCAGGGCTCGTCGACCAGTGCGCCGGCCAACCTGCTGGATGCGCGTAACGAGGCGGTGCGTTCGCTCAACGAGCTGATCGGCGTAACGGCCACCGAGAAGAACGGCCAGTTCAGCATCACCACCGGCACCGGCCAGTCGCTGGTAGAAGGCGGTGTGGCCAACACGATTTCGGCCGTGCCGAGCAAAACCGACAACAGCCAGTACACCATTCAGCTCAACATGGGCGACACGCCGATGGACATCGGCAACGTGGTGTCCGGCGGCAGCATCGGCGGCCTGTTGCGCTATCGCAGTGATGCGCTGATACCGGCCATCAACGACCTGGGCCGCATTGCCATTGCCACCGCTGACAGCGTCAACAGCCAGTTGGGCCAGGGCCTGGACCTGAACAGCGATTTCGGTTCGTCGTTGTTCAGCGACATCAACAGCGCCGCGGCCATTGCCCAGCGTAGCCAGGCAGCCTCGGGCAACAGCGCAGGCTCGGGCAACCTGAATGTGACGATTGCCGACAGCAGCAAGCTCTCGACCTTCGACTACAAAGTCACCTTCACCAGCGGCAACCAGTACAACGTGGTGCGCTCCGACGGCAAAGCCATGGGCTCGTTCGACACCACCACCACGCCGCCGCCCGTGATCGACGGCTTCACGTTGGCGCTCGATGGCAAAGGGCCGATGGCTGCCGGTGACAGCTTCAAGGTCAGCCCGACGGCCACCGGGGCCAGCAACATCAGCGTCGACCTCAAGGACCCGAACAAGCTCGCGTTCGCGGCGCCACTGGCCGGCAATGCCAGCACTACCAACACCGGCACCGGCACGTTCACGCCGCCGACATTGACGCTGCCGATCGATATCAACGGTGGCGCTGCCAGCGCGCAGTTGCGCACCGGGATCGAAAACTCGATGCCGGTGAAGATGGTGTTTGGCAAGCCTGCGGCAGACGGCACCCAGTCCTACACAGTGAGCGATGCCCAGGGCAACCCGATCGGCACCGGCAGCATCATTCCGGGCCAGGGCAACAAGGTCTCTATCAGTGTGCCGATGCGTGATGCCAGCGGTACGTTGATTCCAGGCAAGAGCTTCAGTTTCGACACCACCGTGGCGGGCACGCCCGCCAACGGCGACAGCACGACCTTTTCGTTCAACAGTGGCGCCACCTCCGATGGCCGCAACGCTCAGCAATTGCTGGGTTTGCAGACCAAGGCGACGGTCGGTGCGGTGGATGGCAATGCGGGCGTGAGCCTGGTCAGCGCCAACAGCCGGCTGGTGTCCCAAGTCGGTTCCAAGGCCGCCCAGGCTAACACCGACAGCACCGCCACCGGCGCCTTGCTGGCCGCGAACAAGGCGGCCAGCAACTCCGTGTCCCAGGTCAACCTGGACGAGGAGGCGGGCGACATGATCAAGTTCCAGCAGTACTACACCGCGTCGTCGCAGATCATCAAGGCCGCGCAAGAAACCTTCAGCACACTGATCAACGCCCTTTAAAGGAGTCTGGAACGATGCGTATCTCTACACAGCAGTATTTCGACACCAGCTCCGCCAAATATCAGGATAACTATTCGGGTGTGGTGAAGGCTCAGGACCAGGCCAGCTCCGGTGTGCGCGTGCAGACCGCTGCGGATGATCCGGTAGCCGCCGCGCAACTGCTGATGCTGCAACAGCAAAAAGACATGCTGGGCCAATACAACGGCAATATCACCAGCCTGCAAAACTCGCTGACCAACGAGGAAAGCGTGTTGGCGAGCATCAACACGGCCATGCAAACCGCCAGCGGCCTGGCGCTGCAGGCGGGTAACCTCAAGCTCAGCAACGACGACCGCAAGGCCATCGCCGCTCAGGTTGGCGCGCTCGAAGACCAGGTATTGGGCCTGCTCAACACCAAGGATTCCAGCGGCAACTATATGTTTTCCGGGGCCAAGACCGACACGCCGCCCTACAGCCGTAACAACGATGGCACCTACACCTACCAGGGTGATGAGACGCCGCTGAGCCTGCAAGTGTCGAGCAACTTGACGATTGCGGCGGGCGATACCGGCAAGACGCTGCTGGAAAGCTCCGGCAACACCGGGCGCACTCAAGCGACGATTTTGCCGCCGGCGGTCAACGACGGCAAAGTCGCAATTTCGGCGGGCCTGGTCACCTCGGGCACCGCTTACACGAAGAACTTTGCCGATGGCCAGCCGTACAAGCTGACCTTCTCCAGCAGTACCCAATACAGCGTGACCGACAAGGACGGCAACGACGTTACGTCCGAGATCACCGGTAACGGCACATTTGATTCCACCAAGGAAGGCGCGTCCAGCGTCAACCTGCGCGGGGTCAAGTTCGACATCAGCCTGAACCTTGGGTCTGACGTGGCCTCGGGCGCACCGTCTGATGCGCTGGTGGCGGGCAAGGCCTTTACGCTGGAAAGCAAGCCGGACACGTTCAGCAGTTCGCGCACAGCCAGTAATCCGTCTACGGCGCAGTTGACCGGTGGCCGGGTCACGGACCAGGCAGCCTACGCCAGCACCTTTCCGAACTCCGGTGCGGTGATCAAGTTCACCAGCGGCAATGACTACGAGGTGTACGCCCAGCCGTACTCGGCGAACAGCAAGTCGATTGCCACCGGCACCATGGCCACTGGCGCGACGTCGATCACGGCTGCCGGGGTGACCTTTGATGTGAGCGGCGCGCCGGGGGCGGGTGATCAGTTTTCCGTGAGTGCCACCAGCAACAAGAACATGAACGCCCTGGACACGCTGGGCCAACTGCGCAAGGCGCTGGAAACTCCGGCCGATGGCGACCCGGTGGCCATGAACAAGCTCAAGGACGTGATCAATACCTCCATCGGTAACCTGGCCAACGCTTCGGCGCAGATTGACCAGGTGCGTGGCTCGATTGGTGCGCGCCAGAACGCGCTGGATATCCAGAGCCAGGAAAATACCAGCCTGGGGCTGGCCAACACCTCCACCATGTCATCGCTGGCGAACGTCGACATGGGCCAGGCGGCCATTGATCTGACATTGCAGCAGACCATGCTGCAGGCTTCGCAGCTGGCGTTTGTGAAGATCTCCCAGTTGAGCCTGTTCAGCCGCATGTAACCGGCGAGCGTACAAGCGGCCCACCCTGGCAACAGGGTGGGCCGTTGTCGTTTCTGGGGGCGGGAATGTTGCAGGGTTTTGCATAAAGCGCACAAAATTGAGTGACCTGTGAGTCATAAAGCGCATCTTCACTGTATCGTGTGAAAAGGATAAGTCGTCGCAGGGTCTTTGCGCGGGGGCTTTCAGCGATATTTTTACGGGGTTATCCCCTTTATTGTCAGCGCTCCCGGCGTAGCCCGAGGGGTGTTATCCAGCTATTTAGTATTGGGAAGCCACAATGATTGGCATAAAAAGCATCGCCAGTTACGTGCCGGCAGACGGGGTTGATAACTACGCCCAGGGCGCCAAATTCGCCAAGGATGAGGATTTCATCATTGGCAAGATCGGTTCGGCGTTCCTGCCGCGCAAGGATGCTGCGCAGGAAACCTCCGACCTGTGCGTCGAGGCGGTCAACGCCTTGTTTGCCAACAACCCTGATTTGAAGCGCGAGTCCATCGACGCGCTGATCGTCGTGACCCAGAACGGCGATGAGGAAGGCTTGCCCCACACTGCCGCCATCGTCCAGGACAAGCTGGGCCTGCCGACCCACGTGGCGGCGTTCGATATCTCGCTGGGTTGCTCGGGCTATGTCTACGGCATCTACGCGATGAAAGGCTTCATGGAAGCCACCGGCCTGAAAAACGGCCTGCTGATCACCGCCGACCCGTATTCGAAGATCGTTGATCCGGAAGACCGCAACACCACCATGCTCTTCGGCGACGCCGCCACCGCCACCTGGATGGGCGAAGATGCGCCGTGGTTGCTCGGCAAGTCGAAGTTCGGCACCGACGGTTCCGGTGCGCCGCACCTTAAGGTCAGCGACGGCGTGTTTTTCATGAATGGCCGCCAGGTGTTCAACTTCGCCCTGCTCAAAGTACCGGCGCATTTGCACGAGCTGCTCAACGAGTCTGAGCTTAAGGCTGACGAGATTGATGCGTTCTGCATTCACCAGGGCAGTGCGGCGATTGTCGACGCCGTGGCGCGACGGTTTGAAGACGCACCGGTGGAGAAATTCATCAAGGACATGGTCGAGACGGGCAATACCGTGTCTTCCAGCATTCCACTGCTGCTGGAAAAGCACATGATGGACGGCGACTGGAAGCGTGTTGCGATCAGTGGCTTTGGTGTCGGTTTGTCGTGGGGTTCGGCGATTCTCTATCGTCCGTGACCTGCTGATAGCGCCGCACACAAAAACGCCCAGGCTTGAAAAAGCCTGGGCGTTTTTTATTTGGCGCCAGAAAACCCAGCAAATGCGAGGCTTTGGGCTATCGTAAATGCTTGAATTACAAAGGGTGGCCCGTTGCTAGTAAAAAAAATCAAAAAAGTCCTCAAGAGACCTGCATTCACGACGATAACTATTACGAAGGTTCTCTAGGCCACACCCGGCGGTTGCCAGGGCCGGAAGCCGCAGTACACCACCCACGAGGATTTCGTCATGGCTTTAACAGTAAACACCAACCTTGCTTCGTTGAACGTTCAGAACAACCTGAACAAGGCTTCTGGCGCCCTGCAAACTTCCATGCAGCGTCTGTCCTCCGGCCTGCGTATCAACAGCGCCAAAGACGATGCGGCCGGCCTGCAAATCTCCAACCGTCTGACCAGCCAGATCAACGGCCTGGGCGTTGCAATCAAGAACGCCAACGACGGCAGCTCGATTGCTCAGACCGCTGAAGGCGCCATGCAGCAGTCCACCAACATCCTGCAAAGCATGCGTACCCTGGCTCTGCAATCCGCCAACGGCTCGCCAAGCGCTGACGACCGTAAGTCGAACCAGGCTCAATACGCAGCACTGACTGCTGAATTGACCCGTATCGCTACCACCACTACTTTCGGTGGCAAGAACCTGCTGGACGGTTCTTTCGGTACCACTTCGTTCCAGGTCGGCGCCAACGCCAACCAGACCATCGACATGAGCATCGGTAACGTTGCAGCCAACAACATTGGTTCGCAGCAGCTGAAATCCCAAGGCGTTGCTCCAAGCGCAACAGGCGTTGCCGGCGGCGCACTCACCGTTACCGGTGGCGGCCAGTCCAAGAACCTGACCATCGCTGCCGGTGCTTCGGCCGGGCAGATCGCTGCGCAAATGAACGGCGCTGTAGGCGGCCTGGCTGCTACTGCCAGCACTGTTGCTCAGTTCACCGTTGACTCCGCTGCCATCGCTGCTGCAACCCCTGCCAGCGCCAACTTCACCTTGCAAGTCGGTAGCGGTGCTGCGGTTCAGTTCACTGGCGTGGTCAAAGCTTCTGACCTGGCTGACCAACTGAAGTCCAACGCTGCCAAACTGGGCATCACCGTTAACTACGATTCGACCACTCAAGCGCTGTCGGTCAAGTCCGATACCGGTGAGAACCTGACCTTCAACGCTGGCGACGCCGGTGCTATCGCAGGCGTCAAGGTTGCCACCCTGGATGGTACCGGTACTGCCGGCACTGCCGTTGCTCTGGCTAACACCGCTATCATCGCAACCGGCGCAGTTTCCCTGAACTCCTCCAGCAGCTACTCGCTGAGCGGCGCTGGCGTGACGGGTCTGTTCGCAGCTACCGGTACTGCTGCCAACTCCACCAAAACCACCGTCAACAACACTGACATCACCACTGCTGCCAACGCACAGAACTCGATCGACGTGATCACTCAGGCGATCTCCGACATCGACTCCCAGCGTGCCGGCCTCGGTGCTGTACAAAACCGTTTCGACAACACCGTTGCCAACCTGCAGAGCATCTCCGACAACTCCAGCGCCGCTCGCGGTCAGATCCAGGACGTTGACTACGCTGCAGAAACTGCTCAGCTGACCAAGCAACAAACCCTGCAACAGGCTTCCACTGCGATCCTGTCCCAGGCCAACCAACTGCCATCCGCTGTACTGAAGCTGCTTCAGTAATAGCCATCGGTAGATGACTGACGGAAGGGCGCGTTTACGTGCCCTTTTGTCTTTTGCGTGATGAGGAGATTGGACATGGACATGAGCGTCAAGTTGAACCTGTCTTATCCAGCAGCGGCGCCGCAGAGCGCGCCTGCCCCTGTGACAGCCGACCCGCAGAAAACCAAGGTAGACCCCACGGTTGCCACGGGCGAGCCCAAGCAAGACTCGAAATCCTCCGACCTTGAACAGGCGGTAACGGATATTCGCAAATTCGTCCAGGCTGCCCAGCGCAACCTGGATTTTTCCATTGATGACTCCACCCATCAGGTGGTGGTCAAGGTCATTGCGACCGACAGTGGCGAGGTCATTCGTCAAATCCCTTCGGAAACGGCATTGAAACTCGCACAAAGCCTTCACGATGCCAGCAGTGTGTTGTTTGACGCTAAAGTCTGAGCTGGCATGAATTTTGTTGCTGTAGCTGCTTTAGGCGTCGTCCGTCAATAAAGCGCCAGCCCCGGATCAGGAGAAGAATCATGGGTGATATATCAGTTAGCGGCCCCGTTACGGGCATTGATACCCAGCAGATCGTGACGGCATTGGTGAACGCGGAACAGGCGCCGAAGCAGTCGCAGATCAACAAGCAGACGCAAACGTCGACTGCCCAGCTGTCCTCGATCGGCAAGATTCAAGCCGCGCTGGATGCCTTCCGTGGTGCCATGGACAACATGACCAAGGACGCCAGTATCGGCGGCCTGACCGCGACGACGTCGGATGCCAACGTGTCTACCGTTACCCTGGGTGCCGGTGCCTCCGCGGGCAGCTACCAGCTGATAGTCAACCAGTTGGCGACCGCCTCGAAGGTTGCTACCCAGAATTATCCAACCGGCGCGAAGACCGTCGTCAATACCGGCACCACCGCGACGACCCTGGAAATTTCCCAGTCAGGTCAGAGTTACGGGGTCAGTGTTCCGCCAGGCGCGACGCTGCAGCAAGTGCGTGACTCGATCAACGCGCAATACAGCAGTGCTGGCCTGAGTGCCAACATTCTGACTGATGCCACCGGTTCTCGCCTGGTGATGACGTCGACCAATACCGGCGCCGGCACGGACATTACCCTGGGGGGTAACTCCGGCCTGGAAGCGGGTTCGTCGGTTGTGGGTGAACCACCGCAAAACGCTAAATACACCATTGACGGCACGGCTCAGGAATCCAAGAGTAATACCCTGACCGAGGCGATCAGTGGTGTGAGCATCAAGTTGACGGCGGTGTCGCCTCTGCCGGCCGGGATCACTGGGGCGCTCCCTGACGGCATGACGCGCGTGGCCTCGACCATTACGGTCACCCGCAGCAACGACACCCTCAAAAGCTCGGTAAAGGGTTTTGTCGACACCTACAACGCCTTGATGACTGCGATGAACACCGAAACTGCAGTGACTAACAACGCAGACGGTTCCACCACGCGCGCTGCGCTGACAGGTGATGCCACCATGCGCTCCCTGCAGACGGCTTTGCGTAGCGAGTTGAACGCGTTGACGGGCACGGGCACTTTGAAGTCTCTGGCCCAATTCGGAGTGAACACTGACTCGGGCACCGGCAAGTTGAGTATTGACGACAAGGTGTTCGGTGCGGCCATCTTGACCAACCCTACCGACATCGGCGGTATTTTCAACGGTGACAATGGCCTGTTGGCGCGCATGAAAACCGCGACCGACAGCTACGCGCTGAGCAACACCGGCGTGCTCGCCACGCGTTCGTCGACGCTGTCGGCCAACATCAAGGACCTGCAGAACCAGCAGGACACCCTGACCGCGCGCATGGCCGCGCTGAAAACCAGCCTGACCGCCAAATACACGACGATGAACAACCTGGTGGCCCAGCTCACCAGCCAGCGTTCCAGTGTCATGAGCACGCTCAACGCGCTGAACAAGTCGTCCTCGGACAGCTGATCCCGATGAAGCCGCCCGGTGGTGAATACCGCCACCGGGTGCCGCCTTCGACCGACTTGCGGGTTAAAGTTTTTTGCGACCCAGTCGACATATTAGTCATAGCCCATCCAATTTAGTTGTTGCCTGTCACGAGGTAGAAACATGAATCCCATGAGAGCCCTTCGCCAATACCAGAAGGTCAATTCCCATGCCCAGATCTCCGAAGCCAGCCCGCACCGTCTGGTGCAGATGCTGATGGAAGGCGCGTTGGACCGCATGGCTCAGGCCAAGGGCGCCATGGCTCGTGGTGATATCGCACAAAAAGGCCTGTTGCTGGGCAAGGCGATCGACATTCTGATCGGTTTGCGTGACGGCCTGAACCCGGAAAAAACCGATGATCCGGCCGCGTTGCAGCAATTGGATAACCTGTATGCCTACATGACCACGCGCTTGCTGGAAGCAAACAGCAAAAGCGATGTCGCCATGATCGACGAAGTAGCCGGCCTGATGATTACGCTTAAGGAAGGCTGGGACGGTATTGCAACACTGTAGGCCTTTGGCCTGAGGATGATGTCATGAGCCACGCCCTGCAACGGATTGACGAGACCCGCGAAGCCCTGGTTGACGCATTGGCCCACCGTAACTGGGACGCTATCGGCGAACTGGACATGGGGTGTCGTGCGGTGATCGATGAGGCGCTTAATAATGCGCCGGTGGACGAGGGTGCCCTGCGGGAAAAGCTGGAAAGATTGCTGGCGGTGTATCAGCAGTTGCTTGAAGTGACGACTGGCGAACGCCAGGCGATTTTCGAAGAGATGTCGCAGATCAACCGAGCGGAAAGTGCGTCAAAGGTTTACCATCTGTTCGGCTGAATGGGCTCAGTTAATCCGAACGGCGCGTCATATATTTGACTGTGCCAGCATTTTTGACTTAACTAGTGCTGTTTTCAGATTTCAGACGTCTAGTAGGGTAAGAAATCTTACAAACGTCTAGATTGCCCTCACTCTGGGGCAGAGCGTTTTACTAGGGAAGTTGCTATTGCATGTGGCGTGAAACCAAAATTCTGCTGATTGATGACGATAGCGTCCGCCGCCGCGATTTAGCGGTAATTTTGAATTTTCTTGGTGAAGAAAATTTGCCCTGCGGTAGCCATGACTGGCAGCAGGCGGTCAGCTCTTTGTCGTCGAGCCGTGAAGTCATCTGTGTGTTGATCGGGACGGTAAACGCTCCTGGCGCAGTTCTGGGCTTGTTAAAGACACTGTCAACCTGGGATGAGTTCCTTCCGGTGTTGCTGATGGGCGATATTTCTTCCGTGGACCTTCCGGAAGACCAGCGCCGCCGCGTGCTCTCCACCCTGGAAATGCCGCCCAGCTACAGCAAATTGCTCGATTCCCTGCACCGTGCCCAGGTCTACCGCGAGATGTATGACCAGGCTCGCGAGCGCGGTCGTCATCGCGAACCCAACCTGTTTCGCAGCCTTGTCGGCACCAGCCGTGCGATCCAGCACGTGCGCCAGATGATGCAGCAAGTGGCCGATACCGACGCCAGTGTATTGATCCTCGGCGAGTCCGGTACCGGCAAGGAAGTGGTCGCACGCAACCTGCACTATCACTCCAAACGCCGCGACGGGCCTTTCGTGCCCGTCAACTGCGGGGCGATCCCGGCAGAATTGCTCGAAAGCGAACTGTTCGGCCACGAGAAGGGCGCCTTTACCGGGGCGATCACCAGCCGTGCCGGGCGTTTCGAGCTGGCCAATGGCGGCACCCTGTTTCTTGACGAAATCGGCGACATGCCGCTGCCGATGCAGGTCAAGCTGTTGCGCGTGTTGCAGGAACGCACCTTCGAGCGTGTGGGCAGCAACAAGACCCAGAGCGTCGATGTGCGCATTATCGCGGCCACGCACAAAAACCTCGAAAGCATGATCGAGGTCGGCAGCTTCCGCGAAGACTTGTACTACCGCCTCAACGTATTCCCTATCGAGATGGCTCCGCTGCGCGAGCGCGTGGAAGACATCCCGCTGCTGATGAACGAACTGATTTCGCGCATGGAGCACGAAAAGCGCGGCTCGATTCGCTTCAACTCCGCCGCGATCATGTCCCTGTGCCGTCACGGCTGGCCGGGCAACGTCCGCGAGCTGGCCAACCTGGTCGAGCGCATGGCCATCATGCACCCGTACGGGGTGATTGGCGTGGTTGAGCTGCCGAAGAAATTCCGCTACGTCGACGACGAAGACGAGCAGTTGGTCGATAGCCTGCGCAGCGACCTGGAAGAGCGCGTGGCCATCAACGGCCATACGCCGGACTTCGGTTCCACCGCCATGCTGCCGCCCGAAGGCCTGGACTTGAAGGACTACCTCGGTAGCCTCGAACAAGGCCTGATCCAGCAGGCGCTGGACGATGCCAATGGCATTGTCGCGCGCGCCGCCGAGCGCCTGCGCATCCGTCGCACCACCCTGGTAGAGAAAATGCGCAAGTACGGCATGAGCCGTCGCGAAGGTGATGAACAGGCGGATGATTGACGCCTGTTTTTCAACTGACTGATATATAGGTCTATTTTTTTCGGCACGGGTATTGCTACAGCCCTCGCAACGTTCCGTTTAACTGACGGTCAGCCAGCGAGAGAGCATGATGCCCCACGCCGCCAAACTTTCTTCAGCCCCTGCTATTCCTGGGCTGGTTCCGTGTGCAGAGCCGTTGACCCGGCAGGGTCTTGAACAGGCGTTCTCGCAGTTCAACCAGATGTCGAGCCAGCTGACCGACTCCTACAGTCTGCTGGAGGCGCGGGTTTCCGAGCTTAAAGGCGAACTGGCAGTGGTCAGCGCCCAGCGCATGCAAGAGCTGGCCGAGAAAGAGCGTCTGGCCAACCGCCTACAAAACCTCCTCGACCTGTTGCCCGGCGGCGTAATCGTCATCGATGAAATGGGCCGTGTCCGCGAAGCCAACCCGGCCGCGCGTGATTTGCTGGGCGAGCCGCTGGAAGGCGAGTTGTGGCGCCACGTGATTACACGCTGCTTTGCGCCACGCGAAGACGACGGCCATGAAATTTCCCTCAAGGATGGCCGGCGCCTGTCCATCGCCACCCGTTCCCTGGACGCCGAGCCCGGCCAACTGGTGCTGCTCAACGACCTGACTGAAACCCGTCACTTGCAAGACCAGTTGGCGCGCCATGAGCGTTTGTCGTCGCTGGGGCGGATGGTCGCTTCTTTGGCGCATCAGATCCGCACGCCATTGTCGGCAGCGTTGATCTACGCCAGTCATTTGACTGATGAGCAACTGCCAGCCGCCACCCACCAGCGATTTGCCGGGCGCCTCAAGGAGCGCCTGCATGAATTGGAGCATCAGGTGCGCGACATGCTGGTGTTTGCCCGCGGCGAATTGCCGCTGACCGACCGCGTCACGCCATCGGCGCTGATGCAGTCGCTGCAAGCGGCAGCCGCCATGCATATCCAGGACGTCAATGTGCGCTGGCAGTGCGACAGCCACTTGGGCGAGTTGCTGTGCAACCGCGACACGCTGGTCGGCGCCTTGCTCAACCTGATCGAAAACGCCACCCAGGCCAGCGGCCCGGGTGCGCGGCTCAAAGTGCACCTCTACACCCGCGACCAAACCCTGCGCCTGTGCATCAGCGACAGCGGGAGCGGCATCGACCCGGTCGTGCTGCAACGCCTGGGCGAACCCTTTTTTACCACCAAGACCAACGGGACGGGCCTGGGCCTGACCGTGGTCAAGGCAGTGGCGCGTGCACATCAGGGAGAATTGCAACTGCACTCCCGGTTGGGGCGTGGCACCTGTGCATTGATGACCTTGCCGCTGTTTTCCAGCGCGGCAAGCGCGGAGTAAAAGGACTATGGCTATCAAGGTTTTATTGGTCGAAGACGACCGCGCCCTGCGTGAAGCATTGGCTGACACGCTGCTGTTGGCGGGCCATGACTACCGCGCGGTCGGATCTGCCGAGGATGCCTTGGAGGCCGTTGAGCAAGAGTCCTTCAGCCTGGTGGTCAGTGACGTGAACATGCCCGGCATGGACGGCCACCAGTTGCTTGGCCTGTTGCGCGCACGTCAGCCGCAACTGCCGGTGCTGCTGATGACGGCGCATGGCGCCGTCGAGCGGGCGGTGGACGCCATGCGCCAAGGGGCGGCGGATTACCTGGTCAAACCCTTCGAGCCCAAGGCGCTGATCGAGCTGGTCGCCCGGCATGCGCTGGGCGTGGTGTCGAATGCCGAGGGTGAAGGCCCGATTGCCTTCGAGCCGGCCAGCGCGCAGTTGCTGGAGCTGGCAGCCCGGGTGGCGCGCAGCGACTCCACCGTGTTGATTTCCGGCGAGTCCGGCACCGGTAAGGAAGTGTTGGCGCGTTACATTCACCAGCAGTCGGGCCGCGCCAAACAACCGTTTATTGCGATCAACTGCGCGGCGATTCCCGACAACATGCTCGAAGCCACGCTGTTCGGCCATGAAAAGGGCTCGTTCACCGGCGCTATCGCGGCGCAGGCCGGCAAGTTCGAACAGGCCGACGGCGGCACCATCCTGCTCGACGAAATTTCGGAAATGCCCCTGGGCCTGCAAGCCAAGCTGCTGCGGGTGCTGCAGGAGCGCGAAGTCGAGCGCGTCGGCGCACGCAAGCCCATCCAGCTGGACATCCGCGTGGTCGCCACCACCAACCGCGACCTCGCGGGTGAAGTGGCGGCAGGGCGCTTTCGTGAAGACTTGTTCTACCGGCTCTCGGTGTTCCCGCTGGCCTGGCGCCCGCTGCGTGAGCGCCCGGCGGACATCATTCCGCTGGCCGAGCGCTTGCTGAACAACCACGTCAAAAAAATGAAGCATGCCCAGGCGCGGCTGTCGGCTGAAGCCCAGGCCTGCCTGATCGGCTATCCATGGCCAGGCAATGTGCGGGAGCTGGACAATGCCATCCAGCGCGCGCTGATTTTGCAGCAGGGCGGGTTGATTCAGCCGCAGGACTTCTGCCTGGCCATGGGCAGTGGCGCGGCGCCGTTGCCGAGCCTGGCGCCGGCACCGGTGGTCGTGGCCGAAGCCGAGTCTGGCGGTGCCCTGGGCGACGACCTGCGTCGCCGCGAATTCCAGATGATTATCGACACCCTGCGTGCCGAACGCGGCCGCCGCAAGGAAGCCGCCGAGCGCCTGGGCATCAGCCCGCGCACCTTGCGCTACAAGCTGGCGCAGATGCGCGACGCGGGGATGGATGTCGAAGCCTACCTGTTCGCGACCTGACAAATCGCTGTCTTAGAAATACTCAGGCTGACAGGGTTTGTCGCCTTTTCTTACGAATAGCCACGGAGCTGGCACCCTTGTTGCTACCACCCCTAGTAACCGCTGCGTAGTGTCAAAAAATTGCGGGTCGTCGGAGAGAGAAGGTCATGAGCCAGGGTATTGAGTTCAATCGGTTGATGTTGGATATGCGCTCCATGCAAATGGATGCCATGGCTCAACCGAAATCCGTCGCGCCAGCGCCGGAATTGGGCCAAAGCAGTTTTGCCGACATGCTCGGTCAGGCAATCAACAAAGTCAGTGATACCCAGCAAGCCTCGAATCAGTTGGCTACCGCCTTCGAGATCGGCAAAAGCGGCGTGGACCTCACCGATGTGATGGTCGCTTCGCAAAAGGCCAGCGTTTCCTTTCAGGCCTTGACCCAAGTGCGTAACAAGTTGGTTCAGGCTTATCAAGACATCATGCAGATGCCGGTTTAAGGACGAGATTTAAGTCATGGCAGAAGCAGTCGTGGACAACGTACCCGCCAAGGCAGACGGCAAGCCGCCGCTGTTTGGCCTGTCGTTCCTGGAAAACCTTTCCGAAATGACCATGTTGCGTCAGGTGGGCCTGATGGTCGGCCTGGCTGCCAGCGTGGCGATTGGTTTTGCCGTGGTGCTGTGGTCGCAGCAACCTGATTACCGCCCGTTGTACGGCAGCCTGGCCGGGATGGATTCCAAGCAGATCATGGAAACCCTGGCCGCCGCCGACATCGCCTACACCGTGGAGCCCAATTCCGGGGCCTTGCTGGTCAAGGCCGATGACGTGGCGCGTGCGCGCATGAAGCTGGCGGCCGCCGGCGTTACGCCGTCCGACAGCAATATCGGTTTTGAAATTCTCGACAAGGACCAGGGCCTGGGCACCAGCCAGTTCATGGAAGCCACGCGCTACCGTCGTGGCCTGGAAGGCGAACTGGCACGCACCATCTCAAGCTTGAATAACGTCAAGGGCGCCCGCGTGCACCTGGCGATTCCGAAAAGCTCGGTGTTCGTGCGCGACGAGCGCAAGCCAAGCGCCTCGGTATTGGTCGAGCTGTTTTCCGGCCGCTCACTGGAGCCTGGCCAGGTCCTGGCGATCATCAACCTGGTGGCCACCAGCGTTCCTGAATTGAGCAAGTCGCAAATCACCGTGGTGGACCAGAAGGGCAACCTGCTGTCCGACCAGGCCGAGAACTCCGCGCTGACCCAGGCCGGCAAGCAGTTCGACTACAGCCGCCGCATGGAAAGCATGCTCACTCAGCGTGTGCATAACATTCTGCAGCCGGTGCTGGGCAACGACCGCTATAAAGCTGAGGTGTCTGCCGACGTGGACTTCAGCGCCGTCGAGTCGACCTCCGAGCAGTTCAACCCGGACCAACCGGCCCTGCGCAGCGAGCAATCGACCAGCGAACAACGCACCGCCAGTAATGGCCCGCAAGGTGTGCCGGGTGCCCTGAGCAACCAGCCACCGGCCCCGGCCACGGCGCCGCAAACCACCGGTGGCGCGGCCGCGACGGCGGCTGCGATTCAGCCTGGTCAGCCACTGTTGGACGCCAACGGCCAGCAGATCATGGACCCGGCCACCGGCCAGCCGATGCTCGCGCCGTACCCGGCGGACAAGCGTAACCAGTCCACCAAGAACTTCGAACTCGACCGTTCCATCAGCCACACCAAGCAGCAGCAGGGCAAAATCAATCGCCTGTCGGTGTCGGTGGTGGTCGATGATCAGGTCAAGGTCAATGCCGCAGACGGCGCCGTCACCCGTGCGCCATGGAGCGCCGACGAATTGGCGCGCTTCACCCGCCTGGTGCAGGACGCTGTCGGTTTCGACGCCAGCCGTGGCGACAGCGTCAGCGTGATCAACATGCCGTTCTCCGCCGAGCGCGGCGAAGTGATCGCCGATCCGGCGTTCTACACGCAGCCGTGGTTCTGGGACATCGTCAAGCAAGTGCTGGGTGTGTTGTTCATCCTGGTGCTGGTGTTCGGCGTGCTGCGCCCGGTGCTCAACAACATCACCGGCCATGGCAAGAAGCAGCTGGCATTGGCTGGCAGTGACGTCGAGCTGGGTGGCATGGGCGGCCTGGACGGCGAACTGGCCAACGACCGCGTCAGCCTTGGCGGCCCGCAAAGCATCCTGTTGCCAAGCCCGAGCGAAGGCTATGACGCTCAGTTGAACGCAATCAAGAGTCTGGTAGCAGAAGACCCGGGCCGTGTGGCTCAGGTCGTGAAAGAGTGGATTAACGCAGATGAATGATCGAGCCGCTGTTGCCAAGCTCACCAAAGTCGACAAAGCCGCCGTGTTGCTGCTGTCTTTGGGTGAGACCGACGCCGCACAAGTGCTGCGCCACATGGGCCCCAAAGAGGTTCAGCGCGTAGGCGTGGCCATGGCGCAAATGCGCAATGTGCACCGTGAGCAAGTCGAGCAGGTGATGAGCGAGTTCGTCGAGATCGTCGGCGACCAGACCAGCCTGGGCGTCGGCTCCGACAGCTACATTCGCAAGATGCTCACCTCGGCCCTGGGCGAAGACAAGGCCAACGGCCTGATCGACCGCATCCTGCTGGGCGGCAACACCAGTGGCCTGGACAGCCTCAAATGGATGGAGCCGCGCGCCGTTGCCGACGTGATCCGCTACGAGCACCCACAGATCCAGGCCATCGTCGTCGCCTACCTGGACCCGGATCAGGCCGGTGAAGTACTCGGCCACTTCGACCATAAGGTGCGCCTGGACATCATTCTGCGCGTGTCGTCGCTGAACACGGTGCAGCCGGCGGCATTGAAAGAACTCAACACCATCCTCGAGAAGCAGTTCTCGGGCAACTCGAATGCCTCGCGTACCACCTTGGGTGGCATCAAGCGCGCGGCCGATATCATGAACTTCCTCGACAGCTCGGTCGAAGGCCAGTTGATGGACTCGATCCGCGAGATCGACGACACCCTGTCCGGCCAGATCGAAGACCTCATGTTCGTGTTCAACAACCTCTCCGATGTCGACGACCGTGGCATCCAGGCGTTGCTGCGCGAGGTGTCTTCCGACGTGCTGGTGCTGGCCCTCAAGGGGTCGGACGAAAACGTCAAAGAGAAGATCTTCAAGAACATGTCCAAGCGCGCCTCCGAGCTGTTGCGTGACGACCTGGAAGCCAAGGGCCCGGTGCGTGTCAGCGACGTGGAAACCGCCCAGAAGGAAATCCTCACCATTGCCCGCCGTATGGCCGAAGCCGGAGAAATCGTTCTCGGCGGGAAGGGCGGCGAAGAAATGATCTAAGGCGCTGCCCATGTCGAACAAAGATGAGACGCCCAGCGATCTGATTCGCGCACGGGATGTCGGCGGGTTCGACATCTGGTCGTTGCCCAGTTTCGATCCGCATGTGCCGGAACCTGAGCCAGAGCCGGTGATTGAAACACCGGCCGAAATGGAAGAAGTGCCGCTGGATGAAGTCCAGCCACTGACCCTCGAAGAATTGGAAGCCATCCGCCAGGAGGCCTACAACGAGGGCTTCGCGGCGGGTGAAAAAGATGGTTTTCGCAGCACCACCCTCAAAGTTCGCCAAGAGGCCGAGGAGGCGCTGAGCGTCAAGCTGGCCAGCCTGGAGCGCTTGATGGGCAACCTGTTCGACCCGATCGCCGAACAGGATTCGCAGCTGGAAAAATCCATGGTCGGGCTGGTCGAGCACATCGCGCGCCAAGTGATCCAGCGCGAACTGGTGCTTGATTCCAGCCACATCGAAAGCGTGATGCGCGAAGCCCTCAAGCTGCTGCCATTGGGCGTCGGCAATGTGCGGCTGTACATCAACCCGCAGGATTTCGAACAGGTCAAAGCCCTGCGCGAGCGCCATGAAGAAACCTGGCGCATTGTCGAGGACGCGGCGCTGCTGCCCGGTGGTTGCCGCGTCGAAACCGAGCACAGCCGCATCGATGCCACGGTGGAAACCCGCATCAGCCAGATCATGGCGAAAATGTTCGATCAATTGCATGAACAGTCCCTGCACCCGGCCGAGCCTGATATGAGTGTGGACCTGGACGCCGCCGATGCGCCTTGAACGCACCAGCTTCGCCAAGCGCCTGAGCGGCTACACCGAAGCCACCGAACTGCCCGGCCAGCCGATCCTCGAAGGGCGCCTGCTGCGCATGGTCGGCCTGACCCTTGAAGCCGAAGGCCTGCGTGCCGCCATGGGCAGCCGCTGCCTGGTGATCAACGACGACAGCTACCACCCGGTGCAGGTCGAAGCCGAAGTGATGGGCTTTTCCGGCAGCAAGATTTTCCTGATGCCGGTCGGCAGCCTGGCGGGCATCGCCCCCGGCGCCCGCGTGGTGCCACTGGCCGATACCGGCCGCCTGCCGATGGGCATGAGCATGCTCGGCCGCGTGCTGGACGGCGCCGGTCGCGCGTTGGACGGCAAAGGCGGCATGAAGGCCGAAGACTGGGTGCCGATGGATGGCCCGACCATCAACCCGCTCAACCGCAACCCGATCAGCGTGCCGCTGGACGTGGGCATTCGCAGCATCAACGGTTTATTGACGGTCGGCCGCGGCCAGCGTCTGGGCCTGTTTGCCGGTACCGGCGTGGGTAAGTCGGTGTTGCTCGGCATGATGACGCGCTTTACCGAGGCCGACATTATCGTGGTCGGGCTGATCGGCGAGCGGGGTCGTGAAGTCAAGGAATTCATCGAGCACAGCCTCGGTGAAGAAGGCCTCAAGCGTTCCGTCGTCGTCGCCTCGCCAGCGGACGATGCGCCGCTGATGCGTTTGCGCGCGGCCATGTACTGCACGCGCATTGCCGAATACTTTCGCGACAAGGGCAAGAACGTCCTGTTGCTGATGGACTCGCTCACGCGCTTCGCCCAGGCCCAGCGGGAAATCGCCCTGGCCATCGGCGAACCGCCGGCCACCAAAGGCTACCCGCCGTCAGTGTTCGCCAAGCTGCCCAAGCTGGTTGAACGCGCCGGTAATGCCGAGGCCGGCGGCGGTTCGATCACGGCGTTCTACACCGTGTTGTCCGAAGGCGATGACCAGCAAGACCCGATTGCCGACTCGGCGCGCGGCGTGCTCGACGGCCACATCGTGCTGTCGCGGCGTTTGGCCGAAGAAGGGCATTATCCGGCCATCGATATCGAAGCGTCGATCAGCCGGGTGATGCCGGCGGTGGTCACGCCGGAGCACATGGCCCGCGCGCAGCACTTCAAGCAACTGTGGTCGCGCTATCAGCAAAGCCGCGACTTGATCAGCGTTGGCGCCTACGTGGCCGGCGGTGATCGCGAAACCGACCTGGCGATTGCCCTGCAACCGCAGCTGGTGACCTACCTGCGCCAGGGCCTCAACGACAAGATCAGCATGGGCGAAAGCGAAGCGCATCTGGGCTCCATCTTTGCCCCGGCGCCAGGCGGTTAAGCCATGGCCAGCACCCGTTCCTCGCGCCTGGCCCCAGTGGTGGACATGGCGGAGAAGGCCGAAAAAACCGCCGCGCAACGCCTGGGCTACTTTCAGGGGCAGGTGCGCCTGGCGGAAAGCAAACTCGGCGACCTGGAGCGCTTTCGCAGCGAATACCAGCAGCAATGGATCGAGCGCGGCAGCAAGGGCGTTTCCGGCCAATGGCTGATGGGTTACCAGGGCTTTCTCAACCAGCTGGAAACCGCCGTAGGCCAACAGCGCCAGAGCCTGGCCTGGCACCAGAACAACCTCGATAAAGCCCGCGAGGCGTGGCAGGCGGCGTTTGCCCGGGTCGAAGGTTTGCGCAAACTGGTGCAGCGCTACATCGATGAAGCACGGGCGATTGAAGACAAGCGCGAGCAAAAGCTGCTCGACGAGCTGTCACAGCGACTACCGCGCCAATCACAGTACTAACGGCCACCACCGGCCTGTTGTGGGCGCCGGGCTTGCCCGCGACGCAGGCACCGAGGTGGATCAGGCACCCCGCAGTGATGCTCTCGCAGGCAAGCCAGCCCCCACATTTGATTTGCTGTGTTGCCCATACCCCGTTCACCTGCTAAACCTTGTTGCACATTGCCAATGACAAGGAAGCAGTCGCATGTCAGTCGTGTCAGAAGTGTCCCTGGATGGGAAAAAATTGACGATTACCGTCAAAGGGCGATTCGATTTCGGTAGCCACCAGGCCTTTCGTGATGCCTACGAGCGGTTCTACAAGGTGCCCGAGGTCTACGTGGTGGACCTCAAAGACACCACCTACATGGACAGCTCGGCCCTGGGCATGTTGCTGCTGTTGCGTGACCATGCCGGTGGCGACAATGCCGAAGTTCAGGTGATCAACAGCAACTCCGATGTGCGCAAGATCCTCGCCATTTCCAACTTTGACAAACTGTTCGATCTCAGTTGAGCAGCCTGGCCCCGGTCCTGGAACCGCTGACCATCCTGATCGCCGAAGACAGCGCTGCCGACTTGCTGTTGCTGTCGACCATCATTCGGCGTCAGGGGCATCAAGTACTTACCGCCACCAACGGCGCGCAAGCGGTCGAGCTGTTTACCCGCGAGCGCCCGCAACTGGTGTTGATGGACGCGTTGATGCCGGTGATGGACGGCTTTGAAGCCGCGCGGCGCATCAAGCAGCTTGCCGGTGAGGCGCTGGTTCCGATCATCTTCCTGACCTCGCTGCGCGAAAGCGAGGCGCTGGCCCAGTGCCTGGACGCGGGCGGCGATGACTTCCTGCCCAAGCCCTACAACCAGTTGATCCTGGCGGCGAAAATCAACGCCATGGACCGCCTGCGCCGGCTGCAGGCCACGGTGTTGCAGCAGCGTGACCAGATCGCCAGGCACCACGACTACCTGCTGCACGAGCAGCGCGCGGCCAAGGCGGTGTTCGATAAGGTGGCGCATTCGGGCTGCATCAATGCGGCGCCGAACATTCGTTACCTGCAATCGCCCTACGCCCTGTTCAATGGCGACCTGCTGCTGGCGGCGTACACACCCTCCGGCGACATGCATGTTTTGCTCGGCGACTTCACCGGCCATGGCCTGCCTGCGGCCGTGGGGGCCATGCCCCTGGCGGAAGTGTTCTACGGCATGACCGCCAAGGGCTACGGCCTGGCGCAGACCCTGCGCGAGATGAACGCCAAGCTCAAACGCATCCTGCCGGTGGACATGTTCTGCTGCGCCACGCTGCTGTGCCTGAGCGCCCAGCGGCGCGTGGTGGAGGTGTGGAACGGCGGGATGCCCGAAGGCTATGTGCATGAAGTCGCCACGGGCAAGCGCACGCCGCTGGTGTCGCGGCACCTGCCACTGGGTGTGTTGTCGGCACAGGCGTTCGATGACGGTACCGAGGTCTGGCCCATGGCGCTGGGCGATCGGGTGTTTTTGCTCTCCGACGGCGTGCTCGACACGGCTGACGCCAATGACCAGCTGTTTGGCGCCGAGCGCTTGCAGCAGGTGTTCGCGGCCAACCGCGAGCCCGACCGGTTATTCGAAGACATCGAGCGGGCGCTGGCGGCGTTTCGCGGCCAGGCGCGCGATGACGTCAGCATGGTGGAAATCACCTTGCAGGCCGGCCAGCCGTTGCGCGCGGCCGAGCCCCTCTACGCCGACAGCGGGCAGTCGTGCCCGCTGGATTGGTCGGTGAGTTTCGAATTCCGTGCGCAGACCCTCAAAAGCTACAACCCGCTGCCGTATCTGCTGCAGTTGCTGCTGGAGATTCACGGTCTGCGCGGGCAGAGCGGGGCGCTTTACAGTGTGATGGCCGAGTTGTATTCCAACGCGCTGGAGCATGGTGTGCTGGAGTTGGATTCGCGCCTCAAGCGGGATGCCCAGGGTTTCGCCGACTATTACCGCCAGCGCAATGAGCGGCTGGGGCAGTTGAACAGCGGTTACGTGCGGGTGCATGTGCAGGTGGTGCCGACCGCCACGGGCGGCAAAATGACGCTGCGCATTGAGGACAGCGGTCCGGGGTTTGACGTGGAACAGGTGCTGGCGCGGCCGATGGATGTTGACCGTCTGTCTGGCCGCGGCTTGAGCCTGGTGCGCCAGTTGAGCAGCGATGTACGCTGGTCCGATGGCGGGCGCAGTGTGTGCGTGGAGTTTTGCTGGGGGGCTCTGGCATAATCCGCCGATTCTTGATCAAGGAGCGAACAAGTGGCTGAGATTCATCTGGACCCCGATGTGTTGTCGGGTTTGCAGGAAGTGATGGAAGGCGAGTACCCGAAACTGCTGGATACCTTCCTTGACGATTCGCAGAAGCGTGTCGAAGCGTTGCGCAAGGCTCGCGACGATGCCAAGGCGCTGGGACGGATCGCGCATAGCTTCAAGGGCAGTAGCGGTAACCTGGGGGCGGTGCGGTTGGCAGAACTTTGCCGCCGGCTCGAAGACGGCTCTGCGCAACTGACACGCGTGGACCTGGATGAACTGGTAGACGAAATCGACCAGGAGTTCGCGCTGGTTCGGCCTTTATACGAACACGAGCGTCAGCGTTTTCAGCTGTGATTGAGGGTTCGAGGTAAACCTGGCCCAACTCTTGCTCTACCTCTGGTTACTGCATCCCCGATCCCAGTGCAGTGGAGACCCTTACCTATGCCAGTCGCCCCCAATTCGCTTCTTCAGGCTGCCGCTGCGGCCAAGCCTCAAGCGCCGGCCGCCACCCCCTCGGTAGCGGCTGCGGACCCACGAGGCAAGGGCCCTGGCTTCGCGCAAGTGTTTGCAAACCAAAGCCCGAAACCGACGCTCAAGAGCGACGATGCCCCGGCCAAAGTCACGCGTGACAAGCCCTCGGACACCCCATCCAAGCCGGCTGCAGGCAACGATAAGCCTGCCGCCAGCAAGCCGGCCGTTGCCGATAGCGGCAATCCCTTGCCTGCCAAGCCGCCGGCCAAATCCGACGACAGCGCCAGCAATGACGACGACAAAACCGCCGACCCGGCGGTGGCGCAGCAGCCTCCGGTTGATCCCGTGGTTGACCCGGCAGTGGTTGCCGCGGTCACACCGGTCCCCGTGCCGGTGCCGGTGCCGGTGGAAACGCCGGCACCTGTAGCCGCCAAGGACGACAAGGCCCAGCCAGTCGTCGCGCCCGCAGTGGCAGCCACCGATGACGCCAAACAGCTGGCTTTCGACCCGGAGGCGGATCCGCTGGACGCGATGCCTGCCGTGCGCCTGGCGATGGAGCAGGGCGGTCACGTCTCGGCCAGTAGCCAGACGCCGCAGAAAACCGCACCGACCACCACGCAGGATCAGCCGACCGCTGCGCAGAGCTTTGCTGCGGGCCTGGCGACTATGGTCGATCAGCAAGCCACCAAGGACAGCACCGACCAGGGCGGCGACAAAGCCTTCAGCGGGTTGATCGAAGGTGGCCTCAAGGATTTGAAAGACGCCAGCAGCGACACCCGCGTGGATGATTTCGCCAACCGCCTCGCTGCACTGACCCAGGCCGCCACGCCGAAAACCGCGAATGCCTTGCCACCGGTTGCGAATGCGCCGCTGGCCATGCACCAGAGCGGCTGGACCGAGGAAGTGGTCAACCGCGTGATGTACCTGTCCAGTGCCAACCTCAAATCGGCAGAAATTCAATTGCAGCCGGCAGAGTTGGGGCGCCTGGACATCAAGGTCAACATGACCGCGGACCAGCAGGCCCAAGTCACGTTCATGAGCGGTCACGCCGTGGTGCGTGAAGCACTGGAAAGCCAGTCCGGCCGTCTGCGCGAGATGTTTGCCCAGCAAGGCATGGGGCAGGTCGACGTCAACGTCTCGGATCAGTCGCGTGGGTGGCAGGGTCAGGGCCAGGATCAACAGCAGCAGAACCAGGCGCGCGGTGTGAGTGGCGGCGGCGGGCGGGGTGATGGCGGGGATGCCGGTGATCACGCTGAGGTGGCGGCAGCGGTCGCGCCAGTGACCCAGACAGTGATCGGCTCCAGCGCCGTTGATTACTACGCCTGACCCCTGTTGAAACCCGATTAATGTGGGGGCTGGCTTGCCTGCGATGGTGGTGTATCAGTCACACAGATGTGAGCTGAGCCACCGCCATCGCAGGCAAGCCAGCTCCCACATTTGATATGGGGTGTTCGCGCTTACCGGGTTAGCTGACAACTCTGGCATAACACTTGCTCTTGCCTTTCCGTAGATCTATGAATCCCAGAATAGTGACGGATTATTGGCATGGCGAAGAGCGACGACGCAGCAACTCCCCCCGCAGGCAAAGGCAAGCTCAAGCTGATCCTGCTGATCGTGCTGGGCCTGCTCCTGGCCATCGGCGCCTCGATTGGCGGCACCTGGTTCATCATGCACAGCAGTGCAAGCAAGCCGGCACCCGCCGCCGAAACCGCCAGTAACGTCAAGCAACCGGCAATCTTCGAACCGATGCTGCCGGCCTTTGTTGCCAACTTCAATCAGAACGGCCGTCAACGCTACCTGCAGGTGAGCATCACCTTGCTGGCGCGTAACCAGGCGGACCTGGATGCGCTCAAAGTGCACATGCCGGTGATCCGCAACAACCTGGTGATGCTGTTCTCCGGGCAGAGCTTTGACAGCCTGGCGACCCCGGTCGGCCAGGAAATGCTGCGCCAGAAGGTCACTGCCAGCGTGCAGGAAGTGGCCCAGAAAGAGCTCGGCAAAGTCGTGGTCGAGCAGGCGCTCTTCACTAACTTCGTATTGCAGTAGGATCACGACATGGCCGTGCAAGACCTGCTGTCCCAGGATGAAATCGATGCGCTGTTGCATGGCGTCGACGATGGTCTGGTACAGACCGAAATGGCTGCCGAACCCGGCAGCGTCAAAAGTTATGACCTCACCAGCCAGGATCGCATCGTCCGTGGACGCATGCCGACGCTGGAAATGATCAACGAACGTTTCGCCCGCTACACCCGTATCAGCATGTTCAACATGCTGCGCCGTTCGGCGGACGTGGCGGTGGGCGGTGTGCAGGTGATGAAGTTCGGCGAGTACGTGCACTCGCTGTACGTGCCCACCAGCCTCAACCTGGTCAAGATCAAGCCGTTGCGCGGCACCGCGTTGTTCATCCTCGACGCCAAGCTGGTGTTCAAGCTGGTGGACAACTTCTTCGGCGGCGACGGCCGTCACGCCAAGATCGAAGGCCGTGAATTCACCCCGACCGAATTGCGCGTGGTGCGCATGGTGCTCGAGCAAGCCTTCATCGACTTGAAGGAAGCCTGGCAGGCGATCATGGAAGTCAACTTCGAGTACATCAACTCGGAAGTGAACCCGGCCATGGCCAACATCGTCGGCCCCAGCGAAGCCATTGTGGTCTCCACCTTCCACATCGAACTCGATGGCGGCGGCGGCGACCTGCACGTGACCATGCCGTACTCGATGATCGAGCCGGTGCGCGAAATGCTCGACGCCGGTTTCCAGTCCGACCTGGACGACCAGGACGAGCGTTGGGTCAAGGCCCTGCGCGAAGACCTGCTCGACGTCGACGTACCTCTGAGCGCCACTGTGGCCCGTCGCCAGCTACGTCTGCGGGATATTTTGCACATGCAGCCGGGGGACGTGATTCCCGTGGAATTGCCGGAAGAGCTGATCATGCGTGCCAACGGCGTGCCGTCATTCAAGGTCAAGCTGGGTTCGCACAAAGGCAACCTGGCGTTGCAAGTGATCGAACCGATCAACCGCCGCTGATCAACAATTATTTTTGCTTCGCCGAGGACATGTAATGGCTACCGAACACGAAAACACTTCCGCCGAAGACCAGGCCCTGGCTGACGAGTGGGCTGCAGCGCTGGAAGAAACCGGCGATGTCGGCCAGGACGACATCGACGCGCTGCTGGCCGCCGACGCCGCCACCGCGCCGGCCGGCAAGCGCCTGCCGATGGAAGAATTCGGCAGCGTGCCGAAGAACAACGACCCGGTGACCCTCGACGGTCCGAACCTGGATGTGATCCTCGACATTCCGGTGTCGATTTCCATGGAAGTGGGCAGCACCGAAATCAACATCCGCAACCTGTTGCAGCTCAACCAGGGTTCAGTGATCGAACTCGACCGCCTGGCCGGTGAGCCGCTGGACGTGCTGGTCAACGGCACCCTGATCGCCCACGGCGAGGTGGTGGTGGTCAACGAGAAGTTCGGCATCCGCCTGACGGACGTGATCAGCCCAAGCGAACGCATCAAGAAGTTGCGCTGATATGAAGTATTCGATGGCGGGACTGTTTCTGGCGCTGCCATTGAGCGCCCTGGCGGCTGAGCCGGTTGCCCAAGCGGCGGCTGCGGCCCCCGTGGTCAGCAGCGGCATCGGCGGGCAATTGACCCAGTTGGTGCTGGGCCTGTTGCTGGTGGTCGGTCTGATTTTCGTGCTGGCCTGGTTGATGCGCCGCGTGCAGCGTATCGGCCCGGGCAATGGCCAGGTCATCGAGATGATCGGCTCGCGCGCCCTCGGCCCGCGTGATCGTCTGGTGCTGGTGCAAGTCGGCGAGGAACAGATTCTGCTCGGCATCACGCCTGGCCGTATCACCCCGTTGCATGTGCTCAAGTCGCCGGTGGAAGTGGCCAAGACCGAGGCCGCCACGCCAGAATTCGCCCAGCGCCTGATGGAGTTGCTGGGCAAGGATCAGAAGGATAAGAAGTAATGCGCGTTTTATTGACGCTCATGCTGTTGCTGGCCGCGCCACTGGCGTTTGCGGCCGACCCGTTGTCGATCCCGGCAATCACGCTGGGCACCAACGCCGCCGGCGCTCAGGAATACTCGGTCAGCCTGCAGATCCTGCTGATCATGACTGCGCTGAGTTTTATCCCGGCGTTTGTCATGCTGATGACCAGCTTTACGCGGATCATCATCGTCTTTTCGATTTTGCGTCAGGCCCTGGGCCTGCAGCAGACGCCGTCGAACCAGATCCTCACCGGCATGGCATTGTTTTTGACGCTGTTCATCATGGCGCCGGTGTTCGACAAGGTGAACCAGCAAGCCCTGCAACCCTACCTGGCGGAAAAACTCAGCGCCCAGGATGCGATCGACAAGGCCCAGGGCCCGATCAAGGACTTCATGCTGTCGCAAACCCGCTCCAGCGACCTTGAGCTGTTCATGCGCTTGTCCAAGCGCACCGACATCGCCACGCCGGATCAGGCGCCGCTGACCATCCTCGTGCCGGCGTTTGTCACTTCCGAGCTCAAGACCGCGTTCCAGATTGGCTTCATGATCTTCATCCCGTTCCTGATCATCGACCTGGTGGTGGCGAGCGTGCTGATGGCCATGGGCATGATGATGCTCTCGCCACTGATTATTTCGTTGCCATTCAAGATCATGCTGTTTGTGCTGGTGGACGGCTGGGCGCTGATTATCGGCACGCTGGCCAGCAGTTTCGGCGGAGTGTAGCGCCATGACCCCAGAAGTAGCGGTCGACCTGTTCCGTGAAGCGCTGTGGCTGACCACCATGATGGTCGCCGTGCTGGTGGTGCCGAGCCTGTTGGTCGGCCTGCTGGTGGCGATGTTCCAGGCGGCCACGCAGATCAACGAACAGACCCTGAGCTTCCTCCCGCGGTTGCTGGTGATGCTGATCACCTTGATCGTCGCCGGCCCGTGGCTGGTGCAAACCTTCATGGAATACATCCTGCAGCTGTACGGCAGTATTCCGCAGTTGATCGGCTGACCCCATGCAATCTGTGCTGGCACTGACCGACACCCAGATCAGCACCTGGGTGGCGTCTTTCATCTTGCCGATGTTCCGCGTCACGGCGGTGCTGATGACCATGCCGGTGTTCGGCACCACCCTGGTTCCGCGGCGTATCCGCCTGTATTTCGCCTTTGCCATTACCGTCGTGATCGTGCCCGGCCTGCCGCCGATACCGCCGGTGCATGCGCTGGACCTGAGTGCCTTGCTGCTGATCGCCGAGCAGATATTGATTGGCGCGCTGCTGGGCTTTTCGCTGACATTGTTCTTCCAGGCGTTTGTAATCGCCGGGCAAATTATCTCGATCCAGATGGGCATGGGCTTTGCGTCCATGGTCGACCCCACCAACGGCGTGTCGGTGGCGGTGATCGGGCAATTCCTGACCATGCTGGTGACCTTGCTGTTCCTGGCGATGAACGGCCACCTGGTGGTGTTTGAGGTCATGACCGAAAGCTTCACCACCTTGCCGGTGGGCTCGGGGTTGGTGGTCAGTCACTTCTGGGAACTGGTGGGGCGCCTGAGCTGGGTGTTGGGCGCGTCGCTGTTGCTGGTGTTGCCGGCGATCACCGCGCTGTTGGTGGTCAACATCGCGTTCGGCGTAATGACGCGCGCGGCGCCGCAACTGAACATTTTCTCGATTGGTTTCCCGCTGACCCTGGTGTTGGGCATGGGGATTTTCTGGATCGGCATGGCCGACATTCTCAATCAGTATCAACCGCTGGCGACCGACGCCCTGCAGTTCTTACGTGATCTGGCACGGGCGCGTTGAGCCATGGCCGAGAGCGAGAGTGGTCAGGACAAAACAGAAGACCCCACGGAGAAACGCAAAAAGGACTCCAGGGAAAAGGGTGAGATTGCGCGCTCCAAAGAGCTCAATACCCTTGCAGTGATGCTTGCCGGTTCCGGTGGGCTGCTGATTTACGGCGGTGGACTGGCGCTGGACATGATGGAGTTGATGAAGCTCAACTTCTCGCTGCCGCGTGAAGTGCTGCTCAGCCCCGGCGCCATGGGCCAGTACCTGCTGCACTCGGGCAAGATTGCGATTCTGGCGGTGCAGCCGGTGCTCATCACCTTGTTGCTGGCGGCGTTGATCGGGCCGGTGTCCCTCGGTGGCTGGCTGTTTGCTGCCGGCAGCATGGCGCCCAAGTTCAGCCGCATGAACCCCGGGCCTGGGCTCAAGCGCATGTTTTCCACCAAGGCGCTGGTGGAACTGCTCAAGGCGTTGGCGAAATTCATCCTGATTCTGTTTGTGGCGCTGACGGTGTTGTCGTCCGACATCGACGACTTGCTGCGCATCGCCCATGAGCCGCTGGAGTCGGCGATCATCCACAGCGTGCAGGTGGTGGGCTGGAGCGCGCTGTGGATGGCCTGCGGGCTGATCATCATTGCGGCGGTGGATGCGCCGATCCAGCTGTGGGAAAGCCACAAGAAACTGCTGATGACCAAGCAAGAAGTGCGCGACGAGCACAAGGACCAGGAAGGTCGCCCCGAGGTCAAGCAGCGCATTCGCCAGCTGCAGCGCGAAATGTCCCAGCGCAAGATGATGGCCGCGGTGCCGGATGCCGACGTCGTCATCACCAACCCGACTCACTACGCCGTGGCCCTCAAGTACGACCCGGAGAAGGGCGGCGCGCCGATGCTGTTGGCCAAGGGCAGCGACTTTACGGCGCTGAAAATCCGCGAAATTGCCGTGGCCAACGACATCCTGTTGCTGGAGTCGCCGGAATTGGCGCGGTCGATCTTCTACTCCACCGACCTCGACCAGGAAATTCCGGCGGGCTTGTACCTGGCCGTGGCGCAGGTGTTGGCCTATGTCTATCAGATCCGCCAATACCGCGCGGGCAAGGGCAAGCGGCCTGACCCGCTCAAGGATCTGCCGATCCCGCCGGATTTGCGCCGCGATTCCTGATTCTGAATGGTTAGCGAGCGGCTTCTTGTGGCGAACGGGCTTGCCCCGCGTTGGGCTGCGCAGCCGCCCCAATAGGCCACCGCATTCCCTCGGACCCACCGCAGCATCCGGTTTCAGGGCCGCTTCGCAGCCCAGCGCGGGGCAAGCCCGCTCGCGACAAAAACGTCTGCTCGCCACGATACGTTCGTCGCGCCATCGGCTACCACTCGTCGTTAACCCCCGTCTACCTGTCAACTCTGACAGTAGCCAGCGCCGCCTGCTCGCGGTTCCATGGCGGCACACTGCACACAGGTCGTTGTAAAGATGCAGAGGGAGCGGTAATGGAAGCGGTAACGGGCACGATCAAATCCTATAGCCGGAGAACCGGGGAAGGCTTGATTGCACTGGATGGCGGCGATGAGCCGGTGCACGTGGATCTCAAGAGTTCGTGCGGGGTTTGGTTGAGAAAGGGCCTGCGGGTGCAATTTGCGAGGATCCATCGGCCCAAGGGCGTCTTCGCGGCGCATATCAGGATTATCTAGCGACCCGTGCGGGTCGTGGAACCCGATCCAAGGAGAGCGGCAATGGCAACAGGCACAGTGAAGTGGTTTAACGCGGAGAAGGGGTTTGGTTTCATTACTCAGGATGGGGGCGGGTCTGACGTGTTCGTTCACTTTTCGGCCATCGTCAGTGAAGGGTTCAAGACGCTTGAGGAAGGTAAAAAAGTGAAATTCGACGTCGCTCAAGGGGCGAAAGGGCCGCAGGCTGAGCACGTTGAAGTCCTTTAGGCGCAGGTTTTCGGTGCTGATGCTGTCGGCGAGGGTGAAGAATACGGTGGGGGAGCGGTGTACGAAGACTAGAAAGCGAGTCTCCTAGGGACAACCTCAAAACCGTCTCGGAAATTTCCTCGATACCAGCAGATGTACACAGATCCAAATGTGGGAGCGGGCTTGCTCGCGAAAGCGGTGTGTCATTCAGCAATGTTCAAGCTGAACCACCGCCTTCGCGAGCAAGCCCGCTCCCACATTTCTGAATCGATTGACACCCGGTAGGCGCGGTCGCTTGTTCGGTCATCTGAGCCTCAAAGCAAAAGTTGGAAGGCTTCTTGCAATACCGCCTTCAGGACGCGCTTCAGCGTCAAAACTTTGCTTCAAGGAACACGAGGAATACCGGTGGTAGATCGCTCTCAAATGCTCAACACGGCCCGTGGCACCCTGACTGATCTGTCGCGGGGCAACCTGGGTGTGCCGTTGTTGTTGCTGGTGATGCTGGCAATGATGATGTTGCCGATGCCGCCGTTCCTGCTCGACGTGTTTTTCACCTTCAACATTGCCCTGTCCGTCGTCGTGCTGCTGGTCTGCGTGTATGCCCTGCGGCCGCTGGATTTCGCGGTATTCCCCACCATCCTGCTGATTGCGACCCTGCTGCGCCTGGCGCTGAACGTGGCGTCCACGCGGGTGGTGATGCTCCACGGCCAGGACGGCCATGCCGCCGCCGGTAAGGTGATCCAGGCGTTCGGTGAAGTGGTGATCGGCGGTAACTACGTGGTCGGTATCGTGGTGTTCGCGATCCTGATGATCATCAACTTCGTGGTGGTGACCAAGGGTGCCGGGCGGATTTCCGAGGTGAGCGCGCGCTTTACCCTCGACGCCATGCCCGGCAAACAAATGGCGATCGACGCCGACCTCAACGCCGGCCTGATCGATCAGGGCCAGGCCAAGGCCCGTCGTCTGGAAGTGGCGCAGGAAGCCGAGTTCTACGGTTCCATGGACGGCGCGAGCAAATTCGTGCGCGGTGACGCCATCGCCGGCCTGTTGATTCTGTTCATCAACCTGATCGGCGGCATGGCCGTCGGTATCTTCCAGCACGGCATGACCTTCGGCGATGCGGGCAAGGTGTACGCCTTGCTGACCATCGGTGACGGTTTAGTGGCGCAATTGCCATCACTGTTGTTATCCACAGCCGCCGCGATCATGGTGACCCGTGCTTCGGGCTCCGAAGACATGGGCAAACAGATCAGCCGTCAGATGTTTGCCTCGCCCAAGGCGCTGGCCGTGGCCGCCGGCATCATGGCGATCATGGGTATCGTGCCGGGCATGCCGCATATCTCGTTCCTGAGCATGGCGGCCATGGCCGCTGGCGGCGCGTACCTGTTCTGGCGCAAGCAAAACCTGGTCAAGGTGCAGGCCCAGCAGGAGATCGCCCGCCAGCAGGACCTGCTGCCATCGCCGGCCCGCGCCCAGGAAACCAAGGAGCTTGGCTGGGATGACGTGACTCCGATCGACATGATCGGCCTGGAAGTCGGCTACCGCCTGATTCCGCTGGTAGACCGCAACCAGGGCGGCCAATTGCTGGCGCGGATCAAGGGCGTGCGCAAGAAGCTGTCCCAGGACCTGGGCTTCCTGATGCCCACCGTACACATTCGCGACAACCTCGACCTGGCGCCCAGCGCCTACCGCCTGACCCTGATGGGCGTGATCCTCGCCGAAGCCGAGATTTACCCCGACCGCGAACTGGCGATCAACCCCGGGCAGGTGTTCGGCACGCTCAACGGCATAAACGCCAAAGATCCGGCTTTTGGCCTGGAAGCGGTGTGGATCGAAGTCAGCCAGCGCAGCCAGGCGCAATCGCTGGGTTACACCGTGGTAGACGCCAGCACGGTGGTCGCCACGCACCTCAATCAGATTCTGTACAAGCACTCCCACGAGCTGATCGGCCACGAGGAAGTCCAGCAATTGATGGGTTTGCTGGCCAAAGCCTCGCCAAAACTGGCCGAAGAACTGGTGCCGGGCGTGCTCTCGCTGTCGCAATTGCTCAAGGTGTTGCAGGCCTTGCTCGCCGAACAGGTGCCGGTGCGCGACATTCGCAGCATCGCCGAGGCCATCGCGAACAACGCCGCCAAGAGTCAAGATACCGCCGCGCTGGTGGCGGCGGTGCGGGTCGGATTGTCCCGTGCAATCGTGCAAAGCATTGTAGGGATTGAGTCTGAGCTGCCTGTGATCACCTTGGAGCCAAGGTTGGAACAAATATTGCTCAATAGTATTCAGAAGGCAGGACAAGGCCAGGAAGAGGGCGTTCTGCTGGAGCCAAGCATGGCGGAAAAACTGCAGCGTTCATTGATTGAAGCCGCGCAGCGCCAGGAAATGGCGGGTCACCCGGTGATTCTGCTGGTGGCGGGCCCGGTCCGCGCGATGTTGTCGCGGTTTGGACGTCTGGCAGTGCCGAATTTGCACGTTTTGGCTTATCAGGAAATTCCTGACAACAAGCAAGTGACTATTGTCGCGACAGTAGGGCCCAACGGCTGAGGTAGTGGGTTATGCAAGTTAAGCGTTTTTTCGCCGCCGATATGCGTCAGGCCATGAAACTGGTACGTGATGAGCTGGGCGCCGATGCCGCGATTATCGGAAACCGTCGTATTGCCGGCGGTGTCGAGCTGACGGCTGCCCTGGATTACACCCCCTCGGCGCTGGCGCCGCGTGTGCCGAACATGGAGCTCGAAGACGAGCTGCGCAAGACGGCCTCGCGGATTGTCTCGGCCCAGGCTGAATTGAGCATGCGTGGCGACAGCGATGCCAGCACCAACCGCCAGTTGTTCGCCGGCCTGCCGCTGACCGCTGCCGAGCCGCTGGTTGAACCGACCTTCAAAGAACCGCCACGTCCTGCAGCGCCGGCACCGGCTGCGGCAGTCGACCAGCGCGTGTTCGACTCGATGCGCTTTGAACTCAACGGCCTGCGTGAGCTGCTCGAAGTGCAGCTGGGCTCGCTGGCGTGGAACCAGTTGCAAGGCAGCAAGCCGCAACAAGCCAACCTGTGGCGTCGCCTGCAACGCATCGGTCTGTCTGGCCCGTTGTCCCGCGACCTGCTGGCGCTGACCGCCGAAGTTGAAGAACCACGCCAGGCCTGGCGCATGTTGCTGGCGCACCTGGCACGCATGATCGTCACCCCGGAAATCGAACCCCTGGAAGAGGGCGGTGTGATTGCCATGGTCGGCCCGGCCGGCATGGGCAAGACCACCACCCTGGCCAAGCTGGCAGCGCGTTATGTGCTCAAGTACGGCGCGCAGAATATCGCGCTGGTGAGCATGGACAGCTACCGCATTGGCGCCCAGGAGCAGCTCAAGACCCTGGGCCGCATCCTCAACGTGACGGTGACCCACGTTGACCCGGGCCAGTCGCTGGCCAATGCCCTCGACCCGCTGCTGCGCAAGCGCGTGGTGCTGATCGACACCGCCGGCCTGCAAGCCAGTGACCCGGCGCTGCGCATGCAGCTCGAAAGCCTGGCCGGGCGCGGTATCAAGTCAAAAAATTACCTGGTGCTTGCAACCACCAGCCAGAAACAGGTTCTTACCGCTGCATATCACAGCTACAAGCGTTGCGGCCTGGCCGGTTGCATCCTCACCAAGCTCGATGAAACCGCGAGCCTGGGTGAAGTGCTGAGCCTGGCCATCAGTCATGAATTACCGGTCGCCTACCTGACCGACGGGCCGCGGATCCCGGATGATCTCCATCTGCCGCGCCGTCATCAGTTGGTCAGCCGTGCTGTCAGCGTGCAAATGCAAGAAGAGCCTAGCGAGGAAGCGATGGCCGATATGTTCGCCGACCTTTACCACAACCCCGCCAAACGGGTCGGTTAAGGCCAGGATGAACACCATGAAATGTATCTACATCGATGGTCTGCAAGCGATTCACGCGGCCAAGCCATGTAGCCTGCGTCTAAGCAAGACAAGGTAAAGAAATAAAATGGGCAGCATGCATCCCGTACAGGTGATCGCGGTGACCGGCGGCAAAGGTGGCGTCGGGAAAACTAACGTGTCAGTGAATTTGTCCCTGGCCCTGGCAGAGCTTGGCCGTCGCGTCATGCTGCTGGATGCTGACCTGGGCCTGGCGAACGTCGACGTTCTGCTGGGGCTGACCCCCAAACACACCCTTGCCGATGTGATCGAGGGCCGCTGCGAGCTGCGCGATGTGCTGCTGCAAGGCCCCGGTGGCATTCGCATCGTGCCGGCCGCCTCGGGCACCCAGAGCATGGTGCACCTGAGCCCGGCGCAGCACGCCGGCCTGATCCAGGCGTTCAGCGATATCGGCGATAACCTCGACGTGCTGGTGATCGACACCGCCGCCGGCATCGGCGAGTCCGTGGTCAGCTTCGTGCGCGCCGCCCAGGAAGTGCTGCTGGTGGTCTGCGACGAACCCACTTCGATCACCGACGCCTATGCCCTGATCAAACTGCTTAACCGTGACTACGGCATGAACCGCTTCCGCGTGCTGGCCAACATGGCCCAAAGCCCGCAGGAAGGGCGCAACCTGTTCGCCAAGTTGACCAAGGTCACGGATCGCTTCCTGGATGTCGCCTTACAATATGTAGGCGCAGTTCCCTATGACGAGTGTGTACGCAAGGCTGTGCAAAAGCAGCGTGCGGTCTACGAAGCGTTCCCTCGTTCGAAGTGCGCACTGGCGTTCAAGGCTATTGCCCAGAAGGTCGATACTTGGCCGTTGCCCGCCAACCCTCGGGGGCATCTGGAGTTTTTCGTCGAGCGATTGGTGCATCAGACGAGCGCAGGACCGGTGCTATGACATCCAGCGGCTACAACCTTTACAAAAAGTCGGCACGTGACAGCCAGGGCGAATTGATCGAGCGCTATGCGCCCCTGGTCAAGCGCATTGCCTATCACTTGCTGGCACGCCTGCCGGCCAGCGTGCAGGTCGAAGACCTGATCCAGGCCGGCATGATCGGTCTGCTCGAAGTGTCGACCAAATACGACGCGAGCAAAGGCGCGAGTTTCGAGACGTATGCGGGTATCCGTATCCGTGGTGCGATGCTCGATGAAGTGCGTAAAGGGGATTGGGCGCCGCGTTCGGTACACCGCAATACGCGCATGGTCAGTGACGCAATTCGCGCAATTGAAGCAAAAACCGGTCGTGACGCTAAAGATCATGAAGTTGCGGCCGAACTCCAATTGAGTCTCGACGATTACTACGGGATTTTGAACGATACCTTGGGCAGCCGCCTGTTCAGTTTCGACGACCTGTTGCAGGACGGCGAACACGAAGGGCTGCACGAGGACGGCGCGAGTGCTCATCTCGAACCGTCACGCGACCTGGAGGACGAACGTTTCCAGGGTGCGCTGGCGGAAGCGATTGCCAATTTGCCGGAGCGTGAGCGACTGGTGTTGGCGCTGTACTACGACGAAGAGCTGAACCTCAAGGAAATCGGTGAGGTCCTGGGGGTCAGCGAATCGCGTGTCAGCCAGTTGCACAGCCAGTGCGCAGCCCGCTTGCGGGGGCGATTGGGAGAGTGGCGCGCGCGCTGACAGGCAGTGTGGGGACACTGCAGACGCTACCGCGAAGGCTTCATGCCTTCGCGGGTTCGTACCGTGGTGCCCTGGGCAGTCCTTTTTGTGTAACGCCTGTTGATTGAAATGGCGCGTCCAGGTGCTGGGCGCGTTTAAGACTGCTTGGAGGTCGAATTGGACAAGAACATGAAAATCCTCATCGTTGATGACTTCTCAACGATGCGGCGGATCATAAAAAACCTGTTGCGTGACCTTGGGTTCACCAACACGGTCGAGGCGGATGACGGCATTACGGCGATTCCGATCCTCAACAGCGGGAGCATCGACTTTCTGGTAACCGACTGGAACATGCCGGGCATGACCGGTATCGACTTGCTGCGTCACGTGCGCGCCGATGAAAAACTGCGCAGCCTGCCTGTGTTGATGGTGACCGCCGAAGCCAAGCGTGAACAGATCATCGAAGCCGCCCAAGCCGGGGTAAACGGCTACGTGGTCAAGCCATTCACTGCACTGGCCTTGAAAGAGAAGATCGAAAAAATCTTCGAACGCATCGGTCATTGATGCTGCCACGGGGGAGCTATGGAGCATAAAGAAACGTCACAGGGCGACTTTGAGTCGACCCTGAAAAAGCATGCTCACCAGTTGGTCGAAAGCCTTGAAAAAGGCCAGTTCGGCGACGCGGTGCAGTTAATCCATGAGCTTAACCAGACCCGTGACCGCGGCCTGTACCAGGAAGTGGGCAAGCTCACACGCGAGCTGCACAGTGCGATCGTCAATTTTCAGATTGACCCGCACATGCCCCAGGCCGAAGAAATTTCGCAAATCACCGATGCCACCGAACGCCTGTCCTATGTGGTCAGGCTGACTGAGGCGGCGGCCAACCGCACCATGGACCTGGTGGAAAACGCCACGCCGCTGGTCAATGGCATGGCCACCGAAGCTCAGGCGCTCAGCGTTGACTGGGGCCGCTTCATGCGTCGTGAAGTGGGGGCTGAAGAGTTTCGTGAGTTGGCGCGTCGGGTTGACGCTTTTCTGTCACGCAGCGAGCAGGAAAACCGCACGGTTTCCAGCAACCTCAATGACATTCTGCTGGCCCAGGATTACCAGGACCTCACCGGTCAGGTGATCAAGCGCGTGACCCAATTGGTCACCGAAGTGGAAAGCAACCTGCTCAAACTGGTGCTCATGGCCGGCCAGGTAGACCGTTTTGCCGGCATCGAACATGACCGCGAAGCGATCCTCTCGGAAAAAGATCCACAAAAACATCTCGCCAAGGGTGAAGGTCCGCAGATTCATGCCGATAAACGTGAAGACGTTATGTCAGGTCAGGATGACGTAGATGACCTGTTATCCAGTTTAGGCTTCTAAGGAGCACCCACATGAGCTTCGGCGCCGATGAAGAAATCCTTCAGGATTTCCTTGTAGAGGCCGGCGAAATTTTAGAGCAACTGTCCGAGCAACTGGTCGAGCTGGAAAGCCGACCGGATGATGCGAACCTGCTCAATGCAATTTTTCGCGGTTTTCACACTGTAAAAGGGGGCGCCGGCTTCCTCCAGCTCCATGAGCTGGTGGAGTGCTGTCACATCGCCGAGAACGTGTTCGACATCCTGCGCAAGGGTGAGCGGCACGTCGACTCGGAACTGATGGACGTGATTCTCGAAGCACTGGATGCGGTCAACGGCATGTTCAGCGAAGTGCGCGAACGTGCACCGATCACTGCGGCCACGCCGGAACTGCTGGCGGCCCTGGCACGCCTGGCAGAACCGGCCACGTCGGCGGCACCTGTGGCAGCGGCGCCTGAGCCGGCTGTCGAGGCTGAGCCGGATGTGACCGACAGCGAGTTCGAGCAGTTGCTCAACTCCCTCAGTGCGGTGAAGGCCGAAGCTGAAGCACCGCAAGCGCCCATTGCGCCTGCGGCGCCGACCAGCGAAGACATTACCGACGCCGAGTTCGAGTCCCTGCTTGACCAGTTGCATGGCAAGGGCCAGTTTGCCGCCGACGCCGTGGCACCTGCCGCTGCGCCGCAGGCACCAGCGGCGTCTGCCAACACCGACATTACCGACGACGAATTCGAAGCGTTGCTCGACCAGTTGCATGGCAAGGGCACCTTTGCGGCCGAAGCCTTGCCGGAAGTCGCGGCCACCGCCGCCGCACCTGCTGCCACGGCAGCACCGGCTGGCGACGGGCTGATCTCCGATCACGAATTCGAAGCCTTGCTGGATGAATTGCACGGCAAAGGCAAGTTCACCGAAGTGGCCCCGGCCGCCGCGGCGACTGCCACCCCGGTAGCCGCGAAACCTGCCCCAGCCAAAGCCGCCGCACCGGCCGCCGCCAAACCCGCTCCGGCCCCCGCAGCCGCCCCGGCGCCTGCACGGGCTGCCGCGGCGCCAGTGGCCGAGAAGCCTGCCAGTGAAGCCGAAACCACCGTACGGGTTGATACCGCACGCCTGGACGACATCATGAACATGGTCGGCGAACTGGTGCTGGTGCGTAACCGTCTGGTGCGCCTGGGCCTGAACAGCGGCGATGAAGCCATGCAAAAGGCCGTGTCGAACCTCGACGTGGTCACCGCTGACTTGCAGACCGCCGTGATGAAAACGCGGATGCAGCCGATCAAGAAAGTCTTCGGCCGCTTCCCACGCCTGGTTCGCGACCTGGCTCGTCAGCTCAAGAAAGAAATCAACCTGGAACTGGTGGGTGAAGAAACCGACCTCGACAAAAACCTGGTCGAGGCCCTGGCCGACCCGCTGGTCCACTTGGTGCGCAACGCCGTCGACCACGGCGTCGAAACGCCGGAAGAGCGCGAAGCCTCGGGCAAGTCCCGCAATGGCAAGGTGATTCTGGCGGCCGAGCAAGAAGGCGACCATATCCTGCTGTCGATCACCGATGACGGCAAAGGCATGGACCCGACGATTCTGCGCAATATCGCGGTCAAGCGTGGCGTGATGGACAAGGACGCCGCCGACCGCCTGACCGACACCGAGTGCTACAACCTGATCTTCGCCCCGGGCTTCTCGACCAAGACCGAGATTTCCGACGTGTCCGGCCGTGGCGTGGGCATGGACGTGGTAAAGACCAAGATCAGCCAGCTCAATGGTTCGATCAATATCTACTCGACCAAGGGCCAAGGCTCGAAGATCGTCATCAAGGTGCCGTTGACCTTGGCGATCATGCCAACCCTGATGGTGATGCTGGGCAACCAGGCGTTCGCCTTCCCGCTGGTCAACGTCAACGAGATCTTCCACCTCGACCTGTCGCGCACCAACGTGGTGGACGGCCAGGAAGTGGTGATCGTGCGCGACAAGGCATTGCCCCTGTTCTACCTCAAGCGCTGGCTGGTGGCTTCGGCCAAGCATGAAGAGCAGCGCGAAGGCCATGTGGTGATCTTGTCCGTGGGCACCCAGCGCATCGGCTTTGTTGTCGATCAACTGGTTGGCCAGGAAGAAGTGGTCATCAAGCCTTTGGGCAAAATGCTGCAGGGAACCCCGGGCATGTCGGGTGCGACCATCACCGGTGACGGTCGGATCGCGCTGATTCTCGATGTTCCGAGCATGCTCAAGCGTTACGCCGCACGGCGTATTTGATTCTGGTGGGGCAGGGCGGTAATGCCCGCCCCGCCTAACGGAGTGTTTATGGCAGTCAAGGTCCTGGTGGTGGACGATTCGGGTTTCTTCCGCCGCCGCGTCTCGGAAATTCTTTCCGCCGATCCAACGATTCAGGTGGTCGGCACGGCCACCAACGGCAAAGAAGCGATTGATCAAGCCATTGCGTTGAAGCCGGACGTGATCACCATGGACTACGAGATGCCGATGATGGATGGCATCACGGCTGTTCGGCACATCATGCAGCGCTGCCCGACTCCGGTGTTGATGTTCTCCTCGCTGACGCACGAAGGCGCCCGGGTCACCCTGGATGCGCTGGACGCGGGTGCCGTGGACTTCCTGCCGAAGAATTTCGAAGACATCTCGCGCAACCCCGAGAAGGTCAAGCAGATGCTGTGCGAGAAGGTGCACAGCATTTCGCGCAGTAACCGTCGCAGCCTGTTCAGTGCGCCGGCGCCGGCCCCGGTGGCAGCGCCTGCTGCGCCGACGTCGTCATTTGCGCGGCCGGTCCCTGCGCCCGTGGCACGCCCTGCGGCGCCGCCGGTGCGCGCCGCTGCACCGAGCGCGCATTCGCCTGCGCCCAAGCGCAAAGCCTACAAGCTTGTCGCTATCGGCACCTCTACCGGCGGCCCGGTGGCCTTGCAGCGGGTATTGACCCAACTGCCGGCCAACTTCCCTGCGCCGATCGTGCTGATCCAGCACATGCCCGCGGCTTTTACCAAAGCGTTCGCCGAGCGCCTGGACAAGCTGTGCCGCATCAGCGTCAAGGAAGCCGAGGATGGCGACATCCTGCGTCCTGGCCTGGCGCTGCTGGCCCCGGGTGGCAAGCAGATGATGGTCGATGGCCGTGGCGCGATCAAAATCCTGCCGGGGGACGAGCGCCTCAACTACAAGCCGTGCGTGGACATCACCTTCGGCTCGGCGGCCAAGTCCTACGGCGACAAAGTTCTGGCGGTGGTGCTCACCGGCATGGGCGCCGACGGCCGTGAAGGCGCACGCCTGCTCAAGCAGGGCGGCAGCGCCATTTGGGCCCAGGACGAAGCCAGTTGCGTGATTTATGGCATGCCCATGGCCATCGTCAAGGCTGACCTGGCCGACGCCGTTTACAGCCTGGACGACATCGGCAAGCATCTGGTGGAGGCCTGCCTCTGATGGATGTCTTGAGCCTGATTGGCATCACCATGGCGTTTGTCGCGATTATCGGCGGCAACTACCTTGAAGGCGGCCACCTTGGCGCCTTGGCCAACGGCCCGGCGGCACTGATCGTGATCGGCGGCACCGTGGGCGCCGCGTTGCTGCAGTCGCCCCTGAGTTCGTTCAAGCGCGCCATGCAGATTCTGGTGTGGATCATTTTCCCGCCACGCGTCGACCTGCCAGGCGGTATCGACCGCGTGGTCAACTGGAGCCTCACCGCGCGCAAGGAAGGCCTGCTGGGCCTGGAAGGCGTGGCCGATGCCGAGCCCGACAGCTACGCGCGCAAAGGCCTGCAATTGCTGGTGGACGGCGCCGAACCGGAGGCGATCCGCAGCATCCTCGAGGTGGATTTCTACACCCAGGAAAGCCGTGACATCAATGCCGCCAAAGTCTTTGAAAGCATGGGCGGCTACGCGCCGACCATCGGCATCATCGGTGCGGTGATGGGGTTGATCCACGTGATGGGCAACCTGGCCGACCCGTCGCAGCTGGGCAGCGGCATTGCCGTGGCGTTTGTCGCCACCATCTACGGCGTGGCGAGTGCCAACCTGGTGTTGCTGCCGGTGGCGAGCAAGCTCAAGTCGATTGCCATGCGCCAGTCGCGTTACCGCGAAATGTTGTTGGAAGGCATCTTGTCGATTGCCGAGGGTGAAAACCCGCGCTCCATCGAATTGAAGCTTCAGGGCTTCATGGATTGATGGGCATGCTTTGTGTAGGAGGGAGTTTGTGAGCCGTCGCCGCCGCGAGCCTGAAGAGCACGTCAACCATGAACGCTGGCTGGTGTCCTACGCCGACTTCATTACCTTGCTGTTCGCGTTTTTCGTGGTGATGTACTCCATCTCGTCGATCAACGAAGGCAAGTACAAAGTCATTTCCCAAGCGCTGATCGGCGTGTTCAACGACGCCGACCGTGCCCTCAAGCCGATCCCCATTGGCGAAGAGCGGCCCAAGACCGTGACCCCGGCCAAGCCGCTGGTCAACGACAGCGACGAAACCGCCGCCGGCATCGGTGGCACCAGTGACCCGCTCAAAAGCATTGCCGACGACATCAGCGCTGCGTTTGGCGACCTGATCAAATCCAACCAGATGACCGTGCGCGGCAACGAGTTGTGGGTGGAAATCGAATTGAACTCCAGCCTGCTGTTCGCCAGCGCCGATGCGATGCCGAGCGACCAGGCCTTCACCATCATCGACAAGGTGGCGGCGATCCTCAAACCGTTTGAAAACCCGATCCACGTGGAAGGCTTTACCGACAATTTCCCGATTGCCACCGCGCAGTACCCGACCAACTGGGAACTGTCCTCGGCGCGCGCCGCGAGCATCGTGCGCATGCTCGCGATGCAGGGCGTGAACCCTGGCCGGCTGGCGTCGGTGGGCTACGGTGAATTCCAGCCGGTGGCCAATAACGCCACTGCCGAAGGCCGCGCGCGCAACCGTCGTGTGGTGCTGGTGGTGTCGCGCAACCTGGATGTACGCCGCAGCCTGACCGGCACCGGCACAGCCAATGCAACACCGGACGCGGCACTGAAGCGGGCTGGCACACAAACTGCACCGCCAACCGTTAAGCCGTCGGTTCGTCAGAGCGCCGTCAATTCTCCGTCACCGGCTCAATAACTTATGCAATGTCTCGGTCGCGCCATCGCCTGCCGGGAGGAACCAACCGAATGAGAGTCTGGGCAGTTGCCAATCAAAAGGGTGGAGTCGGCAAGACCACCACCTCCATCGCCTTAGCCGGCTTGCTGGCCGAGGCGGGCAAGCGTGTGGTCGTGGTCGACCTCGACCCGCATGGCTCGATGACCAGCTATTTCGGCTACGACCCGGATGCGCTGGAACACAGTTGCTACGACCTGTTCCTGCACAAAGGCAGCGTGCCCGCCGACTTGCCGGGGCAATTGCTGCTGCCCACCAGTAACGAAAGCATTTCCCTGCTGCCGTCCAGCACTGCGCTGGCGACCCTGGAGCGGCAGTCGCCTGGGCAGAGCGGTTTGGGCCTGGTGATCGCCAAGACCCTGGCGCAGCTGTGGCAAGACTTCGACTACGCGATCATCGACAGCCCACCGTTGCTGGGCGTGCTGATGGTCAACGCCTTGGCGGCCAGCCAGCAGTTGGTGATCCCGGTGCAGACCGAGCACCTGGCGGTCAAAGGCCTGGAGCGCATGGTCAGCACGCTGGCGATGATCAACCGTTCGCGCAAGCAGGCGCTGCCGTTCAGCATCGTGCCGACGTTGTTCGACCGTCGTACCCAGGCGTCCCTTGGCACCTTGCGGGTATTGCGCGATGCCTACCCGGACACCATCTGGAATGGCTACATCCCGGTCGACACGCGCCTGCGCGACGCCAGCCGCGCAGGCCTGACGCCTTCGCAGTTCGATGGCAAAAGCCGTGGCGTGCTGGCGTACCGCGCGTTGCTCAAGCATTTGCTGTCGCAACAGCTTGTGGCGCAGGTGGCGTGATGAACCGTCCCGTTGAACTCAAGACCCGGCCGCAACTGGCGCTGGAATCCTACCTGGATGCCTTGCTGCAGGACGCGACCGCGGAGCAACTGCCGGAACCGATTCTGCTGCTTGAACCGGTGGTAGAAGCCGAAAGCGCGCTGGATGAGTTCCAGTTGGCAGTGCTCGAAGAACAAGCCCGCGATGCGCACCTGGCGCCTGTGGTTGAGCCGATAGAACCGATTGCGCCAGCGGTGATGGCGCCCGTGGTGGTCGAGCCGGTGGTGGAAGTCCATCTGCCGCCGAGCATCACCCCGCCGCCAGTCACCGGAGATGGCCGCCCGGCGTGGGCCGCCGAGCCGTTCGAATGCCTGTTGTTCGATGTCGCCGGGTTGACCCTGGCGGTGCCGCTGGTGTGCCTGGGCTCGATCTATTCGCTGGAAGGCCAGGAGCTGACGCCGCTGTTCGGGCAACCGGAGTGGTTTCTCGGCATCCTGCCAAGCCAGGCCGGCAACCTCAAGGTGCTGGACACCGCGCGCTGGGTAATGCCCGACCGCTACCGCGATGATTTTCGCCAGGGTTTGCAGTATGTGATTTCTGTTCAGGGCTACGAGTGGGGGCTGGCGGTGCATCAAGTCAGCCGCTCGTTGCGCCTGGACCCCAATGAAATCAAATGGCGCAGCCACCGGGGCCAACGGCCGTGGTTGGCCGGCACCGTGATTGAACACATGTGCGCGTTGCTCGACGTCGCCGAGCTGGCTGAGTTGATCGCCAGCGGCGCGGTAAAAGCGATGCCGCAGAACAAACGCAGTTGATTGAACAATAAGGCCCGCATGCAAGTGCGGTCAGCGAAGTACATACGCCGTGAAAACGGTATTTGAAGGGGTCCGAGGAATGAACAAGTCAGCATCCGCACAAGGTTTGGTCGATGATCCAATCCTGCAATGGGTAACCTTCAAACTGGACAACGAGTCCTACGGCATCAACGTGATGCGCGTGCAGGAAGTGTTGCGCTACACCGAGATCGCGCCGGTACCGGGTGCGCCGAGCTATGTGCTGGGCATCATCAACCTGCGCGGCAACGTGGTGACCGTGATCGACACCCGTCAGCGTTTTGGCCTGGTGCCGACCGAGGTTAACGACAACACGCGCATCGTCATCATCGAGGCCGACAAGCAAGTGGTCGGGATCATGGTCGACAGCGTGGCCGAAGTGGTTTACCTGCGCCAATCGGAAGTCGAAACCGCGCCGAACGTGGGCAACGAGGAATCGGCCAAGTTCATCCAGGGCGTGTGCAACAAGAACGGCGAACTGCTGATTCTGGTTGAGCTGGACAAGATGATGAGCGAAGAAGAATGGCAGGACCTGGAGAACATCTGATTGTTTCTTGAAGCGGCGGTGATTGTCCTGGCCCTGTTGTGGGCCGGGACCTTGGCGTTTCTGCTGCGCTATATGCGCCAGCAACGCGAATTGGCCCAGCAACAGGCCGAGCGCGATGCCGTGCGTGACCGGCGCATTCTTGACTTGGTCAAGCGCGTGGATCACTTCCAGCAGACTGCGGTAAAGGTCGGGGACGAGGTGCATGAACTGCGCGCGATTCTCGGGCCGCTGCCGGACAAACTGGCGCAGATCGAACAACGCGACCCTTCGAGCCTGTCGTTCGCCCAGGCGGCGAAGCTGGTGGGCATGGGCGCGACCGTGGATGAGCTGACGCAGTCGTGTGGCTTGACCCAGGCTGAAGCGCAATTGATGAGTAAGTTGCACAAAAGCTGACGCAGGTTGCTGCACCTGCCCGACGTTGCTGGCAGGCTTTGCTGTGGGAGCTGGCTTGCCTGCGATGCGGATACCTCGGTACACCAGGCACACTTGATAGATGCCATCTGACATTTGTGCCTCGCCCTGAGACGGATTAGAGAGTGCAGGCGAGCATTTGCGCCGACTGTTCAATCCAGCGGCATGCGCTGTCTGCCGACGGCAAGCAATGGGATGCCGTAGAACCTGTGTCCAACGGCAAGGTATCGATGTGCAACGCGATGGATAACTTCCAGGCGGCCAATAAATTTGCGTCTCCGATGGCTTTTTTTCCTCCGGCCAAGGTCCACATCCTTCAAGCACCTTTGAACCCAGGAGAATCCCCGCATGACCACCCCCAAGGCACTGTTGATCCTGCACGGCAAGCAAGCCCTCAACGAGGACGTGCGCGCCGCCGTGCAGGCCCGTCGTGAGCAGGGCTGGGAGCTGGCGGTGCGGGTCACTTGGGAGGGCGGCGACGCCCAGCGCATCGTCAATGAGGCCCTGGCCGACGGCTATACCCACCTGATCGCCGGTGGCGGCGACGGCACGTTGCGCGACGTGGCCGAAGCCATGGCGCTGGCCGAGACCGACGCCAGCCTGGTGCTGATGCCGTTGGGCACCGCCAATGATTTTGCCCGCGCCGCCGGTGTGCCGCTGCAGCCTGCGCATGCGCTGGCGCTGCTGGACGTACCGCCCAAAGCCATCGACCTCGGCCAGGCCGGTGGGCAAATGTTCCTCAATATGGCCACTGGCGGGTTTGGCAGCCAGGTCACGGCCAACACCTCCGAAGACCTGAAAAAAGTCCTCGGCGGCGCGGCCTACCTGTTCACCGGGTTGACGCGTTTCAGTGAGCTGAAGGCTGCCTATGGCGAGCTGGAAGGGCCGGGCTTCCATTGGAAGGGCGACCTGCTCGCGCTGGGGATCGGCAACGGTCGTCAGGCGGGCGGCGGGCATGTGCTGTGCCCTGGCGCGTTGGCCGACGATGGCTTGCTGGATATCAGCATTCTGCCGGCACCTCAGGAGGTGGTTGGCACGCTGATGACGCTGATGAGCGACGGCTGGGGCCTGGATAACATGTTCGTGCGCGCGCGCCTGCCGTGGGTCGAGATCAAAGTGGCCGAAGGGCTGTATATCAACCTGGACGGTGAACCGTTAAAAGGCGATGACCTGCGGTTCTCTGCACTGCCCAAAGCCTTGCGTGTGCACTTGCCGTTGAACTCGCCGCTAATCGTCCAGGCTGATGATCTGCTCGCGAACGGCGAATAGCACCAGGCCTGCCACGTCGAATATCTGCAGGCGCTTCATGATTTGCGAGCGATGCGCCTCCACGGTCTTGATGCTCAGGCCCAGGCCGTGGGCGATCTCCCGGGTGGATTTGCCGCGCACGATCAGGCGCAGAATTTCCAGCTGACGCGCCGTAAGGTTGTGGCTGTGGGCGACGGGGGACGTCGGTCCCTGGCTGCGGATCAGCGCCTGATTGATCACGGTGTGGGCAATCGCCGGGCTCAGGTAGCGCTCGTTGTTGCGCAAGGCGAGCAGGGCGTGTTCCAACTCGTTGGCGGTGGTGTCCTTGAGCAGGTAGCCATGGGCGCCGGACTCCAGCGCCCGCATGATCAGCTCCGGGTCGGTGTGCATCGACAGGATCAGTACTTTGCTTTTGGGGTAGGCCGCCTTGAGTTGCTGCAATGCGTCCAGGCCACCGACGTGCTTCATCGACAGGTCCAGCAGCACGATATCCGGCTGCAGTGCGCTGAATTTTTCCAGTAACTGCGCGCCGTCACTGGCTTCACCGATCACGGTGTAGCCGGGAATATCCTGGATCAGCGCGCGCACGCCGGCCCGAATCAGTGCGTGGTCATCCACCAGAAGTAAATTGCAGGTCACTCGAGAACCTTAGGGGAACTGGCCCGTTCGAGGGCGCGCGGCGCCCAGGGGAAAAGCGCGTCGATCCGGGTCCCTTTGCCAGGTTGGCTGTTGACGGACAAAGTGCCCCCCAACTGATCTATCCGCTCGGACATGCCGGCCATGCCCCGTTGGCCTTCCAGGCCGGGGTTGATGGCAGGCGAGAAGCCCAGGCCGTCGTCGCAGATCATCAGCGACAGGCCTTCGGGCAGGCGTTGCAGGCGCACCAGCAGGTTGTGCGCCTGGGCATGGCGAAGCATGTTGGTCACCGCTTCCTGGGTGATCCGAAAGGCCGCCACGGCCATCTCTTCGGGAATGCCGGTCAGCCGTTGCTGGCATTCCAGGCTCCAGTGCACCGGGGTGTTTTCCAGGGTCTTGAGCAGGTGCGCGCGCAGGCTGGCTTCCAACCCAAGGCTGGCCAGCTGCCTCGGGTTGAGAATGGCCGAGACGTCGCGCACTTTGGCCAGGGTTTCATTCAAGGTGTTGCACAGCACCGTGCACTGGCTTTGCAGGTCTGGCGGCAAGCGGCGCTTGAGCCATTCGCTTTGCAGCTTGGCGGCAGTGAGCAGTTGGCCGATGTCGTCATGCAATTCGCGGCTGAGGCGATGCCGTTCGTTTTCTTGCACTTGCAGCAAGCGATCGGCCAGTTCCTGCGGCTGGAATTTTATCGATTTGCGCGAGCGCCACTGTTGCACGCCCACCACCAGCAACGTGGCCAGGTTGAGCAAAGGGATCAATAACGGCAATGGTGCGGAACGGGTATAGGCCCACAGGCTGACCAGCAAGGAGCAAAGGCACAGGGCGAGAACGATGCGGCGGGCATTGCTGCGGGACACGGCTCTTGCGATGAGTGACTTTAGGCTGGCGTACATAGCGGATGGAGCCAATGAAGGTTCGCTGCGGGAAGACCGGTCACGGCGGCTGACGGGGCTCTGTTTGGAATGCGGTGCCGAAACATCTTTTATACATCATGAAGTTGAGTCACTTCGAGCGGGGCATAGTACCACCACTATTACCGTTGGTCGCCTGGCGACTCGCCTCATGGGTTATTAACCACGCATAAACTCCCAGGGCCCTAATCTGCGCGTTAAAGGGTCCCGGAGTTGAAACAGCAGGCCGTTGTATTAAGGAAGTGGGTGGGCAGAGTTATAGCGCTGATGGCTAATTGATATGTTGCTGTCGTTATTAGATAACTCACTGATTAAATACGACCTCTACGCTCATCACGAGGTGTGATGTAAGCGTTGCTGCGGTTTATAACCGAAGTCTTTTTGCGGGATCTGCAAGGTGACTGTCGCAATCAATTTAGTTTGTTCGCTTTCATCCAGGGCCAGTTCGCCGGTGCGGGTGTCGATCAATTCCAGTTGCCACGCCAGCAGTGTCAGGCAGTCATGCAAGGCATTGAGCGCCTGATCATGCAGTTCCATGGGGCAGGCGGCGTTGGCAATCAGGTATTGAATATGCCGAGAGAATTCGCTGATCGCCTGCAGGGCCAGGCCCTCGGCCTTTTCAGCCAGGTTGCTCAAACTGATTTTCATGCAGTCGATGGCATCGCTGTCGTTGCGGATCAGATGCAAGTGGTTCAAGCACTCTTGCGACTTGGCCAGGAGCATCTCGGCCTCAAGCAGGAATTCGGGAAGTGCAGTTTGCCATTCGTTTGCGTTATTCATCATGCATGTCTCCGTAACATAAGCTCGGGTGATGAGATGCCGCACCGGGTGAATGGCGTAAACCTACCGCTGAAATATGACTGAAATCTGTAGCCCGCTTCCGAAATTCCAGTAGGACCGTTATTTGAATGATCACGATAGCCGTGAGTGGCCCTGGTCATTCGGGTCGCTTGCACAACTTTGGATGCCGCCACGGCAATCTCTAAAAGACCCGTGGGCCGAGGGCTTGGGATGGCAAACAAAAGCGTGACTCCATTCATGCAATGAGAATGGCGTCACATTAATGGCTATTAGATATCGCGAATATCAGGTTGGGCCTGATTGTGCATAGGGGATTCCCTTACGCAGCGGAACCTCGCGTCGATTTGAAGGTCGCGCGACGTTGCTTGAGTGCCGTTTGAAGAGGCCGTTGCAGTAAACCATGATGTCAGTGTGACATCAATGAATTTACGTGGCATTTTACCGGGGTCAAGCTCTGGCGATCGCCGCCGATAACGAGCATAGGCGCAAGCGTGCTCGCGAACAATTCAAAGACGGCGCGTTGGTCGGCAGGGTCGCGATACCCGACCCGCTTGAACCAGCCGCACACACACCACATCAGGAGCTTTTAATGGCCGGCATTCTCGACACGGTAGATCAACGCACGCAACTGGTGGGTGAGAATCGCCTGGAGATTCTCATGTTTCGCCTGGCCGGGCGGCAGCTGTTCGCGATCAACGTGTTCAAGGTGCAGGAAGTCCTGCAGTTGCCCAAGCTGACCCTGATGCCCCAGCGTCACCCGTTTGTGTGTGGCGTGGTCAACCTGCGCGGCCAGACCCTGCCGGTGATCGACCTGTCGCAGGCGATTGGCATGCGTCCGCTGGTGCCGGGGCCCAACAGCACGATTATCGTCACCGAGTACAACCGCTCGGTGCAGGCATTCCTGGTGGGCGGTGTGGACCGCATCGTCAACATGAACTGGGAAGCCATCCTGCCGCCACCGGCCAGCGCCGGTCGCCAGCATTACCTCACCGCCATCAGCAAGGTCGATGACCAGTTGGTGGAAATCATCGACGTGGAAAAAGTCCTCGCCGAAATCGTGCCGTACAACGCCAAGGTCTCCCGCGAGAAACTCGAAGACCCGGTGCTGGAGCGCGCCCGTGGCCGCGAAGTGCTGTTGGTGGACGACTCCAATGTGGCACTGTCGCAACTGCGCGACACCCTTGGCCAGCTTGGGGTGAAGATGCACATCGCCAGTGATGGCCTCAAGGCGCTGAACATGCTCAAGGCCTGGGCCGACAGCGGCCAGGTGATGACCGACAAACTGCTGATGATCTTTACCGACGCCGAAATGCCCGAGATGGACGGCTACCGCCTGACCACCGAAATTCGCAACGATCCGCGCCTGCGGGGGCTTTACGTGGTGCTGCACACCTCGCTGTCGGGCAGCTTCAACGACTCGATGGTGAAAAAGGTCGGTTGCGATAACTTCCTGTCCAAATTCCAGCCCGACAAGCTGGTGGATGTGGTGCGCCAACGCCTGATGCTGGATGAAGTGCCGGCCTGATTCTTTGTGAGGAACTTAGGGTTGGGTGAGCCGGCTCTTTATGGTGAGCAGGCTTGCCCTGCGTTGGGCTGCGCAGCGGCCCCTTAAGGACGCTGCGGTGTCTCAGCAGAACTGCGGGGTCTGGCTTTGGGGCTGCTTCGCAGCCCAACGCGGGGCAAGCCCGCTCGCCACGGTAAGTTCGCTCGCCACAGTAAGTCGCTGGCCAGAGTAAGTCTGGGGGGCGCGGTGAGTCTGCGCGTTGCACCTGCTTGTTGACTGTGGGGGCGTCGCCCTTTGATTCCGGGGCTGCCTGCTATAGGGTGGCGCTTTGTCCCCTCAGGAACGCAGGCTCATGCTTCGTCTCAGCGCGTTGTACCGTTACCCCTTGAAGTCCGGCAAGGCCGAAGCCTTGCAGCAGGTCGGTCTGGATCAACTCGGGCTGGACGGGGATCGACGCTGGATGTTGGTCGACGAAGCCAGCGGGCGATTTCTGACGCAGCGGGCGGTGGCGAAAATGAGCCAGTTGTCGGCGTTGTGGAACAGCGCCGGTGGCTTGACCCTGAGTACGCCAGGCATGGCGCCGCTGGAGGTGGCCTTGCCTGGCAGCGACGCCGAACTGCGCGGGGTGACGATCTGGCGCGATACCCTGCGTGTGCCGGATGCCGGCGATGCGGCGGCGGCCTGGGTCAGTGACTTTATCGGCAAAGCCACGCGGCTGGTGCAGATGCCGCTGGCCCGTGCACGCACCACCGAGGCCGGTTTCGGCAAAGATGCCGACCAGGTGGCGTTTGCCGACGGCTACCCGCTGTTGTTGATCGGCCAGGCGTCCCTGGACGACCTTTCCCGGCAGGTTGGCCGGCCTATGGAAATGCTGCGCTTTCGTCCCAATCTGGTGATCGAAGGCAGTCAAGCGTATGCCGAAGATGGCTGGAAGCGCCTGCGTATCGGCGACGTTGAGTTCCGAGTGGTCAAGCCCTGTGCTCGTTGCATTCTCACCACGATCGACCCGGCGACCGGCGAACGCAGTGCCGATCGCGAACCCTTCGCCACGCTCGATGCCTATCGCAAGACGGAACACGGCGCCCTGTTCGGCCAGAACCTGGTCAACGATGACCTGGGCCTTCTGCAAGTGGGCATGCCCGTGACCATCATCGAGTAACACGTTCGCGCATAAAAAATGCCCGTCTCCTGCGAGACGGGCATTTTTTTGACCGGTGCAACCCTTAGCCGCGGTATTCGCACAGGTAAGCAGTGTCTACCGCGACCTTCAGCTGGAACTTGCTGTTGGCCGGTACGTTGAACTGGCTGCCGGCAGCGAAGGTTTCCCAGTCGGCGTCGGGCAGTTTCACGGTCAGGGCGCCGGACACCACGTGCATGATTTCACGCTGGGCGGTACCGAATTCGTATTCACCCGGGGCCATCACGCCGATGGTCGCCGGACCTTCTGCGGTGCCGAAAGCGATCGACTTGACGGTGCCGTCGAAGTATTCGTTGACTTTGAACATGGGTGAATCCTCGAAAAGTGGATTAAGGCTTCCTGCTCTGTATGGACGTGCTTGCCGGCGATGAGGCCCTTGGGCCTGGCTTCGCTCAGGCGCACGCCAAGACCGGCACGCCGGCCCCTACAGAACAGCAGGATATTGGAAAAGGCCGGCCAGTATGCCCAAGCCTTTGCGCGCTGCCTAGACCGGCAAAATCAACGGCAGCAGGCGCGCGGTGTTGCGCGCATCTTCCAGCGCCCGGTGTTGCTGACCCTGAAACTGCATCCCCGCCAATTGCAGCGCGCCGTTGAGACCCAGCGGCTTATCCAGGCGCCGGGCCTTGGCGAAGCGCTGCTTGAGGTTCACATGCGGCGTTTGCGCGAGCGCGCTGGCCAGGCCATGGCGTTGCCATTCGAGTTCAAGCTGCTTGCGATCGTAGTCGCCCCAGCTGGCCCAGCCTTCCAGGCGCGTGTGATGCTGGCCCAGCCAGCGTTCGAACAGTGGCCACACGTCGGTCATCGGTGCAGCGGCGTCGATGTTGGCCTGGGTGATGTGGGTGAGCTGTCGGCAGAACGGCGTCAGCAACGGCCGACGCAGCGGCCGCACAAAGCGCTGGAAGTGATCCAGTTCACGGCCTTGTCGGTTCACCAGGCTCGCGCCGATCTCGATGACTTCCATCTCCGTCACGGGCCAGCCGCCTTCATCCGTTGTGGCTTCAAGGTCAATAATCAGCCAATGAGGCATCGCGCAGGTTCCCGTACTCGTCCCTTCCTGATGGGGATAGAGCGTAGCCGGGCCGTGTAGTTCCGCCTAGGCCTTTTCGATCTCCAGTAAAACCTGGCGATTGTGCACTTGAGCGCCTGCAATCACCTGCACGTTTTTGATCACGCCGTCGATGCCGGCCGTCAGCGGATGCTCCATCTTCATCGCTTCGAGCACCAGCAGCAATTGGCCCTGGGTGACGCGCTGACCGGCGCTGACCCGAATGTCGACAATGGCACCGTCCATCGGCGCCTTGACGGTGCCGCTGCCGGCATCGACCTGGCGGCTGGCGACCTGCTGGGTACGGTTGATCACCCGCACGCCGGGCAGCCAGAGCTGGGCATCGTCGAGGTGGTAGGCGACGCGGCGGCGCACGCCGTTGATCTCCAGCGTGGCCCGGCGGCCATCGGTGCTGAGGTTGCGAATGTCGATGCCGTTGGCCTGCAGGTGGTTGGCGTGCAGCACGCTCACGGCGACCTCGTGGGGTGCGTCGTTAATATCCAGGCGATAAGTCCAAGGCACGCTGGCGTTGTTGCGCCAGCCCGTTAAACCTGAGTGGTGGGTACCGGCGCTGTGGTGATAAAACAGCGCGGCGGCCAGGGCGATCTGTTCATCTGTGGCTGCCTGACGGGGAATCTCGCTGAAGTGCTTGGCGATGAATCCGGTGCTGAAATCGCCGGCGATAAAGTCCGGGTGTTCAAGCAGATCGGCGAGCAGTCGCTGGTTGGTCGTTACGCCCAGCAATACCGTGTCTTGGACTGCTCGCAGCAGTTTGCGCCGAGCTTCTTCACGGGTGGCGCCGTGAGCGATGATCTTGCCGAGCATGGCGTCGTAGAACGGGCTGATGCGTTGGCCTTCGAGTACGCCGTGGTCGGTCCGCACGCCGACGGCAGGCTCCCAGCGCAGCACGTCACCGGTTTGCGGCACAAAGCCCTGCGCCGGGTCTTCGGCGTACAGGCGCACTTCCAGGGCGTGACCGCTTAAGGTCACGTCGGCCTGTGTAAGTGGCAGCGCTTCACCGGCTGCGATGTGCAGTTGCCAGGCCACCAGGTCGAGGCCGGTGATCAGCTCGGTAACGGGGTGCTCCACTTGCAGGCGCGTGTTCATTTCCAGGAAATAGAATTGGCCGTCGCGGTCGAGCAGGAATTCCACCGTGCCGGCGCCCACGTAATTGACCGCCCGCCCGGCTTTCAGGGCGGCTTCGCCCATGGCTTGGCGCAGTTGCGGGGTCATCACGGGGCAGGGGGCTTCTTCAATGACTTTCTGGTGGCGGCGCTGGATCGAGCAATCGCGTTCGCCCAGGTAGATGAGCTGGCCGTGGCTGTCGCCGAACAATTGAATTTCGACATGGCGCGGGTCGATCAGCGCGCGCTCGAGGATCAGTTCGTCGCTGCCGAAGGCGTTCATCGCTTCAGAGCGGGCGGTGCGCAGTGAGTCGAGCAGTTGGCTGCTGTCGTGCACCAGGCGCATGCCGCGCCCGCCACCGCCGGCGCTGGCCTTGATCATCAGAGGGTAGCCAATGCGCTTGGCTTGCTCTTGCAGGGTGGCGTCGTCTTGGCGGCCGCCTTGGTAACCGGGTATGCACGGCACGCCCGCCTCGAGCATGGCCAGTTTGGACAGGCGTTTGCTGCCCATCAGTTCGATGGCCTCAACGCTTGGGCCGATGAAGGTGATGTTCGCGTGTTGGCAGGCGCGGGCGAAGTCGGCGTTTTCGGAGAGAAAGCCATAGCCGGGGTGGATGGCGTCGGCGCCTGTGATGTTGGCTGCGTTGAGAATGGCGGCGATGTTGAGGTACGACTGCTGAACGGGCGCCGGGCCGATGTTGACGGCTTCGTCGGCCATCTGCACATGCAGGGCCTGGGCGTCGGCATCGCTGTAGACCGCCACGGTGCGGTAGCCCAGGGCCTGGGCGGTGCGCTGGATGCGACAGGCAATTTCGCCGCGGTTGGCGATCAGGATTTTGCTGAATGTGGGCATTGGTTTATCCCTTGGCGCACGGGGTGAATGTTCTGGCCCCATCGCAGGCAAACCAGCTCTCACCATGTGAAAGGCGTTCTCCCGGTGGCAGCTGGCTTGCCTGCGATGGCGTCATTTGCACCAACCTGGCTTACGCTTTTGCACAAAAGCCTGCGTCCCCTCTATCCCTTCCATGCCCGTCACCGCCTCGGCAAACCACTGCGCTCCGCGATCCAGCACCGCCTCAAGCGGCTCGTCGGCACTGGCGAGCAACAGCGCTTTAGTCCGCCCATTCGCGCCCGGCGCACACTGCAGCACTTGTCCCAACACCTCATCCAGGCGCTGTGCCAATGCCTGCGCATCGCTCTCGGCAAAATGCACCACGCCCAAGCGCTGCGCCTCAAGCCCATCAAACCGCGCCGCAGTCAGCGCCAGCCGGCGCGCCTGGGTCAGGCCGATCCGCTTGACCACAAACGGCGCAATCTGCGCCGGCAACAAGCCTAAGCTGGTTTCCGGCAAGCCGAATCGCGCCTGGTGATCGGCGATCGCAATGTCACTCACACACGCCAGCCCAAACCCACCCCCCAGCACTGCACCTTGCAGCACCACGATCACCACTTGCGGCACCGCTTCAACTTCTTGCAGCAAGGTGCCAAACGCGCGGTTCAGCGCCTGCAACTGCGCCGTGCCGCCGGCGGTGACCATGTCTTTCACATCCGCCCCCGCGCAGAAATGCCCACCCGCGCCGCTGATCACCAGCGCGCGCACCTGGCCGTCGAGCTGCGCCAACACCGCCCGCAGTTCGTTGACCATCTCCAGGCTCATGGCATTGCGATGCGCCGGGCGATTGAGGGTGATGTGCAGCACACCGTTATGCGGTTCGAGCAGCAAGGTGTTCATGATTTTTTCCCGGGCAGCGTGCCCATCAATTTGCAGATGATGCCCAGCATGATTTCGTCGGCGCCGCCGCCAATCGATACCAGCCGTACGTCGCGGTAGGCGCGGGCCACCGGGTTGTCCCACATAAAGCCCATGCCGCCCCAGTATTGCAGGCAGCTGTCGCTGACCTCGCGGCCCAGGCGCCCGGCCTTGAGCTTGGCCATGGAAGCCAGGCGGGTCACGTCCTGGCCTTTGATGTATTGCTCGGTGGCCTGGTAGACCAGCGCGCGCAGGCATTCGATTTCAGTGGCCAGCTCGGCGAGGCGAAAGTGAATGACCTGGTTGTCGATCAGCGCTTTGCCGAAGGTCTGGCGTTCTTTGCAGTACTCAATGGTGCTGTCGATGCAGTACTCCAGGCCCTTGATCATGTTGGCCGCGCCAAACAGACGTTCTTCCTGGAACTGCAGCATTTGCATCATGAAACCCGCCCCTTCGTGGCCGATGCGATTGCGCTGCGGCACGCGCACACCGTCGAAGAACACCTGGGCCGTCTCGGAACTGTGCATGCCGAGCTTTTCCAGCGGTGGGCTGACGCTGATGCCTGGCGTGTTCATCGGCACCATGATCAGCGACTTGTTGATATGCGGCTTGTCGTCGGAGGTGTTGGCCAGCAGGCAAATGAAGTCGGCGCTGGGCGAATTGGTGATCCACATTTTGCTGCCGTTGATCACGTAGTCGTCGCCGTCCTTGCGGGCATGGGTTTTCAGCCCGGCGACGTCGGAGCCGGCGCCGGTTTCCGAGACGCCGATGCAGCCGACCTGCTCGCCGTTGATGGCCGGGCGCAGGAACTCGTCGCGCAGTTCATCGCTGCCGAAGCGGGCGAGGGCGGGGGTGCACATGTCGGTCTGCACGCCGATGGACATCGGGATGCCGCCGCAGCGAATGGTGCCGAATTCTTCAGCTGCCACAATGGAATAACTGTAATCCAGGCCCATACCGCCGAATTGCTCCGGCTTGGAAATGCCCAGCAGGCCGAGATCGCCGGCCTTGCGAAAGATTTCGTGAATGGGGAAGCGCCCGGCTTTTTCCCATTCGTCCACATGCGGGTTGATCTCGCGATCGACGAAGGCGCGCACGGTGCGGCGCAGTTCCTGATGTTCCTGGGTAAAAATCATTGTGGTTGTTCTCCTTTAGAAACGCGCCACGCCGAAGCTGTTGGGTTGCAACTGCCGCATCTGGGCCTCATGGCAAATATCCAGCAGGTAACCCAGCAGCGTGCGGGTATCGCGTGGATCGATCAGCCCGTCGTCCCACAGATTTGCGCTGCCATAGAGCGCGGTGGACTGGCTGTCGAGCTTCTGCGCGGTGACCTGTTCGAGCATGTCGAGCACCTTGGGGTCGGGCACCAAACCCGCCTTCAATTGCTTGGCCTCGGTGACGATGCGCAGCACCTTGCCCGCCTGCGCGCCGCCCATCACCGCCGTGCGGCTGTTGGGCCAGGCGAAGATAAAGCGCGGGTCCAGGCCGCGGCCGCACATGGCGTAGTTGCCGGCGCCGTAGGAGCCGCCGACCACGACCGTGAGTTTCGGCACCCGCGCATTGGCCACCGCCTGGATCATCTTCGCGCCGTGCTTGATCACGCCGTGTTGCTCCGACTCGGTGCCCACCATGAAACCGGTGGTGTTGTGCAGGAACAGCAGCGGCGTGCGGCTCTGGTCGCACAGCTGGATAAATTGCGCGGCCTTGCTCGCGCCTTTGGGCGTGATCGGGCCGTTATTGCCGATCACGCCGACGGCGCGGCCCTGGATGTGCAAATGGCCGCAGACGGTGTGGGCGTCGAACTCGCCCTTGAATTCGAGGAAGTTGGAACCGTCGGCCAGGCGCGCGAGGATTTCGCGCACGTCGTAGGGCTTTTTCGGGTCGTCGGGGATCAGCCCCAGCAATTCTTCGATGGGGTACAGCGGTTCTGTATAAGCGCGTTTTGGCGCACGCGGCAGGCGCTCATCCCAAGGCAACAGGCTGACGATCTCGCGCACGATGCGCACGCCGTCGGCATCGTTTTCGGCCAGGTATTCGGCGGTGCCGGCGGTTTGCGCGTGCATCTGGGCGCCGCCGAGTTCCTCATCGGTGGCCACTTCGCCGGTGGCGGCCTTGAGCAGCGGCGGTCCGGCGAGAAACAGCTTGGCCTTGCCGCGCACCACCACCACGTAATCCGACAGCCCCGGCTGATACGCACCGCCGGCCGTGGCCGAGCCGTGTACCACGGTGATTTGCGGCAGGCCCATGGCCGACATGCGCGCCTGGTTGGCAAAGCTGCGGGCGCCCTCGACGAAAATCTCGGCGGCGTAGTTGAGGTTGGCACCGCCGCTTTCGGCGAGTGTCACCACCGGCAGTTTGTTTTCCATGGCGATCTGTTGCAGGCGCAGGGATTTTTTCAGCCCCGTGGGGGAAATGGTGCCGCCCTTGATCGCGCTGTTATTGGCCACCACCAGCATGCGCACGCCGCTGACGTAGCCAATGCCGGCGATCAAGCCGCCGCCGGCCGCGCTGCCGTCTTTGTCGTCGTGGAGTTTGTAGCCGGCCAGGCTGGCCAGCTCCAGGAACGGCGCGCCAGGGTCCAGCAGCAGGTTGAGGCGCTCGCGGGGCAGCAGTTGGCCGCGCGTGTCGAACTTGGGTTTGGCTTCCTGCGCCTTGCTTAGCAGGGCGTGCTCCAGCTGGCGCAGCTGCGCGATGGCGGCCAGCATCGCCTCGCGGTTTTGCGCGAACTGCGGGCTGTGGGCGTCGATCAAGCTTTCAATTGCCGGCATGGTTTATTGCTCCGCCTTGAGCACATCGGGCAGGTAGGCGCGGTGGAAACCATTGAACGGCTCGCTCGGCGGTTGCGCCTTGGGCAGCGGCCAGGCGCGGCTGCCCAGGCTGGCGGCGCCGTCGATGCGCAAGGTGCTGCCGCTGATGAACGCGGCGGCGGGGCTGAGCAGGAACACGATAGCCGCGCTGACCTCCGATTCGGTGCCGATACGCTTGAGCGGCACGTGCTCGCGCAGGGTCGGGATCACCGCCTTGAAGGCGCCTTCGTAGGTGTCCATGCCGCTGGAGGCAATCCAGCCCGGCGCCACGGCGTTGACGCGCACCCCGGCGTAGCCCCATTCGAAGGCGGCGGTCTTGGTGAAGTTGTCCATGCCCGAGCGCGCGGCGCCCGAGTGGCCCATGCCGGGCATGCCGCCCCACATGTCCGCGAGCATGTTGACGATGGCGCCGCCGTGCTTGCTCATCGACTGGTTGAACACTTCCCGCGCCATCAGGAAACCGCCGACCAGGTTAGTGCGCAGCACCGTTTCAAAGCCCTTTTGATTGATCGAGGCCAGGGGCGACGGGTATTGGCCGCCGGCGTTATTCACCAGCCCGTGAATCGACCCGTGTGCGTGGAGGAGCTGCGTGACCAGCGCCTTCACCGCCTCTTCATCGCGTATATCGCAAGCCTGCCAATGCGCCGTGCCGCCGTCTTCGGCGATTTCCGCGGCCACCGTTTGCAGTTTTTCCGGTTTGCGCCCCACCAGAATCACTTGAGCGCCGAGGGCCGCGAGTTCATGCGCGGTGCAGCGGCCAATGCCACTGCCGCCCCCGGTGACGATCACGGTTTGCCCGTGGAACAGGTCGGCTTTGAAGATTGAGTCGAAGGCCACGGCAACGCTCCTTTTATTTGAGTTGATCGGCGATGTGTTGCGGCACGGCAATGGGAATTTCCAGCAGTTGCTGGGCGAAGGCTTTGCCCTGCGGGTCGATGCGCAGGCTGGCGATACCGCCGCCGCCCAGGGCGTTTTCCAGCAGAAAATTCAGGCTGTGGCTGCCGGGCAAGTACCAGCGTTCAACGCGGCCGTGGAGGGGGTCGAGCACGTGGCTCATCCAGTCGACGATCACTTCCGGGGTCAACGCTTCGGCGATCCACGGCAGGTAGTCGGGGTGGCGGGCGATCACGCCGATATTGCTGTGGTTGCCCTTGTCGCCGGAGCGCGCCACGGCCAGCTTTACCAGCGGCACGTTGGCGTCGGCGCGGCCTTGGGGCTTGGGCGGGTCAATCGGCGCGGCCGGGGTGACCAGTGGCGCAGAGGCGGGCAGTTCAATGGCGTGACGCTGGCCTTGGAAGTCGATCACCAGCTCACAGGATGATTTATCGATCAGGAACGAAAACAGCCGAATCAGCGGATACACCGTCGGCCGCCCGCCAACGATGCCGGTCAAGCCGGGCGCCATGCCAGTGGCCGCCTGGGCGATCTCGCGGGCGAACAGCACCAGCGCCTGTTTGCTCGGGTGCCGCACCGCCAGTTTCATCACCACTTCGCGGCAATCCTGACGCTGGGCGTGGGCGCCGTAGGTGGCTTCGCTGCCGAGCAACTCGATGTTGAACTCGGTGTAGGGCGCCCAGCCGCGCTGGCTGAACAGTTGGGAGGTCTTGTTGATGATCGCCTGGCTGACGCGCTCGGCCTTGGCCACCGCGTCGATCCCGGCGATCAGGCAACTGGCGGTGCAACGAAAACCGTCCGGGTAGGTGGCGCTGACCTTGTACTGATCGGTGGGCGGCAAACCTTTGGCGCCGTGCAGGCGCACTTGGTTTTTGCCTTGCTGCTGCAGTTTGACCTGGCTGAAATCGCAGATCACATCGGGCAGCAGGTAGGCGCGCGGGTCGCCGATTTCATACAGCAGCTGTTCGGCCACGCTGAGTTCGCTGATCAGCCCACCCGTACCGTCGACTTTATTGACGGTGAACTGGCCGTCGGCACTGACCTCGACGATGGGAAAACCAATGTGCTCGTAGTCCGGCACGTCACGCCAATCGGTGAAGTTGCCACCGGTGCACTGTGCGCCGCATTCGATGATGTGCCCGGCGAGGGCGGCTTGGGCGAGGCGGTCATAGTCCTGCCATGACCAGTTGAATTCGTGCACCAGTGCGGCGCTGACCACCGCACTGTCGACCACCCGGCCGGTGATCACGATGTCGGCGCCCAATTCAAGTGCCTTGGCAATGCCTGGCGCGCCGAGGTAGGCGTTGGCCGACACGCACATCGGTGGCAGCGGCGCGCCGTTGAACATATCGGTGACGCCGTGCAGATGCTTGAGCTGCGGTTGCAGGTCATCGCCCAGCAGCACGGCGATTTTCAGCGGGATTTGCGCCTTGTCGCAGGCCGCTTGCAGGGCGGCGACGCAAGCGTGCGGGTTGATGCCGCCGGCATTGCTGATCACGCGGATGCCCTGGCGCTGGATGTCGCCCAGCAGCGGCGTGAGCACTTCGACGAAATCCGTGGCGTACCCGGCTTGGTGATCTTTCATCCGCGCACCGGCGAGAATCGACATCGTGACTTCCGCCAGATAGTCGAACACCAGGTAATCCAGCGCCCCGCCATGCACCAGCTGGGCGGCGGCGGTGCAGGTGTCACCCCAGAAGGCGCTGGCGCAGCCGATACGTACCGTCTTGCTCATGAGAAATCCGTCCTCGAATGGCTGGCGTCGAGACTACCAAGCAAGCGCTTGGTTTGTAAACTGCGTGCACAAGTTTTGCCCAAGCGCTTGCTTGGGTGGCGGCCACGGCCTAAATTGCCGCCCACGACGTCAGCACACGTGAAGGAGAGAGGCATGGATGAGCAAAAAGCCCTGAGGGTGATGCGCACCATGGTCGATGCCGGCCAATTGACCGACCCCGACAGTGCCCGGGGCAAATTGCTGCAAACCGCAGCTCACCTGTTTCGCAACAAAGGCTTTGAGCGTACCACCGTGCGTGACCTGGCCAGCGCGGTGGGCATTCAGTCCGGCAGCATCTTTCATCACTTCAAGAGCAAGGACGAGATCCTGCGCGCGGTGATGGAGGAAACCATCCACTACAACACTGCGTTGATGCGCGCTTCACTCGAGGAAGCGAGCAACGTGCGTGAACGCGTATTGGCGCTGATTCGTTGTGAATTGCAGTCGATCATGGGCGGCAGCGGCGAAGCCATGGCGGTGCTGGTTTATGAATGGCGTTCGCTGTCGGCCGATGGCCAGGCCCAGGTGCTGGCGCTGCGTGATGTGTACGAAGACATCTGGTTGCAGGTGCTGGGCGAGGCCAAGGCCGCCGGTTACATCAGGGGCGATGTTTTTATCACCCGGCGTTTCCTTACCGGCGCGTTGTCCTGGACCACCACGTGGTTCCGCGCCCAAGGCAGCCTGACCCTGGAGCAATTGGCCGAAGAAGCCCTGCTGATGGTGCTGAAGGCCGATTGAGGCGCAAGCCATTAATTTGCCGATGGAAAGTTGTCTCACCTGACAAAAACGCCTAGCTTATCGCCATCAGAGTATTAAACGGTGTGTGCCTCAATGTTTTCGCCATGGCGGCTGGCTGCAGGACTAACTTTATGGGCACTGGGCACCGCGGGGTGGATGCCGGCTTCGGCTGCGCAATTGGTGAGGATCGGCGCCGCGCATTTTCCGCCCTACACCGTACGCCCGGAGCAGGGTGCCGACACCGGTTTACTGCCGCAACTGGTCGAGGCGCTGAACGCCTCGCAAAGCGATTACCAATTTGTACTGGTGCCGACGTCTATCCCGCGGCGTTTTCGCGATTTCGAGCAGGGCCGGGTCGACATGGCGATCTTCGAAAACCCCGACTGGGGCTGGCAGAACATTGCCCACACTGCCGTGGACATGGGGCTTGAAGACGCGGAAATTTTCGTCGCCCAACGTGAGCCCGGTCGCGATCAGCGCTATTTCGCCGACCTAAACGGCAAGCGCCTGGCCGTGTTCAGCGGTTATCACTACGCCTTTGCCAACTTCAACCCCGACCCCAAGTACATGACCGAGCATTTCAACGCCACGTTGACCTATTCCCATGACAGCAACTTGCTGATGGTGGCGCGCGGGCGTGCGGACATCGCGCTGGTCACGCGTTCGTACTTGAGTGATTTCATGGTGCGCAACGCGGACATGGCCGGGCAGTTCCTGGTCTCGGAGCGGATTGACCAGGTGTACCACCACTACGCGTTGCTGCGGCCAAAGGCACCGATTACCGGGGCGGCGTTTGCCGAGATGCTCAAGCGCCTGCGTGATAACGGGCAGCTGTTGAAGATCTTCGAGCCGTATCGCATTGATGTGATGCCCGCGTCCTGAAGTCTTTTGTTGAGAGGCTGTTGTGGCGAGCAGGCTTGGTGTGGCGAGCAGGCTTGCCCTGCGTAGGGCTGCGAAGCGGCCGCGCTAAAGCCACCGCAGTTTTTCAGTCAGACCGTAGTGTCTGGTTCAGGGCTGCTGCGCAGCCCAACGCGGGGCAAGCCCGCTCGCCACAACAAGCCCGCTCGCCACACCAAGCCTGCTCACCAGAACAAGCTCGCTCACCACACCAAGCCCTTTCCCCACACTCAGACTCGCCGCGCAAACGTATCACTGTGGCTGCCCGACACCTTGCGGCAATGCACCAGCGCATCACGAATCATGAAGTTCACCAGGGTCGGCGAGACGCCGAGTTCCTTGGCGATGTCCTTTTGCGGCACGCCGTGCAGGCGATACATCTCGAACGCATAACGGGTGCGTTGGGGCAATTGCGTCAGGGCGTCGGCGATGTTTTCCAGGGTGTTGAAATTGATGTGCGAGGTTTCCGGTGAAGCGCCGTGAATGACCACATTCAAGCCTTCCTCCTCGGTCCCGGAGTATTTGAGTTCCAGGGCCTGCTTGCGGTAGTGATCGATCGCCAGGTTGCGCACGATCTGGAACAGATAACTCAGTTGGGCCTTGAACGATGAGGTGATCGTCGGCGCCGATTGCAGTCTGAAGTAGGCGTCCTGAACCACGTCTTCGGCGCGCGAGCGGCAGCCGGTAATGCGTGCCGCGATCTTCACCAGAATCAAACGATTGTCGACGAATGCCTGGAGAAGCGGTGAGTCGCACCTGCCTGTGGATACTTGTTCCGTCATGGAAATCACCTTGTCGCAAAAGAGGTTAGGGGAGGGCGTCCGTGCTGAGGCCTCCTACACATCGGGCAACAAATTATGCTTAATGATAATGATTGTCAAATGAGAAGACGAACTAATCTTATGCCTCTCTGAAAGGTGTGAACCCGGTCTCGCGCTTGCCCGCAGACTAATTATTTGCCGGCACCGTCCGTTCTCATGGGTGACAGGTCCGTTAACAAACGGCCAAGGATCAGCGCCCGCAGGAGGACGACATGGGTTTGTACGGTGCATACAGCATGTTTCAGTTTGGAGCCTTTAGCCTATCGGGCACCCTCAGCCTGATGAGAGCGCTCAACCGATGAGTGCCGCCACGCGACTGCGCCTGTTTTGCCTGCCCTATTCGGGGGCCAGCGCCATGGTCTATGCGCGTTGGCGTCGGGCTCTGCCGGAGTGGTTGCAAGTGTGCCCACTGGAATTGCCGGGGCGCGGCATGCGTATGGATGAGCCGTTGCAGCGCGACATCAAGGCTTTGGCAGCGCAGTTGGCAGATGAAATCAGCCGTGACCTGAACGGCCCGTATGCCCTGTTCGGCCACAGTCTCGGCGGCCTGCTCGCCTTCGAATTGGCCCACGCCCTGCGCGAGCGCGGTGTGCCTGAGCCGCTGGCGTTGTTTGCCTCCGGCACTGCCGGCCCGGCGCGCCGTGATGTGAGTGACTACGCCATTGAAAAAACTGACCAACAACTGATCGCCCGCCTGCGCGAACTGCAGGGCACTGCTGAAGAGGCCCTGGCCAACCCCGAATTGATGCGGTTGATGCTGCCGATTCTGCGCGCCGACTTCCTGCTCTGCGGCAGCTTCACTTACGGCCAGCGCGAACCGCTGGGCATGCCGATCCACGTGTTTGGCGGCAAGCAAGACAGCGTACGCGCCGACCAGTTGCTTGACTGGCAGGCCGACGCCGCCAGCGGCTTCTCTCTGGACATGTTCGACGGCCACCACTTCTTTCTCGTGCAGCACGAAAGCGCCGTGCTGCGTTGCCTGCGGCGCTACGCCGAGGAGCACCTCGCACGCTGGCGCAATGGCGCGGCGCGGCAGCTGGCCGCCGGCTAAGCGCTCTCTATTTCTCGATTTTCCCGTAAGCCGATTTCAGGCAGGAACCCCATGATGGACGCCTTCGAACTTCCCCGCACTCTGGTCCAGTCCCTTCAACGTCGCGCCGCGCAGACCCCGGACCAGGTGGCCCTGCGCTTCCTCGCCGACTGCGCCGAGCAAAACGTTGTGCTCAGCTACCGTGACCTGGACCAGCGCGCCCGCACGATCGCCGCCGCCTTGCAGGCCAATGTGGCGTTGGGCGAGCGCGCGGTGCTGTTGTTCCCCAGCGGCCCGGACTACGTCGCGGCGTTTTTCGGCTGCCTGTACGCCGGGGTCATCGCAGTGCCGGCGTATCCGCCAGAGTCCACGCGCCGGCATCACCAGGAGCGCTTGTTGTCGATCATCAGTGACGCCGAACCGCGCGTGCTGCTGACCATCGCCAGCCTCGGCGACGGCCTGGCGCAGATCGAAAACGCACCCCCGGTGCTGAGCGTCGACACCCTGGAGGCACAGCTCGCCGAGGGCTGGGTCGAACCCGAACTGCACGCCGATGACATCGCCTTCCTGCAATACACCTCCGGTTCCACCGCATTGCCCAAAGGCGTGCAAGTCAGCCACGGCAACCTGGTGGCCAACGAAGTGCTGATCCGTCGTGGCTTCGGCATCGACCTCAACCCGGATGACGTGATCGTCAGCTGGCTGCCGCTGTACCACGACATGGGCCTGATCGGCGGCCTGCTGCAACCGATCTTCAGCGGCGTGCCGTGCGTGTTGATGTCGCCGGCGTACTTCCTTGGCCGGCCGCTGCGTTGGCTGGAGGCAATCAGTGAATACCGCGGCACCATCAGCGGTGGCCCGGATTTCGCCTACCGCCTGTGCAGCGAGCGGGTCAGCGAATCAGCCCTGGAGTGCCTCGACTTGAGCACCTGGCGCGTGGCCTATTCGGGCTCTGAGCCGATCCGCCTCGATACCCTGGAACGCTTCGCCGAGAAGTTCGCGACGTGTGGCTTCACCCCGAACAATTTCTTCGCCTCCTACGGCCTGGCCGAGGCAACCCTGTTCGTCGCTGGCGGCACCCGCGGCCACGGCATCCCGGCCTTGCGCCTGGATGAACAGGCGTTGGCCGCCAACCGCGCCGAACCGGGGCAGGGCAACGCGATCATGAGCTGCGGCACCAGCCAGCCGGAGCACGCGGTGTTGATCGCCGACCCGCACACGCTGAGCGAACTGCCGGATAACCACGTCGGCGAACTGTGGGCCAACGGCCCGAGCATCGCCCACGGCTACTGGCGCAACCCGCAAGCGTCGGCCAAGACGTTTGTACAGCACGCCGGCCGTACCTGGCTGCGCACCGGCGACCTGGGTTTTATCCGTGAGGGCCAGGTGTACATCACCGGCCGCCTCAAAGACCTGCTGATCGTGCGCGGCCATAACCTGTACCCGCAGGACATCGAACACACCATCGAGCGCGAAGTGGAAGTGGTGCGCAAGGGCCGCGTCGCCGCTTTTGCAGTGAATGACCAGGGCCTGGAAGGCATCGGCATCGCCGCCGAAATCAGCCGCAGCGTGCAGAAAATCCTGCCGCCCGACGCGCTGATCAAAGCCATCCGCCAGGCCGTGGCCGAGGCGTATCAACAAGCCCCGAGCGTGGTGGTACTGCTCAACCCCGGCGCCTTGCCGAAGACGTCCAGCGGCAAGGTGCAGCGTTCAGCCTGCGCGATCCGCCACGCCGACGGCAGCCTCGACAGCTATGCGCAGTTCCCCGAGCTGCAAGCGCACGTGAGCGATGCGGTGTTGGAATCCGGCCTGCAAAACCAGATCGCCGCCATTTGGTGCGAGCAGTTACAGCTCGCAACCGTCGCGGCGGATGACCACTTTTTCCTGCTCGGCGGTAACTCCATCACCGCCACCCAAGTGGTCGCGCGCCTGCGCGAAACCTTGGGGCTGGAGCTGAACCTGCGCATGCTGTTCGAAGCGCCGACCCTTGCGAGCTTTGCCGCAAGCGTTGCGCAATTACAGCAGGACGGCGGCGTTGCTCAAGGCGCGATTCATGCCTTGTCGCGCCAGGACGACCTGCCGCAATCCCTGGCGCAAAACCGCCTGTGGATCACCTGGCAACTCGACCCGCAGAGCAGCGCCTACACCATCCCCGGCGCCTTGCGTTTGCGCGGCGAGTTGGACGAAGACGCCGTGCGCGCCAGCTTCCAACACTTGATCGAGCGTCATGAAGCCCTGCGTACGCGTTTCTACGAGCGCGACGGTCAGGCCTTCCAGCGTGTGCAGGCAAGCGCCGAATTCGACCTGCAAATTATCGACCTCAGCGACCTGCCTGACGCCGAGCGTGAGGCTCGCGCGCAGCAGATCCGCGAAGACGAAGCGCGCACCCAGTTCGACCTGGAAAAAGGCCCGCTGCTGTGGGTGACCCTGGTGCGCCTGGACGATGAAGACCACCAATTGCTGGTGACGCTGCACCACATCATCGCCGACGGTTGGTCGCTGAATATTCTCATCGACGAATTCTCGCGCCTGTATGCCGCCGCGACGCAAGGCCAGACTTTGGAGCTACCGCCACTGGCCCTGCAATACGCTGACTACGGCAGCTGGCAGCGCCAATGGCTGGCTGAAGGCGAAGGCCAGCGGCAACTGGCGTACTGGAAAACCCAGTTGGGCGAGGAGCATCCGAGCCTGAGCCTGGCCACCGACCATCCGCGCTCGGCGCAACAACGCCACAGTGCGTCGCGCCATAGCGTGCGCCTGGATGCCGGCCTCAGTGCAGCCGTTCGCCAGGCCGCCCAAGACCACCAAGCCACGCCGTTCATGCTGTTGCTGGCGGCGTTTCAAAGCCTGCTCTACCGCTACAGCGGCCAGCGCGATATCCGCATCGGCGTGCCGAATGCCAACCGGCCGCGCCAGGAAACCCAAGGCTTGATCGGTTTCTTCATCAACACCCTGGTGCTGCGCGCCGAGCTGGACGGGCGCCTGCCGTTCAATCAATTGTTGGCGGCCACCCGTCAGGCTGCGCTGGGCGCCCAGGCGCATCAGGACCTGCCGTTCGAACAACTGCTGGAAGCCTTCCCGCACGCCCGCGAACAGGGCCTGTTCCAAGTCATGTTCAACCACCAGCAACGCGACCTGAGTGCCTTGCGCCGCCTGCCGGGCATGCTCGCCGATGAGTTGCCCTGGCACAGCCGCGAAGCCAAGTTCGACCTGCAACTGCACAGCGAAGAAGACCGCAACGGGCGCTTGAGCCTGTCGTTCGACTACGCCGACGAATTGTTCGACCGCGCAACCATTCAGCGTCTCGCCGAGCACTACATCAACGTGCTGCACGCCGTGTGCGAGCAACCGCAACAGGCCATCGGCGACTTGCAGCTGATGCAAACCGACGAACAACAGCCGTGGAGTGGGGCGCCGTGCACGCCAGCGCAGCAGTGGCTGCCCGAGCTGCTCAGCCAACACACCGCGGACAACACCGCGCTGGTCTGGCACGACGGCAACCTGAGCTTCGCCCAACTGCACACCCAGGCCAATCGCCTGGCCCATTACCTGCGCGACAAGGGCGTTGGCCCGGATATGTGCGTGGCCATCGCCGCCGAACGCTCGCCGCAACTGTTGATCGGCCTGCTGGCGATCATCAAGGCCGGTGGCGCCTATGTGCCGCTCGACCCGGATTACCCCGCCGACCGCCTGGCCTACATGCTCCAGGACAGCGGCGTGCACCTGCTGTTGACCCAAACCGCACTGCTCGAGTTGCTACCGGCACCCGAAGGCGTGTGCGTGATCGCCATGGACAGCCTGCACCTCGACAGCTGGCCGACCCAGGCACCGGGTTTGCATCTGCAGGGCGACAACCTCGCCTACGTGATTTACACCTCCGGCTCCACCGGCCAACCCAAGGGCGTGGGCAATACCCATGCGGCGCTGGCCGAGCGTTTGCAGTGGATGCAAGCCACGTATCAACTCAACGACACCGATGTGCTGATGCAAAAAGCGCCGATCAGTTTCGACGTGTCGGTATGGGAGTGCTTCTGGCCATTGATCACCGGTTGCCGCCTGGTGCTGGCCGGCCCCGGCGAGCATCGCGACCCGCACCGCATCGCGCAGTTGGTGCAGGAACACGGCGTAACCACCCTGCACTTTGTGCCGCCGCTGTTGCAGCTGTTTATCGATGAGCCGCTGGTGGCCGATTGCACCAGCTTGCGCCGCCTGTTCTCAGGCGGTGAAGCCTTGCCCGCCGAACTGCGCAACCGCGTCTTGGCACAGTTGCCGGCGGTGAAATTGCACAACCGTTATGGCCCGACGGAAACCGCGATCAACGTCACCCACTGGCAGTGCCAGGCCGAAGACGGCGAACGCTCGCCGATTGGCCGGCCGCTGGGCAATGTGATCTGTCGCGTGCTGGACGAACACCTCAACCCATTGCCGGCCGGTGTGCCGGGCGAATTGTGCATCGGCGGCATCGGCCTGGCGCGCGGTTACCTCGGCCGCGCCGGGCTGACCGCCGAACGTTTCGTCGCCGACCCATCGGGCGAGGCGGGCACACGCCTGTACCGCACCGGTGACCGCGTGCGCTGGAGCGCTGACGGCGTACTCGAATACCTCGGCCGCCTCGATCAGCAGGTCAAGCTGCGTGGCTTTCGCGTGGAACCGGAAGAAATCGAAGCACGCCTGTTGGCCATGGACGGCATTGCCCAAGCCGTGGTGCTGGTGCGTGACCAGCAGTTAATCGGCTACTACACCGCCAGCACCGCACTGGACGAGCAGCAGGTAAAAACTGCCCTGGCCGCCGAGCTGCCGGAATACATGGTGCCCGCGCAACTGATGCGTCTGGATGCGATGCCGCTGAGCCCCAGCGGCAAACTGGACCGCCGTGCATTGCCGGCGCCGGTGTGGCAAACCCGTGAACACATCGAACCCCAGACTCCGTTGCAGCAGCAGATTGCGGCGATCTGGCGCGAAGTCCTCGGCCTGCCTCGCATTGGCCTGGGCGACGACTTCTTCGCCCTCGGTGGCCACTCGTTGCTGGCCACGCAAATCATCTCGCGCACCCGCCAGGCCTGCGACGTCGAGCTGCCGCTGCGCACCTTGTTCGAAGCCAGCGAGCTGGGCGCCTTTGCCGAGCAAGTCGGCCTGATCCAGGCCACAGGCCAGCGCAACCAGCAAACCGCTATCGCCAAGGTCGACCGCAGCGCGCCGGTGCCGCTGTCCTATTCCCAACAGCGCATGTGGTTCCTGTGGCAGATGGAGCCGGACAGCCCGGCCTACAACGTGGGCGGCATGGCGCGCCTGCGTGGCGTGCTGGACGTGGGGCGGTTCGAGGCGGCGTTGCAAGCCCTGATCATGCGTCACGAAACCTTGCGCACAACCTTCCCGAGCGTCGACGGCGTGGCCCAGCAAAAAGTCGCCAGGCAAACCGGACTGCGCATGGATTGGCAGGATTTCTCGGCGCTCAATGAAGCCGAGCGTCAGCTGCGCCTGCAACAACTGGCCGACCACGAAGCCCATACGCCTTTCAACCTGGAAACCGGGCCATTGCTGCGCGCGTGTCTGGTCAAGGCCGGCGAGCAGGAACACTACCTGGTGCTGACCCTGCACCACATCGTCACCGAAGGCTGGGCGATGGACATCTTCGCGCGTGAACTCAGCGCGCTGTACGAGGCCTTTATCGACGAGCGCGACTCGCCGCTGGCGCCGTTGCCGGTGCAGTACCTCGACTACAGCGTGTGGCAGCGCCAATGGCTGGAGTCCGGTGAGCGCCAGCGCCAACTGGACTACTGGATCGGGCAGCTTGGGCATGAGCATCCACTGCTCGAACTGCCCGGCGACCGCCCGCGTCCGCCGGTGCAAAGCCATCAGGGCGAGCTGTACCGCTTTGACCTGAGCGATGAACTGGCCGCCCGCGTGCGCGCCTTCAATGCCGAACGCGGCCTGACCCTGTTCATGACCATGACCGCCACCCTGGCCGTGTTGCTCTACCGCTACAGCGGCCAGACCGACCTGCGCATCGGCGCGCCGGTGGCCAACCGGATTCGCCCGGAAAGCGAAGGGCTGATCGGCGCGTTCCTCAACACCCAGGTGCTGCGTTGCCAGCTCAATGGGCAGATGAATGTCGCTGAATTGTTCGAGCAGGTACGCCACACCGTGATCGAAGGCCAGTCCCATCAGGACCTGCCGTTCGATCATTTGGTGGAAGCCCTGCAACCCCCGCGCAGCGCGGCCTACAACCCGCTGTTCCAGGTGATGTGCAACGTGCAGCGCTGGGAATTCCAGCAGAGCCGCCAACTGGCCGGCATGACCGTCGAGTACCTGGCCAACGATGCGCGCGCGACCAAGTTTGACCTCAACCTGGAAGTCACCGACCTCGACCATCGCCTGGGTTGCTGCCTGACCTACAGCACCGACCTGTTCGACGCGCCGCGCATTGCGCGCATGGCCGAGCATTGGCGCAACCTGCTGGAAGCGTTGATTGCCAACCCGCAACAGCTTCTCAGCGAACTGCCTCTGCTGACGGCCACCGAGCAGCGCGCGCTGCAAAACAGCTTGGGCATCGAGGCCGGTGAGCACCGCCTCGACCAGTGCATCCACCCGCTGTTCACGCAACAGGCGATTAATCGTCCCGATGCGCCCGCGCTGACCTTTGCCAGTGAAACCCTTACCTACCGCGAACTGGACGCCCGCGCCAATCGCCTGGCGTGGATGCTGCGCGAGCGTGGCGTCGGCCCACAGGTGCGCGTCGGCCTGGCGTTGCCGCGTTCTCTGGAAATGGTGATTGGCTTGTTGGCGATTCTCAAGGCCGGTGGCGCCTATGTGCCGCTGGACCCGGAATACCCGCTGGACCGCTTGCACTACATGATCGAAGACAGCGGCATCGGCCTGCTGCTCAGTGATGCGGCGATGTTCGAAGCCCTCGGTGAACTGCCGGCGACGGTGGCGTGCTGGTGCCTGGAAGATGACCTGCCGGTGCTCGCCAATTACCCGGCCGACGAGCTGCCCTTTATCAGCTTGCCGCAGCATCAGGCGTACTTGATCTACACCTCAGGTTCCACCGGCAAGCCAAAAGGCGTGGTGGTGTCCCACGGTGAAATCGCCATGCATTGCCAGGCGGTGATCGAGCGCTTTGGCATGCGTGCGGACGATTGCGAACTGCACTTTTATTCGATCAACTTCGACGCCGCCACCGAGCGTTTGCTGGTGCCGCTGCTCAGCGGTGCGCAGGTGGTTGTGCGGGCCCAGGGCCAGTGGGATGCCGAAGAAATCTGTGCGCTGATTCGCACCCATCGCATCAATATCCTCGGCTTCACCCCAAGCTATGGCAGCCAGTTGGCGCAGTGGCTGGCGACTCAGCAGCAAACCTTGCCGGTGCGCATGTGCATCACCGGCGGCGAGGCGCTGACTGGCGAACACTTGCAGCGTATCCGCGCAGCGTTCCAGCCCGAGGTGTTTTTCAACGCCTACGGCCCGACCGAAACCGTGGTCATGCCGCTGGCCAGTCTGGCGCCGGAGCAGTTGGAAGAGGGCGCTGGCAGCGTGCCAATCGGCAGCATCATCGGCGCCCGCGTGGCCTACATTCTCGACGCCGACCTGGCGCTGGTGCCGCAAGGTGCGACCGGCGAGTTGTATGTCGGCGGGGCCGGTCTGGCGCAGGGTTACCACCAACGCCCGGGCATGACCGCAGAGCGTTTTGTCGCCGACCCGTTTGCTACGAATGGCGGGCGTTTGTACCGCACCGGCGACCTGGTGCGCCAACGCGCCGACGGCCTGGTGGAGTACCTGGGCCGTATCGACCACCAAGTGAAAATTCGCGGTTTCCGCATTGAGCTGGGAGAAATCGAAACCCGCCTGCTGGAACACCAAGCGGTGCGCGAAGCGGTGGTGCTGGCACTGGATTCGCCGAGCGGCAAACAGCTGGTGGCTTACCTGGTCAGCGACGCCGACCACGCCACGCTGCGCGACGCGCTCAAGGCACACCTCAAGACGCAACTGCCGGACTACATGGTGCCTGCGCACCTGATCGTGCTGGACAGCATGCCGCTGACCGCCAACGGCAAACTCGACCGCCGCGCCTTGCCGCAACCGGACCCGGAGGCGAACCGCCAACACTACGTGGCGCCCCGCAACGAACTGGAGCACACCCTGGCCGCGATCTGGTGCGCCGTGTTGAACGTGCAGCAAGTCGGCCTGGACGATAATTTCTTTGAACTGGGCGGCGACTCGATTCTGTCGATCCAGGTGGTCAGCCGTGCGCGGCAGGCCGGGATTCACTTCAGCCCGCGCGACCTGTTCCAGCATCAGACCGTGCAAACCCTGGCGGCCGTGGCCACGCGGTCCGAGCGGGTCAGCGCCGAACAAGGGGTGCTGACGGGCAGCTCGGGCCTGACGCCGATCCAGCATTGGTTCTTCGATACCGCGATGCCGAATCGTCAGCACTGGAACCAGGCGTTACTGCTCAAACCGCTGCAATTGCTCGACCCTCATCGCCTGGAGCAAGCGCTGTTGGCGGTACTGGAACACCACGACGCCCTGCGCCTGAGCTTTACGCCGCGCGATGCCCAATGGCACGCCGAGCACATGGCCGTGCCGCAAGGTGGCGTGCTGATGCAGGCGCAAGTGCGCGATATGGCGCAGTGCACCGCGCTGTTCACCGACACCCAACGCAGCCTCGACCTCGAACACGGCCCGCTGCTGCGCGCTTTACTGGTAGATGGCCCGCAGGGTCAGCAACGCCTGCTGATCGCGATTCACCACTTGGTGGTGGATGGCGTGTCGTGGCGCGTATTGCTTGAAGACCTGCAAGCGGCCTATCGCCAACTGAGCGACGGCCAATCGGTCAGCTTGCCGGCCAAGACCAGCGCCTTGCGCGATTGGGCTGCGCGTTTGCAGGCCTATGCGAGCAGTGAATCCCTGCGTGAAGAGTTGAGCCTCTGGCAAGACCGGTTGGCCGGTCCTGCGGCGGTATTGCCGGTGGATCGCCCACACGGTTCGCTGCTCACTCGTGATGCCGACACGGTCAGCGTGCGCCTGGACGCGCAACATACCCGCCAGTTGCTGCAACAGGCGCCAAGCGCTTATCGCACTCAGGTCAACGACCTGCTGCTGACGGCCCTTGCCCGTGTGCTGTGCCGCTGGAGTGGTCACGATTGCGCGCTGATCCAGCTGGAAGGCCATGGCCGTGAAACCTTGTTTGATGACATCGACCTGACCCGCAGCGTCGGCTGGTTTACCAGTGCTTACCCACTGCGCCTGACCCCGCAAGCAGAGCAGGGCGCTTCGATCAAGGCGATCAAGGAGCAACTGCGCGGCGTGCCGCACAAAGGTTTGGGCTATGGCGTGCTGCGTTACCTGGCGGACGATCTGTGCAAGCAGACCATGGCTGCACTGCCAAGCGCCGACATCACCTTCAACTACCTCGGCCAGTTCGACCAGAGCTTCGGTGCCGATGCGCTGTTCCACCCGCTGGATGAGCCCGCCGGCCTGGCGCATGACTCAGAGGCGCCGTTGCCCAATGAGTTGAGCGTCGACAGCCAGGTGTACGGCGGCGAACTGGTGCTGCGCTGGACCTTCAGCCGCGAGCGCCACGATCAACAGACCATTCGCGAGCTGGCCCAGGCTTACCTGGACGAACTGCAAAGCCTGATCGCGCATTGCCTGAGCGACGCTGCCGGCGGCCTCACGCCGTCGGACTTCCCGCTGGCGCACCTGACCCAGCCACAACTCGACAGCCTGCCGGTGCCGGCCAGCGCCATCGAAGACGTGTACCCGCTGACGCCGATGCAGGAAGGCCTGCTGCTGCACACCCTGCTGGAGCCCGGCACGGGCCTTTACTACATGCAGGACCGCTACCGCATCAACAGTGCGCTCGACCCGCAGCGGTTTGCCCAAGCCTGGCAGGCGGTGATCGCGCGTCACGAAGCCTTGCGCGCATCGTTCTGCTGGAACGTCGGCGAAGACATGCTGCAAGTGATCCATAAGCCGGGCAGCACGCCGATCGAGTACCTGGACTGGAGCGCCGATCCGCAAAGTGAGCATGAACCCCGTCTGCAAGCCTTGCTCAAGGCCGAGCGGGAAGCCGGTTTCGATCTGCTCAACCAGGCGCCGTTTCACCTGCGCCTGATCCGCGTCGGTGAAGCGCGCTACTGGTTCATGATGAGCAACCACCACATCCTCATCGATGCCTGGTGCCGTTCGCTGCTGATGAATGACTTCTTTGAGATTTACATGGCTTTGGGCGAAGGTCGCGAAGCACAGTTGGCCACACCGCCGCGCTATCGCGATTACATTGCCTGGCTGCAACGCCAGAACCTCGCCCAGGCACGCCAGTGGTGGCAGCACAACCTGCAAGGTTTCGAGCGCACCACACCGATCCCGAGCGACCGGCCGTTCCTGCGTGAACATGCGGGCCACAGCGGCGGCATGGTGGTGGGCGACTGCTACACCCGCCTTGAGGCACGCGACGGTGCGCAACTGCGTGAACTGGCGCAGGCCCATCAACTGACCGTCAACACCTTCGCCCAGGCGGCGTGGGCGTTGGTGCTGCGTCGCTTGAGTGGCGAGCGTGACGTGTTGTTCGGCGTTACCGTGGCCGGGCGCCCGGTGGACATGCCCGAGATGCAACGCACTGTCGGCCTGTTCATCAACAGCATCGCGCTGCGGGTAAAACTGCCTGAAGACGGTCAGCGCTGCAGCGTGCGCCAGTGGTTGAGCGGCTTGCTAGACAGCAACATGCAGCTGCGCGAGTACGAGTACCTGCCGCTGGTGACCATCCAGGAACACAGCGAATTGCCCAAGGGCCAACCGCTGTTCGACAGCCTGTTCGTGTTCGAGAACGCGCCGGTGGAGGTCTCGGTGCTGGACCGCGCGCAAAGCCTGAACGCCACCTCGGATTCCGGCCGCACCCACACCAACTTCCCGTTGACCGCAGTGTGCTACCCGGGCGATGACCTCGGTTTGCACCTGTCCTACGACCAGCGTTACTTCGACGAAAGCACCGTGCAGGGCATGCTCGGCGAGTTCAAGCGCTTGCTGCTGGCGCTGGTGCAGGGCTTTCATGGCGACATGGCCGACCTGCCGCTGATCGGCGAGCAAGAGCGTGAATTCCTGCTGGAGGGGTGTAACCAGAGCGCGCATGACTACCCGCTGGAGCGCAGCTATGTCGAGCTGTTCGAGGCGCAGGTGGCCGAGCATCCGGAGCGCATCGCCGCCAGCTGCCTTGACCAGCAATGGACCTATGACGAGTTGAACCGTCGCAGTAACGGTTTGGGTCACGCGCTGATCGCAGCAGGCGTTGGCCTGGATCAACCGGTGGCGTTGCTGGCCGAGCGCAACCTCGACCTGCTTGGCATGATCATCGGCAGCTTCAAGGCCGGCGCCGGTTACCTGCCGCTGGACCCAGGCCTGCCCAGCCAGCGCTTGAGCCGCATCATCGACTTGAGCCGTACGCCGTTGCTGGTGTGCACCGAGGCGTGCCGCGAGCAGGCGATTGAGCTGCTGGACGGTACCGACTGCCAGCTGTTGGTCTGGGAGGAAGTGCCGGGCCGTGGGGAAAATCCAGGTGTCTACAGCGGCCCGGACAACCTCGCCTACGTGATCTACACGTCGGGCTCCACCGGCCTGCCCAAGGGCGTGATGGTCGAACAGCGCGGCATGCTCAATAACCAGTTGAGCAAGGTGCCTTATCTGGACCTGAGCCCGACGGATGTGATCGCCCAGACCGCTTCGCAAAGCTTCGATATTTCCGTGTGGCAGTTCCTCGCTGCGCCGCTGTTTGGCGCGCGGGTCGATATCGTGCCGAACACCCTTGCCCATGACCCGCAAGGTTTGCTGGCCCATGTACAGGCCCAGGGCATTACTGTGCTGGAAAGCGTACCGTCGCTGATCCAGGGCATGCTCGCCCAGGAACGCATGAGCCTGGACGGCCTGCGCTGGATGCTGCCGACGGGCGAAGCGATGCCGCCGGAGCTGGCGCACCAATGGATGCTGCGTTATCCAGACATTGGCCTGGTCAATGCTTATGGCCCGGCGGAATGTTCGGATGACGTGGCGTTCTTCCGCGTCGATCTGGCGTCAACCCAAGGCACTTATTTGCCGATTGGCACCCCGACCGACAACAACCGGTTATACGTGCTCGATGGCGCACTGGAGTTGGTGCCACAGGGCGCGGTCGGCGAGCTGTGTGTGGCAGGTACCGGCGTGGGCCGTGGTTACGTCAGCGACCCGTTGCGCACGGCGCAGGTGTTTGTGCCCAACCCGTTTGGCGCACCGGGCGCGCGTCTCTACCGCACCGGCGACCTGGCACGTCGGCGCAGCGATGGCGTGTTGGAATATGTGGGGCGTATCGACCACCAGGTGAAGATTCGCGGCTACCGCATCGAGCTGGGTGAAATCGAAGCGCGTCTGCATGAACAGCCGCAGGTGCGTGACGCCGCGGTGGGGGTACAAGAGGGCGTCAACGGCAAGCACTTGGTGGGTTACCTGGTGGCGGCGGATGAAAGCCTCAACCCGAGCGAGCGCCTGGACCGCATCAAACAACGCCTGCGTGCTGAGCTGCCGGAATACATGGTGCCACTGCACTGGTTATGGCTCGAGCGCCTGCCGCTGAACGCCAACGGCAAACTCGACCGCAAGGCTTTGCCGACCCTGGAGATCGGCCAGTTGCACAGCCAGGACTACCTGGCGCCGCGCAACGCACTGGAAACCACGTTGGCGGCTATCTGGGCCGAGGTGCTGAAAGTCGACAGGGTGGGCGTACAGGACAACTTCTTCGAGCTGGGTGGGCACTCGTTGCTGGCCACACAGATTGCCTCCCGGGTGCAGAAAAGCCTGCAGCGGGATGTACCGTTGCGGGCGATGTTCGAGTGCAGCACGGTGGCGGAGTTGGCCGAGTACATCGAGGGGTTGGCGGCGAATGAAATCAGCGCCGAGAAGGTGGATCGGTTGAGTGATTTGATGGCGGAGTTGGAGGGGCTTTAAGGAAACCCGGAGCGCCTGGCGGTGAGCGTGCTGTGAGTCGAAACGAAAACGACTTCCAGCATTGCTCAACGCAGCATCCACATCAGCGCCGATAGGGGCCTTTAGCCAGGTGGCACGTGGGTCTGCTGCCTCTCAGGATCACGCTGGCCTGCCGCATTCTTGGGTGAGTTGGGAGCATGAGTAATTGCGGCATCGACGAGGGTGCCTTGGCGCGGGCGCCGATCTGTCTCGCCGCCAGGCCAATGCCTCATCGCATGCACACGAGCATCACTTAGGAGAGGGCAAAGGCGATTTTGATCGAAAGTGTGGTTATTTGCGCCTTGATTTGTAGGAAATTGCCCTCTAGTTGCGTAGGTTATTTCCATAATACTGTTTTTATATACAGTGTTTTGGGGGTGGTCGTCTCATCAGAAGAAAATGAGCGAGAAACGGGCCGGTGGAAAAAAAAAGCAGCTTCGTTAGTTTGAGGTTCTCTCCTTCAAGAAAGGAGAGTTCTTAATCAAATCAATGGAGTCAAAAATGAACCAACCACAAACCCAGACACCTCTTCGTCATGGTCGTGTCACGTCCCCTTCCAGCCGTGGCGCCGTCGCCGTGGATCTCGGCCTGCTGGCTACCTGGCAGGTCAATGAAATGGAAGGCGGCAAGAACTTTCCGGCACTGATTGCCGGTCCGTTCCCGGCGCCTTATCAAACCGACAGTGACAGCGTCACCCCACCAGCCGACGGCTTCATCCTCAGCGGCGGCAAGACCGATGCCCGTGACTGCGTCAACTTCACCAACGAGGAAATGGCCAAGAAACTCAACCGCGCCTTCACCTGGCCGCTGCTCAATGTCGACCCGGGTCAGACCTTCAAGGTCACCTGGGAATACACCGCGCCGCACACTACCCGTGGCTATCGCTGGCTGATCACCAAGGATGGCTGGGATCCGAAACAGCGCATCACCCGCGCACAACTGGAAACCCAGCCGTTCGCCGAAGACTTCTATACCCAGGTGCCGTACTTCAGCCATGCAGGTGAACTGAAGGCCAAGGTCAATCACGAAGTGAAACTGCCGGCCAACAAGAAGGGCAAGCATGTGATCGTGTTGATGTGGATCGTCGCCAACACCGGCAACGCGTTTTATCAAGCCTTCGACGTGGACTTCAAATAAGCCCGCGCCGTTAAACCCATACGTTCTGAAGGATTAGAACATGACCAAGATTGACTTCACCTTATTGAAATCGCCGCTGAACGATGTCGCTTCGCTGATGCCGAGCATTGCCGGCAAAAAGATCCTCATGGGCTTCTGGCACAACTGGCCTGCCGGAGCGAGCGACGGCTACCAGCGTGGCCAATTCGCCAATATGAACCTGTCGGACGTGCCGAAGTATTACAACGTGGTGGCTGTGGCCTTCATGAAAGGCAACGGTATCCCGACGTTCAAGCCGTACAACCTTTCCGACGCCGAGTTCCGCCGTCAGGTGGGCGTGCTAAACAGCCAGGGCAGGGTGGTGCTGATTTCCCTTGGCGGCGCCGATGCACACATCGAGCTGCATAAAGGCAACGAACAGCCACTGGCCAACGAGATTATCCGCCTGGTGGAAACCTATGGCTTTGATGGCCTGGACATCGATCTTGAACAGAGCGCGATTGATTTCGCCGACAACAAGACTGTCCTGCCCGCCGCGTTGAAACTGGTCAAGGACCATTACGCCAGTGAAGGCAAACACTTCATTATCAGCATGGCGCCGGAGTTTCCTTACCTGACCACCGCCGGCAAATACGTCGGTTACATCCAGGCGCTGGAAGGCTACTACGACTTCATTGCCCCGCAGTATTACAACCAGGGGGGCGACGGGATCTGGGTGCAGGAGGTCAACAACGGCAACGGTGCCTGGATTGCCCAGAACAACGACGCGATGAAAGAGGATTTCCTGTTTTACCTGACCGAGAGTCTGGTGAGCGGAACGCGAGGGTTTACCAAAATCCCGGCGGACAAGTTCGTCATTGGTCTGCCGGCCAACGTCGATGCAGCCGCCACCGGTTATGTGATCAACCCTGCAGCCGTGACCAATGCATTCAAGCGTTTGTACGACAAAGGGTTGCCGATCAAGGGCCTGATGACATGGTCGGTGAATTGGGACAACGGGATCAGCAAAGACCATGTGCCCTACAACTGGGAATTCAGCCGCCGTTATGGGCCGTTGATCCAAGGCACTCATCTGTCTGGCCTCGGTGAGGATGAGGCGGATCTCGACGTCGCCAATCGGCGGTAGCGCAAAGAGACATCTGGCAGACGTGCCTGATCTCAAACAGCTGTGTTTATGATCTGATCGTTGGCTTTACGAAATAGAATCCGATGCCTGTTTGGGCATCGGATTTTCTGCGTCAAGGCTCAAGTCTTCATCAGTTTTTTATGAATTTGCGTTGCTCGTTTTATGTTGCGCAGGCCTGAAGCATTCTCAGGAAAACGCCGATTACTTCGGCCCCAGAATCTTCGCCAGTTTGTCCGGCGACGGCGCGCCTTGCTGTTGCTGCAACCCGCCCTTGTCATCCAGATAGAAAATCGCCGGCGTCGCCGACAATTCCAGCTCTTCCATCAACTTCATGTTGGCATCGAGCTTGGCTTCGATGTCCGCCGGGATCTTGTCCAACGCCTGCAATTTGCTGCCTTTACCGGCGGCTTCGTGTTCTTCCAGAGCTTTTTGCGGGTCTTTGGCGGCGAACAGCGCAGCCGACTTGCCCGGGCTGTCCTCACGGATAATGCCCACCATGATGTGGCGCAACTGCACCTTGCCGGCTTTTACCCACGGCCGTGCCTGTTCCCAGAACATGTTGCAGTACGGGCAGTTTGGGTCGCTGAACAGGTAGATGATACGTGGCGCGTTTTTATCGCCGTCCTGAATCCAGTTGCTGTGTTCCATCTTGGCCCAGACTTCCTTGGCCATCGGCGCGTACACCAGTTTTTCCAGGGGCGCGCTGCTCAGGTCTTTACCCTCGGCGTCGTACAGGTTGCCGGCGATCACACTTTTACCGTCGGCGGTCAGGTACAGCGCCATGCCACGGTTCTGGTATTGCGCGGCGTAGCCGGTGAGACCGCTGGGCGCATCGAACTTGCCAAGAATCTTGGCGCCTTTGGCTTCGATCTGTTTGATCGGTGCCGGCCAGTCTTCGGCCTGGGCCAGGGTGGCCGCGAGCGTCAGCGGCAGCAGGGTCAGCAGGTGGCGGAGGCTTGGCATGTCGGTTTCCTTTCAGGGGCGGTGTCGAAGGGTTCCATGGCGCGGGCCAGGCTGGCTTGGGACAGCTCACCGAGGTGGCTGTTGATCAGGCGCCCATCGGCTTGGTAGAACAGCGTGGTCGGCAAGGCCATGGAGCCCACGGCCTGGCCGAGTCGGCCGCTGGCGTCAAACAATACGTTGTCGAGGGTCAGGCCTTGGGTCGCGAGGAAGGTGCTGACGCTTTGCATGCTTTCGGCCTGGTTGACGAACAGGAAGGTCACGTCGGGGCGCTGGTGCTGGGCGCGCTCCAGTACCGGCATTTCCCGGCGGCACGGTGGGCACCAGGTGGCCCAGAGGTTGATCACCAGCGGGCCGCCTTTGTAGTCGGCCAGTTGCACCACGTCGCCATTGGCGTTGCGCAAGGTGATATCCGGCAGTTGCGCGCCTTTGTCGTACAGGCTCAGGGATAAGCTGGTCAGGCCCCAGAACACTAAACCGGTGACCACGCCGGCGCTCAACGGTTTGCGCAGGGCAGGGCGGCGCCAGCCGTATAACAGCGCGCCGAGTACCAGTGCAATCACGCCGGGCCAGGCGAGGAAACCGCCGTCGCGCAGGTCGACCATCTGCAGGGGATCGCGGCTGTAATCGCTCCAGTACATCACGACAAAGCTGACGCGCGCGGCCAGCATGCCCAGCAGGAACAGGGTGAACAGCACCGATTCTGGGTTTTCGCCGCCACGCTTGGCCACCCGCCAGCCCACCAGGGTGGCGAGTATCAACGCGCTGATCAGCAGGATGTGATTCAGGGCGATGGCGAAGGTGCCGATGGTCAGGGTCAGCATCAGCGTGCGTCTCGGGTTTGCGTCCAGCGTTGCAAAAAGGCGGCGGCATCCACTTCGCCGGTGATGCGTTGGGCGCGGCGTTCTTCACCGTCCGGGCCGATCCACACAAAGCTCGGTGGCCCCGGCACCTTGTAGCGACCGAGCAGTTCACGGCTGGCAGCGTTGTCGGCGGTGACGTCGAGGCGCAGCAGGCGCACATCTTTCAGGGCGTCCATCACCTCAGGTTGGCCAAATACCTGTTTTTCCATGATCTTGCACGACACGCACCAGTCGGCGTAGTAATCCACCAGCACCCATTGGCCCTGGGCTTTGGCACTGTCGAGCTGGGTTTGCAGCACGGCCGGGTCATTGATGGTCATGAACGCGTCATGGGCGCTCGGTGCGGCGGCAACCCGCGAGCCACCGTAGACCTTCAGCGGTTGCCAGGGGTCGTCGCTGCCACCGGCCGCGCCCACCACCAGCACTGCGCCCCAAAGGCCCAGCACCAGGGAGCCGGCGCCAAACACTTTGGCCGCCAGCCCGTATTCGCGCGCCAGGCCCCAGCCGCAGTAAGCCATCACCAGGGCCAATACGCCCCACAGGCCGAGCCACAGGCTTTCGCCGACCACCGGGCGAATCATCAGCACCGCGATGCCCAGGAACAGGAAGCCGAAGACGCCCTTGAGCACGTTCATCCAGGTGCCCGGTTTCGGCAGGAAGCGGTTGCCCACCGTCACCAGCAGCAACAGCGGGATGCCAATGCCGATGCCCATGGCGAAGAGGATCAGGCCACCGTGCAACGCATTGCCGCTCTGGGCGATATACAGCAGCGCGCCGGCCAGTGGCGCAGTCATGCACGGCCCCACCAGCAAGCCGGAGAGCGCACCGAGCATGCCGGCGCCCACCAGGCTGCCACCGCTTTGCTGACGGCTGACGTTGTCCAGGCGATCACGCAGGAAGGCCGGTAATTGCAGTTCAAAGAAACCAAACATTGGCAGGGCGAGGATCACAAACAGCGCGGCGAAACTGCCAAGGATCCAAGGCGTTTGCAGCCATGCAGCGAGGTTGCCGCCGAGCAGCGCGGCCAGTACGCCCAGCGCTGCATATACCAGCGCCATGCATATCACGTAGCTGCTGGCCAGGGCGAAACCACGACGCGGGCTCGCGCCACTGCCGACCACCAGGCCTGCCAGAATCGGCAGCATCGGCAGCGAACACGGGGCAAATGCCAGCAGCAGGCCCAGACCAAAGAACACCAGCAGGCTCCAGCCCAGGCTGCGCTGTTGCAGGCCGCTGGCCAGGCTCTGGTCCTGGGCTTGTGCGGTGGCGGCGACGGCGGGGTTGCCGCCCAGGTCCACGGTGATCGACTGCGGCGGGTAGCACAGCCCCGCATCGGCACAACCCTGCCAGCCGAGCTTGACCTGGCCGGTGGCGCCGGCCGGAATCTTCACTTCCAGGCCCTGGCGATACACTTGCTGTTCGCCAAAGAACTCGTCGCTGTGGGCTTCGCCCTGCGGTAACGCCGGTTTGCCGGCCAGGCCGTCGAACTTCATGCGTTGCTGGTACAGGTAGTAACCGTCGGCAATCTGCCAATACAGCTGGGTTTCGCCAGACTCCAGGCGTTCGGAGGTAAAGGTGAAGGCTTTGCCCACCGGGAGGAAATCGGGTTTGCTTTCAAAAGGGTTGCCCGGCGCGGCCTGGGCGAATCCCGCGAACATTACCAGTAGAAAGGTAAACAGATGCCGCATGGTCAAGCCTTAGTTTGGTGCAAGTTAGGGACACAATGTGTGGCGTTGATTAACCGATGATTAACCGGGGGCTATTCTAAAGTGAAGGGCGTGTCTGAGCGCGCCTCTTTTCACGGCATAATCGGCGCTTAATCCGCTGCACCTTTAATTCTCCCCATCTTTCATGAAGGGTTCACCATGCACGTACTGGTCTGTGAAGACGACGAACTGATCGCCAGCGGCATCGTGGCCGGCCTTGGCGCCCAGGGCTTTACCGTCGAACGCGTGGCCACGGCCGCGGCTGCGCGGGCGATGCTCAAGGCGGCCACGTTCGACATCATGGTGCTCGACCTCGGCTTGCCCGACGAAGACGGCCTCAAGCTGCTGCAACAACAGCGCAGCCAGGGACTGGAGATTCCGGTGCTGATTCTGACGGCGCGGGATTCTGTGACCAACCGTGTCGACGGCCTGCAGGCCGGTGCCGACGATTACCTGCTCAAGCCCTTCGACCTGCGCGAGCTTGCCGCCCGCCTGCAAACCCTGCTGCGGCGGGTGGCGGGGCGCCGGGTCAACCTGATCGAACACGGCCGCCTCGCCTACGACCCCAGCAGCCGCGAAACCTTCCTGGGCGGCGAGCCGGTGGATCTTTCCCGTCGCGAACAAGCGTTGTTGCAGGCCTTGTTGCATAACAAAGGCCGGGTGCTGTCCAGCGAACAGCTCAAGGACAGCGTCTACGGTTTCAACGACGAACTGGAAAGTAACGCCCTCAACGTGCATATCCATCACCTGCGGCGCAAATTGGGCAACGGCATCGTCGAGACCGTGCGCGGCCTCGGTTATCGCCTGGGCACGGCCGACGGTGGCGTGGCCGATGATGGAGAACACGCCTCGTGATGAGCCTGCGCCTGCGCCTGACGTTCAAGCTGGGCGCTGCTTTCGTGCTGATCTGGCTGCTGGCGGCGGCCTGGATGCTCAACGATCTGCGCAACCAGATGATGTTTTCCCTCGACCAGCGTCTGGTGGCGTCGGCGCGCATGGTCGCGGGGCTGACGGAGCAAATGCCGGGCCTGGCCAGTGTGAGTGGCGGTACGCACCTGCGCACCGAGCAACTGAATGTGCCGGGGGGCATGGCCTGCCAGGTCAGCTCCCTGCGTGGGGAAATTCTGGCGCGCAGCCACATGACCCCGGATGAAGGCCTGGAGTCGCGCAAGAGTGGCTTTCGCGATCAAGTCATCGACGGCGTCGGCTGGCGCAGTTTCACCCTGTCCCGGGGTGACTTGTTGATCACCACGGCCGACCGCCAGGTGGAGCGCGAGGCGCTGAACCTGTCGATCCTGCTGGCGGCTTCGGTGCCGGTCGGCGTGGCCTTGTTGGGTTGCCTGTGCCTGCTGTGGCTGGGCATCGGCCAGAGTCTGTTGCCGCTCAACCGCATGCGTGACGCGTTGATGCGCCGCAGTGCCGATTCGCTCGAACCCTTGCAGATTCACCCCCTGCCCAGCGAGCTTAAACCGCTGCTCGACACCCAGAACCAACTGTTGCAGCGCATCGCCAAGACCATCGAGCGTGAGCGCCGCCTCACCGGTGATGCCGCGCATGAGTTGCGCAGCCCGCTGACGGCGATCAAGACCCACCTGCAAGTGGCGCGCATGACCGACGGCGCGGCGCGCGACCAGTCTCTGGCCCACGCCGAGGAGGGCGCCGACCGCCTGCACCGCACCCTTGAGCAATTGCTGCTGCTGGCGCGGGTGGAAGGCAGCCTGTCGTTCGATGACGGCCTGCAATCGAGCGCTGAACAAGTCGCACGGCTGGCGATCCAGGATGCCAACGCCGGCGACAACCGGCGTATCGACCTGATCCTGTCGGCCAACCTCACCGAGACGCCGGTGGAAATGCCGGTGGCCCTGGCGGTCGCAGCCTTGCGCAACCTGCTGGATAACGCGCTGCGCCATACGCCGGCTGATACCCGTGTCGAACTGAGTGTGTTCACCACTGCCGACACGGTGGTGTTCCGCGTGCGTGATCATGGCAAGCAGATTTCCAGTGAGGACCTGCAATACCTGACCCAACGCTTCTGGCGCAATGGCAGCAGTGAGGGCTGCGGGCTGGGTCTGGCGATTGTTCAGGCGATCGTGCAGCGCTGTTCCTGCTCGCTGAAATTCGACAGCCAGGTGGATGGTTTGCGGGTCGACCTGGGGATGCCGTTGCGGCGCTGAGTACTTTTCTTCAAGCACCAAATAGTTACCGCCTGCCTGACATTCTTCCCTTCAGGATGGCGGTAATTTTTTTGCGCTTGAGCGGGCTGAATGACTCGGCCTGTACTGAAAAGGACGGTTCTTATGTTGGTGGTCGATAGCAGTTTCCCTGCCAGGGGTTTCAATGAGCGTAACGCTGAGCCCGTGCGGCACGTGGTTTTGCATTACACCGCAGCGCCCTTTGCTTCATCCCTGCGTACGCTCACGCAAGACGGTGTCAGCGCTCACTACTTGCTGCCGGATCCGGATGACCCTGGCTACCGCGCCACCGGATATGACGAATTGCGGGTGTTTCGGCTGGTGGACGAGGATAAGCGTGCGTGGCACGCCGGGGTCAGTCATTGGGGTGGGCGGGATGATCTCAATAGCCGGTCGATTGGTGTCGAGGTTGTTAATCTGGCGCGGGATGAGGGGGGCGTGTTTACGTTTCCAGCGTATGGCGAAGAACAGGTTGATGTGCTGATTGCGTTGGTTCGCGATGTGCTTGGGCGCTATCCGCAGATTGGGCCTGCCGATGTGCTCGGGCATTCGGATGTTGCGTATTGGCGCAAGAGCGATCCGGGGCCTCGGTTGCCTTGGCAGCGTTTGTTCGAGGCTGGGGTCGGGGCCTGGTTTGATGAGACGACGCGGGGCATGTATCAGCGGCGGTTTTGTCTTGGGTTGCCGCCGGAGGTTGAGGTGGAGCGGGCGTTTCAGCGGTATGGGTATAAGCCGGCCCAGAATCGCCGGGCGTTTGAGCTGAGGACGCGGGCGTTTCAGATGCACTTTCGGAGTCGGGATTATGGTGGGATTTTGGATGGGGAGACGTGTGCGATTTTGTATGCGTTGAATGATCGGTATCGGGGGCTTTGAGTGCGTTTTTTTGGGGGGGTGTGTATATATCCGTTGCTGCGGTAACGGCCGCTTAGGGTTCCGCTCTTACAGCGGGTCACTTTTGGCAAACGCCCCAAAAGTAACCAAAAGGTCTTTGCCCCACCACTCGGCCCCTCGCTTGGGCTCGGTGTGCCCTCACTCCGGCTTGAATCCGTGGGCCGCCGCGACGGGCCATCCATGGCCCAACGCGGCTAACCCGGCGTCCTGCCGGGTTACCCACGGATTCAAGCCTGCGTTCGGCCAGCGTGGTTGACGGGGCCTGTCAGATCAAAGTCAAAAGCAAAGCACGGCGGCCTAGTAGCCGACCTGAGTGGTTGAAGCAAAAGCACAGCAACACACCTCTATCTGATGCACTGCGATCCAAATGTGGGAGCGGGCTTGCTCGCGAAGGCGGTGTGCCAGCCACACATGAGCTGACTGACCCACCGCCTTCGCGAGCAAGCCCGCTCCCACAAGTTGACCGAGTTCAACCGCCAACACCGCTCTGCTTGGCTTTTCTGTGGGAGCTGGCTTGCCTGCGATGCAGACAACTCGGTGTGTCAGGCACACCGGGTTGATGCCATCGCAGGCAAGCCAGCTCCCACTTTTGACTGAGTTCAGCCTTCAAGATCAGGCCGCCCCGCTTTCGCTTTTGATCTAACCACAAGGCCGCCGTAAGAGCGGAATCCCTATCCGCCATTACCAAAAAGCCGGATATACCCCGACCTCAAAAAACCACAACAAGCCTAAATCCCCCACCGCCTGGTGCGTCTCCAGAACATGAAATCCGCGCGCGCGCGGATCGCCAGTTTGGTCACCCCACCCGCGTATTGAGGGATCGAGAGATGTCAGTCGCTACCAGCCGTATCGAAGACGCCCCGGTGCACGCCAGCCCGGCGTCCGCAGAAACACTCTACCAATTCGAAGAAACCCCGATACTGGCCCGCCAACGCCAGCAGGAATCCAATGCCCGCAGCTACCCTCGGCGTATCCCGCTGGCGCTCAAGCGCGCCAAGGGCATCTATGTGGAAGACGTCGAAGGCCGCAGTTTTATCGACTGCCTGGCCGGCGCTGGCACCCTGGCGTTGGGCCACAACCACCCGGTGGTGATCGACGCCATTCAGCAGGTACTGAGCGACGAACTGCCGCTGCACACCCTCGACCTGACCACTCCGGTGAAAGACCAGTTCGTGCAAGACCTGTTCGGCCTGCTGCCCACCGAACTGGCACGTGAAGCAAAAATTCAGTTCTGCGGCCCCACCGGCACCGATGCCGTCGAAGCCGCACTGAAGTTGGTGCGCACCGCCACCGGGCGCAGCACCGTGTTGTCTTTCCAGGGTGGTTATCACGGCATGAGCCAAGGCGCGCTGAGCTTGATGGGCAGCCTGGGGCCGAAAAAGCCCTTGGGCGCTTTGCTCGGCAATGGCGTGCAATTTCTGCCTTACCCTTACGACTACCGTTGCCCCTTCGGCCTGGGCGGCGCCGAAGGCGTGCGGGTCAACCTGCATTACCTGCAAAACCTGCTCAATGACCCGGAAGCCGGCGTGTTGTTGCCGGCGGCAGTGATTGTCGAAGTGGTGCAGGGTGAAGGCGGCGTGATTCCGGCCGATCTCGACTGGCTGCGCGGCCTGCGACGCATCACCGAGCAAGCCGGTGTGGCGTTGATCGTCGATGAAATCCAGAGCGGCTTCGGGCGTACCGGCAAGATGTTTGCCTTCGAGCACGCCGGCATCATCCCGGATGTGGTGGTGATGTCCAAAGCCATCGGCGGCAGCTTGCCACTGGCGGTGGTGGTGTATCGCGACTGGCTCGACACTTGGTTGCCGGGCGCACACGCCGGAACATTCCGTGGCAACCAGATGGCGATGGCGGCGGGATCGGCGGTGATGCGCTACCTCAAGCAACACGACCTGGCCGGCCACGCCGCCGCCATGGGCGAACGTCTGGGCGAGCACTTGCGCATTCTGCAGCGCGACTTCCCGCAGTTGGGGGATATTCGTGGGCGTGGGCTGATGCTCGGCGTGGAACTGGTAGACCCGAGCGGCGCAGTCGATATCCAGGGCCATCCGCCTGTGCATCGCCAACTGGCGCCGCTGGTGCAGCGCGAATGCCTCAAGCGTGGCCTGATTCTGGAGCTGGGCGGCCGGCACGGCAGTGTGGTGCGCTTCCTGCCGCCGCTGGTGATTACCGCCGCCGAAATCGACCGCGTTGCCGAGATCTTCGGCCGCGCCCTGGCGGCAGCGGTCGCCACCCTCTAATTTTTCGCACGCTTGGTACGTTTCTACAGATATCAGCGCTGCGCGTGGTGCGCAGCCAGTTCTATGAGCGATGGAGAACAGCAATGACCTCAGTATTTGACCGCGACGACATCCTGTTTCAGGTAGTGGTCAACCACGAAGAGCAGTATTCCATCTGGCCCGACTACAAGGCGGTGCCGGAAGGCTGGCGCACCGTGGGCAAGAGCGGCATGAAGAAAGAGTGCCTGGCTTACATCGAGGAAGTCTGGACCGACATGCGCCCGCTGAGCCTGCGCCAGAAGATGGATGGCGCTGCGCTGGCGGGCTGACCCGCTGCAAATCCAATGTGGGGGCGGGCTTGCTCGCGAATGCGGTGTATCAGCTGGCCCATTCGGTGACTGGCCTGCCGCATTCGCGAGCAAGCCCGCTCCCACATAAAGCGTTATTGCGGTGGGTTGGTGTACAGGTAATCCGTCGCCAACGACGCCAACGTGCGTACCCCCACTACCAGCGCCGACTCATCCACAAAGAAGCCCGGATTATGATTCGGCGCCGCTTTGCTCATGTCCTGATCCCTCGGCGTCACCCCCAGAAACACAAACAGCCCCGGCGCTTGCTTGGCATAAAACGAAAAGTCCTCTGCGCCGCCCACCAATGGGGCCTGCACCACATCATCCCTGGCCGCCCAGCGCAGGCTTGGCAGCATGCGCTCGGTCAGCGCCGGGTTATTGATGGTCGGGTCGTACTTCTCGATGATCGTGACTTCGGCCTTGGCGCCGCCACTCTCGGCGATTTTCTCTACCGTCTGGCGCACGTCGGCGTGCAGCTTCTGACGAATGCCGTAGTCGTAGGAGCGGATGGTGCCGGTCATGTCCACCGACTCGGGAATGATGTTGTAGCGCGTGCCGCCGTTGATGGTGCCAATGCTCACCACCGATGGAAATGACGAGATGTCGGTGCGACGGCTGACCACGGTTTGCAGGCCGACAATGGTCTGCGCGCCGACGGTGATCGGGTCGATGCCGTCCCACGGGCGGCCGGCGTGGGTCTGTTTGCCGAGGATCTTGATGCGCAGGTCATCGGAGCTGGCCAGGGTCGGGCCCGAGCGGTAGGCGATTTGCCCGGCAGGCACGCCGGCCCACACATGCAGGCCGAACACGGCGTCGGGCTTGGGCGCTTGCATCACGCCTTCCTGCACCATCATCTTCGCGCCCCAGGTGTTTTTGCCGTCGGGGATAAAGTCGCTTGGGCCTTCTTCGGCCGGCTGGAAGTAAAACACCACCGTGCCCGGCAGACGGTCGCGCATGCCAGTGAGAATCTTCGCCGTGCTCAGCAGGATTGCGGTGTGGGCGTCGTGGCCGCAGGCGTGCATCACGTCGACTTCCTTGCCCAGGTAGGTGCCCTTGGCTGTGGAGGCGAAGGGCAGGTCGGCGACCTCCTTGACCGGCAGCGCGTCCATGTCGGCGCGCAGGGCGACGGTGGGGCCGGGCAGTGCACCTTTGAGGACGGCGACGACGCCGGTGCGGGCCGCGCCGGTTTTTACCTCAAGGCCCAGGTCGCGCAGTTGCTTGGCAACCAATTGGGCCGTGCGCGTTTCGGTGTTGCCCAATTCGGGGTGGGCGTGGATATCGCGGCGCGTTTCCAGCAGGGCCGGTTCGAGGATTTTGGCCTGGGCGGCGATGTCCTCGCGGGCACTGTCCTGGCCGCTGCTGGCGGCAATCACGGCGCTGCTGGCGACCGCGCACAGTGCACCGAAAACCCAGGGGTGTGTCAGACCATTCAAACGCATAAGCAGCTCTTCCTTTTTATTGTTGTGGATCTTTCTCCTGCACGGAGCCTGCGGTCACCACCTGCACGCTCAAGCGCGGCGTGGCCAGATCCAGCCCGGCCTCGTCCAGATGGCGCTTGAGCGACAGGTTGAAAGCCCGCGAGACTTCCCACTGCTTGATCGGCGCAGTCTTGAAGCGCGCCCGCAGGATCGCGCTGCCGGATTCAAAGCTTTCCACGCCCTGAATCTCCAGCGGCGACCAGATGTTGCGGCGTTGCAGTGGGTCGTTGCGCATTTTCTGGCCAACATCGCGCATCAACTTGATCGCGTCGTCGATTTCCATGTTGTAGGGGATCGCCACGCGGAAGATCGCGTAGCCGAATTCACGCGAGTAGTTCTTGATGCTCTTGATTTCGCTGAACGGGATGGTGTGCACGATGCCGTCGATGTCGCGCAGGCGCACGGTGCGGATGGTCAGGCCCTCGACCGTGCCGAGGTGGCCACCGACGTCCACGTAGTCATCAATCGCCAGGGAGTCCTCGATGATGATGAACAGGCCGGTGATCAAGTCCGCCACCAGCGACTGCGCACCGAAACCGATGGCCAGGCCGATCACACCGGCACCGGCCAGCAAGGGCGTGACGTTCATGCCCATGTTCGCCAGCGCGACGATGGCGGCAATGATAAAGATGGTCACGAACAGCACGTTGCGGATCAGCGGCATCATGGTCTGCGCGCGAGCGTTGGCCAGGCCTTTTCGCGAACGGGTCAGGGCATGGTGGATGGCGGTGTCGCTGAGGATCCAGATCAGCCAGGCAAACAGCAGCGTGCCGCCGAGGCCGAACAGCTTGACGCTGATTTCATGGCCGTCACCTTCGGTAAACCGGATCAGCGACAAGCCCCATACGCGCAGGCCCAGTTCGATAAACACCAGCCACACCACCAGATGGGCCAGGGTATAAACGAAGCTTTTCAGGCGCTCGGAGTACAGCGCATGGCGCTTGTGCCCACGCTGCGGCTTGAGCGCGTGACGACGCACCAGGCCATTGATCACCATGCACAACACCAGCAACACCGTGCACAACAATGACTGACGCAGGGCCGTGCTGGTGTCGCCGGCGGACAGGAAGGTGGCAAACAGCGAGATGCCCACCAGCAGCAGCGCCGGCAAATACCAGAAGCTGCCGATGATCGAGAGTGTGTCGGTGAGGGCACGACGGGTCAGGCGGCGCGACAATGGCTGGTTGCGGATCAGGTGCGCGATGGGCCGGCGGAACCGCAGGATAAACACGCCGGTGGACAGCGCGGCCATCACATTGGCGATGGTCGCCGCCGTGTGGGCGAGATGCTGACCGAGGGCCTGCATCATCCGCGGGTCGCTCAGCGCCTCGCCAAAAGCGGCAAAGCTGCCGATCAGCCACAGCGGGCGAAAGGCCTGATGACGCAGGATGTACAGCGCGCGGTGGCGGTGCGGGCCGTCGAGTACCGAAAAGGCAATCACGCAGATGGCCGAGAAGCAGGTACCGACCACCAACGCGTAAGCCAGCACCATCGCCAAGGATTTACCCAGCGAAGAAGGCAGGGCGTAACTCAGGTACACCGTGATCACCAGCGCGATCAACCACGGCCCCAGTTTGCGCAGGGCGAAGCGCAGCATGTCCCAGGTGCGCGGGTGTTGCGGCAGTTCCTCGGGCAGCCCGAAGCGCTCGCGCACACGGTGGCTGAGCCAGATCAGCGCCGCGGCCAGCAGGCTCCACACCGCCAGGATCACGGCAAAACCGAAAATGATTGGCAGCCATTCACTGGCGGGCAGCATCAGGGCGCCGAGTTCATCCTTGGCCAGGTCGACCTCGTTCGACCAGCGTTGCACCGGGCTGTCGGCGCCGGAGAACTGCTGCTCGAGGCCGGACAGCGTGCTGCCGATCAACCCGAGCACGCCTTGTTCGGCGGCGGGTTGGGCTTTTTGCGTGGCTTCGCGCAGTTTCTTCAGGTCGCTCAACAGCTGGGTGCGCTGCTGGTCGTTTTCGAGGGTCTTGATCACTTCGTCCAGCGACTGCCCCAGCGGCACATCGGCCTGGGGTTGAGTCTTGTTGGCGCTGCCAAGCAGGCCGGGCAAGCCCACGGCTTGGGCAGGCGCAATTGGCAGCAACATCAGCAGGGCGATCAGGCAGTAAGAGGGCAGAGCAAAAAGACGCGAGAGCACGAGGCGGTCAACCTTGAAAACGACGAATTGACCGAGTGTACGAGGCCGTTATGCCCAATGCGAGTGCATTTGTCATTCCGCCAGTTTGGCGAGGATCTTGTACACCACGGTGCCGAGGATCAGCAGCATGCCAATCCACATGCCAAACACGCCGACCGGCTTGTCGCGAAAGTTGAAGCCGACGGTCAGCAGGATCATGCCGATGATGATCGGGATGAGCATGGCGTGGAAGGAGGACATGGAGATCATGGGGCGACGGCCTTGTCAGAGTGGGAATACTGACAAGTCTAGGTCGGATTGCTAGAAGTGGGCGTGATATGGGTCAGGTTTGTGCCTGACCAAATGTGGGAACGGGCTTGCGCGCGAATGCGCAGCGTCAGTCACTGAATCTGTTGACTGATGTACCGCATTCGCGAGCACGCCCGCTCCCACATTTTTGACTGCGTTCAGCCTTTCAGATCAGGGCAGATCGCGGCTCGCATAGAACGCGCCCAGCACCTTCACCAGGTGCGCCAGGTCGTGGCTGCCGCACAGTTCACGGATCGAGTGCATGGCAAACGTCGGCAGGCCGATGTCTACAGTGCGCACGCCCAGGTGGCTGGCGGTGATCGGGCCGATGGTCGAGCCGCAGCCCATGTCGCTGCGCACCACGAAGCTCTGCACCGGTACTTCCTGGGCCATGCACAGGTGGCGGAAGAAGCCGGCGGTTTCGCTGTTGGTGGCGTAACGCTGGTTGCTGTTGACCTTGATCACCGGACCCGCGTTGAGTTTCGGGCCGTGGTTGGCGTCGTGTTTCTCGGCGTAGTTGGGGTGCACACCGTGAGCATTGTCCGCTGACACCAATAGTGATTTCTGAATGGTGCGTACGAATTCATCACCCTCAGGCAACAGGCGGCGCAATGTCTGTTCCAGCATCGGGCCATCGGCACCGCACGCCGAGCAGGAGCCGACTTCTTCGTGGTCGTTGCACACCAGCACGCAGGTTTCGTCGGTTTCGCTGGTGAGCAAGGCTTGCAGGCCGGCGTAGCACGACAGCAGGTTGTCCAGGCGCGCACCGGCGATGAAGTCACCATTGAGGCCAATCACCGCCGCGCTTTGGGTGTCGTAGAAGCTCAGCTCGTAGTCGAGCACCACGTCGGCGTTCAAACCATGTTCACGCGCCAGTTGCTCGGTGAGCACGGCGCGAAAGTCCACGCGTTCGTCACCGGCAAATTGCGCGAGGATCGGTGGCAGCTCGGTCTGCGCATTGATCGCCCAGCCCTGGTTGGCTTCACGGTTCAGGTGAATGGCCAGGTTGGGGATGATGGCGATGGGCAGCTTGAAGTCGATCAGTTGGCTTTCGACTTTGCCGTCACGGCGGAAGGTCACGCGGCCGGCCAGCGACAGGTCGCGGTCGAACCACGGCGCCAGCAGCGCGCCGCCGTAGACTTCCACGCCCAATTGCCAGAAGCCTTGGCGTTGCAGCTCCGGCTGGGGCTTGACGCGCAGGCACGGGCTGTCGGTGTGGGCGCCGACCAGGCGAATCCCGCCTTGCAGCGGCGAATGACGACCGAGCTTGAAGGCGATGATCGACGAATCGTTACGGGTCACGTAGTAACGACCGTTGGCCTCGGTGGTCCAGGTTTCGCGCTCGTCGAGACGCTGATAACCGGCCGCTTCCAGGCGCTGGGCGAGGGCGGCAGTGGCATGAAAAGGAGTAGGGGAGGCCTTGAGGAAGTCGATCAGGCCTTGATTCAACGCTTCGCGCATAAATAGCTCCAGACAGCAATGCGCGGAGTTTACCGTTCGATGGCGAGAACTGCACATAACAAATGTGGGAGCGGGCTTGCTCGCGAATGCGCTGTGTCAGTCACTGAATGTGTATCTGATACACCGCATTCGCGAGCAAGCCCGCTCCCACATTTAATGCATTGCCAACTTTAGAACGGTGCAGGGCACTCAAAGCGCAAACGCTCGCCACTTTGCGGATGGGTAAAGCTCAGCATGCTCGCGTGCAGGCACAGGCGTGGCCAGGCGGCCAGCGCTTGTTCGTGGGCGTACAGGCCATCACCGAGCAGTGGATGCCCGATCGACAGCATGTGCACGCGCAACTGATGCGAACGCCCGGTGATCGGCGTCAGCTCGACGCGGCACCAGTCGCCGCGACGCTCCAATACCTTCCAGAAGGTCAGCGCGTGTTTACCGAACTCGTGGTCGACCACATGGCGGGGTTTGGTCGGCGGGTCGTAGCGCAGGGGCAGGTCGATGCTGCCGCTGTCCAGTGCCGGCTGGCCCCACGACAGGGCGGTGTAGGCCTTTTCGGTTTCGCGGTCGTGAAACTGGCGCGACAGTTCGCGGTGGCTATCGGCGTCCCGCGCGAGCAGGATGATCCCTGAGGTTTCCCAGTCCAGGCGATGGACAATACGGGCTTCGGGGTAGCCGTTTTCCTGCAGCCGGGTGATCAGGCAGTCCTTGTTGTCATCGGCACGGCCGGGCACCGAGAGCAGCAGGGTCGGCTTGTTCACCACCAGGACAGCGTCGTCCTGGTGCAGGATATGGATAGTGGACAGCGGCATTAAACAGCCTCGTAACAAACGCCAACGGCGGCTCGCCCACCCGGCTCCCCAACAGGGATCAAGGTGACCGAGCCGCCGTGGCGGCCGCCTGTTCGATTAACGATCAGGCAGGGTGATATTGAGTTCCAGAATCGAGCAGCTGCCGTCGTTTTCCAGGGCGACATGCACGTCATCGTTGCCGATATTGACGTACTTGCGGATCACCTCGACCAGTTCCTTCTGCAAGGCTGGCAGGTAGTCCGGGGTGCTGCGTTGGCCGCGTTCGTGCGCCACGATGATCTGTAGACGCTCTTTCGCTACCGACGCGGTACTTGGCTTTTTGTTGGCGCGAAAGAAGTCGAGAAATTTCATTGTTTAGTTGCCTCCAAAGATACGCTCGAAGAATCCCTTCTTCTTAACATCGAGGAAGCGATGTTCCACGGTCTTGCCCAGCAAGCGATCAACGGCATCGCTGTACGCCTGGCCGGCGTCGCTCTGGTCGTCAAGAATCACCGGAACGCCCTGGTTGGAAGCCTTCAGGACGGCCTGGGATTCCGGGATCACGCCCAGCAGGGTCACTGCGAGGATTTCCTTCACGTCTTCAACGCCAAGCATTTCGCCGTTACTGACGCGCTCAGGGTTGTAGCGGGTGAGCAGCAAGTGCTCCTTGATCGGGTCCTGGCCTTCTTCGGCGCGCTTGGACTTGCTGGCCAACAGGCCCAGCATGCGGTCCGAGTCACGTACCGAGGAGACTTCCGGGTTGGTCACCACGATGGCTTCATCGGCAAAGTACATCGCCAGGTGAGCACCGGTTTCGATACCGGCCGGCGAGTCACATACCACGTATTCGAAAGTTTCTTTGAGTTCGGCGAGTACTTTGCCTACGCCTTCTTTGGTCAGCGCGTCTTTGTCGCGGGTCTGGCTGGCGGCCAGTACGTACAGGTTCTCAAGGCGCTTGTCCTTGATCAAAGCCTGTTGCAGGTTGGCTTCGCCGTTCACCACGTTGACGAAGTCGTACACCACGCGGCGTTCGCAGCCCATGATCAGGTCGAGGTTACGCAAACCGACGTCGAAGTCGACGATGACTGTCTTGTGGCCGCGCAGAGCGAGGCCGGTACCGATAGCGGCGCTGGTGGTGGTCTTACCCACACCACCCTTGCCGGATGTAACCACGAGAATCTTGGCCAAGGTGTTTCACCCCTAAGGAAAAAGGACTTTTCAGCCCCTGAAAAACATCTCTTGGAACTCGCTGCAGGCGGACAGCCTTTGTAGGAAAAGATGTGGTTTCCCAAGGGGAAACGCCAACTTCGAATATTCCTACGCAAATCTTGCCGGTTTCGCTGTGCTATCAGAGTCTAGAGATGCTTGGAAAATGCGGCAGTATCCGTTAAAGACGGATGATGTTCAACACATCGCCCGACAGGCTGACTTGTACCCCGGCCCCCCACAGCGGATCACGGCGCAAATCTTCTGAAACCTTGTACTGGCCTGCGATGGACACTAGCTCAGCGGTCAACTGCTGGCAAAAAATACGCGCCTTGGTATCACCCTTGATGCCGGCGAGGGCACGTCCGCGCATCGGGCCGTATACATGGATGTTGCCATCGGCGAGAAGTTCCGCGCCCGGACTGACAGGCGCGATCACCACCAGGTCGCCGCCTTGGGCGTAAATCTGCTGCCCGCCGCGTACGGGAGAGGTGATGATCTTTGTAGGCTTGACGGTGGGCTCCGGCGGTTTCTCCGGTTTTTTCTTCACTTCACCTTCGCTCGGGTCCAGCGGTCGCTCGCGGGCACCCGACGGCGGCAGTACTGGCAGTTCAATAGCGATTGCCGCAGCGATGTCTTCAATACGGCTGGCGCGAATCGCCAGGGTGCGCAAACCATGCGAGCGGCAAACGCGCATCAGCCCGGGCAAATCAATCGCGCCCTGGCCGGCCGGGAGTTTGTCCAGGGCCAATACCAGCGGGGCATTGTTGAAGAAGTTCGGCGCCAGGGCGACCTTGGCGGCCAGTTGGCGGTCCAGGGCATCGAGGTCATTGCGGGCCAGTTCCAGCACGGTGATGGCGAGCATGCTGCCTTTCAGCTGGAACACGGGATCTTGGTCTAGCGGTTCGGTTTGGCTCATGGTCGGCAAAAGCGGCTTGTCACGAAAAGTGTCGAGACTTATAACGAGAACATCCACGGGCCGCAAGCCGAGTCGAACGTTGTAGAATGCGCGGCCCTGTCTTTACCGGAATCTGTAATGGATCGCCCGCGTTTTCGAGCTGTATTTTTTCACCCGCGTTTTTGGCTGCTATGGCTGGGGCTCGGCCTGCTGTGGCTGATCACCCAGTTGCCATACCGCGCGTTGTTGACCATTGGTCGTTTATTAGGCGCGGGCATGTACCGCGTGGCTGGCGAACGCCGCCGCATCGCCGCGCGCAACCTGGAACTGTGCTTTCCGGAAAAATCCGCCAAAGAGCGCAAGAAGCTGCTCAAGGAAAATTTCGCCTCCACCGGCATCGCGTTTTTCGAGATGGCCATGAGCTGGTGGTGGTCACGTCAGCGCCTGGCACGCCTGGCCCATGTCGAAGGGCTGGAGCACCTCAAGCAGGCGCAGCTGGATGGCAAGGGTGTGATTCTTATGGCCCTGCACTTCACCACGTTGGAAATCGGTGCGGCGCTGCTCGGCCAGAAACACACCATCGATGGCATGTACCGCGAGCACGGCAACCCGCTGTTCGACTTCGTTCAGCGCCGTGGCCGCGAGCGGCATAACCTCGATTCACTGGCGGTAGAGCGCGAAGACGTGCGCGGCATGCTCAAGTTGCTGCGCGCCGGCCGCGCCATCTGGTACGCACCCGACCAGGACTACGGCGCCAAGCAAAGTATCTTTGTGCCGCTGTTCGGCATTCAGGCCGCCACCGTCACCGCCACCAGCAAATTTGCCCGCCTGGGCAAGGCGCTGGTGGTGCCGTTCACCCAGGAACGCCTGGCCGATGGCAGTGGTTACCGCCTGGTGATCCACCCGCCGTTGACCGACTTCCCGGGCGAAACCGATGAGATCGACTGCCTGCGCATCAACCAGTGGGTCGAGGCGTCGGTTCGCGAATGCCCGGAGCAATACCTGTGGACCCATCGGCGTTTCAAGAGCCGGCCACCGGGTGAACCCAAGCTGTACGAAAAACGCCGTCGATAACGCTTTCTGCCCCACATGGAGTGATGCAATGCGCCCAACTGAACCGGTCACAGGCTTGATTCTTTCCGGCGGCGGGGCGCGCGCGGCGTATCAGGTGGGGGTCCTGGCAGCGATTGCCGAATTGCTGCCGCCAGGGGCGCCCAATCCCTTTCCGGTGATCGTCGGCACGTCAGCAGGGGCGATCAATGCGGTGAGTCTTGCCAGCGGCGCGACTGATTTCACCGCTGCCATCGAGCGCCTCACGGCCTTCTGGCAGGGCTTTCGCAGCCATCGGGTGCTGCGCAGCGACTGGCCCGGGGTTATCCGCCAGGCCAGTCGTTTCTTGATCCACAGCTTGCTCGGCCTGGGGGCTCAGGTGCCGGTCGCGTTGCTCGACAGCACGCCGTTGCGCGCATTGCTCAAAGACAAGCTGCACCTGGACGGCATCGATGCGGCCATCCGTAACAACCACCTGCGCGCGGTCGCGGTCACGGCTTTCGGCTATGAGTCCGGGCAGGCAGTGACGTTCTATCAGGGCGGCGGCACTATCGATGCGTGGCTGCGCCATCGGCGTATCGGCATGCCCACCCAACTCACGGTTGAACACTTGCTGGCCAGTTCGGCGATCCCTTTGCTGTTTGCTCCGGTCAAACTCGATCAGGAGTATTTCGGCGATGGCGCGGTGCGCCAATCCGCGCCGATCAGCCCGGCCTTGCACCTGGGCGCCAGTCGGGTGCTGGTGGTGGGCGTGAGTGGCAATCCGCGCGGCAATGAGCCTTCCACGCAACGCACCTACACCGGCCAGGAACCCACCCTGGCGCAGATCGGTGGGCACATGCTCAACAGCACGTTCATTGACAGCCTGGAGAGCGATATCGAATTGCTCGAGCGTCTGAACCAGTTCAGCCACGTGTTGCCGGTGGATGCAGCGATCCAGGGCCTGGCCCCGGTGGAGGTGTTGGTGATTGCGCCGAGCCAGCCGATCGACGAGATCGCCGCGCGGCATCGCCAGGAATTGCCGGCGGCGTTGCGCCTGTTCCTGCGCGGGCCGGGCGCGACCAAAACCAGCGGGGCAGGGGTGCTGAGTTACCTGTTGTTCGAGGCGGGGTATTGCAGCGAGTTGATCGAGTTGGGCAGGAAGGATGCGTTGGCCAAGCGCGCGGAACTGTCGAGGTTCTTGGGCCTGTCGCCGCTATAAAGGTGGGAGCGGGCTTGCTCGCGAAGGCAGTGCATCAGCCCGCAGATTGAGTGACTGATACACCGCTTTCGCGAGCAGGCCCGCTCCCACCTTTGTTTTGCCGTGTTATTTAGAAGTGGTACTTGACCAGGAAGCTTGCGGTGTCCTGGTTGGTCTTGAACGCGCCGGAATCTTCAATCCCGTACTTGTTCTTCCAGTAGTCGTATTCAAAACCCACATACAACTGTTTCTCGCCCCAGTGCAGCGCCTTGCCCAAATCGTATTTAACCTGTGGGTTGAAGTGCAGGTTGGCGTGGTAAGTGCCACGGGCGTTCTTGTCGTTGTCCACCACCCAGTCCATGAAGCCGTCGATCAACACGTTGGAGTTGCCCACTGGAAGGGTGTACGACCAGACCGGGGTGATCTGCCAGACGCCATCACCCGGGCGATTGCCTTCGGTTTGACGTTGATAGAAGTTCAACTGGAAGTAGTCGAAACCCGGGATGTTCAAGTCAAAACCCGGGCCCAACAGGTACGACTCGTTATCGCCTTCGCCGAACTCGTAAGTGAAGGCCAGCAATACATCTTTGATCGGGCCGAATGACAAATCCTTGTCGAAAATCTTGCCGAACGACAAACGCGGGCTGAACTCGCCGTAGTAGGTACTTGGGCCGACGTTGCCGTCTTCCTTGCCGTTGTAAAAGATGCGGTCGACGAACAAGAAGTTGTCGCCGTACTTCCAGGCATCGGCATGTTCAAACGTGACGGTCTGCTGAATCTGCGGGTTGACGGTGAAGTTCTTGCCCCATAGATACGTCAGGCTGTTGTTTTGCCACTGCAACAGATCGCCCGCCACGGCTTGGCCACCGGCCAGCAGGGATCCTGCCAGCATCAGGCCTTTCAACATAGGTTTCATTCGGTTGCTCCCGAGTCAAAGTTTTATGGTTGTTTTTCTACGCAGGCGCTCTGGTGTGGCGCCTTTTGGTTCGCTGCAAAAATCGTCTGTCTGGTCAGCTTTAATGCTTTTAGCAAGAGCTGCGCCAAGGTGTTTAAAAAGCCAAAAAATCCCCGTCGGCTGCAGAAACTGCAGTCGAATTCCGGGGACTTTTGCGCACTTTGGCAGCCACTGCGGGGCCGGGATAAGTTGGCCCTGCAGTCAGCTTTTACATTCGCTGTTTTTTTTTGAGTCGATTCGAGCGGGCGCGGAGAATACTGGCTCCCAGGCCTTGGCTCAAGTGCGCTGTTAGAGAGCGCGTGGGGCAAGAATAGGGCGCGGCGTGTGGCCGGCCCCGGGTGGATGGCGTGCATGTGCGTGGTTCCTGTTGTTTATTATTTTTGTTGTTTTTAAAAACAGGTGGAATCAATGCGTGTGGGCGACAACGGGGCGTTCAGCACCTCCCAGAATGTTGAACAGTACATTCAGCGACAGCGCGCTGAGGGTGGCCATGGCAATTCCGCTGTGGGTAATCGGGCTCATCCATAAGGGCAATTGCGCGAAGAACTCTGGACGCACCACCGGGATCAGGCCCATGCCGATACTCACCGCCACCAGCAACTGATTACGCCGGTCGGTGATATCGGCTTCCTGCAGGATTTTGATCCCGGTCGCCGCGACCATGCCGAACATGGCAATTGCCGCGCCGCCGAGGACCGCCGGTGGAATCGAGGCCACCAGAAAGGCGGCTTTGGGCAACAGGCTGAGCACAATCAAAAACGCGCCGGCCATGATCGTCACCGAGCGGCAACGCACGCCCGTCATCTGCACCAGGCCAATGTTCTGCGCGAACGAGGAATGGGTAAACGTATTGAAGAAGCCGGCAAAAAACGAGGCGCCGGCATCACACAGCAGGCCACGGCGCAGCATTTTTGGGGTGACGTCCTGACCGGTGATTTTGCCCAGGGCGAGGAACATGCCGGTGGACTCGACAAAGATGATGACCACCACCAGGCACATCGACAGGATTGGCGCCAGCTCGAACCGGGGCATGCCGAAATGCAACGGCGTCACCACCTGCACCCACGGCGCCTGGGCCAGGCCACTGAGGTCAACCATGCCGATCATGCCGCACAGGCCATAGCCGAGCGCCATGCCGATCAGCACCGAGATGTTCACCCAGAAGCCGCGCATGAAACGGTTGATCAGCAGGATGGTGCCCAATACCAGCGCGGCAATCGCCAGGTAGACCGGCGAGCCGAACGTGGCGGCGGCGCTGCCTCCGCCGGCCCAGTTCACGGCCACTGGAAACAGCGACAGGCCGATGGCGGTGATCACGGTGCCGGTGACCAACGGCGGGAAAAAACGCACCACCTTGGACATGAACGGCGCGATCAACAGGCCGAAGAACCCGGCGGCAATGGTTGCGCCGAAGATCCCCTGCAAGCCGATACCGGGCATGCCCGCCATCGCCACCATGCTGCCGACGGCGGCAAAACTGGCGCCCATCATCACCGGCATGCGGATGCCCACCGGGCCGATGCCGAACGACTGCACCAGGGTGGCGATACCGGCAACCAGCAGGTCGGCGTTGATCAGAAAGGCGATTTCTTCACGGCTCAAACCGGCGGCTTGGCCAATGATCAGGGGCACGGCGACGGCGCCGCCGTACATCAGCAAGACGTGTTGCAGGCCTACCAGAATCAGTTGCAAGAGGGGCAGCCGCACCATGGCGGGCGCGGCAGGAGTCTGCGGTTCTAACTGGGACATGCAACACCTCGAATCTTTTTATTTTTGTGTTGTTTGGCATTCAATTGCCATTTGGAACGCGATCGGTAAATCGGCGCAAATCCCCTGTGGGAGCGGGCTTGCTCGCGAAAGCGGTGTGTCATTCAACTCATCAGTGACTGAACGATCGCATTCGCGAGCAAGCCCGCTCCCCCATTTGGATCTGCATCAGGCTGTCAGTTTGTACGCGCCCCCTGATTGATCCAGGTGCCGATCAGGTCGCGCTCCTGCTGAGTCATCTGGGTGATGTTGCCCAGCGGCATGATCTGGCTGGCGACGGCTTGCGCCTGAATGCGCGGGGCCAATTGCTGGATCTGCTGCGGCGTATCGAACATCACGCCCGCCGGCGCGGTACTGAACAAGGGGCTGGTCGGCTTGGCCGAGTGGCACACGGCGCAGCGTTCCTGAATCACCCCATGCACCTTGTCAAAATCAATCGATGCCTGGGCCGGTGCTGCTTCGGCGGGGGCCGGTGCGGGTGCCGCTGGCGCAGCCGGTTTGAGCCCGCCACCCAGTGCCGTTTCCGGCAGCGGCTGGTACTCGATGGCCGCCGGAGCCTTGGCCACTTCCGGAGCAGTCGACACCGGTTTCGGGCCGGTCACGTACGCCAGGCAAATCATCGCCAATGCGCCAACCGGCAAGGTCCACGCGTACTTCTGGCTGTTGTGACGGGTGTTGAAGTAGTGCCGCACCAACACGGCCGCCACCGCGATACCTGCGAGGATCAGCCAGTTGTATTGGCTGCCGTAGGTGCTCGGGAAGTGGTTGCTGATCATGATGAACAGCACCGGCAAGGTGAAGTAGTTGTTATGACGCGAACGCAGCAAACCCTTGGCCGGCAGGGCCGGGTCAGGCGTGCGGTTCTCGGCAATGGCCGCTACCAGCGCACGCTGGGCCGGCATGATGATGCGGAACACGTTGCCGACCATGATGGTGCCGATCACGGCGCCCACGTGCAGGTACGCACCACGGCCGCTGAACACTTTGCTGAAGCCGTATGCAGCGCCAATCAACAGCACGAACAGGATCAGGCCGAGCAGGGCAGGGCGCTTGCCCAGGGCCGAGTCGCACAGAAAGGAGTAGATGAACCAGCCGGCCAGCAGCGAGCCGAGGCCCAGCAACACACCTTCCGGACCGCTGAGGCTGCTGCCCGGGGCCAGCAGGTACAAGGTCGGGTTGGCGTAGAACACCACGCACAGCAGCGCGATGCCGGACATCCAGGTGAAATAGGCTTCCCATTTGAACCAATGCAGGTTGTCCGGCATGGTCGGCGGGGCCAGTTTGTATTTTTCCAGGTGGTAGATACCGCCACCGTGGATCGCCCACAAGTCACCGGCGAGGCCGTCCTTGGGGTTGACGCGATTGAGGTTGTTTTCCAGCCAGACGAAGTAGAACGAAGCGCCGATCCAGGCGACGCCGGTGATCATGTGAACCCAGCGCACGCTCAGGTTCAGCCATTCCATCAAATGTGCTTCCACAGTCTTTACCTCTCGCCTGTCACTCTGTTGTCGAGTGATCAGACCTTCTCTTATTGGTGGGGGGCGAGGATCAACCGCTCATCCTCTTTGAAAAAATGCTCATCGCAGTTATTGCCGGTGCCACTGCGATCAACCACCAGGAAGTCATCCCGCTTTTCGATCGTCAGCACCGGGTGGTGCCAGACGCCGCGATGGTAATTAATGCCCTGCCTGCCGTTGGTGACGAAGGCGCGGACCAAGCCCGATACAGGTGCATCGCCAAGTGGCGCGACCACGATCAGAAAGGGGTTGCCGAGCAGCGGAATGAAAGCCTGGCTGCCCAGCGGGTGTCTCTCCAGCATGCACACGGTCAGCGGCATGTCCTGCGCGTCGGCGCGGAAGATGCTGATGATCGCGTTGTCTTCAGGCTGCGCGGTTTCTACCGTTGCCAGCTTGTGAAAGCGCATGGTCGACCCGTTGTTGATCATGAAGTGATCGCTGCCATCGGTTTCGATAACGTCTCCGAAAGGGGCGAAGGCTTCTTTGGTCAGGGGTTCGATCACTAGTGTGCGCATGGCTGTCTTCTTATCCGGATTCTGTGTTGTGTGTTCTGGCGCCTTCGCGAGCAAGCCCGCTCCCACCTGTTGATGTGCGAATACATTCAGATGTGGGAGCTGGCTTGCCTGCGATGGGCTCACCGCTTATTTAGCTACTTTGCCCAAAACCCGCAGGCGGCTCACACCACCATCCGGGAACACATTCAGGCGAATGTGAGTGATCGGGCCCAGCGCCTTGATCTGCTCGGCGAAGGTGTGTTCAGCGTGCATTTCCAGTTTCTGCGCCGGCAGCAGTTCGCGCCAGAACAGCGATTGGGTTTCGATCTGGCTGTCGGTGCCGCCCTTCACGAACGCGCCCTGGATAGAGCACGTGTCCGGGTAGTTGCCCTTGAAGTGCAGGGTGTCGACGATGATTTTTTCGATCTCGCCCGGGTGACCCAGCGCGACGATCACCCAGTCATTGCCTGGCGTGCGACGACGTGCGGTTTCCCAGCCATCGCCCATGTTGATGCCACGTCCAGGGTTGAGGATGTTGCTCATGCGGCCGAAGTGTTCATCGGAGCAGGCCAGCGCACGACCACCGTTCAAGGCAGCGGCCAGGTCGACTTGTTCGTTGTCGCCCACCGACGACCAGTCGCGGAACGGCACGCCGTAGACGCGCAGACGGGCTACGCCGCCATCCGGGTAGATGTTGAAGCGCAGGTGGCTGAACGCTTTGTCGTTGTTGATCTCGTGGTAGTGGTGGCTGTTGCCTTGCAGCTCGACGGCCGACAGCACTTCCACCCACTGCGTGTTTTCATCAGGATCGCCCGAGGCCAGGAAGCACGCCTCCAGGGACGCCGACGGTGGGAAGTTGCCGGTGAAGAATGAAGTGTCGATGTCCACGCCTTTGATCGAGCCGGGCACGCCCAGGCGGATCACCGCGCTGTCGTAGCCTTCGAAGCGCTTGCGGCGCGACTCCCAGCCGTCCATCCACTTGCCGTTGTCATCGAAAACGCCCTCCTTCCACACAGCCGGGGTCGGCTGGAACAGGCGGTTGGCGTCAGCGAACCAGTCATCGGTCACCGAAAGGATCTTGGTGCCCAGACGGGCGTCGGCCAGGTTGACGAACTTCTCGAAAGGTACGGCGTAAGCTTTCATTCTTCTTGTCTGCCTTAAATAGAGTGGCTTGGGATGCTCGCCAGGCCCTGGGCGTCATGAGCGCTCGGGCCAGGTCTGCTAAAGGGTCAGTAATCGGAACAACGCGATTTTGTTGATCTCGGCCAGGGCGCATTTGAACTCGGCGTCCACCGAGTTGTGAATGCGCGTTTCGAACGCGGCGAGGATCTGGTGCCGGTTGCTGCCTTTTACCGCCATGATGAAGGGAAACTTGAACTTGGCCTTGTAGGCATCGTTCAGCTCGGTGAAGCGAGAAAACTCCTCGCTCGAGCATTGGTGAATACCGGCGCCAGCCTGTTCATGGGTGCTGGCTTCGGTCAGTTGGCCCTGGACGGCAGCTTTGCCGGCCAGGTCCGGGTGAGCGTTGATCAGGGCCAACTGGCTGGCATGATCGGCGCTCAACAGGATGTCGCTCATGCGCTGGTGCAGGGTTTCGATCTGGTCGATCGACGCGTCCTGGCCCAGGTCGAAGGCCTTTTCGGCCACCCATGGCGAATGTTCGTAGATGTCGGCGAAGGCTGTCACGAATGCCTCGCGGCTCAGGCTCGACGGTTTCAAGGTCTGGAACGCAGTCATTTCGCCGCTCCCGTGTACGGGTGGGTTTCGTGCCAGTGGCGGGCAATGTCGACGCGGCGGGTGAACCAGACGTGCTCATGGCCCTTGGCGTATTCGAGAAACCGCTTGAGGGCGGCGAGGCGCGCCGGGCGGCCGATCAGGCGGCAATGCAGGCCGATGGAAAGCATCTTCGGTGCGTCGGCGCCTTCGGCATACAGCACGTCGAAGGCATCCTTGAGGTACTCGAAAAAGTCATCGCCCTTGTTGAAACCCTGCACCTGGGTGAAGCGCATGTCGTTGGTGTCCAGGGTGTAGGGGATCACCAGGTGCGGCTTGCCGGTGGGGTTGTTGGGTTCCCAGTAGGGCAGGTCGTCGTCATAGGTGTCGCAGTCGTAGAGGAAGCCGCCTTCCTCCATTACCAGTCGGCGCGTATTGGGGCCGGTGCGACCGGTGTACCAGCCCAATGGGCGCTCGCCGGTCAGCTCGGTGAGGATGCGGATGGCTTCGAGCATGTGCTCGCGCTCCTGGGCCTCGTCCATGTACTGGTAGTCGATCCAGCGATAGCCGTGGCTGCAGATCTCATGGCCGGCGGCGACCATCGCGCGGATCACATCCGGGTGGCGCTGGGCGGCCATGGCCACGGCGAAGATGGTCAGCGGGATGTCGAATTCTTTGAACAATTTGAGGATGCGCCACACGCCGGCACGGCTGCCGTATTCATACAGCGACTCCATGCTCATGTTGCGCTCGCCTTGCAGCGGCTGGGCCGAGACCATCTCCGAAAGGAATGCCTCGGACTCTTTGTCGCCGTGCAAAATGTTGCGCTCACCGCCTTCTTCGTAGTTGAGTACGAAAGACAGCGCGATGCGTGCCTTGCCCGGCCAGTGGGGGTGAGGAGGGTTACTGCCGTAACCGATCAGGTCGCGTGGGTAGTCAGCGCTCACTGCAGTCTTCCTTCTTGTTCGTCGTAGTAGCGATGAGTGATTGTATACAACTTATCGCCGACTTTGTAAGCCCGCATTTCTGCATTTTTTCTGAACGGCTTGCGTTCAAGCTACTGCAAGAAACCTGCCTGACTGGTCAGCTAAACGCTAAAAAGATTTTCTCGGATGCGCAGCGGTGGGCGCTGGCTGGCCGGCGATCGTCTGAATTGGTTTTATCGGCTGTAACGCTGTGGTCGGCGAGCCGGCGGCAGCGAGGCGCGGGATATTTGTTGAATTTATTGTGTACAATTTTTTTAGAAAGTGTCTTAATCAGCCGTCACCGGCTTTTTCACTGCCCTGAAGAAGTGCGGATCACTTTTCTACTGCCTACGGGAGGCGCAAAGACGCCATGGGACGCTTGACCACACACGTTTTGGACGCCGCACATGGCTGCCCCGGCAGCGCAATCAAGGTCGAACTGTACCGCGTCGAGGGCGCGCAGCTGGAACTGGTCGCCACCGCCGTGACCAACAGCGACGGCCGTTGCGACGCGCCTTTGCTGCAAGGTGACGATTACCGCAGCGGTGTGTACCAGGTGCAATTCAGCGCCGGCGATTATTACCGGGCCCGCGGTGTGCAGCTTCCCGAGCCGGCTTTTCTGGATGTGGTGGTGCTGCGTTTTGGCATCAGCGCCGAACAGGACCATTACCATGTACCCCTGCTGATTTCGCCTTACAGCTACTCCACCTATCGCGGTAGCTGAGCGTCACCTCGCTTCACACCCCCAAAGCTCTTCGTTGGTTTTTCGCCCGCCCACACTGCGGGCTTTTTTTTGCCTGTTGCGCGTTCAACTATCTAGCCCCTCTGCATGTCGGTGATGCCTAGGCTGGCGTTTTCCTCAGAAGAAAACACAAATGGCCTCGTCCCCAGATCACCCAGGCGTTTTGCCCTCTTTCAGTTCCGTGCCCGAAGACGTTGACGCTGTCGCCGCCGCCGAAGCTCAATCGCAGGCCATTCGAGATCAACTGACCCGGCGGATCAACCGGTTTACCCATCCCAGCCGTCTGATCAATCAGCTCGCTCTTGCCGATTGGCGCTTAAGCGAATCGGTGCGCGCACTGGCACAGCTGATAGGGCGCTCGCCCAAAATCCTGCGCGTGATCCGTGCTCAACTGCGCAAAGCATTTGAGATTGAACCGGACACTCTGCTGTTTACCGAGCCCAAGCGCCCGGGCGCACCGCAGATCATCAACAGCTTGACCGAGCGGGCCTTATCACTGCTGGCGCGGCCCTCGGTGCCTATCAATGTCAATCAATTCACCACGCTCAGCATAAAAGGGCAGCCAAGCCGTCGGTTGCCCTATACCCCTTTGCAAGCGTTGCAGCGAGTCATCGCGATGCGCCTTTTTGAGCGGCTGGCGCAGGTGGCAGACCGCTATTGGGACACATTGGCGCAAGGCTCCTGGCTCACACGCCGCGAGCGCTGGGTTGAGCTGCACGCAGAACTGTTCGCTGACCGGGCCTTCATGGCGCGGCAATTGGATGAGCTATCACCGGCGGGCATGGGCCTGGTGCAGGCGGTGATCGATGCCCCGACCGCGCCTGCACGCCACCGTGCAGGCGGGGATTGGGCCAGCGTACGGGTAGGGCAACTGATGTGGCCCGGCACGCCTGCGGTGGTAATCCCTGGCGTATTGCACCTTTATCGTGAGGGTGATCCCGCACAGTCGCCGCAGGTGGTGTACCTGCCGGGTGTGGCCCGCACGTTCTACGAGTACCCGTCTTTCGCCGCCCTGCAGGAGGGCCTGTTGCGGCTGGACCGTGCGCAGTTGCATGTCCTCTGGCAGTGCTTGGCGTCAGGTCGTCGCACGGGGTTATGCCAGCCCGCGCAGTTGTCTGCGGCGAGCGGTTTTGTGCGCGGCCTGGAGGTGCTCGACGATGCGTTGGCGCTGGGCGCGCAAGCGTTGTTGCGCGGGCAATGGAACAACGAATTGGCGTGTGCCGTGAGCATCGATCCCCCCTTTGTTTTATCGGCACAACCGCCTCGGCCGGTGGCTGTCGCAGCGTTACTCGCGCAGGTGGAAGGGGAGCGAAAACAATGGGTCGGCAGCACCCGGCTTGGCGCTCTTGCCGAGCCGTTACTCAAATGGGACCAGCAACGACGCAGCGCGGAAATAATCTTTGCCAGTACCTCACCCGGCTTGGCCTTGCGCACCGCGCAGCAGCAGGTCAAGCGTTACGAAAAAGGTCTGCTGGCCTTGCTGGATCCGTATGAACCCGGCATCGAGACCCTCGCTTATCAGCAATTCATCACGCTGAAGGGGCAGCACGCGGTGCATGCCCAGGCGCTGAATTCGTTGCTGCAGGGTGCAGAGCAACAACTGCTCGACCTGAAATTCTGGGCCGCGCGCCCCGGCGGCGCGCAGACGCCCAGGCGTGCCTGGTTGTTCATGCATGCTCAAACCGAGGCGCTGCGCTGCGAGGTTCAGGTGCAACACCGTCTCAAGCTGCTGGGCACCGCCCACCGCGACCTAATGATCGACGTGCTGGACCCGCCTCCGCCCTCGGCGCGCCCGGGCAATCAAACCCAGGTGCTTTCAATCGCCGTGGGCAGTGAGCCCGATGCTTTTTATCCACTGCATAATGTGTGGCTGGTGACCACAGCGGCCGCGCTGAGGGTGCCGACCCGTCAGCTCCCCGTGGTGCTCTACGCCTTTGGGGAAGAGGGCGGGGTACTCGGTTTTGCCGGGCTGGAGGCCTTGACCCGAAGCGTCAAGGCGAGCCTCGGCAGCCGGGACGGCTCGGTGCTGTGGCGCTGTGTCGAGCATGACAAGCGCAGCGATTTGCGCGCACATGCGCTGCGTGAAACCTTGGCTGTGCGCTACGTTCCCATCGACGGCAAGCCTGCACTGGCGGCGTTGAAAAAATTGCTGGGTTGCTACGATCGCCTGCACAAAAGCACTGAAGACATCACGCGTATTTTCAGCGAAGTGACGGGGGTCGGGTTCAGTCGCGCGCTGCTGCTGGCGGCGTTGGCGCAACAGCTCAAGGTGCCGGCCAATAATGCCCTGAGCCAGGCCCAGGCGAACATCGAATTACTGCGCAAGGCCGCATCTGACGCGCAGAAATTGCCGGCGGGGTGGGTGGGCGCCACGCGTGCCCAGCGCAAAGACTTCAAACGTTCGCAGCGTCTTTACCTCAGCAGTGCGTTGGCCTTCCAGACGCGGCTTGAGCAGCACCTGCCCGATTTGGACACGTTTGCCCGCCGTGCCTTGACCGCCCGTTTGCAGCAGGACGGTGTCCCTGCGTCGTGGCTGATCGACCAGCCTTTTATTGAAATGCCCGACGATGTTCATGGCCGCTTTTGTGGATGGGCAAGCGGCTGCACGGTCGGCAATCGCGGCATTGTCCTCACTGCCACCTCGACGCGTACCTCCTTCAGTCTGCTGCAATTGGCGCTGCACAACCTCGACCCACTGGCACCCTGGACGCAATGGCGATTGAACCGCGCCCGCTTTCTGCAACCTGAATGGCGACACCGGCTCAATGCCGGCTATTTGATCCAGATGGTCGCTTCGCTGGACATCGGCGGGCAGTACGACGCATTGATCAACCGCGCTTTTTATCCGCCTGCCGGCACCGACCGCGCGCTCAGCGAAGCACGCATCCCGCCCTTATTGAATCGCGCGTTGCACGCAGGCGTTGACCATCACCTGTTCCTGGCGCGGCAAGGCGGGCTGTCGGCGAACGCGCAAAGTGTGTTTAGCACCGCCATGGCGGCCCGCATGCCGCCCGACTTGCTGAAAAACCAGCATGAGTTGCAACTGCACGTGGTGCATCTGGTGGGCCATACGATGCAGCACGACCGCTATGTCGCAGGCATTGTGGTGGTGCAGGACCAGCGTTCCGAATGTTGCGTGGTCTACTGGCCCGATGCGCCGCAAGCCTGGGTCCTCACCGAGTACAGCGACCTGCAACAGGCCCAAGCCGCATTGAACCGTGTCGGCGCATCGGCGGATAACGCCAAAGTGCTCGCGCGACAAGTCGCACCTGGCTGGGCATTTGAGGCAATCACCCATCATCCGGACCGCGCCGATAGCCCAGGTCACCTGTTCAGCACACTTGATCTGCCGCCTGCATTTTTTATGGTGAAGGGGATTTGGCGGGGGCTCGGCTTTATTCGCTCCTTCAGCATCAAGCATCTGGAGCCGACGGCGTTGCTGGATGAGATTGAAGCCCAGGCCCGTGAGCAGATTGCCAGTGACCCGCAGGGCTGGCTGGCGATTGTCGCCACCTCTCACAGCGATGCTCGCGCATTGCTCTACCACGCCAGCGTGCTTGACCTGCAGCGCCGCACGCAAGCCGCCAGCCATTCTGGCAAGGCGCTGCAGGCTTATCGGGCCCGTCGCCTAGGTGAGCAAAGCGAGACACGTACGCGGGCGCTGGTGGGTTTTTTCTGCCCGCTGTACGGGATTTTTAATCAATTCCATGAGCTGCTGCTTATGGCGCGGCGCTATCACCGCTTTGGCGACGCCCACGCTGCGGTCGATGTGGGCTTTATGAGCACGTTTCTGGCGATCGATGTGTTGCTTAACTTTATTCCCGGCCCCAAGAGGATGCCGGTGGCGGCGGCCCGAATGGTGCGGCCGGCCACGCGGGCAGTGCTGGGGCGTATCCATCGGCTGCGCATGACGGCCCGCGGACTTGAGCGCCTGGCGCCGCCACCGGTGGCTCAACTCAAGGGGCTGGAGCGTTTCAAGATCAACGGGGTGCCTCAAGGGGCCGTGGCATTGAAAGGTGTTGGTGAAAAAGGCGTGTATGTACTGGATGGCGAGCTGTTCGTGGCGGACGACTCACACCATTACCCGCTTTACCGGCGTGGCAACGAACACGCGTTGCGCCTGAAAAACCGGCAGGCGCCAGGGCAAGACGAACTGATTGTGCACGTGCACCAGCCCAGGGAATGGTTGCTGGGTGCGGATGCGCCTCAGCCGGTGGCGGGGTCGAGCTCGACGGTGCTCAGCCCGTGGCGTGCGCCCGTGCAGGCGCCACCGGAATGGCAGCCACCCACGGTGCGCGCCGCCACGCAAAACCGCATTTATCGGTCACCGGCGCCCAACCCCTATTGGTTCGAGTGGCGTGTTCAGGATGCGACGGGGCACGTGTCCGGCCTCTCGGCGTTCGGCACGTTTCATGTGCACAGGGAGCCGCCGGGCTTTCCCTACGATGCGGTCTACATCGGGCCCAACTATGACAGCCTCGCCGCATCGGGGGCGGGTTATTACAGGGTGCTTCATCAGGGCGACAATGCACCCTGGAATGGCATCGCGTTCATCACCCGCAATGAGCCGCTGGTTTCGCTGGCCCGTGTTGATATTGAGCGTTGGACCAGCACTGCGATGGGCGAACAGCCCATTCCGGTATCACGCAGCGTATCGGGTGAGTGGCAGGTGCATGCCCCTTTGTTTGACCGGCCGCTGGAGCAATCAGTGGGGCAGGCGTTTCCCAGCATGACCCGCCGCAGCCAGACATTGGCCGCCGCAAGGCTGATTGAACTGACCGACTCTTCGCGCTCGGCGACGGCCACGCACCTGCTCAATATCCGCTCGACGCTGGACAATTGGCTGGTTTCGACCCCCAACGGGCCGGGTCAGACCGATGATTTACTGAGAATGTTACGGCCCACCGAAAGGACGGGCAGGTCGCTGCACATTGGTTACGAAGGCAAGGCCCCGGGCTTCACGCGGGTCGACTTCCGGGCCGCGGGGTTGGACGCTGCGTTGCAATCCGGCGGTCGTGAGGTCAAGCCTCAGCGAATCTTGGCGCAGCGTGCCGCAGTCAAGCGTGCGCTGGAGCAGCAGGGGTTCAACGTGCAGGAGCTGCAACTCAGGCACGGGCGCAAGCCGACGCATGAGTTGATCGCGACCCATCCTTCCTCGCCTTCGAACACGCTGTACTACGTGTCCATCCACTGGATCGAGAAAGGCTCAGTGAGGCTGGAAACCAGGCTGACGGACCGTTGGTTTGACGCCGCAATCAACGCACATCCCCGGTCGGTTGCCTTGATGGGCGTCAAGAGCGCCATGAACGAAAATCGCCTGGCTCGGATCGTTGCCGGCATTCAATGGCCCACCACGCCGGCGGCCCGCCCGAGCGTCTACTTTGTCAAAGTGAGCCCGTCCTCGCCTTGATCAGCGACACCATGCCAGCGGCGCCGAACAGTGCGGCGCTGACGCGGTTGAACCAGCTCTGGCCACTGCCGCTGCGCAGGTAGCGCGCTGCCCCATGGGCGCCCAGGCCGTAGGCCAGCTTGCACAGCAAGTCGAGTACGGTCCAGGTGGCAATCATGATCAGCAACTGCGGCAGGAACGCGTGCTCGCTGCTGAGAAACTGCGGCAAGAAGGCGGCAAAGAACAGGATGTCCTTGGGGTTGCTGGCGCCCAGCACAAATGCGCGACCGAACAAGGCGCGAAAACGCGGTGCGGCCACGGCCTGGGGCACCACGGCGCCCTGGGCCGGTTGGCGCGATTGCTGCCAGCTCTGCCAGGCCAGGTAAAACAGGTACAGCGCACCGACAACCTTCAGGGCGCTGAACAACTGCTCCGAGGCCAACAGCAACGCACCCAGCCCCAATGCCGAGGCACTCAACAGGCAGATCGAGGCGAACACGCCGCCCAGAAACGCCGGATAGGAACGGCGCAGGCCGTAGTTCAGGCTGTTGCTGATCATCAACAGCGACAGCGGGCCGGGGATCAGGATCACGATCAATGCAGCGCCACTGAACAGCAGCCAGGTTTCCAGGGTCATTTACAGTCCTCCATTCGTACAAAAGCCCCACCCGAAGGTGAGGCGGTTTTCGGCCGTTTCCTGCGAACTACAGGAAGATAAACTTCGCGATGAAAATCGCGCACAGCACCCACAGGCTGATGGAAATCTCGCGGTACTTGCCGGTGCCGGCCTTGAGCGCCACATACGTGATGAAGCCCAGCGCGATACCGTCGGCGACCGAGAACGTCAGCGGCATCATGATCGCGGTCACGATGGCGGGGATGCTGTCGGTGGCTTCGTCCCAATTGATATGGGCCATGCTCGCCATCATCAGCATGGCGACGTAAATCAGCGCGCCGGCGGTGGCATAGGCGGGAATCATGCCCGCCAAGGGCGCGAAAAACATTGCCGCCACAAACAGCACGCCCACGGTCACGGCTGTCAACCCGGTGCGACCGCCCGCGGCGACACCGGCAGCACTTTCCACATAGCTGGTCACCGGCGGCACGCCGACCATGGCGCCAAACACGCTGGAGGCACTGTCGGCCTTCAGCGCGCGGGACAGGTTATGAATCTTGCCATCGGCGCCCACCAGCCCGGCGCGTTGCGCAACGCCCATCAGTGTACCGGCAGTGTCGAACATGTGTACAAAAAGAAATGCAAACACGACGCTGATCATGCTGACATTGAATACACCTTTGACGTCCATGGCCATCCAGGTCGGCGCCAGGCTGGGCGGGGTGGAGAGAATGCCGTTGTAGTGCACCAGGTCCAGGCCCCAACCGGCCAGGGTGACCGCGATGATGCTGATGAGGATTGCGCCGAACACCCGGTGGTAGCTGAGGATCGCGATCAGCAAAAAGCACACCGCCGCCAGCAGTGGCGCGGGCTGGTGCAGCGACCCCAGCTTGATCAGCGTGGCCGGGCTGTCGACGATGATGCCGGCGGTTTTCAGGCCGATCACCCCCAGAAACAGACCGACGCCGGCGCCCATGGCGTGGCGCAGGCTGACGGGAATACTGTTGAGCAGCCACTCACGCACACGGGACAGGGTCAGGCCCATGAACAACACCCCGGAAACAAACACCGCGCCCAGCGCCGTTTCCCAGTGATAGCCCATGGTGCCGACCACGGTGTAGGTGAAAAACGCGTTCAAACCCATGCCCGGCGCCAGGCCCACGGGCCAGTTGGCGTAAAGGCCCATCAACAGGCAACCGAGCGCAGCGGCGATGCACGTGGCCACAAACGCCGCACCGTGGTCGATGCCGGCATCGGCCATGATGTTCGGGTTGACGAAGATGATGTAAGCCATGGTGATGAACGTGGTGAGGCCGGCGATCAGTTCGGTCTTCACTGTGGTGCCATGCAAACGCAGTTTGAACAGGCGTTCGAGCCAGCCGCCGTGCGGCGGGGAGAGGTCCAGCGTTGGGGCTTCGGATTTGCGGCTTTCCACAGCGAGTACTCCTCAAGAGTTTTATTGTTATTTCCAGCGCCGGTCACAGGTGTGGGCAACAGCGCTTTGAGGTACTGGCGGGTTTTTGTTGACCAATAGGTCAGGAACTCGCACGAAGCGAATTATGCTTTTGTATACAAATAAAGCAAATAATGTTTTCGGTTGTGTATGCGAAACAAGATGAAAGGCTAATTCGCGGCACTCAGCGCCTGATTCACCGCCAGCCATCCCGCCACCGCGTCTTCGCCGGCTTCGCTGAAGGCGCGCTGCAACAATTTCACCTGTTCACGGCGCAAGGACTGCTCGAAGCGCTGGCCTTCCTCGCTCAATTCCAACAGGCGTTTACGCTTGTCAGCCTCGGAGGCCACGCTGTTTACCAAGTGCATTTCCTGCAGCTGTCGCAACGGCATGTTCAACGCCTGCTTGCTCACGCCGAGCAACTCCAGCAGTTGCTTCACGCTCAAGGCGGGGTAGCGCGCGATAAAAAACACGATGCGCTGGTGCACACGGCTCAAGCCTCGGCGCTCGAGCATCTCGTCGGCCTTGGCGGTAAAAGCCTGGTAGCCGAAAAAGAACGCTTCCATGGCCTGTTGCTGGCTGTTCTGGGTTTTAAGGTCAAGCATATTGACGTATCTACTCAAGTCGTCGTAATTTCGGTCAAGCAGTTTGACGTATTTTTCATGCGCTTTGCCACCGGTGACCTTATGGCCTTCTCTGAACGTGTTACGCGCCTCAAAAGCTCCTTGATCCGTGAAATCCTTGCCGCAGCCCAGCGCCCGGAAGTGATGTCGTTCGCCGGTGGCCTACCGGCCGAAGCCATGCTGCCCGCACTGAACTGGGACAGCATGCCGCTCACCATCGGCCAATATGGCATGAGCGAAGGCGAACCGCAGTTGCGCGAACTGCTCGCCGCCCAGGCCCGCGCGTTGGGCGTACCGTGCCAGGCGAGCCAGGTGCTGGTGGTCAGCGGTTCCCAGCAAACCCTGGACCTGGCCGCCAAACTGTATATCGACAAAGGCACCAAGGTTCTGCTGGAAGGCCCGACTTACCTGGCGGCGTTGCAGATCTTCCAACTGTTCGGCGCCGATTGCCTGACCGTGCAACTGGAGGCCGACGGTCCCCACCTGGGCACCTTGCGCACCCTCCTTGAACGCCATCGCCCGGCGTTCATCTACCTGATTCCGACGTTCCAGAACCCTTCGGCCGTACGCTACAGCGAGGCCAAGCGCGCTGCCGTCGCCGCGATGCTCGATGAGTTCGGCGTCACCCTGATCGAAGACGAACCCTACCGCGAACTGACCTTTGACGGCGCCAGTGCGCAGCCCATCGCCGGGCGCCTGAAAAAAGCCAGCTGGATCTACACCGGCACCGTCTCCAAGACCCTGCTGCCGGGCCTGCGCGTCGGCTACCTGATCGCCAGCCCGGATCTGTTCCCGCATCTGCTCAAGCTCAAGCAATCGGCCGACCTGCACACCAACCGCGTCGGCCAGTGGCAGGCCATGCAGTGGATCGGCACCCAGAAGTACCAGCAGCACCTGGCTGAACTGCGCCGCTTTTACCGCGAGCGCCGCGATGCATTCCAGGCCGCGCTGGAGCGTCATTTTGGCGATCTGGCTGACTGGCAGACGCCTCAGGGCGGATTATTCTTCTGGCTGACCTTGAAACAACCGCTCGACACCCGCACCTTGTTGGCGCAAGCATTGGATCAGGACGTCGCGTTCATGCCTGGTGAACCGTTCTTTTCCGAGCCCGATCAACACTTCGGCTCGTTGCGCCTCAATTTCAGCCATATCGACCCGGCCCGTCTGGACGAAGGTCTCAAGCGCCTGGCCGCGGTGGTCCGTCAAGCACAGCACGCGCAAGCGGCATAAGGGGAGCCCCATGTACAAGGTTTATGGCGATTACAAGTCGGGCAACTGCTACAAGGTCAAGTTGATGCTCAATCTGTTGGGCATCGAGTACCAATGGATTGATGTCGATATTCTCAAGGGCGACACCCAGACCGCTGAATTCCTGGCCAAGAACCCCAATGGCAAGATCCCGGTGCTGGAACTGGAAGATGGCACCTGCCTGTGGGAATCCAACGCGATCCTCAACTTCCTGGCGGACGGCAGCGAGTTTCTGCCGGCTGAGCCACGCCTGCGTACCCAAGTGCTGCAATGGCAGTTTTTCGAGCAATACAGCCATGAGCCGTATATCGCGGTGGCGCGGTTTATCCAGTTCTACCTGAACATGCCGGAAGACCGGCTGGAGGAATACAAAACCACCCATAAGGGCGGCTACAAGGCCTTGAGGGTGATGGAGCGTCAGTTGCAAGCCACGCCCTACCTGGTGGGCGAGCGATATTCGATTGCCGATATCGCGCTGTATGCCTACACCCACGTGGCCCACGAAGGGGGTTTTGACCTGACGCCATACCCGGCGGTGCAGGCGTGGCTCAAGCGTGTGGCCAGCCATCCAAAACATGTGGCGATGCTGGACTGAACATAGGTCCACAGGTGGGAGCGGGCTTGCTCGCGAAGGGAGGGCAGTCACTGATGATTGGACTGATCCACCGTTTTCGCGAACAAGCCCGCTCCCACCTTTAGCTGTCCCTTGTGGCAGACAGTTGATCCTTCAGCAAGTCAAAACAGCGCAGCGCCGCCGGGCTCAAGCCCATGCCGCTGCGCCTGATCAAGCCGATCTCCCGGTTCACCCCGGGATGATCGATGGTGATGCGCTTTAACCCCTCCAGGCTGTCCGCCGCCGACTCCGGCAACACACTGATGCCCAGCCCTTGGCGCACCAGCGCCAGCACTGTGGACATATAGTTGGCCTCCATGCCGGCGTTCATGCTCAGGCGCGTCTCGTCGAACAACGCATCCACCTGCTCACGCACACTGCTGTCGCGTCCAGTAAGAATGATCGGTTGATCCGCCAATTGCTCCAGGGTCAACTGAGGATGGCGGGCGAGGGGATGATCCAGCGGTACAAACGCACACAGCCGATCATTCAACACCGGCTCGAACGCCAGGCCATGGCTCAACCGTGCGCGCACACCGATACCGAAATCCACCTCGCCGGCGCGAACTTCGGCATGAATACGGTGAGCCACCAGGTCATGCAGGCGCACCTCGATGCCGGCGAAGTGCTCGCGAAACTGGCGCAAGGCCGGGGGCAGGGCACCGGCGCACACCGAGGGCAGGGCGGCGATAGTCACTACACCACGGCGCAACGCGGCGAGGTCGCGCGAGCCGGTGACGATGTTGTCCAGGTCCAGCAGCAGTTTTTCCATGGGCCCGCGCGCTTCCTGGCCGGCGGCGGTGATGCTCACGTGGCGCGGGCTGCGGTCGAGCAGGGCGACGCCGAGCCAGTCCTCCAACTGCTGAACTTGCACGGTCAGTGCTGACGCAGACAGATGCAGTTCATTGGCGGCCTTGGTGAAGCTGCCGGTGCGCGCCACGGCCAGGAAAGCCTGAATATGCTGGATGCTGTTTTTCATGGGAGCAGCTTCATTTTGTTTTTCCGAACGTGAGCGGCTGAATATTCCAATTTACAAAGACTAACCCGCTTCCAATACTCCGGGGAAAACAATAACCGGCCACCAAGGCCGCTCTGGAGTAACCCATGCTCGCTACCCTGGGTGTCATTACCATCCTGTGCCTGCTCGCCGCCGTCATGAGCAAACGCCTCTCGCCACTGGTGGCGCTGATCGCCTTGCCGATCATTGCCGCCTTGCTCGGCGGGTTCGGCCTGCAAACCAGCGCCTTCATCATTACCGGTATCAAGAACGTCGCCCCCGTGGTGGGCATGTTTGTGTTCGCGATCCTGTTTTTCGGGATCATGACCGACGCCGGCATGCTCGATCCCATCATCGACCGTATCCTGCGCACAGTCGGGACGCGCCCTACGCGCATTGTCGTCGGCACCGCAACGCTGGCGCTGCTGGTGCACCTGGACGGCTCGGGGGCGGTGACGTTTCTGGTGACCGTGCCGGCGATGCTCCCGCTGTATACACGGCTGGGCATCGACAAACGTATCCTCGCCTGTGTGTGCGCGATGGCCGCCGGGGTCAACTTCCTGCCCTGGACCGGCCCCGTGCTGCGCTCGTCGGCCGCCTTGCACGTGCCGGTGGCCGACCTGTTCCAGCCGCTGATCCCGGTGCAGATCGTCGGGCTGATGTTTGTATTCGCCTGTGCCTGGTGGCTGGGCCGCCGCGAAGAAAAACGCCTGGGCCTGGGTGCCGGTTCCACGGTCGATGCGGTGCCGCAACGCGTGCTCAGCGACGCTGACAACCTGTTGCGTCGCCCACGCCTGTTCTGGGTCAACCTGATGCTCACCGTGCTGGTGATGGTGGTGATGATTGCCGGCTGGGTCGACCCGGTGGTGATGTTCATGCTCGGCACCGTGGTGGCACTGTGCCTCAACTACCCGAACGTGGACGCCCAGCGCGCACGCATCGATGCGCATGCCAAGACCGCCCTGACCATGGCCAGCATCCTGCTTGCCGCCGGGGTGTTCACCGGCATCATGCAAGGCACCGGCATGCTCAAGGCCATGGCCGAAGTGGCGGTGGCGCAGATTCCAGCCGGCCACGGCAAGTTGATCCCGGCGGTGGTGGGCTTCATTTCCATGCCGCTGAGCCTGCTGTTCGACCCCGATTCCTACTATTTCGGCGTGATGCCGGTGATCGCCGAAGTCGGCAAGGCCCTGGGCGTCGACCCGTTGCAAGTGGCCCAGGCCTCATTGCTGGGCGTGCACACCACCGGCTTTCCGGTCAGCCCGCTGACCCCCGCGACGTTTTTGTTGGTGGGCCTGTGCAAGGTCGAACTGGCCGACCACCAGCGCTTCACCATTCCTTTTCTGTTTGCCGCGTCGGTGTTGATGACCCTGACCGCGTTGCTCCTGGGAGTGATTTGAGATGAAAACCTTGCGCATCGGTTCCGGCGCCGGCTATTCCGGCGACCGTATCGAACCTGCCGTGGAGTTGGCCAGCCGGGGCGACCTGGATTATCTGGTCTTCGAATGCCTGGCCGAGCGCACCATCGCGCTCGCGCAGCAGGTGCGTATCAGCGATCCACAGGGCGGTTATGACCCGTTGCTGAGTGAACGCATGCGTCGCGTGCTGCCGTTTGTGGGCCAGCGTGATGGCCAGCGTCGACTGCGGGTGATCACCAACATGGGCGCCGCCAACCCGGTGTCAGCGGCCATCGAAGTGCGGCGGATTGCCGATGAATTGGGCCTGCACCTCAACGTCGTGGCGGCGGTGGGCGATGACGTGCTGCAGGTTTTGCAGCCCGAGCTAATGCTGGACAACGGCCAGACCCTCGGCTCGTTGGGCGAGCGGCTGATTTCGGCGAATGCCTACTTGGGCGTCGACGCCATACTGGAGGCGCTGCACGCCGATGCCGATGTGGTGATCACCGGACGCGTGGCCGACCCCTCGCTGTTTCTGGCGCCGCAGATGTTCGAGTTCGGCTGGGCCGCGCACGATTGGCAACGCCTGGGCCGCGGTACGCTGGTGGGGCATTTGCTCGAATGCGCGGGTCAGGTCAGCGGCGGTTATTTTGCCGACCCAGGTTTCAAGGACGTGGATGACTTGGCGCGCCTGGGCTTCCCGTTGGCCGAGATCAACGCCGACGGCGAAGCGGTGATCACCAAAGTGGCGGGTTCTGGCGGGCGGGTCAGCCGCGCTACCTGTACTGAGCAACTGATCTATGAAGTGCATGACCCGGCGGCCTACCTGACGCCGGACGTCACTGCCGACTTTTCTCACGTGAGTTTTGTCGAGGAAGGCCTCGACCGCGTGCGCGCCCTGGGCGCCGATGGCCGTGCGCGGCCTGAGCAATTGAAGGTCAGCGTCGGCTATTTGGACGGTTGGATCGGCGAGGGACAGATGTCCTACGGCGGTCCGGGAGCTGTCGCACGGGCGCAGTTGGCGCGGGATATCGTGCTCAAGCGGCTCGAGTTGATGGGCGTCAACATGCAGGAGGTGCGCGCCGAGTTGATCGGCATGGATTCACTGCACGGCCCACGCAGCGACGTCGAACCCTGGGAAGTGCGCCTGCGCGTGGCCGCGCGCTGTGAAGCACGCAGCGACGCGGTGCGGGTCGGCAATGAAGTGGAAACCCTTTACACCAACGGCCCGTCGGGCGGCGGCGGCGCGAGCAAAAGCGTGCGGCAAGTGGTAGCGGTGGCGTCGTTATTGCTGGCGCGAAGCGCGGTCAACCCGAGGATCGAAGCATGAAACTGCACACCCTGGCCCATTCCCGCACCGGCGATAAGGGCGACACCTCGAACATCTCGATCATTGCCTATCGTGCTGAGGATTATCCGCTGCTGTGCGAGCAGCTCACGGCGGAGCGCGTCGCCGAGTTTTTTGCCGGTTTGCGCGAACCCGGCGCGGCGCCGGTGCGGCGTTATGAACTGCCGAATGTGCAGGTGCTGAACTTTGTGTTGCCGGGGATCTTGCGCGGCGGCGTTACCCGCTCGCTGGCGCTGGATGCCCACGGCAAGTGCCTGGGCTCGGCCTTGTTGGCTATCGAATTGGCGATGCCGAACTAATGTGGGAGCTGGCTTGCCTGCGATGCAGACACCTCGATTTATCAGTTACACCGAGGGGATGCTATCGCAGGCAAGCCAGCTCCCACATTGACCGCGGTGTTTATCAGACCGCGGCGAACCGCTTGTCGAGGTAGTCAATGATCACTTTGGAGTCATACATCCAAGTGGTCTGGCCATTTTCTTCAATGCGCAGGCACGGCACTTTGATCTTGCCGCCTTGCTCCAGCAGGGTCTGGCGATCTTGCGCATTGTTCTTCGCATCCTTCAACGCCACCGGCACATTCAGACGGTGCAACGTACGACGGGTCTTCACGCAGAACGGGCAGGCGTGGAACTGATACAGGGTCAGGTCCTTGGCCGCAGCGTTCACCTGCGCCTGTTGTTCGGCGGGGCGCTGCTTTTTGCGTGGGCGGGTAATGAAGTCGCCCGCGATGATGACGTGGCCGAGGCCCACTCGAAGTGCTTTGACGAACATGGCTGAAAACCTCTTGCCCATGAAGAAGGGGCCGCAGCTTACCTGAAATTTGCAGGCGAAAAAAAACCGGCGATGAACGCCGGCTTTTTCCTACGCAGCCTGTTACTTGATCAGGCTGAGAAACTCGCTGCGCGTGGCCGCGTTTTCGCGGAACTCACCCAGCATCACCGAGGTGATCATCGAGGAATTCTGTTTCTCTACACCGCGCATCATCATGCACATGTGCTTGGCTTCGATCACCACGGCCACGCCCAGCGCGCCGGTGACTTGCATCACGGCATCGGCGATCTGACGGCTGAGGTTCTCCTGGATTTGCAGGCGGCGCGCATACATGTCGACAATCCGCGCTACTTTCGACAGGCCCAGCACTTTGCCGCTAGGGATATACGCAACATGCGCTTTACCGATAAACGGCAGCAGGTGGTGTTCGCACAGCGAGTACAGCTCGATGTCCTTGACCAGCACCATTTCGCTGTTGTCGGAGCTGAACAAGGCACCGTTGGTGACTTCTTCGAGTGTCTGTTCATAGCCGCGGCAAAGGTACTGCATCGCCTTGGCGGCACGCTTTGGCGTGTCGAGCAGGCCCTCGCGGGAAACGTCCTCGCCGAGTTGGCCGAGGATCGCGGTGTAATTCTGTTCCAGGGACATGAAACTACCTGTGGGATTTTCGCAAAGCGCAAGGTTACGGTGGCGGACACATCGCTGCAAGCCTGACGATGGCACTTGTTACTCGTCGCGCCCCTCCATCATGGTGCGCTTGAGCATCACATACACCGCGCCCGCGCCGCCGTGGCGGGCCTGGCAGGAGGTAAAACCAAGCACTTGGGAATGCTGGCGCAGCCAGGTGTTGACGTGGCTCTTGATCATCGGCCGCTTGCCATCCAACCGCACGGCCTTGCCATGGGTGACGCGCACGCAGCGGATTTCGAATTTGGTCGCTTCGGCCAGGAAGGCCCAGAGGGTTTCACGGGCTTTTTCGACGTTCATGCCGTGCAGGTCAAGGCTGCCCTCGAACGGGATCTGGCCGGCCTTGAGCTTACGCATCTGGCTTTCCTGCACGCCGTCGCGGGCCCACATCAACTCGTCTTCGGGGCCTACGTCGATTACGAACTGGTCCGACAGGCCATCCACGGTGGTGGCATCGGTGCGCACGGTCGCAGCCTGGCGCAGCTTGGCGATCTGCGCCCGGTCGGTCTTGGGTTTGCCGGTGTCGGCACGGTCATGCTTGATCGGCTTGACGCCGCGCAGCTCGTTTTTGAACAGGGAAAAATCGTCGTCTTGCATGTCAGCCTCCGCGAAGGGCGGGCAGTTTACCTAAATCGCGGCGGCCGGGGCGCAGGAAACGCTATCCAAGCGCCATCAGTCGTGCTTTTTCATCAGGTGTGAGGCGATGTTCAGCGACAGCGGCTGACGCATCCGCCCACGGCTGCGACGCCATAACCAGACGCCCAGCCAGAGTACCAACAGGCCGATCACCAACAAAATTGCCGAGCCGCCCGGGCTGGCATTCAGTTCGCCGAGTGCTGGCGAATGACCAAAAAAACCGGCGCCGCCGGTACCTGCCAGCAGCAAACCTACAATGGCCAGCAGCGCGGCAAAGCCCGCCACCAGGCGCAGACGCCAATTGCTCGGGCCCTTGGGGCGCAAGCGACGAGCGTCAAAACCATCGGATATCTTCATTCCGACCTTTCCTCCAGGGTATCGGCCCTTCGACCGGAAGATACACAGGTTGTTCCTGTACCAGAGGCAATTGCAGAAAATGAAAAGGTTTTGCGGATGAGCGGGGCAATAAACACGCCGCGCCGCTCATCAGAAGGTCGATCAGATCAGATCTTTGGTCAACGCGAGAGTCGCGAAGTTATCGGCCATGATGGCCATTTCGGTCTGTTGCACATGTTCAGCGCTCAGGATGCCGCCTTTGTAAGGCAGGTCGCGCGTGGCGCAGGCGTCTTCCACCAGGGTGCAGCGAAAGCCCAGGTTCTTGGCGGCGCGCACGGTCGTGCTGACGCTGGAGTGGCTCATGAAGCCGCAGACGATGAGGTCCAGGGAACCGAGGTCCTGCAGGTGTTTTTCCAGTCCTGTGCCGTGAAACGCACTCGGCAGCAGTTTGCCGATGATGGTTTCGTCACCGAGCGGTTCCAGGCCGGGAATGAATTCGCCGCGCTCGCCCTGCGGGTCGAACAGGCCACCGACGGTGCCAAGGTGGCGTACATGCACGATCGGACGCCCGGCATTGCGCGCGGCGGCAACCAACTGCTTGATGTTTTCGACCGCCGCGTCCATGCCCGAGAGGGCGAGTGGACCGCTGAGGTATTCCTTTTGGGCGTCGATGATCACGAGGGTCGCATGGTTCAGGTTGGCTGCTGCGTAACCGCGACCGCTGAGTTGAAACATCGTCTTTGGAACGGACATTCTGGGGCTCCTGTGAGGGGGGCTTTTGCGACATTGTCCACTGGCTGAGCGGTTCTGTGAATCGCTACCATCGTAAGGTACGCCGTTGTTGACGTGCAGCCATGTCAAGTGGGCGGCTTGTTTAAGCCTGCGATGGCAAATTGGATGAAATCCGACGGATGGCGAAGGGGTTTCGTACATCGTCGGTACAGGCGAAGGCTGTTAGAATCGCCAGTCGTTTTTTCCAGGAGCTTGCCCCCGTGATCACATCCCGCCTGCGCACATTGCGCGACCATATCCGTTGGGCTGTCAGCCGTTTCCATGGGGAAGACCTGTTTTTCGGCCATGGTACCGACAATGCCTGGGACGAAGCCCGGCAATTGGTGCTCGGCGCCTTGCACCTGCCTTGGGAAATTGCCGACAGCTACCTGGACTGCAACCTGGAAGAAGAGGAAATTTCCCACGTGAAGCGCTTGCTGCACCGCCGTATCCATGAGCGCGTGCCCACCGCGTACCTGTTGAAGGAAGCCTGGTTCTGCGGCATGTCGTTCATCGTCGACGAACGTGTGCTGATCCCGCGTTCACCGATTGGCGAACTGATCGAAAACCGCTTCGAACCCTGGCTGGCTCAGCCACCGGCGCGCATCCTCGACCTGTGCACCGGCTCCGGTTGCATTGGCATCGCGTGCGCCTACGAGTTCCAGGACGCCGAAGTGGTGCTGGGCGACCTGTCCTTCGAGGCGCTGGAGGTGGCCAACCAGAACATCGAGCGCCATGGCGTCGACGAGCGCGTCTACACCGTGCAGGGCGACGGCTTCGACGGTTTGCCGGGTCAGCGGTTTGATCTGATCGTGTCCAACCCGCCGTACGTGGATGCCGAAGACTTCGCCGATATGCCCGACGAATACCAGCACGAGCCGGAGTTGGGCCTGGCCTGCGGCGATGATGGCTTGAACCTGGTGCGACGGATGTTGGCTGAGGCTGCGGACCACCTCACCGAGAAAGGCTTGTTGATTGTCGAGGTTGGCAACAGCCAGGTGCACGTTGAGGCGTTGTACCCGGAAGTCGACTTTGCCTGGCTGGAGTTCCAGCGCGGTGGGCACGGTGTGTTCATGTTGACGGCCGAGCAGTGCCGCGCGCATCAAGCGGTATTTGCTGCTCGGGTGTAAACCGACCCAACTCTAAAACTGACCCTGAATGTGGGAGCGGGCTTGCTCGCGAAAGCGGTGTATCAGTGGCAGGTTTATTGCCTGACACTCCGCCTTCGCGAGCAAGCCCGCTCCCACATTTTTTGATCGCATTCCAGCCCGCTATCGGTGCGTGGCAATCCAGATCAACAACCCTGCCTGAAACACCGTAAACGCCACCAAACAGGTGATGGTAAAGCGCAGCCCGCTGTCCTCACGCTTGAACTTGGTGACCTTTTCCTCTTCCTTGCGCAGTTTCACTTCCTGCTCGGCCAGGTTCTGCTCGGCCTGTTGCAGCATCTGCGCGGCTTCGAGGATTTCCACGAACTGCACCTTCTCGGTGTTCCAGCTGTCCAGCACTGCGCTGACTTTGCCCGGCTGCACGTTGCCTTTGAGGTGTTGCACATCGGCATAGGCCACATCAAAGCCCTGAATGCGCAGGAAGTGATCGCGACGCAAGCGCGTGGCTTCGTTCAGCGCGTCTTTATTGGCCAGGTCCACGCCGTCGACGCGGTAGTGTGACCACTTCTTTTTCGCCCACGCCGCGCCTTGAGCGACGAGGAAGCGACCGATTCCCCGGTTGGCCGGTTCGATTTCCAGGCTGTTGCCCGGGCCGAAGTGCACGCGGTGCTTATCGTGATCGACCCAGATATCCAAGTGGTTCTGCTCGCGGCGCACCCGCTGGCCCGGCAACTGGATGACCATGCGCAACAGGCTGTGGTGTTTGTCATTGCGTTCGGCATAGCCGAACTGCACGAACCGCAACGGCCGCGCACCGGTGGCACGGTCGGTGGTCAGGGGCGCGAGGCGCAGCATCTTGAAATGTTCGGCCTGCACGTCCGCCCACGGCAGGGCCGCTGCTTCGACGGCCTCGGTTTTTTCAGCCGGGGTGTCGGCAATAGGTTCTGGTGTAGCTTCTGTGGTTGTCATGCGGCGCGATCCTGTCCAAGCCCTGCGGGTCGACAGTCTTTTTACTGTCGACCCTGGGCTTATCGGCCGTTTTTCTCAGGACTGGAGGTAAATAGTCGCTTAACGGGGTTGAAGTCCGTCGATAAAGCGCACGATTCGCTCACCCAGCTCGGCGGCAAGCGGCAGTTTCGGGTCGTTGTAGGAGGCCAGTTGCTCTTTCACGTCCTTGGGCACGATGCGCATGACGTGGTTCATGCCTTCGATCACGGTCAAGTGCGCGTCGGGCTTGGCGTTTTTCAGTTGCCGTGCATCTGCGACGCCGACCTGAATATCGTTGGTCCCCTGGATGATCAAGGCCGGCATGTTCAACTTGGCGAACGCGGCTGACGGGTCGGCGCGAAACAGGCTGATCAGATAAGGCTGCACGCTGGGTCGGAAAATACCTTCCAGCGGGCCCGGCACATCGGCATCCACTTGGCCGGCCTTGAGGTGGTCGAGGATCTCGTTGCTGCGCAGCAACAGGGCAGGGGGCAGGTGGTCGGCCAACTGCTGGCGGATCACCTGATCCACCGGTCGCGCACTGCCAGACAAAGAAATGACGCCGGCCGGATTCAGGTGCGGTGCGGCGAGCGCGGCAACCAGCGCGCCTTCGCTGTGGCCCAGGACGATCAGCGGGCCCATGCGGCTGTCGGCCTTGAGCAGCTTGCCCCAGGCCACGGCATCGGATACGTAGGCGTCCAGGGTCAGGTTGCGTTCATCCGGCGTGGCAGCCAGGCTGGCGGCCACGCCGCGCTTGTCGTAGCGCACGCTGGCAATGTTGTGTCGGGCAAGCACCCAGGCCAGCCGCTTGAGGCTGTCGTTGCGTGCACCGTCGGCGCTGTTGCCGTTACGGTCGGTAGGCCCGGAGCCGGCAATGATCAACACCACCGGCACCGGCTTGTCGGATTGGGGCAGTAAAAGCGAGCCAAACAGCTCGCCGTTGCCGGTGTCCAGGCTGATCGGCCGTTGCAGCACGACAGGGGAGGCGGCGAAGCCCAGGCTGGAAAACAGGGTGAGGGTTAAAAGCAGAACTCGCAGCATCATCGCGCCATCATCAGGAAGGTGCCGGTTGGACCAACGTCTACCGGTAAGGTTTCGAGGATGAACTAGTCGGTTAGCCTGCGTATACTGGCCGCCTTAAGTTATTACGGTTGACTTGATTCAACTGATTTCACGGAGCGCCCTGCATGTCCGGCAATACCTTCGGCAAGCTGTTCACTGTCACCACCGCGGGCGAAAGCCATGGCCCGGCGTTGGTCGCCATTGTCGACGGCTGCCCGCCAGGCCTCGAGCTGTCTGTGGAAGACCTGCAGCGCGACCTCGACCGCCGCAAGCCCGGCACCAGCCGCCACACCACCCAGCGCCAGGAGCCCGACGAAGTCGAAATCCTCTCCGGCGTGTTCGAAGGCCGCACCACCGGTTGCGCCATCGGCCTGCTGATTCGCAATACCGACCAGAAGTCCAAGGACTACTCGGCGATCAAGGACCTGTTCCGCCCGGCCCACGCCGACTACACCTACCATCACAAATACGGCGAACGCGACTACCGTGGCGGTGGCCGCAGCTCGGCGCGCGAAACCGCGATGCGTGTGGCCGCCGGTGCCATCGCCAAGAAATACCTGGCCACCCAGGGCATCGTGATCCGCGGCTACATGAGCCAGCTGGGTCCGATCGAGATCCCGTTCAAGACCTGGGACAGCGTCGACGACAACGCTTTCTTCAGCCCCGACCCGGACAAAGTGCCGGAACTGGAAGCCTACATGGACCAGTTGCGCCGCGACCAGGACTCCGTCGGCGCGAAGATTACCGTGGTTGCCGAAGGCGTCAAACCTGGCTTGGGCGAGCCGATCTTCGACCGCCTCGACGCCGAGCTGGCCCATGCGCTGATGAGCATCAACGCGGTGAAGGGCGTGGAAATCGGCGCCGGTTTCGCCTGTGTGTCCCAGCGCGGCACCGAGCACCGCGATGAACTGACCCCGCAGGGTTTCCTCAGCAACAACGCGGGCGGCATCCTGGGCGGTATTTCCTCGGGCCAACCGATCGTTGCGCACCTGGCCCTCAAGGCCACGTCGAGCATCACCACACCAGGCCGCTCGATTGATGTGCACGGCAACCCGGTGGATGTGATCACCAAGGGCCGTCATGACCCGTGTGTCGGCATCCGTGCCACGCCGATTGCCGAAGCCATGATGGCCATCGTGTTGATGGACCACCTGCTGCGCAACCGCGGGCAAAATGCCGAGGTGCGCGTGAATACGCCGGTGCTGGGCCAGCTGTGACAGCCGGTGGCGGGCGGGCGTGCTCAGGCAGGGCCGCGAAGCGGCCCCGTCCATGGTGAGCCCGACCCTCCCGTACTGGCGCCTGTCCAGCTTCTACCTGTTCTACTTTGCCCTGCTCGGGGCGACGGCGCCGTTCCTGGCGCTGTACTTCGATCATCTTGGGTTCTCCAGCGCACGCATTGGTGAGTTGGTGGCTATCCCCATGCTGATGCGCTGCGTGGCGCCCAACCTGTGGGGCTGGCTCGGCGATTACACCGGGCGGCGCCTGGCCATCGTCCGGTTTGGCGCGGTGTGCACGCTGGCCAGCTTTTCACTGATTTTCTTCAGCAAGACCTACGCCTGGCTCGCGCTGGTGATGGCCCTGCATGCGTTCTTCTGGCACGCCGTGTTGCCGCAATTTGAAGTGATCACCCTGGCCCACCTGCAAAAGCAAACCTCGCGCTACAGCCAGATCCGCCTGTGGGGCTCGATTGGTTTCATCCTCACCGTGGTGATCATGGGCCGCCTGTTCGACTGGCTGAGCCTGGACATTTACCCGGTGGTGGTCGTGGTGATCATGGCCGGCATCATCGGTGCCAGCCTGTGGGTACCCAATGCGCAACCCGCGACCCACGACAATCGCCTGGCCGGTGACGGTTTTCTCAAGCAATTGCGCAGCCCTGGGGTACTGGCGTTTTATGCCTGCGTGGCGCTGATGCAAATGAGCCACGGCCCGTATTACACCTTCCTCACCCTGCACCTCGAACATCTGGGCTATAGCCGTGGCGTGATCGGCATGCTCTGGGCCCTGGGCGTGGTCGCAGAAGTGCTGATGTTTCTGGCCATGAGCCGCATCCTCACGCGCTTTTCGGTGCGACGGGTGCTGCTGGCAAGTTTCCTGTTGGCCGCCGTGCGCTGGTTGCTGCTGGGCTCATTCGCCGAATTTTTCTGGGTGCTGCTGCTGGCGCAGGTGATGCACGCGGCCACCTTTGGCAGTTTTCATGCGGCGGCGATTGCCTTTGTGCAACGCAGCTTCGGCGCCCGCCAGCAAGGCCAGGGCCAGGCGCTGTATGCCGCACTGGCCGGCACTGGCGGCGCATTGGGCGCGCTGTATGCCGGTTATAGCTGGAATCTGTTGGGGCCGACCCTGACCTTCAGCATCGCCAGTGTCGCGGCCCTGGCCGCCGCCCTCATCATTGGCTTTCGATTGCAAGAGCCGAATAAAGGAACCGTGCAATGAGTTATGTCGCTGTTTATCCGCTCGCCACACCCGATACCCCGAACAAGGTGTTGACCCATTTCGACGATATCGTCTCGACCCTGACTGGGCACGGCGTGGGTTTTGACCGCTGGCAGCCCAGCCCGATTGAAAAAGGCGCCAGTGACGCTGAGATGATCGCCGCGTACCGGTCGCAGATCGACGCACTCGGCTACGGCTCTGCTCAGGTATTGAACGTAACGGGCGCCCATCCGCAGCGCGCCGAGTTGCGCGCTGAAGGCCTCAAGGCGCGTCGCTACAGCGCCGACAACGCGCATTTCTTCATCGCGGGCCAAGGCTTGTTCTGCCTGCTCGTGGGCGAATATGTCTACGCCGTGCGTTGTGAGAAAAATGACGTGCTGGTGGTTCCGGCCGGAATGCCGCATTGGCTCGACGTGGGCGAGAATCCGCACTGTGTGGCGCTACGTTTATTCCATACAGCCGAAGGCTGTGTGCCTCAGTTCACTGACCAGGACAGTGCCGCTGGTTTTCCAGGCTTGGACGATTAAGCGCGAATAGTTAAAGGTTCAATCCCGGCAGGTTGGAAGTTGTTGTGGGAAGGAACTCAATTAAATGTAAGACGTAGCTGTTTATGCGGCGCCTTATGCTTTCAATCCATTCGTTATGTAACTCTCTGCCGACTCAATGTTTATATCACCTGTCAATCGCAGGAATCCGAAAGGTGGTATGGCATCCACTGATACAGGAGAGAGATTGATGAGTGGCCCAGAGCAGCCGTGTCGCGCGCTTGCCGTGCCGAGCGCCGTTGGAAAACGCCTGAGCCTGTGCGGCAAACCCCTGACGCCGACAGAGCTGGAAATCCTGCGCTGGGCCTCGGAAGGCAAGACCGTCTGGGAAATCAGCCAGATTCGCGCCACCTCCCAAGCCACGGTTAAATTCCATCTGCGCAACATCTACCTCAAGCTGCAAGTCACCAACCGCGTACAGGCGATGAATGCAGCAGCCCGACAGGGGCTTTGTTGAAGGCACAAAAAAAGGCCGCGACGCTCAACGGCGTCGCGGCCTTTTTTGCTCAGATTACTCAGGCCGAATGGTAGGTCGGCAGGGCAAAGCGATTCTGGCTTTGCAGCATCGAGATCTGTGGCAGTTCGCTGGCTTGTTCGGCCAGGTCACGGCGAATGGCGCTGATGACCCAGGTCAGCTGGTCAGCGGTGTGCAGTTGTTGGTACGAAATCGAACGCTTGACCTGTTTGCCTTCGCTGTTGCGCAGGGTCAACAGGATCCCGCCGTCTGGGCGTGGCTGAGTGGTGACGTCGTATTGGGAGAATACAGAAGCGAATTTATCTTGGATCAGGCTCATGTCTATCAGCTCCGTTGGCTCAAGTTGGCAAGCATGGAGTGATAGGTGCAGTGATTGTGCCAGTATTGAGTTATCTAAAAAATCGTTATAAATCAGGCACTTAAAATTTTTCAGATTTTTCACTTTCGTGCAATTTGCATGAAAGGCCATCGTGCATCCTGCATTTTGCGCTATCGAGGCCGGGCATTTCGCTCCCTCGTTACAGTTAATGACCGCGTCGGCGCCGCGCAATTCCCTTTTTGATGCTGGGCGGCATGGGATACAAAACTTTTCAAATCCCACATGTACAGCTGAAGAATGGCAGGCGTATTTTCCTGCAAGGCATCCGTCCTCGTCCTACAGGGCCGATGCGGTGTCTGGATCATACGAAGAATAAGAAAAAGGACGTTCCGCCATGAGCCATCCGCACGACGACATGATCACTTGGGGCAAGCTACTGCGTAAGGTGCCGGCGATAGTTCGGGCCCTGCCACGCGTGGTGCGCGGCATGCGCGCCGCGAACGTCACCGATCCCAGCCAGCCCTGCGGCCTGGGGTGGCAATTTGAACAGGCCACCTCTCGTAACCCCGATGGCGCGGCGCTGTTATATGGCGACAGTGTGCTCAGCTACGCTCAAGCCAACCAGCGTGCCAACCGCATCGCCCATCACCTGCACCAGCAGGGCATCGGCAAGGGGGATGTGGTTGCGTTGTTCATCGAAAACCGCCTTGAACTGCTGTTGAGCGTGCTGGCCGTGGCCAAGCTGGGTGGTATCTGCGCAATGCTCAATACGTCGCAAACCCAGGCGGCGCTGGTGCACAGCCTGAATCTGGTGAGCCCGGTGGCAATCGTGGTGGGCGCAGAGTTGGTGGCGGCCTACACGAGCGTGCGTGAGCACGTGACAATCGCGGCGCACAGGACCTGGTTTGTCGCCGATCAGCAGTCAAGCACGCTGCCGGAAGGCTATACCGACCTGATGGCCGCCAGTGCCGACGGCTCGGTGGACAACCCCGCCAGTACCGGACAAGTGTTCTTCAACGACCCCTGCTTCTATATCTACACCTCCGGCACCACCGGCTTGCCCAAGGCCGGCATCATGAAGCACGGGCGCTGGACCAAAACCGCCGTCAGCTTCGGCAGCATTGCGCTGGACATGGGCCCGGATGACGTCCTCTATTGCACGTTGCCGCTGTACCACGCCACCGGCCTGTGCGTGTGCTGGGGCTCGGCGATTGTCGGGGCTTCGGGCTTTGCCATCCGGCGTAAATTCAGCGCCAGCCAGTTCTGGGACGATGCGCGCAAATTCAACGCAACCACCCTGGGCTATGTCGGCGAGTTGTGCCGCTACCTGCTCGATCAGCCCGCCAGCGCTCAGGATCTCGATAACCGCGTGACCAAGATGGTCGGTAATGGCCTGCGTCCCGGCGTGTGGGCGCAGTTCAAGCAACGTTATGGCGTTGAGCATATCTGCGAACTGTATGCCGCCAGTGACGGCAACATCGGGTTCACCAACGTACTGAATTTCGACAACACCATCGGCTTTTGCCTGCAGCATTGGGCACTGGTGGACTACAACAACGACAGCGGTGAGCCGGTGCGTGGCAGCGACGGTTTCATGCGCAAGGTGCAAACAGGCGGGCAGGGGTTGTTACTGGCCAGGATCGATGAAAAGTCACCGTTCGACGGCTACACCGACCCGGAAAAGAACCGCAAAGTGGTGCTGACCGACGTGTTCGAAAAGGGCGACCGCTATTTCAATACCGGCGACTTGTTGCGCAGCATCGGCTTCGGCCATGCGCAATTTGTCGATCGCCTGGGCGATACCTATCGCTGGAAGGGCGAAAACGTGTCAACCACCGAAGTGGAGAACGTGCTGCTGCAACATCCGCAGATTGCCGAAGTGGTGGCCTACGGTGTCGAGATCGAAAACACCAACGGCCGCGCTGGCATGGTCGCCATCACCCCAAGTGAATCCCTGGCCTCGCTGGACATGCGTGAATTGCTGCAATTCGCTCATGGCCAGTTGCCGCATTACGCGGTGCCGTTGTTCCTGCGGATCAAGGTGAAGATGGAAACCACCGGCACCTTCAAGTATCAGAAAGTGCGCCTCAAGGAGGAGGCCTTCGACCCGGGCAAGGCCGGCAATGACCCGGTGTATGCCTGGCTGCCGGGGTCGGATTGCTACGTGCCGGTCACCGGCCACTTGTTGGCGCAGATCCAGGGCGGACATTTTCGCTATTAAAAGCAGCGCTATTGATTCTGCCTATGACCGCTTTCGGCAAAAAAGCCATGACAGTGGGGAACTCCATCGCGACACTGGGCGCCTATAAAGCAACCATACAAGGAGCCCCACATGTCAGACCAGCCTAAACAAATGACCGAAGACGAAGCCGCTGAATTTGCCGAGCAGGTCTTCGACGTGGCCCGCAAAGGTGATGCCGCCATGCTCACCGCACTGCTGGCCAAGGGCTTGCCGCCTAACCTGCGCAATCACAATGGCGACACCTTGCTCATGCTCGCGGCCTATCACGGTCACGCCGACGCAGTAAAAGTGCTGCTGGAATTCAAGGCTGACCCGCTGATCGCCAACGACAAGAACCAGCTGCCGATGGCCGGTGCGGCGTTCAAGGGCAACCTGCCCGTGGTCAAGGCGCTGATCGAGGGCGGCGCGCCGGTGGACGGCGCCTCCTCGGACGGCCGCACGGCGTTGATGATGGCCGCGATGTTCAACCGTGTCGAAATGCTCGACTACCTGCTCGGCCAGGGTGCCAACCCCAAAGCCACCGATGCCCAGGGTGCGACCGCACTGGCGGCGGCGCACACCATGGGCGCGGCGGATACGGCGGCGCAGTTGCAAAAACTGGTGTAGGCTACGCGCCCTCAAAAACCAGCTCGCCACAGGACTTTCCCATGCAAACCGCCCTCGTCGAACTCATCAGCAAAATCAGCGCCGGCGTCATGGGCGAGGACGAAGTGGCACGCATCGCCGAGGAAGCGGCCCAGGCCTACGCGGACCCGGCTGCTTTTCTGGCGGCCAACCCGGATATCAACTACGACGACACTTTCCCGATTCCTCTGGGTGAGTGGGTCGTGGTCGGTAGCCTGCCGGACACGGTGCTGTTTCAAGCCGACACCTACGGCGACCTGTTTGCACAGATCGTCGCGTCGTTCGGCCCGGGCGTGGCGTTCACGCTCAAGCCCAAGCAGTTGGCCAAGACTGAAGACCTGACGGCGCTGAACCGCATCCAGATCCAGATGAGCGCGCTGAGCCCGCAAGACGGTGGCTATGTGCTGCTCAACTTCAGTCAGTTGCTGGATGACGAGATTCAGGCGGTGCTGGTCTACGGCAACGACCTGCCGCGCGTGCTGGAACTGTGCGCTGAAGTCGGCATCAAGGCCGAGCCGTCCCTGGAAGCCCTGCGCGTTGCCGTCCACGTCTGAAATAAAACGGAACCCCTGCCAGGGCTGACTATCCTACAAGTGCATGCCCTCACTTAGGAGCGACACCATGGGTTCCACCTTTAATGGCTTGATTGGCCTGATCATCCTGGCGCTGGATATCTGGGCGATCATCAACGTGTTCAAAAGCGGCGCCAGCACCGGTGCCAAAGTGCTGTGGATTTTGCTGATCCTGTTGCTGCCTGTCTTGGGCCTGATCATCTGGGCAATCGCCGGGCCGCGCGGTAACGTGCGGATCTGACGACGCCTGGGCCCGCTCTTATCCTGAGTGGGCACGCTAAATGTGGGAGCGGGCTTGCCCGCGATAACGGTTTATCAGCCACAGTTGTGCGGGCTGACACATCGCTATCGCGGGCAAGCCCGCTCCCACATTCGTTTCCAGGGTATTTAGCGTTTTGTGTGTCGAAAGTATTCGCTGCACGAAATTTTCACATCTTTTCCAAGACAATTCGCCGGCTTTATCACGCTGCCAAGGCTCTATCTCGAGTGCCGTTAAAGGTACAAGCGCGGCGCACGTTCAGTAATTAATAGCGTTGATGCCATTGATCGGGCACCATTTGCGCCACCGCGTTAACCGCCTACCCCAGCCAGCCTGGGCGAGGGACGGACGCCACTGCATTTTTTCGCAACTTAAACTTCCAATGGGTCCTGAAACGACATGGCAAACCCGGACGCCCTGAGTCAGCAGCGAGCTTCAAATCGCCTGCTGCAACCGACCGTCAAATCCCATCTGGCGTACACGCTGCTCTGCGCATTGGTCATGATGGTGATGTTCTCCCTGCTGCGCCTGGCGCTGCTGGTCTACAACCGCGAGATGATCCTCGACACGCCGGCCTCGACGTTCCTGGAAGCGTTCGCCAACGGGCTGCGTTTTGACATACGCCTGGTGATGTACGTGCTGGTCCCGCTGCTGCTGGCCTTGTTCAGCGTACGGGCGATGGCGGCACGCGGTTTCTTCCGTTTGTGGTTGACCGTCGCGTCCAGCATTGCCCTGTTCCTGGGCCTGATGGAAATGGACTTCTACCGCGAATTCCACCAGCGCCTCAACGGCCTGGTCTTCCAGTATGTAAAGGAAGACCCGAAAACCGTGATGAGCATGCTCTGGTACGGTTTCCCGGTTGTGCGTTACCTGCTGGCCTGGGCTGTGGGCACGCTGATCCTGAGCATGGCCTTCAAAGGTGCCGACCGTGCAACGCGCCCCCGCGGCCCGTTCAGCGGCGGCAGCATCGGTACCCGCCAAGTGGCGCCGTGGTACAGCCGCATCGCCGTGTTTGTGGTCTGCCTGTTGATCGCCGTGGTCGCCATCCGCGGCACCTTGCGCCAGGGCCCGCCGCTGCGTTGGGGTGATGTCTACACCACCGAATCGAACTTCGCCAACCAGTTGGGCCTCAACGGCACGCTGTCGCTGATCGCTGCAGCCAAGGCGCGCTTCTCCGAGGAACGCTCCAACATCTGGAAGGCCACCCTGGACCAGCCGCTGGCCACCCAGACCGTGCGTGACATGCTGGTGCTGCCGCAAGAGAAACTGGTGGATACCGACACCGCCGCCGTGCGCCGTGACTACACGCCACCGGCCGAGAAGACTCTGCCGATCAAGAACGTCGTGGTCATCCTGATGGAAAGCTTCGCCGGTCACTCGGTGGGCGCCCTGGGCCGCCCGGGCAACATCACGCCGTACTTCGACAAGTTGTCCAAGGAAGGCTTGCTGTTCGACCGCTTCTTCTCCAACGGCACGCACACCCACCAGGGCATGTTCGCGACCATGGCGTGCTTCCCGAACCTGCCAGGCTTCGAATACCTGATGCAGACCCCGGAAGGCAGCCACAAGCTGTCGGGCCTGCCGCAGTTGCTCAGCGCGCGCAAGTTTGACGACGTGTATGTCTACAACGGCGATTTCGCCTGGGACAACCAGTCGGGCTTCTTCAGCAACCAGGGCATGACCAACTTCATCGGGCGTAATGACTTCGTCAACCCGGTGTTCTCCGACCCGACGTGGGGCGTGTCCGACCAGGACATGTTCAACCGTGGCCTGGAAGAGTTGAAAGCCCGCGAAGGCGGCAAGCCGTTCTACGCACTGCTGCAAACCCTGTCCAACCACACGCCGTACGCGTTGCCGACGCCATTGCCGGTCGAGAAAGTCACCGACCGTGGCAGCCTCAACGAGCATTTGACGGCCATGCGTTACTCCGACTGGGCCTTGGGCCAGTTCTTTGAAAAGGCCCGTAAAGAGCCGTACTTCAAGGAAACCCTGTTCGTGATTGTGGGCGACCATGGTTTTGGCAACGAGCAGCAGATCACCGAAATGGACCTGGGCCGCTTCAACGTGCCGATGCTGATGATTGCGCCGGGCATGCAGGAGAAGTTCGGCGAGCGTGACCACACCGTGGGCACTCAGATCGACATCGTGCCGACCATCATGGGCCGCCTCGGTGGCGACACCCTGCACCAGTGCTGGGGCCGTGACCTGCTGAACCTGCCGGAAGGCGACAAGGGCTTTGGCGTGATCAAGCCTTCGGGTAGCGATCAGACGGTGGCGCTGGTTACCGCAGACCGCATTCTGGTACTGCCCAAGGAGATGCCACCCAAGCTGTGGGAATATGAACTGGGCGCGAACCCGACCGGTAAAGTGATTCCCGAGTCACCGGACGAGGCGGCGCTGAAGCAGAAACTCGAGTCGTTCCTGCAGACGGCCACCAAGAGCCTGTTGGATAACACTGCCGGCGTGATTGACGGCAAACCGGATTAATTAACCGGGCATAAAAAAAGAGGCCTCAATGAGGCCTCTTTTTTTGTGCGGAATTTATATCCGACCGAGCAGCAACAGTACCACCAGCACTACCAGGACAACGCCCAGGATACCCGACGGGCCATAGCCCCAGTTACGCGAGTGCGGGAACACCGGCAGGCCGCCGACCAACAGCAGGATCAAGATAATGATCAGAATGAGGCTCATGGTTTTTTTCCTTATAGGGCCTTCTGAAAAGACCGGTTATTAACGACAGGCCCGTGGGTTTAAGTACGGACGCCTTAATAACTCCGACTCTGTCACTTCGAAGAAAATTCCCTGCTTTTTTAAAGCATTTTGCAAAGTTGCTTATTTCTTTTAATGCGTTCGCAATTACGTGCGCTTAGTTGAAAATTATTGAACTTACGCTATAAGCCATCCTCTCACCGGGCCTCAGGTTTTCCCGAGGTATTCATCAATTGGATGGTGCGTGGGTGTCGGAAAAACCTTCGCTACACTGCCGATCACTTCCTACGTGAACCACAAGGCTTATTTCCTATGCAAAATCGCATGATGATCACCGGCGCCGGGTCCGGCCTGGGCCGCGAAATCGCGCTGCGCTGGGCCCGTGAGGGTTGGCAGTTGGCCTTGTCGGATGTCAGCGAGCCGGGCCTGCAGGAAACGCTCAAACTGGTGCGCGAGGCGGGTGGCGATGGGTTTGTGCAGCGCTGCGATGTGCGTGATTACAGCCAGCTCACCGCCTTTGCACAGGCGTGCGAGGTGAAATTGGGCGGTATCGATGTGATCGTCAACAACGCCGGCGTAGCGTCGGGAGGCTTCTTTGCCGAATTGTCGCTGGAAGATTGGGACTGGCAGATCGCGATTAACCTGATGGGCGTGGTCAAGGGCTGCAAGGCGTTCCTGCCGTTGTTGGAGAAGAGCAGGGGCCGCATCATCAATATTGCCTCGATGGCGGCATTGATGCAGGGGCCGGCCATGAGTAATTACAACGTGGCAAAGGCTGGGGTGGTGGCGTTGTCGGAGAGCTTGCTGGTCGAGCTCAAGCATCAGGAAATTGGCGTGCACGTGGTGTGCCCGTCGTTTTTCCAGACCAACTTGCTGGATTCGTTTCGCGGGCCGACCCCGGCGATGAAGGCGCAGGTGGGCAAGCTGCTGGAGAGTTCGCCCATTTCGGCGGCTGACATTGCCGACTATATCTACCAGCGTGTGGCACAGGGCGAATTCATGATTTTGCCGCACGAGCAGGGGCGCATGGCCTGGGCGTTGAAGCAGAAAAATCCGCAGGTGCTGTATGACGAGATGACCAGCATGGCAGACAAGATGCGGGCCAAGGCTCAGGCGGTTAAGGCTTGAAGTGTTGGACGTGTACCTAGGCGTTATGCCGGTAGCGGCGCCGCTGGATGGCGCTTCACCCGGCGTCAACCCGGTAACGGATAGGTACCCGACCAGCCCGATGCAGCTGATGTCTGTCAGGCAAATTACCAGCCCGCGTAGGTCTCGCCTGATTTAGTGGCAAGCCATTGTCGCACCCCCTCCGAGCGCGCATGGTCAAGGTCCTGTCACTCCAAAAGGACAACCGCCATGCTGGTCTTAAGCCGCGCCGTAGGCGAAATCATTTCCATCGGCGATGACATCGCCTTGCATATCCTCGAGCTGAACGGAACCCAGGTGAAATTCGGCATCCAGGCACCGGTAGGGGTCAATGTGCACCGCGCCGAGGTGTATCAGAAAATCCTCGAGCGCCAAGCCACGCAACCTGAAACCAACCCCTAGAGCTTCCTCAATCGAACAGATGCTTGGGCACGTCGTGCTTGAGCATCAACTGGCATTGCTCGCTTTCAGGGTCGAACACAATCAGCGCCTGCCCTTTGGTCAGCGCCTGGCGCACGCGCAGCACGCGGGTCTCCAAGGGCGTTTCATCGCCATTGTCAGTGCCATCGCGGGTGACGAAGTCTTCGATGAGCCGGGTCAGGGTGTCGACTTCAAGTGCGTCGTAGGGAATCAGCATAAAAGCCTCAGAGGTGGAATCCCGGCGATGCTACTGCGCCGGGACCCGTCTTGCCAGTATCAGGTTGCCAGCCTCAGGACTTCTGACCTACCAGACTGTCCACCGAGGGCACTCGTGTATCGCTCTCCATCTGCGTTTCGTGCTCGATCTGATGACTGAAGCGGTCCAGCGAACCCTGCGCCGGTTGCGCATCGCTGGCAAAGACCGGCGGGCTGAGGATGTACGCGCTCAGCAGGCGACTCAATGCCGCCAGGCTGTCGATGTGCGTGCGCTCGTAGCCGTGGGTTGCATCGCAACCGAACGCCAGCAGGGCGGTGCGAATGTCGTGCCCGGCGGTGACCGCCGAATGCGCGTCGCTGAAGTAATAGCGGAACAGGTCGCGACGCACGGGCAGGTCGTTGTCCGAGGCCAGGCGCAACAAATGCCGGGACAGGTGATAGTCGTACGGCCCGCCGGAATCCTGCATCGCCACACTCACTGCGTGTTCGCTCGAATGCTGACCGGGCGCGACCGGAGCGATGTCGATGCCGACAAATTCACTCACGTCCCAAGGCAATGCCGCGGCGGCGCCGCTGCCGGTCTCTTCGGTGATGGTAAACAGCGGGTGACAGTCGATCAGCAACGGTTCGCCGCTGTCGATGATCGCCTTGAGCGCGGCGAGCAGTGCAGCCACGCCGGCTTTATCGTCCAGATGGCGCGCGCTGATGTGGCCGCTGTCGGTGAACTCGGGCAGCGGGTCAAACGCCACGTAGTCACCAATACTGATGCCCAGCGAATCGCAGTCGGCGCGGGTGGCACAGTAGGCGTCCAGGCGCAGTTCGACATGGTCCCAACTCACCGGCATTTCATCCACGGCGGTGTTGAAGGCATGCCCGGAGGCCATCAGCGGCAGCACACTGCCACGGATCACGCCGTTGTCGGTGAACAGGCTGACGCGACTGCCTTCGGCAAAACGGCTGGACCAGCAACCGACGGGCGCCAGGGTCAGGCGGCCGTTGTCCTTGATCGCACGCACGGCGGCGCCGATGGTGTCCAAGTGGGCCGAGACGGCACGGTCGGGGCTGTTTTTCTGGCCCTTGAGGGTGGCGCGAATCGTGCCGCGCCGGGTCATCTCAAAGGGGATCCCCAGCTCTTCCAGGCGCTCGGCGACGTAGCGCACGATGGTGTCGGTGAAGCCGGTAGGGCTGGGAATGGCGAGCATTTCCAGCAGCACCTTCTGCAGGTAGGTGAGATCCGGTTCTGGGATGGTTCGGCTCATAAAGACTCCTGATGAATGGGGGCGAGCGGATTTGTGTGGCGAGCGGGCCTGATGTGGCGGACGGCTCATGGCGGCAAGCGGGCCTGTCGTGTGGCGGGCGGGCTTGATGTGGCGAGCGGGCTTGCCCCGCGTTGGGCTGCGAAGCGGCCCCAAAACCTGCCAACGCGTTATGGCTGAAAGACTGGGGTGCCGGGGTCAGGGCCGCTTCGCGCCCCAACGCGGGGCAAGCCCGCTCGCCACAACAAGCCTGCTCGCCACAGCAGGCCCGCTCGCCACAACAAGCGGGCTTGCCCTACGAGATCTGCTCGCCACAGGTTATTGGGCGGTCGGCTGACTGTGCGGAAACAGCAAATCCACAAACTTCTCCGCCGTCGGTTGCGGCTCATGGTTGGCCAGCCCGGCCCGTTCGTTGGCTTCGATAAACACATACTCGGGTTGATCGGCGGCAGGCACCATCAGGTCCAGGCCCACCATGGGAATGTCCAGCGCACGCGCCGCACGCACGGCAGCGTCCACCAATGTGGGGTGCAAAATCGCCGTGACGTCTTCCAGGCAGCCGCCGGTGTGCAGGTTGGCGGTGCGGCGCACGGCCAGGGTCTGGCCACGCGGCAGGATGCTGCTGTAGTCAAAACCGGCGGCGTGCAGGGTGCGTTGGGTTTCGGCGTCCAGCGGGATCTTGCTTTCACCGTCAGTGGCCGCTTGGCGACGACGGCTTTGGGCTTCGATCAAGGCGCCGATGGAGTGCTGGCCGTCGCCGGTCACCTCGGCCGGGCGCCGAATCGCAGCGGCAACCACTTCAAAACCGATCACCAGAATGCGCAGGTCGAGGCCTTCATGGAAGCTCTCGAGCAACACGCGGCTGTCGAACTGGCGCGCTGTTTCAATGGCTTTCTGCACGTCCTCGATGGTCTGCAAATCCACCGCCACGCCCTGGCCTTGCTCGCCATCCAGCGGCTTGACCACGATGCGCTGATGTTCGTCGAGAAACTCCAGGTTGTCGTCGGCACTGCCCGCCAATTGCTGCGACGGCAGGTTCAAACCGGCGGCTTTGAGCACCTTGTGGGTCAGGCTCTTGTCCTGGCACAAGGTCATGCTGATGGCGCTGGTCAGGTCGCTCAACGATTCACGGCAACGCACGCGGCGCCCGCCATGGCTGAGGGTGAACAGGCCGGCATCGGCGTCATCCACGTGCACATCGATGCCGCGTCGGTGGGCTTCCTCGACAATGATGCGCGCATAGGGATTGAAGCCGGCCTGCGGGCCCGGGCCGAGAAACAGCGGCTGGTTGATGCCATTTTTGCGTTTGATCGCAAAGGTGGTCAGCGCGCGAAAACCCAGCTTGGCGTAGAGGCTCTTGGCCTGACGGTTATCGTGCAGCACCGACAGGTCGAGATAGCTCAAGCCGCGGCTCATGAAGTGCTCCACCAAGTGGCGCACCAGCACCTCTCCCACGCCAGGGCGCGTGCACTGCGGATCAACCGCCAGGCACCAGAGGCTGCAGCCGTTTTCCGGGTCGTGAAAGGCCTTCTGATGGTTCAGGCCCATCACGCTGCCGATCACCGCGCCGCTGTCTTCGTCTTCGGCCAGCCAATACACCGGGCCGCCTTGATGGCGCGGGGTCAGGCGTTCAGCGTCGACCGGCAACATGCCGCGCCCCTGGTAGAGCACGTTGACCGCCGCCCAATCGGCTTCGGTCTGTACCCGGCGAATCCGAAAACCGCGAAACACGCGGGTAGCGGGGCGATAGTCGCTGAACCACAGGCGCAGGGTGTCGGAGGGGTCAAGGAACAACTGCTGCGGGTCGATCCCCAGAATCTGCTGGGGCGCTGCCACGTACAGGGCGATGTCACGCTCGCCAGGCTGTTCCTTGAGCAGTTCCTGGGCCAGGCTTGCCGGGTCCGGGAAGGTATGGCCGATCAACAACCGGCCCCATCCGCAATGCACGGCAATCGGTTCGGCGCCCAACGGGCTGCCATCTTCAGCCAGGCGGGCCTGCAGGCGCTCGTAGGTCGGCGCCTGGCCCTTCAGCAAGCGTTGGCTGTAAGCCGCTGCAAGAGGTTTCATCAATCAGATTCCTTGTTCGCTGAGCCACAGGTTCAGCGCCGCCAGTTGCCACAGCTTTGAACCGCGCAGCGGCGTCAGTTGACCTTGTGGGTCAGTCAGCAGGCGATCCAGCATGGCCGGGTTGAACAGGCCGCGATCCTGGCTTGGGTCCAGCAGCAGTTCACGCACCCAGTTCAGGGTGTCGCCCTGCAAGTGCTTGAGGCCCGGCACCGGGAAGTAGCCTTTTTTGCGGTCGATGACTTCACTCGGGATCACGCGGCGCGCGGCTTCTTTCAAGACTTGCTTGCCACCGTCGGGCAATTTGAATTTGCCGGGCACACGGGCCGACAATTCGACAAGGCGGTAGTCCAGAAACGGCGTGCGTGCTTCCAGGCCCCAGGCCATGGTCATGTTGTCGACGCGTTTTACCGGGTCGTCCACCAGCATCACCGTACTGTCCAGGCGCAGCGCCTTGTCCACGGCGGCGTCGGCGCCCGGCATGGCGAAATGCTCGCGCACGAAGTCACCGGCAGCGTCGTTGGCGGTCAGCCATTTGGGGGCGACGGTGGCCGCGTAGTCGTCGTAGCTGCGGTCGAAAAAGGCATCGCGGTAGGCGGCATAGGGATCGCTGGCGCCATCCACTTGCGGGTACCAGTGGTAACCGGCGAAGAGCTCATCGGCGCCCTGGCCGCTTTGCACCACTTTGCAATGCTTGGCCACTTCCCGCGACAGCAGGTAGAAGGCGATGCAGTCGTGGCTGACCATCGGCTCGCTCATGGCACGGAACGCGGCGGGCAGTTGCTCGATGATCTCGCTTTCGGCGATGCGCAGTTGATGGTGACGGGTGCCGTAGTGCTTGGCGATCAGATCCGAATACTGGAATTCGTCGCCGCGCTCGCCGCCGGCGTCTTCAAAGCCGATGGAGAAGGTCGACAGGTCCTGCACGCCGACTTCACGCAGCAGGCCCACGAGCATGCTCGAATCGACACCGCCGGAGAGCAGCACGCCGACATCCACGGCGGCGCGTTGGCGAATGGCCACGGCTTCGCGGGTGCTGTCGAGCACGCGGTCGGTCCAGTCTTCCAGGGTCAGGTTTTTTTCATCGTCATGGGGACCGTAGGGCAGCGTCCACCAGGTTTTCTGTTCGATCTTGCCGTTGGCGTCGATGCGCATCCAGCTGGCCGGCGGCAGTTTTTCAATGCCTGCCAGCAACGTGCGCGGTGCCGGTACTACGGCGTGGAAGTTCAGGTAGTGATTCAGCGCGACCGGATCAAGCATCGGGTTGATGTCGCCGCCCTTGAGCAATGCCGGCAGTGCCGAGGCGAAGCGCAGGCGCTGGCCGGTGCGCGACAGGTACAAAGGTTTAACACCCAGGCGGTCACGGGCGATAAACAGGCGCTGGGCGTCGCGCTCCCAAATGGCAAACGCAAACATGCCATTGAGCTTGGGCAGCAGTGCTTCGCCCCAGGCGTGGTAGCCCTTGAGCAGCACTTCGGTGTCACCACCGGAATAGAAGGCGTAGCCGAGGGCTTCCAGCTCTTCACGCAATTCCGGGAAGTTGTAGATCGCGCCATTGAAGGCCAGGGACAGCCCCAGTTGGGCGTCGACCATCGGTTGGGCCGAGCCGTCCGACAGGTCCATGATTTTCAAGCGTCGATGGCCCAGGGCAATCGGCCCTTGGGCGTGGAAGCCCCACGCGTCAGGACCGCGTGGTGCCAAATGATGGGTGATCCGCTCCACCGCTGCCAGGTCGGCAGGTTGGTGATCAAAACGTAACTCGCCAGCTAATCCGCACATATATTCCTTACCGGTTTTTCCGTTGGGGACAGACAAAAATGGCACCGCACCAAAAGGGTGGGTACCCAGAGACTGACCCGAGCAGATTCACGGAGTTTTAGAACAATACGTTATAAGGCAAGGAGCCTTGAGTGGCCGCAAGCCACGTCGCGTGCCAGCGGGGCGCCAGTCAATGGTCGGTAGATAGGTCAATCACGGATGCAAAAAGTGGGGGGATGCGTCGCGATATCGAGCGCCTATTTGAACCTTTCATTGCCGGCGTGAGGGTTATTGTCCGGGTCATTATCCAACGCAATAAGGACTGTTGCCGATGACCCAACAACCGGCTGTAAGCCAGGCCGCCGCGCCTGTCTCTCAGGAGAAAATCACCGCTGCACTGCTGGAAATCACCGGCGACCTGGACAAGGCCAGGGTGCTGCAGCATACGCTGCCCCCATGGCTGGTAAGTGCCGCCGCCCCAACGCGCCAGGCGCTGGAAGCGGCGCATGCCAGCAGTCAGCAACCCCGCGAGCGGGCCGCGAGCCTGTTGCGCCGTATAACGCCGCTCAGGTCGTTTTGTGCCGAGCGACTCAAGGCGCTCTTGGCAGCCAAGGGGCATGCCGGGCTGGATGTCGAACGTGACTGGCTGGAGTTGCCCAATCGGCACTTCGCCGCGTTGACCGTCGGCCGTGGCGTACGGCTGCAGACGATGTCCATGGACAAGCACCACCTGCTGCAGGCGGCTATGCAGAATTTTACCCTGGACCAGGCCGAGGCGGGGGGGCTGCCCGCAGGCGCGGTGATTCGAACGGGCGCGGCAGGCCAGAACGTGTCAACGCTCAGCGCTGGAGCCTTTGCGCGGTACTGCCGCGAACTGGACCTGGGCGCGGCCTATCAGCGGCACCTGCGTGAGGTGTTTAACCTCGCGGGGAGCGACGACGAGGACGGCGCTGAACGGGCCTACAACCCGGTGGTCGGCGAGGTCGGCCAGTGCAAGATCAAGGACATGCAAATCGACTTGCAGATTGCCCATGGCAAGGGCGATATCAGCGAGTCCGGCTATACCGCGTTGCAAGCCCTGCTCAATGCTCGCTTGCCCGCGCGGAACCTGCAGCATGTGTTGTTCCATGAAAAGCCGCTGGTCTGGCAAGGGATGAATGTGCATGGCGCCTGCCTGTGGAGCGTGCTGGTGTTCGGCCATGCCACCACGCACGGCTTTGCTGAGGGGCCCTTGCTGGTGTATATGCCAGGCGAGCCCGGGCGCCCGTGGTACGAATACCCCACGCTGGGGGACCTGATCGCCTACCTGACGCTCAAGCTTCAGGTTCCGGCCTATCGCAGCTTCTTCACGCGCTACCTGGATGAGGCCGAGCGGTTCGGTTTTTTCCAGCGTTTTGACCAACGCAGGACACTCGAACGCGTGGAGCCCGTGGCGGTGGACACCGGCCTGGAACCGTTCTTTTTCGGCGCCTTGACCCGCAAGATCCAGCTGGACGCCGTTGCATTGGCCGTGCCGACGGCGCAAGTGGATGAGGAGGCGCGGCAGAAACGCCTACAAGGCTATCTGGAGGCGGGCCTGAATATGCTGAACATCGCCGGCCTGATGGTGCCGGTGCTCGGGCAATTGATGTTGGGCGTCGCCGTCGGCCAGATGCTCGCCGAGGTCTTCGACGGGGTGGATGAATGGACTCATAGCGACCAGGCCGAGGGCCTGGAACATTTGGTCAATGTGGCTGAAAACCTGGCGGCCATGGCCGTGTTCGCGGACGGTGTGAAGGTGGCAGGCAAGGTGTTCAGGGGGTTCAAGTCCAATCCCGCAGAGTTCTTCGAGGCAGTCGAAGCGGTGCAGCTGCCGGATGCCGGTCCTCGCTTGTGGCGTCGGCGGCTCAAGCCTTACGGCCGGACGCTGGATGTCGACGCCCTGACGGTGGCCAATAGCCGTGGGATCTATCAGGCCGGCGGTCATTCCTATGTCAGGATCATGGGGGTGGTGTACGCGGTGGCCTACGATGCGCGGTCGGGTTACTGGCACGCCCTTCACCCGACGCGGACTACGGCCTATCGTCCGCGCCTGCTGCACAACCGCCAGGGCGGTTGGCGGTTTGCGTTCGAACACCCCCAGGAATGGGGCTCCCCGTCCTACATTCTCACTCGGCTTAACCCGCGCCTGGCCGCGTTGCCCCCCGAGCAATTGAACTACGTGGCGAGCATTGTCGACATGCGCCCCTCCCGCCTGCACGCCCTGGCCCTGCAAAACAGGCCGCTGCCGGAGCGCTTCAACGACTGCGTGGCGCGTTTCGCCTTGAACCAGCAAGTCCGCGATCTGATCTGGCAGCTGGAGCATCAGCCATGGCCGGATGCAAGCACCGCGCGCGTTCAGTTGCTGGCGTTGCCGCTGATGCCAGGTTGGCCGCAGGGACGGTTTTTCGAGGTACTGGACCGCCAAGGGGCGCGGCTCGAACGCTTTCCCGGCAGCGCCACATTCGAGCATGGACACTTGAGCATCCACATCACTGAACAGGCGCTCAAAGACGGCGCAGTGATGGCGACGCTGCTCGACGTTCTGCCGCCGGACGAGATCGACACCTTGCTGGGGGGCTCGGTAGCGCCAGATGAGCAGGGCGCGGTGCTTGCGCGCCAGTTACTGGCCTCGCTCAAACGCACCCACCGAGAGGTTTTCCAGCAGCTGTATCAGGACGCGGATGGCATTACCCATTCAGATCACGGGTTGCTCAAGGCGCATTTCCCAAGCGTGCCCAATCGCATCGCCAGGGAGTTGCTGTCCAAGACGTCAACCGTGCATCGCTGGCAACTGCGCAGCACCCGGCGCGTGCCGCTGTTGCTCGCACAACGGGCACGCGAAGCGTTGGCGGTGCAGGAAGAAGACCAGGCGCTGATCGGCCTTCACCTGCCGGAGCTGGCCAGCGCCCCCTCGCGACGGCTGGCCGTGCACCTGCTGGCGAAGGTCGCGGGATGGCCGCAGGATTTGCACGTGCAGGTACGCCGGGACAGTTTGATCGGCGAGCTGATAGGCACCTCCGGCAGCCAGCATGCACGGTGGCGGCGCACACTGGTCGAGGCCGGCGATGGGGTGCAGGCGTTCGACGATAAAGGTGCGCCGCTGGGCGAAAAGGCCTCAGGCCCTGAAGGGTTTTACCAGGCTCTGCTTGCCACCTTGTCGGCTGCGCAATTGGCAGCACTGAACCTCTCGGGGGCAGAGCGTGCCAGTCGATTGCGCGACGCGCTCCAGGCGTGCGCCGAGCAAGAGCGCCACGTGCTGTCACGCCATCTGTGGCCCGAGCGTGCACTCCCCGAAGCGGCGCCGGAGCTGTGCGCGCAGGCCATGGTGCGTTCGACGCGGCACCCGGTGGCGCTGGTGCGCAAGGTCAACAGGCTGTATCCCGGTTTTGACGAACGGCAGGTGGCGACGTTCCTGGACGGGCAAGGCCCCGATCACCTGGCGCGCGCCCAGGCCGTGGAGGCGCTGGAGCGACAGTTCGAGGCCCTGCATCGGGCGCTCAAGGCGTGGCGCAATGACGAGACATCCCTCGCCGGTTTACCTCATCCCCAGGCGGATTACCGCCTGGCCCGTCATCAGGCGATGCAGGCCATTGAGGACGGCTGGCGACAGCGGCTCCTGTTGCCCGATGCCAGTGGGGTAAAGGTCCCAAGCCTGGTACTCGATGGCCTGGCCGTGGGCCGACTGCCGACCTTGCCGGCGCCGGTCAGCTTTGCCCATATCCGGCAGTTGTCGTTGAACAGAATGGGGCTCGACGATGACGTGGCGTATTTTCTCAAACACTTCAAGCAGCTCGAGGCGTTGGAACTGCGCAGCAACGAGGTGACACGCCTGCCGGAAGTACTGTCACAGATGCCCGCGCTCAAACGCCTGTACCTCAACGACAACCACCTGCAACTCACCGAATACACCCACGCCAAGCTGGCTGACCTGCGAGGCTTGCAGGTATTGAACCTGAACAACAACCCGTTGGTTGATCCGCCTGCCGTTGGCCACATGTTCGAGTTGCGTGAGCTGATGTTGCGTCATTGTCGCCTGCGCGCGTTTCCTGCTGGGGTACCGCGCTTGCCTTACCTGCATTACCTCGACCTGCGCGACAACGATATCCTCGCCTTGCCTGGCTGGCTGCCCACCGCGCCACGCCCTGTGGCTGAAGCCATCAACCTGCGCCACAACCCGCTGGATGAAGCCAGCCGAAAAACACTGGCCGACTATCGAAGCCAAACCGGCATAGGCATGGGCTTTTTGGAAGATGACCTCGCTCGCCTCAACGAGCAGAAAGCCCGGGAGTTATGGCTGGCCGATAGCGCGGTTGCGCGCTACACGCAAAAAGAGACGGTTTGGACGGGACTCAAGCATGAGCCAGAGTCCGAGAGCCTGTTCAGGTTATTGGCCGAACTGGGCGGCACCGGCGATGCTCAACTGGTGCGTGAGGACCTGGAACGACGCGTTTGGCGGGTGCTGGAGGCGGCCGGAAATGACGCGCAGCTGCGCGATGAGATTTTTGACCGGGCCGCCACGCCGGTCAATTGCGATGACAGCGCGGCGCTGAACTTCAGCAACCTTGAGGTGCTGGTGGAGATCCACGAAGCTGCCAAAGGCGTCGAAGGGGGCAAGCTGACCGCCAAGCCGCTGCTGAAGTTGGCCAAGGGCCTGTTTCGTCTGGATCAGTTGGACAGCTACGCACGCACGCACAGTCAGCAGCACCCGGAGGCTGACCCGCTGGAGGTCAGCCTGGCCTACCGAACAGGGCTGGCCAGCAAGTTTCATTTGCCCGGTCAGCCCCTGCACATGCGCTTTGCCCGCCTGGGCGGCGTCACGGTAGAAGCGCTGAACACTGCCGAAGAACAACTCCGGGCGGCAGAGCGCTCAACCAAGCTCTTGAACTACCTGGTGGAGCTGCCGTTATGGGACAGTCACTTGAAAGTCGCCTTCAGCCAATCGTTCGAGGCGTTGAGCGAGCCCTATGACCAGCGCCTCCAGGCGGTCTTTGAAAAAAGCACCGCGCTCAACGACGCCGACTACCTTGACCAGATGAACCAGATCCTGCGCGAACAGCAGGCGGCGCATAGGGGCGAAGCTGAGCGCCTGACCAAGGAGGCGCTGAAACTCGGCGATCTGTCGCCCTGTGTGATGCCGTGATTCAGCCAGGTCTAAGGCTTGCCGGCGTTGCTGCGAATCAGCGCGCGCACGGCAAAACGGTTGGGGTGGCAAGCCTCGGCCACGCTGCTGGGCAAGGGCAAGGGTTCGGCGTCCAGCCAGGCCGCCAGCAGCTCGGCACACAGCGGCGCGGTCACCAGGCCACGTGAGCCGTGGCCGCTGTTGATGTACACGCCGTCCAGCCACGGGCAGGGTGTGGGCGGCACGTGGCGGGCGTCCTTGCGCAGGGCCGCGTAGGCCTGATCGAAGGCCTCGCGTTCGGCCAGCGGCCCGACAATCGGTAGGTAGTCGGGGCTGGTGCAGCGGAATGCGGCGCGGCCTTCAAGCTGCTCGGCAGAGCAGGCATCGGCGCCGAGACGGTCGGCCAGGTCGAGGGAGATTTCCCGCAGCATCGCCAGATTGCCGGCGTGCTCGGCGGCGGTGGGCGTCAGGTCGTCGCTCTTGAAGTCGAAGCTGGCGCCCAGGGTGTGTTCACCCAGGCGCGCAGGGGCGACATAGCCTTCGGCGCACACCACGGTGGCCAGCGCCTGGCTCGCCGTCGTTTCTGCCAGCCGTGTGATCTGCCCGCGAATGCGTTTGAGCGGCAGGTCGGCACTGAACGCAAACCGCTTGATCTCGGCGGCACCTGCCAGCACCACCACGCTCGCGCTCGCCAGCAGGGTGTCGCCGGCCAGGGCTTGCCATTGACCGTCAACGCGCTGCAACTCAAGGGCTTCGTGATGAGGCAGCACGTCGATCAACGGGTGCTGCGCTTGCCATTGGCATAATGCCGGCGGGTGCACCCAGCCGCCCTCGGGGTAAAACAGCCCGCCGTGTTCGAGCGCCACGCCGGCGCGCGCCTGAGCTTGAGCCTGATCAAGCAGGTGCAGCAGGCCCGGCGCAAACGCGGCGGCCAACTGGGCCTGGCGCTCGGCTTCCTTGGCATTGAAGGCCAGTTGCAGCACGCCGCAACCGTCCCAATCGACGCCGCGCTGCAGGTGCTCAAGCAAGCGCCGCGTATGGCCGAAGCCGCTGAGGATCAGCTGCGAAAGCGCCGTGCCATGAGCCGAGAGCTTGAGGTAAAGCACGCCTTGCGGGTTGCCCGAGGCTTCCTGTGCCAACGCGCCGTGGCGCTCCAGCAGGCTCACACGCCAGCCACGTGCCGCCAGACTGGCCGCCGTGGCACACCCGGCCAGGCCGCCGCCGATCACCAGGGCGCTGCGCTCACCGGGCACCGGCGCCGGGCGGGCGAACCACGGTTTGCTATGGGCAGGTGGCGGCGTTTCGGCCGGCCAACCGAGGAATTCACCGCGCAGGATCTCCCACTTATGCCCGATGCCTGGCGTGCGTTTCATCTTGAACCCGGCGGCGTTGATCAACCGGCGTACCCAGCCGGTGCTGGTGAAGGTGCTGATGGTCGAACCGGGTGCCGCCAGGCGGGCCAGTTCGGCAAACAGTTCGGCGGTCCACATGTCGGGATTTTTTGCCGGGGCGAAGCCGTCGAGAAACCACGCATCGACCTGGGCATCCAGTTGTGGCAACTGCTCCAGGGCATCGCCGATCAACAGGGTCAGCGTCACGCGGCCGTTATCCAGCACCAGCCGCTGGAAGCCTGGGTGGATGGCAATGTAGTGCGCCAGCAGTTGCTCGGCGAAGGGCGCAAGCTCTGGCCAGAGGGCGAGGGCGCGTTGCAGGTCGGCGTGGCTCAGCGGGTACTTTTCCACGCTGACAAAATGCAGGCGCGCGCCCGGCACCGCATGCTGTTCGAACAGCTGCCAGGCGCACAGAAAGTTCAAGCCGGTGCCAAACCCCGTTTCGCCAATCACCAACCGCCCGTTCACCGGCAGGGCGGCAAAGCGCGTCTGCAGACGGTTCTGTTCGAGGAACACGTAGCGGGTTTCTTCAAGGCCCGACTGGTCGGAAAAATACACATCGTCGAACACCCGCGAGTGCGGGCGACCTTGGTCGTCCCAGTCGAGCTGGGCGTGGGTGATGGGGTTCATGGGCGGCTCAGAAAATAATAGCAGGCAAAAGCAAGGCGGCCATTCTAGCCGATCAATGGGCTTTGAATTGACCCACGGCACGTTGGCGTGGAATTTCCTCCCGCGCGTTGTTGCCCAATCCGCTAGTCTTGATCCAACTTGAAACGGAGCTGCCCATGTTCGAATCCGCCGAAATCGGTCACGCCATCGACAAAGACACCTATGAAGCCGAAGTGCCGGCCCTGCGCGAAGCGTTGCTGGAAGTGCAGTACGAGCTGCAGCAGCAGAAGCGCTTCCCGGTGATTATCTTGATCAACGGCATTGAGGGCGCCGGCAAGGGCGAGACCGTCAAGCTGCTTAACGAATGGATGGACCCGCGCCTGATCGAAGTGCGTACCTTTGACCAGCAGACCGACGAAGAACTGGCGCGCCCACCGGCCTGGCGCTACTGGCGGCAATTGCCGGCCAAAGGCCGCATGGGCATTTTTTTCGGCAATTGGTACAGCCAGATGCTGCAAAGCCGCGTGCACGGCGAGATCAAGGATGCACGCCTGGACCAGGCCATCGCCGGTGCCGAACGCCTGGAAAAAATGCTCTGCGACGAAGGCGCGCTGATCTTCAAGTTCTGGTTTCACCTGTCCAAGAAACAGATGAAAGCGCGGCTCAAGGCGTTGGCCGATGACCCACTGCACAGCTGGCGCATCAGCCCGCTGGACTGGCAGCAGTCCGAGACCTACGACAAATTTGTGCATTTTGGTGAGCGCATCCTGCGCCGCACCAGCCGCGACTACGCGCCGTGGCATGTGATCGAAGGGGTCGATGCGCACTACCGCAGCCTCACCGTGGGCAAGATCCTGCTCGAGGGCCTGCAAAATGCACTGAAGTTGCCCAAGGGCAAGGCCAGCGGCATGAACCCGGCGCCGTTGTTGGCCTCGGTGGATCAGAAGAGCCTGCTCGACAGCCTCGACATGACCTTGAGCCTGGACAAGGACGATTACGAAGAACAGCTGATCACCGAGCAGGCGCGTTTCTCCGGCCTGATGCGTGACAAACGCATGCGCAAACACGCGCTGGTCACCGTGTTCGAAGGCAACGATGCGGCGGGCAAGGGCGGGGCGATCCGGCGTGTGGCGGCGGCGCTGGACCCGCGTCAGTACCACATCGTGCCGATTGCCGCGCCAAGTGAAGACGAGCGTGCCCAACCGTACCTGTGGCGGTTCTGGCAGAAGATTCCGGCGCGCGGCATGTTCACGGTGTTCGACCGCTCGTGGTACGGGCGCGTGCTGGTGGAGCGCATCGAAGGTTTCTGCACCCCGGCGGACTGGATGCGCGCCTACGGCGAGATCAATGACTTTGAAGAGCAGTTGCGCGATGCCGGTGTGATCGTGGTCAAGTTCTGGCTGGCGATTGACAAGGACACCCAGCTGGAGCGCTTCCAGGCCCGCGAGAACATCCCGTTCAAGCGCTTCAAAATTACTGAAGACGACTGGCGCAATCGCGACAAGTGGGATGACTACCGTGCCGCCGTGGGCGACATGGTCGACCGTACCAGCACTGAAATCTCGCCCTGGACGCTGGTCGAAGCCAACGACAAGCGCTGGGCGCGGGTCAAGGTGCTGCGCACCATCAACCGCGCGCTGGAAGAGGCGTTCGACAAAACCGACAAGCACGACAAGAAGAAAAAGAAAAAATAGCGTTGGCGAGCGCTGACCTATGGCGAGGCAGCTTGTCGTGGCGAGCAAGCTTGCCCTGCGTTGGGCTGCGAAGCGGCCCCATAGTCGGTCAATGCGTTCTAAATGAAAGTACGCGGCGTCTGCATCAGGGCCGCTTCGCGCCCCAACGCAGGGCAAGCCTGCTCGCCACAGTGAGCGTGTCCGCCACACCATCCCACTTGGCAGAACCAGTCTGCTCATCGCCATGCTTTTGTATAGGCGGGGTGAATGATCATCGCGGTGGGGAGGGCGTGGATTTATCCTCGGTTGATCTCCCAACAACGACAAGATCGAGGTAGCCCATGCGTGAAGTAGTGATCGTCGACAGTGTGCGAACCGGCCTGGCCAAATCCTTTCGTGGCAAGTTCAACCAGACCCGTCCCGACGACATGGCGGCCCATTGCGTGAATGCACTGCTGAGCCGCAATGGCATCGACCCGGCGACGGTCGAGGATTGCATCGTCGGTGCCGGTTCCAACGAAGGCGCGCAGGGCTACAACATCGGGCGCAATGTGGCAGTGCTCTCGCAATTGGGCACGGGCACGGCAGGCATGACCCTCAACCGGTTCTGTTCCTCAGGCTTGCAGGCGATCGCGATCGCGGCCAACCAGATCGCCTCGGGTTGCAGCGACATCATCGTCGCCGGTGGCGTTGAATCGATCAGCCTGACCCTCAAAAGCGTCAACACCGACAACCTGATCAACCCGCTGCTGCAAGAGCAGGTGCCGGGCATCTACTTCCCGATGGGCCAGACCGCCGAAATCGTCGCGCGGCGCTATAACGTCAGCCGCGAAGCGCAGGACCGTTACGCCCTGCAGAGCCAGCAGCGCACCGCGCAGGCCCAGGCCGACGGGTTGTTCGACGATGAAATCGTGCCGATGGCGGTCACGTACAAGGTCGAGGATAAGCACACCGGCGCGGTGCAGATCCTTGAAGGCGTGGTGGATCGCGATGACTGCAACCGCCCGGACACCACGCTGGCCAGCCTGCAAGGGCTCAAACCGGTGTTTGCCGAAGACGGTTCGGTGACGGCTGGCAATTCCTCGCAGCTGTCCGATGGCGCGTCGATGACACTGGTGATGAGCCTGGAAAAAGCCCTGGCGCTGGGGCTCAAGCCCAAGGCGTTTTTCCGCGGGTTTACCGTGGCCGGTTGCGAGCCGGACGAGATGGGCATTGGCCCGGTGTTCTCGGTGCCCAAGTTGCTCAAGGCCAAGGGCTTGGAGGTAGCGGATATCGACCTGTGGGAACTCAACGAGGCGTTTGCCTCGCAGTGCCTGTATGCGCGCGACCGCCTGGAGATCGACAACGCCAAATACAACGTCAATGGCGGCTCGATCTCCATCGGGCACCCGTTCGGCATGACCGGTTCGCGACAAGTCGGGCATTTGGTGCGCGAGCTGCAACGGCGCAACCTGCGTTACGGCGTGGTCACCATGTGCGTAGGCGGCGGCATGGGCGCCACCGGGCTCTTCGAAGCCGTACGCTAGGTCCCACTGAAGAAACCCGGCTTAAAAATGTGGGAGCGGGCTTGCTCGCGAAAGCGGTGGATCAGTCAACACATGCAAGGCTGACCCACCGCGTTCGCGAGCAAGCCCGCTCCCACATTTGAATTGTGTCGTATCCCAATTCGTGCGCTTGCCCCTAGAATGCTGCCTCCACTTCCTCAGGCATTCGGGGCACTCATGCACATCTCTTCCGGCCGCTGGGTTTATGGCTTTGGCTTGACCCTGCTGACCGCGTTCCTGTGGGGCATCCTGCCGATCAAACTCAAACAAGTGTTGCTGGTGATGGACCCGGTCACCGTCACCTGGTTTCGCCTGGTTGTCGCCGGTAGCTGCTTGTTTATCTACTTGGCCATCACCCAACGCCTGCCCAGCCGCAAAGTGCTCGGCCCAAAAGGCGGTTGGCTGGTAGCCATGGCTGTGTGCGGGCTGGTGGGCAATTACGTGTTGTACCTGGTAGGCCTGAAAATGCTCAGCCCCGGCACGGCCCAGTTGGTGGTGCAGATGGGGCCGATCTTTCTGATGGTCGCCAGCGTGTTTGTGTTCAAGGAGCGTTTCAGCCTGGGCCAGGGTGTTGGCCTGGTGGTGTTGATCATCGGCTTCGGGCTGTTCTTCAATCAACGCCTGGTGGAAATGCTCACGTCCCTGGGCACCTACACCGCCGGGGTGCTGACGATTCTGCTCGCCACCACCATCTGGGTGTTTTACGCCTTGGGCCAGAAGCAGTTGCTGACGGTGTGGAATTCGCTGCAGGTGATGATGGTGATCTACCTGTCGTGCGCCGCGTTGCTCACGCCGTGGGCGCATCCGCTGGAGGCGCTGCAGTTGAGCCCGCTGCAAGGCTGGCTGTTGCTGGCGTGCTGCATGAATACGCTGGTGGCTTACGGTGCGTTTGCCGAAGCGTTGGCGCATTGGGAGGCCTCGCGGGTCAGTGCGACGTTGGCGCTGACGCCCTTGGTGACGTTTGTGGCGGTGGCGTTGGCGGCGTGGCTATGGCCGGCGTTTGTGCAGGCCGAAGAGATCAACGCCTTGGGCTACGTCGGGGCGCTGGTGGTGGTGCTGGGGTCGGCGACGGTGGCGCTGGCGCCGTCGTTGCTGGCGGGGCTCAGGGCTCGGCGGGTGCGGCTGGCGTCTTGATGCCGGCGTGGCGGCCGAGTCGCCGCCGCGGCTTTAGGGTGGTAAACCGGTTTAAAAGTGGGCGCTGGCTTGCCTGCGATGGCGGTATGTCAGTTGACTGGGATATTAGTCGGCGTACCTATCCATTTCTGCGGTAACGGCTGCTATTGGTTGCGCGCTTATAGCGGCTCACTGTTGGAAGGACCCAAAAGTAAGCAAAAGGTCCTCGCCTCACCACTCGGCACCTCGCCTAGGCTCGGTGTGCCCGCACGCAGGCTTGAATCCGTGGGCCGCCGCGCTGGGCCATCCTCGGCCCAGCGTGGCTAACCCGGCGTCCTGCCGGGTTAGCCACGGATTCAAGCCTGCGTGCGGCCAGCGTGGTTAATGGCGCGACTTGGATCAAAAGCAGATCAAAAGCGAGTCAAAAACCTGAGGTCAGTGGCCGGCCTCGAGCATGTTTTCCGGGCGTACCCACTGGTCGAACTCTTCATCAGTCAAGAAGCCCAGCGCCAGCGCGGCTTCACGCAGCGTCAGGCCCTCGGCATACGCCTTCTTGGCGATCTGCGCCGACTTGTCGTAGCCAATGTGCGGGTTGAGCGCGGTCACCAGCATCAGGCCGCGTTCCAGGTGTTCGGCCATTTGCTCGGCATCCGGCTCAAGGCCGGCAATGCAGTGTTCCTGGAAGTTGTTGCAACCGTCGGCCAGCAGGCGGATCGATTCCAGCAGGTTGTGGATGATCACCGGCTTGTACACGTTCAACTGCAAGTGGCCCTGGCTGGCGGCTATGCCGATGGTCACGTCATTGCCCAGCACTTGGCAGGCCAGCATCGACAGCGCTTCGCATTGGGTTGGGTTGACCTTGCCCGGCATGATCGAGCTGCCCGGCTCGTTGGCTGGCAACCTGACCTCGGCCAACCCGGCGCGCGGGCCGGAACCCAGCAGGCGCAGGTCGTTGGCGATTTTCATCAGCGCCACCGCGAGGGTTTTCAGCGCGCCGTGCAAGGTTACCAGCGGCTCGTGGCCGGAGAGGGCGGCGAATTTGTTCGGGGCGGTCACAAAGGGCAGCCCCGACAAGGCGGCCAACTCGGCAGCAATCGCCTCGCCAAAGCCGTGGGGCGAGTTGAGCCCGGTGCCGACGGCGGTGCCGCCCTGGGCCAGTTCGCACACCGGGGGCAGGGCGCTGCGGATCGCGCGTTCGGCGTAGTCGAGCTGGGCGATAAACGCCGAGACTTCCTGGCCAAAGGTGATCGGCGTGGCGTCCATCATGTGGGTGCGGCCGGTCTTGACCAGCTTCATGTGCCGCGCCGACAGCTCCGCCAGCCCACCTGACAGGTTGGTGATCGCCGGCAACAGTTGCTTGTTGATCGCCTGCACCGTCGCGATGCTCATGGCGGTGGGGAAGCAGTCGTTGGAGCTTTGGGAGCGGTTGACATGATCGTTCGGGTGCACCGGGCTTTTGCCACCGCGGGGCTGGCCCGACAGCTCGTTGGCGCGGCCGGCGATCACTTCGTTGGCGTTCATGTTGCTCTGGGTGCCGCTGCCGGTCTGCCAGACCACCAGTGGGAACTGGTCGTCATGCTGACCGTCGAGCACTTCATCGGCGGCCTGTTCGATCAGGCGGGCGATATCGGCAGGCAAGTCGCCATTGCGGTCGTTGACCCGCGCCGCTGCCTTCTTGATCAGGGCCAGGGCATGCAGCACAGCCAATGGCATGCGTTGCTCGCCGATGGCGAAATTCACCAGCGAGCGTTGGGTCTGCGCGCCCCAGTAAGCGTCATCCGGGACATGCACTTCTCCCAGGCTGTCGGTTTCGATACGGCTCATCGGGCACACTCCTTCAGGTTCGTTTGCGCAGTTTAGGCCGTGATGGGCCTTGGGGGTTCCATAAAAGACTTTTCATCGCAGGCAAGCCCTGCAAATCCAGGCCGAACAAGGCCTGGGGTTGAGCCGCGAGGTTTTTTAGGCGCAGAATGGTCGCCCTTGGGGTCTTACCTCGCCTGCTAGAAAAGGAAACTCGATGACTCGTCTTCGTGCCATCTGTACCGCGGTTGCTCTGGTTTGCGCCAGCGGCCAAGTCTTTGCCGATACCGCCAGCCATAACGCCAGTGCCGAAGCCTTCCTTACCCTGGCCCACGCTGACAAGCTGGGTACCCCGGTGTACATGCAAGTGCAGCAAATGTTCGCCCAGCGTTTCGAACAGACCAAGGCGCCTGCTGCCAAGCAGTCCGTACTGGACAGCTACCAGGCCAAGGCCAACGCCGCGCTGGACCAGGCCATCGGCTGGCCGAAGCTGAAACCGGACATGGTCAAGCTTTACACCACCAACTTCAGCGAATCCGAACTCAAGGACCTGGTTGCCTTCTACCAGTCGCCACTGGGCAAGAAAGTCCTGGAAAAAATGCCGCAGCTGACCCAGCAGTCGGCCCAGATGACCCAGGCCAAGCTGGAAAGCGCTGTGCCGGTAGTCAACAAGCTGTTGGAAGACATGACCAACGAGCTGACGCCGAAAGCCGCCGCACCGGCCAAGAAGAAGTAAGCAGGAATGAACATGCAACAGCGTATCGAAACGGCGCTCGCCGCCCTGAGCCCGCAACACGTGAGCGTGCTGGACGAAAGCCATATGCACAGCCGTGGGTTGCAGACCCACTTCAAGGCCGTGCTGGTCAGCCAGCAGTTCGAGGGGCTTAACCGCGTCAAGCGCCATCAGACGGTCTACGCCACGCTGGGTGACCTGATGAGCGAGTTTCATGCGTTGGCGCTGCATACCTACACGCCTGAAGAATGGGCGAAAATCGACGCAGCCCCGGCCTCGCCGACCTGCGCCGGAGGGCATTGAAGCAGCCACACGTTGTCAGCTGCCAGCGACAAGATTAGAGCCCTCGCAGCTGCCTTCTTGCTACAATCCCCAACGCGCCGCCCAGTCGGCGCGTTTTTTTTGCTTTTACTTGCAGCTTGCGGCTAAAAACTCGCAGCTGCCGTTATCCGGTTCACCCCTTACGAGGGTAGCCACCTGGAGAGAACACCCATGACTCAACCGATTGTCGTGGCGGCACTGTATAAGTTCGTCACCCTCGAAGATTACGTCGCCCTGCGCGAGCCACTGCTGCAGGCGATGGTCGACAACAGCATCAAAGGCACGTTGCTGATCGCCGAAGAAGGCATCAACGGCACCGTTTCCGGCAGCCGCGAAGGCATTGATGGCCTGATGGCCTGGCTGAAGAACGACCCACGCATGGACGACATCGACCACAAAGAGTCGTACTGCGATGACCAGCCGTTCTACCGCACCAAGGTCAAGCTCAAGAAAGAGATCGTGACCCTGGGCGTCGAAGGCGTCGACCCGAACAAAAAAGTCGGCACCTACGTCGACCCCAAAGACTGGAACGCGCTGATCAGCGACCCGCAAGTGCTGTTGATCGACACCCGTAACGATTACGAAGTGTCCATTGGCACCTTTGAAGGCGCGATTGACCCGAAAACCACCAGTTTTCGCGAATTTCCCGACTACATCAAAGCCAACTTCGACCCGGCCAAGCACAAGAAAGTCGCCATGTTCTGCACCGGCGGCATTCGTTGCGAAAAGGCGTCGAGCTACATGCTCAGCGAAGGCTTTGACGAGGTCTACCACCTCAAGGGCGGCATTCTGAAGTACCTCGAAGAGGTGCCGCAGGAAGAGACCAAATGGCAGGGCGACTGCTTTGTGTTCGACAACCGCGTGACTGTGCGCCACGACTTGAGCGAAGGCGACTACGATCAATGTCATGCCTGCCGTACACCGGTCAGCGTCGAAGACCGAGCGTCCGAGCACTATGTGGCTGGCATCAGCTGCCCGCATTGCTGGGATAAGCTGCCGGAGAAGACCCGTCGCAGCGCGATTGACCGGCAAAAGCAGATCGAGCTGGCCAAGGCCCGCAATATGCCGCACCCGATTGGCTTCAACTATAAGCAAACCCCTTCCGAGGCCTGACCCATGCCCGCGCGCCTGCTCTATGTGATGGACCCGATGTGTTCCTGGTGCTGGGGCTTTGCCCCGGTGGCCGAGGCGTTGGTCGAGCAGGCCCAGGCTGCGGGCGTGGAGCTGCACCTGGTGGTGGGCGGTTTGCGTACCGGCAGTGGCGCGGCGTTGGAGCCGACCACCCGGCGCTACATCCTTGAGCACTGGCAGGCGGTCACCGAGGCTACCGGTCAGCCGTTCACGCGTGAAGGCGCGCTGCCCGATGGTTTTGTCTATGACACCGAGCCCGCGTGCCGCGCCATCGTCACGGCGCGCAGCCTGGCGCCGGATTGCGCGTGGAAGCTGCTGGGGCTGATCCAGCGCGCGTTTTACGTCGAGGGCCGCGATGTGACCCTGGCCAGCGTGCTGGTAGAACTGGCCGAGGAGGCGGGCATCCCGCGTATCGAGTTTGCCGGCGCGTTCGACCGCGCCGAGCAGCACGCCGCGACGGCCGCTGATTTCACCTGGGTGCAGGATCTGGGCATTGCCGGTTTCCCGACCCTGCTGGCTGAGCGGAACGGTCAGTTGGCCTTGTTGACCAACGGCTACCAGCCGCTGTCCGAGCTGTCGCCATTGCTCGCCCGCTGGTTGGAGCGAGCCACCTGTGCATGACCAGCCCGACCGTACCGACCGACTGACCTGGGCGGAGATTCGCCGCCTGGCCCTGCGCCACAAAAAATCGCTGTGGATTGCCAACGGCGTCGCTGTGCTGGCGACCTTGTGCAGCGTGCCGATTCCATTGCTGTTGCCTCTGCTGGTAGACGAAGTGTTGCTTGGCCGTGGCGATGCCGCGCTCAAGGTGATGAACAACGTGTTGCCCCTGGGCTGGCAGAAGGCTGCCGGTTATATCGGCCTGATGCTGTTGCTGACGCTGTGCCTGCGTTGCGGCGCACTGGTATTCAACGTGGTGCAGGCGCGGCTGTTTGCGCGGCTGGCGAAGGACATTGTCTACCGCATTCGCGTGCGCCTGATCGAGCGGCTCAAGCGCATTTCCCTTGGCGAATACGAAAGCCTGGGCAGCGGCACGGTTACCACGCACCTGGTCACCGACCTGGATACGCTGGACAAGTTTGTCGGCGAGACCCTCAGCCGCTTCCTGGTGGCCATGCTCACGCTGGTCGGCACTTCGGCGATTCTGGTGTGGATGCACTGGCAGCTGGCGCTGCTGATCCTGCTGTTCAACCCGTTGGTGATCTACGCCACGGTACAGCTGGGCAAACGCGTCAAACACTTGAAGAAGCTTGAAAACGACAGCACGTCGCGCTTTACCCAGGCATTGACCGAAACCCTCGACGCGATCCAGGAAGTGCGTGCGGGCAACCGCCAGGGCTTTTTTCTCGGACGCCTCGGCCAGCGCGCCCAGGAAGTGCGCGACTACGCGATCCACTCCCAATGGAAAACCGACGCGTCCAGCCGTGCCAGTGGCCTGTTGTTTCAGTTTGGCATCGACATCTTCCGCGCTGCGGCGATGCTCACGGTGCTGTTTTCCGACTTGTCCATCGGCCAGATGCTCGCGGTGTTCAGCTACCTGTGGTTCATGATCGGGCCGGTGGAGCAACTGTTGAACCTGCAATACGCTTACTACGCGGCAGGCGGGGCGCTGACGCGGATCAACGAGCTGCTGGCGCGCGCCGATGAGCCGCAGTATGCCGGCGGCGCAGACCCGTTCACCGGGCGTGAGACTGTCGGCATCGAGGTGCGTGGCCTGAATTTCGGCTACGGCGACGAGCTGGTGCTCGATCAGTTGAACCTGGCCATTGCGCCGGGTGAGAAGGTCGCGATTGTCGGCGCCAGCGGCGGCGGCAAAAGTACCCTGGTGCAACTGCTGCTGGGGCTGTATACGCCGCAAGCCGGCAGCATTCGCTTCGGCGGGGCCACCCAGCAGGAAATCGGGCTTGCGACTATCCGCGAAAACGTCGCCGTGGTGCTGCAACACCCGGCGTTGTTCAACGACACCGTGCGCGCCAACCTGACCATGGGTCGCACCCGCAGCGATCAGGCCTGTTGGCAGGCACTGGAAATCGCCCAGCTGGATGCTACCGTCAAGGCACTGCCGCTGGGGCTGGACAGCGTAGTGGGGCGCTCCGGCGTACGGTTTTCCGGCGGTCAGCGTCAACGCCTGGCCATCGCGCGAATGGTGTTGGCCGAGCCCAAAGTGGTGATTCTGGATGAGGCCACGTCCGCCCTGGACGCCGCCACCGAATACAACCTGCACCAGGCGCTGGCGCGGTTTCTCAGTGGGCGTACTACACTGATCATCGCGCACCGGCTTTCAGCGGTGAAACAGGCTGACCGGGTACTGGTGTTTGATGGCGGGCACATCGCCGAGGATGGCGATCATCAGCAATTGATCGCCGACGGTGGCCTGTACGCCAAGCTCTACGGGCATTTGCAGCAAGTTCGGTAACGTTGGGTTTGCAATGATTGACTCTGGCAGGTACGAGAGTCTCCCCAGGAAATAGCGGCTTTCCTGCGCCGTTCGAGGTTCAGGCGCTGAATCGACCCGACGCCCTTGAGCGGATCGAGCGAATTTAGCCAAGATTGTGCTGTCAGGAGCGTTAATCACTCGCCTGTTTTTGGTGGTGCTTGTGCAAGGGACCTCATGAAGCAAAAGCGCACTCTCGGAACGACGCTAAGTACGCCTCGGTTGTTGGGCATCGTCTGGCCGTTTATCGCGGTAGTCCTGTTCCAGGCATTGCTGGGTTGCGTCAGCCTGTACATGCTCTCGGCAGTACGCGGTTATGTGGCCGGTGAAAGCCTGTGGTCCAAGGGTCAGAAAGATGCGATCTACTACCTGACCCTTTATGCCGACAACCGCGATCCGGCCACTTACCTCAAATACCAGCAAGCCATCGCCGTGCCCCAGGGCGGGCATGAATTGCGCATTGCCCTTGACCGACCCACGCCCGACCTGACTGCCGCGCGCCTGGGTATCCTCAAGGGCGGCAACCACCCTGATGACGTTTCCAGCCTGATCTGGTTGTACCTCAACTTCCGCCATTTCAGTTATCTGGAAAAAGCCATCGAGCTGTGGACCGTGGGCGATGGTTACCTGGTGCAACTGGATGACCTGGCGCGCACGATGCATCGGGCGATCAGCGCTGACCAGGCCAGCAGCACCGACGTGAAGGCCTGGAAAACGCGCATCAACGCCATCAACGACGGCGTCACGCCGGCTGCCAAAGCCTTCAGTGATGCCCTGGGCGAGGGCTCGCGTGTCATCCTGCGCCTGCTGTTGATCACTAACCTGGCCACCGCACTGGGCCTGATCGCGTTGGCCCTGCTGCGCACCCACAAGTTGCTGACCCAGCGTCATGCCTTCGCCGACGCCTTGCAGGTGGAGAAGGAGCGAGCGCAGATCACCCTCGAGTCGATCGGCGACGGCGTGATCACCACCGACGTCGACGGCGCCATTGCCTACATGAACCCCGCGGCGGAGGCACTGACTCACTGGCGCTCATCGCAGGCCCAAGGGCTGCCCCTGGCGGCGCTGTTCAAGCTGCTGGACGAAAACGCCGAGCCGGACGGCTTTACGCTGCTGGAACACATCATCAAGGGCCGGCTCAGTGGCGGCAGCGAACATTCGAAGCTGATCCAGCGCCTGGACGGCAGTACCGTGTCGGTGACGCTGGTGGGCGCGCCGATCCGCAGTGCAGGCAAGGTCAGCGGTGCGGTGCTGGTGCTGCACGACATGACTCAGGAGCGCCAATACATTGCCAACCTCTCCTGGCAGGCGACCCACGATGCATTGACCGGCCTGGCCAACCGCCGCGAATTCGAGTATCGCCTTGAGCAAGTGCTGCACCCGGCAGGGCGCCAGCAAAGCGGGCGGCATGCGTTGATGTTCCTCGACCTTGACCAGTTCAAGCTGGTCAACGACACCTGCGGTCATGCGGCGGGCGACGAATTGCTGCGCCACATCTGCGCGCTGCTGCAATCGGACCTGCGTGAGGGCGACACGCTGGCGCGGCTGGGCGGGGACGAGTTCGGCATTCTGCTGGAGAACTGCCCGGCACCTGTGGCGGAAAAGATCGCCGAGAGCCTGCGCCACACCGTGCAAAGCCTGCATTTTGTGTGGAAGGGGCGGCCCTTCATGACCACCGTCAGTATTGGTCTGGTGCACATTTCGCAAACCCCGACCACACTGGAAGCCTCGTTGCGAGCCGCCGACATGGCGTGCTACATGGCCAAGGAAAAGGGCCGCAACCGTGTGCAGGTCTACCACGCGGATGACTCGGAGTTGTCCCTGCGTTTTGGCGAGATGGCTTGGGTGCAGCGCTTGCACATGGCGCTGGAGGAGAATCGCTTTTGCCTCTACGCCCAGGAAATCTCCCCGCTGGGCCAAACCGATGGCGGCAATGGCCATATTGAAATCCTGCTGCGCCTGCACGACGAGGCCGGCCGTATCATCCTTCCCGACAGCTTTATCCCGGCCGCCGAACGTTACGGTTTAATGACTTCACTGGACCGCTGGGTGGTAGAAAACGTATTCGAGATCATCGCCCGTTGCATGCATGAGCGTGCAGGCCGACCTATGGCCATGTGTGCGATAAATCTGTCAGGGATAACTATTGGAGATGACGATTTTCTTGGGTTTTTACGTGAAAAATTCGAGGCTTACAGCATTCCGCCTGAAATGATTTGTTTTGAAATAACCGAAACCAGCGCTATAGCGAATTTGGGCAGTGCAATTCGCTTTATTAATGAACTCAAAGCCTTAGGTTGCCATTTTTCGCTCGACGATTTTTGTGCCGGAATGTCCTCATTCGCCTATCTGAAACATTTACCTGTAGACTTCCTGAAGATCGATGGAAGTTTCGTAAAGGATATGCTGGACGACCCGATTAACCGCGCTATGGTCGAAGTGATCAACCACATCGGCCATGTCATGGGTAAGCGCACAATTGCCGAGTTTGTTGAAACACCGCAAATCGAACAGGCGTTACTGGAGATAGGTGTGGATTACGCTCAGGGCTACCTGATTGAACGCCCGCAATTGTTTACCTTTGATAGCTTGCAGTGTCGACCTGTGCGGCCGCAGCCTCTGTTGTTCAAGGCGCCCGGCACATTCCGCTGAAACTTTGCTGGTCTGTACAATCACACTTAAAAAGGAGCCTTACAGTGATCGACACATTCAACAGAACCGGCCCGCTTATGGAAGCCTCGAGTTACCCCGCCTGGGCGCAGCAATTGATCCAGGACTGTAGCGAGAGCAAGCGCCGAGTTGTCGAACACGAACTGTATCAGCGCATGCGTGACAACACGCTCAGCGCCAAGACCATGCGCCATTACCTGATCGGTGGCTGGCCAGTGGTGGAACAGTTTGCCTTGTACATGGCACAAAACCTGACCAAGACCAAGTTTGCCCGTCATCCTGGGGAGGATATGGCGCGCCGGTGGTTGATGCGCAATATTCGCGTGGAGCTCAACCATGCCGACTATTGGGTGCATTGGGCCCGCGCCCACGGCGTCAGCCTCGAAGAGCTGCAAGCGCAGAACGTACCGCCTGAACTGCACGCACTGAGCCATTGGTGCTGGCATACCAGCTCGGCCGATTCGTTGATTGTCGCGATTGCCGCAACCAACTACGCGATCGAAGGTGCAACCGGGGAGTGGTCAGCGGTGGTGTGCTCGACCGGTGTGTACGCGGCAGCCTTCCCTGAGGAAGACCGCAAGCGCGCCATGAAGTGGTTGAAGATGCACGCGCAGTATGACGACGCCCACCCATGGGAAGCGCTGGAAATCATCTGCACCCTGGCCGGGATGAACCCCAGCAAAGCCCTGCAGGTAGAGCTGCGCCAGGCGGTATGCAAGAGCTACGACTACATGTATCTGTTCTTGGAAAGCTGCATGCGGTTGGAGAACGAAAAAGCAAAGGCGCCTGCGGCCGCTCGCGAGCGTCAGGTTCGCGTCGCCAGCGAGGCGTGATGTAAGCGTGATGGCGGGGTGTTTACCCCGCCATTGCCAAGCGGTTGCGGCCTTCGCGCTTGGCCACGTACAAAGCGTTGTCGGCACGGCGCAACAGGCTTTCGGCAGACTCTGCGGCCAACAGCGTCGAGCACCCCAGGCTCACGGTCAGCTCGACCCGCGTGGTATCCGCCCAATAGTCCTGAGCTTGTGCCGCCTTGCGCAGGCGCTCGCCGACCATACCTGCCGCGTCCCGGCCGGTGTTGGAGAGCAGGATCAAAAACTCTTCCCCGCCAAATCGAAACACCATGTCGACATTGCGCAGCTGGCTTTTGATCGCCCCGGCCACAGCGCGCAGTACGGTGTCGCCGGTTGCATGGCCGTGAGTGTCGTTGATCTTCTTGAAGTGATCGATATCCAGCATCAGTAGAGACAACGGGTTCATGTGCCGCCGGGCCATGTCGATCTCGCGTTGCAGGGTCTGGTCCATGGCGACGCGATTACCGGTTTCGGTCAACGGGTCACGCAGAGCGCTGCGAGTGGCGGCGCGGTAGAGCAGGGCGTTGCGCATCGGATAAAGCAACGTCGCCAGCAGCGCTTCAAGCTGGACCAGTTCGTCTTCCAGCAGGCGTTGATTGCGTCGAAATATCAGCTCGCCCAAGTGCTCACCTTCATGGCTCAAGGCATAGCTCACCGAGTGGTGGCCGCGATGGCCAAATTCCAGGCGCAGGTCGCTGGCTTCGTGGCGATACTGCAACGCATCCAAAGGCACCAGGCGCTGAATCTCGCGAAAGAACAGCCCAAGGATCCGCTGGGGCTCCAGGCTGACTTGCAATTGTTGGCTCAATTGCTGACGAAGTTGGGCGAACGACGCTGGTCGACGGGGTGGTAGGAGGGACGGCTGACCAAAGCCCAGGCGTTGCAATTTGGCACTGTCGAAGTCAATTGCGTGAGTCTGGGTCGGTGTTTTCATAAGCTATCTGCCTCTAAGCACTTAACTGTCTTACAGGCTGCGTGAGAGTGGCGAGTGCCAAGCGTCTTACTGTTCCTTCAGTTCCGTAAAACATTGGTAACAGTTTAAACCGCTTTACCAGGGGTTATAACCCCTGGGTACTGCCGCACGTCTTGTCATCGCTTAACCTGCTTGAAAGGAATTAGAGCGAGATTCATGCCATTTCGTTTAACTTAATAAAACTCCTTATAAATCAACGACCGTTTTACAGAGTAAAAACAGTCGTTGGCTACTGACGTCAGTTATTTGGCTGATTGAACCAGCGTAGTGCTGTCAATCTGATCAATCGACGTCACGCCGGTCAGTGTCATGGCCACGCGCATCTCCTTGGCGAAGATGTCCAGCAGGTTTTCAACGCCGTGCTGGCCATCGGCAGCCAATGCATAGGCCGTCGCGCGTCCCAGCAGGCAGGCCTTGGCACCCAGTGCGAGCATGCGCACCACATCCAGCCCGGAACGGATGCCCGAGTCGACCAGTACCGTCAGGTCATCGCCAACCCCATCGGCGATCGGCGGCAAGGCTCTGGCGGTAGAGAGCACGCCATCAAGCTGACGGCCGCCGTGGTTGGAGACCACGATACCGTCGGCGCCGAAACTCACCGCATCCTTGGCGTCCTGTGGGTCGAGAATGCCTTTGATGATCATCGGGCCTTTCCAGAATTCACGGATCCACTCCAGGTCTTTCCAGCTGATCGACGGGTCGAAGTTGTTGGCCAGCCAGCCGATGTAATCTTCCAGATGAGTCGGCTTGCCGAGGTATTTTGAGATGTTGCCCAGGTCGTGCGGGCGGCCCATCAGGCCTACGTCGAAGGCCCATTGCGGTTTGGTGACCGCCTGCAGCATGCGTCGCGACGCCGCGAACGGCCCGGACATGCCGGAGTGGGCATCGCGGTAACGCGCGCCAGGCGTCGGCATGTCCACGGTGAATACCAGTGTGGTGACCCCGGCAGCCTGCGCGCGCTCCAGCGCATTGCGCATAAATCCACGGTCCTTGAGCACATAGAGCTGGAACCAGATCGACTGCGGGCTCTGCGATGCCACTTCTTCAATCGAGCACACCGACACCGTCGACAAGCAAAACGGAATGCCCTGGTTCGCCGCTGCCTTTGCCGCTTGCACCTCACCACGCCGCGCGTACATGCCGGTAAGCCCCACCGGGCTCAGAATCACCGGCATGACCAGTTCCTGGCCGAACAGGTGGGTCTTGAGGCTCAGGTTGTCGACGTTGCGCAGGATACGCTGGCGCAGGCTGATCTCGGCCAGGTCCGAACTGTTGGCGCGCATCGTGTGCTCGGCGTAGGCGCCGCCGTCGATGTAGTCGAACAGAAAGCGCGGCAGCTTGCGCTTGGCGGCTGCGCGGTAATCGGAAGCGGACGAGATGATCATCAACAGTGTCTCCACAAGGCAAGGTGGGTTCAGCATAAGGAAATATCTGGCATGATAAAAACAACTTTTATCGCTAGTAGCCAGTCGCTAAAGGAATACCGATGAACCTCAGAACGTTGCGCGCCTTTGTCGAAGTGGTGCGCCAGGGCGGTTTCTCCCAGGCGGCCCAAGTGGTGTCCCTGACACAGTCCACCGTGAGCAAGGCGGTCAAGACGCTGGAGGATGAATTGGGTACGCCGTTGCTCAATCGCCTGGGCCACAGGAACGAACTGACCGCCGCTGGCGAAATTGCCTACCGCCGCGCGCTGGTGTTGCTCGCTGAACGCAACGATTTGGTGGCCGAGATCAACGACCTGCGCGGGCTCAAGCGCGGCGTATTGCGCATTGGCTTGCCGCCCGTGGGCTGCGGCGTGTTGTTTGCCGCGATGTTCGCCGCTTACCGCAGGCTGTACCCGGATATCGATATCGAGCTTACCGAGTATGGCAGCAAGAAATTGCGTGAATGCCTGGAAGCCGGGGAGGTCGATCTAGCGGCCCTGCTGTTGCCCATGGATGAAGATTTCGACTATCAGTCGGTGCGCAACGAACCCTTGATGGCCGTGCTGCCCATGAGCCATCCACTCGCCCAGCGCACACGCATTGATTTCAACGACTTGGCGGATTCGCCGTTTATCCTGTTCGAAGCGGGTTTTGCCCTGAATGCCAAGATCCTTGCCGCTTGTGAACGCAAAGGCGTGACGCCGAGGGTGACGGCCCGCAGCGGCCAGATCGACTTTATCGTCGACTTGGTGGCGGCGGGGCTAGGCGTCGCTTTTCTGCCGCGCATGCTTGCGCACAAACATCAACAACCCGGCATCGCCTTGATTGCCCTGGACGAGGCGCACACTGATTGGCACATCGCCCTGGCGTGGCGCGCCAGTGCGCACCTGCCGCCCGCCGCCCGCGCCTGGCTGGACCTGGCCAAGGAAATGGCCAGCCCGGTATAGACGTTCACAGCGGTTGACCGAAGTAATTCTGGAAAATATGCCTCAGTGCTTGACTTCTTCTTTTTAATCAGTAACATACGGCGCATTCCGCGATAGCTCAGTTGGTAGAGCAAATGACTGTTAATCATTGGGTCCCTGGTTCGAGTCCAGGTCGTGGAGCCAGATAGAGAAAAGCCTGCAGAGATGCAGGCTTTTTTTTGCCTTGGATTTGACTAATGGCAGCCACCCCAACCCCTATACAACGCCCACCCCAAAGCCATAAGATGAGAAGCATTATCATTTAATGCGGATCTGACATGCACGACGACAGCATCGCCTCGCCGGTCGCCAAGCTGTATGCGAATCACCATGGCTGGCTTCGGGGTTGGTTGCATCGGCGGCTGGGGCACAGTGCCGATGCCGAAGACCTGGCACACGACACGTTTATCCGCGTGTTGCGCTCCAAGGAGGATGTGCGCGAGTTGCGCCAACCCATGGCGTTTTTGGCCACCATCGCCAATGGCTTGCTGATCAATCGCTGGCGTCGCCAAGCGATCGAGCGGGCCTACTTGGAAGCACTGGCGGCGCGGCCGCTGGCTGAGGAGCCTTCGCCGGAGGAGCGCCACCTGATGATCGAGACCTTGTTGCAGTTGGATTCGCTGCTGGTCGGGTTGTCGGCGCGGGTTCGGCAGATTTTCTTTTTGTCCCAGCTCGATGGCCTGACCTATCCGCAAATCGCCGCGCAATTGAGCCTGACGGTGGCCCAGGTGCAGCGGGCCATGAGCAAGGCGTTCAGTGTGTGCTACGCGAGTCGCTTTGAATGAGGGGCGCTGCAGTTGACCCGCGCGTGCGCGACCGTGCAATCGATTGGCTGGTGCGGATGCAGTCCGGGTTGATGAGCGCCGGTGATCATCAAGCGCTGCAGCAGTGGCGTCAGGTGAGTGCCGAGCATGAGCATGCGTGGCAGCGGGTAAGCAGCTTGCCCCTGCTGCTTCAGCCGGGCGCCGATCTATTAGCCGATGCCACGGCGCGCCGGGCGTTGCAGTCGGCCGGGGCTGACCCGCAACGTCGTCGCCAGGTGCTCAAGTGTTTGCTGGCGTTGGGGCTGCTGGGTGGGATCTCCTGGCAAACGGCGGATTCCACCTTGGTGCGTTCGGCATTGGCGAGCTACCGCACGCGTGTGGGCGAGCGGCGGCACTGGGCCCTGGCGGATGGCTATTCGCTGTGGCTAAACACCGCCAGTGCGGTAAACCTGGACTTGGGCGCAGGGCAACGCAGCGTGGAGCTGGTCGAGGGCGAGCTGGCCCTGGATGCCCCGGCCGGGTCTGCGTCGCTGGAACTGCTGACCCCCAACGCGGTGCTCTACAGCCATGTCGCCCACCTGCTGGTGCGTCATGATCGCCAAGGCACCCAGGTGACGGTGTTACGCGGGCTGGCGCAAGTGAGCACGCGGCGTCAGCCGACGCCGGTGCCGTTGCAGGCAGGCTGGCAGATGCAGGTGGACGAGCGTGGGGCAGGGCGCCCGAGCCCCGTCGATCGGGTGCTGGCCCAGGCCTGGATGCGCGGCATCCTGCCTGCCGAGCGCATGCGCCTGGACCACCTGTTGGCTGAGTTGTCGCGCTATCGCCCAGGCTTATTGCGTTGCAGCGAGGCGGTGGCAAGCCTGCGCATCACTGGCAGTTTCCAGCTGGGCGATACCGATGCAGCGCTCGCGTTGGTCGCCAACACGTTGCCGGTGCGTATCGAGCGAAGAACGCGTTATTGGGTGACGGTGGTGCCTGCGTGAAGTTTTTTTTTTCGCGGCGCGATAGTTTTTTCGATCTGGCTTGGCCTTTAGGTATTACCCACCGGCACAGGTGGGTTTCAACCCCTAGGAGCCTTGCATGATTTCCCCCGCTCGTGTCTTGCGTACCCATACATTCAGCTTGCTGTTTTTGAGTTTACAGCCGCTCTACGGTGAGCTGGTTTTTGCCGCCGGCGAACGCCCTTACCGAATTAGCGCCGGCCCGCTGGATCAAGTGCTGTCGCGCTTTGGTGCCGAGGCGGGCATCAGCATGGCGGGCAGTGCGCTGCTTACGGCCGACAAGACCAGCCACGGGCTGCAGGGGGAGTACAACATTGAGTCGGGCCTGACCCAACTGCTCTCAGGCACTGGCCTGGGCTATCAGCGCCAGGCCGACGGCGGCTATGTCTTGCGTGCGCATCAAGGTGCAGTCCTGCTGCCGACGCAAAAGGTCACGGGCGAAAATCTCGACGAGGAAGACGTCTACCGCGCGCCGCGCTCATCGGTGTACATCTCCGGCGAAGACATGCAGCGCTTTGGCGTGGTCTCTGTGGGCGACGTGCTCAAGGGCCAGCCGGGCGTGCAGGTCGGCGACAGCCGCAATGGTGGCGGGCTGGATGTGAATATCCGCGGCATCCAGGGCCAGAGCCGGGTGGCGGTCACGGTGGATGGGTCGCAGCAGGCGCTGGATGTCTATCGCGGTTATGCCGGTACCCAGCAGCGCAGTTACATCGACCCGGACATGATCAGCGACATCACGATCGACAAGGGCCCCAGCCTGACCTCCAGTGCCATCGGCGGCACGGTGAAAATGCGCACCCTCACGGTCGACGACATCCTCAAGGACGGCCAGACCCTCGGCCTGCGCCTCAAGGGCGACCTGTGGAACAACGGCGTCGCTCCAGCCTCCCGAGACCCGCATTCCAAGACCGAAGACCTGTACTCGGAACCGCACCAGAGTCGCGGTGGGCTGCTCGGCTCAGAGGCGCAGGCCGGCAGCGTGGCATTTGCCTATACCCATGACTTTTTCGACGTCGTGGCGGCCTATGCCAAGCGCAACCAGGGCAATTATTTCGCCGGCAAAAAGGGCCAGGACCGCTACCGCACCTACGACCGTTGGGGCGATGAAGAAACCAGCGTGGCAACCACCTACAACGCTGGCGAAGAAGTGCTGAACTCCTCGTCGAGGACCGAATCCTTGCTGCTCAAGACCACCCTGCGTCCGGCGGACGGCCATACTTTCGACCTGGGTTACCGCCGCTATGACGGGCGCATCGGCGAGATCATGCCTTCGGATATCTTCCGCTTCGGCACCGGCGGCATCTATCAGTACCCCTTGGGCCACACCACAATCGACACCTACACCGCGCGTTACAACTACTTGCCTGCGGGTAACCCGTTGGTGGACCTGACTGCCGACCTGTGGCTCACCGATGCGCAAACCAGCCAGCTCACCTCGGTACGCGCGCCGGCGTTCCAGGCGTATCGCTCGGACCGCGCCTGGAGTCGTCAGGCTAACCAGCGTATTGGCGGCGGCCTGGCCAACACCTCGAACTGGGCGACCGACTACGGCGACTTGAAACTGGACCTGGGCGGCTCGTTCCAGCTCGAAGAGCTGCGCCCGCAAAAAGGCGTGGTCACCAACCAGGACGATATCAACGCCAACCGCATGCTGCGCGAAGGCTCGCGGCAAGAGTTCAGCTTCAATGGCAAGCTGGAGTACAAACCGGTGGACCGCCTCACGTTATGGGGCGGCGGGCGTTACACCCACTATCGCAGCAAAGACCACATCGCCAATGCCACGGCGCGCGAGGAGGAGCGTAACTTGCGCTACCTGCGGGTCTACAACGGCGGCGACTCCGGCAACATGATGTGGTTCCCGGATCAGAACGGCCAGTACACCGACGCCACCGATCCGCGGCTGACCAATGGGATTGTCTTCCAGAACACCAACTACCCCTTTGAGGGCGTTCGCTACAACGATTTTGGCGCGGTCGATTCGACGGTCTATCCGTCCCAGGTCGGCAGCGTGGTTACCGGCTATGAGTATTCGGGCAAGGCGAGCAACAGCGGAGGCGCTTTCGCTCCGGCCGTGGGCATCAATATCGAAGTGCTGCCAGACACCTTCGTCTATGCCTCCTACACCCAGGGCTTTCGTATGCCTTCGCTGTTCGAAACCAGCCAGGGCGTGTTGCAGACCATGCCCGGCAAGGGCCTGAAGCCTGAGCGTTCAAGTAACTGGGAGGTCGGCGCGAGCACGCTGCAAAAGGGGTTGTTGTTCGATGACGACTCGGCGGCGATCAAGCTGGCCTATTTCAACAACACCATCAAACACTACATCACCCGCTACTACGACCCAAGCCCGGGCTTGTGGGGCTTGATGCGCTTCAGCAACACCGACAGCTACAAGACCAGCGGCCTGGAATTGCAAACCCGCTACGATGCCGGGCGTGTATTTGCCGACCTGTCGTCCACCTACTACCTGAAGACCGAAACCTGCGATGCGGCGTTCGCGGCCACACTGCGCGCTACCAGTGACAGCTACCAGAAAACCAGTAATACGCCGAACTGCACGCCGGGCAGCTTCATGGGTTCTTACACCAACACCCAGAACCCGCCACGGTTCGCAGGCAACCTCACCACAGGCCTGCGCTTCTTCGACCAGAGCCTTACGCTCGGTACGCGCATCACCTACACCTCAGGCCCCACCGTCACCGCCGACAAACCCTGGCAGACCGGCGCCACCACGCCGCAATTGAATTACCGCGAAGTGGCCTTGGTCGATCTGTTCCTTAACTACAAGTTGCAGGAAGACGCCAGCCTCAACGTGTCGCTGCAAAACCTGACCGATCGCTACTACCTGGATCCACTGGCGCAGAGTTTCATGCCGGCGCCGGGGCGTACGCTGCGGGTGGGAGTGCAGGCGAAGTTCTAGAGGCAACGGTTGTGATCCTCGCGCGGCGGTGCAACAGCCCGTCGTGCGAGAATCGCTAAGGCAGGGTTACAACGTCTGCACGATAATCTGGCTTTTCAGGTCGTTGACCATGCCTTCAATCGCCGGCTTCATGGCGACAAAATCCTGCGGGCTGCACAGCGCGTCGGGGTGGCTGAACGCATAGCTGCGGGTGATGAATATGCTGTTGCCTTCCTTGACGTAAGTGGTCTGGTAGTTGAATCCACCGGTGTTGAGCGTTACAGCCTTGGGCACCGCGAGGATATTCAATTGTTTGGGGAAGTCGAAGCGCGCTTTTTCTTCAATCGTGCCAGAGGTACAGATGAAGGCCTGCGTGCGGTCTTGTTCCGCCATGAGGCTGAACACGTTCTGGCCGATGCCGCCCGCGAGGCTGCTGAGCGTCGGTACGCCCGTGGGGCCGGGCAGGTTGACCAGGTTCTCGGTACGCCCTTTGACCGTGGACGTGAAGGTGGCGGCATTGCCTTCCAAGGGGTCGGTTTCAATCTTGCCGCTGCCGCTTTGCCCGTACATGCTGAGGACTTTCTGGGTCAGTTGATCACGGTCGGCAGGCATGATGGATTTGAACAGGAAACGATTGAGTTCCGTGGCCCAGCCTTCCACCGTGGTGCCGTTGGTGAAGTCCGCCGCGCCGCTCGGGTCGATCTTGAAGTGCAGCGTGCCGTCCACCTTGCCCAATTGGTGTGAAGGTGTACGCGCCAGTTCGCCGCTCTGGGTCAGTAACACGGGTTTACCCAGTTCCGGAATCATCAAGTAGCCGGCGGCGATGGGGGTTGCGGTGGAGTCCAGATAAAGGTCGAGGGTCGGGACGTAAGTGATCGCATGGTTAAGCAAACCCAGGGTCGGCACCTTCGGCAGTAGGTAGGCGTCGCCGAGGTTGATCAGCGCGGGCGAGCTTTCGATGGCCACCGCCTTGAGCAGCGCTTCGAGCAAGGCAACATGGTCCTTGCAGTCGCCATAACGGTTATCCAGCACCGCCTGCGCCGCGTGCGGCACCACGCCGCCATTGCCGACGTAAACCGCGACGTAGCGAATGTTCTTGCGCACCCAGTCACTCAGCACCAGTGCTTTGCTGCGCGGGGAGTCCAGGTTGGCGGTGAGTTCCCTGGCCAGTTGGGTAATGGCGGGCGTCACCTCAACCTGCGCCCTGGCGGCATACGCCTGGGCAAACTGTTTGTAATCAGTGAAGGTCGACACGGCGAGGCGTTGCCCGTAATCGGTGTAGGCGACGGAGCCGACTTCAACGCGGTTTTTCTCCGTGGGTTGCAGGTCCCAGCGATAGATTTTTCGCCCGTTGGCGGTGGTGGGCTCGGCGGCTTTGAAACCCCGTACGTCAGCGAACAAGGGCATGTCGGCTGGCATGTCGTAGGTGAAGTGGATCTGCTGGTTCTCGTAGAAGTCCGGCGCGTAGAGGTCTTCAAACTGTCCGGGGAACATCGCGGTGGTGCGATGGCGCTGGTAGCGCAAGACCATGCGGTCACCGACGGCTACGTCAGGGAAGATCACCACTTTGACGCGTGAGTCCTGGAACATCGGCGCTTCGGCTGAGGCCTGCTCCTGCTGTTCCTTGATCTGGTCGGCAGCCACCGGCACTTTGCGTCCGTCGGCTTTCTGGGTGTAGGCCTCCACGATGTCCACGGTTTCCAGCGAGCGGTTGAAGCTCACCGAGCGTTGCGCGTTGGGCTTGATCGCGCGTTCCTCATTGATGCGCGAGACCAGCTCGAAGTCGAGCACAAAACTGCCGTCGGCATTGACTACGTAGGCCTGGCTATTTTTTTCGACGGTCAGGGAACGGTCGGTGTAATCGGCATTTGCCTGTGCGCTGAACAGCCCGCAGACGACCACCACCGCTGCACCGAACAGGCGCGCCGGGAAGAGCGTAACGCTTTGCATAAAGATCCTTCTAAACGATGACGCGCGCCGTCTGGGCGAGGGCGCGCGTTCCTTGGGTAAACCGCCAAATGCGAAGCGTTACTATATAGAGGTGGCAGTGAGCCTGGCTATTTTTGTTGCTTAGCGTCGTGTGGGAAGCGTCTGGGTATCGCTCGACAGCCGTGAAGACCTGATGGGCGAAGAGATTCATGGGCGAACGATGGGACTGGTCGGCCTGGGGGAAATCGGTCGGCGTGTGGCGCGGATTGCCCAAGGTTTTGGCCTGGATGTTTTGGCCTACGACCCGCATCTGAGCAACCAACAGATACTTGCTCACGGCGCCACACCCGTGACCTTGCCGGAACTGCTGAGGCGCAGTGATTTCGTGTCGTTGCACTGCCCCTTGGACGCCAGCACCCGGCACCTGATGGGCGCGCATCAGTTCGCGGCAATGAGGCCCGGCGCGGTGTTCTTATCCACCGCCCGCGGCGGCATTCATGATGAAGCGGCGTTGTACGAAGCCTTGCAAAAAGGTCACCTCAGCGGCGCCGGGCTCGACGTATGGGCGTGCGAGCCGCCTGCGCAGAACGCACCGCTGATGAGCTTGCCCAATGTGGTTGCGACCTTTCACACGGCGGGCGTCACCCACGGCAAGCGGCGCAATGTGGCACGCTCTTCGGCGGCGCAAATTGCCGCGATCCTGCGCGGCGAACGGCCGCCGCACTTGCTCAATCCTGAAGCCTGGGAGGTGGTCTGCGAGCGCGTGCGCCTCAGCCGTTGAGCCAGGCGTTAATGCTTGCTCGGGGAACAGAGGCGCGTGAACAGTCTTTGAGGATTTGCACCCGCGTGTTGGCGGCACGTGCGTGGCGATGGCAAAGTCGGGCAGACACGAATCACAGCGTCGTAGCCTTCTTAACCCGCGTGGCGCGGTCAAAAACCTCGCGCTGTGCGTGCGTGATGCGACCTATCGGTCTTCTTTCAGCCGCGATGCGGACGAGGTGCGGGTGCTGATCACCTACACGCGGCAGGTGTGGTAGCTGTATTTATGCGGCGCAGCCTGATAAACAGCTCGGTAACCGTTCTAGCTGGTACCGGGTGTCATTGATCATGAAACGCCATTTCGAAGATGTGCAGCTGGGCAGCATCGAGCTGTTTTGCCTGGCCGCCGAAGCCAATAGCTTCACCGCTGCCGCACAGATTGCCGGGGTCACCCCGGCCGCTGTGAGCCGCAGCATTTCGCGTCTGGAAGAACGCCTGGGTACGCAGTTGTTTGTGCGCACCACGCGCAGTATTCGCCTGACCGACAGCGGCCGTACATTCTTCGGGCAATGCCGCCAGGCGCTGACGCAATTGGTGGAGGCGCAGCAGGAAGTCATGGGTGCGCAGTCGGTGCCGTCCGGCCAGTTGCGCATCAGCGTGCCGACCACTTACGCCCATCATCGGCTGTTGCCGTTGCTGCCCGCGTTTCGCGCGCTGTACCCACAAGTGACCGTGGATATCCATATCAGCAACCGCAATATCGACTTCGTTGCCGAAGGCTATGACCTGGCCATTCGCGTGCGCGCCCAGCCCGATTCATCGCTGATCGCACGGCTGCTGGAAGACGCTGAATTGGTGGTGGTGGCAGCGCCGGCCTACCTGCAGCGCGCCGGCACGCCGCAGACGTTGGAGGATCTGCCGTCGCACGAGTGCATTCAGTTTGAATTGCCCAGCAATGGCCGACGCATTCCCTGGTTGTTCCAGGTGCAAGGCCAGGAACAGGCGTTTGCCGGGGAGGCGGGTTACAGCGTTTCTCATGACGTGCTGGGCGGCGTGACCTTGGCCAAGCATGGCGCGGGGCTGTTTCAGACCTACAAGTTCATCGTCGAACACGAACTGGCTGACGGCACGCTCGTGGAGGTGTTGAAGCCGTTTGGCGGGCGCACGCGACCGTTTACGTTGCTGTACCCCCACGGGCGCTATGTGCCGCATCGGGTGCGGGCGTTTGTGGATTTTTTGCTGGCGTATCGGGACGTGTGGGCGGCGCCGTAGACGCGGCGATGTCCCATGTCAGCAGGAGTTGGCTGATCGCTGCATTGAGGGTTTCAAACGACGCATTGTCACGCGCCAGAATGGAAACACCCTGCAGAAAGCTGTCATACACCGTCGCCATTGCCGTCACATTGATTGTGTCCGGCAACTGCCCGGCACTCACACCTCGCGCCACGCACGCCACAATCCCTGCCCGAGTCCGTGCGCGTGAGTGGGTCAATGCGTCGGTGACCCGAGCATTTTCCGGGCTCGGCGCACTCATCACCCCCAGCGTGACCATGCAGCCCTTGGGGTGGGCGTTGTCACACTGCATGCGCGCCGATTGGCGCAGCGCCGTTTCGAGGGCTTGGCGTGGCGGTAGGGTTTCGTCCCACAGGCATTCGATGACCTGGGCGTAGGTGGTCAGGTAGCGTTGCACGCACTCATCGAACAGCGCCTCTTTGGAGCCGAACGCCGCATAAAAACTCGGCGCGGAGATGCCGCCACCCAGGCCGGCCTTGAGCTGGGCGAGGGAAGTGGCGTCGTAGCCGTGCTGCCAGAACAGATGCATGGCCTGTTCCACGGCCTGGTCACGGTCGAAGTTACGCGGGCGGCCCATTTGTGCCATTTCGTTTCTCCTGTGCAGATCGATATAAATACTAGTCGATACATAAGTCATTGACAACGCGCTCGCGCTGCACGCAACATCTGTATCGATCAGTATTTAAATCGCCTCAGCTTTAAGGAGTTGCCTGTGACACCCTCACTCAGCGTATCCGCCTCGTCCGAACGCCTGCCCATCGGCGCATTGCTCGCGCTGGCCATGACCGGCTTCATCTGCATCGTTACCGAAACCCTGCCCGCCGGCCTGCTGCCGTTGATCAGCGAGGGCCTGGCGATTTCGCCGTCGCTGGCCGGGCAGATGGTCACCGCCTACGCGCTGGGTTCGGTGCTGGCGGTGATCCCCATGACCATTGCCACCCGCGGCTGGCGCCGGCGCAATGTGCTGTTGCTGACCATCGTCGGGTTTTTGCTGTTCAATTCCATCACTGCGCTGTCGTCGCACTATGGCGTGACCCTGGTGGCGCGCTTCTTCGCCGGCATGGCGGCAGGGTTGGCCTGGAGCCTGCTGGCCGGTTACGCCCGCCGCATGGTCGCGCCGCATCAACAGGGCAGGGCGCTGGCCTTGGCGATGGTCGGCACGCCGATTGCGCTGTCGTTGGGCGTACCGCTGGGCACGTGGCTGGGCGGGCTGGTGGGCTGGCGTACCACGTTCGGCCTCATGTCGGCGCTGACGCTGATGTTGATTGTGTGGGTGCTGGTAAAAGTCCCGGACTATCCGCCCCAGGCCGCGCACCAGCGTGTGTCGCTGGCCAAGGTGCTGACCACGCCCGGTGTACGGCCCGTGCTGGCGGTGGTGATCAGTTGGATGCTGGCGCACAACATTCTGTACACCTATATCGCCCCGTTCGTGGCGCCGGCCGGCTTGGGCGACCGCGTGGATGTGGTGCTGCTGGTGTTCGGAAGTGCTGCATTGGCGGGGATCTGGCTGACGGCCAAGTTGGTCGAGCCGCTGTTGCGCCGTACCGTGCTGGTCAGCCTGGCGACGTTTGCGGCCGTGAGCGTGGTGTTCGGTTTTGTAGGCAATATGCCGCAGGTGATTTACCTCGGCGTGGCGGTGTGGGGTTTGAGTTTTGGCGGCGCGGCAACCTTGCTGCAAACGGCCCTCGCGGACGCGGCGGGTGACGGCGCAGACGTGGCGCTGTCGCTGAACGTGGTGGCATGGAACAGCGCGATCGCCGGCAGTGGCGTGGTGGGCGGCGTACTGCTCGATACCTGGGGCGTTGCCTCATTTCCCTGGGCAATGGCGCTGTTGGTAGCGCTGTCGTTTGCGATTGCCTGGCGCGCGCGCACCCATGCGTTCAAGCCTGGCGCGCGCGGGGCGGGCAAGCCCGCCGTGGCGGGGCATTGACTGGTTGCTGAGTGACGCTCATTAATCTTGCTGAGTAACGGGGTAAACTCCGGCCAGTCGTCACTACCGCCCAGGACCCCGCCATGCAGATCAGCCGCGCCAACCTTGCCGACTTCGTGCTCTTCCTGGCCATTGCCCGGCACCAGAGCTTCAGCCGCGCGGGCCTGGAGGTGGGCATCAGTGCGTCGGCGCTGAGCCATGCCATCAAAGGTCTGGAAACCCGCCTCGGCGTGCGCCTGTTGAACCGCACCACCCGCAGCGTCACGTTGACCGCTGCGGGCGAGGAGTTGCACAGCGTCATCAGTCAGCCCATGGATGACATCAGCCAGGCGGTCGAAGCGCTCAATCGTTTTCGTGACGAGCCCACCGGGCGCATCCGCCTGAACCTGCTCAGCGATGCCGCCGACCTGCTGCTGGGCCCGGTGTTGCCATTGTTCAACGCGCGCTATCCGGACATCCAGATCGACCTGGCCGTGACCAATCAGCTCGTCGACGTCATTGGCGCCGGGCATGATGCGGGCATCCGCTACGGCGGGACGGTGCCGGAAGACATGATCGCTCAGCGGTTGTCCGCGGATATCCGTTGGGTGGTGGCCGGTTCGGCGGATTATCTGCAGCAGTTTGGCGTGCCTCGCCATCCCCATGACTTGCTCGACCATCGCTGCCTGCGCATCCGTCTGGGCAACGGTTGCCTGTACGACTGGGAGTTCGAAAAAGACGGCGAGCACCTGGCGATTGCAGTGCCAGGCGCCATCACCCTGGATGAAACGCGCGTCGGCCTGTCGTTGATGCGCCAGGGCGCTGGCCTGATGTATGCGCCGGAACCGGCCATGGCCCCTTTGGTGGCGCGCGGGGAGGCGGTGCGGGTGCTCGACGACTGGGCCAGCATGGGCCCCGGGTTTCATATGTATTACGCCAGCCATCGGCAATTGCCGATGGGGCTGAGACTTTTGATCGACCTGATCCGGGAAGTGCAGCCGCTCGGTGATTGCTGAGCAGCGCTCATCAGTACATCCCGATTTCACCCGGTATTCATCCTCTGCTGCGTCACTTAGCGTGACGCTACGTTTGAGCGAGGAGATACCCATGAGTTTTTCATTCCAGCATCAGGTTGCGCTGGTCACCGGCGCGGCGTCCGGCATTGGTCTGGCCACCGCCAACGCATTCGCGCACGCCGGTGCAGCCGTGGCGATTGTCGACGTCAACGCGCAGGCTGCACGCGCGGCCGCCGAGGCGTTGGTGGCCGCCGGTTATCAAGCGATTGGTCTTGGCTGCGACGTCTGCGACATTGACCAGGTACAGGCCATGGTCAAGGAAACCGTCGCGACGTTTGGCCGACTTGATGCGGCATTCAATAACGCCGGCATCCAGAACGTACTGGCAGAAACCGCCGATGCGAGCGTTGAGGATTACGACCGGGTCATGTCGGTCAACCTGCGCGGCGTCTGGAGCTGCATGAAGTTCGAGCTTGAGCACATGCGTCGCCAGGGCAGCGGCACCATCGTCAACTGTTCCTCTCTGGGCGGTCTGGTCGGCGGGGCGCAGCGCGCCAATTACCACGCGGCCAAGCATGGCGTGATCGGGCTGACCAAAAGCGCGGCGCTTGAATACGCCACCCGAAACATCCGCATCAACGCGGTATGCCCCGGATTGATCTGGACGCCAATGGCTGACCAGATGGTTGCCGCCGGCCAGGGCGACGCGCTGGCGGGCATGGTCAAAAGCATACCGATGGGGCGTCACGGTCGACCGGAAGAAATCGCCGACGCCGTGCTCTGGCTCAGCAGCTCGACCTCCAGCTATGTCACAGGCCAGTCCATTTCGGTGGACGGGGGTTTTGTCATGCGCTAGCACCGGCGTCACGCCACGCAAGCCGCGCCCGACATTACCCACAAGGAGTACCGAACCGATGCCGCCATCAGCCTCTTCCAAAACAGCCGCGCTCATGCTCATCGGGCTCGGCCTCATGCTCGCGCTGGCAGGTGCGTGCCTGTTGGGCGGTGGCGGCTATCTGATCGCCCTCGGGGGTTCCTGGTACTTCGCGCTCGCGGGCCTTGGCCTGTCTGCCAGCGGGGTGTTGTTGATGCGCCGCCGCCTGCAAGGCGTGGTGATTTACCTGGGCGTATCAGCCGCCACCGTCGCGTGGTCATTGTGGGAGGTCGGCCTGGATTTCTGGCCGCTGTTTTCCCGCTTGATGGCGTTTGGGGCGCTGGCGGTGCCGGTGCTGCTTGCCACTGCGCAGCTGTGCGCCAAGGCTCGGCCGGCCGCCTACGCAGGGGCTGCGCTCGTGAGCCTCTGCCTGGCGGCCACGCTCTACCTGGCCCTGCAGCCACAGCCTATTCAAACGGCTTTGGGCGCGCCTGCGCCGGTAGCCGGTAAGGCCGTCGGCAACGTGGAGCCGGCGACCGACTGGCGCTACTTCGGCCAAAGCCCCTCGGGGACCCGACATGCGCAGCTCGAAGCAATCACCCCGCAAAATGTTGCCGGGCTGCAAGTGGCCTGGACCTACCGCACCGGCGAAATTCCCCGCGGCAGCCAGGGGCATGTGGTCACGCCGCTGCATGTGGACGGCGTGCTGTATGGCTGCACACAGTCCAGCCAATTGTTCGCGCTGGATGCCGACACCGGTCAGGAAATCTGGCACCACGACCCACACGTGCAGGCGAACAATGTCTACCCGCGCTGCCGAGGCGTGGGGTATTACGCCGCGCCTGAGGCTTCAACCTCAACGGGCCAAGCGTGCACGCGGCGGATCATTGCAACCACCGTGGACGCGCGTTTGATTGCCGTGGACGCGCACACGGGACAAGCGTGCGCAGGGTTCGGCGACGCGGGCAGCGTCAGCTTGCGCAGCGGCATGGGCAGCGCCGATCAGATGCTTTATTTTCCCACCGCCGCGCCCACCGTGGTGCGTGATCTTGTCGTCGTCGGCGGGCTGGTCTGGGACAACCAGAAGACCGGCGAGCCCTCCGGTGTGGTGCGCGCCTTCAATGTGCGTACGGGCGCACTGGTGTGGGCCTGGGACTTGGGCAACCCGGCGATTACCCGTGAGCCACCCGAGGGCCACACCTACACGGCGGGCACGCCGAACGTGTGGTCGACGCCTGCGTTCGATGAGGCACTGGGCTTGATTTATCTTCCCACGGGCAACGCCACGCCAGACTTTTGGGGCGGCCATCGCACCGACGCCGACGATCGCTATTCCTCCTCTATCGTTGCCCTCGACATTGCCACCGGCCGCGAACGCTGGCGTTTCCAGACGGTGCACCACGACGTGTGGGATTACGACGTCCCGTCGCAGCCCGCGCTGTACGACGTGCCGGATGGCAACGGCGGAACGCTCCCGGCGTTGATCCAGACCACTAAGCGCGGGCAGATCTTCATGCTTGACCGACGCACGGGTCGCCCGATTGCGCAGGTGCAGGAACAACCCGTCCCGCAAGGTGGTGTGGCTGATGACCGGACGTCGCCGACCCAGCCGTACTCGGTCGGCATGCCTTCCATTGGCACGCAGCCGTTGAGCGAAAAACGCATGTGGGGGCTCACGCCGTTGGATCAGTTGATGTGCCGCATTCAATTTCGCCGGGCGCGTTACGAGGGTGAGTTCACACCGCCCAGCGAGCGCCTGACCCTGCAATACCCGAGTTGGCTGGGCGGCATGAACTGGGGCTCTGTGTCGATTGCCGAAAACCTCGGCTACCTGATCGTCAACGACACGCGCGTGGCGACCTGGAGCCGGATGATCCCGCGTGCCGTCTACGATGAAAAAGCGCTCAGCGGCGGCGGGCACGAAGGCAATGCACCCCAGGCGGGTACGCCGTGGGGCATTGAGCAAGGACGCTTTCTGTCACCGCTGGGCATCCCATGCCAGGCGCCGCCTTACGGAACCCTCAGCGCGGTCGACCTGGCCACGCGCAAAGTGCTCTGGTCAATGCCCCTGGGCACCACCGAGCAAACCGGGCCGCTGGGGCTCGCCACCCATCTGCCCATGCCCATCGGCATGCCAACGCGCGGCGGCCCGGTGACGACCGCCACTGGCCTGGTCTTCATGGCCGGCACCCAGGACTTCTACCTGCGCGCCTTTGATGTACGCACCGGCCATGAACTGTGGAAAGGTCGTTTGCCGGTGGGCGCAGAAGCAACACCCATGACGTATAGTTCGCCGAAGACCGGCCGCCAGTTCCTGGTCATCAGCGCCGGTGGCAACTCGGCCACCACGCTCAAAGGCGACTACGTGGTGGCCTTCGCATTACCTGCACCGATGATTCAACATTGATGCGATAAAGCGCGTGAAGCGGCCGCACTAAAATGCCTTTCGAGGGTCAATAAACCCCGCAAGATCATCCACTTGGCTCCGCCAGCGGAGCCTGCCGCCTTACTCCCTTTCAAAGAAGTCATGCATGCACCTGCGCAAAATTGCAGTCGGGCTGTCAGCCCTTGTTTTGCTTTCCACCGGGGCAGATGCCCGTGGTTTGCTCGACCTTATCAAGCCACCCGCCCAGGAACACACCTCACGCGCAGGCTCGACCAGCCAGCGCGCGGCCCTCGACCTTTATTCCAGCAAGCAACAGCAGCCCTCGTTCGCCAGCTGCGCCGATCTGTTCCCTGGTGCCACACCGATCAACACCGCCACCGTGCCCAGCACCATGAAACCCATGGCGTTGTGTTCCGATAGCTTTGCGGTGCTCTACTCGCAAACGAGCAAGACGCCGCTGGTGGTGGTCGAGCGCTTGAACGCCGCCCAGCTCAAGGACGCCAAAGGCGAGGAACGCACCAACCAGTTCTACGCAGACCCGCGCATCCCCAAAGGCGCTCGCGCCGAGTTGAGCGACTACCGCAGCCAGCACCCGGCCGTGGACCGTGGTCATCAGTCTCCGGCGGCCGACGCGCCGAGCGCGAATGCCATGGCGCAATCCTTCGCGCTGTCGAATATGGTGCCGCAAGACCCCACCAACAACCGCAAGATCTGGAGCAAGGTCGAGGCGGATGTGCGCAAGTTTGCCGTGCGTGCCGGCGGCGATGTGTTTGTGTTCACCGGCCCGTTGTTCGACGCGGGCTACAGCACCATCGGCGACAACAAGGTCTGGGTGCCGACGCGCCTGTTCAAGTTGGTGTACGACGCCTCGTCGAAACGCGCCTGGGCCTATGTGCTGCCCAACGCTGAAACGCGCATCCAGAAGCCGATGGACTACGAAACGTTTGTGAAGAGTACCGGGCTGAAGCTGCTGGGCAATCTGCCGGTCACGGGGTCGGTGGGCCGGACGTGATCACCTGCGGCCGGTCCAGCTGGCGCTTGATTGTGTAGAGCGCCACGCCCACCGCCAGGATGCCTGACACCGCGCCGACCACCAGCGCCCAGCGCGGGCCCAAGTGGTCGGCGACCCAACCGACGATGGGCGCGCCAATTGGCGTGCCGCCCAAGGCAACGGCGACGCGCAGGGCGATCACCCGGCCGCGCATCGCGGGTTCGGTGGTGAGTTGCATCAAGCTGTTGGTGGTGTTGCTGAAGGTCATGGCGCCCACGCCGATGACCACCAGCGCAATCGCAAACGTCCAGTAATTGGGCGCCAGGGCTGCCAGCACGCAGCCAAATCCAAACACTGCCGCACCGGTCAGCAAAGATTTGAACCGGGGGCGTTCGCTGCCCGCGGCAATCAGCGCACCGGCGATGGTGCCGATGGCCAGGGTCGAGGTCAGCAGCCCGTAGCCGCGCGCGTCGGCGTGGAACACAGTGACGGCCATGGTCGAGATGAAAATCGGGAAGTTCATGCCGAAGGTGCCGATCAGAAACAGCATCAGCAGGATGGCTTTCAAGTCCGGCCGCGCCCACACGTAACGCATGCCTTCGGTAAGGCTGCCTTTGGTACGCAGCGCGCGCACCTTGGTGTGTTGACTTGAGACGCGCAGGAAAAACAGCGACGCCAGCACCGCAAAAAAGCTCGAGCCATTGAGCAGGAACGCCCAGCCGGTGCCCACCGACGCGATGGTCACGCCGGCCACGGCCGGGCCGATCATGCGCGCCATGTTGAACGAGGTGGAGTTGAGCGCGATGGCATTCGACAAGTCCTTCTCGCCCACCAGTTCTGCGACGAAAATCTGCCGCACCGGCGCATCGAATGCCGAGGCGCAGCCGGATAAAAACGCGAACACGTACACATGCCACAGCTGCACGAAGCCTGTGATGGTGAACACGCCCAGCGTCAGCGCCAGCAAGCCCATCACCGCCTGAGTGAAGATCAACAGCTTGCGCTGGTCGTAGTGATCGGCAGCAAACCCGGTCCACGGCAGCAACAACAACTGCGGCCCGAACTGCAGCGCCATCACGATACCCACCGCGGCGGCATTGTGCGGCTTGAGCTGAGTCAGCACCAGCCAGTCCTGGGCGGTGCGTTGCATCCAGGTGCCGACGTTGGACACCAGCGCGCCGGCGGCCCAGATGCGGTAGTTGGGGCTGCGCAGGGAACGGAACGTGCCGAGGAAACTCATGACGGCTTCAGTTCCCCCGGTTGTCGAGCAACTCGATGATGGCTTGCGCCGTGCCCGATTCGCCCAGCTTGGGGAACACGTGCTGCAGGCTGTAGGCATGGGCCTCGGGGCTGACGTCGGTCATGGCATCGATGGCCAGGGTCACGTTGAAGCCGAATTCGTACGCCTGCCGCGCGGTGGCTTCGACGCCGGTGCCGGTGACGACACCCGTGATCACCACTTGCGTGACATTGAGCGCCTTCAACTGCGCCTCAAGGTCCGTGTTGGCGAAGGCGCCCCAGCTGCGTTTGGTCACCAGAATGTCGCTGGGCTGGTGGCCGAGTTGGGCAATCAGATCAGCCCAATCGGGTGGCAGGTCAGCGCTGCGACGCGGCCGTTCGGTGCGTCCCGGCGCAAAGCCGCTGACATTCACCAGCACCACCGGCAGCCCGCGTTCGCGAAAGGCGTCGAGCAGTGCACGCGACCGCTCTATCACCTCGCCAATGGGATGGATAAAAGGGTAGCCAACGATGCCGTGTTGCAGGTCCACGATGATCAGGGCGGTTGTTGCATCCAGCGAGGTGACAGCCATGCTATTTCCTCAATCGGGTGATTCAAAAGTCGGCGAGGCGCTCCAGCAGTTTCACCGCAGCGGCGAGTTCGTGTTGTTCCTGGGGCGACAGTTGTTCCTGCAGCGCGTGCAGCAGCCAATCGTCTTTGGCGGCGCGGCTTTGGGTCAGGTGTTTGCGCAGGGCGGGCGTCAGTTCGATCAGCGTCTGCCGGCCATCGGATGGGTCCGGCTTGCCGCTGACAGCTTGCATTGCCTCAAGCCCGGCCACGGTGATGCGCATCGACTGCGGCCGCACGCTTTCAGCGCGGGCGAGGGCGGACACGGTCGTCGGGCCATCGCGGTCCAGGCGCAGCAACACCGACTTTTGCGCGGTGGTGAAATCATCGGGGTGAGTCTGTTCGCGCAGGCGGCGGATCAGCTTGCCCAGTGAGATGCGCAGTTCGGCGGCCAGGGTGGCGGCGGATGGAGTGTCGGCAGTCGGGGAGGGCTCGGTCATGCCTTAACCGTAGCGCCCTGCAGTCAAACTGTACAGTTTGGCTGTATTAATTTTTTTTCATAAATCGCGCATGGCATGCCTATGTGCACCCGTGGAGGCGACTGCTAATAACCCCGTGGCGAGCGGGCTTGCCCCGCGTTGGGCCGCGAAGCGGCCGTCAAAACCCGCAGCGCATTTCAACTAATACGTCGCACCCACCGCACTGGCCCACTTCTCAGCCCTACGCGAGGCAGACCCGCTCGCGACAGCAAACCTGCACGACTCAACCCCTCACAGATCATTTACACGACGATCCACCGACCCCCTCGGTTTATACTCACCGCACCTTGCACACCCTCAAACCGAGATACCCCATGAGCACCTCTGTTTCCCTGACGCCTGCGCGCAAGCCTATCGCGCCGCTGGTGGCTTTTATCATCCTGTTGGCGGGCGCCGTGTTTCTGCAAAGCAGTGTCGGCTCACGCCAGGTGCTGTTGCTGGTGGTCGGCGCGGCACTGGGTTTGACCCTGTATCACGCCGCCTTTGGCTTTACCTCCGCCTGGCGCGTGTTCATCAATGATCGGCGTGGCGCCGGCTTGCGAGCGCAGATGGTGATGCTGGCGGTGGCGGTCGTGCTGTTTTTCCCGGCGCTGGGGGCAGGCACGCTGTTGGGTCAGCCGGTGGTCGGGCTGGTGGCGCCGGCCGGCGTGTCGGTGGTGTTTGGCGCGTTCATCTTCGGCATCGGCATGCAGCTGGGCGGCGGTTGTGCCTCGGGCACGTTGTTCACTGTGGGCGGCGGCAATGCGCGCATGTTGGTGACGTTGTTCTTCTTCATTTGCGGTTCGTTGATCGCCACCCACCATGTCGATTGGTGGTTTGCACTGCCGGCGTTCCCGGCGGTGTCCATCGTCAAAAGCTTCGGCGTCGTACCGGCGCTGCTCTTGAGCCTGGCGGTGTTCGCGATCATTGCAGCCGTCACCGTGCGCCTGGAGAAGGGCCGTCATGGCCAACTGGAAGAGGGCGTGACCAGCGAACACACCGGCCTGCGCCGTTTCCTGCGCGGGCCGTGGCCCTTGGTATGGGGCGCGATAGGCCTGGCGCTGCTCAATTACGCCACCCTGGCGCTGGCTGGGCGGCCGTGGGGCATTACCTCGGCGTTCGCGCTATGGGGCGCCAAGGTCGCCAGCGGTTTGGGTGTGGACGTGGCCAGCTGGGCATTCTGGCAGGTGCCGGGCAATGCCAAGGCCCTGGCCGCACCGGTGTGGGAAGACATCACCAGCGTGATGGACATCGGTATTGTTCTCGGCGCTTTGTTGGCGGCCGGCCTGGCCGGGCGTTTTGCGCCCAGCCTGAAAATCCCCGCGCGCTCGCTGGTGGCGGCGGTGATCGGTGGCTTGCTGCTGGGTTACGGTTCGCGTCTGGCGTACGGTTGCAATATCGGCGCGTACTTCAGCGGCATCGCCTCGGGCAGCCTGCATGGCTGGGTATGGTTGGTGGCGGCGTTTATCGGTAACAGCGTGGGCGTGCGGTTGCGTCCCTTCTTCTTTGCGGGCGAGCGGCCGCAGGTGGCGTTAAGCGGCTGCTGAGCGAACCAGTGAGGTATGCGGCATGATTCGAGAACTGAGGACTTTCGTCAGCGCCGCGCGGCGCGGCACTTTTGCCGCTGCCGGTCAGCAGGTGGGGCTGACGCAATCGGCCGTGAGCGCGCAGATCAAGCACCTTGAAGACGCGCTGGGGGTGAAACTGTTCGACCGCACCGGCCGCTCGGCCACCCTCAACTCGGCCGGGCAGCGCGCGGTGCCGCTGGCGGAGGAAATCCTCGATATTTTCTCGCGCATGGGCACCCCCGACAGGGCCAACAACTTCCACGGTTCGTTGCGCATCGGCGCCATCGGCAGTGTGCAGACCGGCATCCTGCCCAAGGCGCTGGTGGCCCTCAAACAGCGGGCGCCGTTTATTGAAGTCAACCTGGTGCCCGGAGTTTCGCTGAACCTGCTCAGCCAGGTCGATGCCGGTGAACTGGACCTGGCGATCATGATTCACCCGCCGTTCAACCTGCCAAAGGACCTGAATGTCGAGGTCATCGCCCGCGAGCCTTTTGTGCTGATCACCGCCAAGGACGTGCCGGGCGATGACCCGCTGCAGATCCTGCGCGAGCAGCCGTTTGTGCGATACGACCGGGGCTCGTTCGGTGGCCGCCAGGTCACGCAGTTTCTCAAGGAACAAAAGATCCAGACGCAGCAGGCGCTTGAGCTTGATGAGTTGGACGCCATCGTCAAGATGGTCCGCAGCGGCCTCGGCGTGTCCCTGGTGCCACTGGCCGGCTTGTGGCTGGAACACGAAAGCGACGTGCGGGTTTTGCGATTGGACGGCCTGACCTTCCATCGCGAAATCGTCTTGCTCACCAAGTACACCCAGCGCCAACTGCCGCTCTTCGCGTTATTCAGGGCGTGCATCATGGAAGTGCTCGGTGCGCCGAAGTAGGGCGCGAGCATCGAAAAAATTGAGGCTCAGGACGAAAGATATGCGCTTTATCGCACGGTCTTTCTGGTGAAGAATCGAGTTCTGAATAACAGAACCCGCAGGTAGCCACCGTGAGCCTTTCGCCCTTTCATCTTGCTATTCCCGTCTACGACCTCGCCGCCGCCCGCCACTTCTACGGCGACGTGTTTGGCCTTCGCGAAGGTCGCTCCAGCGCGCAATGGGTCGATTTCGACTTTTACGGGCACCAGTTGGTCATCCACGAACACCCCAAGACTGAATCCCAGGCATCGGTGCACTCCAACCCTGTCGATGGTCATGACGTACCGGTCCCGCATTTCGGCATCATCCTGCACTGGGACCAATGGGAAGCCCTGGCCGATCGGCTCAGAGCGCGTGAAACCCGGTTTGTGATCGAACCCTACATCCGCTTTCAGGGCCAGGTCGGCGAGCAAGCCACCATGTTCCTGTTTGACCCGTGCGGCAACGCGCTGGAGTTCAAGGCGTTCAAGGACATGAGCCAGTTGTTCGCCAAGTAGTTGCCATCCGCGCGACCGTCGCCACCCGAGCGACGGCGTTAATAAGACGTGAAGCTGCACGCCTGCCGCATGAGAGAAGTGACGTGATGTCTGACGTTGACTGTGATTTTCGGCCTGTGCGTGCCGAACAGCGCTGGCAGTTCGAGCCGTGTGGCGACAGCTGCATCGTGGTGGTGTTTGCAACGCTGTTCAGCGCGCAGGCCAACCGCCGTGCCGTGGCGTTCAGTGCCACGCTGCATGACCTGTTGGCGCGTGGGCTGCTTGGCGGCGTGACCGATGTGATCCCGGCGATGGTGTCCGTGGGCGTGCATTATGCCCCGCCTATCATCGCCAGGCTGTACCCCGAATTGTTGCCCTACGACGCTATTGCCCAGGTGTTGGAAAACGCCCTGACTCAACAGCACAACCTGGCACGCGTCACACCCAAACGCCTGGAAATCCCGGTGTGCTACGAGGGCGACTACGCGCCGGATCTGCTGGACATCGCCAACGCCTGCGCCATCACGCCCAACGAAGTCATCGCCGCACACAGCGGGCAGTGGGTCGATGTACTGATGGTCGGTTTCGCACCGGGCCATCCCTATATCGGCATGCACGAGCCTGCGTTGAAACTGACGCGCCGCGCCGTACCGCGCACGCTGGTCACGCGCGGCAGCGTCGGCCTGGCCAATTGTCAGAGCGTGATTTACCCCACTGATTTGCCAGGTGGCTGGAACATCGTAGGCCGCACACCGTTGTCGATGTTTTCGCCGGCCAATCAGCCGCCATGCCTGTTGAGCGGTGGCGATCAGGTGCGCTTCGTGCCCATCACCGCCCGTGAATTTGAACAACTGGCCGGAGCGCAGCGATGACCATCAAAGTGATCAGGCCCGGTCTGTTTTCCACCTTTCAAGACACCGGTCGCGTGGGCTTCCAGCATTGGGGCGTGCCGGTCAACGGCGCCATGGACCAGGACGCGCATGCGCTGGCCAACCTGTTGGTGGGCAACCCGACCACCGCTGCGACCCTGGAAATCACCCTTCAAGGCCCGGTCTTGTGCTTTCAGGCACAGGCGCTGATCGCCCTGGCCGGGGCTGACCTGGGCGCGCGCCTGGACGGTGTTGCGCTGCAACCCGGGCACGCCGTGCGCATCAAACCGGGCGCGATGCTTCGCTTCGAGACGCGTGAGTACGGCGCGCGGGCCTATCTGGCCGTGGCCGGCGGTTATCTGCTCACGCCGGTGATGAACAGCGCCAGCACGTATAGCCGGGGAGGGTTTGGCGGGCTGTCGGGGCGCGCACTGCAAGCCGGCGATGTGATCCCCATTTGCTCATCGTTCGCAAACCCCGTGCGGTTGAATATTCCTGCGGGCTGGCGGCTAGGCGCGCCGACACGGCCAGCGTCCATTCGGGTGCTGCCGGGGCGCGAATGGGCCGACTTCACCGAAACGGCTCGCCATGACTTCCTGCATGAGCCCTATCAGCTGACCGCTGCCTCGGATCGCATGGGGTATCGATTGGACGGCGCCGCGCTGGACCTGACGCAGCCCCGCCAACTGCTGTCCGAAAGCGTGGCCTTCGGCACCGTGCAAGTGCCCGCCGGCGGTCAGCCGATTGTGCTGATGGCCGACCGGCAAACCACCGGTGGCTACCCGCGCATCGCCCAGGTGGCCAGTGTGGATTTACCCAGGCTGGCGCAACTGTTGCCCGGCGATGAGATTCGATTTTCGCTGATTGATTTACCCACGGCTCAAGCGTTGTTCGTGGCGCGTGCACACGCGCTGGAACGACTGGAGGCCGCCCACTGAGCAATAGCCGTCGCTACCGATAATAAAAACAGGAGCGCTAGATGATTAAGCCCACGTTCACATTTCTTACTGTCGAGCATTAAAACCCCTCGCAACCTGACGGGTTTACTTCTGGGTGGAACTGTCCACCTCAATAACTCAAATGACCAACGGTCAGAGTGGAAGGTGTTTATGTCTCGCGTGATCGCTACTCCCATCCCATCGCCGCGTTTGGGCGAATTCGACAAGACCGCTGACAGCAGCGCCACCAGGATCGCCAAGCGGGCAGCCATCGCTGCCGCGACGGGCACTGCAGTGGAGTATTACGAATTCGGTGTGTACGGCTTTATGGCGACGATTATCGCGCCGTTGTTTTTTCCCAGTGATAACGCCGCCGCCGCATTGCTGGCCACGTTGGCGGTGTTTGGCAGCGCATTCTTGATCCGGCCGTTGGGCGGCATTCTGCTCGGGCGGCTGGCGGACCGCATCGGTCGGCGCAAAGTATTGCTGAGCACCGTCATCGGAATGGGCATCGCGACCGCGATGATCGGGCTGTTGCCGACGGCCGCCCACGTGGGGATTGCCGCGCCGATCCTGCTGGTGCTGATCCGGCTGGCGCAGGGCTTTTTCGCCGGCGGCGAGGTGATTGGGGCTGCGGCTTTTCTGGCCGAGTCTTCACCCAAGGGCCGCCGTGGCTTCTACGGTGCGTTCACGCCGGTGGGTGTTGCGATTGGCGGGTCGATGGCAGCGATCATCTGCGGCATCACCACCGGCCTGGTCGATGCGCAGCAGCTGCAAGCCTGGGCCTGGCGTATCCCGTTTTTCCTGGCGATTCCGTTGGTGATCTTTTCGTGCATCATGCGCCACAACGTCGAGGAGACGCCTGAGTTCAAAGCCTTTCTTGCCGTGGAAAAGCCGCCCACCGCGCCGGTCAAGGAGGTGCTCACGCAGAACCTGCCGGCGGTGCTGCGCGTGGTGGTGTTCGCCTTTGCACAGAACGCCGGCTACTACATCGGCCTGGTGTTCATGAACATCTACTTGACCACCTACCTGCATTTCGAGAAATCCAAGATCTATTGGGTTATCGCCGGCGTCAGCCTGTGCATGGCCGCGCTGATGCCGTTCTGGGGCGGGCTGTCGGATCGCATCGGGCGCAAGAAAGCTCTGGCCATCGGCTTTGTCGGTTATGCGGTACTGGTCATTCCAATGATGGTGTTGATGCACAACAGCAGCCTGTTCATCGCGGTCCTGGCGTTTTTTGTGGCGACGCTGCCGATGCCGGTGATCCAGTCGGTGGGCTACCCGACCTATGCCGAGCAGTTTCCTACTCGGGTTCGTTACACCGGCATGGCCATCAGCATCAATCTGGGCGCCATCCTGGGCGGCGGGATCACGCCTTACATCGTCACATCACTGATCGGCTCGACCGGCAATTTACTGATCCCGGGGTTTTTCATGGCCGGCGCGGCGGTCTGTGCGTTGATTGCCTTGACCACCTTGCGTGAAACCTCCCAAGGCGCTTTGCGTCGCTGAGAATGAATGTCCGAATACGTCCGCATGTGGTCCGTCATGTGCCTGTTGCTCGCGTGCCGCACTGCCTAGTATGGCTTGCATCACTCACTGAACTGCACGCCAACAGGACACCTCATGAGCCGCAAAGCCCTTATCGTTATCGATGCCCAGCATTCGTTCCGCCATTCAAGCTACTGGTCCGAAAATGACCTGCCGGGTTACCTGGAAAAGCAACAGGCCCTTATTGATGGCTGTGTTCAACAGGGCATCCCGGTGATACAAGTCTTCCATGTGGAAGACCAGGGGCATTTTTCGCTGGCCTCGGGCAATGTTCGGGCATTGAGCGAGTTGTCGATCAACCCTGACCGGGTCATTCACAAGCGCTTTCACAGCGCGTTCGCCGGCACGCCCTTGGCGGCGCGGCTCACGGAAATGGGAGTGACCACAGTGATCATCAGCGGCATCCGCACCGAACAGTGCTGTGAAACCACCACGCGGCAGGCGTCGGACAGTGGCCTCAGTGTGGAGTTTGTCAGCGAAGCGACGTTGACCTTCCCGATGACCCACGCGCGCAGCGGCCGGGTCTATACCGCAGCCGAAATACGCGAGCGTACGGAGCTGGTGCTGGAAGGCCGCTTTGCGCGCATCGTCACGGTCGCCCAGGCATTGGAGGATTGACCCCGTGAACGTGCCGGTGCTGTTTGTACTGCTGCCCAACGTGCTGATGCTGGACCTGGCCGGTCCCGCCGAAGTGCTGCGCCTGGCCACTCAGGTCGAGGACTCGACGGCCGTTGAGTTCGACTTGCAATACGTCAGCCCGGTTGAAACGCTGCCAACGTCCATCGGCTTGCCCCTGACGGGGTTGGCGGCGCTTCCGCCCACCCTGGCGCCGGGCACGCTGGTGGTATTGGTGGGCTCCACATCGAAGGTCAGCAGGGCGGGGCAGCAGGCATTTGAAGCGGCCAGCAGCGTGCTGACCCAGTGGCTGCAGGCGGTGTTCGCGCCGTCTGGCGAGAAGCTGGTTTGCGTCTGTGCGGGCGCCTTGAGCGCTGCCCGCGCCGGGCTGCTGGACGGACGCCAATGCACCACGCACCACGCGCTGTGCGCCGCTTTGCAAACCCTGGCGCCCAAGGCTCGAGTACTGGAAAACCGCTTGTACGTCACCGATGGCAACATCAGTTGCAGCGCCGGCGTCACTGCCGGCATCGACCTAATGCTGCATTGGGTGGCCGAGCTGGCCGGGCCGCGACTGGCCTGCGCGGTTGCACGGGACATGGTGGTGTACATGCGCCGCAGCGGCGCCGATCCACAGCTGTCGGCCTGGATCGCCGGGCGCAACCACCTGCATCCGGCCGTGCATCGGGTGCAGGACGCCGTTGCCGCAGCCCCCTGTGAGCCGTGGACCGTCGCGCGTATGGCCAGCCTGGCCTGCACCAGCACCCGGCACCTGGCGCGACTGTTTCACGAACACGTCGGCATCAGTCCGCTGGATTATCTGCACACCCTGCGTTTAACCGTGGCGCGTGAATTACTGGTTGAATCGGCCCTGGACATTGAAACCGTCGCCGAGCGCGCGGGCTTTGGTTCGGCGCGGCATCTGCGGCGTATCTGGGGCAAATATGAAGCGGGGACGCCGTCAGCTGGGCGTGTCGGTGGTGGTTAACGCTTGATCGTCCTGGGCTTCGAGTTTGGCGCGGTCGGCTTTGCTGATGTATTTATCTTTGCTCTTGGGAGCCAATTTGGCGCTGGCTTTTTTCGCTTTGGCCTTGAAGAGCTGCTGCAGTTTTTTCTGGCGGTTCATGGTGTGCTACTCAGCGGGTAAGTGTTCGCATGATATCAGCTTGAGGCAGTGCGTCAGGCCTCGGCCTTGTGGAGTCAACCTATGCTCAGGTTCATCGTTGGGGTTGCCAGTCTGGTGGTGTTAGCGGTGCTACCGGCTGCGCACGCCGGCGACGCTTTCTACGTCAATCCTGAATCGACCGCTGCTCAGTGGTTAAAACACAACCCGCAGGCGCCCGATGCGGCAATCATCCGTGTGGCCATTGCGCAGGTGCCGAGTGCCCTGTGGCTGACCGGCAGCAGCCAGGGCAGCGATCAGCTTGAGGCGCGTGTGGAGCGCTACGTATCCGCCGCCGCCACGGCCCGCGCCACACCGATTCTGGTCGCCTACAACCTGCCGCACCGTGACTGCAGCGGCGGCGCCTCTGCAGGCGGCGCGGCCGATGCGACAGCGTATCGCGCCTGGATTGACCAGCTGATCAACGGCGTTGGCCGCAAACCGGCGATCATCATCCTGGAGCCCGATGCCTTGCCGGACATGCAGTGCCTCAGCCCGTCTCAGCGAGACGAGCGCCTGGCGCTGTTCAACTACACAGTCTCAGCTTTCAAGCAACGCGCGCCCCGGGCCGACGTGTACCTGGACGCCGGTAACGCGCACTGGAAACCCGCCGTGCAGATGGCCGATACTCTGCATGCGGCCGGGATAAAAAACGCACACGGTTTTGCGCTGAACGTCTCCAATTTCTACACGCTCGATCAATCCCGTGACTACGCCGACCGGATCAACGCCAGGCTCTTTGCTGATCACGCCTACACAAAGGCGGTGGTCGTCGACACCAGCCGCAACGGCAACGGCGCCGTCCCTGGCGACTGGTGCAACCCGCCTGCACGCAAGCTGGGCATGCTGCCGCGCGCCGTCACGCCCAACCTGCTGGCGCTGTGGATCAAGCTGCCGGGCAACTCGGACGGCGCCTCTTCGCCCATCGCCGACTGCCATGGTGGGCCGGCGGCCGGCACGTTCAGCGCGCCGTTGGCGCTGCGGTTGATCGAGGGCAAATAAACCTCTCTGTGTGACCCCGGTGCTGTTGGCGAACGCGCAACGGCCCTCGCCACAACGGAACGTCTTGGCATCTGGGTTGCTTTTCAGCGCCGATCTGTGCATTGAATCACCGGCTGTTTTGCCAATAATCAGGCCGGGTATTCAGCGCAAACGGAAGGCATTTGATGAGCACGCATACCCGCACCCAACGCATCACCGTCCCGCAACTGGTCGCGATGAAAGGCCAGCAGAAAATCGTCTCCCTGACGGCGTATTCCAGCGCCATCGCCACGCTGATCGACCCGTTGGTCGACTTCATTCTGGTGGGTGATTCCACGGCCATGGTCGGCTATGGCCGGCCTTCAACCTTGAGCATGCAGCTCGAAGAAATCATCGGCCACACTCGCGCAGTGGTCGACAGCACGCGCCTGGCCTGTGTCATCGCCGACATGCCGTTTGGCAGCTACCAGGAATCCCACGAGCAGGCGTTTCGCAATTGCGCCCAGGTGTTGGCGCGCACCGGGTGCGACGCCGTCAAGCTGGAAGCCAACCAGGCCTTGGCCAGCACGGTTGAGTTTCTGGTGGCGCGCGGCATTCCGGTGATGGCCCATGTGGGGCTGATGCCGCAGTTTGTGAATGTAATGGGCGGTTTCAAGGCGCAGGGCCTCACGATTCAAACCGCTGCGGTGATCGCTGAAGATGCGCGTGCCAACCTGGAGGCGGGCGCTTTCAGCCTGCTGCTGGAAGGCGTGGCCGAAGGTGTGGCCCGGCAGATTACCCAGGACGCGAAAATGCCGACGATCGGCATCGGCGCCTCGCCCGCCTGCGATGGCCAGGTGTTGGTCACCGAAGACGTGCTGGGCCTGAGCGGTGAGCACCTGCCACGTTTCGTCAAACAGTACGCCGATGTCGGCGCGGTGATTCGCGATGCCTGCGAGCGCTTTGCCGATGACGTACGCCACGGGCGTTTCCCCGAGGCGCGGCATTGCTACGGGCTTTGACGCATCGCCTGGGCCAGCAGGTTTACGGCCTGGGCGATATCCTTGCCCCAGTCGAGGGTGTAGCTCAGGCGTAGGTGATGGCGCCAGGCGCCTTGCTGACTGAACAGCTCGCCGGGCGCAATGACGATGCGCTCGGCCCGCAGACGCTCGAATACCTTGCGCATGTCGACGGCGGGCGAAGCCTCAAGCCAGAAACTCGCGCCGCCGTGGGGGCGGTGTACCTGCCACTGATCGTGTTCGCTCAGCAGCGCGTCGAGTTGGGTCATGCGTTTCAGCAACAGTGCCCGCAGCGCTTTCAAATGTGGGTCGATACGCTTGGACGTGAACAGTTTGGCGATCGCCTTCTGACGGATAGGCGACAGGCGGAACCCGCGCTTGAGAAACTCGCGCTGCAACTGCGAGCCTTGCCGGCGACTCAGTACGTACCCATAAGGCGCTTCCGCGCCGATGACTTTGTCGAAGGTCGAAAACACCAACAGCTTCTGCGGGTCGGCAAAGTCGCGATAGCGCGCAGGTCGCGGCTCGAAATACAACTCGCCGTAGGTGTCGTTTTCGAACAGCCAGATATCCCGCTCTGCCAGCCAGCGGCAAATCCGCTGTTTATCCTGCGCGGGCATCACGCCACCCTGGGGGATATTCACCGTCGACGACAGCACCGCCAATCGAATCGGCGCCCGCTTCAGTACTCCTTCCAGCGCGGCCAGGTCGAACCGCCCGTGCGCATTCAGGTGCAACTCGATCACCCGGATATTCGCTGCCTGCAGCTGACGCAGGATCGCCCACGAACACGGCGACTCCACCAACGCCACCGTGCCGGCGAGGTCCAGCGCGTTGAGCGCTGCGTCCAACACCGCGTGCAAGTCCGAGCCGATAAACACATGGTCGGCCTGCCAGTAATGGTCGGTGGATTGGGTGTAGCGCTCGGCCAATGCGGTGCGCAACTCGGGCTCGCCGAACGGCAGGTACAGCGGCGCCAGCGAGCGCGGGTGTTGGCGGGTGAGTTCGCGTTCGAGCATCAGCAGCGGGTGTTCCAGCGACAGCAGCATCGCCGGGGCATCGCTGCTCAGCGCCAGCATCCCGGGCTGGCGGGCCGTGGCAAACACCTGGTCGAGCAGGCTTGATGTGCCTTCAGTCCATAACGGCGCCGGTAGCGATCGGGTGAAGTAGCCGAACTTGGCTTTGGCGTAGATCCGCCCTTGATCTTCAAGCAGCGCGTAGGCGTACTTGGTGGTCGACACCGACACACCCAGGCGCTCGGCCAGTTGGCGCAGAGATGGCAATTTGCGTTCGCCGTCTGGCGGGCCGGCGTCGATCAACTCGACCAGGTAGCGGTACACCGCCTGATAGGCGAACGCGCTGTGTTTAGTTCTATCCATGACTATTCGCGCTACTCGACCAGGTTACACAGGGAGTACATCGGAGTTGGGGCCGGGCCAGTATTACTCAAGGCGATGTGATACGGAACTCAACGGCAGCCCTCCATCATCAAGCCGTACACCCTTAACATTCCTGACGAGCGCGCGTGCCGCTGTGCTTATCGGATTGGCAGATTTGAGCCGAAGCAGGAAATCATGGATGCTGCTGTCGATTCGTTCACGGGCCGTACGATGCGTTGGGGCCTGATACTTTCATGTCGAACAGGAAAACCACACCATGCAAACCTCGCCGCCCGATGGATTACCTGTTTACCGGCTACTGACGGGCAAGGATGACGCCGCGTTTTGTCACCGCGTCTCGGAAGCCCTTGCACTGGGTTATCAGTTATATGGCTCCCCAGCGGCCACCTTCAACGGCGAGTACGTCGTGGTGGTTCAGGCCATTGTTTGGGGGCCTGGTAAGTAGGCCCGTTTGCCTTGTCAGGTCAGCCCCTCGGCGACGTCCTTGGCCAGCGCCAAAAACGCTCGCGCCGCCGCAGGCTGATAACCCCCTTTGCGCTGCATCAACACGGCGGTGCGCTGTAACCGCTGCGGCCCCAGCTCAATGGCCACCAACTCTGGATGCGCCCGCGCAATCGCGGCGGGCAGCAGCGTCGACAGCGTAGTTCGGCGCACCACCTCAATCAGCGCGCCAATCACATTGGCCTCCATCACCACGCGTGGGCGAATGCCGTGCGTGCTGCAGTAGCGGTCAATCTGCTCGCGGGTGGCGAATTCCTTGCCCAGCAAAATCAGTGATTCACCGTCCAACGCCTCCAGCCCAATAACCCGCTCCTCAGCCCGCGGGTGCTGCTTGCCGACTACCAGTGCAAGGGTTTCGACCAGCAGGGGCGTGGCGTCGATGTCGGGCGCGTGCACCTCATCGAACGCAATCCCCACGTCCAGTTCGTCCGCCAGCAGGAGGTTTTCCATCTGTTCCTGGGCAACCTCACGCACGTTCAGCGTGATGTTTGGATAGCGGCCGTGAAAGGCCTCCACCAGCGGCCCCACCAGGTAGGTGGTGAACGTCGGCGTGACGGCAATCCGCAGCGTGCCCCGGCTCAGGTCGCCCACGTCATGAATCGCGCGCTTGCCTTGCTGCAGCTCCTGCGCCGCCCGCAGCGCATAACGCAGGTACACCTCACCGGCATCGGTCAGGCGCGTTTGGCGACCGGATCGATCAAACAACTGGGCACCGAGGCTCTCCTCCAACTGCCGCACTTGCTGGGACAGTGCCGGCTGCGAGACATGCAGGGCCGCCGCCGCTTTGGTAAAGCCTTGGTGTTCTGCAACGGCCAGGAAGTAGTGGATATGGCGTGCCAGCATGTTTGTACTCATAAGATTATCTAATGTGCTGGATCATATATGAGACTTTTACCTTATTGCACGGGCTCCGTAACCTTTGCTCCATCGCATCGCGATTCAAAGGAGTTACCCATGCAAGACATCATCGACGGTTTCCTGAAATTCCAGCGCAGTGCCTTCCCTGAGCGCGCCGGCTTGTTCAAAGACCTGGCCAACCAGCAGAGCCCACGGGCGCTGTTCATCTCCTGCTCCGACAGCCGTCTGGTGCCCGAGCTGGTCACGCAGCGTGAGCCGGGCGACCTGTTCGTCATCCGCAACGCCGGCAATATCGTGCCCTCTTACGGCCCGGAGCCGGGCGGCGTGTCGGCGTCAGTGGAATACGCCGTTGCGGCCTTGCAGGTTCGCGACATCGTGATCTGCGGGCATTCCGACTGCGGCGCCATGACCGCCATCGCCACCTGCAAATGCCTGGACCACATGCCCGCCGTGGCCAGCTGGCTGCGCTACGCCGACTCCGGCCGGGTGGTCAACGAGGCTCGCCAGCATGTCGACCAGCACGCCAAAGTCGCCTCCATGGTCCGCGAAAATGTGATCGCGCAATTGGCCAATATCCAGACGCACCCCTCGGTACGCCTGGCACTCGAAGAGAAGCGCGTGACCCTGCATGGCTGGGTCTACGACATCGAAAGCGGCTGTATCCAGGCCTTCGATAGCCGCACCGGCACCTTCGTGCCACTGGCCGATTACCCTGCCTGATGCACCGCGGTGTCTGCATCGCAGCGGTGCGGCGATCCGACAAGCCAGCTTCCACAGTTGATAGTTGGCGCGTTCCCCATCAACTGTTTTACCCATTGTTTTTACTCACGGAGATAACCCCATGATCCAGTCACACATCAGCCAGAACACTCGCCTTGCCCTGACCGACGTCATCCTGCTGGCCAAGGCCCGCAAAGACCTGTCGTTCGCCCAGATCGCCGAGGGCACTGGCCTGCACGAAGCCTTCGTCACCGCTGCGTTGCTCGGCCAACACCCGCTGCCGGCCGACGCCGCCCAAACCGTTGCCGACACCCTGGGCCTCGACGCGGACGCTGTGCTGCTGCTGCAAACCATCCCGGTGCGCGGCAGCATCGGCAACGGCATCCCGACCGACCCGACCATCTACCGTTTCTACGAAATGATTCAGGTCTACGGCACCACGCTCAAGGCGCTGGTTCACGAGAAGTTCGGCGACGGCATCATCAGCGCGATCAACTTCAAGCTCGACGTCAAGAAGGTTGAAGACCCGGACGGCGGCTCGCGCGCGGTGATCACCCTGGATGGTAAGTACTTGCCGACCAAACCGTTCTGATCACGTCCTCAAAGGGCCCGGCGCCGCCTGGTCGCCGGGCTCCACTCTCCTCACGATGTCGAAGAGGTTATCTGAGCATGAAAGCGTTACTTGCACTGGTGGTTGGGGTTTTTTGCAGCGCGGCGATGGCCGACCAGCTGCTTCCGGTTGAGCAATACAGCTACGCCCAGCACCTGGACATCGCCCACGTCATTTCCATCAGCGACATTGCAGACGTCTGCGCTGTGGTGCCTGTGCGCATGACCTATGAAGACTCGAAGGGCCAGCAGCACATTCTTGAATACCACGTGATGGGTAACGGCTGTTCCAACGGTTAAGCCACCCGTTGTTTGTGTTTTTACCGCTGCGCCCGGTGCGCCTGAGGGCAGCAACTTGAGGGCCATACCCATGGATTTAATCTTTCGCAACGTACGCGTCGACGACGCACAACCGCTGATGGACGTGGCGGTGCACGACGACAAAATCATTGAAATTGCGCCTCGCATTTCAGCGCATGCCCAGCAGGAAATTCAGGGTCACGGCAACGTGCTGATACCCGGTTTTGTCGAAGGCCACCTGCACCTGGAAAAAGCCCATGTCATGCACCGCAAGGCCAATCGCTCCGGCACGTTGAAAGAGGCGATTGCGGTGACCGCCGAACTCAAACCCAGCTTGACCCGCGACGATATTCTGGAGCGCTCCACCCAGGTCTTACGTGCGCTGGTGCAAGCCGGCACTACTCATGTGCGTGCCCACGCCGAGTTCGACCCGGTACAAGGCTTCACCGGGTTTGATGCGGTGCTGGAACTGCGGGAGAAATTTCGCGACGTCATCGATATTCAGGTGGTCGCCTTTCCTCAGGAAGGCATCCTGAAGCTGCCAGGGATGCGGGAAATGATGGTCGAGGCCATGGAAAAGGTCGCCGATGTGGTGGGCGGCATTCCCTACAACGATGACTCGGCGCATGAACATATCGACTTTGTGTTCGCCCTGGCCAAGCGCTACGGCAAGGACATCGATTTGCACCAGGACTTCGCCGACCACGCCGAACACATGACCATTGAGTACCTCGCGCGCAAGACCCTTCAGGAAGGCTATCAAGGCCGCGTGTGTGTCGGGCACCTGACAAGCCTGGGCGCCGTGCCACCGCACAAACAGCACGAGATCATTGCGCTGATCCGCGAGGCTGGCATCAGCGTCATGTGCCTGCCTGCCACCGACCTGCACCTCGGTGCGCGCGGCGACAGTCATAACGTGCGCCGCACGCTGACACCGGTGCGGGCCCTGCGTGATGGCGGCGTGAATGTGTGCCTGGCCACCAACAATATTCGCAACGCCTTTACCCCGTTTGGCACCGGCGACTTGCTCAATATTGCGCAACTGGCGATTCCTGCCTGCCACCTGGGCGGGGCGGATGACCAGGCCACGGTGTTGTCGATGCTTACCACAAGCCCGGCCAAAGCATTGGGCTTGAAGCACTACGGGTTGGCAGTGGGTAAGGCTGCTGACCTGGTGTTGTTGGATACGCGCGCAGTCAGTGATGTGATTCTCGATTTACCGACGCGGTTGATGGTGCTCAAGCGCGGGAAGATCGTGGCGACATCGGCCTGTCAGCGTTCGGTGGTTTTTTGACCCGGCGTGCTTGCCCTGGCCAGAAACCCGCTGATCAGCGCCACCACCTGCTGCTGAATCACCGCCCGTGGCCGCGCGCCTTCGCCATCCCGGCAAATCATGCCATCGCCCGGCGAGCTTTCTTCAATCAATGCCATGCCACCCGGCTTGCAGATCGGCATAAAGCTGAAGTGCGTGGCGTCGCTGATCTCCACGTACTGCGTGGAGGGTGTTGGCATGCGCTTGACCATGTCGGCGGATTCCAATTCGGGCGACATGTCCTCAGTTGGCACGCCCCCGGCGATCACCAGCGCCGGCACCGGCAGTGCGGCCAGGCTGGCGCTGGTGAAGCCCCGCGACAGGCCCAGGTCCAGTGACACAACTGCGGTGATGCGTTTGTCGCTCAAGTCAGCGGCCAACTGGGCCTTGCCGGCGGGCGTGGCGGCGGGGTTCATCTGCTGGTAGCCGATGCAGCCGCCCAACTTCGGGTGTTCGGCGCAGTCGCGGCTGAACAGGTCGGGGTCGAAGCGTGCACCGGCGATTTCCATCACGGTCCAGCCGCCGAGGGAGTGGCCCACCGCAGCAATCCGGGTAGGCGCAACCGCGCCAAATTGCTGCGGCTGAGCCAGGACCGCGTCGATAGCGCGGCTCAGGTCGGCCGGGCGCAGCCACAGTTGCGCGGCGGCTTGGGGGCTGCGGTCTTTGGTGGTGGTGCCGGGGTGATTGACCGCAGCCACGATATAACCCTGGTGCGCCAAGGCACTGGCCAGCCACACCTGTTTACCCCAATTGCCGCCGTAGCCGTGGGACAGCACCACCAACGGATGCTCGCCGGCAGCCGGTGGCGCGTCGGGCACAGCGAGAGCGCCGATGAACACCGCGTTGTCGGCGATCAGCTTGGGTTGGGCTGTGGAGGTAGCGGGGTACCAGACCACCAGTTCCAGCGGGCGCTGGTGTGTGGCATCGGGCAGCGTGGCGGTCTTGAAGCCCACCGGGGTTTCGGCAGCGAAGGCGGGCGTGGACAGGCACAGCAGCAACAGGGCGCGCAGCGCGGTTTTCATTGTTTTTATCGTCGTTGATGTGGGTGGCGCATCATTACCTGAAATGCCCTCGCAATGCATCCCCTGCCGGGTCACCTGCGACGATTGAAACGCGCTTCTACGGCGCTTCGAAACCCTCGTAATCCAGGGAGATCTCATCGTCTTTCGGGTAGCTGACGTACACCACCACCGCGTCGCTGCTGTCGACCAATGCGTAAGGCCATTTACCGTTGGCCTTACGCATGTGCTCATACAACGGCAGGAAAAAATCCTTGGTCTGACCGCGTGGGTCGTAGGGCGCTTGCACCTGGAAAATCGGGTAATGACCGCCGTTGCACAGCTGGATGCGTTCGAGCTGAAAGTTGTTCTTCTCCAGTAACGTGCGGGTGGGATGCTGCCAGGTGGCCAGGTTGACGTCCACGCAGTCGTGGGCGGTGGTGGTGTAGAGCGTGGTGTCTTTCAGGACGGGGAGGGCGTGGGCCAGGCTGGGTAGAAGCAAGAGCAGAAGGGGGAGAAGGCGCGGCATGGCGAGGTTCCGAGAAAGATGGGGTTTGGTTGGTGTGTTTTTACCAGCTTTATAGGTGTGAAGCGTTTGGTATCTGGTCGAGGTGCTTTGGCTTCACGGGGGGCTGTTGGCTTATGGTGGTATGCGCTGCGAGATAGCCGGCTTTAGACCCAATACGGTCAAATCACGAAACGCATGTTCCACCGACAAAGAATGGGATTCGCTGAATTTTCACCTCGCTCATTGTTCGCCAATCATTCAGCACAACCTCTCGCGCACAGCCCTCAATACCGCTTCTATGTGCCAGGTTTCGACACCGATGGCGACCGCTTCGCCGGCATCAAGCACTAACTCAATTTGGGTGGCTATGGCTTGTTCGAAAAGCAGTCGCTGCGCGTCTTCAAGCAGCCTGCGTTTACCTGTGAGCCAATAGCGTTGTTTGCCCGTCAGCAACGCAAGGGTTTGCGGGTAAGTGCACTGCAGCTTTCGACGCAAATTGACCAGAGCCGGTTTGTCGCCTCGGTCAATTGCCGGGGTCAGTACATACTTGTTGCCCGACGCTGCCTCCAGATCGTATTTGTCTTGCAGATATTCATCGACACTCATGCAACTGACGACCGTCTCACGCTCTCCCGTCATGACGTTGATCAAGTGCGCATTAACGCCGACGTAGCAGAACTCCGTCATGCCGTGGACGACGTAATCCTCACTATTACTGCGAATAACCCAGTAATCACCGTTGGCGGAAAGCTCACATGACTGAATGACAAAACGCTCAGGTTTGCCATCTCTCATGACGCCGTCAAACAGGCTAAGCACGATTTCGCAGGCCTGCTCTGCGGTTAGCAAGGAGTTGATCCTTGTCACGCTTTGCCAAAGCCAAGCAATGAACGCAGCCAGCCTGCCGACTTTCGTTCATAGAAGGGTGCGGTTTGTGTGAGGAAGTAATCGCTAAGGCCTGATTCCCCCGCGTGAACGCGGTAGAGGTCAACGGGTTCGCCATCCGGAGCGCTATCCCCGGCAACGTTACCGGCTTCGCGCATGACCCGTTCAATATCCCCATCCGCTTCAATACCAATGATCAGATGAGGCTTCTGATCAGACGATGCGTCATGCATCAACGCCAGAAATGCACGCTTTACGTTGCGATGTTTGGCGAGTAATTGCGTGAGCGAGTTGACCATCTTCGACGGATGGTGCGACGGCTGTCCGAGCAGCACGTTGGTGTCTTTTTCTACTGTGCGCTGCACGGGCTCCTGGCCGATCCCGTCAGAGAGCAGATGGCGCACTTCCTCCGGGAAAAACTCTTTGCTGTAAGCAGACTTTGGATTGAGGAAAAGAGGGGTGCCTAGTGTGATTTCAAACAGCGATCTGGCCGAGATCTCTATGTAGGATTCTTTGCTATCTATGGATCTTTGGAGTGTTTGCAACGAAGAAAAAAACGGGATGACTGCGCAGCCGTCAGGTTTTTGCCAGTGCGCAATGCTGATGTTGCTACCAGACTCGATGTTGACTTGACCTTCGCCAACGCCGGCAGTGCCGAGGACGTAGACGGAGGAATTCAACAAAGTCTTGAAAAAGTCTGGACGATGGGCCGGTTCATTCGCCGCCAGCCGGAGTGATTTTTCGAGGTTGTTCTCTTGCTGGGTATCCATGATGTCCATCAGCAGTTCCATCGAAACAGACAAAAAGGTGAGCGGCAAAGTGCGCGCAGTTTTTCACGCCACTGTGAAAACGGGAAGAACAGGGGGCTAATAAATTTGAAGCATACGCAGAGACACGCTGGACGGTCTTCAAGGATAGCTCCTCGAGAAAATAGGGTCAGACCACTGTTATAAAGGGTGGCCTGACCCGGTTTTTATGGCGTTATGCGCTGCGAGATAGGCTGCTCTCGACCCTAAGCTGCCCTTTACGGAGGGCAGCAATCGGCCAAAAGCGGACGGTCGGTGACCTGCAAGCACGGCTACGAATCCTGTACCGTTTTACGGCGACTCACCACTCTGGCAACTCCGTCGCCGTTCACTGGTTCAGGAACTTGATGACAGCACTGGCGAACAGTTCGGGCTGGTCGAGCATGATGAAGTGAAAACTGCCGTCAAGGCGCCTGAAGCTGATGTTTGGCGTAGAAGCATAGGCGTTACGGAACATTGCATCGACGTGGGACGCTTCTACGCCGAAAAGCGCATCGTAGGCGTAGACGACCTCAACCGGCACCTTAATGTGCCCAAGCTCAGGCCGGAGGTCTGAGACCATCAATTCATACATGGCATCGGCCATGGTCTTTCGGTCCGAGTTTAACCCCGCCGCGACCAGGCCTGGCCTGACCGCTTCAGTTTTGGCGAGGCGGGCGATGGATGCATGCTGCATGGCTTGCGCCTGCTCAGGCGTTGCCGCCAACATTGCATCACGCATTGCAGCCGCATGCGGGGCCGCCGTTTCACTGGTCGCGGAGGGATCAAAGAGCAAAGTGTAAAAGGGCATCGCATCGACAATCATCAGGCGTCCCACTTGATCAGGATGACGAGCACCTAGCATGAGTGCCACCTCGCCACCCAACGAATGCCCGATGATGACCGGCGACTCGATGCGCTGGCTGCGGATGTATTCAGCGATCGCCTCGACCGTAGACGCGACTACTCTCCCGTCCGGATTGGATACAGCAGGCGAGCCGGCAAATCCAGCTACCTGTATAAGATGGAGCCGGTGGCTGAGTCTTAATCTGGAGGCCAAATCTGCCCATACTTCGTAGGACGACGCAAATCCTGGGATCAAGATGATATCTGTGCCCGAGCCTTGTACCTGCACCGAGATACCCCCCTTGTTCACTGTGCCTGGCGGCAGGGGCGCAGACTGGGCTGGCGATGCAGACAGCAGCGCCAACAGCGTGCCGATCCCGGCAAAAATCATTCTTGCACGCATTGAACTGCCCTTTTCGCGCAGTGAGTAGTGACGTTTACACCGACAGGTAGGCCGCTTAACGGGTTCATAGCCACTCCTTTGACTGAATAAGTATTGCCACTATACGGCGCCCAAAGACATCAGAAAACTATCCCCGCCTGCAATTTATGGCGTCCGCTTCGGGTCGATAGCTGCCACTCAGTGAAGGTGGAAAAGCCTCAAGATCAAGCGTGAGGCTTTATCACCGTCGGCCTCATATAGACCGTGTAATCCGGCCTGATCGGTGAGTTTGTGTAGATTGAAGTGGTTGTAAAACGCTTGGCCCAGTCGCTGATGCTCGAAGCTTCCATGACTCCAAAGCCAGACGAACTCCTCATAAGCGGCGCGTTCGATCTGCAACGAGGGATCATGTCCCATGTCAGGTTCCTATCATTAGAGGGACTCAAGCATACTAGTTGCCTATCAGCCCTTCCAGCTCGGCCTTCCCCAAAAAAACAGGGTCAGACCACAGTTAAAGTAATTGTGGTCTGACCCCGTTTTTCTGTTTTTCTCCACAAGCGTCGTTCGGAGCGAATGCCATAGCAATAGCCCACGACTAGCATTCGGATCATCAGTTCAGGATCAATCGAAGGGCGCCCAATCGGGCTATAGAAATCGGCGAGGTAGTGGCGCAGGTCGCTCAGATTGAGACACCGATCAATGCTACGCAGGAGATGATTTTTTGGGATGTGTTCTTCAAGATTGAACGAATAAAACAGCCGATCCTGCTTACTCGATAACTGTCCCATCATGCTGCGTACTCTCCCGCTGGCCGACGGGCAGATTTTGCCTTAGACCAATCAGGAGAGCTACTTTTGCAAAAGGACAGTTCATCATCTGCTGATGTAAAAGGCAGTTCGCCGAGAGAGGTTTCGTGTGCCTTGATTCCCGAATGTAGATGAAGAAGACTCCATCCATTATCTGAGGTCGAACCAACGACCGTAGTTGTCGAAGTGGGATTACTTTTGGGCATGGGGCCGACGATGCAGGGAAAAACGTTCGAAATAGTGCGAATAGATCAAATCCACGAAATTGTTTCGCCAACCGTAGAATCACTTTTACAGCCGTTAGGGTTCGAAGTTCAGGGCCCGCTGTCCTGGCTTCGTAGCGTCAATGCTCCCATTCGCCAACTCTTTCGCCTTGAGCAGTGCAAAGGCGGCGCGCTAGCGCCGTCATGGGCTCTGTCACTGGACTTCGTTCCCCATCTTTCCGGCAATGAAATCAAATGGCACAGGACGTCAAAATCAGCACGACCTGATCTGACTTTCGATGTGCGAGATCGAGCGTTTGATATCTCATGCAGCTACGGACCTGATGTCATAGCAACCCGCGCACCCAATATCCTCCGGGCTGCAATTCCAAAAGCTGAATCGTTTTGGAACGAGGCTCGTTCGATAGCCGACCTGCCTGATGCTTTCGAGCGGGTCAAGCAGCATTTGTCGACTGGTGGCCTGGGTTTCTACAACTACATACAACATCCTCTTGCATACGCGTTTGTATTGGCCATGAACGGCAAGCCCGACACAGCCGAAGAAGAGTTTGAACGCTATTCACCGCGTCTTTCAGAGGCGGCTCGAAAAAAACTCCGCAAGCTATTCATTGATGCAGGCGGTCACCTTGGCTAAGCGAGTACGACTTTTTCAACAGAATCGGCCAAAAACAGCCCTTCAACGCGGCTACAAAACCAGCTGCGGTTTACTCACAACGCAGACGCGGCCAACCCCAACTTCAACAGTTCCTTGCGTAGTATCGCGGGCTCCAGCACCGCCATTGCGGCCTGCCATTCGATCGACAGTAAATGGCTCAACTTTTGTTGGCTGACCAAGGGCTCAGCCAGAAAGTAGCTTTTGCACTCGCGGATGCTGATGACGTTCAACAGCCAGTCTTCACCCTGCGCCGCCAGCCAGTGTCCCATCGTTGCACGATGGGTTCGGATGAGCGCACTGGCATCCCATACCGCCAGCTGCGCGAAAACCTGCGGCAGGTTGCTCTCGGCTTTCAGCCGCTTCACATCAACCGCCAACGCGCCAATCAGGTCTGATTCGACAGTGGCCTGACACTCGGAGAAATACCGCTCGGGCCAATCGGCCTCCAGTTTCGCCCGCTCTGCGAGGACTTCATACGCCCGGATATCCGCTTGGGTGGTCAATTGCCCGGTGAAATTCAGGGTATTGTCCAGAATGGCCGTGGCCAGCAACGCGGCACTTGTTTCGCTGATCAGCGGCAACAACTCTGCCGCTTCCCAGCGCTGAAAAATCAGCGTTGCCGCTGCGCCGATCGGCAGGATGTGGGCCGCAGGTCCGAGCTTCTGCGCCCAATGGTTTTCAAAGCCTGGGTGATGGTCAATGACTTCCACCACCTGTTCAAGCACCACCAGCGGGTCGAAATGGTGGTAGTCGGAGACATCCACCAACACGAACTCATCACCCGCTCTCGGCCGATAATCGTCCAGCGATGATTGCCATCCGAGCACGGTCCTGGAGATGCTGACATTGAGCGGGGCGCTACTGACGGCCCGAGCATCAACGCCCTGGTGATTCAACAGCTCGGCGTACGCAATGCAACAGGCATACGCGTCGATGTCCAGGTACGCCGAGCCTGAGGTCACCACCCTCATGACACGTGGGTCACAGCGTGAGCTGCCGGGACAGTCGAAGACAGCTTCAGCGCTTGGGCGATACCCGCCAGAATCCGCTCATACGCCAATTGACACTGTGCTTCGGCGATGGAAATGCGCACCGTGGCCCCGGCGATCCGGTCGGGATATCCCAGTTGTATAACCGTGTTGGACAGGCTCCGTTGCTTGTCCGAGCATGCCGACCCACCGGTGATGTAGATCGACTGCGTGTTCAAGGCCCACTGCAGTTTTTTTGTATTGACCCCTGGCAATGCAACAAAACTCACACAAGGCACACGCGGCGCTTGCTGACCGATCACGACCACTTCGCCCAGCATCGCTTGCAGCGTACGTTCAAACGTTTCCCGGCTCTGTTGTACCGCGACTTTGCCGATGCCGTAGGTGTGTTGTTTCTCTTGCAACGCGGTTTCAATCGAAAGAATGCCCGGATAGTTCTGAGTACCACCGCGCAACCCACCTTCCTGGCCGCCGCCAACAATCAATGGCGACAACCCGTAGCGGCTCCTGGCGTACAGAAAACCGGCACCGGGCAACGCCCCGAACTTGTGTCCTGACGCAATGGCGAAATCAACGCCGGATGCGTGCAGGTCCACAGGGATTTTGCCGATGGCCTGGGTCATGTCCGAAAACAGCCAACCACCTGCAGCCTTCACGTGTCGGGCGATGTCTTCGATCGGTTGAATCACGCCGGTTTCGTTATGCACGGCCATAACGCAAACCAACGTCGGGCGACCTACATGGGCGCGCAGCAACTGCTCCAACTGTTCGGTGTCGAGCAGTCCGTTCATTTGATGCCCGATTGCTATGGCCTGCAGGCCTTCCAGGCTGTAGCGGTTTATGTTCTGCAGGGTGCAGGCGTGTTCGATCGCTGAGTACAACACCAAGGGTTGCTCATGCTTGTAGCGTTCGAAAAAACCATGAAACACCTGGGCACAGCCTTCACTGGAGCCGCTGTTGAAAATCAGGCAGTCGGCGTCCACGTTCAAAAGGCTGGCGATGCTGCCACGCGCCCGTTCGACGCGTTCGAGCAACTGAACGCCCAGGGCGTGGTTGGCATTGGGGTTGGCGCATTGGCGGGTCGAAAACAACGCCTGAAGCATGTTGCTGACACCCATTGAAACCGGAGCCGACCCACAGACGTCGGCATAAACTGCATCCACAGCAATATCCATATCAAACACTTCCAGGTTTTCTTTGTATGTCATTCAGGATGCTGCTCGCACATGCGAACAGAGACTCACAGGTCAAATAAGCACGCGCAGCATGAGCTGGAGCGAGCACAGCAAAACGAAAGCATTCAGCGCCTGCTTCAGATGCCTCGAGTCCAGCCGATGAGAAAGCATGGCGCCGAGCAAACCCCCCACCAATATCCCCAGTACCAACTCACCGGTGTAGCCGAGAAAATCCATGGTTGAGCCCACTCTGCCGAATAACGCTCCACTTGCTCCGATGATGCCGATCAGCGCCGAGGTCGAAATGGCCTGCTCTATCTGCAGACCAAACAAGCTGATCAGTACAGGCAGGTAGATGAACCCACCGCCCTGTCCAACCAGCCCGCACAATACGCCAAGCACCAGCCCTATCAGTGGCAACGACAGCGATTGATGGTTGCACAGCAGGCCCACCGGTTTACGGAACAGGTACGTGACCAACAACGACATCAACCCCAGCAGGCCGAAGACGAACAGGATGAAGTTTTCGCTGAAGGCATCAGCATGGAGCGAGGCAAAAAAGTTGGCGACAGCCATCGGTACGGCAAAGCTTCTGATCACTCGCCAATCCGGCTGAAACTTGATGCGGTGCAACGCGAACGACACGAGGGACGAAAAGAAGCCCTGTGCAGAGGACAACCCCGTCACGACTTCAATTGGCAGTTTCTGACCGGACAATATCGGGTAAATCAGCACCAACAGGGGCGTCACGATGATGCCCCCACCGATACCGAACAGGCCTGACATGAAACCCGCCATCACGCCCACACCGACCATAACCGGGTAGATTGTCACGGCTACCATCTCAGCAGACCTTGATCTTGCCGGTCCCTTGCGTCATCCGACCGATAACAATCAGATCAGGGCAAAGCGCTTGCCACGTCCGAGGGTTCGTTTCAAACCCTTGGGCACTCACAGTGAACAGCAACCCGCCATTCGTTTGCGGGTCATGCAACAGAAACTTTCTAGCCAAGGGAATATCAGCCAGGTACTCCACGTGCTGCGCGTACTTTTTAATGTTAGAAAAAATACCGCTGTCAGCCGACGTCACCGCCACTGCCAATGACTCTGTACCGTCATAAAAAACCAGACCGCTTGTATCGAGGTCAACATCCAGTTGCCCCAGCCCGACCATCTCACTGATATGGCCGATCAGGCCGAACCCGGTGATGTCAGTCAAACTGCTGACTTCAGGGCTTTCGCTCAGCGTGCGCCCGAACGCGTTGTCGCCGGTGATCTGGGCAAGCGTCGACGCAGCAATGTCCTCTTGTTCAATCACGCCGGTCTTCAGGGCATTGGCGAGGATGCCGACACCAATCGGACGCGTCATGACCAGCCAATCACCGGCCTTGGCCGTGTTGTTTTTCTTCAAGCGGTGCTTTTCCACCTCACCAATGATCGAGAAGCCGTACAAGGGCTGGCTGTTCTTGATCGTGTGGCCACCGACGATGCTCACATTGAACTTGTTCATCACCGACTGGGCGCCCAGGATCATCTGCGTTACTTGCTCGGCCGACACCAGTTCCGGGTCGAACGCCATGATCGAGTTGGCAATCAGTGGACTTCCGCCTGAAGCAAAGATATCGCTCACAGCATTGCTGGCTGCCAATTGGCCGAAGACATAAGGGTCGTTGACTATCGGGGAGAAAAAGTCGGTGGTGAATAAAAGGTATTTTTCACCTGCGTCATAGACGGCGCAATCGTCAGAAGACTCAAAGCCCAATACCACTTTGTCATCCGAGACCGTATTGGCCGCTGCAATTTGCGACAGAATCTTCGTTAACACGCTGGATGGGATCTTGCACCCGCACCCACCACTCTCAGATTTATCCATAATCTGACAAAACATCGACATCGATTTTCCTTAAAATCCATTTTCCATAATAAAAACAGCGGTTTAGCGTGCTAAAACTGGCTGTTATGCCCTATTTCCGCCGACAAAAATCGCATGGTTTCATTGCAGAAATATGACGCCATGGCGGCATTTTTAAGCCATGCGAATATCAGCGCGCAGCGGTGTATGAACCATTGCCTCACGGCTGCGCAGCGCTGTGCGGCCATTTTGCTGGCCGGGAATTTATCAGTGAGGCGAGCGCAACCCGACGTTCACCCTTGCTATTGCCCAGCACAGCCCCATAACTATCCCAGTACTCATTCAGCACAAGGGCAGACCATGACCAACCAAACCGAAACCGCGATCCTCGCCGGCGGCTGCTTCTGGGGCATGCAGGACCTGTTGCGGCGCTACCCCGGCGTCCTCAGTACGCGAGTCGGCTATACCGGCGGCGATGTGCCGAACGCCACCTATCGCAACCACGGCAATCATGCTGAAGCGATTGAGATCGTGTTTGATCCTGCGGTGATCACGTACCGGCAGATTCTCGAGTTCTTTTTCCAGATCCACGACCCCAGCACGCCTAACCGCCAGGGCAATGACCTTGGGCCAAGCTATCGTTCAGCGATTTACTACCTGAGCGAACAGCAACGCGACATCGCCGAAGACACTGCTGCCGACGTGGATGCCTCCACGTTGTGGCCAGGCCGTGTGGTGACTGAAATAGAGCCCGCAGGGCCGTTTTGGGAAGCGGAGCCGGAGCATCAGGATTATCTGGAGCGCATACCCAATGGCTATACCTGCCACTTCATCCGGCCGAACTGGAAGTTGCCCAAGCGCGCCTGAGCCTGAGTTGCGCTCGAAAAACAACGTAGACCACGCTTCGGGAAACCTATGAACGTGGTCTTACTACTGCGCCTAAGTAGAGTGCAACGTCATGCCCATTACACGCGATCAAAACACCCCAGTGAAGTTAGTCCTCGCTCAACCCGGCGACGTGGACGATTTGGTTGCCATTCGAATCGAGGCGATGCGCGACAGTCTGGAGCGTGTCGGGCGATTTGATCCGGTGCGGGCGCGTGAGCGGTTCGTCAGCGGCTTCGAAGCCCACAGCACCCGTTACATTGAGGTCGCTGGAGACCGAGTCGGCTTTGTCGTGGTCAAGCACGAGCCCGATCAACTCGTGCTCGACCACCTGTACGTGAGGCCGAGTGCGCAAGGGGCAGGGGTAGGTGCTGCGGTGCTTGCTCAGGTTTTCAAGGAAGCGGATGCCGCTGCACTGCCGATCAAAGTAGGTGCGCTCAAAGAAAGCGCCTCGAACCGGTTTTATACCCGCCATGGTTTCCAATTCGTCGAAAGCAGTGAGTTCGACAATTATTATGTCCGTCAGCACCTTACGACGCGCGGCGTGCCTGGCCCGTCGGGTGAAATGATGTGAGCCCTATGCATTGCTTCTCGCGAATCGCCGTCTTTAGACCTTCTTTCGTTTGCGCAGACAGTCATAAACCAGACTGATCGCGGTGATTTGTGCGGCACTCATGCTGAATCAACCGATCCCCCTGGGCGGATCTCCATATTCAAGTGCTGAGTGGCCCACCAGAGTCAGTCCGCTTTAAATAGAAAAGCGCGCTACACGACTACTCCTTCATCAGCCATTCGGCCTTGTTCAGGGTTGCTTCATAGGCCTGCTTCTCGAAGGTATAGGGGCCAACGCCATCGATGATGACTGGCTCTTCATACCCGTTCTCGTAAGCAAAGGCGTGCCACGTAAAGCGGTTATCGGTTTGACTGACATGCACTGAATAGCCGCCACAACTGATGTCGCCGCACTCGGGGCACGCGTACAGGAGGACACGTCCACTTTCCGTTCCGGCGGGTTCGCGCAACAGCAGGCGAGCGCCGGACCGGCTGTTTGCCTCGCAGAAGCCTTTGACGAAACAGCTCATATAGTCTGCGTGGTCACCGCCCGCGGTGACGAGCGTATCGAGCAACGAACGCTGATTAATCAGAAAATCAATTGAACAACGCTCGGCCACCGTGCAACCTTTTAAGTCGCTTCCAGGGCGAAGCATTTGTTGGAACGTGAGGGAGCTGATGTCCATATTCGCGACCCCGTATGCCGTGCAAATACGTGAGGTTACCTAAATAGTCCGGGGATGGAAGACATCAGTGAATAGCCATTCACTTGCGGTCCAACCTCAGTGTCGGCCCGAATGGCTGAATCGCTACGCCAGTAACCGTCGAGGATGCAGGCGATGACGTCCTTCCTTTATATCCCCGCACTCATAAGGTGCCTGACACCTCAGACCATGGAAAATTTAACAACATCGCAAAATCGTAATTGAGGCCGGCTTACCCTGACCACTTGATATCCGAACAAGGAACGCTTCGATGATTCGTCACGCCTCACCCGCAGACGCCAGGGCGATTGCCCAGGTGCACATCAGCAGTTGGCAGGACGCCTATCGCGAGCTGATGCCCGCCGACTACTTGGGTGCGTTGAGCTCGACCTTGGCCAGGCGCGAGTCATTTTGGATGGCCTCGATTGAATCGGGCGAATCAAAAGTCTGGGTGGCGCAGGTGAACAAGCAGGTAGTCGGCTGGGTGTCCGTCGGCGCCAGCCGTGATGAGGATGCTGCTGCGCAGAACGTAGGTGAAGTGATGGCCATCTACGTTGTCGCCGAGCACTGGCACACGGGCGTCGGGCTGGCGTTGTGGAACGCGGGCTTACAGTATTTGGCTGAACAGGGGTTTGAACAGTTAACGCTGTGGGTGTTGGCCCGTAATGAACGAGCTATCCGCTTTTATCGCCGGGTAGGCTGTGTTGAGGAGGCGGGCAGTGAGCGCACGCTTGAAAGGGGCGGTGTGCAGCTGGTCGAGGTGAGGTATCGGTTGCCGTGTATTCGGTTGAGTTAGAGAGAGCAGGCGCCAGGCCACGCCTTTAAGGGTGGCCTGTTCCCCACTACCAATCAGTCAAGCGCCGATCCCCCTGTGGGAGCGGGCTTGCCCGCGAAAGCGGTAGATCAGTCGACCTCATAATTGCCGGCCCGACGTCTTCGCGAGTAAACCCGGTTGTTTATTCGGCTCATGCAGTTGAAAACTCAGCGACCCGCTACAGCAGCCTCTCGCTCCATCAGCCTGTCCATCAACAAAACCCCCAACTCACTCAACTGGTGAATCGCCAGCGCCACGTCGCGCTGTTTCCCGGTCAGGTCTTCCGACAGGTCAAGCAGCAAGGCGGTTACCGAAGAGAAGGTTTCGTAGCTGTTGGTGATCAGGGTTTCGTTGCTGGCGTCGGCGGCAACGCTGAACAGGCCCGGCGGCGATGGTGAGTCAGTTTCCGGGTTGAGATAGCGATCAATCGCGCGATGCGCCGCCTGGTTCAGCTTCAGGTCCGGCTCGTTCGGAGGGTTGGGTGTGACTTTGAACATGTGTGTTGTACCTGATTAGGGCCAACACCTCTTCGCTACTAAACGATGGGGTGGCAGCTGTGCGCAGGTTAGTAGACCGGGGAAACACACAAAGCCGGCGCGCCCGAGGGCGCCCTGCACACAGCCACCATCAAGCACAGACAAGAACATCTGACAGATGAGGCTCATGCACTTTATGTTATCGCTCGGGCTACTAAACCCGATCACTGAGCATTCAGCGACCGAGCAACCTTAGAGACGCCCACCCAAGCACACAAGCCGGCGGATTCTGACGCAAGCGTAGGCAACGGAGCAAGGCGCCGTCGCCTCGGACTTTGCTGTTTCAGGGCTTGGTGTAGGACATGTACTCATTCTGCAAAACAATATGGTCGGCCACGTACTTTGCGTCGTGCCAAACCCCGTAGATAAACGACGACGCGCGGTTCACCAGATTCGGCAGGCCCAGGAAGTAAATCCCGCTTTGCGCCGAGATGCCGCGCTTGTGGAATGGCTCGCCTTTTTCGTCAAACGCATCGACCTTCAACCAGCTGAAATCGAATTTAAAACCAGTCGCCCAAAGGATGGTGGTCACGCCGGCCTCGGCCAGGTCCAGGCTGAGGGTCGGGTTAACCAGGCATTCCGGGTCGGGCAGCAATTTCCAGGCGTCGGGCTCCAATGGGAACGGCAAGCCGTTGGCCTCGATGTAGGCGTCGGCGTCGCGCAGTACATCAAAGTAGGCGCGGTCACCTTCGGCCACGTTGTCGGCCAAGCCCGGTTCGAAAGTCATGACGCCCTCGTTCCACTCGCGCGTGACGCCGACCAGGTGGATGCCCTGGTGCGCCAGGCGGCGGAAGTCCACGGTCTTGCCGCCTTCATAGCCGCTGACGGCAAAGGCCACGTGCTTTTTCTTCGGCTGAATTTTGACTTCGTCCCACAGGCCCAGCGCGCCGAGCCACCAGCAGTAGTCGCGGCCGCGGTAGGCGCGGGGCGGGCGGTAGTGTTCGCCCACCGAGAGGTACACGGTTTTGCCGGCCTTTTGCAGTTCTTCGGCGATTTGCGAGCCGGACGCGCCGGCGCCTACCACCAGCACGGCGCCCTCGGGCAATTGCGCGGGGTTCTTGTAGGTGGAGGAGTGCAGTTGGTGCACGGGCGCGGTGGCCGGGACGATGGTGGGGATCGATGGGCGCTGGAACGGGCCGGTGGCCGCCACCACATTCGCGGCTTCGATGATGCCCGCGGAGGTGGTGACTTTGAAGCCGGGGCGGCCCACGTGGCGTTCCACGCGTTGGACTTCCACGCCGGTGCGCACGGGGGCCTGTAACTTCTCGACGTAGGCTTCGAAGTAGTCGGCCATGCGCTCTTTCGGCGGGAAGGCTTCGGGGGAAATGCCCTCGAATTTCAGCCCGGGAAAGCGGTCGTGCCAGGCCGGGCCGTTGGCGACCAGCGAGTCCCAGCGCTCCGAGCGCCAGCGTTCGGCGATGCGGCTGCGCTCCAGCACGAGGTGCGGCACACCCATCAGGGAAAGGTGCTCGCTCATGGCGACGCCGGCCTGGCCTGCGCCCACTACCAGGGTGTTGATTGTTTCCACTGACATGTGCGTTTCCTAAAAGTGAACGACCTCGGTCGGTTTGGGCGACGCGCAAGCATCGACAGCCTCAGTGTGATCACGCAGTGGAAGGAGCGAAATTATGCTTTTTGAAGGCAGAGGTTAGGAAAATCCAAACCCCATGGGGCAGTCGCCAGCCGCGTCATTATCGATGCATCACTGATGCACTCTAGATAAGCAAGTGTATGAGCTGACCCTGGATGACTTTCGTCATTTTGGTGCGTGGTTCTTTCCCATGGACGAGTCTGTAGAGGACGAGCTGACGGTGCGTCCACTGGTGGATAAAGAAGTGTGTTCGGACTACCCGATCATCGTAAGCACTGTTTTTTCAATGATCTTTTCGAGAAATACGCTGCCCGCGCTGGTTCATCAGGTTGAACAGTATCCCTTCGCCGCCTCGCTAAAGCTCGACAGCTCCCACCGTTGATCTGCGGTGAGGCGGCTCATTGGGTTTTCAACAGTGTGGACACCGCCGTAAGCGCCAGCTCATAACCCAGCGCCCCAAGCCCTGCGATGACGCCGGTAGCCGCCTTGGACACGTAGGAGTGATGCCGAAAGCTCTCACGCTTCCAGATGTTGCTCATGTGCGCTTCGATGATCGGGCCGTCGAAGGCCAGCAGCGCGTCGAGGATCGGTACCGAGCTGTAGGTGAGCCCGGCGGCGTTGATCACGATGGCGTCGGCGTTCGACCGCGCCTCTTGAATCCAGTCCACCAACACGCCTTCGTGGTTGCTCTGGCGAAAGTCCAGGGTCAGGCCCAGCTCAGCGGCGTGGCGTTGGCAGCGTGCTTCGATGCTGGCGAAGCTTTCGCTGCCATAGGTGCCGTCTTTGTCGAGGCCGTACAGGTTGGCGTTAGGGCCATTGAGGAAAAACACGCGGTGGGACATGGCTTGCGCTCCAGTTATTGCGCGACGGTCAGCACGACTTTGCCGACGTTGGCGTTGGCCTCCAGCAGCCGATGGGCCTCGGCGGCTTGGAGCAGGGGCAACTGCGTGTGGATTTGCGGACGCACCAGGCCGGAGGCGAGCCAAGGTAAAAAACGCGAGCGAATACACACCGCCAAACGGGCTTTTTCGGCGTGACTTTTGGGGCGCAAGGTGGAGGAGGTGAGGCTGAGGTTTTTGCGCATCAAGACCTGTAAATCCAGTTCGATTTTTGCGCCTTGCAGGAAGGACAAACTCACATGCCGCCCGCCCATTGCCATGGCGGCGAGGTTGCGTGCGACATAAGGGCCGCCGACGTTATCCAGCACCACGTCCACGCCGCGCCCTTCGGTGCAGTCGTTCACCACCTCGACGAAATCTTCAGTGTGTCTATCCACCGCGCGCCACACGCCAAGGGCGTGCAGCATCGCGACTTTCTGCGCGCCGCCGGCGGTGGCGATTACCCGCGCCCCGGTGGCGTGCGCGCACTGCACGGCGAAGCTGCCGACGCCACTGGCGGCGCCGTGGATCAGCACGCTGTCGCCGCTGCGCAGGCGGCCCAGCTCAAACAGGTTGTGCCACACGGTGAACGCCGCTTCCGGCACACCTGCGGCATCCTGAAGTGATAACCCCGCCGGCACCGGCAAGCAGTGCGCGGCCTGGGCCACGCAGTACTCGGCGTAGCCGCCGCCGTTGAGCAACGCCATCACGCGGTCGCCAGGGGCAAACTCGTCTACGCCAGGGCCTGTGGCGACCACAATGCCCGCCGCTTCCAGGCCGAGTACGTCGGTGACGCCAGGCGCAATCGGTGCGCCGCTGCGTTGCATCAAATCCGGGCGATTGACGCCTGCGGCGGCCACGCGAATCAACACCTCGCCCGCCTCGGGTGTCGGCACCGGGCGCTCCACGCCGTGCAGCACCTCAGGCCCGCCCGGCTCATGGGCAATCACCGCCTTCATACGGTCCAGTCATCCGGCACAACGGCGATCACGTCGATTTCCATCAGCCATTCCGGCTGGCCCAGGCCGGAAATCACCAGCCCGGTGGAGATCGGGAACACGCCTTTGAGCCACTTGCCCACCTCTTGATACACCGGCTCGCGGTAACGCGGGTCGGTCAGGTAAGTGGTGGTTTTCACAATGTGCGACAGGTCGGAGCCGGCCTCTTCAAGCAGTTGTTTGACGTTTTTCATCGCCTGCTCGGCTTGCGCTCGCGGGTCGCCGAGGCCGACCAGGTTGCCGTCGAAATCGGTGCCGACCTGGCCGCGCACATAGAGGGTGTTGCCGGCGCGCACGGCTTGGCACAGGTCGTTGTCCAGCGCCTGGTTGGGGTAGGTCTGCTTGGTATTGAACATGCGGATGCGGGTGTGGGTGGGCATGGCGGGCAACTCATCGGAAGCGGGATACAACAAGCTTCACATCGCCCCCGATCTCGCGAAACCAGCATTTGTGCGCGGTAGTGCTTAGGAAAAACCGAAGCCCGTGCAGGTCATCGGCTCGCGCCTGACCCGGCACGAACCCTGCAACACCTCGCGTACAGTCATTGTTGAGGGGCAGGCGTAATGCTCAGTCGTATTACTCAGCGTCAACTGGAGTATTTCGTGGCGTCGGGAGAGGCGGGCAGCATCAGTGCTGCGGCTGAACGCATTCATGTGTCGTCGCCGTCGATCTCGGCCGCCATCACCCATATGGAAGCCGAGCTGGGCATCCAGCTGTTTATCCGCCATCACGCCCAGGGCATTTCGCTCACGGCAGTGGGGCGCCAGGTGATGCAGGAAGCCAAGCTGATTCTGGAGCAGATGACCAACCTCTACACCATCGCCTCGGAGTCGTTGAACTCTGTGCGCGGGCCCCTGCGAGTGGGTTGCCTGGAGTCGCTGGCGCCGATGATCACGCCCGAACTGGTGTTTGGTTTTGGCCGCGCATTCCCCGGCGTGCGGCTGACCCAGGCCGAAGGCAACCACGAGGAATTGCTGGAAAAACTACGCAGCGGCGAGCTGGATATCGCCCTGACCTACGACCTGGTGACCAGCCCCGACATCGACTTCCAAGCCCTGGCGCACCTGCCGCCGTATGTGATGGTCGGCGAGTATCACCCGCTGGCGAGCTCTCCTGCGGTGAGCATGCAAGACCTTGAAGCCTACCCGGTGGTGCTGCTCGACACGCCCTGGAGCCGCGACTATTTCCTCAGCCTGTTCATGCAGGCGGGCACCACGCCCAACATCATCATGCGCTCCACCAACCTCGAAACGGTGCGCGCGATGGTCGGCAATGGCATTGGCTATTCCTTCGCGAATGCGCGGCCCAAATCCAATGTGTCCCAGGATGGCAAGCGCGTGATTCGCCTGCGCCTGGCGGGCTCGCACCGGCCGATGCGGCTGGGCTACGCCACGGCGAGCAACACTCAGCTGTCGCGTGTGGTGTCGGCGTTCGCCGAGCGCTGCCGCATGTTTGTGTCCGACCAGTACATCCCCGGCATGGCACCGCCGAGCTTTTTTGACCCGCATGCGGTGCGGGTCTTGAGTGGTGTGAGCTGAGATTGCACCAAAAGGTGGCGCGGGCTGCGCCACTTGCTCGGCGGTGCACCCTTTTGGCCGGAGCCAACAATCCCGGAAACACCAAAGGCCCCATGTGGGAGCGGGCTTGCTCGCGAAGGCGGTATGTCAGCTAAACATGGGTTGACTGACACACCGCCTTCGCGAGCCAGCCCGCTCCCACATTTGATCTTCATGGTTTCCCCTGGCCGGTTATCACTGCATAGGTTCTGCCTACCCAGTGGGCCGGGTTTTACGAATTGACCCTGAACCCCCGTCCCCACGACTCTCATCCCATCGATGCAGATCAATTTCTTTTCAGCAAGGCACCGCGACGATGACATTCGACTGGCACTACATGTTTGGTTTGCTCGCCGATCCCGAGTTCTGGCGGGCGACGTGGACGGTAATCAAGCTCAGCACCCTGACCTGGGTCCTGAGCATCGCCCTGGGCTTTCTGCTGGCGCTGGCCAAACAATCCAAACATGGGCTGCTCAGCGTCCCGGCCCGTGGCTATATCTGGTTGTTCCGCAGCCTGCCGCTGCTGGTGCTGCTGATCTTTATCTACAACCTGCCCCAGGCGCTGCCCGGCACCTCGGCCGTGCTGGCCGACCCGTTCTGGTCCGGCCTGCTGGCGTTGGTGATCTGCGAGACGGCGTACGTGGCCGAAATTCACCGTGGTGGTTTGCTCTCGATTCCCAAAGGCCAGGGCGAAGCGGCGCGGGCGTTGGGCTTGAGGTTCTTTGGCACCCAGTGGCGCGTGGTGATTCCCCAGGCGTTGCGCGTGGCCCTGCCGTCGCTGGCCAACGAGTACATCTCCATCGTCAAGCTCACCTCGCTGGTGTCGGTGATCTCGCTGACCGAGATTTTGATGGTTGGCCAACGCCTGTATTCGCAGAACTTCCTGGTGATCGAAACCATGGCGGCGGTGGCGTTTTTCTACGTGTTTATCGTCACCGTGTTCGACTTTCTGCTCAAACGCCTGGAGCGCTTTCTCGACGTCAACCAACGCAATGTGTCCCGCGTTCCGGACGCCGCAGTGCTGGCCCTGGCCACCCAACAACGCACGGCGCCGGCGCGCCCGGCCAACACCGGCGTCGCCGCGCTGCAAGCTGCCCGGTTGCATAAGGCTTACAACGACATTGAAGTGCTGGGCTCGGTCAACCTGCAGGTGCAGCCAGGTGAAGTGGTGTCGGTGATCGGGCCGTCCGGATCGGGTAAAACCACGCTGATCCGCCTGCTCAACGGCCTGGAGCAACTGGACAACGGCGAGATTCATATCAACGGCCTGCCGTTCATTCATTTGCATAAGGTCGGCGCGCAGAAACCTCAATTTATTGAGCACGCCGAGCACCGCCTGAACATCGGCATGGTGTTCCAGAGCTTCAACCTGTTCCCGCACTTGAGCGTGCTCGACAACCTGCTGATGGCGCCGAAATACCATCGCCTGGGGCGCACCGATGAGCTCAAGCAACAGGCTTACGCGCTGCTGCACAAGGTCGGGATGCTCGACCACGCCTGGAAGTACCCGCACCAGCTGTCCGGCGGCCAGCAGCAACGTGTGGCCATCGCCCGCGCCTTGATGATGCGCCCGCAGATCATGCTGTTCGACGAGCCCACCTCGGCGCTCGACCCCGAGAAAGTCAACGAAGTGCTGCAGGTCATCGAAGCCCTGGCCGGGGAGGGCATCACCATGGTGATCGTCACCCACGAGATGAACTTCGCCTTCAAGGTCTCCGACCGCATCGTGTTCATGGAAAAGGGCCGCGTGGTTTGCGACGACACGCCCCAGGCCCTGCGCAGCGGCCACAACCCACGCGTGGAGGCGTTCCTCAAGGACGTCTCGCTGGCGTGATCTCTTCAATGTTCAGGACTCACTAAAAATGATCGAGCAAGCTCAAATCGAACAATTCCAGCGCGACGGCTTCCTGGTGGTGGAGGGCGTGTTGTCGCTGGACGAAGTGGCCGCGTTGCAACACGACTTCGACCAGTGGGTGGAGGAGAGCCGTAGCCACGACCAGGGCTGGGGGGCCACCGTGGATGGCCGCGCGCGTTTCGACCTGGAAGGCGACCACCGCGCCGATCACCCGTCGTTGCGGCGGGTGAGTTCGCCCACCGAGATTTCCCCGGCGTATGAGCGCGTGGCGCTGCACTCGCGGATGGCGGCGATTTCCGCGCAGTTGGTGGGCGCTGGCGGCGCGCGTTTTCACCACAGCAAGATCAACTCCAAACTGCCGCACACCGCGACGCAGGTGAAGTGGCACCAGGATTTTCTGTTCACGCCGCACAGCAACGACGACATCGTCACTGCCTTGCTGATGGTCAGCGAAGTGACCCCGCAAAACGGCCCACTGAATGTGATCCCCGGCAGCCACAAAGGCCCGTTGTGGTCGCACTGGCAGGACCAGCGTTTTACCGGTTCGGTGGACGATGCCGTGGTTCAAGAACATTGCCGGCAACCGGTCGCCTGCTATGGCCCGGCCGGCTCCGTGTGCTTTATGCACACGCGCCTTTTACATGCGTCCAGCCCTAACGAGACCGAACTGCCGCGCACCCTGTTCATCAGCGTCTACGCCGCTGAAGACGCGCTGCCATTCGGCGAAAATCCGCTGCCCAGTGCACACGCCGGCCTGCTGGTAGCCGGTGAAGAAAGTGGCTTGGTGCGCTCCACCGACAACCACCTGCGCTTGCCGCAGAAACCCCGTGGCGCGTCGTTTTTTGTGCAACAGGCCGGCCAAGACTCCGCGACTGCCTAACCCCCTAAAACCCTTGCAGGTAATGACCATGACAGCGTCTCAAAAAAGTCTTCGCCCTCTTGCCGTGTGCCTGTTGGGCGCCGCGGTTGCACTGACCTCGTTGGCGGCTTCGGCGTTCCAGCAGGAAGGCAAGATCATCGCCGGTTCCGACGTGACCTTCTTCCCGTATGAGTACATGGATAACAACACGCCGGCAGGCTTTGATATCGAGTTCATGGACGGCCTGGGCAAGGTCATGGGGCGCAAGGTCGAAACCCTCGACACGCGCTTCCCCAACCTGATCACCGGCCTGCAGGCCGGGCGGTTCGATGTGACCAACTCGTCGATGTACATCACGGCAGAGCGGGTCAAAGTCATCGACATGATCCCTTACCTGAAAAGCGGCGAGTCGATCCTGACCCTCAAGGACAGTGCGTTCCAACCCAAAAAACCGGAAGAGTTCTGCGGCCACAAGATCGGCTCCATGGGCGCCACGTCCTGGCTGGCACAGATGCACAAACTGTCGGATGAGTACTGCGTGGCCAAAGGCTTGAAACCGATTGCGATCAGTGAATACAGCACCGACCCGCAAACCACCCAGGCCTTGCTGGCCCACGCCGTTGAAGCGCAGATCACCGATGCCGCTGTGGCGCGGGGTGTGGTCGACAAGCTCGGCAGCCGCGTGGTGATTTCGTCCGACTCGCTGATCTACCCGGTCCTCAACGGCTTCGGCGTGAAAAAGGGCAACGACGAGGTGAAAAAAGCCCTGCTCGACGGGTTGGACAAGTACCGCGCGACCCCGGAATACGCGGCCTTGCTCAAGAAATACAACTTTGAAGCGCCGACCGATGCCGACATCGCCGCGCTGATGCCCAAGTAAGCCTATTGCGCGACCGCAGCCCTGCGGTCGCGCCTTGCGGAGACAGATTCATGGCGTTATCCCTTGAAGAACAGGCGCGCATCGACCTGGCGGCAACCTTTCGCATCATTGCCCACTTGGGCATGCACGAGGCGGTGGCCAACCATTTCAGCGCGGCGGTATCGGCCGACGGCAAACATTTTTTGCTTAACCCGAAGTGGAAGCATTTTTCGCGCATTCGCGCCAGCGACCTGTTGCTGTTGAACGCCGACGACCCGGCCTGCGCCGACCACCCGCATGTGGACGCCACCGCCTGGTCGATCCACGGGCAGATCCACCGACTGCTGCCGCAAACCCGCGCCGTGCTGCACCTGCATCCGGTTTACACCACGGCGGTGGCGTGCCTGGCCACACCGCACATTCCGGCGATTGACCAGAACACCGCGCGCTATTTCAACCGCGTGGCCGTGGACGAACTGTACGGCGGCATGGCTGACACCGAAGCCGAAGGCGCGCGCCTGGCCGCGCTGCTCGACGGCAAGAGCCGCCTGCTGATGGGCAACCATGGCGTGATGGTCACGGCGGCGTCCATTGGTGAGGCCTTTGACGATATCTGGACCCTGGAGCGTGCCTGCCAGATCCTGGTGACGGCGTGGTCCACCGGGCAGCCGCTGCGGGTGTTGTCGGATGACGTGGCGGAGAAAACCGCACGCGGGTGGGAAGGTATCGCGGACTTTTCGCGGCAGCACTTTGAAGAAATGAAGCAGTTGATGATCGACGCCGACCCTTCGGTGCTCGACTGAGGGCTTTTTATGACGTTTTCCGTTGTCGCTCGCTGCGCCGAGACCGGCCAGCTGGGCATTGCAATCAGCTCTTCAAGCATTGCCGTTGGTGCGCGCTGCCCGTGGCTGCGCCCCGGTGTGGGCGCGGTGGCGTCGCAGAACATCACCTTGCCGAGTTTGGGGCCGCATATCCTGGACAGCTTAGGGCAGGGCTTGGCGCCGGATGAGGCGCTGGAAACGGTGCTGGCCGGGCAGGATCACAGCCAGTATCGCCAGGTGACGGTGATCGATAACCAAGGCCGCACGGCGCATTTCAGCGGCGCGCAGACCCTTGGCCTTCATGCGGCGCTCAGTGGTGAGCAATGCGTGGCGGCGGGGAATATGCTCGCCCATCCCGGCGTGATCGCGGCCATGGTGCGGGCGTTCGAAAATGCCTCCGGGCACCTGGCCGACCGATTGCTTGCCGCGATGCAGGCGGGCCAGGCTAAAGGCGGTGAAGCCGGCCCGGTGCATTCGGCCGCCCTCGTGGTGGTCGATGACCTGCTGTGGCCCATCGTCAATTTGCGCGTGGACTGGGCCGATGACGACCCGATCGGCGCCCTCGACCAATTGTGGCAGGCCTATCGCAGCCAACTGCAGGACTACATTGACCGCGCCATCAACCCTCAACATGCACCGGGCTATGCGGTACCGGGAGATGACCGATGAGCAACAGCCGCGACCTGCTGGCGCAACTGGTGCGTTTCGACACCACCAGCCGTGAATCCAACCTGGCCTTGATCGACTTTGTGCGCACGTATTTGCAAGGCCACGGCGTGGTCTGCGAGTTGGTGTTCAACGCGCAAAAAAGCAAGGCCAACCTACTGGCAACCCTTGGCCCGGCCGGCGTGCCGGGGATTGTGTTGTCCGGGCACACCGATGTGGTGCCGGTGGACGGTCAGCGCTGGACGGTGGCGCCGTTTGACCTGACAGAAAAAGACGGCAAGTTGTACGGGCGTGGCACGGCGGACATGAAGGGCTACATCGCCTGTGTGTTGGCCTGCGTGCCGGCACTGGTGCAGGCGCCGCTGCGCATGCCGGTGCATATCGCGCTGTCCTATGACGAGGAGATCGGCTGCCTGGGTGTGCGCTCGTTGATCGAAAGGTTTCACGCGCAACCGGTCAAGCCGCTGCTGTGCGTGATTGGCGAGCCCACCGAGCTCAAGCCGGTGCTGGGCCACAAGGGCAAGCTGGGCATGCGCTGCCAAATTCACGGCGCGGCGTGCCATTCGGCCTATGCGCCGTCGGGCGTAAACGCTATCGAATACGCTGCGCTGTTGATCAGTGAGCTGGTGCGGCTCGGTGAAACGCTCAAGGCTGAGCAGCACCTTGATGCGCGATTTGACCCGCCATTTTCCACCGTACAAACCGGCGTGATAAGCGGCGGGAAGGCCTTGAACATCGTGCCGCAGGATTGCAGTTTTGACTTTGAAGTGCGCGCGTTGCCGACCCAGAACCCCTGGCAGGTTGCGGACCAGTTACGCGGCTACGCCGAACACACGCTGCTGCCGGCAATGCAGGCAGTGAGCGCGCAGTGTGCGATCAGCTTCAGCGAGTTATCCAGCTACCCGGGCTTGGCGACGTCGCTGCAGAGCCAGGCGGCTGAGTGGATTGCGCAATTTTGCGGCTCACGCGACTACGGCACTGTGGCTTTCGGGACTGAGGGCGGGCTGTTTGACCAGGCAGGGATTCCCACAGTGGTCTGCGGACCGGGGAGCATGGAGCAGGGCCACAAGCCCGACGAGTTCATCAGCCTGGAACAATTGGCGGCGTGTGACCGGATGTTGGCGCGGGTGGTGGCGTTTGTGAGCCAGTAAGGCCACCCCTATCCAATGTGGGAGCGGGCTTGCCCGCGATGCAGGCGCCCCGGTCTTGCAGTTAAACCGAGGTGATGCCTTCGCAGGCAAGCCAGCTCCCACATAAGCCCGCTCCCACATTTGCTCTGTGTTGTTTGCTCAGGCGTTGGCCACGCCCACCCGCCACTGCGCCGGCGGCAGCGCACCGTTCACCAGGTAGTTGCCCACAATGCGCGACTTGTAGACCCGCGGATTATGATTGGCCAACGTGCGCGCATTGCGCCACAGCCGGTCCAGCGCTTTGTTGCTGGCCGTGGCACTGGCGCCCAGCGCGTCAAACAGTGCGGTGGTCGCCGCGAGTGTCGCGTCCACCACCGGGTTGACTGCCAGGCACACTTCCAGCTCCGCCAATGCCACGTGCGGGTCATCGTCGTGCAGCGCCTGCTTGTGGGCGATCACAGACTGCGCCGTCTGCTCCAGGCGCTGCGCCGCTTGCTGGGTGATGGCGTGCGCGGCGTAGGCCTGGCTGGCAACTTCGCCGATGACTTGCAGCAACTGCACGTCTTGCGCTGCGGTGTCGGCGTTGCCGGTGGTGAAGGTTCTGGCGCGCTGGCTGAGTTCTTGTGCACCGCTCAGCGCCGCGCGGCGAGCAATGCCGGCGAGGGTGCTGAGGTGGTAGATCTGGTAGAACGACTGGCCGTAGCCGAAGCGTTGGTGGGTAGGGCGCAGGTCGTCCTCCACCGGGGCATTGTCGAAAATACAGGTGCCGCTGGCGGTGAGGCGTTGGCCGAAGCCATTCCAGTCATCGACAATGTGCACGCCAGGGGCCTTGAGGTCGACGACGACCGAATACACCGTGCCATCCTCACCCGTGGCGACGGTGTTGATCAGGTCGCTGTAGAGCGCGCCGGTGGTGTAGAACTTTCTGCCGCTGATGCGCAGGGTGCCGTCGGCATCTCGGTGCAGACGGGTTTCGAAGTCGCCGCGGGTCTGGTTGCCGACCTCGGTGCTGCCCGGAGAGAGCAGCGCGCCCTGGCCGAGCCGGTCCAGCCATTTGGCGCGCCAGTCGAGGTCTTTGGCACAGAGGACGTCCTCGCAAAAACCAAAATGCCCACGCAGGGCCTGGGTGATGTTGGAGTCGGCGGCGGACAGTTCGGTGAGCAGCGCAAGCAGTTCGCCAAAGGTCGCGCCCTGGCCACCGTGGCTCACAGGCAAGCGCCAGCGGGGCAGTCCCAGTTCGTTGAGCTGGCGGATAACAAGTGCCAGGCTGGCGCGTGTCTGATCAGCCTCTGCGGCTTGCGCAAGGATCTGCGCAAAGAGTGGGCGAAAGGGAGCAGCCAGTTGTTCGTAACGGGAGGAGGGCGCAGCGCCCCAGATATTCAACGCGTAAATCGACATGCAATGGACCTTGCAGAAAGTGGCTCAGGTGCTGGGGTCCAGTGGTCTGGTGCCGCCACCCTAACCCACGGTTCGCAAAGTTTTTAATACGAAAAATAGCTATGGAGCTGCGCGGCGGTTCTATCGATAGTGCGCAACAGTATTAAACCCCGTGCTTTTATTGCGTTAGCTTCTACGGGCGCCGTTCTTGGCGACCTTCCAACCCCATTTCTCATCACCAGACTGCACGCCCACAGATGGTTGAGTCAGCCCTCACGTGTGTGGAATGCATTCATGATCAATCGTCGACACTTGCTTGCCCTGCTCGGCCTGGCCGCGCTTACGCTGCACGGTCCTTCGGTCGAGGCGGCAGAGCCGCTGACGCTCACCGTGGGCGATCAGTTTTTCTCCAACCGCATTGTTCTGGAGCTGTCAGGCGAGTTGAAGGACTTGCCCTACAAAATCGACTTCAAGCGCTTTAATACTGGCTCCCCTGTGGCCTCGGCGGTCGCCAGCGGCGCGCTGGACGTGGGGATTGTCGGCGACACGCCGGTGATCAGCCTGGCGGCCAATGGCGCGCCGGTGAAAGTGGTCGCCAGCACCCAGACCAGCCTTGACGGCGTCGGCATCGTGGCGCGCAAAGGCATCCAGTCGGTGGCCGATCTGAAAGGCAAAACCATCGCGATCTGGAATGGTTCGTGGAGCCAGCAACTGGCCTACAAAGCCCTCGACGAAGCCGGCGTGCCGCGCAACAGCGTGACCTTCAAATACCTGCTGCCGGCCGAGGCCAGCCTGGCGCTCACCCAGGGCGACATCGATGCGTTCGGCACCTGGGAACCCTACGTGTCGCTGCAGGAGAAAGAGGGCAGCCGCCTGATCCGCAACGCCAAGGGCTTGATGAGCGCGCCGACCTACATCGTTGCGTATGAGCCGACGCTGGCGCAGAAAGGCGCGATCATCAAAGACTTTGTCGCGCGCCTTACCCGCGCACGGGTGTGGAGCAACAGCCATATCGATGAGTACGCCGAGGCGTGGTCGAAGGCCAACCAGTCGGCGCCGGAGATTGCCAAAGTGTGGTTCAAGCGTGATGCGATCAAGGTACTGCCGATCTCGCCGACGATTGTCAGCGAAGCCCAGGCCACGGCGGATTTCCTGGTGGATGCACAGATGCTGAAGCAGCGGTATGACGTGACGCCACTGTTTGATCGGGCACTTTAAACGTAACGGAAATAAGCGCTAATGGTATCGACAAGCTGATTATGCCTGGGCTGGGCTAGGTTTTTTATTCCGGTGCGCACCGGGACAAAAAATTAACTAGCATCAGCGAGGAGTAGCCAGTAGGCTACATGTGAATCTGTGACCAACTTGATCGGCAGGACGCCGCAGTTCGATACATGGCTCGACGGCATGAAGGATGTCTGGGGAAGAACGGCTGTTCTGACGCGCCTGGACCGCGCCGAAGAACACAATTTTGGCGATTGCGAGCCAGTCGGTGAAGGCCTGAGCGAAATGCGTGTTTTCGTCGGGCCGGGCTACAGAATTTACTTTGTACGGACGGGCATTACCGCTTACCTGATGTTATGGGGCAGCGATAAAACCGACCAGAAGCGGGGAATCACACGGGCAAAAGAGATCCTCGATGCCCTCAGAGGTTAATGAAATGAGCGAATCGAAATTCAAACCCGAGGACATGCCGATCCTCGATCTTGATACGTCCGGCACCCGTGTTTATGAGGCTTCGCGCTTTCTCGACAGCCCGGAAGTTATCAGTGCCTATCTCGCGCAAAGCATGAAGGCGCAAGATCCGCAAATATTCATGAAGGCGCTTGCCGAGGTTGCCAAAGCCCAAGGCGTAAACAAAGTGGCTGAGGCGGCAGGGGTCAACCGGGAGAGTCTGTACAAAACCCTCAAAGGCGGCTCGAAGACTCGCTATGAGACGATCCAGAAGCTGATGCTGGCGTTAGGCGTTGAGCTCACTGTGCAACCGATTGCTGTCAATCAGGCGACAAGGGCTAAGCCGGTGGCAGCCGGTAAGCCCTGATACCGAATCACGACGATCAAATGTGGGAGCGGTCGAGCTTTCGTAGCCTCGCTGAAGCTCGACAGCTCCCACCTCGATCGCCGTTGTCCTTAAGTCTTAACGCACCAGGCAAGGCTGCTTGTTATTAAAGCGCCAGCCCGGAATCAAGAACTGCATCGCCACACTGTCATCCCGCGCTCCAAGGCCCATGCCTTTGTACAGCTCATGGGCCTTGGCCACTGCATCCATGTCGATCTCCACGCCCAGGCCAGGCTGGGTGGGCACTTTTACGTAGCCGCCTTCGATTTTCAGTGGCGCCTTGGTCAGGTGCTGGCCGTCCTGCCAGATCCAGTGGGTGTCGATGGCGGTGATGTCTCCCGGAGCGGCGGCGGCCACCTGGGTAAACATCGCCAGGGAAATATCGAAGTGGTTGTTGGAATGCGAACCCCAGGTCAGGCCCCATTCATTGCACATCTGCGCCACACGCACCGAGCCTTGCATCGTCCAGAAGTGTGGGTCGGCCAGCGGAATGTCGACCGATTGCAGCTGGATCGCGTGGCCCATTTCGCGCCAGTCGGTGGCGATCATGTTGGTCGCGGTTTTTAGCCCGGTGGCGCGGCGGAATTCAGCCATGACTTCGCGACCCGAGTAGCCGTTTTCTGCGCCGCAGGGGTCCTCGGCGTAGGCGAGCACGTGGTGTTGGTCGCGGCACAGGCGGATGGCTTCTTTGAGTGACCACGCACCGTTGGGGTCAAGGGTGATGCGTGCATCTGGAAAGCGTTCGGCCAGGGCAGTGACGGCTTCGATTTCTTCATCGCCACTCAGCACGCCGCCTTTGAGCTTGAAGTCGTTGAAGCCGTATTTGGCTTTGGCGGCTTCGGCCAGGCGCACCACGGATTCGGCAGTCATGGCTTGCTCATGACGCAGGCGCAACCAATCATCATCGGCGTCGGCCTCGTTGCGGTAGGCCAGAGAGGTGGCTGTGCGGTCGCCGACATAAAACAGGTAGCCGAGCATTTTTACCGCATCACGTTGCTGTCCTTCACCCAGCAGCGCCGCCACCGGCACTTCCAGGAACTGGCCCAACAGGTCGAGCAGGGCAGCTTCCATGGCGGTGACGGCGTGAATAGTGATGCGCAGGTCAAAGGTCTGCAGGCCGCGACCGGCGGCGTCGCGAGCGGCAAAGGTGCTGCGCATCTGGTTAAGGATGCGTTGGTATTGTCCTATCGGCTGGCCGACCACCAGGCTGCGCGCATCTTCAAGGGTTTCACGGATGCGCTCGCCACCGGGCACCTCGCCCACGCCCGTGTTGCCGGCGCTGTCCTTGAGAATCACGATATTGCGGGTAAAAAATGGCCCGTGGGCGCCGCTCAGATTGAGCAGCATGCTGTCGTGGCCTGCCACCGGGATGACTTGCAATTGGGTGACTACAGGAGTGTTCATGGCAATGTCCTAATTAGGCTCAAAGAGGTTTGCTGATGGCGGCGCCCGTTGGCACAGCGCTGGCAGAGGTCAATACGGCCGAGGGTGACGTCTTGGCGAAAAACACCAGGATCGCGGCAAGCACCGAGGTGCCGGCCAGGCCGTAGAGGCCGCCCTGGATCGAGCCGGTGGTTTGTTCCAGGAAGCCAAACGTGGTCGGGGCCACGAAACCGCCCAGGTTGCCGATGGAGTTGATCAACGCGATCACGGCCGCGGCGATGCGCACATCCAGATAACCTTGGGGAATGGGCCAGAACAGCGACGAGGCGGATTTGAACCCGATTGCCGCGAAGCAGATCGCCACGAAGGCGAAGATTGGCCCACCGGTGGTGGACATGAACATGCCCGCAGCGGCAATCAACAGCGCGGCGGCGACCCAGGCTTGCTGGAACTTGAACTTGCCCGACAGCGAGGCGAAGGCGTACATGGCGATGATCGAGATCAGCCACGGAATCGAGTTGAAGAACCCGACCTGAATGTCGCTCAGGTCACCCATTTTCTTGATGATGCTCGGCAGCCAGAAGGTCGCCGCGTAGATCGTCAGCTGGATGCAGAAGTACAGGGCGCAGAACAGCAGGATCTGGCGGTCCTTGAGCAGTTTGCCAATGGTCGGTTTGACCGTGGTCAGTGCTTCTCGCTCACGTTGTTCCTGGTCGATGGCGCCGACCAGTGTGTCCTGCTCTTCGCGGGTCAGCCATTTGGCGTCGTGGGGTTTGGAGTCCAGCCAGAACCACACGAAGAACCCCAGCGCCACCGAGGCCAGGCCTTCAATGGCGAACATCCATTGCCAACCGTGAAAGCCAAAGCCTTCCATTTGCAACAGTGCGCCCGACAACGGGCCGGAAATCAGCGAGGCGACCGCCGAACCGCTGAGGAAGATTGCAATGGCTTTGCCGCGCTCCACACCCGGCAACCAACGAGTGAAGTAATAGATCACCCCAGGGAAAAACCCGGCTTCGGCCACGCCCAGCAGAAAGCGCAGGATGTAGAACTGTGTTTCGTTCTGGATGAACGCCATCAGCGTGGCAACGATGCCCCAGGTGAACATGATGCGCGTCAGCCAGATCCGCGCACCGACCTTTTGCAGCAGCATGTTGGAGGGCACTTCAAACAGCGCATAGCCAATAAAGAACAACCCGGCGCCCAGGCCATAGGCGGCCGCGCCGATGCCCAGGTCATGCTCCATGTGCGTGCGCACGAAGCCGATATTGACCCGGTCGATGTAGTTGAGGATGAACATGATCACGAACAGTGGGAGCACATGGCCCTTCACTTTGCTCACGGCGCGCGTGAGTACTGAGTCGCTGGGTGAAGCGGCAGATGCATGGTTTGAATTGGTCACAATTCAAAACTCCCCTGATTTATTTTTATGCGGGTTTGCGTGTTTTGTTGATAGACATCATACAAGTGCATTTCTTTTTTTCGCAATGCGCCGTGGGGTGTATTTGTTCTTATAAGCGAGAGAATTTAATAGGTGTTTTGGTTATTTGTTCAGCGTTTATTGGGCTATTGCGCCGTTTAGGGTGTGTCGAGACGGCGTGAGCGCCACCCGGCTAACGACACCGACGCCCTTTAGGCTAAAAGCTAGAGAGCTGAGTTGTCATACAAGTTAGGGATTTCTTGAATCAACTCAGCGTTGCCGCCGAGCGGGGTGTTAAGCTCCCTCCAGCCCAACCCCGTGGACCCTAGCGATGCCCATTGAAAACGCAACCCTGGTCCGTAGACGTTCCAATAACCTGGCCCAGGGCGTGGTTGATGCGCTGACCCAGCGCATCCTGCTCGGCCAGCTCAAGCCCGGTGAAAAACTGCCGTCTGAATCCACCATCGTGCTTGAGCATGGGGTGAGTCGCACGGTGGTGCGCGAAGCCATTTCCAAGTTGCAGGCGTCAGGTCTGGTAGAAACTCGCCACGGCATCGGCACATTTGTACTCGAGCAACCTGCGCAACAGGGCTTGCGCCTGCATGTGGACACCGTCGCCAGCGTGCGCAATATGCTCGAGCTGCGCCTGGGCCTGGAGGTGCAAGCGGTGGCGCTGGCCGCTGTGCGCAGAAGTGACGAGCAACTCGTGCGCATGCGCGAAGCGCTGGATGATTACCAGGCTTCGCTGGCGAACAACGACAGTTGCGTGGAGGAGGACAAGCGCTTTCACCAACTGATCGCCGAGGCCACCGGCAATACCTTCTTCACTGAAATCATGCTGCACCTGGGCAATGCGATGATCCCGCGCACGCAGGTCAAGGGCGCCGAGCGCGGCGGCGCCGATTTTGCCAAGCTCGGTCAGTTGGCAAACCTGGAGCACGAAGCGATCTTCAATGCCATCAAGCGCCAGGACCCGGACGCCGCGCGCGCGGCCATGGTGCTGCACCTGACCAACAGCCGGGATCGGTTTTCGGGTGTGTAATGTTGTGCTGATAAGGAACAACCGTTGAACGAACACACATTGTCCATGCGCCTGGAGCGCGTGGCGGCAAACGTGCCGGCGGGTGCGCGCCTGGCCGATATCGGCTCGGACCACGGCTACCTGCCTGTAGCCTTGATGCGTCGCGGCGCGATCGCAGCGGCGGTGGCGGGTGAGGTGGCGGCCACGCCCTTTCACGCGGCCGAACGCACGGTACGCGACAACGCTCTGCAGCAGCACATCAGCGTGCGGCTGGCTGATGGCTTGGCGGCCATTGAACCGGCGGATGCAATCACCGCGATCAGCCTGTGCGGCATGGGCGGCGAAACCATCCGCGACATCCTCGACAGCGGCAGGGCGCACTTGAGCGGTCAGGAACGGCTGATCCTGCAACCCAATGGCGGCGAACAACCCTTGCGCCAATGGCTGATGGACAACGGCTACCGGATCGTGCGCGAGGAGCTGTTGCAGGAAAACCGGTTTTACTACGAAATCATCGTCGCCGAACGCGCTGAGCCGCTGGTCTACACGGCGCAACAGCTGTACTTCGGCCCGCTGCAGATGCAGGCGCGCAGCCCGCAGTTCCTGGGCAAGTGGCAACGCATGTTGCGTCAGAAACACAAGACCCTGGCCAGCTTCGAGCAGGCCCGGCAGGCGGTGCCCCAGCACAAGGTGCAGGAGATTGAACAACAGGCGCGCTGGATCACCCAGCTGCTGGCTTGAACTGGCAACAGTGAACAGGGTCACACATCCCAGACCGGCGCTTTACCCGGTCTCTTGCGCCGCCCATGATGGACGGCTTGCACCCATGGAGGACGCTGCGTATGTTTGGCTCCCTGCTCGACAAACTTTTCAATCGCCCGCTGACTGAAGATGCGTTCGCCGAGAAAGTCATCAAGGCGGCTCGCGAAGCGGGTTTCAGCGAACCTCTTGAGTACGTGCCCAAAGAGTTCCGCCTCAAGCATGGCGACGGTAGCTACTTCAATTTGCATAACGCATTCAATGACTATCAGAACGCCGAAAAAGCGCATAAATCTGACGTATTGAAAGGGTATGTATCGACACTGCTCGGCTACAAAAAGCCAGCCCCGCCAACCTTCGAAGGCGTCAGGCCGCTGTTGCGGCCGGTGATTCGTAACCTGGCGATGCTCGAAGAAGTGCGCCTTCATCACGTCCGCAGCAAGGGCTGGGATGCGCCGTACACCGCCGTCCACCAGGCGCTGGGCACCGACTGCGTGACCCTGCTGGCGGTGGACTACCCCGAGACTACGTCCACCCTGACCGAGGGGCCTGATCCACAGTGGGGCGTGAGCCTGGACGAGGCATTGGCGGTGGCGGTGAGCAATCTGCGTGAAGCGACCCAGGACGCGTTTGACGAAATCGTGCCCGGCCTCTACCTCGGCCGCTGGAATGACGGCTATGACACCAGCCGCGTGCTGCTGCCGGATGTGCTGCAGCGTGCGGCCATCAAGGGCCGCCCCGTGTTCATGATCCCGACCCGCGACATCCTGATGGTGACCGGTGACAAGGATGAAGCGGGCATTCGGCACATGGTCGAGGTCAGCTTCAAGGCCATGGAAAGCGGGCGCGCGGTGTCCAGTCAGGTCTACACCTATGACGATCAACGGATCGTGCCTTTCATCAGCCAGGATGAAGCGCTCACGGCGCGCATGGCGAGCCTCGAACACATGCTGCTGCAGGGCAACTACCACGCGCAGAAAGAGCAGCTCGACATCCTTCACGATGAGCAGAAGATCGACGTGTTTGTCGCGACCTACACGTTGTTCGAGTTAAAGGACAGTCACGGCAAGACCTTCTCGCTCTGTAGCTGGACAGAAACCGTCGACACCTTGCTGCCCAAGACCGACCGCGTGGCGCTGGTGCAGATCCAGCCCGATGGCTCCGCCCAGACCCAAGTGGTCGAATGGGCTGAGCTTGAGGCCAAGTTGGGTGACCTGCTGGCGCCGGCGAGCCTGTACCCGGCGCGCTATCGCACGCTGGGTTTTCCGACGCCTGCGCAATTGAGTCAGTTGACGCCGCTGGTTTAGCGCCGGCTTGTCACGCGTCGCCCACTTGTGCAAGGATCGCCCATGACCAAACTTTCGCAAAGCAACCGCCATCACCCCCACGGACCCTGCCCAAGGTGCCGCGGTTGCTTGCGCTCACTGATTGACCAGAACCTCTGATCACTCGATGAACCACCACCCAAGGCGCCGATGGCGCCTTTTTTATTGCTTGTAGAAAGGGAGATTCAACAGATGACAATGCTACGGGGTACCCGAATAGTGACGGGCAAAGAAGCCGCGACAATGCGAGAGATCGAGGCGCGTTTTCGGAGCTATCTTCATCGACGCGGGCGCTGAAGAAGTCATCGTGCCGGCCCTGTGGGGCCAGGACACGTTTATCGAAAAAGCCGGCGGCAGTGAAATCATCGGGCAGATGTGGGCCTTCGATGACAAGGCCGGACGTCAGTGTTGCCTGATCCCGGAAGCCACCGCGCTGTTCCAGGAGCGCAACGCGCAATTGCTTGGCGCGCGCGCGGAGGCGATGTTTTTCTACGTGGCGCGGTGTTACCGGTATGAGCGGCCGCAAGCTGGGCGCTACCGGGAGTTCACTCAGTTGGGGCTGGAAATTCTCAGCCCTGAGCCCGCGCTGGCGTTGCAGCGCAGCCAAGCGCTGTGCACCGGTTTTCTCGACACGCTGAACCTTGACTATGAGCTTAACCTGGCCGTCAAACGCGGGCTGAGTTACTACCTGCAAGGCAATGGCTTCGAGGTGCGTTGCCCCGCGTTGGGTGCTCAGCAACAAGTGGTAGGCGGCGGTGCATACCGCGAAGGCGCCGGGTTCGGCATCGGGCTTGAGCGTCTGGTGCTTGCGTTGGCGTGATGTGCAAGGACGCCTCCACCCGGAGGCGTCTCCTATCCGGCCGCCGGATATGCTCCAATAGCCGCCATCATTTGCTCATCCGGGACCCCCGCCATGGCCGACACCACCGATCAAGCCTTCTACGACCGTGCAGATGCACACATCGAACTGTCGAACGAACAACTCAAAACCTGTGAAAACCTCGGCGAGGTCAGCGCCTCGATGATGTTCGGCACCACGCGCTTCAACGCCTGGGCCAGTGCACGCAACTTCAAGTCCGGCGCCGAAATGGCCGAGGCGCGGGAAGCGATGCTGAAGTATTTCTGTGACCAGTACCGGATGATGCTCGAGGACAATCTGGATGATCACATCAATAATTTCAGTCAGTACATGTTGGTCAAATAGCTCGTCGGCACCGATTCCACTTGCTCTTGTACGTTGAGTTGTCCTTTCTTCAGCAGACGATGGATGTCCATGGCTGTTTCAGATGCCCTTGCACGCCAGGTCGGGCAGGTCAGTGCCCAGAGCCCTCCAGGGCAAGCCAGCCTGCCTGGAAAGCCGGGTTACCGTTCCACTCTGCACACTGAGTGCTTTTGCCCCATTTTCGCGCATGCCCCAGCGCCATCAACTCGCCAAGCCGCCTATTTCGCGACCCGCCACCAACGGCCCGTATCTTGCTAGTACCTTCCCAATCAATGACATGGCATTTTGCTTCTAGTCATATCCAGGTTGTTTGGGGGAGTGGGTCGGCCATGCACAGTCTTTTATCACCGGGTATCCGCCTGCTTGGCCGTTTCGGTTTTGCGCGCAAGTTCCAGATCCTGTTTTTCCTGTTCATGCTGCCCCTGGCCGGAAGCCTGTGGCTGATCGGCCAGGACTATCGCGACAAATTAGCGGTGATTTCCAGCGAGCAGTCCGGCGTGCGCCAACTGCTGGCCCTGGACACCCTGGATGGGCAGTTGACCGCACAACGCAACCTGGCTGCCCGCTGGAAAGCGCTGGATATTCTGCACACCCCAACCCCCGCCGCACAGGCCGCGATGGACAACGTCGATGCCGGCAACCCGGCCATTGTGCAAAGCCTGCAAGCCTTGGGCGATGCGCTCAAGACCCACAACGCCAGCGCCGACACCCTGGCCCGTTTTGAGGCGTTGCAGGCGACGGTCAAGGGCATGGACACCCAATCGCTGCGCACCGTGGGCTGGTGGCCGGACGGTTATGACCGCTTCACCGCCGCCCTGACTGCGATGCAAACCTTGCGCGAGCAGATCACCCTGGACGCCGGCCTGATCCTCGACCCCTGGCTGGAAACCTACTTGCTGATGCAGATTTCCACCCAGCACACGCCGGACCTGATCGAGCGTATCGGCCGCACCGCGAGCGTCGGCCAGTCCTCGATTGCCTCCGGGCAATTCACCTTGCAAAGCCGCTTGCAGATGCGCGACCTGCGCGGCCGAATCGGCGATGCACGTGACCAGTTGGTCAAGGCCGCCGCGTCACTCAAAGCCAAGCAATACGCCGGGATGCAACCGTGGACGGCGCAATACGACACCAGCCTGCAATTGCTCGATAACGAACTCAAAGGCCTGGACGATGGCGTGTTTGGCGGCACCATCAAGCTCGACACCGCAGGCTTTGATCGCAGTGTCGACAGCATCCTCGGCGCGTTGGGCGCACTGCGCAGCCAGTCGCTGCACTCGCTGGATGAACGTTTGAGTTATTACCGTGACCGCTCGCTCAGGGAGTTCATTCCGGTGGTGGCCACGTTCAGCCTGCTGGCGTTGGCGGCGTTGTACCTGTTTATTTGCCTGCAGGCTTCGATTCGTCGCAGTGCCAGTGGCATCACCACGCTCGCCGAGTCCCTGCGTGACGGCAACCTGTGCGTCGAAGTGGCGGTGGAAGGTCGCGATGAACTGGCGGCAATCAGCACCGCGCTCAACGTCGCCGTGGTGCAGCTGCGCACCAGCCTGCTGGGCGTCAACCACGAGACCCAGCAACTGGGCTCGGCAGTGCTCACCCTCAACGCGCAATCGGGCAGCACCCTGACCGAAGTCGAAGACCAGCAACACCAGATCAGCCAGATCGCCGCCGCCGCCACGCAACTGGCGGCCACCTCGATGGGCGTCGCCAAAAGCTGCGAACAGGCTTCCGGCAGCGCCCAGCAAACCCGGCGTATCGCCGAAGACAGCAGCCGCGACAGCCAGCGCACTACGGCGAGTATCCAGCAACTCAACCAGCGCCTGACCGACACGGCGAATGCCCTGGAGCAAGTGAGCCAGCAGGGCCAGCAAATTCAGTCGGTGGTCGACACCATTCGCGGCATTGCCGAACAGACCAACCTGCTCGCACTCAACGCCGCCATCGAAGCGGCCCGCGCAGGCGAGCAGGGCCGCGGGTTCGCCGTGGTGGCGGATGAGGTGCGCAGCCTGTCGCAACGCACCCAGGCTTCGACGGCGCAGATCGCCGGCACGGTGGACAGCCTGCGCGCGACGGTGAGCCAGGCGGTCACGCTGATGGGCGCCGCGTGTGACCAGGCGCTGACTGACGCCGAGTCCGTCACCGGCCTGGGCACACGCCTGGGCGAAATTGCCGGCGCGGTGCAAAACGTCACCGACACCCTGGCGCAGATTGCGGCGGCGGTGGAAGAACAGGCGACGACGGCGGATGAAGTCAGCGGCAATATCCAGCAGGTCGATCAGGCCGCAGGGCGCTTGCTCGACGGCGCGCGCGCGGTGAACCAGGCGGCCGACACCTTGAGTAAAGGCAGCCGCGCCCTGAGTGAAAACACCGCGCGCTTTCGCCTGGACTGACCATCCCCCCTGTGGCGAGCGGGCTTGCCCCGCGTCGGGCCGCGAAGCGGCCCCAAACCCAGACAACGAGGACTATCAGAAAAACCCCATCGCTCTAATTGAGCCTGCTGCGCCCCCTCAACGCGGTGCGCTCTGAATGAAAGCACCGCGCGTTAGATGAACCTTCAGCGCCAACAGGGCTCACTTATCAAGACACCCTGTTCCGTTGCCGAAAGGAATCTGCATGCCTTCAACCCCGCCATCACCCGACCTGACCGCCCCCGTGGAACGCGAACTCAGCCTGCGCGCGGTGATCACCGGGGTCGTGCTGGGCATCCTGCTCACGCCCTCGAATGTGTACGCGGGGCTCAAGATCGGCTGGTCGTTCAACATGTCGATCATCGCCTTGCTGGTTGGCTACGCCATCTGGCAGGGCCTGGCCAGGCGCAGCCCCGGGCAACTGCCGTGGACACTGCACGAAAGCAACATCAACCAGACCGTTGCCTCGGCCGCCGCCTCGATTATCTCCGGCGGGCTGGTGGCGCCGATCCCGGCCTACACCTTGTTGACCGGGCACACGCTGGACGCCTTGCCGATGATCGCCTGGGTGTTCTCGGTGAGCTTTCTCGGGATCTGGATCGCCTGGTACCTGCGGCCCTCGCTGCTCAATGACAACGCGCTGAAATTCCCCGAGAGCATGGCCACCCTGGAAACCCTGCTGCACATCTACAACCACGGCCGTGAAGCCGCCACGCGCTTGAAGGTGCTGCTCGGCGCCGCGTTGCTGTCCGGGCTGGTCAAGTGGGTGGATACGTTTATGTGGGCCTTGCCGCGCTGGTCGCCCAGCGCGGCGTTGGAGCGCCTGACGTTTACCGCCGACCCTTCGCTGCTGTTGCTGGGCTTTGGCGGCATCATCGGTATTCGCGTGGGCCTGACCCTGCTGCTTGGCGCCTTGCTCGCCTGGGGCGGGCTGGGGCCGTGGCTGTTGGCGCAAGGTCTGGTCAACCTGCCGGCAGGCAGCAGCGGCCCCCAATTTGCCGCGTTGGTGGAATGGTTGCTGTGGCCCGGCGTGAGCTTGATGGTGTGTTCGACGCTGGCCTCGCTGGCGATCCGTCTGTGGGCCTTGCACACGTCCACCAAAGCCGGCGGCGGCACGCCCTGGGCGGTGCCCAAGGCTGGGCCTGCCGCCGGTTTTGCACTGGCGATTGTGCTGGTGGTGAGCCTGCAGGCGCTGTTGTTCGGCATCAACCTGTGGATGGCCTTGCTGACCATTCCCCTGGCGATTTGCCTGGCCGCCGTGGCGGCGCGCGTGGTGGGTGCCACCGGCATTCCGCCGATTGGCGCCATCGGGCAATTGTCCCAGCTGAGCTTCGGTATCGTTGCGCCGGGGCAAGTGCCGATCAACTTGATGAGTGCCAACACCGCCGGCGGCTCGGCCGGGCAATGCACGGACTTGATGAACGATTTCAAGGTTGGCAAGGCGATTGGCGCCACGCCGCGCAAGCAAGTGATCGCGCAGATTCTGGGGATTTTTGTGGGCAGCATCGTTGGCGTATTTGCCTACCTGGCGTTGATCCCCGACCCGCAAAGCATGCTGCTCACCGAAGAGTGGCCGGCGCCTGCGGTCGCCACCTGGAAAGCCGTGGCGCAAACCCTGACCCATGGCCTGGATTCATTGTCGGTGAGCATTCGTTGGGCGATTGGCCTGGCGGGTGCGGTCGGCGTGTTGCTGGGCGTTCTCGACAGCACGTTGTCGTCCCGACGCGCCCGGTATCTGCCCAGCGCCGCGGCCTTGGGCCTGGCCTTCGTGCTGCCGGCTTCGGTGTCGCTGATGATGGCCCTCGGCGCGGTGCTGACGTGGTTGGCGAGCTGCCGCTGGCCGAGTCTCACCGAACGTTTTGCGATTACCGCGGCGGCCGGATTGATCGCCGGGGAGAGCATCACCGGGGTCGGCGCGTCGTTGTGGGCGATGGTTGCGAATTAATCCATGGCACTCCACCGCGACAGCGTAGTCTCTTACCTGGATACCCACTCTCGTTCAGCGGAGCCGTTATGATCACTGTCCACCACCTCAACAACTCGCGTTCGCAACGCATTCTGTGGCTGCTCGAAGAACTCGGCCTGCCTTACCAGATCAAGCGCTACCAGCGCGACCCGAAAACCAACCTTGCTCCGCCCGAACTCAAGGCAATCAACCCGTTGGGCAAATCCCCGGTGATCGAAGATGGCGACCTTGTGCTGATCGAGTCCGCCGCGATCATCGACTACCTGATCCGCCGTCATGGCCAAGGCCGTCTGCAGCCCGATCCGGCCACAGCCACCTACGACAAATACGTGCAATGGCTGCACTTCGCCGAAGGCTCGGCAATGCTGCCGCTGATGCTCAACCTCTACGTCGGCCGCCTGGGTGAAGCGGGCGCACCGTTGCATCCGCGCATCGAGTCGGAGTTGGCTAACTACCTGGGCTACCTGAACGACGTGCTGGCGGGTACGCCATACCTGGTGGGTGACGAGCTGAGCGGCGCGGATATCCAGATGAGCTTCATCGGCGAAATCGCCAAGGCCCAAGGCAAGTTGCAGGCCTACCCGAACCTGGCCGCGTGGGTGCAACGCTTCCAGGCGCGCCCGGCCTACCGCAAGGCAGTGGAGCAGGGCGGCGAGTACGCCTTCGCCAAATAAAAGCGCAGGCGTTACCCCTGTGACGAACGGGCCTGGTGTGGCAAACGGGCCTGGTGTGACGAGCGGGCCCGGTGTGACGAGTGGGCTTGATGTGGCGAGCGGGCTTGCCCCGCGTTGGGCTGCGAAGCAGCCCCAAACCAGCCGCCGAGTACCGCCTGATACACCGCGTTCTGCTCCATTCATTGGGGCCGCTGCGCAGCCCAACGCGGGGCAAGCCCGCTCGCCACACCAGGCCCGCTTGCCACAAGAAGCCCGTTCGCCGCAAGAGGCCCGCGCTTCACAACGCCTTAGCCCCTACAGCCCACCGAGAGCGGCTTCTCAGCTGTTCGCAAACCGCTTCAACGAAAACGACGACAAATCCAGCTCACTCGACCCCCGCATACACCACTGCGCAAACGCCTCCCCCAACGCCGCCGAATGTTTGAAGCCATGCCCCGAACACGGCGACACCACCAGTGTGTGCTGCAGCGATGGGTGCTCGTCGATGATGAAATGGTGGTCCGGCGTCACCGTGTAGGCACACACCGCTGACTTCACCACCTCGGCCGTCACCCCGGCGATACGGCCCTGCACCTGTTGCTCATACATCTCGCGCGCTTGCGCCGCCGAGACCGTGCGGTCCAGCGTCTCAGGCGTGGCAGCGGTGTGATACTGCGCCGTGGCAAGTTTCAGGCTGCCCTCGCCGGGCAATGCGGGGAAGCCATAGTGGGTTTGATCCTGGCCATGCGTGAGGATATACGTGGGCGATTTGCCGACCAGATCGGCACCCGGTTCAAGCGCGAACCAGAACAGTTGCTGGCGATAAACGCTGAGCAACCGATCAAACGGCGCCCCGAGCAAACCGCCCGCCCAATTGCCCGCGCTCACCACCAGTTTGTCGGCCTGCAACGTGCGCTTGTCGGTGGTCACCGTCACGCCGTGCGCGTCCGAGCTGATCTGGGTGACGGTCTCGCCCTTGTACAGCGTGGCGCCGTGCTGCTCGGCCAGCTTGAGCTGCACATCGATACACCGCTCCGGGCGCACAAAGCCGCCGCCGGGTTCGTAGTAGCCAATGGCGCTGTCCGCCACCTGGGAAAATTGCGCGAAGCGCTGGCGAATCTGCGTCGCATCCAGCAACTCGTGTTCGATGCCATAAGTTTGCGCAAGGCCAATGGTGCGCCGGGTGAAGTCGGTTTCATCGCTGGGGTCGAAGTCATCGCGGGAGGTCAGCACCAACAGCCCCGACTGCTCGAACAACGCCTCCCCGGACAACGCCTCCAGCTCACGCCAGATACGGTGCGAGTTGCGCACAATGGGCACGTACTGCGCGCCTTCACCCACCGACAGCCGCGTGATACGCGTATCGCCGTGGCTTGAGCCGAACGAGTGGGGCGGGTGATGGCGATCGATACCGGCAACGTTTACACCGGCTTTGGCCAGTTGGTACACCGTGGCGGCACCCATGGCGCCGAGGCCGATGACCAGCGATTCATAGCGTTCCAAGGTTGATACTCGCGTCTGAGGGCAGGGCAGTAGTTGAGGCCAAGACGGCAGAAAAAACAATGGGCATCAGGCACGGGGGCCTCGCTTGGCAGCGTTGGGCCACGCGTTCTGCATATGCCAATTACAAAGCCCTTTGCAATTTTTTATTCTTTCCTAACCTATACCGCCTTCATGCAAAGTCCGCCTTTCCAGCGATGGATCTCCATCGTTCCTCGACAGCAAGGCTGAATGGCCGTTATCCGCACGGAGCATGCAATGGGTGTTAATCAGAACCTGCATTTCGGTCTGATTGGTCAGATGTTCAAGAGCGATTACAGCTGGCTGTGCGCGCGCGTTGGCCGGGCGATGGGATGCCCGCACGGGGCGCAGGATATTGCCTCGGAAACCTTTTTGCGGGTGCTGGCGTTGCCGGACCCGGCGGCCATTCGAGAGCCACGCGCATTGTTGACCACCATTGCGCGGCGCCTGATGTATGAGGGCTGGCGCCGCCAGGACCTGGAACGTGCGTATCTGGAAGCACTGGCCCTGGCGCCGGAGTTGGTGCATCCGTCGCCTGAAGAGCGCTTGTTGCTGATCGAGACATTGCTTGAAGTCGACCGCTTGCTCAACGGCTTGTCGGCCAAGGCCAAGGCAGCGTTTTTGTATCACCAACTGGATGGGCTGACCTACGCGCAAATTGCCGAACGGCTGCAGGTGTCGGTGAGCCGGGTGCAGCAGTACATGGCCGATGCATTCAAGCGTTGCTACCTGGCGATGGAGCAGCCATGAGCACCAACCCGCCCGATGAGGCGATGATCGATGAGGCGGCGCAATGGATGGCGTTGCTGCAATCGGGGCATGCCAGTGCCCAGGAGCACCACGCGTTCCGCCGTTGGCGCGAGGGCGACCCACGGCGGGCCGAGGTCTTCAATATGATGGGCAGTGGCGTGTCGGCGCTGGGCAACGACGACCTGCGGCGCATGCCGCGCGAGAGCCTGTTGCACACCTTGAATGCGCCCTCGGGCCGTCGCCGCTTTTTGCGCAATACCCTGGCGTTGGTGGGCTTCGTTTCCTGTGCGAGCCTGGTCACGCGGCTGTCCGACACCTGGCTGCCGTCCGACGGCCTGCGCACCGGCACGGGCGAGCGCTTGAACCTGACGTTGGAAGACGGCAGCGCGTTGAGCCTGGATGCGCGCAGCAAGGTGATCACGCATTTCGACGCTCGGCAACGGCTGCTGGCGTTGCTCGACGGCAAACTGTTGGTGGACGTGGTCAAGGACCCGCTGCGCCCGTTTATTGTCGAGACCGAGCAGGGCCGCATGCGCGCTTTGGGCACGCGTTTTCAGATGCAGCAGGGCGACGGCCAGACACAAATCACCATGCTGCATTCCCAAGTGGAAATCACCACGCGCAGCGGCGCCGTGCAGGTGATCAACGCCGGCCAGAAAGCCACGTTCAACGCGCAGGGCCTGTTGAAACTCGAAGCCGCCAGCGGTGGCGAGGCCGCGTGGACGCAAGGCCTGCTGGAAGTGCGTGACCGCTCACTGGGTGAAGTGGTGGACGCATTGCGCGACTACCGGCGCGGCATTATCCGCATCAGCCCCGCGGCAGCCAGCCTGCGCTTGAGCGGGATTTTCCCGCTGGACGACAGCCAGCGTGCCCTGCAATTGCTGGCCCAGTCGTTGCCGGTGCAGGTCGACTACCACAGCCCGTACTGGGTCAGTATCGAGCGCCGATAAATCATTGCACGGCGCCCTATAAAAATCCCATGGCAGTTGCACAACCCAGTGCAGGCAGAGGTTTATCTGCCCGCGTACAGCCGTTTTCGCCGTTATAAACCCATGCCTTTTTAGCCTAACGCCCGTCTATAAAAACCGCTGATTGGTTGTTCAACCCATCAACTGCATAACACTGATGGGGACGCTCAACCATGCACTTCAAACACCGCAATCGCTCATCGCTGGCGGCGCTGTCTTTGGCCCTTGGCGTGACCCTGGCCGGGCATGGCGCCCTGGCGTTCGGCCAGTCGCCGTCGCCGGCAGCGGCTACGCACGCCCAGACCTATGACTTCGATATCGCCAGCGGTCCCCTCGACCAGGCGTTGCTGAACCTGTCGCGCAACAGCGGGCAGACCATCGCCTTCCAGCAAGACCTGGTGCAAGGCCTTACCAGTGCCGCGGTGCGGGGGCGCCTGACCACCGAGCAAGCGCTGCAACAGGCGCTGCGCGGTTCGGCCCTGGACGCGGTGCCAAGCGGCGACGGCGGCTGGGTGCTGCGCCGCGCGGCCAAGGCGCCTGCCGCCAGCATCAAGGCGGCACCTGCTGCGGCCGTCGCCCTCGCACCAGTGCCTGGCGATGTGGCCCTGGAATAAGTCGTGGTCACCGGCTCGCGCATTGCCCGCGCCCAGGTCGAAGGGCCGTCGCCGGTCACGGTAATCAGCGGCGAAGAAATCACCAGCCGTGGCTACAAGAACGTCTACTACGCCATCGCTTCGCAAACCCAGAACACCGGCATGACCCAGGGCGAAGACTACGGCAACACCTTCCAGCCCGCCGCCAGCGCCCTCAACCTGCGAGGGTTGGGGCCCAACCACACACTGGTGCTGATCAACGGCCGGCGCGTGGCCGACTACCCCACGGCGTACGACGGCGCGGTCAACTTCACTAACCTGGCGAATATCCCGGCGGTGATGATCGAGCGCATCGAAATCCTCAGCAGTGGCGCGTCGGCCGTGTACGGCTCCGACGCCATTGCCGGGGTGGTGAACATCATCCTCAAGGACAAAATCAGCGGCGTAGACGTTAACCTGCGCGGCGGTTACGCCGAGCGCGGCGGCGGCGACAACCAGCGCCTGCAGATCAGCGGCGGCGACAGTTGGGGCGATTTCGACGGTGTGTTCGGCCTTGAACTGACCAACCGCCAGCCGATCTGGAGCAACCAGCGCGGCTTCATGACCGACGGCCCGGCGGTCAACGTCGGCTACCGGCGCAACCTCGACAGCGGCGCCTACCTGGGGCCCGGCTGCGCCGCCTATGGCGGTATCTACAACGGCAAGCTGGGCAATACCGGCAACCGCTGCACCACCAACCAGTACTACAACGATTACTCGACCCTCCAGGCGGAGAAGGAGAACTACGACGGCTACACCCGTGGCACCTGGCATTTCAGCGACAGCGGCAAAGTATTTGCCGACCTGATGTTTGGCTTTGATCACACCCAGAACAACACGCGCGGCCCGAGCTTTACCTCGCCGGACTTCATCAACCAGAACACCGGCAACCTGGAGCGCTGGTCGCGTAACTTCGCCAGTGAGGAAATCGGCGGCAAGACCTCCAACAACAGCAAATGGCGCGAGCTGTCCTGGACCGGCACCCTGGGCCTGGAAGACAAGTTCGCCAACAGCGACTGGGGTTACCAGATCGCCGCCAACCGCTCCGAGTACACCAGCGACCGCAACACCCGCTACACACCGTTGAGCGGCATCCGCGATTACTACCTGGGGCCGCAACTGGGCACCCAGGACGGCCACCCGGTATTTGCCCCGGACCCGTCACGGCTGGACCAGCCGCTGACCGAAGCGCAGTGGCGGCAGTTTCGCGGCAACCTGGTGCAGAAGAGCAAGTCGGTGTCCCAGACCTTCAGCGCCAACATCAACGGTGACCTGTTCGACCTGCCGGCCGGGCCGGTGGGGTTTGCCGGCGTGACCGAGGTCGGGCGTCAGTCCTACAGCGTGCATGTCGATGACCAACTCAATGACGGCACCTTCTACAACACCACACCGGCGTCCAATTCCGGCGGCTCGCGTGACCGTTATGCCGCCGGTGGCGAGTTCAGCATTCCGCTCGCCGACACGCTGCTGGCCTCGGCGGCCGGGCGCTGGGACCAATACACATTCAGTGGCCGCTCTGAGCAACAGAAAACATACAACCTGGGGCTCGAATGGCGGCCGATCACCAGCCTGCTGTTTCGCGGCAGTTACGGCACCAGCTTTCGCGCGCCGGACCTTAATTACCTCTATCAGGCCGACAGCAAAGGCTACAAACCGGACCAGATCGACTACTACGGTTGCAGCAAAGGCCTTGAAGGCGCCTGTGATCGCGGGCGCGTTGACTACACCCAGAGCGGCACGCCGAACCTTGAGTCGGAGCGCGGTAAATCCTGGACTTATGGGGTTGTCTGGTCGCCCTCGCATCAGTTCGATGTGTCCGCTGACTTCTGGCGCGTGCAGATCAAGGACCTGCTGACCACCGTTGACATCAACCGCCTGCTGCAACAGGAAGACCAGTGCCGCAATGGCCTGCTCGACGCCGCCACCTGCGCCGATGTGCTGGCGCGTGTGCAGCGTAATGCCGGCAACGCGGCGGTCGATCCGAACAAGTTGCAACAGGTGTATGTCAATGCCATCAACGCCGCCAGCGAACGCGCCAGCGGCCTGGACCTCAAGAGCAATATCCGCTGGGGCGCAGGCGAGTACGGCGCGTTCAGCTCGGTGATCGGCTACAGCCTGGTGCTGTCCCACTACCTCAAGGAATCGGATGAGGCGCAAACCCAGAACCTGCGCAGCAGCACCAACAACTACGACTGGCGCAGCAAGGTCAACGCCAGCCTGACCTGGGATTACCAGCGCTTTACCACCACCCTGACCGGCATCCGTTACGGCAGCGTGACCAATGGCGCCGGCGACGGGCGCCTGTCGCCCTGGGCCACCTTCAACGCCAGCGCGCGTTATCAGGTCAATGACCAGGCCAGCGTTGGCCTGACCGTCAACAACCTGCTCAACACCTACAAGCATGATGATTCCGCCTGGCCGTATTACCCGGTGGGCAACTACGACCCCTATGGTCGGCAAGTCTGGCTGGACGTGAGTTACCACTTCGGTAAGTGAGGTGTCGCTAACGCATAAGGACATGCGTTAACGGTCTAAACGGCGCTCTATAAAAAGCCCGGCATCGATGCACAACCCTGCATACCCAGACAAAGGACAGGGAGCCCTCGACGCATGCTTACGCCAAACCCCACACGTTTTTTACTCAGCCTCGCCGCCACGCTGGTCGCCGGTAGCGCGACGGCCAGCCCGTTGGACATTCCCGCCGGGTCGCTCGACAAAACGCTGCTGAGTATTTCCCAGCAAAGCGGCAAGCCGATCGCGTTCGAACAACGCCTGGTCAGTGGCCTGAATGCACCGGCGATCAAGGGTGACCTCAGCGCCGGTGAAGCCCTGCAAATCGCCCTGCAGGGCACCGACCTGCAAGACAGCGAAAGCGCCAGCGGCATTGTGCTGAGCGCCGCACCGCGCGAGGCAACGATTGCGCCGGTCACCGCCGGGGTAGAAAGCCCGTCGCTGATCCCGCAATTGCAGCGCATCGAAGTCACCGGCAGCGCGATCCGCCGGGTTGATGCGGAAACCGCCGTGCCGGTGACCATCCTGCGCACCGAAGAGCTGAAAAAACAGGGCGTCACCACCACCGAGCAATTGATCAGCCGTATTTCCGCCAACCAGTCCTCGGTAGGCTCCGGCCGCTCGATCGGTTCCAGCAGCGGGGGTGCGGCCTATGCCGACTTGCGTGGCATCGGCCCGAACAAAACCCTGGTGCTGCTCAACGGCAGGCGCCTGGCCAACAACGCCACCAGTGCAATCAACGGCTCGGGAGTGGACCTTAATACCATCCCGTTTGCCGCCATCGACCGCGTGGAAGTGCTGCGCGACGGCGCGTCGGCGTTGTATGGCACGGACGCCATCGGCGGGGTGATCAACTTCATCACCAAAAAAAGCGTGACCGACGGCCAACTGACCCTGGGCGGCAGCACGCCAACCCGCTCCGGTGGCGGTGAAACCAATAACTTCAGTGGCAGCTGGGGGTTTGGCGACCTGGAAGAAGACCGCTTCAACGTGTTCGGCGTGGTCAGCCACGACAAACAGCAAAGCCTCAAGGCCAAAGACCGCGACTACACCTACAACTACCAGCCGGGCCGTGGCCTGGATTATTCATCGGGCATCGCCTCACCGGCCAACTACAGCCAGGGCGCGAACGCGAGCAACCCGTTGGCGGCGTCCGGCTGTAATGCACCGGGGCTGATTTCCCGCAGCGGCATCTGCCGCCAATCGCTGTGGAGCTACCTGGACCTGGTGCCAGAAACCGAAAAGACTTCGTTCTTCGGCAAAGCCAGCGGCAAGTTGGCGGACGAGCATACCGTCAGCCTCGAGTACTTCTGGGCACGCAACCTCAACCGTACCCAGATCGGCCCTGGCTTGCTGCAAGGGCTGCAAGTGCAACCGGGCACGCCGTTCTACCCAGGCAACGGCATCACACCGGGCCCGACCCAGTTTGCCCTCGACCCGACGCAGCCGGTCGATGTGAACTGGCGCGAAAGTGAAGTGGGCCCACGCAAGCATGAAGACGATAACGTCGGCCAGCGCCTGCTGCTGACCTTCGAAGGCACGCTGGCGGGCTGGGATTACAACGTCGGCGCGGCCTACAACCAGAACAAAGTCACCAACACGATCAAAAGCGGTTATGTAGATGACCGCGTGGTTGCCAGCGGCATCAACACCGGCGTGATCAACCCGTTCGGTCCGCAGACGGCGGCCGGCAGTGCGTTGCTCGGCGCCAGCGGGGTAGACGGCGACTACGGCTCTGCCGTCGGCCGTGTCAAAAGCATCGATGGCCGTATCAGCCGCGACATCGGCGACTGGTTCGGCGCAGGCCCGTCGGCCCTGGCGCTGGGCGGTGAGTACCGCAAGGAAGACTTCCACCAGGACTTCGCCGACTTTGCCGCCAACGTGCAAAGCCTGGGCGTCGACCCGGCCGCGACGGTGGCGGGTGATCGCACGGTGTCGGCGCAATACGCCGAGGTCAACGTGCCGGTGATCGACAGCCTCGAGCTGTCGGCAGCGCTGCGTCACGACAAATACAGTGACTTTGGCAACACGACCAACCCCAAATACTCGTTCCGCTTCCAGCCGTTCCGCGAACTGGTGGTGCGTGGCGCCTACAGCGAAGGCTTCCGTGCGCCGTCCCTGTATGAACTCTACAACCCCAACTTCACCAGCTTTACCGTGGCCAACTACAACGACCCGCGCCTGTGCGCTGGCGGCTCGCCGAGCAACGGTGGCCTGGCTAACCGCGATTGTGCGCAGCAGTTTTTCAGCCGCAGTGGCGGTAACACCAGCCTGAGCCCCGAAACCGCGCGCAACGTGACCTTGGGCTTTGTCTATCAGCCGATCACCAACTTGTCGGTGGGCCTGGATTTCTGGTGGATCAAGATCGCCAATCAGATCGCCGAGTTCCCGGAGTCGGCGGTCTTCGAACAGCCTGACCTGTACTCGGACCGCATCGTGCGCAAGGCCGATGGCTCCATCGACCACATCGTCACCGGGCTCGCCAACCTGGGCAAGGTCAAGACCAACGGCGTCGACGTCAGCCTCGACTACCGCTTTCCCGAGTCCCGGCTGGGCCAGTTCGGCACCAACCTGCAAGGCACTTACGTGGATCGCTATGTGTACCAGCAGCAGCTCAAGGGCGATTACATCGACAAGGCCGGTGACTTTCGCGGCGGCGATTTTGCCTCGGCCGGCGCCGTCGCCCGCTGGCGTCACAGCCTGACCGGCACCTGGAACAAAGGCCCGCTCGGCGCCTCGCTGACCAACCGCTACACCAGTGGCTACAACGACTACAACCGCGCCTTCCACGACAAGGTCGGCGCCTGGAGCGTGTGGGACCTGGCCGGCACCTACACCTGGCGTGACACCGCGCAGGTCACGGTGGGCGTGCAGAACGTGTTTGACCGCGAACCACCGTTCAGCAACCAGACCTCGACCTTCCAGAGTGGCTACGACCCGCGTTACTCCGACCCGTTTGGCCGCACGTTGTATAGCCGGGTTTCCTACAACTTCTGAGGATGAAGCACTGCCTCAGTAACAAAGCACATAAACGGTGGGCGCTGGCTTGCCGGCGATAGCGGTGGATCAGTCGATGAAATACTGACTGACAGGGCCTCATCGCAGGCAAGCCAGCGCCCACACGTGATCTTCAGTGTTTTCAAAAAAGGAGCCGCGTTTGTGATCCTGTGTCGTTTCATCCTGGCAGGGCTGTTGCTGGGACTTTGGGCGCCGTCACTGCTGGCGCAACCGGTGCATGCATTAACGGTTTACGGCGAAGCCCCCAAGTACCCGGCAACCTTCAAGCACCTGGACTACGTCAACCCGAACGCCCCCAAGGGCGGCAGTTTTCGCCGCTCGTCCATGGAAGGCGGCGCGTTCGATCACCTGATCCCGTATGTCGACAAAGGCACCGGCATCACGCAGATCCAGGGCTGGCTGTACAGCCCGCTGGCGTACCGCTCACAGGATGAGCCCTACACCGTGTATGGATTGGTGGCGCAGACCCTGGAGCTGGCCGACGACCATTCGTGGATACGTTTCTACCTCAACCCCAAGGCGCGTTTTGCCGATGGCACGCCCATCACCGCCCAAGACGTGGCCTACACCTTCAAGCTGTTCACCACCCAGGGCAGCCTCGCGTACCGCCAAACCTTTGCCGACGTGGATGAGGTGCAGGTGGAATCACCGACCCAAGTGCGCTTCACCTTCAAAAGCGCCGACAACCGCACCTTGCCGCTGGACATCGCCTCGTTGCCGGTGCTGCCGGAGCATTGGTGGCGCGGGCGTAACTTTGCCAACGGCGGCGGCTTTGAACCGCCGCTGGGCAGCGGCCCGTACCGCATCAGCGCAGTGGACAACGGCCGCAGCGTCACCTTCGAGCGGGTCAAGGACTGGTGGGGGCAAGACTTGCCAGTGACCCAAGGGCAGTACAACTTCGACAGCCTGCGCCTGGAATTTTTCGCCGACACCGACGTGTCGCGCCAGATCCTGCAAGCCCAGGGCTATGACTTCAACCGCGAGTTTTCTGCCACCAGTTACTCGGTGGGCTACGACGGTGAAGCCTTGCGCGACGGGCGCCTGCAACGCGAGCAGCTGGCCCCGGATGCGGTGCAGGGCACCCAGGGGTTTGTGTTCAACCTGCAAAAACCGCAGTTCCAGGACCGCCGCGTGCGTGAGGCGTTGAGCTTGCTGTGGGATTTCGACTGGAGCAACCGGCAGATCATGCACGGCATGTACCTGCGCCAGCGCAGCTTTTTTTCGCGCAGCCCGCTGGCGGCCAGTGAGCTGCCCAACGCCCAGGAGCGGGCGATCCTCGAACCCTGGCGCGGCCAGGTGCCGGATGCGGTGTTCGATCAGGTGTATCAACCGCCGCACACCGACGGCAGCGGCCGCATTCGGCCCCAGCAGGCGCAAGCCTTGAAGTTGCTCGAGGCGGCGGGCTGGACACCCAAGGGCGACCAACTGGTGAATGCCGAGGGCACGCCCTTGCAGTTCACCTTTCTCAACAGCCAGAAGGGCTTTGAACGTTTGCTGCTGCCGTACAAACGCAACCTGGCGCAGATCGGCATCGGCTTCAACATTCGCATGATCGACTCGGCCCAGTACACCAACCGCGTGCGCGCCCGGGACTACGACATGATTGTTGTGGGCTACCCGGTCAGCCCCTCGCCGGGCCGCGAATTGATCAATTATTTTGGCTCCGAAAGCGCCGACGACCCGGGCTCCAACAATTACATGGCGCTGCGCAGCCCCGCAGTAGACGCATTGATCGATGGCCTGGTGCGCGCCAACGACCGTCCGAGCATGGTGCGCTACGCCCACGCGCTCGATCGTGTTTTGCAGTGGGGCTTCTATTGGATTCCCAACTATTACCCGCCAGGCTCGTCGTCGCTGTGGTGGAACCGTTTCGGCCGCCCGCGCACGGCGCCGCTCAATGAGGTGGGCATCGACACCTGGTGGGAGCTGAGCCCGACGCCGCTGACCACTGCGCAAATGCGTGAACTGACCGAGGTGAGCCAACATGCTGGCCTATAGCGCGCGCCGTTTGTTGCTGATCGTACCGACCCTGCTGTGCATTTTGCTGGTGAATTTTTTTATCGTGCAGGCCGCACCCGGTGGTCCGGTGGAGCAAGCCATCGCGCGCCTGCAAGGCATCGGCACCCAGGCCTCCGCGGCGGGCACCCGCGTGGAAACGGGCAGCACTGAATCACGCACCACCCGTGGCCTGGACCCGGCGCTGGTAGCCGATATCGAGCGCCAATACGGCTTTGACAAACCCTTGGGCGCACGCCTGTGGCTGATGCTCAGCAGCTACGCGCGGCTGGATTTTGGCGACAGCTTCTTTCGCGGCGCCAAGGTCACCGACCTGATCCTGCAAAAACTGCCGGTGACCTTATCGCTGGGCTTTTGGGCCACGCTGATCAGTTACCTGGTGTCGATCCCGCTGGGCATTCGCAAGGCCGTGCGTCATGGCAGCCGCTTTGATGTGTGGAGCAGCGCGGCGGTGATCATCGGCCATGCCATGCCGGCGTTTCTGTTTGCGTTGCTGCTGATCGTGGTGTTCGGCGGCGGCAGCTTGTTGAACTGGTTTCCAGTGCGCGGGCTGGTCTCGGAAAACTTCGCCGAGCTGTCCTGGGCGGGCAAGGTGGTCGACTACTTCTGGCACCTGGTACTGCCGGTGTCGGCGCTGGTGATCGGCGGCTTTGCCACCCTGACCATCCTCACCAAAAACAGCTTTCTCGATGAAATCAGCCGCCAGTACGTGGTGACCGCACGGGCCAAGGGCTTCAGCGAAAAACAGGTGTTGTACAAGCACGTGTTTCGTAACGCCATGCTGTTGATCGTGGTCGGGCTGCCCCAGGCGCTTACGGCCATGCTGTTTGGCGGCTCGCTGCTGATTGAAGTGATTTTTTCCCTCGACGGCCTCGGCCGCCTGAGCTACGAAGCGGCGGTGGCGCGGGATTATCCCGTGGTGTTCGGCACGCTGTTTATCTTCACCTTGGTGGGGCTGGTGATCAAATTGCTCGGTGATGTGTGTTACCGGCTGCTGGACCCGCGTCTGGATTTTTCTGCGAGGGCGCATTGATGCAGGCTTTTTCCCCGACCACACGCCGCCGCTGGTTGCACTTCAAACGTAATCGCCGGGGCTGGTGGTCGCTGTGGCTGTTTGTGGCGTTGTTTGTTGCCTGCCTGGGCGGTGAGCTGTTGGCCAACGACAAACCCTTGCTGGTGGCCTACCAGGGCGCGTTGTATTTTCCGGCATTGGAGCGCTATACCGAGCAGGACTTCGGCGGCACGCTGCCGTTTCAACCGGACTACCGCGACCCTTACGTGCGCGAGCTGATCGAAGGGCAGGGCGGCTGGATGCTGTTCGCGCCGGTGCCGTTCAGCTACGACACGGTCAATTACGACCTCACCGCGCCATCGCCCACGCCGCCCAGCGCGCAGAACTGGCTGGGCACCGACGACCAGGCGCGGGACGTGCTGGCGCGGGTGATTTTCGGCACGCGGGTGTCGCTGTTGTTTGCGTTGGCGTTGACCGTGGTGAGCGCCTTGATCGGTGTCGCCGCCGGCGCGCTGCAAGGCTATTACGCCGGCTGGGTCGACCTGTTGGGGCAGCGCTTGATCGAGATTTGGTCCGGGCTGCCGGTGCTGTATTTGCTGATTATCCTGTCCGGTTTTGTCGAGCCGAGCTTCTGGTGGTTGCTGGGGATCATGGCACTGTTTTCCTGGCTGACCCTGGTAGACGTGGTGCGCGCCGAGTTCCTGCGCGGGCGCAACCTGGAGTACGTGAAGGCCGCCCGCGCCCTCGGTGTGGGCGATTTTGCGGTGATGCTGCGGCACATCCTGCCCAATGCCGTGACGGCGACTTTGACCTACCTGCCGTTCATCCTCACCGGCGCGATATCCACGCTCACCGCGCTGGATTTTCTCGGCTTCGGCATGCCCACCGGCAGCGCCTCGCTGGGTGAGTTGATCGGGCAGGGAAAAAATAACCTGCAAGCCCCATGGCTGGCGCTGACGGCGTTTTTTGCGCTGGCGGTGATCCTGTCTCTGTTGGTGTTTATCGGCGAAGCCTGCCGCGATGCCTTTGACCCTCGATCCTGATAAGCGAGCCGTGCCGTGACTGATGCGTTGATTGAAATCCGAAACCTGCAGGTGGCGTTCGAGGGGCACAAGGCGGTGCGTGGTATTGACCTGGATATTCGCGCCGGCGAATGCCTGGCGCTGGTGGGCGAGTCGGGCTCCGGCAAGTCGGTGACCGCGCATTCGATCCTGCAGTTGCTGCCGGCGCACACCACGCGCACCCAGGGCAGCATTCGCTACCTGGGCGAAGAACTGCTCGGCGCGCCGCCTGCGCGCCTGCGCCAGATTCGTGGCGACCGCATCGCCATGATCTTTCAAGAGCCGATGACCTCGCTCAACCCGCTGTACAGCATCGAGCGCCAACTGTCCGAAACCCTGCTGCTGCACAAAGGCCTGGGCGGTGCGGCCGCACGCGCGCGCGTCCTGGAATTGCTCGAACTGGTGGGCATCCAGCAGCCGCGCCAGCGCCTGAATGCCTACCCGCATCAACTCTCCGGCGGGCAACGCCAGCGGGTAATGATCGCCATGGCGTTGGCTTGCGAGCCGCTGTTGTTGATTGCCGATGAACCTACTACCGCGCTGGACGTGACCGTGCAGCGGCGCATTCTCACGCTGCTTAAAGACCTGCAACACCGCCTGGGCATGGCGCTGTTGCTGATCAGTCACGACCTCAACGTGGTGCGCAGCATTGCCCAGCGCGTGGCGGTAATGCGCGCGGGGCAGATCGTCGAACAGGCCGAGTGCCAGACCCTGTTTGCTGCGCCGCAGCACGCCTACACTCGCCAGTTGCTGCAAGCCGAGCCGGACGGGCGTGCGCTTGAACGTGCGCCGGCCGGCAACCTGCTGGAAGTGGACGGCCTGAGAGTCTGGTTCGCCCAAGGCGGCCTGCTGCGGCGTAAGCCGCCGATCAAGGCGGTGGACGGCATCGACCTGCGTTTGCAGCGCGGCAAAACCCTGGGCATTGTCGGCGAGTCCGGCTCGGGCAAGTCCACGCTGGGCCAGGCGATCCTGCGCCTGGTGGACGCCCAGGGCAGTATCCGCTTTGAGGGCCAGGCCCTCGACGCCCTTAAAGGCAAGGCGCTGCGCCCATGGCGGCGCAAGCTGCAAGTGGTGTTCCAGGACCCGTTCGGCAGCCTCAGCCCACGCATGAGCGTGCAGCAAATCATTGAAGAAGGCCTGCGCGTGCACACCGACCTCACTGCCGCCCAGCGTGAAGCCGACGTCATCAGCGCACTGCGCGACGTCGGCCTCGACCCCGACACCCGCCACCGTTTCCCCCACGAGTTTTCCGGCGGGCAACGCCAACGCATCGCCATCGCTCGCGCGCTGGTGATCAAACCCGATCTGATCCTGCTCGACGAACCCACCTCGGCGCTGGACCGCACCGTACAAAAACAAGTGGTGAGCCTGTTGCGTCGGTTGCAGGAGGAGCACGGCCTGACCTACCTGTTTATCAGCCATGACCTGGCTGTGGTACGCGCGTTGGCGCACGACTTGATGGTGGTCAAGGACGGCGTGGTGGTGGAGGCGGGGAGTACGCAGCAGCTGTTTGAGGCGCCGCAGCATGCCTATACGCGGGATTTGCTGGTGGCCTCGGCATTGCGGCCACTGGAATAATCAGTTCCCACAGCGCTCGGCAGGCAACAAAGATCAACTGTGGGAGCTGGCTTGCCTGCAGCACGAAGTCTGTGGCGGGTGGACTGTTGTGACGAGCAGGCTTGTCCTGCGTTGGGCTGCGAAGCGGCCCCAGTAAAGGCACTGCAATTTTCCTGAAAGAACTCAGCGTCTGGGTTTGGGGCTGCTTCGCAGCCCAACGCAGGACAAGCCTGCTCGCCACAGGAGAAATTGGCTGCCTTCAAAAGTTGTGTAGATACCCATAGCTATCGCAGGCAAGCCAGCTCCCACAATCACTGTGGGAGCTGGCTTGCCTGCGAAGGCATCAACACGGGCGACCTGCCGAGCCGAAAGACCTGAATCGCCGCAGTATCAGGCCAGGCGTGCCCGCCAATCACCGCCATGCTGGAGGTTGCAGGCTTCTTCGCAATCAAAGCGCACGCAGCGCTCGATTTTCACGGGGGCCACTTCGGCGTCGTGCAACGCAGCAGCCGTCAGTTCGCGCATACGTTGGCCCGCGCCGTTTGCCAGGGCCAGCTCCTTATTGGCCCGCGTATCGAACACCCAAATCACCCGCAGGCTTTGGGGGAACGCGGCGTAATCAACCGTGTGAGTCAGCCACTCGAAGCCCGGGATATCAGCCTTGGCGGTTTCGCAGGCTTCGGTCAGCGTGGCGACCAGGCGGCGTTCGAGGCGGGCGGTGTCGCGTTTGGTTGGCGGCATCAAAGGTCCTGAGATTCAATAAAAGTCATCACATCATCCGGCCCGTATTCACGGATTAGCCAGTGGTTCCCATCGGTTCGAAGTGAAACGCCTTAGACCTGAATGTCACACCACGCCTCAACGGCGTGCAGCCGCAAGGTCAGACCCGATGCGAAGCACACCACCACGTGATGGTCGGCGGGGAAGGTATCGCAGAGGTAGAACGTTTCTGTCGCGGCGTCGGCTGCCACAATGCCGATGGCGTGAAGCACCGTGTCATCCTCAATCGGGCTGTCATGGCGCCCTTCGGCCGAAAAATAACTCACGCCATGGAAGGTGACGGTGATCTCCCGTGGCTCTTCGGGCGGCACCCAGTCCTCGGTCCGTCGTGTAAACCTGAGCGACAGCGTGCGCTCAGACAGCGCGTAATGGATGTCGCTGGCGACATAGAAATTGTGCAGGTCACAGGCGCGTCCTTCGACCTCAACCTCTATATGCCCGAGTACAAAACCGTGAAATTTCATCGCGCCTGCCTATCGCTGCTGAAAGGCCACCTTGAGCCCCAGCCCCATAAACAGCGTGCCGATGATTTTGCCTTCCCAGCGACGCAGCTTTGACAGCCCCTTGATCCCGCGACTCAACGGGCGAATCGAGATCGCCAGCAAACTCGTATAAACCGCGCTGAGCCCCGAAAAAATCAAACCCAGCACCGCAAATTGCACCAGCGACGAGCCGGATTCGGGATGAACAAATTGCGGCAAAAAGGCCAGAAAAAAGATCGCGGTTTTCGGGTTCAACACCTCGGCCCCGATCGCCTGGAAAAACGCCTGACGCGGCGTCACCGCCGGTAACTCAAGGCGCGCGTGCGTACCGGTTTTGGCCATGAAGGCCCGCACGCCCAGGTAGATCAGATACGCCGCACCGGCCCACTTCACCGCGTTGAACGCCGCCGCCGAGGTCATCAAAATCGCTGACAGGCCCAGTGCCGCGCACAGGGTGTGAATCAAGTCGCCGCAAGCCACCCCCAGCCCGGTGGCGATGCCCACCTTGCGCCCGCCTTGAATCGTGCGCGTGAGCACCAACAGCACCGAAGGGCCGGGGATCAGGAAAAGACCGATCACCACGGCGACGTAGGTGACGAGGGAGGCGAGTTCAAACATGGCGGCGATCTCTGAGTCAGGCACGGCCTACAGTAATCCTCATGTAAAGGGGTAATGCAACGCCGCTCAAGCAAACGCCGCGAGCATATAGGCCTGCAAGCCTTTTTCTTCCAGAATCTCGATGGAGAAATGCCCAAAGCGCTTGGGCAACCAAATGATGCGCGTGCCGGATGGCGACTGCAGATCCTCCAGGGCCAATGGCCGGCCGTTCTCATCCTCCGGTTGCACGCCCTTGGCGACCAACTCGGCATAGGCCACCTCGATGTCCGGCGTGGTGTAGCAGTGCCGGTAAATCATCCCTTCGCCGTGTGCGTCCAACAGCTCGCGCAAGTTACCCGCCAGCGGCTGCACCAGCATGAAACGCTCCTGGCCCATCAGCACAACCGCATATCGCACATGAAAGCCGCCGCGATTCCAGACTTGAGTGGTGGAGATGTTGGCGTTGAAAATATTGGCGTAGTACGCGCACGCCTGTTCGAGGTCCTCGACCAATACATCGACGTGGCTGAATGTCAGCTCCATTGCATGCCCTCTGGCGGATGTGGGTTCAGGCGACACTATCCGATTTACAACTGTTTACGTATTCAAAGAAACCTTCGATATAGGCTTTGAACAGCCCCGACCCACTGTTCGCTGAGCCAGCCGCCATGAAACTGCCTGCTATCGCTGTCGCGTTTTTTGCCCTCGCCACCTTGCAATCGCCATGGACGCAAGGCGCGACGCCCATCACCCATGTCGCCATCTACCGTGGCCCGGCGGGGTGTGACGACTGTTCCGAGAACGTCAAAAACGCCTTGCTTCGGCTCAGCCCGAACTACCAGATCGACTTTATCGGCGCGGACGAAGCCATCGACATCACCCCGCAAAACCTCGCGCGCTATGACCTCTATGTTCAGCCGGGCGGCGGGCAAGATATTCCCGCTGCACTCGACAGCTTCGGTGATGCACGCGTGGACGCCATTCGTGAATACGTGGCCAAGGGCGGGCGCTACCTGGGGTTATGCATGGGCGCTTATCTGGCGGACAACAGCAACTTTGGGTTGATACCCCAGGACCTCGACTCCGAAGCCGGGCGGCCGGGGTTTGAAGTGGCGGGCATTGAGGATGCGGCGGTGCGGGTGGTGTGGGATGGCAAGCCAGACAGCGTGTTCTATCAAGATGGACCGTATTTTCCCAAGGTTGATGGGCACGCGCCGTATACGGTGATTGCGACTTATCGCAATGGGGATGTGGCAGCGGCGCGGTATCGGTATGAGAAGGGCGTGGTGGTGCTGAGCGGGCCGCATCCGGAGGCGGGGAAGGCGTGGTTTGAGAATGCGGGGATTGCGGTGGGTGAGATGCCGCGGGGGGAGTTGTTTGGGGTGTTGGTGGGGAGGGTGGGGAAATAACAGATGTATCTATGTTTGTTTGGTAGCGGGTTGTCGAGAAGGGCTGCTTTCGGCCAGAAGCGGACGCTTATGATCCAGGGTCGCAAAACTCCCTTTCGTGGTGCCTGCTCTGAGCACCAATGCGCTCGCCGGTGAATATATACGCCCTGATATGTTCGCGAGGAATAGCTCATCATTGCTGCACAGGCGAGATAGCGTTCCTGCCAACCTACCGCTGGAATCTAACAATGCAATTGCAACCATCGACTCACGAGCGGTCTATCTTGGGTCTATGTGGCAGGCTGAGGTGCGCTCAAAGCTGACAGATGAATCCTAACGATTCATTCAAGCCGATGCCGCGTCGCTACGCAGTGTGATTCAAACAGTGTCCATTTACGCGGAAAGGGGTGCAGCTTCATTAACCTAATTGTAAACGCCCGCTTTCGGCTGTTTCAGAGCTTAACAGCCTTGTGTTAGCGATCTTGCGGGAGCGGGATGGCAGTGCGCTATCATATTCAAAAAAATGCCACTAGAATCTCGTCACTGTTCAAGTATCGAACCTGGAGATTCTATGGATTTTGAATTCAAAACTTTTTCCCCTCGCTCCTTTGAGCGCTTTTCGCAATCTATGGCGCTGCATGCACTCGGCAACGGAGTCATGGTCTTCGGGGACGGTCCGGACGGTGGACGAGAAGCCTCATATGACGGCACCTTGAACTACCCGTCAGGTGGGGAAAATTGGGTAGGTTATACGATCATGCAGGCGAAATTCCTTCAAGTATCGGGTAGCCCACACGAAGATGCTGATTGGTTAGTGACCCAGCTTAGGGCAGAGCTTCTAAAGTTTACAAAACCTGACTCGAAGTTAAGAAAACCTGACTACTATATATTAGTTAGTAATGCCCGATTATCACCAATGCCCGAAAGCGAGCGAGCTAAAGGTGGCATAGCTAAGATTGATGAAGTATTCGCCGAATTTAAGGATGCATTGCAATTAAAAGATTATCGCGTTTGGCACCTTGATCAGCTTTGTACAATGCTTATGAATGCAGACGCGATTAGACGATCTTATGCAGCTTGGCTTTCTACTAGCGATGTAATAGCTGACATTCTGGCCGAAGTCAATTCCAAAACATCTGCCATAAAAGAAGGCATGTATAGGTATCTAGCCAGAGAACTTCGCTCACATCAGCCTATTCGGTTGCAGCAAGCGGGGCATTCTGGCAATTCGCAAACCATGATTGAAGATGTTTTTTGTAGATCTTCCATTTCGAACTGATAGGCAGCAAGGACGGGAAGGCCCCAAAAAGCTTTTGCTCGCCACCCTTTTAGATCGTTCCCGAGATTGCCTTGATGGGGCGAGCGTGACTGCCCAACAAGAGCAGGTATTTGGGAGGCCTGAACGAATACTGATTTTAGGTGGTCCTGGGCAAGGAAAATCTACTCTCTCTCAGTTTTTAGCTCAAATATTTCGCGCGAACATACTCAAGTCAAATAACAGGGGGAAGAACCCTGCTGAAATTTCAGCGATAATAAAAAAAACACTGAGTTATGCTGAAGAATTAGAGTTGTCGACAGAGATACCTCTAAGATTTCCAATTCGAATTGACCTACCTATATTCGCAGATTGGTTGTCTAAGCGAGAGTCAAACCAGTCTGCATCGCTATTAGATCACGTGACAGGGCACATCTCGCATATATCCAGTACGGAAATTGGGGTCTCCGATCTTAGGCAATGGCTAAACAATCACCCCACAGTAATCATCCTCGATGGGCTTGACGAAGTTCCGTCAAGTGCAAATAGAGGAGCGGTTCTGCGTGCAATAAATGAATTTTGGGATGAGGCAAGTCAAGCTGATTTATTAATGGTAGTAACAACACGCCCCCAAGGTTACAACAATGATTTGGATCCCGCCCTATATTCAACACTCGAGCTAATTTCATTAGCTCCTGAGCAAGCCATTTCTTATGCAAAGAAACTAGCAGGTGCATTATTAGCTGATACTATTCAACGAGAACGAGTGCTTGAAAGAGTTTCTGAGGCAGCAGAAAGTAAAACTACTGCTCGCTTGTTAGTAAGTCCGCTTCAAGTAGCTATTCTATTGTCATTGATTGATCAACGAGGTGATGCGCCAACGGATCGCTGGAGCCTATTCGATAAATATTTTGGAGTTATGCTTCAGCGCGAGCAGGGGAAGCCAGGTCGAGTAGGCGAAGTAATGCGGCATTGGAGTCGTCAAATTTCAGCAATTCATTATCGAGCAGGTTTTCTCTTGCATGTCGAGGCAGAGACTCTCGGTCACTCTGAACCCCAACTGACGTCCAATGACCTAGAAACCCTAGTGAGAGGTCAGCTTGAAGACGAAGGTTATGAGGGTGACGAACTAGAGGAGAGTATCCGAGCTCTGATCGAAGTATCGACTGAGAGGATGGTTCTGCTAGTTCAAAATACTCAAGATCGGTATACCTTTGAAGTTAGATCCCTTCAAGAATTCATGGCGGCCGCCTATGTTATGTCCGGACGGGAGTCAACCGTCCAAAAACGCTTGAAGACAATAGCAAATAAAACTCACTGGCTGCACGTCTTTCAAATCGCTGCGAGCAAATGCTTTGCAGAAAACGACTCCGTACAGTACAGAGATACAATTGTAACAATTTGCCGCGACATCAATGAAAATGGGGAGGAGGCGGATAGATTGCTAAGGACCGGTTCAAGTCTCGCACTAGCATTACTTGACGATGGGATCGCTTACGATCAGCCTAAATACAGGAGAATGTTGCTAGCTACTGCATTCGAGATTTTATATGCTGGCCCTAGCCTACTGCCGGACACACTTAGAGATCATTGTGATCGTGAGCCCATAAGGACGATTGAACTCCTTCGGAAATACATTGGAAACTTCGTTAGTGACACTATAGACGCGGCGTGGCGCCTTTTATTTAGCTGTTATATAACAGAGCAAAAATGGACTGAAGACTTTATTGATGAAGTATGGTCGGACGAGACAGGGCATTTGGCCAAGCTACTCCTGATCCCAGTATCTCTGCCGCCCAGCTCTATGCTACTTTGTAGATTGCGTGAAAAACTGCTTATAGTTCCATTCTCTTTAATTAAATCTGTATACGAATCAAAATTTCGTGAGACCTCGACAATGCAGCAAACCATATTCGCAAACTACCCATGTCTGCGGATATTGAACAATCCGATGAAGAAGAAAGAAATAAAGCTCACTATTGGTGGGCGTGAATCAAGATACCAATTGCAGTATTGCCCTTTAGAACTGAGCAAGCACACGCAAACCATCTACGAGAACCTACCGAGCACCATCGGATGGGAGCCATTGCAAGCTCTTAAAACATTCCATGAAAAACCTAGTGCATTCGCATTGGCAAATCTCCTCCAGTTAATTGAGTCTAAAGGCTGGGAAGAAATTTTTGTGGACCTTATTCACAATTTGCCATGGCCATTAGGTACTGCTGTGTACATCGCCGCAATAGAAAGAGACTTCTCGAGCATCTCCGCTGAAATCATGGGTGGAGGCTTTGGTGACACGCAGGACTGGCAGCAGGCTGAGGAACGGTGGACTGGCAAAGGAGTAGATAGTCAAGATCTTGAACTCTCTCAGCAAGGGCGATTCTTCAATAAAACCATATCGACAAATGGCTGGCCAGTTTCACAATGCTCACTTAGAGACTTTCAAAATTCTTCATTTTTAGTCGAACTAATTGAGATTGCATCCTCGGCTACGGGCAGTCCAAAGTCTCAGATTATAGATTACTTAGAAGTGTCTATTGCAAGTGAAGGCGACAAAATTCAACTTTCACTTGAAACTTTACGCCTGTTATTCAGTAAGGCGTATCCTGGCGAACCTGGCAGAGCATGGATAAATCCTACTATGCTCAGCAAGTTAGGCCGTGAGAGTTTTGGGGACGAAGCGTTTCTAGAGTTTTTGAGTATTTCTTGTACTCAAGGTTGGGTGTGGATTCCCTCACATTCAAATAATCCAAAGCAGACCTATGAGTTCTTGATATCCAACGTAAGCAAATATCCTGGTCTATTAGTGGCGCTCATAAATCTTGTAGTAGGCGATAGATCACCACAACGGTACGAGATTGACGAACGATTAAAAAATCTATCATTCAAGACAGATAACAATCCATTGGTAACAGACTGTCTCAATGTTGTAAATTTTGTCTATAGCGTCAACCACGTGGAGAAAATCTCTACCGCCCTACAGAAGGCCACAATTGGTGATCAATATCTTCCGAGTTGGCTGCTTAAAAGCTATCTAGAGAATGATCGACTTAAACCTGATCACACTTTAAAAATAATAGAATTGATAGCTGGTGAACTGAATCGCAACCCTAAGCTTCCGAGGATATTCTTTATGACTGATATACATAAGATATTGCGAAGCCGCAGGGCTGAATTGCACCTGCCGGAATGCTGGATTGATCTAGAGTTTTGTAAAGCCCTTCAGAGTTTGAGTGCCATGCGACGAGCTAAAGCACTTAATATGACCGAAGCATAAAGACATGATTTGATCAGCTAAGGATGCGTAAACAATTAGCTTTTTAGTGTCCCCGCTGCGTTGTTGTTAATCGGCGATTCAGCGGGCAATCGCTTGCTTACATAAATAGTTATTAAAGAAGTTGCAGAGCAATGGATATGGGGCTAGAAGTGTCGCAACGGTAGTCGCAGCACCTTTTCAACGCTTGTCACTGCGTTCTGCAAGTCTAGATCGTCCCCAGCATTTTTCGCGCAAAGATAACACTTTTGAGTACGACATTCGTTCGAATTTTAAGTCGTGCTTTATATCGCTAGATGATCGCTTTTGGCCGATAACTGACTTTCTGGTTGGAAAGGCCGAGCTGGAATGGCTGATAGGCAGCTAGTACGCTTGAGTCCCTCTAATGATAGCCATGGCGTTTTCATCGTACTGATAGTCGCCGTAATTACACTCCAAGATCTGCCCTATCTTGGGTTCAAAGTTAATAGCCATCAATCGTCCTTAGAGCTGCATTGCTGCCAGAACTCATGATGCTACAGCGCCACGCATTCCGCGCGAAGGAGTGCTGGGCATATCCATGCGATGGGTTGCTGCGAAGGTTGCGTGAGCGAGTGACGCCCGATTAGCGCCCCATGAGTGGGTAGTGCTCGATGCGACACGGATGCGGGTGGCCGTCGCCCTTGCAAATCCCATCCAGATACCGGTAGTCAATCTGCACCGACTGGCCTTTTCGAGGCCATTGCCGACGCGGGAGGGTATTCTGGTAATCGGTGGTTTCTGGGGTGAAGGTGACCGTCGAGCCTTGCTGGGGACATTGCGTGGTAGGGGAGATCGGGGCGACCTTGAGGATCCGCCCCTGCAGCTGTGGGTACGGTTGTTTCAAGACGTTGACGATCTGTACGTCCAGCCGGCAAATCTGCCAGCTCGCCGCGTGGACGGGGCTGCACAGGGTGGTGAGTGCAAGGGCCAGCGCTGCGTATGTTTTCATGGGCTAAATGTCCAGATCCTTGGAACAAGCAACCTGGCAAGGCCCTGAACTTCCGTCAGCTTCTGGCTGACTTAGTCCTTGGCGCCGGGTCAGTTGGGGAGTGGTAGCACTATGCCAATTACCCAGCGGCCAATACAAGTCTTATGAATTTGAGAGGGGGCCTATAGGGATATAGGTGTAAGCAATAAGCCAGAATGACTTTAGACATGCAGTCGCATGCTGTGAGCCTTGACTATCGGGCTGAACCAGAACCGCGCCGGCGGTCCGCTTTTGGCCGATTCCTGCCTCTCACGACGGAAAGCAAACGGACCAGCGAATCCGCACTAACGCGACATCGAAATGCCTTTGCCATCAGGCCTGAATGAGTCGTCGCATAGCTCAGGAGTAAGACGACAGCTAAGGCTTGGCGCGACGTGTGGGCTGGGCCCAAAGCAGACGGTGGGCAGTCTGCTAATGCATCAGCAATGAGGTACCCATCACTGTCGCGCTTACAAAATCACCTTTTATGATGATCAAGAGGTTATGTATGGCGATGGAAAGTTATACAACATACACTCAGTGAATCTCGAAAGAACCTTCGCCTAATAAATATCCAGGAGCAATTATGAAACTTTTCGCGGCATTCACAATTTTGTTATTTGCATTAGTAGGATGCGCTACAACTGGGAGCCAATCGCCACAGCAAGCCGCACAATCTGCGGCAATTTTATTTGAGCAACAAAAATTTAATTTAGTTTGGGTTCCCGCAGCGAATAACGGCATTTCCGGAGCTATGGCATCCGCGCTTATCGGAAGTGCAGGTTTAGAATCTCCAATTGTTTCAAGCATCCACCAAATAATTGCCCCTGCAAGCAAAGCTGATGTTCGTGTCGCCATCTCAGGAACCAATAGTTCTTTTGCAGCCAACTCAGCTATTACAGCCTTAAGTAACACATCAAGCATGCTCCCTAAGTTGCAACTTGCATTTATCGGCTCGACATCAGATGCCGCGGCAGTTCGCTCGGCAGTTGAAGCTAAAGGCGGTAAATTCTTACACGCCACACCAAATGGCTCCTAACTAGCGGTTAGCGACGGTCTGACTTCGACCGTCGCTATGCATGATCAAACCTCAGTCTGTTCCGCCATCTCCAGGGCGTCATCGACCTCAATCCCCAGATATCGAACAGTGCTCTCCAGCTTCGTATGGCCGAGCAGCAACTGAAGCGCCCGTAGGTTCTTCGTTCTGCGATAGATTAGTGATGCCTTCGTACGTCTCATTGTGTGAGTGCCATACATGGCTGGATCAAGGCCTACGGCTTTCACCCAGCCTTTGACGATACGAGCGTATTGACGAGTGGATAGATGGTCTGAGGTATGTAGCCGACTAGGAAAAAGGCAGTCCTCGCTGCGTAGTTGTGCCTGATGTATCCAGGCCACGAGAGCTGACCGTGTTTGCTCAGTGATCTCAAACTGCACTGGTCGCTGCGTTTTTTGCTGCATCACCATGGCTCGGGATGATACGTGCTCGCCATGGGCGACATCGCGCACGCGGAGCTTGGTTAAGTCGCAGGCTCGAAGCTTACTGTCGATGGCCAGATCGAAGAGAGCCAGATCCCGGGTTCTTTCCGCAATTTGAAGCCTTACTCGGATGGCCCAGATATCTCTCAGTCGGAGTGGGGCTTTCTGCCCGACTAGTTTTCCTTTGTTTCAGGGCTGACGGCCGCAGGTAGCGATGGTGTTCATAACAAGTCCTCCACGTGTGGAAAGACAAGGATGGCTAATCAGAGCGACGGTCGCTCACCGGCCAAGGGTAGTCTCTTGGAGGGGTCTAAGAAGCCGGGGGGAAAATAAGTGTAGGAAATTTCTCACGCGCCCTTGAACTTTAATGAGCAACAGTTGTTCATAGGGGAGTTGCCTGTCAGAGGCAATTCTTGCAGATCACGTGCCGTTCTGGTGCATGCTGCACCCGCAGGAAGATTTCACAGGGATGCGAAATGAAAGTATGTTTCCGGCCTAGGGAGTACCTGGCCCGTTTCGGTACGTTGTACTTGCCTGTTAGAAAACTGCCACCGTCCCTTCATTCGGTGGCAGTATTGTTGTTCGGTTTGATCAGCAGTCTCGGCGTGCAGGCCGCTGACCCTCCCGCACCTGCCCAACAGTTGCTATTGCAGCAGGACCGCGAGCGAGCGTTGCGCGAGCAACTTGAGCCGTCGCCGGATGTGCGCCTTGAGGCGCAGCCCTCATCCTCCGCCGGGGTTTTGCTCGAGAAGCGCGAATCCCCCTGTTTCCTGATTCGTCAGGTCGTCTTGAACGGCGAGTTGGCTGAAGATTTTCAATGGGCACTGCGCAGCGCCGATCCCAAAAATGACCCGGCCACCGGTCAATGTCTAGGTGCCCAAGGCATCAACCTGACGATGAAGCGAATCCAGAATGCAATCATCGAGCGCGGGTTTGTCACGACACGCGTGCTTGCACCGCCTCAGGATTTAAACAGCGGTGTGCTGCAACTGACCCTGATTCCGGGGCGCATTCATTCCATCCGCTTCGCCGAAGGCACCTCTACCCGAGCCAATGCCTGGAACGCGGTGCCTGCCAAAACAGGTGACCTGCTGAACCTGCGTGATCTTGAGCAAGCGTTGGAAAACTTCAAACGCGTGCCCACGGCTGAGGCGGATATCCAAATCGCCGCGGCCCAGGGGATGGACGCAAAGCCGGGCGACAGTGACTTGGTTATCGCGTGGAAACAGGCACTTCCCGTGCGTTTGAGCGTGTCGGTAGATGATTCGGGAACCGATGCCACAGGTAAATACCTGGGTTCGGCTTCGGTGTCGTTGGACAACCTGCTGAGCCTGAACGATTTGTTCTACGCCAGCTTCAACCACGACTTGGGCGGGGGGGACGCGGGTAATCGTGGTTCCAAGGGCCATACCTTGCACTACTCTGTCCCCTACGGTTATTGGCTGTTTGGCGTCACGTCCAGCGAGTATGACTATCACCAGACGGTCGCTGGGGCCAACCAGACTTACAAGTACACCGGAGAAAGCAAAAACAACGAGATCAGCGCGTCTCGCTTGCTGTATCGCGATGCCGTGCGCAAAACCACGCTCAAGCTCAGTGGCTGGACGCGCACTTCGCAAAACTATATCGACGATACCGAGATCGAAATTCAGCGCCGACGCATGGCAGGCTGGGCGCTGGGGCTGAGTCATCGGGAGTTCATCGGTACCGCCACGCTCGATCTGGGCACCAGCTATCGCCGGGGCACAGGTGCGCGCAACGCAATCGCTGCGCCTGAGGAGGCGTTTGACGAAGGGACCTCGCGTTCGCAGATCATCAACGCCGACGCGCAATTTTCCGTACCGTTTGGCCTTGCCACGCAGCGCTTGCGTTACACCGCGGCCTGGCGTGCGCAGTGGAACCGCACGGCGTTGGTGCCGCAGGATCGTTTCTCGATCGGCGGGCGCTACAGCGTGCGCGGGTTTGACGGTGAAAACATTTTGTCGGCCGACCGTGGTTGGCTGGTGCGTAACGACCTCGGCCTGGCGCTGGGCAACTCCGGGCAGGAGACCTACCTGGGTGTTGACTACGGCAAGGTGGGCGGCCCTTCAAGCCAATACCTCATTGGTGATCATCTGGCCGGGTACGTGGTGGGGTTGCGCGGTGGCTACCGGCAAGTGTCTTACGACGTGTTTGTCGGTCAACCGATCAGCAAACCCAAGGGCTTCGAGACTGCCAGTACCACGGCAGGTTTCAGCCTGACGTGGTCGATGTGAGGGTTTGCCATGCAACTCGATAACCTTGAGCTGATCGCCCCGGCGTTCAGCGAAAAGCCATGGAACGAGGCCCAGGCGCTGGGTGCCGCCGTATGGCTGTGGATGCACTCGGCGAGCCATCGCGATGTGCCGCTGCACACCCTGAACGCGCTGCTGTTGCCAGCTATTGCCAACCGCCAGTTCATCATCGGCTACGAATCGGGGCGCCCGGTGTTTTACGCCGCCTGGTGTTGGTTCAGCGTCGAGGCCGAGCAGCGCTATGTGCAAAATCCTGCCATCAGCCTGCCTGCGCACGACTGGAACAGCGGCGAGCGACTGTGGTTCCTGGACTGGGTGACGCCTTTTGGTCACAGCGCCCGCCTTGCACGCTTAGTGCAGCGCCATTTGTTTGCCGACAGCCGGTTCAGCGCTCTGTATCACCGGGGCAACGAGCGCGGGTTACGGATCAAGCGGTTTCAAGGTGCTGCTCTGGCGCGCTTGAAGTGGCCGATCGCGGCCGTTGCCCGCCAATCGTAGTACTTGTCGCATTTTAGAGCTTTCAAGACACAGGGATCGTCATGAACAAACACCTCTACAGGATCGTTTTCAACAAAGCCCGTGGCCTGCTGATGGTAGTGGCCGAAAACGTGCTGGGCAGCAAAAAAGCCTCAGGCACCGGGATCGGTGTCGCCCCTGTCGTCTTGAATACTGTGCTGACACTGCTTCCCCTGCGGTTCTCATTGATGGCGGCGTTGGGCTTGATCACATTGGCCTCGCCGCTGGCCTGGGGCGATATTGTGGCTGACCGTGGCGCTGCGCCCGGCCAGCAACCGGTGATTATCAACGCCGCAAACGGTGTGCCCCAAGTCAACATTCAGGCCCCGAGTGCGGCAGGGGTGTCACGTAACACCTACAGCCAGTTCGACGTTAATGCCCAAGGCGCGATCCTCAACAATGCGCGCACCAATACCCAAACTCAGCTGGGTGGCTGGATCGAGGGCAATGCGCATTTGGCCGGCGGTACGGCGCGGGTGATCCTTAACGAGGTCAACAGCAGCAACCCCAGCCAATTGCGTGGTTACATCGAAGTCGCCGGTGACCGAGCCCAGGTGGTGATCGCCAACCCGTCGGGCATCGCCTGTGACGGCTGTGGTTTTATCAACGCCAACCGTGCCACCTTGACCAGCGGCAGTGCGCAGATGCAGGACGGCCAATTGCAAGGCTACCGCGTTGAAAGCGGCAAGGTGGTTATCTCCGGCAAGGGCCTGGACGCATCGCAGACCGACTTTACCGATGTCATCGCACGCTCGGTCGAGGTCAATGCCGGTATCTGGGCCAAAGACCTGCGGGTGACCAGTGGCGCCAACCAGGTCAATGCCGACAATACCCAGGAGACGGTCATCAACGGTTCCGGCGATAAGCCCCAGGTCGCCATTGACGTGGCGCAGCTGGGTGGCATGTATGCCGGCAAAATCAAGTTGGTGGGTACCGAAGCCGGCCTGGGCGTGCGCAATGCCGGGCAAATAGGTTCGAGTGCCGGCGATGTGGTCATCAGCGCCGACGGGCGCCTGGGCAACAGCGGGCAAATCAGCAGCAGTCAGAACCTGCAGGTGGACAGCCAGCTGGGCATCGATAACAGCGGTTCGCTGTACAGCAAGGGCGCCGCGACGCTGTCCAGTCGTGGCGATATCAACAACCAAGGGGTGGTGGCTGCGCAGCAGGACTTGACCCTGACCGCCCAAACCATCGACAACGCCAGCAAGTCGATATTGGGCGCAGGTGTGGCAGCTGACGGCGCGGTCAGTGGCAATGGCGCACTGCGCGTCAGCGCCAGCCAGACGCTCAAGCACCAAGGCTCGGCGATTGCTGCCGGGGATCTGCAGTTGAGCGCCGAGAACCTTGACCTCAATGCGAGTAAGACCGCTGCGCACAATGTCATGCTCACTGCTCGCACGGGCGGCGCTGACTTAAGCGGTGCAGCGTTGGACGCGACAGGGACGTTGAGCACAGCGGTGCGACAAACCCTGACCACCGACAGTGCCAAAATCAACACCGAAGGTGTGCAATTGGCCGCCGGCAGCCTGTCCAACCGCCAAGGTGAAATCGTCCAGGTCGGCAAGGGCGCCACGGTGATTGCTGTGTCCGACCGCCTGGATAACACCGAAGGACGCATCGCCAGCAATGCGACCGACGTACGCCTTTCGGCGGCGCGCCTGTCCAATGCCAAGGGCAGGATCGAGCATGCCGGCACGGGCAGCATGACCCTTCAGGGCCAGGCGCTGACAGGTGCCCAAGGCAGCCTGCAGAGCAATGGTCTACTGCAAGTCACCGTTGCCGACGCGGTACTGGACGGCGCCACCACCGTAGCCCGGCAGATTCAAATCGACGCCAACCAACTGTCCAATCGGCAGGGGAACATCCTGCAGACCGGCGCCGGCACGATGCGCATCAACACCCTGGGCCTGCTGGACAACACGGGCGCCACGGTGGCCAGTGACAGTGATATCAGCCTGACGGCTGATCGCTTGCTCAATCAGGGCGGCACGGTTCAGGCGGCAGTGGCCGGCAACCTCAAGGTCACCGCGCATACGCTGTTGGACAACCGTGCAGGCACCCTGGCCGCAGCCAAGGGCGCGCAGTTGAGTAGCGGGCAGTTGCTCAACGCGCAAGGCAAGATCACAGCAGGCGACAGCCTCACGCTGTCCGGCGGGCAGGTGAGCAATGACCACGGCACGCTGGCGGCCATCGGCGCACTCAGTGTCAGCGCCGACGCACTGAGTAACCGCCAGGGCACCGTGGGTTCGGTCGGTGGGCCGCTGGTGCTGGCGGTGAGCCAGGGCGCGTTCGATAACAGCGGCGGTGTGGTGCAGGCCCAGCAAGGCGTGACGATTACCAGCCTGGGTCTGAATAACGACGATGGGTTGATCAGTGGCGCGGCCTTGTTGCTCGACAGTGCCGGGCAAGGCCTGTCAAACCAGCGCGGCGCCATAATCGGCAGCGGCACCGTGGACCTGCGCAGTGGTGAGCTGAAGAACCAGGCCGGGCTTATCCAGGGTAGCGGTGCGATCACACTCGACACCCATGGGCAAACGTTGACCAACACTGATTCGGGCAGCGCCAATGGCATCCTCGGGCAGGCCGGTATCACGCTGCGCACCGGCAACCTGAACAACAGCGCCGGCTTTATCGGCAGCAAAGGCGACGTGGCGATCCATGCCGCGCAGGTCGATAACCTCAACGCCGGTATACTCAGCAGTGAAAAGAGCCTGCTGCTGACGGCTGATGGCCTGAGCAATCGCGGTGGCCAGTTGCAGAGCCTGGGTAACGCGCGGCTGGACATCGGCAGCGGTCGCCTCGATAACGTCGGCGGTCTGCTGCGTGCCGGGGGCACCTTGACGGTCGATGCAGGACAGTTGGATAACCAGCAGACCCAAGGGAGCAACCAGGGTGTGGAGGGGCAGTCGTTGGCCCTGAACCTGGCGCAGTTGCTTAACCGCTCGGGTGCCCTGCGTGCCGACCAGTTGCTGACCGTCAACAGTGCCGGGCAGTTGGATAACAGCGCGGGCCTGATCTCGTCGAGCAAGCAAGTGTCAATCCGCGCCGACCAAGCGCTGCTCAACAGTGCCGGTACCGTGATCGCCGGAGAACGGCTCGGCCTGACCAGCGCGAGCCTCAGCGGCGATGGACGCGTGTTGAGCCTGGGCGATATCAGCCTCAACCTGGCTTCGGGGTTGGTCAATACCGGCAAACTGCAAGCCAACGGTAATCTTGAGCTGACCCTGCAAGGCATGCTCGATAACCAGGGTGGCGTTCAGGCCGGCAAGCAATTGCGGGTCTTGAGCGATAGCGTTGAAAACCGCGCCAACGGCGAGATCAGTGCCGCGCAAGTGACCCTCGATGTGGCGGATACCCTGAACAACCGTGGCTTGATCGATGCCCAGATCACCCGGATCAATACCCAGGTGCTCAACAACCTGGGCAGCGGCCGTATTTATGGTGATCACTTATCCATTGCGGCGGGGCAACTGACCAATGATGTGGAAGATGCCCGCGCGGCTGTGATCGCCGCGCGCGAGCGCCTCGACATTGGCGTCGGGACGCTGGTCAACCGTGAGCACGCCATGCTTTTCAGTGCCGGTGATCTGTTGATCGGCGGCGCGCTGGATGCCCAGGGCCAGGCCACCGGCCAGGCCGGGCTGGTGCGTAACGCCAGCGCAAGCATCGAAGCCCTCGGCGGGCTGAGCCTTAACAGTGCCGAGTTGCGCAATACCAACGAACACTTCAGCACCCAAGTGGTTGAGGTCAGCCGCGAAGGCGTCCAGGAGTTCCAGCACACTGGCTCTGCCAATCGTTATCGCCCTGACCAGATCTCACTCTACAACGACGAAGTCAGCCACTTGGTCAGCCCCGAGGGCGTGGCCGATAACTACAACCGCTACGACTACACCCGCACTATCACCCAGACGCAGATCCTCACCTCGGACCCGGGTGAAATCCTTTCCGGCGGCTCAATGCTGCTGACCGCCAATTCGGTGTTGAACGACAAGAGCCGGATCATCGCCGGCGGCACCTTGGTGGGCACTATCGGACAGCTCAACAACACCGAAGTCCCCGGGCAGCAGACTGTGACGGACAGCGGCACATTCAGTCATCTGTATCGCATCCATCGCAAAGGGCGCGACCGCCAGGGCAACTCCACAGCCGCCTACAACCCGGCAGCCAGTGTCACAGATATCTTCCTGCAGCCCACCCAGTACCTGGAAAATACCGCCCAAACCGGCAGTGGCCTGCAAGTCGGTGCACGCCTGACCAGCAGTGTCGACCAGGCCGCCGTCGGTGCCGGCGCTGCCACCGTGAACGTGGGCAATGGCCGTGCGTCGGCCCCGGTCCTGGAGGTGCCGGCCTTGCAAGCTACTGCGGCGGGCGGCGTCGGCGAGTCGATACGCACTGGCGGTGTCAGTGTGCAGGTGCCGGACAATAGCCTGTTCCACCTCAACCCTCAGGCAAACCCGAACTACCTGGTGGAAAGCGACCCGCGTTTCACCAGTTACCGCTCTTGGTTGTCGTCCAATTACATGCTCGATCGGCTCCAACTCGACCCCGGCCTGACCCTGACGCGCCTGGGCGATGGTTTCTATGAGCAGAAGCTGATCCGTGAGCAGATCGCCCAACTGACCGGGCGGCGCTTTCTGGATGGCTACGCCAACGACGAGACCCAGTACCGGGCGCTGCTGGACAGCGCGCTGACCTACGCCGGAAAGTGGAGCCTGGTGCCCGGTGTGGCACTCAGTCCTGAACAAATGGCGCAATTGACCAGTGACATCGTGTGGTTGGTCAAAAAAGACGTGACCCTCGCCGATGGCAGCGTGACCCAGGCATTGGTGCCGCAGGTGTATGTAAGGGTGCGCGACGGTGACCTGGACGGTTCCGGCGCGCTGATGGCGGGTAACGTGGTGGACCTCAATCTGCAAGGCGACCTGGTCAACAGCGGCACGATTGCCGGGCGCAGCGTACTGGCGATTTCCGCCGACAGCATCCAGAACCTGGGCGGGCGTCTGTCCGGCGCCGAGGTAGAAGTGAAGGCTCGCACTGACTTGAACAACCTCGGTGGCTTGATCGATGCCGGCACGCGCCTGAACGCAGTCGCCGGTCGCGACATCAACCTGGTTTCCAGCACGCGCGACACCCAAAGTGCCCAGGGCACCGCGACCGGGATATCACGGGTTGCCGGACTTTTTGTGTCCGATGCCAAGGGTGAACTGGTAGCGAATGCCGCGCGCGACATCAACCTCAGTGCGGCGCAGATCGTCAGCTCGGGCAAAGACGGCAAGACCACGGTGGTTGCAGGCCACGATATCAACTTGGGCACGGTGACCCAGAGCCGCGAGCAGAGTGTGCAATGGAATTCCAGCAACTGGCGCAAGGACGCCAGCCGCACCGATACCGGCAGCGTGATCCAGGGTGAAGGCGAGGTCCGCCTGGTCGCAGACAACGACCTCAATGCCCGTGGCGCGAAAGTCACCAGCGAGCAGGGTGGGGTCACCGTTGCCACAGGGCGTGACGTCAATCTCGGCACCAGCCAGAGCTACAACTTTGTCGATGAAGCCCACAAAGTCACCGGCAGTAATAGCCTGTTCTCCAGCAAGACCACCACCACCCGTGACACGGTCAGTGAGACCCGCGCCCAGGCCACCACCCTCAGTGGCGAGACGACGTGGGTCAAGGCCGGCAACGACGTGAATGTGCGCGGCAGCAACGTGGTCTCTACCAGCGGTACGACCTTGTTGGCCGGGCACGATGTGAATGTACTGGCCGCCACCGATCAGCTCAGCGAGCAGCATTTCAAGGACGTCAAGCAAAGCGGGTTGTTCAGCGGCGGCGCAATCGCGGTGACCATCGGCAGCCAGCAACGCAGTGACAAAAACCGCACCGACAGTGAAACGGCGGCCGCCAGCACCATCGGCGCCACCGACGGCAGCGTGAACATTTTGGCCGGCAATACGTATCGCCAGGTCGGCAGCCAATTGACGGCGCCCAAGGGCGATGTGGACATTGCGGCGCAGCACGTCAATATCCTTGAGGCTCGCAACCAGCAACACATCAGTCAGGAGACCAAATTCAAGCAAGGCGGCCTCACGATTACCGTGACTAACCCGGTGATCGAAGCCGTGCAGACCGCTCAGCGGATGAAAACCGCTTCCGACCGTACCGACGATGGCCGGCTAAAAACCCTGGCGCTGGTCAATACCCTGATGGGAGCCGGCAACGGCTATATCCAGTACGACAAAGACCCGGCCATGGCGGGGGGCATCAATATCAGCATTTCGGCAGGCACCAGTAAGAAGGAGAGTAAAAGCGAGCAGACCTCCAACTCGGCGGCCGGCTCGTCGGTATTGGCCGGTGGCGATGTCAACATCACTGCTGCAGGCGCCGGCAAGAACAGTAACCTCACGGTGCAAGGCAGTCAGATCACCGCCAGGCATGATGTAAATCTCAAGGCCGACGGCACAATCGCCTTGCTCGCCGCGCAAAATACAGTGGAGCAGCGCAGTACCGAGAAGGGCAGTAATGCCAGCCTGGGGATCGGTATTGCTATCGGCAGTTCGACCAACGGTATCAGTTTCAACGCAGGTGCTTCCCAGAACCGCGGCAAGGCCGACGGCAATGACGTGGTCTGGAGCAACACCCACGTGGATGCGGGTAATAAAGTCTCGCTCGACTCTGCAGGCGATACCCGGCTCAAGGGAGCGGTGGTCACCGGCAAGCAAGTCACTGCCGATGTGGGCGGTGATTTCAGCGTCGAAAGCCTGCAGGACACCAGTACCTACAAGGCCAAGCAAACCAGCCTCGGCGTGGGCGTGAGCATCTGCGTGCCGCCGTTCTGCATCGGTTCATCGAGCTTCACGCTGAGTCAGAACAAAGGCATCCAGAAATCCAACTTTGAAAGCGTCACCGAGCAGAGCGGCATTCGGGCTGGCGACGATGGCTTTGATATCCGCGTCAAAGGCAATACCGACTTGGTGGGCGGCGTGATTGCCAGCAATGACAAGGCGATCGCCGAGGGCAAAAACAGCCTGAGCACTGGCTCATTGACCACCTCCAACCTGCACAACAGCGCCAAGGCGAGTGCGGACAGCAGCGGGTTCACCCTCAGCAGCGACTTTGTCGGCCAGGGCATGTACGGCGCTAGTAAGGCTTTGTTCAGCAATTACCTGGATGCGGGAAAAGCCTCGGATTCATCCCAGGGCAATACCCTGAGCGCGGTGAGTGCGGGCAATATTCTGATTACCGATGCCTATCGCCAGCAACAGCTGACCGGGCGTGATGCCAACCAAACAGTGGCCGGGCTCAACCGTGATACCGCCCATTCCCATGTTGGCGCCGGGCGCCAGGATCTGGACAAACTGCAACGCACCGCCGAGGCGGAGCAGTCGATCAAGAATGAAGCCTATCGCCAGGGGGTGCAGTTTACCGATGAGGCGTACCGTACGATGTTCAAGACGGCGCCCCAGATGTATGCCGTGGATATGGATGATCAGGGCAATGTCGACAGAGGTGCGGACACGAAACCGCAGTTCCGGGAGGTTGAGGGTGAGGAGCGGGATAACCTGCAACCCGACGCTAACAACGTGGTCAACGTGGCCCTCAACGGGATTTTCAACGACGCGCAGGCAGCGGCGAAATACGCCGCTCAGCATCGCGACCCAGATGCTACAGGGCCACAATATTTCCTATGGTTTCCGACAGCGGGTAATCGAATGTCAGAGCTGCTGGTTGCCGGCTATCAGAAGGCAATGGACAACGACTTCTGGGGCTTGACCAACTACACCGAAGCCGCTCGGGAAATCCAGCTCAAGTACGGTGCCACCGGTTTGCATTTGACTGAGCACAGCCGCGGCACCATGACCGGCGGCAACTCGCGAGACTCCATTGCTAATTTGCCTAATGCTGCGGGTCTGCTCAGCAAGACCACGGTGTATAACTTTGGCGGAGCGTTCAATGTCTATCGCGCCGATGAACAGCTGGCCTATCTGCAAAACCGCAACGCCGTCACCGACCCTGTCGAACGGGCGAACATGGTCCTCAAATATGAGGTCCACAACTACGATCCGGTTGGCCGGTTGTTCTTCATGGGCAACAACCCGGGCACCGGCGGGGTGATCCCTGAAGGCAGTACCTATCTCAAGGAACTAATCAACGTCTTCAACGGTGCCACTACGATGCACAGTTGTTATGGCAGTGGTGAGTCTGCCTGCACGAGGTATTGGCCTGACATGAAAGAAATGAAGCCGGTGCTGGTGCCTGTCAGCCCTAGAAAATAAGGAAACCTAGAATGTGGCTTAAACCAGTTGCACTTGCAGTCATGCTGCTACCGCTCGTCACGGCCTGTTTTGCCACGCCGTTTCAGCCACCCACTGATGAAGTGGAGCTATGGAAGAAACCGGGTGCGAACAGCCAGGAGGTGTTCGCTTCGATGTTGGCGTGCGGTTCAAAAAACCGATCAGGCATTGATCCCAAGGCCACGCTCCAGCAGAAAGCAGAACGCTTCGAGTGTATGAAGCGTGCAGGCTACACCCGCAGTGACGGTTTTGATCTCTGTGCGCTGGACACCCGGCATGAGCTCAAGGCCTGTGCGTCCGCACGTTGAAGGCACAAAAAATAGGATTTTCCATGAGAGCGTTTCTGATAGCGGGTCTGGCTTTTGCCGTGAGCGGCTGCGGCAATATTGCCAATATCCGGGCTTACTCCACGGCCTATGTCGAACCCGCCTCAGGTGATACCGCGCGTTTGCGCGTAATCACCAATGGCATGGCGCGCGGCGTGCCGGGCCGCGATTGCATCGACTGGCGTGTCCCCGGCGCCGGGGTGATGGCCGTGTCCGAATCCGGCTTTGCGGACAAGAATAATGGTCGCAGCCTGGGCATGCCCGAGAGCAACCGCCGGGTGGAAGGACAAGATCTGGCGCGTACCGAACTCAAAGTGCCGGCGGGCAAGCCTTTCGCCATGAACTTCCAGAGTGAAGGCCACGTTTCCGCCGGATATTCCTATAGTTGCCGGCAAACCTTTCGTTTCACCCCAAAGGCGGGTCAGGACTATGAGCTGGTCCTGTTGGACGGTGGCCAGTGCCTGGTCGCGTTGCAGCGCTTAAACCCAGCTGGAAAACCTGAAAGTGAGCCTGTTGAGAAGGCAGGGCTGTGTAGAGCACTGGATGCCTTTTAGCTCAGCGTATTCAGAATTCCAGCGACAGGTGGCTATCCGGATATTGCGGATAGTTCAAACCTAAGCGTGAGCCGAATCAATGCGCATCGGGGGCGTGGCCTTTAGCCGACTTGACATACCAGGCGTATCCAAGAGGCAGAGAAGTGAGCCAGCTTGCACTTGCGGAGGAGGCAAGCTGGGCGAAACCAGAACCGAGTTGGTCGTCCGCTTTTGGCCGGTTGATTTCTGTCACGAGGGGCTGCTACCGACCTGAAGAGGTTTCAACGAAGTTTCGCCGACGTACTACGGTGTCCTTTTAGATGGCAATTCAGGTGTAATCGGCAAGCCCGCTCTGAGGATTTAAGCCCCATGACTGACCGCTTGGTGTCAAGCTATCCTGACGTACACCGTACTTTCGATGCTCTAGAACCGGCCGAGAAAACGCGGGTGGCTACTCGTATCGTTCTCTGGGCGGTTGATGAGGTAGGGGGTGACTCTAACGAGGTCGCTGAACTGTTGTCGTGTGGAGGTCGGGCTCGACTTGAGACTATATGCGCTCAAATGGAGGAACAATATTTCTATCTGCTGGAGCGCGACGACGACGGATCTTTTGCTTGGTTTTGCAAGGCCCGCGCATATAGTGCTAGCGTGTTCCTTGCCCGTGACGAACTTGACGACGCGGTCTATGAATCGATTTTCGCGACTGATAAACCGTTCCAGGTCAGTGATTTCTTGTGAAAGCGTTGTGCAGTGTGAGCAACGAAAATCTGTCGATGACCACTTTCGACCCATTGCGAGCATTCGAAGGAGCCAACAGAATCGGGGGGCCTCTTGTTGTGAGGTGACGCATGGTGAGGATTGAAGTATCTGAAGAAGCCGACTGGACGCTTTGACGTCCCTCAACTAAGCGCTAAGCAAGGTAGGTTTCGCGATGAAAAGCTGGATAGCTAATACGAAAGTTAATGCACTGTAAGGGGCTAGCTCTCAAAAATTTGATGGCGTGATGCTTAGGCGGGCCCTTATAGAATACTGCGACAGATATCAAAAAATTTACCCTTTGAAATTCTGGAAGATCCACTTGAGTTTCTGAAAAACAACGTAAATTCAGATGATGAATATAGGGAAATGCGAGCGCTTCTCAGGATTGCAGCTGAAGAATACTGCGTTAGTTTAAACGAGATAGCCGATGCTCTTCTTGACCTGATAGATACGCGCATCCTTTCCACGGACCAAGCAAAGAAAATCATCAGCCACGTTTTCGAAGCATTTTCCTGCAATGAAAGCCCCGAAGATTTCATTCCAAGAGAGGATGCCTACTTGTGCAAAAACCTATTTGCGATTACCTCCAGTTAGCAAATGGTTGAAACCTCTAGCCTGGCTCACAATGACTGGCGCCGATTGGCGCAACTAGATACTCACCTCGGGACACTTTTGGGCCTTGATGACCGGCTGCTTCTGGCCGAAAGCAGCCCCTTTCCACGCTAACCGGTCTACCATGGCATCCCCCGGCAGTGGCCCATGCGCTTCCGATCATTTTTTTATCAAGGTATCGCCATGTCCATCGACCAAATCTCCCTCCCTAAAGGCGTAGGCCCTCACGCCATCAAGCTGCTCGACGCCATCACCGGCGCTTCCACCCACGAAGAACTCAACCGCGCTGGCGGCAAGGCTGAAGGGTTTGTGTTGGGGCTGGAAGCCACCAAAGCCATCAAAAGCCAGATCGCCGAGTCGTTGTATGTGGCTTATGACGATGCGGCGAGTAACCGCGCGGGTGAGTTGAAGGGTTAAGAACCGGCAATGCAGGACGTTGCGCGCGCAGGTCGGTAAACTGGGCGCCTTTTTATTTCTCAGGATGAGGCTGTCATGTTCAAAGTTGCTCTTGCGTCACTGCTGCTGGCGTGTGCCTTCGGCGCTCAAGCGGATACGACTGTTGATGTGTCAAAGATTTACGGCAACATCAAGTTTGTCAGTAGCTTCCCGGACTATAAGGTCAAGGTGGTAAACAGTTTCCCTGACCTTAAGGTAAAACAGGTGAGCAGTTTTCCCGATTCGGCCGGGAAGTGGAAAACAGTCGAGAGCTTCCCCGACTACAAGATCCAGATTGTTGACTCCTTTCCAGACTTCACCATTCAGTACGTTGATTCGTTCCCTGGGGTTAATTGAAGGCAGCGCCCTCAGCGGCGCTGCGGTGGGCTGTTGGTCAGCCAGTGCAAGGCGCTTCACGGTCGAGCAATTTGGCCGTGAGCAGCACGCCCAGTTCGCTCAGTTGGTGAATGGCCAGGGCGATGTCGCGGTGTTTGCCGCACAGGTCTTCGGACAGGTCGAGCAGCAGGGTGCTGACGCTGGTGAAGGTTTCGTAGCTGTTGGTGATGAGGGTTTCGGTGCTGGCGTCGGGGACGACGGTGAAGAGGGTGGTTGAGTCTGTTGTGACATTAGCCATTGTTAAGTTCCTTGCTTGGGCTACAACCTCATCGCTACTAAACGAAAAGGCGGTGGCTGTACGCAGGTTAGTAGACCGGTGGAACCTAACAAAACCGGCGCACCCGAGGGTGCCCTACGCACAGCCACCATCAAGCACAGACGAGAACGCCTGACAGATGAAGCTTGTGCACTTGTTAGGTTAAACCGTGGGCTACTAAACCCGATCACTGAACATTCAGCGACCGAGCCACCTTAGAGACGGCCACCCCAGCGCACAAGCCGGCGGATTCTGACGCACGCGTAGGCAATGGGGCAAGGTGCTGCGGGCCGTTCGCAACTCCCCAGGCTGAGGAAACTGCTTTGTGGCGAGCAGGCTTGCCCTGCGTTGGGGTGCGAAGCGGCCCCTCCAAACAGGCGACCGAGTTTTACTGTTGGACCAGCGGCGGCTGGGTTGGGAGCGCTGCGCACTCCAACGCAGGGCAAGCCTGCTCGCCACAGGAAGTCTTCAAGCCACAAGAAGTCTTCAAGACACAACAGGTCTTCAAGCCACAACAGGCCTTCAGCCACAGCAAGTCTTCAATCCACAACAGGCTTTCAAGCCACAACAAGTCTTCAAGCCACAACAGGCCTTCAGCCACCGCAAGTCTTCAATCCACAACAGGCCTTCAAGCCACAACTAGCCTTCAAGCCACAAAAGGCCTTCAAGTCACAACTAGCTTTCAAGCCACAGCAGGCCTTCAACCCACAACAAGCCTGCTTGCCACCACCGCGCCGGGTTAGAACGCCTGGTTCACCCCAACACCACGCATGATCGAAAACCGTGGGTCGATCAGCTTCAGCGTTTGCTCGCCCTTCAAGCGCCCGACTACCACGTGGTAGGTCTTTGGCGCTTCGGAGAGGTTTTCCGGGTTGCGGGCCAGTTTTTCAATCGCCGGGGTGTTGGCCCAGTCGGCGATGGTTTTCTGGCGAATGTCGACGGTCACCACCCAGGATTTGTCCACGGCGGCGCCCATGGGGTTGGTGTTGGCGGCAATGTTCTGGACCTTGGCGATTTCATAGCCCTGGGCGTAGCAGAACCCGGATTCCTGCTGCACGTAGGCGGCGCGGCCGGCGTCGGTGAGGGTGTAGGTTTTGTCGCTTTTGGCCAGCAGGCCGGCGTTGGTCAGCGCATCGAAGGCCGGCTGGTTGGCGCTGGAGGTACCGCTCATGACGCTGTCACTCAAGGTCACCGGGAAGCTGTTGAACATCGCCGCCTTTACGCAGGAAGCCCCTTCCAGCCTGGGTTGCAGCGCGGCTTGAATGTCGGCGTCCGATGGGCTGTCGCTGCACGCGGTGAGCAGCAACGCGGCGGCGGTGATGAGGGCCATTTCTCTGATTCGCATCGTTTTATCCTTGACGATTGGTAGCGGGCGGGCAAAGTGTATAGAAATATTGCTGTCACGAAACCCTCCCGCCAGTCGTGTAGGGTCGGTGGCTTGAGCCGCACTGAACAGCCAAGGATTAACCATGACATTGACCGTCAATACCCTGCTCGAACTGGCCATGGCCAACCCCATCAACGCCCAGATCACCGCGCGCCTGCCCGACCTCGGTGTGGAGCAGTGCATGCTCACGGCGGGCTGCCTGTTCCAGGCCGTATGGAACCATCAGTCAAACTTGCCTGCGGCTCAGGGCGTAAAGGACTACGACGTCTTTTACTTCGACACGGATCTGTCCTACGAAGCTGAGGACAAAGTGATCCGCGCCGCCGAACGTTTATTTGAGGATTTGGGCGTTAACGTCGAGGTCAAGAACCAGGCGCGGGTGCACCTGTGGTACGGCGAGCGCTTTGGTCGGCCTTACCCACAGCTGCACTCGGCTAAACAGGGCGTGGACCGCTACCTGGTGGCCGGTACGTGCATCGGGCTGGAGATCGACACGGGCGAAGTGTATGCGCCCTATGGCTTAGCGGATGTGGAGCAGGGCGTATTGCGGATTAACCCGCTGCACCGCGAGCCTGAATTGTTCGCCGCCAAGGCCCGCAGTTATCAGGCGCGCTGGCCTTGGCTGAAGATCGTTGCGCCGGATGATTTGTGAACTTTTACCGACTCCCCATACGTCCTATCTTCAAATGAACCCTGAGAGTGGATAGCCCATGATCTTCCTGATTTTCCTCATCGCCTGCGGCGCGGCCGCCAGTACCGGTGTTATTTTCAAGCCCGGCCAGTGGTACGAAAGCCTGGTAAAACCCAGCTTCACCCCACCCAACTGGCTGTTTCCGGTGGCCTGGACGGTCATCTATCTGCTGCTCGCCTGGGCGGGCTATCGCCTGACGATGATCCCCGGCAGCCAATTGGCCCTGGGCTTGTGGGCGGCGCAGATTGCGCTGAACACGCTGTGGACGCCGGTGTTTTTCGGCGCGCATAACCTCTTCGCCGGGATGGTGGTGATTGTGCTGCTGTGGCTGGTGGTGGCGGCGTTGGTGGTGATGGCGTTGCGGTTGGACTTGATCACCGGGTTGATTCTGTTCCCCTACCTGGCGTGGCTGAGCGTGGCGGCGGCGTTGAATTTCTCGATTTTGCGGAACAATCGCTGATGGCCTACACACCGTGGCCTGCCAGCGAGCCTGAGCTGGCGCAGATGCGCGACTTCAACAAGAAGCTTGCCTGGATGCCGCGCTTTAAAATCCGCAACCGCGTCACGCCGCGTGTGATTCAGGCGCTGTTGCGGGTCAGCCAAACGCTCAAGAAAGCGCCGCCGGCAGAAACCCGCATGGTGGGCGCAGTGCCCGTGCGTATTCTGCGGCCGGCAGGCAAAGCCAAAGGCGTGTTACTGGATATCCACGGCGGCGGCTGGGTGATCGGCAATGCGCAGATGGACGACGACCTGAACCTGGGCATGGTGCAGGCGTGTGGCGTGGCAGTGGTGTCGGTGGATTATCGGCTGGCGATCGACACGCCGGTTGAGGGGCTGATGGAGGACTGCCTGAATGCTGCGCGCTGGCTGCTCAGCAGTGACGAGTTTGCCGACTTGCCGGTGTTTGTCGTGGGTGAGTCAGCCGGTGGGCATCTGGCGGCGGCAACCTTGCTGGCGCTTAAGCAATGGCCGGATCTGCTCAAACGTGTGCGCGGTGCGGTGTTGTACTACGGCGTATACGACTTGACCGGCACACCGAGCGTGCGCACGGCGGGGCCGCAGACATTGTTGCTGGACGGGCCGGGAATGGTCGAAGCGCTGCGCATGCTCACGCCGGGATTGAATGATGAGGAGCGTCGGCAGCCACCCTTGTCACCGCTGTATGGCGACCTTACGGGGTTACCGCCAGCGTTGATGTTTGTCGGCGAACTCGACCCGTTGCTGGACGACACGCTGCAGATGGCTGAACGCTGGGGCGCGGCTGCGCAGGTTGAGGCACACCTGTTGCCGGAATCAGCCCACGGGTTTATTCATTTTCCGGTGGCGATGGCAGATGGCGTACTTGCTTACAGTCGGGGGTGGATATCGGCGAGGATCCAGGCGGTATTGGATTACAGCCATTAGCCATTCGAGCCACACGGCGCTCGCTTTATCTTCCGACGTCAACATCTGGATCTGCGGTCATGAACACTCGTCTTCACTCACGACGCCTTCCAGCGTGAAGTCCTGAAAAGTGAAGACAGAGTGGGTGATATCTTTCCGATTCTCCTACAGGCCGCGTAACCTCTGACACCCCGATTTTCAGACTCTCGCAAGGACGCACACGTGACCATTTCCCATCCAGTCGTAGGGCTATCGGCATTTTTGCTGGTGGCGGGTGTTCAAGCCGCCGAATACAACTTCTCGTTTGATGTGCCCTACGGGCAGTACGAGCGGCAATTCAAAATGAAGACCCCAGGTGACGGCACGTTGAACTGCACGGTGTTCATCGAAAAAGAATACCGGGGCGAGAAGTGGGTGCCGGCAGTGATTCTGGCGGCTGCCGAAGACGATGCCGAGGACGACACGCTGTTTCTGTCCAGTTCTACCGAGCCAAACGGCGGGCCTCGCACGTTCCACCTGCGCACGTTCAATCAGGCGAAGCCGGTCATCGACAAGACGCTGTGGCAGGCCCCCGATGAGAAGGGCGTGTATAAGCTCGCCGTGTCGTGGTATGCCAATGGCGCCATCGGTTATCAGTACGGCGTCTATGCGAGTTGGCAAGAGAAGCAGTTCGTCGAGAAGCCAGGTTTTTCCACTCGCCATGTCAGCGTCCATGCGTCGGGCGTGAAGGGCTCTGCTTTGTGCTACGTGCAGACTAAATGACACTGAGCATGTGGGTTGGGAACTTAAAAGCTGATCGATAAGTCAGGTTAATCAGTTGCTCCTTTCCCTCATCAGGACCTCACCATGCGCGAATACACCCTGAACTACCTGTTCAACGACGAGCCCCGCACCCACGTGTTTGAACTCAAACAGCCTGAACTGCCCCTGCACGAGGCGGCGATGCATTTACTGCAATTGCATTTTGGCGATGCGGAGAATGGGTTGATCCTGCCGCCTGCGGATGCGACGCCTGAGGAGATTCTGGAGCAGGCGCAGGTGGTAGGGATCAGTCAGATCAGGGTTGTATGAACGAGCGACCGGTCATTCAGGATGTGACCTGCGACGACATTCCAGCAGTGCTGGACTTTGTCCTTGAGGCTCGCAGCGAGCTTTTCCCCAAGCTCAGCGCAGCCGGCATGCCGGATGATCTGGCGCGATTTGAAGCGGTGTATGTTCATGGCGACGGCCAGTTTTTGATCGCCCGCGTCGATGGCCAGATTGTTGCGGCCATCGGCTATGTGCCCTACGACGGGCGCTTCTCCCAGTTGAATTACCAGGGCCTCAAGACGGTGGAGGTGGTGCGCCTGTTTGTGGCGCCGGCGTCGCGCCGATTCGGGTTGGCGGGTGAGTTGTACGGCGCGCTGGAGGCGAAGGCGCGGGGGGAGGGGGCGGAGATGGTTTACCTGCATACTCATCCGTTTCTTGCTGGGGCGATTGATTTTTGGCTTCGGCAGGGGTTTGAGATTGTTGATGTCGAGGCGGATCCGGTTTGGCGGACGACGCATATGCAGCGGTCGCTGTAGCGCTGGCGGCTGGGGTTTTTTGGGGGGGGGTGAGTGGATATCCGTGATTGGGGGGTGGCTGAGAGGGGTTCCGCCCTTACGGCGGGTCACTTTGGAAAAGCCCCAAAGTAACCAAAGGGCTCTTGCCCCACCACTCGGCACCTCGCTTAGGCTCGGTGTGCCCTCACGCAGGCTTTGGAGCGTGGGCCGCCGCGATGGGCCATCCATGGCCCAACACGGCTAAACCGGCGTCCTGCCGGTTTACCCACGCTCCTAAACCTGCGTTCGGCCAGCGTGGTTTAACGGGGCGCCTAAGATCAAAATCAAAAGCAGATCAAGATCAAAAGCAGAGCACGGCGGCCTAGTAGCCGACCTGAGTGGTTAGATCAAAAGCGCAAGCGAGGCGGCCTGACAGCCGACCTGATGTTGGATGCTGAACTCAATCAAGGGTGGGAGCTGGCTTGCCTGCGATGGCATCAACCCGGTGTACCTGACACACCGAGGTGCCTGCATCGCAGGCAAGCCAGCTCCCACAGAAAAGCAAAGCAGTGCTGCACTGGCAGATGAACGCGGTCAAACTGTGGGAGCGGGCTTGCCCGCGAAGGCGGCAGGTCAGCCGACTGACATGTCACTGACACACCGCCATCGCAGGCAAGCCAGCTCGCACAGAAAAGCAGATGTGCTTGTGCTCTGCTGCTTCGAGGACGCCTGACAGCCGACCTGATCTTGAAGGCTGAACTCAATCAAAGGTGGGAGCTGGCTTGCCTGCGATGGCATCAACCCGGTGTACCTGACACACCCAGGCGCCTGCATCGCAGGCAAGCCAGCTCCCACAGAAAGGCAAAGCAGTGCGGCACTGGCAGATGAACGCGGTCAAAGCCAGCTCCCACAGAAAAGCAAAAGCAGTGCGGTGGTGGCGGTCTGTACTCGGTCAAACTGTGGGAGCGGGCTTGCCCGCGAAGGCGGCAGGTCAGCCGACTGACATGCCTCTGACACACCGCCCTCGCAGGCAAGCCAGCTCCCACAGTTGATTGGTGGTGTTGTTAAGGGCCGCGGTCAGCTCATCAGTTCGAGCGCAACCGCAGGATCTGCGCGCCGTCAAACGGGTCTGTCAGGTAGTGCGCCTGTACCCCGAATGTCTCTTGCAATCGCTGCGGCGTCAGCACCTCCAGTGGCGGGCCCAGCGCCACCAGCCGCCCGCGGTCCAGCACGGCCAGGCGATCGCAGGTCAGTGCCTGGTTGAGGTCATGCAGCGCAATCAAGGTGGTCACCGGCAGGGCCTGCACGCCCTTCAAGATCGCCAGTTGATGCTGGATATCCAGGTGATTGGTCGGCTCATCCAGCAACAGAATCTGCGGCCGTTGCGCCAGGGCGCGGGCGATGTGCACGCGTTGGCGTTCGCCGCCGGAAAGGCTGCGCCACGCGCGTTTGCTCAGGTGGGTGGCGTCTACGTCGTGCAGCGCCTGACCCACAATGGCGTCGTCTTCGTCAGACCACGGGCTCAGCGCCGACAGCCAGGGCGTGCGGCCCAGCGCTACGGCGTCGAACACGCGGATGGCATCGTCGGTATCAGCCTGCTGCTCCACCACGGCCAGTTGCTGCGCGATGGCGCGCCGGGATAGGCGGCCCAAGTGCTGGCCGCCCAACAGCACTTCACCGGACGCCGGTGCACGCAAACCGGCCAGCAGTTTGAGCAGGGTGGACTTGCCGGAACCGTTCGGCCCGACAATGCCCAAGGTTTCACCTTGCTGAACGTCCAAGTGGATATCGCGCAGCAACTCGGCATCGCGCACTTTGAACCCCAGGCCCGTGCAACTGAGCACCGTCATCGCGCATTCCTTCGGCCGATCAGGATCAGCGCAAACACCGGCGCGCCGACCAGCGCGGTGACCACGCCGACCGGAATCACCTGGCCCTTGATCAGCGTGCGCGAGAGTACGTCGGCGGCGATCAAAAACAGCGCACCGCCCAAGGCGCTGGCCGGCAGCAGCCGTGAATGCCCGGTACCGACCAGCAGGCGCACGGCATGCGGAATCACCAGCCCGACAAAGCCAATGGAGCCGACAATCGACACCATCACCGCCGTCACCAGCGCCGCGCAGCCCACCAGCACAAACTGCACCCGGCGCACTGGAATGCCCAGCGAGGCCGCCGAGTCGGTGCCGAAGGTGAACGCGTCCAGCGCGCGGCGGTGCCACAGGCACACCGCCAGGCCTGCGACGGTCACCGGCACCGCCAGCCACACCGACGGCCAGCGCACCCCGCTGAGGTTGCCCAGCAGCCAGAACATGATGCCGCGTGCCTGCTCGGAGCTGGCGGACTTGGTGATCAGGAACGCGGTGAGGGCGTTGAACAGCTGTGACCCGGCGATGCCGGCGAGGATGATCTGGCCGGTGCCGCTCGCCGAGCCGCTGGCGCGCGCCAGCAGAATCACCAGCGCAAAGGCCGCCATGGCGCCGACAAACGCGCCTGCCGACAGCGAAACCAGCCCGCCGCCGACGCCGATCAGTGCCACCAATACCGCGCCGGTCGAGGCGCCGGCGCTGATGCCCAGCAGATAAGGATCGGCCAACGGGTTACGCAACAACGACTGCAAGATCACCCCGCACGTGGCCAACCCGGCACCGCACGCGGCGGCGACCAGGGCGCGGGTCAGGCGGTAGTTCCACACCACGCCTTCGTCGATCGGGTCGAGCACGTAACCGGCTGCCCACAGTTTGTTGGCAAGCACCTGCAACACCACCTGCGGCGCGATGGCGGTTTCGCCGATGGCCACGCCGGCGAGCACGGCGAGCAACAGCAGCGCCAGGGCGAGAAGGGTACGCATCATTTGCGCAGGTCGTAGCCGTCGATGGCGCCGGCCAGCTGTTCCAGGCCATCGAACGTGCGCACGCTGGCCTGCAATGCCAGGGCGTCGAGGATGATGATGCGGTTGTTTTTCACTGCGTCCATGTTGCGCGTCACCGGGTCACTGCGCAGGAACGCGAGTTTCTTTTCATGGTCGTCGGCGGGGTAGCGGCGCCGGTCCATGCGCGCGATCACCAGGAAGGTCGGATTGGCCTTGGCGATGGTCTCCCAGCCGACGGCGGGCCACTCTTCATCGGACTGCACCACGTTGTGCAGGCCCAGGGTTTGGAGCATGAATTCGGGCACGCCCTTGTGGCCGGCCACGTACGGGTCGCTGGCCATTTCCGAGCTGGAGAACCACACCAATGCGCTGGCCTGCTTGAGGCCTTTGCTGTGGGCGGTGGCGATGGATTTGGCCAAGCGCGCCTTGAGTTCGTCGTTCAATTGTTGGCCGCGCGCCTGTACGTCGAAAATCTCGGCCAGTTGGCTGATGCTTTTATAGACGGTCTCGACGCGAAACGGCTCCAGCCGCGTGCCGTCGGCGCCCACCAGGTTGTCCTTGGCTTCGCAGTCGGAGGGCAGCAGGTAGGTGGGGATTTTCAGCTCGTGAAACTGCTCGCGGGTGCCGACCACACCTTGCGGGCCCACCACCCATTCCAGCTCGGCGGCCACCAGCTGCGGGCGCTTGGCGATCACCGCTTCGAAGCTGGGTTCGTTGTTGGCCAGGCGCTCAATGGCGTCGTTCTGCGCCTTGTATTGTGGCAATACGTTGTTGAACCACAGCGAGGTGCCGACCACTTTGTCGCCGACGCCCAGGGCGTAGAGCATTTCGGTGGCGGCCTGGCCGATGGTCACCGTGCGCGCAGGCGCCTGCTCAAAGGTCAAGGTGCTGCCGCAGTTCTGCACCGTCAGCGGGTAGTGAGTGGGCGCCGCTTGGGCCAGGGCACAAAAGCCCAAGGCGGTGATCAGGGCAGTAACGCGTGGCAGCATCGGGCAATCTCCGGGTAAACCGTACGTGGAACTGGGGAGGTACGGCTCGGAAATACACCCTGTAGCGCTGCGGGCATCGCAGGGCGCGGAGGTACTTCCCGGACACCCCGCCGGTTAGTGATTTTGCTGGGCCGGCAGGTCTCCTGACTGATGCGTCGTCGCCACGCTCCGGCCTTCCCGGGCAATGTCCAGTGGCGATGTGGAGCAGGCTCAGCACCTACAGTTGCGGGGGCAGTTCCGATTGGCGCAATGAACGCGCTTCGGATTCCCTATTAGTCCCGTGTGGGAACCGGCGCGTTATGGTAGTCGATCATGCCCGCAAGGGGGAGCCTGTCCATGCGCAATTGGCAGGCCGCCGGGGTCTCTATCTCCGGATATAGGGTGTACCATCGGTCTCTGTTCATCAGATATTAGTCAGACATGCCCACGCTTAGCGAAGAGAGCCGCCGGATCGTAGCTTCTCTGGCGCACCGTGTTGGTCCGCAGGCTGACACTGCAAGCATCGCCGCGGCAGTTGTTTCGATTTTGCAGGATGTGGGCGCAGCACTGGCGCCCATCATCGGCCAGCAAGGCGTTGCCGCGCTGTACCGTCGCAGCTTCCATCTGTGCGTCTCGACCCATCCACGCCTGGCCGCCACCTATGACAGGGTGCCGGCCGCGATGGACTTGATTGCCCTCAAATCCGTACTCGTCGAGCAGAACGAAACCGATGCGCTGTTTTTCGGTGAGGTGTTGCTGACTACCCTCTACGAGCTTCTGACCACGCTGATCGGGCCTTCACTCACCGCACGTCTGCTGGTTGGCGTGTGGCAGCCCTCTTCGAGCGACACCTCTTCGCAGGAAATTTCGCCATGAGCACCAAAGTGACTATCAACCGTCTGGCCACGGGTGTGCCAGGATTGGACGAGGTCCTGGGCGGTGGCCTGCCGGAGTTTTCGTTCAACCTGATCGCCGGCCCGCCAGGCTGCGGCAAAACCACCCTCGCGCACCAGATGATGTTCGCCCTGGCCACGCCGGAGCGCCCGGCCCTGTTCTTTACCGTGCTCGGTGAGCCGCCGCTGAAGATGCTGCGCTACCAGCAGCAATTCGATTTTTTCGACGACGCCGCCATTAACCGGTCGATTCGTTATATCAACCTCGCCGACGACACCCTGGCGGGCGACCTGGACGAGGTATTGCGGCGCATTGTCAGCGAGGTCGAGGCGCATTCGCCGTCGCTGGTGTTTGTCGATTCGTTCCGCTCCGTGGTGCTGGCCAGCCAGACGCAGCACAACCCGAACAACAACCTGCCGCAGTTCATCCAGCAGTTGGGCATGTTGATGACCACGTGGCAGGCGACCACCTTCCTGATCGGCGAATACTTCACCGAGACCGACACCAATCCGATTTTCACCGTGGCCGATGGCCTGATCTGGCTACGCCAGAGCGTTGAGCGCAATTCGATGGTGCGCAAGATGGAAATCATGAAGATGCGCGGCCAACCGACGTTGCCGGGGCTGCACACCTTTCGTATTGCCACCTCGGGGGTCAAGGTGTTCCCGCCGGCCGCCGTCAACCGCCTGGTTGAAGCGCCGTCGACGTTCCCGATCACCCGTCTGAAAATGGGCGTGCCAGCGCTCGATGAGATGCTCGGCGGCGGCCTGCCTCGGGGTTATTCGCTATTGGTGGCCGGCCCGTCCGGCTCGGGCAAGAGCATCCTGGCGGCGACCTTCCTCGCTGAAGGCGCGCGCAACGGCGAAACCGGGGTGATTGCGGCGTTCGAGCAACGGCCCAACCATTCGCAGAACCCGCAATTGGCCGAGTTGATCAAGAGCGGGAAAGTGGGCCTGGTGGACAGCCGCGCGCCGGACCTGTCCATCGACGAAATCGTGCAGCTGCTTCTCGGTGAAATCAGCCGGTTGAACGCCACCCGTGTAGTGATTGACTCGCTGTCAGGCTTTGAACTGGCGTTGGCGCCTACCTTCCGTGCGGATTTTCGCGAGTCGCTGTCACGCATGGTGACGGCGCTGACTGCCGTTGGGGTCAGCGTGTTGTTGACCTCGGAGCTCGAAGACCGTTACACCGACCTGCGCTTCAGCCCTTATGGCACGGCGTTTCTGACCGACGCGATCATCGTGCAGCGCTATATCGAGGTGCAGAGCCGGTTACTGCGCATCATGGCCGTGGTCAAGGTGCGCGCCAGCGCCCACTCCGACCAACTGCGCCAGTACCACATCGACGATAACGGCCTGCAGATTCGCGACATGCTGCCGGAGCAGGAAGGGTTGCTGGGTGGGCACCCGACCCGGCAGGTTTCGGCGAAAACCAAACATGTGTGAGCCCGACTCATGAGTGGCGGCGACGGCAAGCATGAAAGTGAGCTGACCACGGCGGCTCACGAGCTGTTCCTGATTGGCCAAAAAACCGTTGAGGCACGTGCGGCGCTTGCGGCGCTGCAGCAGCAACTGACTGACGCCAGCAGCCGTCTGGTGGATACCCAGCACGTCGAGCAGGTGATTGAGGCTAACCAGCAGTTGGTGCTGGCGATTCTCCTTGCGCAGTCGGACGCCGCCAGCCCGCCGCCCATGGAGGAACAACGCCTGTACCAGGAGCTTCGCGAGGCGAATGCGCAGTTGGTGATCGCGGCCCTCAGTGCGCAAGACTTGCAGGCCACGGCCGAGCGCGCGTTGAGTCAGCAAAAAAACATCCTGGCGATGGTGGCGCATGAGCTGCGCAACCCATTGACGCCGATCAGCATGATCGCCGAGCGCATGGTTCGCATGCCCAGCGACCAGCTGCCGCGCATGCGTGCGCTGATTGAAGGTCAGGTGCAGCATATTTCACAGTTGGTCGACGACTTGCTGGACGTGTCCCGCGTCAGCACCGGCAAGCTGCGCATCGATCGACGCGATGTGGACATGCTGCAGATCCTTAGAAGTGCCATTGATGCCTGCGGCCCGGTGATGCGGGCGAAAAGACAGCAATTTGATGCCCACCTGCCTGACGGCCAACTGATGGTGAGCGCAGACCCCGGGCGCCTTGCGCAGATTCTGCACAACCTGCTGGCCAACGCGGCCAAGTACACGCCGGTGGGTGGCTCGATTGTGCTGTCTGTGACCGCGACGGACGCGCTGAGGATCAGCATTTGTGACAACGGCATCGGCGTTTCAGCCAAGGCACTGCCGCTGATCTTTGACCCTTACGTGCAGGATGAACACGCCATCGGCTTCAACGGCTCGGGCTTGGGGATCGGGCTCACGGTGGTGCGCGAGCTGGTTGAAGCACATGGCGGCAAGGTCACCGCCAAAAGCGCGGGCAAGGGCAAGGGCAGTGAGTTTGTGGTGACGCTGCCGTTGTTGAACGGCTGACTCGTGTATTCCTGCCCGGCATAAGGTTTATGCCTGCGACCGGCCTACTGCTTGCCCTGGCTGATAGGGAATGCTCCACGACACGCGGTGACACACGCCTGCGCCACTAGGTCGATATTCCTACAGGTAAAACCATGCAAACAAACCGGGTAACGCGCCAGCAAGTGCTGGAAGCGAGTAAGGGCATGCTGCAAAAGCAGTTCTATGTGGTGTTTTCAACGCCAACCGACGGGCTTGGCCCGGTGATGCAGAACCTGCCGATTCACCTTGAGCATCAATGCCAGATCGAGCGCGACGGTATCCTCGTCGCCGCCGGGCCGCATTGGAGTGAGGACGAGCAGTATTGGGACGGCGACGGCATGTTTGTGATTCGTGCAACGTCGCTTGAGCATGCCAAGGCCATCGCCGCGCAAGACCCGATGCATCAGTGCGGCGCGCGCAGGTTTTCGATTCGGCCGTGGTTGGTGAATGAAGGGAGGCTTAATTTGAAGGTCGAGTTTTCAACCGGAAAGGTCACTGTGGACTAATCCACAAACACCGCAGATCAACGGTGGGAGCTGGCTTGAGTGGGAGCGGGCTTGCTCGCGAATGCAGTCTGTCAGTCGACAAATTTGCCAACGGATACACCGCCTTCGCGAGCAAGCCCGCTCCCACAGTTGGAGGGTGTTGACTGTTTTATTTGCGATCCAGCCATACGGTCTGTGCGTTGCAGAATTCACGCACACCCACCTACACCGCAAATCAAAGGTGGGAGCTGGCTTGAGTGGGAGCGGGCTTGCTCGCGAATGCAGTCTGTCAGTCGACAAATTTGCCAACGGATACACCGCCTTCGCGAGCAAGCCCGCTCCCACCGTTGGAGGGTGTTGCCTGTTTTATTTGCGGTCCAGCCACACGGTCTGCGCGTTGCAGAATTCACGCACGGCCACCTACTCCGCAAATCAAAGGTGGGAGCTGGCTTGAGTGGGAGCTGGCTTGCTCGCGAATGCAGTCTGTCAGTCGACAAATTTGCCAACTGAAGCACCGCTATCGCAGGCAAGCCAGCTCCCACAGTTGGAGGGCGTTGCCTGTTTTAGTTGCGATCCAGCCATAAGGTCTGCGCGTTGCAGAATTCACGCACGGCCACAAACACCGCAGATCAAAGGTGGGAGCTGGCTTGCCTGCGATTGCAGTGTGTCAGCCAAAGAGTTGTCACTGATGCACCGCTATCGCAGGCAAGCCAGCTCCCACGGTTGGAGGGGGTTGCCTGTTTTAGTTGCGATCCAGCCACACGGTCTGTGCGTTGCAGCATTCACGCACGGCCACAAACACCGCAAATCAAAGGTGGGAGCGGGCTTGCTCGCGAATGCAGTCTGTCAGTCGACAAATTTGCCAACGGATACACCGCCTTCACGAGCAAGCCAGCTCCCACAGTTGGAGGGTGTTGCCTGTTTTATTTGCGATCCAGCCACACGGTCTGCGCGTTGCAGAATTCACGCGCGGCTACAAACACCGAAGATCAAAGGTGGGAGCTGGCTTGCCTGCGATTGCAGTGTGTCAGCCAAAGAGTTGTCACTGATCCACCGCTATCGCAGGCAAGCCAGCTCCCACAGTTGATGGGGGGTTGCCTGTTTTAGTTGCGATCCAGCCACACAGTCTGTGCGTTGCAGAATTCACGCCCACCCACCTACACCGCAAATCAAAGGTGGGAGCTGGCTTGAGTGGGAGCGGGCTTGCTCGCGAATGCAGTCTGTCAGTCGACAAATTTGCCAACGGATACACCGCCTTCGCGAGCAAGCCAGCTCCCACAGTTGAAGGATGTTGCCTGTTTTATTTGCGATCCAGCCACACGGTCTGTGCGTTGCAGAATTCACGTACGCCAAAGTGGGACAGTTCGCGCCCGAACCCACTCTTTTTCACTCCGCCAAACGCTACGCGCGGGTCGGACACGCTGAACGAGTTGACGAATACTGCGCCAGTTTCCAGCTGGTTGGTGATATCCCGTGCCTTCACCGCGTCGGTGGTGAAGATGCTTGCTGTGAGGCCGAATTCGCTGTCGTTGGCCAGGGCCACGGCGTGGTCGGCATCGCGGGCGGTGATGATCGAGGCCACGGGGCCGAACAGTTCCTGTTTGAACGAGGTCATCTGGTCGGTGACGTCGGCCAGCACGGTCGGTTCGTAGTAGTTGCCGGCACCGGCGACTTTGTTGCCGCCCAGCAGCAGGGTTGCGCCTTCTTCCAACGTGGCCTGCACCTGGCCGTGCAGCTCGTCGCGCAGGTCGAAGCGGGCCATTGGGCCGACGTAGGTGCTGGCGTCGGTCGGGTCGCCCATCACCAGGGCGCGGCTGGCGGCGAGGAATTTGGCGGTAAAGGCTTGCACCACACCTTCTTCGATGATCAGGCGCTTGGCGGCAGCGCAGACTTGGCCGCTGTTCTGGAAACGCCCGATCACGGCGGCCTGGACGGCGGCGTCGAGGTCGGCGTCGTTGAGCACGATGAACGGGTCGGAGCCGCCCAGTTCCAGCACGCATTTCTTCAGCGCGGCGCCGGCCTGAGAGCCGATGGCGGCGCCGGCGCGCACGCTGCCGGTGAGGGTGACCGCGGCGATGCGTGGGTCGGCGATGGCCTTGGACACGCCGTCGTTGGTCACGTTGGCCACTTCAAACAGGCCATCGGCGAAGCCGGCTTTTTGAAACGCCGCCTTCATCAGGTAGGCGCTGCCCATCACGTTGGGTGCATGTTTGAGCACGTAGGTGTTGCCGGCGAGCAGGGTCGGCACGGCGCCGCGCAGCACTTGCCAGACCGGGAAGTTCCACGGCATGACGGCGAGGATCGGGCCCAGTGGGCGGTATTCGATCTGGGCGCTGCCGTTGTCCACCAGCGTCGGCTCCGGGGCGAGCATGGCCGGGCCGTGGGCGGCATACCATTCGCTGAGTTGCGCGCATTTTTCGATTTCGGCGCGGGCCTGGGCGATGGGTTTGCCCATTTCCAGGGTGATCATCTGCGCCATGTCTTCGGCTTGCTCACGCAACGCATCGGCCAGGGCCAGCAACAACTCGGCGCGCTGGCTTACTGGTTGGCGGCGCCAGGTGCGGAAGGCCTCAGTGGCGCGATTAAGCGCCGCGTCCAACTGCGCCTCGGTTTCGTAAGGGTAGCTGCCAACTGTTTCGCCAGTGGCGGGGTTGATCGACAAGGCGTGAGTCTGGTGAGTGATAGCGTTCATGGCACCGTCCGGCTGAATGAGTGGATGGGTTCAGCCTACGGGGCTGCATGTTTTCTGGAAACTGAATAATATTAAGCAATGCATTCACGATTGGAGAATGACTTGGACCTGGTGCAGCTGGAAATCTTCAAGGCCGTTGCCGAGCAAGGCAGCATCAGCGCCGCCGCGCAGTTGATTCATCGCGTGCCGTCGAACCTGACCACGCGCATCAAGCAACTGGAGCAGGACCTGGGCGTTGAGTTGTTTATCCGTGAGAAGAGCCGCCTGCGCCTGTCGCCGGCCGGGTGGAATTTCCTCGGCTACACGCGGCGCATTCTTGATCTGGTGCAGGAAGCCCGCGCCACGGTGGCGGGGGAGGAGCCCCAGGGCGCGTTTGCGCTGGGTTCGCTGGAGAGCACGGCGGCGGTGCGCATTCCGGCGTTGCTCGCGGCGTATAACCAGAAGCACGCCAAGGTTGAGCTGGACCTGAGCACCGGGCCGTCCGGCACGATGATCGAGGGCGTGTTGTCGGGACGCCTGGCGGCCGCGTTTGTCGACGGGCCGGTGCTGCATGCCACGCTGGAAGGCGTGCCGGTGTTTGAGGAGGAGATGGTGGTCATTGCGCCGCTGCACCATGCGCCGATCACGCGCGGGCAGGATGTGGCGGGGGAGAGCATCTATACGTTTCGCTCGAACTGCTCGTATCGCCATCACTTCGAGCGCTGGTTCTCACAGGATGGCGCGGTGCCGGGCAAGATCTTTGAAATGGAGTCTTATCACGGCATGCTCGCCTGCGTCAGTGCCGGGGCCGGCCTGGCGCTGATGCCGCGCAGCATGCTGGAGAGCATGCCAGGGTTCACGGCGGTGAGTGTGTGGCCGCTGAGCGACGCGTTCCGCATCCTCAATACCTGGCTGATCTGGCGCCGGGGCACGGTGTCGCAGAGCTTGAACAGTTTTGTGAAGCTGTTGGAGGAACGTGGTCTGGTAGCCGCTTAGATCTGATGTGGGAGCTGGCTTGCCGGCGATGGCGGTGTATCAGCCAAGGCCGTGCAGGCTGGGCTGACGCCATCGCAGGCCAGCCAGCTCCCACCGGTTGATCGTGTTTTCAGCCGCCAAATTGCAGGGTGCCCATGGCGAGTTTTGCCATGATGGCCGTGGCGCCCAGTTGTACCAACCAAAGGGCCAGGCCACCGAGGAACACACCCAGTGCCACTTGCAGCACCAGGCTTTTCTGGCGCTTGGCTTGCGGCGCGCGCGGGGTGAAGTCATGCAGTTCGTCGCGGTCGGCACGCAGGTCCAGGTCGTCGTTTCTCATAAGGCTCTCACAGCAAAGGGGCAGTTGGGGTTCAGTCTAGGGCTGGTCGCGGCAAGCGGCGAGGTTTTCCTCTTGTGGCGAGCGGGCTTGCCCCGCGTTGGGCTGCGCAGCGGCCCCTTGTTCAGGCACCGGGTTCTTTCAGTAAGTTCACGGGGGGGCTTTATGGAGCTGCTTCGCAGCCCAACGCGGGGCAAGCCCGCTCGCCACAGGAAGCCTGTTTGCCACGGGAAGCCTGCTGGCGACAAAAAAGGGGAAGCCATTGAATGACTTCCCCTTTGTCACCACCGTTGCAGGCTTACAGCACCTGAACAATCGCTTTGGTCACCGCACCAATGTTCGACTGGTTCAGCGCCGCTACGCAGATGCGGCCGGTGTCGAGCGCGTAGATACCAAACTCGGTACGCAGGCGGGTGACTTGCTCCACGGTCAGGCCGGAGTAGGAGAACATCCCACGCTGGCGGCCAACGAAGCTGAAGTCGTGACCTGGGGCAGCCTTGGCCAGTTCAGCCACCATCTGCTCACGCATGCCACGGATGCGCAGGCGCATTTCGGCCAGTTCCGCTTCCCACTGGGCGCGCAGCTCAGGGTTGTTCAGCACCGCCGCCACAATCGCCGCGCCGTGGGTCGGCGGGTTGGAGTAGTTGGTGCGGATTACGCGCTTGACCTGGGACAGGATGCGCGCGCTTTCTTCCTTGGATTCGCTGACGATCGACAGCGCACCTACGCGTTCGCCGTACAGCGAGAACGACTTGGAGAACGAGCTGGACACAAAGAAGGTCAGGCCCGACTCAGCAAACAGGCGCACGGCTGCGGCGTCTTCGTGGATGCCATCGCCAAAGCCCTGGTAGGCCATGTCGAGGAACGGCACCAGGTTCCTGGCCTTGACCACGTCCAGCACGTTTTGCCAGTCGGCCGGGCTCAGGTCGACGCCGGTCGGGTTGTGGCAGCAGGCGTGCAGCACCACGATGGACTGTGGCGGCAGGGCGTTGAGGTCTTCGAGCAGGCCGGCACGGTTGACGTCGTGGGTGGCGGCGTCGTAGTAGCGGTAGGTTTGCACCGGGAAGCCGGCTTTTTCGAACAGCGCCTGGTGGTTTTCCCAGCTCGGGTCGCTGATGGCAACCACGGCGTTGGGCAGCAGTTGCTTGAGGAAGTCTGCGCCGATCTTCAGCGCGCCAGTGCCGCCGACGGCTTGCGCGGTGATCACACGGCCAGCGCTGAGCAGGGGCGAGTCGGCGCCGAACAGCAGCTTTTGCACCGCCTGGTCGTAGGCGACGATGCCGTCGATCGGCAAGTAGCCACGGGCGGCGTGTTGCGCCACGCGAATGGCTTCCGCTTCGGCAACGGCACGCAAGAGTGGAATCTTCCCCTCCTCGTTGCAGTAAACGCCCACGCCAAGGTTGACCTTGGTGGTTCGTGTGTCGGCGTTGAATGCTTCGTTGAGGCCCAGGATTGGATCGCGTGGTGCCATTTCGACAGCGGAGAACAGGCTCATTTTTGCGGCAGCTCTATGGGGGAATGGAGGGACGTGTCGCGCTCCAGCCGAATGCACTAGAGCGGTGCACAAACGGGGAGCTAGTATAGAGGCCATCCAGGCTCAGGGCGACAACCGAAACGGCTTTTCGGCCAAGTTTTTCGGTTTATTTGCCGACCGTTAGTCTTATTGCAACAGAGGGCGGCGACGGCAGGTAGGACGATTGCCTTGAAACCCGTCACATTCGCCTCCACTTCTACAGCTATCATGGTTTTTTCCTGCAACCTGCGTTGACTATTCGCGGGTTGCTGAGCTTTTTCGTCCCTGGCGGTTTCGAGTCTGGGGTGACTACACGAGGTACGTTATGTCGGATTTCCAGCTCGTCACCCGCTTTGAACCCGCCGGCGATCAACCCGAAGCCATTCGCCTGATGGTTGAAGGCATTGAAGCCGGCCTGGCGCACCAGACGCTGCTTGGGGTGACCGGTTCAGGCAAGACCTTCAGCATTGCCAATGTGATTGCGCAGACCAATCGCCCGACCCTGGTGCTGGCGCCGAACAAAACCCTGGCCGCCCAGCTGTATGGCGAGTTCAAGGCGTTTTTCCCGAACAACGCGGTGGAGTACTTCGTTTCCTACTACGACTACTACCAGCCCGAAGCCTATGTGCCATCCTCTGACACCTTCATCGAGAAGGACGCGTCGATCAACGACCACATCGAGCAGATGCGGTTGTCGGCGACCAAGGCGCTGCTGGAACGCAAGGACGCGATCATCGTCACCACGGTGTCGTGCATCTACGGCCTGGGCAGCCCGGAAACCTATTTGAAGATGGTGCTGCACGTCGATCGCGGCGACAAACTCGACCAGCGCGAGCTGCTTCGGCGCCTGACGAGCTTGCAGTACACCCGCAATGACATGGATTTTGCCCGCGCCACGTTTCGTGTGCGCGGCGATGTGATCGACATCTACCCGGCCGAATCCGACCTGGAAGCGATTCGCATCGAGCTGTTCGACGATGAAGTCGAAAGCCTGTCGGCCTTCGACCCGTTGACCGGTGAGGTGATTCGCAAGCTGCCGCGCTTCACCTTCTACCCCAAAAGCCACTACGTAACGCCGCGCGAAACGCTGATGGGCGCCATTGAGGGCATCAAGGCCGAACTGGTGGAGCGCCTGGATTACCTGCGCGCCAACAACAAGCTGGTGGAAGCCCAGCGCCTGGAGCAGCGCACGCGGTTCGACCTGGAAATGATCCTGGAGTTGGGTTACTGCAACGGCATCGAAAACTACTCGCGCTACCTTTCGGGTCGCGAATCCGGGCAGGCGCCGCCCACCTTGTTCGATTACCTGCCGGATGACGCCTTGCTGGTGATCGACGAATCCCACGTCAGCGTGCCGCAGGTGGGCGCGATGTACAAAGGTGACCGCTCGCGTAAGGAAACCCTGGTGGAATACGGTTTCCGCCTGCCGTCGGCGCTGGACAACCGGCCGATGCGTTTCGACGAGTTTGAAAGCATCAGCCCGCAGACGATCTTCGTCTCGGCCACGCCGGGTAACTACGAAGCCGAACACGCGGGCCGCGTGATTGAGCAACTAGTGCGCCCGACAGGCCTTGTGGACCCACAAATCGAAATCCGCCCGGCGCTGACCCAGGTCGATGACTTGCTGTCGGAAATCACCAAGCGCGTGGCCCTGGAAGAGCGGGTGCTGGTGACCACGCTGACCAAGCGCATGTCCGAAGATTTGACCGATTACCTGGCCGACCATGGCGTGCGCGTGCGCTATTTGCACTCGGACATCGACACCGTGGAGCGCGTCGAGATTATCCGCGACCTGCGCCTGGGCACCTTTGATGTGCTGGTGGGCATCAACCTGTTGCGTGAAGGGTTGGACATGCCGGAGGTGTCGCTGGTGGCGATTCTGGACGCCGACAAGGAAGGCTTCCTGCGCTCCGAGCGCTCGCTGGTCCAGACCATCGGCCGGGCGGCGCGTAACCTCAATGGCCGGGCGATTCTGTACGCGGACCGTATCACCGGCTCCATGGAACGCGCGATTGGCGAGACCGAACGCCGCCGTGACAAGCAGATCGCGTTCAACCTGGAGAACGGCATCATCCCCAAAGGCGTGTTCAAGGACGTCGCCGACATCATGGAAGGCGCCACCGTGCCGGGCTCGCGCAGCAAGAAGCGCAAGGGCATGGCCAAGGCCGCTGAAGAAAGCGCCAAGTACGAGAACGAATTGCGCTCGCCGAGTGAGATCACCAAGCGTATCCGGCAGTTGGAAGAGAAGATGTACCAGCTGGCGCGTGACCTTGAGTTTGAAGCGGCGGCGCAGATGCGCGATGAGATCGGCAAATTGCGCGAGCGGTTGCTGGCTGTTTGATTTGCGGTGAATGGGCGGGCCTCATCGGGGGCAAGCCCCCTCCCACACGTTGGCGTGTGAACGCCGGCAAATGTGGGAGGGGGCTTGCCCCCGATGACCGCGCCTCGGTTTTCCAGAAATCCCCCAGGCTGTTACCATTCGCCCCTTGTTTCAATTTTCAGTTATATCGCCCATTCGAGACCTGCCATGACCACCGTCCGCACGCGCATTGCGCCATCGCCTACTGGGGATCCCCACGTCGGCACTGCTTACATCGCCCTGTTCAACTACTGCTTTGCCAAGCAGCACGGCGGTGAATTCATCCTGCGGATCGAAGACACCGATCAACTGCGTTCGAGCCGTGAGTCGGAACAGCAGATTTTCGATGCCTTGCGCTGGCTGGGCATCACCTGGGCCGAAGGCCCGGACGTCGGCGGCCCGCACGGCCCGTATCGTCAGAGCGAGCGCAGCGACATCTACAAGCAGTACACCCAGCAATTGGTCGACATGGGCCATGCGTTCCCGTGCTTCTGCACTGCCGAAGAACTCGACCAGATGCGTGCCGAGCAACAGGCCCGTGGCGAAACCCCGCGTTACGACGGCCGCGCGCTGCTGTTGTCCAAGGAAGAAGTGGCCCAGCGCCTGGCTGCCGGTGAGCCTCACGTGATTCGCATGAAAGTGCCGAGCGAAGGCGTGTGCGTGGTGCCGGACATGCTGCGCGGTGACGTCGAAATTCCCTGGGACCGCATGGACATGCAGGTGTTGATGAAGACCGACGGCCTGCCGACGTACTTCCTGGCCAACGTGGTCGACGACCACCTGATGGGCATCACCCACGTGCTGCGCGGCGAAGAATGGCTGCCGTCGGCGCCGAAACTGATCCTGCTCTACGAATACTTCGGCTGGGAACAGCCGCAGCTATGCTACATGCCGCTGCTGCGTAACCCGGACAAGAGCAAGCTGTCCAAGCGCAAGAACCCGACCTCGGTGACGTTCTACGAGCGCATGGGCTTCATGCCCGAAGCGATGCTCAACTACCTGGGCCGCATGGGCTGGTCGATGCCGGACGAGCGTGAGAAGTTCTCGCTGCAGGAAATGGTCGACAACTTCGACCTGTCCCGCGTATCCCTGGGCGGGCCGATTTTCGATATCGAGAAGCTGTCGTGGCTCAACGGCCAGTGGCTGCGTGACCTGCCGGTAGAAGAATTCGCCAGCCGTGTGCAGCAGTGGGCGTTGAACCCCGAGTACATGATGAAGATCGCGCCGTTGGTGCAGGGCAGGGTGGAGACGTTCAGCCAGGTTGCTCCGTTGGCCAGCTTCTTCTTTGCCGGTGGCGTGAACCCGGATGCCACGTTGTTTGAGTCCAAGAAGCTCTCGGGCGATCAGGTTCGCCAACTGATGCAATTGATCCTGTGGAAGCTCGAAAGCCTGCGTCAGTGGGAGAAGGATGCAATCACTGCGACGATTCAGGCGGTGGTCGAGTCCCTTGAGCTGAAACTGCGCGATGCCATGCCTCTGATGTTTGCAGCGATCACCGGGCAGGCCAGTTCGGTGTCGGTACTGGATGCGATGGAAATTCTCGGCCCGGACCTGACGCGTTTCCGTCTGCGCCAAGCCCTTGATTTGCTTGGTGGTGTGTCGAAGAAAGAAAACAAAGAGTGGGAAAAGCTGCTGGGCGCTATCGCTTAAGTCGGCTGTTGTTACGACGAAACCCCGGTTTTCCGGGGTTTCGTCGGTAAGTGATTGTTATCCCGGCAAAAAATTTTGGAAATAGTTGAAAATAAATTTGACACGTTTCCAAACCGCCATTAAGATTCGCCCCGTCCTCACCGATGAGGGGCTATAGCTCAGCTGGGAGAGCGCTTGCATGGCATGCAAGAGGTCAACGGTTCGATCCCGTTTAGCTCCACCAATTTACAGGTTCAAGGTCTGGCCACACCGTCCTTGAATCGATCAGCTCTCAGCGCTGGTCAGTTGTATAGAAGGTTTGTGTCCCCTTCGTCTAGTGGCCTAGGACACCGCCCTTTCACGGCGGTAACAGGGGTTCGAGTCCCCTAGGGGACGCCACGATTACCCGCTCTGCGGGATTTTTAAGGGTCATTCAATTATTGAATGGCCCTTTTGTTTGTCTGGCGTTTGGGTTTTCGCGCAGCCGTTTACGGCATCCTGCGTACCACGTTGGCGGTGCGCAGGGATTTGTTGATGCGCGCCAGCTCTTTTTGCTGATCAACCTGTGGGCCTCTGTTCTGGGCATTCTCCAGTGCGACGTTCCACATTTCGACGCGAATGCCGGGCAAGCGTGAAATCGCACGCAGGCAGCCCTGGTCTATTTCGTCGTTGGGGTGGTAGATATTCGCGGTTTCAATCACCAGCCGGGTGTTTGGAAAGCGCAGCAGGATGTCTTCCATGAACTGCTTGAACAGCACGCAGCATTGCCGACACGGTGAGTTGTTGATGCTCACCACGATCTCCTGATACCCCGCATCGAATACCCAGTCATTGGCGCGCAGGGCCTCCAGGAAGTTGGCCTCGGCATGCCCGTCGGCGTCGTTGAAGAATTTGCCAAACGGCTGGTTGCCCACGCCTTCGCCTTCAACCTTGGCGATCAGCACCGTGCGAAAGCCGCTGATGAAGTTCGCGGTGTACTCGTTGGCGAACACGTAGGGGGCTTCTCCGGCTACCCACGCGCAGTTCTGGTTTTGCTGCCGCCAGGCCATGTCGTTCTCTCCGATGTGCAGTTCATTGCAATGAGAACGGCTGGGGCGAGCGGTTTATTCCCTTGATGTGATCTGTGCTGCTCGGACGAGCGGTCATGCGGGTGGCTTGCGAAATATTATTATGGTAATAATATTCAACCCATGAGAGACGGAGGCAACGATGAGCGATAAAAAAGCGCAAACCCGCGAACGCATTTTGCAGGCTGCCAGCGCGGCGTTGATCCAGCGCGGCCCGGCCGAACCGAGTGTCGGCGAAGTCATGGGCGCGGCGGGGCTTACGGTCGGCGGTTTCTACGCGCACTTTGAAAGCAAGGACGCGTTGATGCTGGAGGCCTTCACCCAGTTGCTCGCCCGGCGACGCGCGTCGATTGACGACATGGACGCGCAACTCACCGGTGAGGAGCGCAGAGGCCTGGTGGCGGCGTTTTATCTGTCGCGCAAGCACCGTGACTCCACGGACCAGGCCTGCCCGATACCAGCCACCGTGGGCGAGATGAGCCGCTTGCCGGATGAGTTTCGCCAGGCGCTCAACGAGCACACGGAGCTGATGGCCGCGCAGTTGGCCGCCAGCCCGGAGGACACCGACAAAGCCCTGGCGGATATGGCCTTGATGATTGGCGGCCTGGCCTTGGCTCGAGCGCTCGGGCCGGGCGAGTTGTCGGACCGCGTGTTGCGCGCGGCCAAATCGGCGGTGCGCTGAAAAAGGAGTCGCCTGATGGGCGCGTTGACCTGGATCCGAGGCTTTAATGGCACCGTCGGCCGCGTGGCGCCGCACCTGGTGGCCAGCAAGTTGCGCCGTACCTTCATGACGCCACGCACTCTGCCGCCGCGCGACTGGGAGTTGCCGCTGTTGGCGCAATCGGAGCGCATCACCTTGCGTTTCGGCTTGTCGGCGTTGCGCTGGGGCCAGGGCCCCGCCGTGCTGCTGATGCACGGATGGGAAGGGCGCCCCACGCAGTTCGCCAGCCTGATCACGGCGTTGGTGGATGACGGTTATTCGGTGATTGCCCTGGACGGCCCGGCCCATGGCCGTTCACCGGGGCGCGAGGCGCATGTGCTGCTGTTCGCCCGCGCCATGCTCGACGCCGCCGCTGAGTTGCCGCCGTTGCACGCGGTGGTGGGGCATTCCATGGGCGGTGCAAGCGCGATGCTGGCGGTGCAACTGGGCCTGCGCACCGAGGCGCTGGTGAGCATTGCGGCGCCTTCGCGCTTTCTCGATGTGCTGCGCGGTTTCGCCGGCATGGTCGGGTTGCCGCCACGGGCGCGCTCGGCGTTTATCCAGGAAGTCGAATTGGCCTTCGGCATGCCGCTCAAACACCTGGACGTGGCTCACTACCAGATGAATATCCCCGGTTTGATCGTGCACGCCGAAGACGACACCTTTGTGCCGGTCAGAGCCTCGCAAGCCATTCACGAGGCCTGGTTCGACAGCCGCCTGCTGCGACTGGAACAAGGCGGGCACCAGAAAGTGCTGGCCGACCCGCGGGTGATCGAGGGTGTGCTTGCCCTGTTGGCCGGCCGTCGTCTACAGGCGCGGCAAACTGCCTGATACACTGCCCCGCCGACATCAATCGACTGGAGCAAGGCATGGGCTGGGATTTGGCAACGCCATTCATCATCGATCTGCAGGTTGGCGCTGAAGACATCGACGGCCTCGGGCACGCCAACAATGCGGTGTACGTATCCTGGCTAGAGCGCTGCGCCTGGCGCCATTCCCAGCGCCTGGGGCTGGACCTTACCGAATACCGCCGACTCGACCGCGCCATGGCCGTGGTGCGCCATGAGATCGACTACCTGGCGGCCGGCTACGAAGGTGATGAGCTGCAGCTGGCGACCTGGATCGTCGACTGGGACCAGCGCCTGAAAATGACCCGCCGTTTCCAGCTGGTCCGTCCTCGCGACGGCGCGACCTTGCTGCGCGCCCACACCACGTTTGTCTGCATCGAACTCTCCACGGGCAAGCCCAAGCGTATGCCGGCCGAATTTCTCGACGGCTACGGTCCCGCGCTGACAGGGGGTTAACGTTTCTTGCAGGAAACCCAGTAAACTGCGCCACGATTTTTGTTGAGTGTTTTCCATGCAAATTGCTTTGGCGCCCATGGAGGGGTTGGTCGACAACATCCTGCGCGATGTGCTGACCCGCGTGGGCGGTATTGACTGGTGCGTGACCGAGTTCATCCGCGTCAACGACCGCCTGCTGACTCCCGCCTATTTCCACAAGCTCGCCCCGGAACTGCTGCACGGTGCCCACACCGCAGCGGGCGTGCCGCTGCGTGTGCAGTTGCTGGGTTCGGACCCGGTGTGCCTGGCCGAAAACGCCGCGCTGGCGTGCGAGCTGGGTTCCCAGGTGATTGACCTTAACTTCGGCTGCCCGGCCAAGACGGTCAACAAGTCGCGCGGCGGCGCCGTGCTGCTCAAGGAGCCGGAGCTGCTCAACCAGATTGTTGAACATGTGCGCCGTGCCGTGCCCGCGCATATCCCCGTGACCGCCAAGATGCGCCTTGGTTTCGACAGCCCGGACGGTGCGCTGGTGTGCGCCACGGCGCTGGCTGAAGGCGGCGCAGCGCATATCGTGGTGCATGCGCGTACCAAGACCGACGGCTACAAGCCGCCGGCCCACTGGGAATGGATCCCGCGGGTGCAGGACGTGGTCAACGTGCCGGTGTTCGCCAATGGGGATATCTGGAGCGTCGAAGACTGGAAGCGTTGCCGTGAAATCAGCGGCGCCGAAGACATCATGCTCGGCCGTGGCCTGGTGGCACGGCCTGACCTGGCGCGCCAAATTGTGGCAGCCAAGGCGGGCGAAGAGGTGGTGGAAATGACCTGGGCGCAGATGCAGCCGATGCTTCAGGCGTTCTGGAGCCAATCAGTGGCGCAACTGACTGAAAAGCAGGCGCCGGGCCGGCTGAAGCAATGGCTGGCGATGCTGACGCGCAATTATCCCGAGGCGGTGGCGCTGTTTACCGCATTGCGGCGCGAGACGGATTTAAAACACGTCAGCCACCTGCTGGGCATGCAGCACCCCGTTGCAGCCTGATTGTTCACGTTCACTAAAAAAGGGTGCCATTGGCGCCCTTTTTTCGTTTGTGGGCTAGCACAAAAGAGTGGCGAACAGGCGGTTTAATCTTGTCGGTGAGTTGCATGCCCGCAGTGTATTAACGGGTGTGACGATTCTTCAGCGTCACGAGGGGCTTGCGCCAAGGCCCTGTCGCGATAGTTCATGCGGCAAAGTCTGATAACGCGCATTGGTTTCCTTATATGAGCTGCGATTAGCGGAACTCGATAGCCTAACTTCCCACGTAAGTAAGGACTGTGAAGCAACGTTGTTGTTCTCAGCTGTTGACACGCTCACTTCTCTGGCCCGCTGATCGGCCAGGCACTGTTAAATAAGGAATTGCTAAATGTCGCTGTCGGTTAATAATCCATCGTTCATGAAAGTTAATGCGTCTGTGCTGGATCGCAACAGTATTTCATCCGCTAAGTTGGCGGAAACAACAGACGTGCAGGTTTCCGGAGTGCGTGTTGCCACCACGCCGCTGAGCACTGACAACGTCCGGTTCTCGCCCAACGAACTGATGATTCCGGGTGCCGCGCTCACGCGGTTATTTGACATGCTCGAACAGGTTTTCAAGGCTATACGTGAAATGGTCTCCGGAAAGGATTTGACGCCCGCGCTGCTGTCCGGCCCAGGCGTTGTGCCAGACGCCAAGCCTGAGGCGCGCACATTGCCGGTGAGTTTCGATGTCGCCAAGCAGCCGAGTACGCCGGAGGTGGGCAACTTGCCGGCCGAACCGCAGGCGCCGCAGCCGCAAGCAAAGCGGCAGCTGATGGACGCTGCGGTGCTAGTGCCCTCGGCACTCAAGGCGCCAGTGGCGCTGCCACATCAGCCCGCGTCCGAGCCGGCGATTACCGTGACGAATGACGGCAAGACCAACGTACACGTCAATGTGAATGCCGGTCATTGCCATTGCACGGATGCGCAGGCGGTTGTGAACAACGTGCCCCAACTAAAGCGTGTGCTGGATCTGTCGCCATTGCCTGAAACCGCCCCGCAGCCGGGGATCAAGCCAGGTGTGACACCGGACGTGAAGGCTGACATCACGCCAGAACCTGCCCCTGAGGTGCCCGGCACGGTCACGCCTGAGGTCGAGTCGGGTATCAAGCCTGGCGTGCCGCCAGCGCCAAACACCGAGATCAAGCCAGACCACACACCGGCGGTGCCAGGCAGCGTCACGCCGGTGGTCACGCCAGAGCCAGCGCCCTCGGTGATGCCGGACATCACTCCAAAGCCCTTGCCTGATACGCCGGTTCCGGACTTAACCAGCCCAGGCCCGGTTGAAGATCATTTTGATCCAAGAAACTGGCGGTTAAATACCAGGCCAGTGTTCAAGGCCTGATCGTCCCAAACCCGTTTTAACTTCTTGAAGAAAACAGGCACCTCTTTGGCTGTAAGTTGCAAAGAGGCGCCTGCCCATGGGGGGCATATGTCTAACTGTTTAATTAATAATATTGCGCGTGTCATCGATGTCAGGCAGGCGATCAATAGTGATTTAAGAAGTGCCAATCATCCAGCGGATATTCACTTGAACCTGATTGAACAAAAGACTGCGGCGACTATTTGTCGTCCCTCTGTCAGTCATTCAGAGCGCCGGGTGCGCGGCGATAATGAACGCGATGCTGTTCAATCGTTTGCTGCGCTGTTGAGTTCTTTATTGACTCAGATACTGAGGGTGTTGTCGGCCGACAAAGATAAGTCCGTCCCCGTTATACCCACGCCACCGGTCAATCCGTCGGTGGTGCATGAGCCGATCACCCCCAGGCCCAATTCCGAAGCCGCGATCCCGTGCCTCTCAAACAAGCGCGGCGGTGCGAAGCCGGACAACATCTGGGGTGGGTTTCGCCAAGGCCCCGATGGCAATTGCGTAACGGTGTCGGCGATCAAGGCGGCGATGCACCGATTTGGCCAGAGCCCCACGGATATCTACCAGCACGTCACCCGCCTCAGCGGCGGTTATCGAGTGGTGATGCGCGATGATTTTCAGCTCACCCTGACTGACCGTGAATTGGCCGAAGGCGCGCGAGGCGCGAAGTTCAGAGGGCAGGACAAGGGCATGCTCAAGGATGCGCAATTTCTGTTTGCGGTCAGTGCCAAGCGCGCACAGATGGAAAACAACGATTACACGGCGGGCAGAAGTTATCAGGCTGCGATTCGCAGCCTGAACAACGGTGAGGATGAGCATGGGCCGGGGGAGGGGTTCATGCGACTGGGGCTGCGCAAGCACATGAAAACGGTCTCTGTGCGCGAGCTCGCCCGTGGGCAATTGGGCATGTGCAATCGCACCGGGCATTCGGTGGCGGTGATCAACGGCCGCGAAGAGTTGTGGGGACGCAGGGGCGCCACGCCTGCCCGCGGTCAGGCGATAGCACTTTTCTAGGGCGCGACCACAGGCGATGCGGGCTGCTCACCCCAGCGCAACGCCGCCCCGATTGTGTTTTGCAGGTTATTGCTTCGGTAAGTCTCAGGAATCAGTGAATGAATATCACAGCAAGTAATGGCCCAGGCTCGCCGGCCAACGGGTACGACGACGCGGCTTCGGTGTTTTCGTCAAAACGTGCGGGGGAAAAACCTGCGCAGATCATCCGTGCATTCAATGCGGCGCACGGCCAGTTTGGCGAGCACTTTGACACCAGCACCCACGCAGCCGTCATCAAACTGATGATGACAACCTTCGGGCAACACCCGGCTGGCATGTTCAATGCGCTGACTGCCACGGGCGATGGGTACCACATCACCATGAAGGACGAGTTCAAGGTTCAGTTGTCTCGCCAGGAGTTGGCGCAGGCGACGCAAGCCTCAAGGTTCAGCGGTGACGATCGCGGGGCAGTCAAGGACGCCAACTTTGTGTTCGCGGCGTTCGTAAAGCGCAAGCAACTGACCGGGAATTACCCGACGTTTGAAGCCGCGCTGGCAAAAACACTGGAGGGCGAGACCGTCCAGCGGTGTTTGCAGGGCATGGGCCTGTTCGGCCTGTGCCAGTACGTGGCGTCAAGTGCCATGCAGGCAAAGGGCGCGGTGGGGGTCATGGGGACCCACAACTTTGGCTCGGCGCTGGTGATGGAGGGCGTAAGCCATCATTACCACGAGCGGCGCACGGTCAAGCAGGGTTACGGGTACGTGTTGTTCGACGACAAACCGGCGGCCCCCGACAACGCCAGGCAGGTGTCCGATGTGGTGTCCGGCATGACGCCCGAACAGATCTGGGGTGGTTTTTATCAGGGCGTGGAAGGCAATTGCGTCACGGTGTCGGCGATCAAGGCGGCGATCATCCGGTTCTGGCAGGACCCTCAGGGGATCTATAAGCGCATCCAAGTCACCGCCGACGGTTTTGAGGTGGTCATGAGGGACTCCTTCACGCTGACGGTGACCCATGATGAACTGCGCCAGGCCATCGTCGCGTCAAATTTCCATGGCAGTCATACGCAGCTGATCAATTACGCCAACTTCTTGTACGCGGTCAGTGCCAAGCGCGCGCACATGGAGAATAACGACATGCGCGCCGGGCAGAGCTATGCAACGGCCCTGCACACCCTCAACGACGGCGAGTACCCGGGGGAGGCGCTGCGGCGGCTTGGGTTGTACGCCTATATGCGTGAAAGCACGGTTGAAGAACTGGCCCGGGGCGCGGTCGGCACGCTGGCGGACACGGGCCACTCGGTCGCGGTCATCAATGGCGCGCTGGACTTTTATGGGCAAAAGCAGGACCTGGCGTCATCGCGATGGATGAACACCGGGTTTCGCGCATTGAAGCTCGTGTAAGGGTCAGCCCAGTAGCTTCCTGAACGCCTCGATGGGCAGAGGCCGGCTGTGTAAATACCCCTGGAACAAATGGCAGCCCAGCTTTTGCAGGAATGCCAGTTGTTCCGGGGTTTCCACGCCCTCGGCGATCACATCCAGGTTCAAGCTGCGCGCCATGGCGACGATGGCGCGGATGATTTCGGCATCGTTGGGGTCGTGGGTGGCGTCGCGCACAAAGGACTGATCGATCTTCAACGCATCCACCGGCAAGCGCTTGAGGTAGGTCAGCGACGAATAGCCGGTGCCGAAGTCGTCCATGGCAAAGCTCACGCCGAGTTTTTTCAGGCGGCGCATCTTGGCCACAGTGTCATCCAGGTTCTGGATCACGATGCCTTCGGTAATTTCCAGTTTCAGCAGGCTATACGGCAGGTGATGGTGCTTGAGGCTGCGCTCCACCCGCTCCACGAAGTCGTTCTGGCGGAACTGGCGCGGGCTTATATTCACGCACAGGCTGAAATTCAACGGGTCTACCAAGCCATCGGCGATCAATTGGGCAAATGCGCCGCAGGCTTCATCAAGAATCCAGGTGCCGACTTCCAGGATCAGGCCGCTGTCTTCCAGCACTTTGATAAATTCGGTGGGTGACTGCGCCCCCAGTTGCGGGTGCTGCCAGCGCACCAGCGCTTCGGCACCGATGATGCGATTGCCGCGCGCATCCACTTGAGGCTGGTAATGCACGCTGAACTCACCGCGTGACAGCGCCAGACGCAGGTCGGTCTCCATGCGCAGGCGTTCACTGGCGGTTTTCTGCATGCTGTTATGAAACATCTGCGTGGTGTTGCGTCCTGAATCCTTGGCCCGATACAGCGCAATGTCGGCACGCTTGAGCAGGTCTGCGGGTGTCGAGCCATGGTCGGGGATCAGCGCCACGCCAATGCTCGGCGTGACCTGCAGGCGATGGCCATCGAGGAACATCGGTTCCGAGAGCAATTCGCGCAGGGTGTCCGCCAGTTCCTGTACCTGGGCGCTGACTTCCACGCGTGTACCTTCCAGGCCGCTGAGCAGCACCACGAACTCATCGCCGCCCAGGCGCGCCACCGTATCTTCCATGCGCACGCTGGCTTCGAGGCGTGCGGTGACGATTTTCAGCACGGTGTCGCCCACCGGGTGGCCGAGGGAATCGTTGATGTGCTTGAAATGGTCGAGGTCGAGAAACAGCAGGGCGCCCCGCAGGTTATGGCGTTTGAGCAGGGCGATCTGCTGGCTCAGGCGGTCCATCAGCAGCGCACGATTGGGCAGGTTGGTCAGCGGGTCGTGATAGGCCAGGTGACGAATCTGCGCCTGGGCGTTTTTCAGCAGGCTCACGTCTCGCGCCGTCAGCAGCAGGCACGGCGTTTCATTGAGGGTGATCGGTTCGACCGATACCTCCACGGCCAACAATTCGCCACGTTTGTTGTGCCACAGCATTTCCAGGTGATGAATACGGCCCTTGATCTGCAGTTCGGCCAGCAGCGCCGCGCGCTGATTCTCATCGGCCCAGATGCCGATCTGATACAGCGTCAGCCCGATGGCCTCCTCGGCGCGGTAACCGGTGAGGCGGCAGAAGCCGTCATTGACCTCCACATAACGGCCGGTGTCACGTTCGGTAATGGAGATGGCGTCGGGGCTTGAATGGAAGGCCTTGGCGAATTTTTCTTCGCTGGCCTTAAGGGCGGCCTCGGAGCGTTGTTGCTGGGTGATATCGCGCAGGGTCGTGACAATGCAGGGTTGGTCGCCGACCTTGATCAGGCGGCTGGAAATCACGCAGGTCAGGCTTTGGCCGTTTTTGTGATGCACCACAATGGCGACATTGTTTAACGACTGCTCGCGAATGACCCGTTCGATACGTTGCAGGCGCTTGCTCGAGTCATCCCACAGCCCGATTTGGTCGGCGCTTTTGTCGATCACCTCGGCGGCGGTCCAGCCAAAGGTCTGAGTGAACGCGGGGTTGATTTCGATAAAGGCGCCGCTGTCCAGATAGGTCACGCAGATTGGGTCGGGGCTGGCCTGGAACAGGCTGGCGAACTTTTCTTCGGAGGCGGTGATGCGCTGCTCGCGTTCCACCTGGTCGGTGATATCCAGCAAGGTGCCGGCCATGCGCAACGGTTTGCCCGATTCGTCGCGATACAGCCGCGCGCGGCTTTCCAGGTAACGAGCGCTGCCGTCCTCCATCTGTACGCGGTAGGTCAGCTGGTAATTGCCGTCCGGGCCTTCACGCAGGCTGCGATAGGCGTTGCGCATGCCCTCGCGTTCTTCATCGGACATGCCTTCAAAAAACGCATCGAAAGGTTCGTGAAACGGCAACGCCTCCAGGCCGTGCAGTTGCGCCGCGCGGGCCGAGCCATACAGCATGCCGCTGGGGATATGCCAGTCCCAGGTGCCCAGCTGTGCCGAATCCAGGGCCAGGTCGAGGCGCTCCTGGCTGTCCTTGAGCGCCTGCTCGGCGTTTTTGCGCTCGGTGGTGTCGACAAACGTGCTGATCAGGTAGGCCTCGCCCTCCAGCTCGACTTTTTGTGCGCTCAAGGTGCCGTCGTGGATCTGGCCGTTGCTGGCGCAGAACTGCACTTCCATGCTGATGGGTTCGCCCTTGCGTTGGGTGGCCCTGACCAGCAGGGCGCGCTGTTGCGGGTCACGCCAGAGGCCCAGGTCCAGCGTGGTGCGGCCGATGGCCTGGGCCACGGGCCAGCCGAAAAGCATCTCGAAATACTGGTTGGCTTCGCTGATCAGGCCGTCGGCCTGGCGGGTCAGCAGGACCATATTCGGGCACAGATGAAACAGTGTGGCGAAGCGTTTTTCCGAGTGGATAAGGGCGTGTTCGCGCTCGCGCTGGCGAGTGGTTTCGCGAATCACGCCGATCATGCGGCGCCGGCCGGTCTTGTCCGGTGCCAGGCTGCCGTTGATTTCCAGCCAGTGGTGGCTGCCATCGGGCCACTGGATGTGGTGGTGCATGGCCTGTTCAAACGGCTCGCCCGCCAGCACGGCGTGAAAGGCTCGCACCACGCGCGCGCGATCCGAAGGCGCGAGCAGATCCAGGTAATCCAGGTCTTTGGGTAGCGGCTGGCGCGGATCGTAGCCGAACAGCGCCTGGGTGCCGCGTGACCAGCTGATCCGGCCGGTGTCGATTTCCCAGCACCACGCGCCCAGGCGGGCAGCGTTGAGGGCTGCCAGCAACTGCGGGGCGCTGTCCCAGCTTTGTTCCGCCTCTTGAGGGTCCAGGGCGTAAATGCGGGGCAGGGGTGGCACGGAATCGACGGGGTTGCGCATTATCAAAGGGCCTTGGCTCAATGGGCGTTCGGCGCGGTTTATTCAGACCTTGAGGCCGCACAGCTTCATGCCGGTGTCCCTGGCAGATCGACCTGTGCATCCAATAGGCTCATGAAAGCCCGCGCAGCGTTCGACAGCGTCCTTTCGGTGTGCACGATATAGCCTAGCTGGCGACTGAGCTGTATGCCCGGCAAAGCGATACTTGCCACCTGTTCATCGAGCATGGTGCGCGGCAACACACTCCAGGCCAGGCCGATGGACACCATCATCTTGATGGTTTCCAGGTAGTTGGTGCTCATGGCGATGTTCGGTGTCAGGCCCTGGGCTTCAAACAAGCGGCTGACAATATGGTGGGTAAAGGTGTTGCCACCGGGGAATACCGCCGGGTGTTTGGCGATATCGGCCAGGTTGACCGTGCCATTGGCGGTCAGGCTGTGCTCGGGCGCCACCACGAAATCCAGCGGGTCGTCCCACACCGGCGTGGCGCGTACCAGGTTGTGCGGGTCGGGCGCCAGGGTGATAACGGCCACTTCAGCGCGACCATGGAGGATTTCCTCGTAGGCCACTTCCGAATCGAGGAACTGAATATCCAGCGCCACGTTCGGGTACTCGCGGGTAAAGGTGCGCAAAATCGGTGGCAGGCGGTGCAGGCCGATGTGGTGGCTGGTGGCCAATGTCAGGCGGCCGCTGACTTCGCCGGTCAGGTTGGTGAGCGCGCGGCGGGTGTCGTCCAGCACATTGAGAATCTGGTAAGCACGCGGCAGCAGAGCGCGCCCGGCCTCGGTCAGGCCGACTTCACGGCCCAGGCGGTCGAATAAACGTACCTTTAATTGTTGTTCCAGACCGGCAATGCGCTTGCTGATGGCCGGTTGGGTCAGGTGCAGGCGTTCGCCGGCGCCGGAGAAGCTGCCGGTCTCAGCGATGGCAATAAAGGCATTAAGGTTGGCCAGGTCCATTGTGGTATTCCAGTTGGTAATCCAAAGCATAAAAAATATGAATTTGAGTTATTTAATGTAGCGCCATACCATCAGCCTCACAAGCCAAAGGGTTATTGAATGTCTCAAAAGCCCGGGGCATAGAAAGACCGATGATGAGGACCGACTGATGGCCGGCAAAACGCTTTACGACAAGCTTTGGGATTCCCATGAAGTGAAACGGCGCGACGATGGCTCGTCGCTGATCTATATCGACCGTCACATCATCCATGAAGTGACCTCGCCCCAAGCGTTTGAAGGCCTGCGGCTGGCCGGGCGCAAGCCCTGGCGCGTCGACTCGATCATCGCCACCCCGGACCACAACGTACCGACCACCCCGGAGCGCAAAGGCGGCATCGAGGCCATTGCCGACCAGGTGTCGCGTTTGCAGGTGCAAACCCTCGACGACTATTGCGATGAATATGGCATTACCGAATTCAAGATGAATGACGTGCGTCAGGGCATCGTGCACGTGATCGGCCCGGAGCAGGGCGCCACCTTGCCGGGCATGACCGTGGTCTGCGGTGACTCTCACACCTCCACCCACGGCGCATTCGGCGCCCTGGCCCATGGCATCGGCACCTCCGAGGTGGAACATGTGTTCGCCACCCAGTGCCTGGTCGCCAAAAAGATGAAGAACATGTTGGTCAAAGTCGAAGGCACATTGCCATTTGGCGTGACCGCCAAAGACATAGTGCTTGCCGTGATTGGCAAGATCGGTACCGCCGGCGGTAACGGCCATGCCATCGAGTTCGCCGGCAGCGCCATCCGCGACCTGTCCATCGAAGGCCGCATGACCATCTGCAACATGTCCATCGAAGCCGGTGCCCGTGTCGGCATGGTCGCGGCGGATGAAAAAACCGTTGAATACGTCAAAGGCCGTCCTTTCGCTCCGCAAGGCGCCGATTGGGAGGCTGCCGTAGAGGCCTGGAAAGACCTGGTGTCCGACGCCGATGCTGTCTTCGACACCGTGGTTGAGCTCGACGCCGCGCAGATCAAGCCGCAAGTCAGCTGGGGCACCTCGCCGGAGATGGTCCTGGCCGTCGACCAGAACGTGCCGGACCCGGCCAAGGAAACCGACCTGGTCAAGCGTGGCTCCATCGAGCGCGCCTTGAAGTACATGGGCTTGAAGGCCAATCAGGCGATCACCGACATCCAGTTGGATCGCGTGTTTATCGGTTCCTGCACCAACTCGCGGATCGAAGACCTGCGCGCCGCGGCGGTGATCGCCAAGGGCCGCAAAGTGGCCTCGACCATCAAGCAAGCCATCGTGGTGCCAGGTTCGGGCCTGGTCAAAGCGCAAGCCGAAGCCGAGGGCCTGGACAAGATCTTCCTTGAGGCCGGTTTTGAATGGCGCGAGCCGGGCTGCTCCATGTGCCTGGCGATGAACCCGGACCGTTTGGAGTCGGGCGAGCATTGCGCGTCCACCTCCAACCGTAACTTCGAAGGGCGTCAGGGCGCCGGCGGGCGTACCCACCTGGTCAGCCCGGCCATGGCCGCTGCCGCTGCCGTCAACGGTCGTTTCATCGACGTTCGCGAATTGATCTGAGGAAAACCCGATGAGAGCTTTTACCCAACACACCGGTCTTGTCGCGCCGTTGGACCGTGCCAACGTCGACACTGACCAGATCATCCCCAAGCAGTTCTTGAAGTCGATCAAGCGCACCGGCTTTGGTCCGAACCTGTTCGATGAGTGGCGCTACCTGGACGTGGGCTACGCCTACCAGGACAACTCCAAGCGCCCGTTGAACAAGGACTTCGTGCTCAACGCCGAGCGTTACCAAGGCGCCAGCGTATTGCTGGCCCGCGAGAACTTCGGCTGCGGCTCCAGCCGTGAACACGCGCCGTGGGCCCTGGAAGAATATGGCTTTCGCAGCATCATCGCGCCGAGCTACGCCGACATCTTCTTCAACAACAGCTTCAAGAACGGCTTGTTGCCGATCATCTTGAGCGACGCCGAAGTGGATGAGTTGTTCAAGCAGGTCGAAGCCAATGTCGGCTACCAACTGACCGTTGACCTGGCTGCGCAGACCGTGACCCGCCCGGACGGCAAGGTGTATCACTTTGAAGTCGATGCGTTCCGTAAGCACTGCCTGATCAATGGCCTGGACGATATCGGCCTGACCTTGCAGGACGGCGACGCGATTGCAGCGTTTGAAACCAAGCACCGGGCGAGCCAGCCCTGGTTGTTTCGCGACGCTTGATTTGAGGTAGGCCGTGCGGCCCCCATCGCGGGCAAGCCCGCTGCCACATGTTGACCTGTGAACACGGTCGAGTGTGGGAGCTGGCTTGCCTGCGATAGCGGCCATACCAACACCACAAAACCCAAGGAAAACCACCATGACCAGCACCGCCCACACCCAAGTCGTGCAAAAACAGTTCGGCGAACAGGCCTCGGCCTACCTGAGCAGCGCAGTTCACGCTCAAGGCACCGAATTCGCGCTACTCCAGGCCGAATTGGCCGGGCAGGGCGCTGCGCGACTGCTGGACCTGGGTTGCGGTGCCGGGCATGTGAGCTTCCACGTTGCGCCGCTGGTTAAAGAAGTGGTGGCCTACGACCTGTCCCAGCAGATGCTCGACGTGGTGGCAGCCGCCGCAAAAGAGCGTGGCCTGAACAACATCCACACCGTGCACGGCGCCGCTGAGCGCCTGCCATTCGCCGATGGCGAGTTCGACTTCGTGTTCAGCCGCTACTCGGCTCACCATTGGAGCGACCTCGGCCTGGCCCTGCGTGAAGTGCGCCGGGTGCTCAAGCCCGGCGGCGTGGCCGCGTTCGTGGACGTCTTGTCACCGGGCAGCCCGCTGTTGGACACTTACCTGCAAACCGTCGAAGTGCTGCGCGATACCAGCCACGTGCGCGATTACTCCGCCGCCGAATGGATGCGCCAGCTCAGCGAGGCCGGCCTGCACGTACGCAACAGCAGCCGTCAGCGCCTGCGCCTGGAATACACCTCGTGGGTGGAGCGCATGCGCACCCCAGAGGTATTGCGCGCCGCGATCCTTGAGTTGCAGCAGGCGATGGGCCAGGAAGTACGCGATTACTACGAGATTCAAGCCGACGGCACCTTCAGCACCGACGTGCTGGTGGTCTTTGCCGAACGCTGATTAATTTTCCCGACCTGCCCACGGGCGGGTCGCTTGATGAAATGAGGAACGCATGAGCAAGCAGATTCTGATTCTTCCTGGCGACGGTATTGGTCCGGAAATCATGGCCGAAGCGGTCAAAGTCCTGGAATTGGCCAACAGCAAGTACAGCCTGGGCTTCGAATTGAGCCACGACGTGATTGGCGGCGCCGCCATCGACAAGCACGGCGTGCCCCTGGCCGACGAAACCCTGGACCGCGCCCGTGCTGCCGACGCCGTATTGCTCGGCGCCGTGGGCGGCCCGAAGTGGGACAAGATCGAGCGTGACATCCGCCCGGAGCGCGGCCTGCTGAAAATTCGCGCGCAACTGGGCCTGTTCGGCAACCTGCGTCCGGCGATTCTCTACCCGCAACTGGCCGATGCGTCGAGCCTCAAGCCGGACGTGGTGGCGGGCCTGGACATCCTGATCGTGCGTGAGCTGACCGGCGGTATTTACTTCGGCTCGCCACGCGGCGTGCGCACCCTTGAAAATGGCGAGCGTCAGGCCTACGACACGCTGCCGTACAGCGAGAGTGAGATCCGCCGTATCGCCCGTGTCGGTTTCGACATGGCCCGCGTGCGTGGCAAGAAGGTCTGCTCGGTCGACAAGGCCAACGTACTGGCCTCCAGCCAACTGTGGCGCGAAATCGTCGAAGAAGTGGCCAAGGACTACCCGGACGTCGAACTGAGCCACATGTACGTCGACAACGCCGCCATGCAGCTGGTGCGTGCACCCAAGCAGTTCGACGTGATCGTCACCGACAACCTGTTCGGCGACATCCTGTCCGACCAGGCGTCGATGCTGACCGGTTCCATCGGCATGCTGCCGTCGGCGTCGCTGGACACCCACAACAAGGGCATGTACGAGCCGTGCCACGGTTCGGCGCCGGACATCGCAGGCCAAGGCATTGCCAACCCGTTGGCGACCATCTTGTCGGTGTCGATGATGCTGCGTTACAGCTTCAACCTGAGTGAAGCGGCGGATGCAATCGAGAAGGCTGTGAGCCTGGTACTGGACCAGGGTTTGCGCACCGGCGACATCTGGTCGCAGGGTTGCACCAAGGTTGGGACGCAAGAAATGGGCGACGCAGTAGTCGCCGCGCTGCGGAATCTGTAATCTCTCGGGCCCGCTTGCAGTTGTTGCTGCAAGGCGGCCCACTTTTTAACAAGGTGTAGTTGCGATGAAACGTGTAGGTCTGATCGGTTGGCGCGGTATGGTCGGTTCCGTGCTCATGCAGCGGATGCTGGAAGAGCAGGATTTCGATCTTATTGAGCCGGTGTTTTTCACCACGTCGAACGTGGGTGGCCAAGGGCCGTCCGTGGGCAAGGATATTGCTCCGCTCAAAGACGCCTACAGCATTGAAGAGCTCAAAACCCTCGACGTGATTTTGACCTGCCAGGGTGGCGACTACACCAGCGAAGTCTTCCCCAAGCTGCGCGAAGCCGGCTGGCAGGGTTACTGGATCGACGCCGCCTCGAGCCTGCGCATGCAGGACGACGCCGTGATCATCCTCGACCCGGTGAACCGCAAGGTTATTGACCAGCAGCTGGACGCTGGCACCAAGAACTATGTGGGCGGCAACTGCACCGTCAGCCTGATGCTGATGGGCCTGGGTGGCCTGTTCGAAGCTGGCCTGGTCGAGTGGATGAGCGCCATGACCTATCAGGCGGCCTCCGGCGCCGGCGCGCAGAACATGCGCGAGCTGATCAAGCAAATGGGTGCCACCCACGCGGCCGTTGCCGATCAATTGGCTGACCCTGCCAGCGCGATCCTCGACATCGACCGTCGTGTGGCCGAAGCCATGCGCAGCGATGCCTACCCGACCGAAAACTTCGGCGTGCCTTTGGCCGGTAGCCTGATCCCGTGGATCGACAAGGAATTGCCGAACGGCCAGAGCCGCGAAGAGTGGAAGGCCCAGGCTGAGACCAACAAGATCCTCGGTCGCTTCAAGAACCCGATCCCCGTGGACGGCATCTGCGTGCGCATCGGCGCCATGCGCTGCCACAGCCAGGCGCTGACCATCAAGCTGAACAAAGACGTGCCGATCGCCGATATCGAAGGGCTGATCAGCCAGCACAACCCGTGGGTCAAGCTGGTGCCGAACAACCGCGACATCAGCATGCAGGAGCTGAGCCCGACCAAGGTTACCGGCACCCTGAATGTGCCGGTTGGCCGTCTGCGCAAGCTGAACATGGGTACTCAGTACCTGGGCGCGTTCACCGTCGGCGACCAACTGCTGTGGGGCGCGGCTGAACCGCTGCGTCGCATGCTGCGGATTTTGCTGGAGCGTTGATCGCTGCTGGTGAGTAAGAAACCCGCGTTCTGGTGACAGGCGCGGGTTTTTTATTGCCCTTCAGGGCCTCTTTGCGGGCAAGTCCACTCACATTCGATCGCATTTCAACGTTGGGAGGCGTTTGAATGTGGGAGCTGGCTTGCCGGCGATGAGGCCATCAGCCACGCCAACAACCCCAGGTCAATTGCCTCACTCCCCACCACCCGGTAAAGTGCCGCTCCCCCCGCAATGCCCGAGGCAGCCACCATGACCCAGACCTTTGAAATCGCCGTGATCGGTGCAACCGGCACCGTGGGTGAAACCCTGGTGCAGATTCTCGAAGAGCTGGATTTTCCGGTAGGCACCCTGTATCTGCTGGCGGGCAGCAACTCGGCCGGCGCCTCGGTGCCGTTTCGCGGCAAGAATGTGCGGGTCAAGGAAGTTGATGAGTTCGACTTCAAAAAAGCCCAGTTGGCCTTCTTCGCGGCAGGCCCGGCGGTGACCCTGAGTTTCGCGCCACGCGCCACGGCGGCCGGTTGCTCGGTGATCGACCTCTCCGGCGCCTTGCCGGCCGATCAGGCACCTCAGGTCGTGCCGGAAGCCAACGCGCATATTCTCAAGGGCCTGAAAAAGCCCTTCCAGCTTGGCAGCCCGAGTCCGTCGGCCACCAACCTGGCGGTGGTTCTGGCGCCGTTGCGCGGCCTGCTGGAGATCCAGCGCGTCAGCGTCACTGCCAACCTGGCCGTTTCGGCCCAGGGCCGCGAGGCCGTCAGCGAGCTGGCCCGGCAGACCGCCGAGTTGCTGAACGTGCGCCCGCTGGAGCCGAAGTTCTTCGATCGGCAGATGGCCTTCAACCTGTTGGCGCAAGTCGGCACGCCTGACGCCCAGGGTCATACAGCCCTGGAGAAACGCCTCGTACACGAGTTGCGCGCGGTGCTGGAAACACCTCTGCTAAAGATTTCCGCAACCTGCGTTCAAGCCCCGGTGTTTTTTGGCGATAGCCTGACAGTGTCATTGCAGTTGGGCGCGCCGGTCGACCTGGCCGCTGTCAACCGTGCACTGGAGGCCGCGCCGGGGATCGAGCTGGTGGAAGAGGGCGACTACCCCACGGCCGTTGGGGATGCGGTCGGCCAGGATGTGGTCTACGTTGGCCGAGTGCGTGCGGGCGTGGACGACCCGGCGGAACTAAATCTGTGGCTGACGTCAGATAACGTACGCAAAGGCGCGGCATTGAACGCCGTGCAACTGGCGCAGTTGTTGATAAAAGGCCTTGTGTAAAAGATACTTGGCGGCAATTTGTAGATTGATTCTAGCCAAGCGCTATGCTTGGCCCCAAGCGAAACAGAAGCGCGTCGGTAACCTATCGGCTCGCCATGCCTTATGGCAGCGGTTACCAACCTTCTCGCAGGCCGGGGAGTGTTCAAACAAAGGATGAGGCTATGGTTCAAGTTCGCAAACTGGTGTTAGCAATAGCGGCCGCCTCGGCGCTGTCTTCCGGTATGGCGCAGGCGCTGCAGCTTGGGGAGATGACCCTCAAGTCGAAGTTGAACCAGCCGTTGGCGGTGGAAATCGAATTGCTCGATGTCGGCGGCCTCACTGCCTCCGAGATCACCCCGAGCCTGGCGTCTGACCAGGCGTTTGTGGACGCCGGCGTGGATCGCCAGGCGTTTCTGAATGACCTGACGTTTACCCCGGTGATCAACCCCAATGGCCGCAGTGTGGTGCGCGTCACCTCCAGCAAGCCGCTGCCTGATTCCTACGTACGGTTTCTGCTTCAAGTGCAATGGCCCAACGGCCGCCTGATGCGCGACTACAGTGTGCTGCTCGACCCGGCCAAGTTCGAGCAGCCGGCACCGACCGCCAGCGCACCGGCACCGCGCTTGAGTGCGCCGACCCAGTCGGCACCTGCCAGCACGGCGCCCACGGTCAGCAAAGCTGCGCAGCACACCACGACGTCTCGCGATACCTTGTGGGAAATTGCCGCGAAGAACCGCAACGGCGCGTCGGTCCAGCAGACGATGCTGGCAATCCAGGCGCTCAACCCTGATGCCTTTATCTACGGCAATATCAACCGCCTGAAAACCGGCCAGGTGCTGCGTCTTCCGGATCGCCAGCAAGCCACCAGCCTGCCGCAGCCGGAAGCGATTGCCGAAGTCACTGCGCAAAATGCCGCCTGGCGCGAGGGCCGTCGCACGACCAATAATCAGGCCGCCGGCAAGCAACAACTGGACGCCACTCGGCGCACCCAGGCAGGCGACGCGCCCTCGAGCACCAATGCCAAGGACAACTTGAGCCTGGTGTCGGCCGAGTCCGCCAAGAAAGGTGCCAAGGGCAGGGCCGCTGACGGGCGTGCATTGAGCGACAAGCTGGCGATGACCCAGGAAGAACTGGACACCACGCGCCGCGACAATGCCGAGCTGAAAAGCCGCGCGGCCGACCTGCAAAGCCAGTTGGACAAGCTGCAAAAGCTGATTCAATTGAAAAACGATCAACTGGCCAAGTTGCAGGCTCAGGGCGGTAACCCGGCAGTGCCGGGCACTGCGCCGACGACGGCAGCCATCCCGGCGCAGCTGCCAGGCGAGCCTGCGGCGACTGCAGCGACTGCGCCGGCGCCCGATGCGACGCCGGCTGCCGTGGTAGCTACGCCCGAGCCGATCAAGCCGGATACCGCGCCTGCCAGCAGCACCGAAGGTAAATTCAACGATCTGCTGACCAACCCGATTGTTCTCGGGGTCATCGGCGGTGCTGCCGGCTTGCTGGTGTTGTTGCTCCTGCTGCTGTGGGCCCGTCACCGCAATGCCCGCCTCGAAGAGGAAAAGCACCTGCGTATGGCGCGGGCGCTGGCTGAAGAACCACAGTTTTCGCCGAATGTGGATCACGACCTGCCACCGGACAGCTTCGAAGGCCTGGAAGTGCCGCCGCCGAACGTCAAGCTGGCGGCCGCGCCTGCGCCTGCCCCGGTGGTTGAGCCTGTCGTGGTGCCGAGCGTGGCTTCCGTGCTGGCGCCGTTGGCCGTCGCCGTGGCCCCGGAAAATTCCAGCGATGCGCTCGCACAAGCCCAATCCCATATCGACCGTGGTCACCTGAATCAGGCCGCCGATGTGTTGGAGCAGGCGATCAAGCGCGAGCCCAAGCGCAGTGACCTGCGCTTGAAGCTGATGGAAGTCTACGGTCTGCAAAGCGATAAGGACGGCTTCGTCACGCAAGAGCGTCAACTGGTGGCCACGGGCGAAAACCACGCCCAGGTCGAGCAGCTCAAGAGTCGCTTCCCGGCCATGGCCGTGTTGGCCGCGGGCGTCAGCGCTGCGGTGGCTGCGGCGGCGCTGGACGCTCAATACGTGAAGAACTTGCTTGAAGACAAACCGGCAGCGCCGGCGCCGGAAGCCGACGCGTTCGACACGGATTTCGACTTGAGCCTGGACGATCTGGAAGCCGCTTCGCCGGCCGTGGTCAGCCCCAAGGATGAGTCGAGTTTCGAGTCTGTCCTGCAGCGCCAGACGCAAGCCAAGCCTGCGGCGGATGATGTGTCGGACTTCGATCTGGACCTGCAGCTGGACGCGCCGTCGTCCACGCAATCGGACGATGACTTCCTCTCGGGCCTTGAAGACCAGATGAAGGATGTGCCGGCCGTTGAGCCGCCGACCCTTACCCCTGCCGCACTGGATGATTTCGACCTGCCGGAAGACTTCGACCTGTCCCTGGCTGACGAACCGCAAGCGCCGCCGGCCGCCAAGCCGGATGCCTTCACATCCGAGCTGGACGACGTCAACGCTGAGCTCGATCGCCTGTCCCAGAGCCTCGAGCATCCGCCGATCGAGCCTTCCTTTACCGCCGAAGATGCGGCGTTGGGCGCTGATGAGCCGGAGTTTGATTTCCTCTCTGGCACCGATGAGGTGGCCACCAAGCTCGACCTGGCCCAGGCCTACATCGACATGGGCGATGCCGACGGCGCGCGCGACATTCTGTCCGAAGTGCTGACTGAGGGCGATGAAGCCCAGCGCGGTGAAGCCAAGGAAATGCTCGGCAAAATCTGAACAGTGGTGTAACGCCAATGTGGGAGCGGGCTTGCTCGCGAGCGTGACGTGTCGGTGAGCGGATTGAGCGCCTGGCACGTTGCATTCGCGAACAGGCCCGCTCCCACAGTTGCTTTGGCGCGTGGCCTCGCAACAAAAGCGCCCCTCATGCGTGCTCCGCCTTTATAATGGGCGCCTTTGCGCAACTCATCGGGCTCTCAGTTCTTGGCAAATCTAGATAACGCGGCCGCCGAAATGGCGGCCGCAGGCTTTAACCGCATCGCCCTGGGCGTGGAATACAAAGGCTCGCGCTATCGCGGCTGGCAGCGCCAGGCCTCGGGTGTGCTGACGGTGCAGGAAACCCTCGAAAACGCCTTGTCGAAGGTCGCCGACTCGCCGGTGTCGTTGATGTGCGCCGGGCGAACCGACGCCGGTGTGCATGCCTGTGGCCAGGTGGTGCACTTCGACACCCAGGCCGAGCGCACGATGAAAGCGTGGGTGATGGGCGCCAATATCAACTTGCCCCATGACGTCAGCGTCACTTGGGCCAAGGTCATGCCTGCGCATTTTCATGCGCGCTTCAAGGCCATTGCCCGGCGATATCGCTACGTGATCTATAACGACCAGATCCGTCCGGCGCACCTCAACCAGGAAATCACCTGGAACCATCGCCCGCTGGATGCCGAGCGCATGGCCGAGGCCGCGCAGCATTTGGTCGGTGTGCATGATTTCAGCGCGTTCCGTGCCGGCCAGTGCCAGGCCAAGTCGCCAATCAAGGAAGTCCATCACTTGCGCGTGACCCGTCACGGCAAGATGATCGTGCTGGATATCCGCGCCGGTGCCTTCCTGCACCATATGGTGCGCAATATTGCAGGCGTGTTGATGACCATCGGCACCGGCGAGCGCCCGGTGGAGTGGGCCAAAGAGGTGTTGGAAAGTCGCATCCGCCGCACAGGTGGGGTGACGGCGCATCCCTTTGGCCTGTATCTGGTGGACGTGGAGTACCGCGACGAGTTCGAATTGCCGGATCGCTTCATCGGGCCACACTTTCTCACAGGTTTCAGCGAACTTGGCGGCTGACGCCCGGAATAGCTTTTGTTACCATCCGGGACTTTCTCGGTTCAACCCCTGAGGTTTCTACGACATGTCAGCCGTTCGCAGCAAGATTTGCGGGATCACCCGCATAGAAGACGCGCTGGCGGCAGTCGAGGCGGGGGCGGATGCCATCGGTTTTGTGTTTTATGCCAAGAGCCCACGGGCGGTGAATGTGCTGCAGGCGCGTGCAATCATCGCCGCGTTACCGCCGTTCGTGACCACCGTCGGCTTGTTCGTCAACGCCAGCCGCTGCGAGCTCAACGAAACCCTGGATGCCGTGCAGCTGGACATGCTGCAGTTTCACGGCGATGAAAGCCCCGACGAGTGTGAAAGCTACCAACGCCCGTATATCAAGGCGCTGCGCGTCAAGGCCGGGGATGACATCGCCGCTGCGTGTGCTGCCTATACTGGCGCTCGTGGCATTCTGTTGGACACCTATGTCGAAGGCGTGCCGGGTGGTACGGGCGAAGCATTCGACTGGACGCTGATTCCCGAGGGGCTGAGCAAGCCGATTATCCTCGCCGGCGGGCTCAACCCCGCGAATGTCGGAGCCGCCATCGAGCAGGTTCGGCCGTACGCCGTGGACGTCAGCGGTGGGGTGGAGCAGGGCAAGGGCATCAAGGATCACCACAAGATTCGCGCATTCATGCAAGCGGTGCGCAACAGCAATGGTGTGATGTGACGGCTCGCAGTCTGCCGCCGTCCATAACTACCACTGTGTAAAACAGCATCGGCGCCGCCTGCGGGAGGCCCGGAAACGTAGTGGCAACCCGCGCTGCGGGTTGTCTGGACGGCTGAGGATACAGGCAGGAAATGGCTGGTCGAACGTCTGACCCCGTCCCGCCTGTGTCATCGCCACATATGAATTTAGCTCAAGGGCATACGCGGGGCTGTGTTCAAGCCACCGGTACTGGAGAAAGAAAGCATGAGCAACTGGTTAGTAGACAAACTGATCCCTTCGATCATGCGTTCCGAGGTGAAGAAAAGCTCGGTTCCTGAAGGTCTGTGGCACAAGTGCCCATCCTGCGACGCGGTGCTGTATCGCCCGGAGCTGGAAAAGACCCTGGACGTTTGCCCCAAGTGCAACCACCACATGCGTATCGGCGCCCGCGCCCGCATCGACATTTTCCTCGACGCCGATGGCCGTGCCGAGCTGGGCGCTGACCTGGAGCCGGTTGACCGTCTCAAGTTCCGCGATGGCAAGAAGTACAAGGATCGCCTCACCGCCGCGCAAAAGCAGACCGGTGAAAAGGACGCGCTGATTTCCGTCAGCGGCAAGTTGCTGGGCATGCCCGTGGTGGTGTCGGCGTTTGAGTTTTCCTTCATGGGCGGTTCCATGGGTGCCATCGTCGGTGAGCGTTTCGTACGTGCCGCCAACTACGCGCTGGAAAACCGTTGCCCGATGATCTGCTTCGCCGCTTCCGGTGGCGCGCGCATGCAGGAAGCGCTGATTTCCCTGATGCAAATGGCCAAGACCTCTGCGGTACTGGCGCGTCTGCGTGAAGAAGGCATTCCGTTCATCTCCGTGCTGACAGACCCGGTCTATGGCGGCGTTTCTGCCAGCCTGGCGATGCTGGGTGACGTGATTGTCGGCGAACCCAAGGCCCTGATCGGCTTTGCCGGCCCGCGCGTGATCGAGCAGACGGTTCGTGAAAAACTGCCGGAAGGTTTCCAGCGCAGCGAGTTCCTGCTGGAGCACGGCGCGATTGACATGATCATCGCCCGTGGCGAGCTGCGTCCACGCCTGGGTAACCTGCTGGCGCAAATGATGGGCCTGCCGACGCCTGTGTACGTCGCGCCTAAAGTCGAACCGATCGTTGTACCGCCGGTGCCTGCAAACCTATGACCCAACGTACCCTTGGCGAATGGCTCGCCTACCTTGAGCAGTTGCATCCGTCAGCCATCGACATGGGCCTGGAGCGCTCGCAACAGGTAGCGGCCCGCCTCGGGTTGGGCCGGCCGGCACCGCGCGTGATCACGGTGACCGGCACCAACGGCAAAGGCTCAACCTGTGCCTTTGTCGCGGCGCTGCTGCAAGCCCAAGGGCTGAAAGTTGGCGTCTACAATTCTCCGCACCTGCTGCGTTACAACGAGCGGGTGCAGCTCAATGGCGTCGAAGCCACTGATGAGCAGCTCTGCGAAGCCTTTGCCGCACTGGATACCGGGCGCGGCGAAATTTCCCTGACCTACTTCGAAATGGGCACCCTGGCGGCGTTCTGGCTGTTTGAGCGTGCGCAATTGGATGTGGTTGTTCTGGAAGTCGGCCTGGGTGGGCGTCTGGATACCGTCAACGTGGTGGATGCCGACATGGCGCTGGTCACCAGCATTGGCGTGGACCATGCCGACTACCTGGGCAATACCCGCGAGTCGGTGGCCTATGAAAAGGCCGGGATCTTCCGCCAGGGCAAGCCTGCGCTGTGTGGTGATCTGGACCCGCCGCAACCCTTGCTCGACAAGGTGCGCGAGTTGGATTGTCCGTTTTACCTGCGCGGCCGCGAATTCAATCTCGACATCGGTGCTCAACATTGGCAATGGTGTGGGCGTGATGCGCGCGGGCAGGCGGTAGAGCTGCATGATCTGCCGCTGCTGAACCTGCCGATGGAAAACGCTGCGCTGGCGTTGCAGGCCTACCTGCTGCTGGATCTGCCGTGGCATGCCGAACAAATTGCCGCGACATTGCTGGCCACTCGGGTGGTCGGGCGCCTGGATCGTCGCACCTTCGAGTGGGAGGGCAAGCGCCTGAACCTGCTGCTGGATGTGGGGCATAACCCGCATGCCGCCGAGTACCTGGCGCAACGCCTGTCGCGTACGCCACCGGTGGGTCGCCGCCTGGCGGTATTCGGGCTGTTGGCTGACAAAGACCTGGGCGGCGTGGTTGCGCCGTTGCTGGGCGATGTGCAGGCTTGGGCGGTGGCGCCGCTGGATACGCCGCGCAGTCGGCCGGCCGCCGAATTGGAAACGGCCTTGCAGAACCTTGGTGCGCCAGTGGCGTCGTATGCAAGCGTCACCGCCGCGCTTGAAGCGCAGTGTGCGGTGGCAACGGCCGAGGACGAGATTCTGTTGTTCGGATCATTTTATTGTGTTGCCGAGGCGCTAGAGTGGTTGGCCCGGCGCTCCACGGAGGAAGCTGCACATGGCATTACTGGATAGCGCATACAAGCAGCGAATGGTTGGAGCCCTGGTGTTGGTGGCGTTGGCGGTGATTTTTCTGCCGATGCTGTTTTCGCGTCAGGATGAGCAGCGCCAGGTAGTCGTTGAGGCACCGGCTGCGCCCCAGGCGCCGACGGTACCGCAAGTTCAGGTCGAGCCGGTGGTGGTGCCCGAGCCGCAGGCGTTGCCTGAGGAGCCTGTGCCGAGTGATGCGGATGTGGCTGCGCAGCAGGCGCCGAGCATGCCGGTGCAGCCGAGTGTGCCGGTGGTCAAGCCCGCACCTGCACCTGCGCCGGCAGCGCCTGTGGTTGCCGCCAAACCGGCCGCGCCGGCGCCAGCGCCCAAGCCGGTTGCGCCGCAACCTGCCGCGCCGGGCAAGCCGGACGTTGGTCAAAGCCGTATCGATCCCAATGGTCTGCCGATCACTTGGTCGATCCAGCTCGCCAGCCTGGCCAATCGCGAGAGCGCCGAAGCCTTGCAGAAAAAGCTGCGCACTCAGGGCTACAACGCTTATATCCGCAGTGCCGATGGCAAGAACCGCGTGTTTATCGGGCCGCTGATCGAGCGCGCCGAGGCCGATCGTCTGCGCGACTTGCTGGGTCGCCAGCAGAACCTGAATGGTTTTGTGGTGCGTTTTCAGCCTGAGCGCGGCTGATTTCACCCCCGTTTCAGCTTGGAATGCACTCAATGTGGGAGGGGGCTTGCCCCCGATGGCGGTAGGTCAGTCAGCCTCTCTGATAATGACCCGTCGCTGTCGGGGGCAAGCCCCCTCCCACATTGTATTGGGTGGTCCTGAGGGGCCTTCGCCCTACTCAACCCATTGATTTGCAAAGCACCCGCAATCACAGCTTACCGACAGCCCGGCGCTCTGCTAAAATGCGCCGCCTTATCCGTACGTAGGCTGCACTGTGCCATTTACCTGGGTTGATTGGGCGATCGTTGCAATCGTCGCCATCTCCGCTTTGATCAGTCTAAGCCGCGGCTTCGTAAAAGAAGCACTGTCGTTGCTGACCTGGATCATCGCAGGAGTCGTAGCCTGGATGTTCGGTGGTTCATTGTCGGTTTATCTGGCCGGTTACATCGAGACACCTTCGGCTCGCGTCATCGCGGGCTGCGCCATCATGTTCATCGCCACGCTGCTGGTGGGGGCAATGGTCAATTATCTTATTGGCGAGTTGATACGTGTCACCGGCCTCTCCGGGACCGATCGATTTCTCGGCATGGCCTTCGGCGCTGCGCGTGGCGCGTTGCTGGTGGTCGTGGCGGTCGGGCTGTTGAGCCTGGGGCCGGTACAGCAGGATTCGTGGTGGCAGGAGTCGGTACTCGTGCCAAAATTTCTATTGGTTGCAGATTGGTCCAAGAACCTCATTCTGGGGTGGAGCAGTCAGTGGCTGGCCAGCGGAATCAGCGTACCCGCTGATCTTCCGTTCAAGGAACACCTCTTGCCGGCCAAAACGCCTCAGTAAGCAGTGTTCAGTCAAGATTCATTAAGTAGGGGTTGCGTCGCATGTGTGGCATCGTCGGTATCGTCGGTAAGTCGAACGTGAATCAGGCGCTGTATGACGCGCTAACCGTCCTCCAGCACCGCGGCCAGGACGCTGCCGGTATTGTGACCAGCCACGACGGCCGGTTATTCCTGCGCAAGGACAATGGCCTGGTGCGTGACGTGTTCCATCAACGTCACATGCAGCGCCTCGTCGGGCACATGGGCATTGGCCATGTGCGTTACCCGACTGCGGGCAGCTCGACCTCGGCCGAAGCTCAACCGTTTTACGTCAACTCGCCTTACGGCATTACCCTGGCGCACAACGGTAACCTGACCAACGTTGAACAACTGGCCAAGGAGATTTACGAATCTGACCTGCGCCACGTCAACACCAGTTCCGATTCGGAAGTGCTGCTCAACGTGTTCGCCCACGAGCTGGCCCAGCGCGGCAAGCTGCAGCCCACCGAAGAAGACGTGTTCGCCGCCGTGACTGACGTGCACAACCGTTGCGTCGGTGGTTACGCGGTCGTGGCCATGGTCACCGGTTACGGCATCGTCGGTTTCCGCGACCCGCACGGCATCCGCCCGATCGTGTTCGGCCAGCGCCACACTGACGAAGGCGTCGAGTACATGATCGCCTCCGAAAGCGTGTCCCTGGACGTGCTCGGCTTTACCCTGATCCGCGACCTGGCCCCGGGCGAAGCGGTGTACATCACCGAAGACGGCAAGCTGCACACCCGTCAGTGCGCCGTGGCGCCGAAACTCACCCCGTGCATCTTCGAACACGTCTACCTGGCGCGTCCGGATTCGATCATCGACGGCGTTTCGGTGTACAAGGCGCGTCTGCGCATGGGCGAGAAGCTGGCGGAGAAAATCCTGCGCGAGCGTCCTGAGCACGACATCGACGTGGTAATCCCGATTCCGGACACCAGCCGCACCGCTGCGCTGGAGCTGGCCAACCATTTGGGCGTCAAGTTCCGCGAAGGCTTCGTCAAGAACCGCTACATCGGCCGTACCTTCATCATGCCGGGCCAGGCAGCGCGCAAGAAGTCGGTCCGCCAGAAGCTCAACGCCATCGAGCTGGAGTTTCGCGGCAAGAACGTGATGCTGGTGGACGACTCCATCGTACGTGGCACCACCTGCAAGCAGATTATTCAGATGGCCCGTGAAGCGGGCGCCAAGAACGTGTACTTCTGCTCCGCTGCGCCTGCTGTGCGGTACCCGAACGTGTACGGTATCGACATGCCGAGCGCCCACGAGCTGATTGCCCACAACCGTTCGACCCAGGACGTTGCCGACCTGATCGGCGCCGACTGGCTGATCTACCAGGACCTGCCGGACCTGATCGAAGCGGTTGGCGGCGGCAAGATCAAGATCGAGCAGTTCGATTGCGCCGTGTTCGACGGCAAGTACGTGACCGGCGATGTCGATGAGGCTTACCTGAACAAGATCGAGCAGGCGCGCAACGACTCGTCGAAGATCAAGACCCAGGCGGTCAGCGCGATCATCGATCTGTACAACAACTGAGTAAACACCGGCCCTGAGGGGCCGGTTTTGTATCTTAAATAAAGAATTGAGTAAGGAGTCGCAGCATGAGTCAGGAATGGGATGCCGGTCGGTTGGACAGCGACCTCGATGGCGTAGCTTTCGATACCCTGGCTGTGCGCGCCGGCCAGCACCGTACCCCGGAAGGTGAGCACGGTGACCCGATGTTCTTCACCTCCAGCTATGTGTTCCGCACCGCCGCCGACGCTGCCGCGCGTTTTGCCGGTGAAGTGCCGGGCAACGTCTACTCGCGCTACACCAACCCGACCGTCCGTGCGTTCGAGGAGCGTATTGCGGCCCTCGAAGGCGCTGAGCAGGCGGTGGCCACGGCGACCGGCATGGCGGCCATCCTCGCCGTGGTGATGAGCTTGTGCAGCGCTGGCGACCATGTATTGGTATCACGCAGTGTGTTCGGTTCGACCATCAGCCTGTTCGAGAAGTACTTCAAGCGCTTCGGTATTGAAGTGGACTACGTACCGCTGGCAGACCTGTCCGGTTGGGACGCGGCGATCAAGGCCAACACCAAATTGCTGTTCGTCGAGTCGCCGTCCAACCCGCTGGCCGAGTTGGTCGACATCGCCGCATTGTCTGAAGTGGCGCACGCCAAAGGCGCGATGCTGGTGGTCGACAACTGCTTCTGCACGCCTGCATTGCAGCAGCCGTTGAAGCTGGGCGCAGACATCGTCGTGCACTCGGCCACCAAGTTCATCGACGGCCAGGGCCGTTGCATGGGCGGCGTGGTGGCTGGGCGTGGCGAGCAGATGAAAGAAGTGGTGGGTTTCTTGCGCACCGCCGGCCCGACCCTGAGCCCGTTCAACGCCTGGATCTTCCTCAAAGGCCTGGAAACCCTCAGTCTGCGCATGAAGGCCCATTGCGCCAATGCCCAGGCCCTGGCCGAGTGGCTGGAGCAGCAGGATGGCATCGAGAAAGTGCATTACGCCGGCCTCAAGAGCCACCCGCAACACGAATTGGCTCAACGCCAGCAGCGTGGTTTCGGCGCCGTCGTCAGCTTCGAAGTGAAGGGCGGCAAAGAGGGCGCCTGGCGCTTCATCGACGCCACTCGCTTGATTTCCATCACCGCCAACCTGGGCGACAGCAAGACCACGATCACGCACCCGAGCACCACCTCCCATGGTCGCCTGGCGCCGCAAGAGCGCGAAGCGGCCGGCATCCGCGACAGCCTGATCCGCATCGCGGTGGGCCTGGAAGATGTGGCCGACTTGCAGGCTGACCTGGCCCGCGGGCTGGCGGCCTTGTGATCGAGTGGTCCATGGATGCTGCAGCGGTCGGTAACGGCCGCGTCGCACTGGTGACCGGCGCGGCGCGGGGCATTGGTCTCGGGATCGCGGCGTGGCTGATCAGCGAAGGCTGGCAAGTGGTGTTGACCGACCTGGACCGCGAGCGTGGCTCCAAGGTGTCCAAGGTGCTGGGCGACAATGCCTGGTTTATTACCATGGACGTCGCCGACGAAAAACAAGTGGCCCAGGGTGTCGCAGAAGTACTGGGGCAGTTCGGGCGGCTGGACGCGTTGGTGTGCAACGCGGCGGTGGCCGACCCGCGCAATATCACCCTGGAAAGCCTCGACCTGGCGTATTGGAACCGCGTGCTTGCGGTGAACCTCAGTGGGCCGATGCTGTTGGCCAAGCACTGCGCGCCGTACCTGCGTGCCCATGGCGGTGCCATCGTCAACCTGGCATCGACCCGGGCGCGTCAGTCGGAGCCGGACACCGAGGCCTATGCGGCCAGCAAAGGCGGCCTGCTGGCCCTGACGCATGCATTGGCCATGAGCCTGGGGCCGGAGGTGCGGGTCAATGCCGTCAGCCCTGGCTGGATCGATGCGCGTGATCCGGCGGCCCGGCGTGCCGAGCCGTTGACGGATGCCGACCATGCCCAGCATCCGGCGGGCAGGGTGGGTACGGTGGAAGACGTGGCGGCGATGGTGGCGTGGTTACTGTCGCGCCAGGCGGGGTTTGTCACCGGGCAAGAGTTTGTGGTGGACGGTGGCATGAGCAAGAAGATGATTTACAGCGAGTAGGGCAGATAGCCGTCTTGAAGCAATTTTGTCTTTTTCAGAAAAACTTCAAGCAGGCTATTGACTTAGGTCCGCTACCTGCGTAAATTTCGCGGCCTCAACGAAGCAAAGGGTGATTAGCTCAGCTGGGAGAGCATCTGCCTTACAAGCAGAGGGTCGGCGGTTCGATCCCGTCATCACCCACCACTTCTTGAGAGTTTTGCCCTAGGGCAAGACGCAACGTTAAAGGTTGCACCGACGCGCAGCGGTAGTTCAGTCGGTTAGAATACCGGCCTGTCACGCCGGGGGTCGCGGGTTCGAGTCCCGTCCGCTGCGCCATATCTGCCTCAAGGCCCACTGAACGCCTTGAAGCACAAAGAAAGTCCTAGGCTGACTTTGATCCGATAGCAAAAACCCTGGTCGAGAGACCGGGGTTTTTTGTTTCTGCGATTTGGCTTTCGGCTGCAAGAGCCGGCAAGCCGGCTCCCACTGTGTGGTCAGAACCCCAGTTTGTCCCGCAACCCGTAATACCAGGCGCCCAGCGCCGCAAATGGCGTGCGCAACAGTTGCCCGCCCGGGAACGGGTAGTGCGGCAGGTCGGCAAACGCATCAAAACGCTCCGCCTGACCTCTCAGTGCCTCCGCCAGCACCTTGCCTGCCAGGTGCGTGTACGTCACGCCATGGCCGCTGCAGCCTTGTGAGTAATAGATGTTGTCGCCCAGGCGACCCACCTGCGGCAAGCGCGACAAGGTCAGCAGGAAATTGCCGGTCCAGGCGTAATCGATTTTCACGTCCTTGAGCTGCGGGAAGGCCTTGAGCATCTTCGGGCGGATGATCGCTTCGATGTTGGCCGGGTCACGTGCGCCATACACCACGCCGCCGCCGAAGATCAGGCGCTTGTCGCGGGTGAGGCGGTAGTAGTCGAGCAGGTAGTTGCAGTCTTCGACGCAATAATCCTGCGGCAGCAGCGTCTTGGCCAGTTCATCACCCAGTGGGGCGGTGGTGATGACCTGTGTGCCGCAAGGCATCGATTTGGCCGCCAGCTCCGGCACCAGGTTCCCCAGGTAGGCGTTGCCCGCGACGATGATGAACTTGGCCCTGACCTTGCCTTCGGCGGTGTGCACCACCGGGTTCGCGCCGCGCTCGATGCGCACCGCAGCCGATTGCTCGTAGATCGTGCCGCCCAGGGATTCAACAGCCGCCGCTTCGCCCAGCGCGAGGTTGAGTGGGTGAATGTGCCCGCCGCTCATGTCGAGCAGGCCGCCGACGTAGTTGTCACAGGCCACTACTTCGCGGATACGGCGTTCGTCCAGCAACTCAAGTTGCGTATGCCCGTAGCGTTCCCACAAGCGTTTCTGCGATTCCAGGTGGCCCATGTGCTTGCTGTTGAGGGCGGCGAACACGCCGCCATCCTTCAGGTCGCACTGGATCTGATATTTGGCCACGCGCTCGCGAATGATCCTGCCGCCCTCAAACGCCATCTGCCCCAGCAGCTGCGCTTGCTTGGGGCCGACGCTGCGCTCGATCACATCGATGTCGCGGCTGTAGCTGTTGACGATTTGCCCGCCGTTACGGCCCGACGCACCAAACCCCACCTTGGCGGCTTCCAGCACGGTGACGCGAAAACCGTTTTCCAGCAGAAACAGCGCGCTGGAAAGGCCGGTGTAGCCGGCGCCAATCACACACACATCGGTTTCGACGTCACCTTGCAGTACCGGGCGAGGCGGAACCGCATTCGCGGACGCGGCGTAATACGACTGGGGGTAAGGGGTGTTCGCCATCCTGGAACCTCTGTTTTATATTTTTTACGAGTGCGCCGATCCTACCTGAGTTGAAAATTGCCTGCCAGCCACCCGAAAAATCACCGGTGCACCCGGCGCAAATAAATAATTCGCATATTCATAGGGTTAGCTGCAAAAAAGATGTTGACACCCCTCCGGAATTCCGTAGAATGCCGCCTCACAGCAGGCACGTAGCTCAGTTGGTTAGAGCACCACCTTGACATGGTGGGGGTCGTTGGTTCGAGTCCAATCGCGCCTACCAAACAAAATCCGCTCTGCTGGGCGGTCTAGAAGGGCTCACCGAAAGGTGGGCCCTTTTTTGTTGCCTGCGATTTACCAATGCCCCGTCCGGTGCCCGCCTTCTTGTTCAAATTGCCCTGAGTGCATCGGTACTGATCACATGCTGCGTCGACGTGGTTGAGGTTTACTCAAAATAGCCTATACCGGTGTGGGCGCGTTCGAGTGAGCGGCGTCGTGCTATTCTCGCGCGCACAAAAACAGACGGATTTGATCACGCTGCCAGCGAATGTGGCGTGACAGGGGCGCGAAAAGAACAATGAGAAAAGAACTGAGTGCTGGACTGGATTTCACCCGCATCATCGCTTGCTTCATGGTCGTTGTTCTTCATGTTTCCGCCACCGGGGTTGCAGCGTTCGGTCATGACTGGGCTTATTTCAATGCGTATGACTCCCTCGTCCGGTCGTGTGTGCCGCTCTTCTTGATGTTGTCGGGTGCGCTGCTGCTTGGCAGAGAGGAAGGGGTAAAGGCGTTTTATACAAAGCGCTTTATCAGGATCTTCCCGCCGCTGATCTTCTGGTCGGTGTTCTATGTGCTGTGGAAGACGCGGTTGACGGGTGATTACAGCGGGTTAATTGCCTCGATGGTTTCGGTGTTCAAGGGCCCTGCTTATTTTCACCTGTGGTACTTATATGCGCTGGTCGGGATCTACCTGTTTATTCCGTTCATGGCCAAGATCTACCGACATTCCACCGACGCGGAAAAACTCATCTATTTATCCATCTGGTTTGTTGTTGCCAGCGTTATTCCGTTGGTGACTTATTTTTATCCGGGTGTTGGCGATCTTGCCTCTGTATACGGGCTGTCGTCCTTTGCAGGGTTAAGCGGGTTCGTGTTTCTCGGGGCTTACGTGTTTGATCGAATACAGACGCAGCAAGCGCCCACCGTGCTTGTGGATGCCGCAGGATTTCTGATTTGTGCGGTGTGCACAGCGTTGGCCACGTATGGGTTGTCGTTGCGCGACGGCGTGCCCAATCAACTGTTTTTCTCTTACCTTTCGCCTTTTGTCGTGGTCGGCTCTATTTTCGGCTTTCGCCTGTTTGTTGAACTAGGCGCGCGCCTGGCCCGACATGCCAAGGTCTTGAATGTTCTGGCGGGCTCAACCCTGGGTGTGTACTGCTTGCATATCTTTGTGATGAATAGACTGAGCATCGTCTATGGGCCTTTGATCGAAGGGCATTCGATGCTCTGGATAATTCCCGCGCTGGTCTTCTCTGTCTTCCTCATCACACTTGTGCCGATATTCATTGCGCGGCTGTTCACGCCCTTGAGGCATATTATTTAAGATTTTCAGCGCGAATGCGGCCCCCGCGCGGTTATGCGCAGCGGAGGTTGAAAGGCATTACTGATGGGTCAGCAGAACAGCGTGGCAACCGACAACAGGCAGATGATTTGAACAACCATCTGGCAGCGTATTTCACCATTTGTTGTCGTCATATTCATTTGTCCGGCGTACATAGCGGCTACCTCTTGGTCGGCAATACTGCCGTGAGCGGTGCGCAAAACGCGCCACCGCTCAATGGAGTATAGGTCTGGAACAGGATTCTTCACGGTCCCGTCGTTTTGGCGCGATTCAGCACGCTTTCCCCGGCGCCCACCGGTAAACGATACACGTCAATCAATCCCGCGAGCCCAAGCAGCGCCACGCCCACGAAGGCCACCCGAAAGTCCCCGACGGCCGCGTGCACGGCGTGCCCTTGCACGGCCATCGACGCCCGTAGCAACAGCGCCGCCATGGAAACCCCCAGACCCATCGCCAGCTGGAACGCCATGCTGAACAGCGCCGACGCCTCGCTCATCCGCGCCTTGGGGACGTCGGCGAAGCCAATTGAGTTGTAGCAAGTAAACTGCATCGACCGTGACAGCCCACCCACGAACAGCACGGCCGCCATCAGCGGCAACGGCGTTTGCACCGTGAACAAGGCGCAGGCGGCAACCAATGCGACGCCAATGGCGCCATTGACCAGCAGCACCGGGCGAAACCCGAAGCGTTGCATGATTGGCGTCGTGAAGGGTTTCATTGCCAGGTTGCCGGCAAACACCGCCAGCACCAGCAAGCCGGCATCCACCGGAGAAAGGCCGAAACCCACTTGAAACAACAAGGGCAGCAGAAAGGGCAGGGCGCTGATGGCGAGACGGAACAGCGACCCGCCAAGAATACTCACGCGAAAGGTGCCGATGGACAGGGTCTGAAGCGGTAATAACGGTTCAGCATGCTGGCGGCAATGACGCACGGCCCATGCCGCGAGCAACGTGCCCGTGGCCACCAGTACAAAACCCGGGATCAGCGTTTCGCTGGTCTGGTTGCCCAGCCATTCCAGCCCGCCAAGCACTGCCACGCACGCACCGGCCAGCAGAACAAAGCCTTTGGCGTCGAACCGCCGTACGCTGGCCTCGCGCCCCTTGGGCACCAGCCACAAGGCGGCAACCAGGGCCAGTATCCCCAGAGGCAGATTCACGTAAAAAATCCACGGCCACGTTGCGTGGGTCACGATCAAACCACCCACCACCGGCCCTAGAATCGGCGCGACCAGCCCAGGCCAGGTGATCACCGCAATCATGTTCACCAAGTCTTTTTTGTCGGTATTGCGCAGCACCGCCAGGCGCCCCACCGGCACCATCAGCGCACCGCCCACGCCTTGCAGCACGCGGGCGATCACGAACATTTCAAGGCTCTGGCTCAACCCGCAAAGCAGCGAAGCCAGGGTGAAGATGATGATCGCAGCGGCGAACACCCGACGTGCGCCAAAACGGTCGGCGATCCAACTGGACAACGGGATGAAGATCGCCACGGCAAGAATGTACGCGGTGATGCCGATATTCATGTCGACCGCCGTGACCCCGAACGCCGACGCCATGGTGGGCAAGGCGGTGGCGATGACGGTGGCATCGAGGTTCTCCATGAAAAAGGTCACGGCGACCACCAGGGCGATCAAACGGGTCTGCACGCTTGAAACAGGTGTAACGGATGAAGTCACCGGCGTTGGCCTTTTTCAGTGAAGGTCGATCGCACTCGACAATACCGGGTCAGCCCTGGGCCCGCACGCTCGAATTACCGCGTCTGCGTCACCTTCTTCAAATACCGCGGCTGATCCGGATTGCGCCCGCGCGCCACAGCCAGCTGCGCTGCGCTCAGATAGAACCCTTGAATCATCGTGAAGGGCTCCAGTAGCGCATGTGCGGTCGGCACGCTGGGCAACAGGCCTTCGCAAACCGTACCGCGCGGCGCCACCACCAGCACGCGGGCACCGCGGGCGCGCATTTCCGCGGCAAAAGCCAGAGTGCCCGGTTGCTCCGGGCCGCTGGGCGCGAAGACCAGCACCGGGTAGCCCTCTTCGATGATCTCCATCGGGCCATGGCGCACTTCCGCGCTGGAAAAAGCTTCAGCCTGGATGCCGGAAGTTTCCTTGAGTTTCAGCGCGGCCTCCTGGGCTATCGGCAACGCGGCGCCGCGACCGATCACAATCATTTTGTCGGCGTTTGTGAGCATGCCAAGCAGTGGCGACCAGTCCTCGGCAGCAGCGTTATGCAGATGGCCCGGCAAGTGTTGCAGAGCCTCGCTCAGGCCGGTGTCGATGGCCAGCGCATCTGCCAGGCTGGCGACCGCCTGGGCGCCGGCCATTAACATCGCCACGTAGCTTTTGGTGGCGGCCACACTCTGTTCCAGGCCGGCAGGCAGCAGGATTTCATGCTCGCTCATGGCCGCCAGCGGTGAGCCGGCGGTGTTGACCAGCGCCACCGAATGCGCGCCGCGCTGATGCAGGTAATGCACGCTGTCAATCAGGTCGGGGCTTTTGCCGGACTGGGAAAATGCCGCGACCCAGCTGTTCTTCAAGCGCAGCGGCGGTTGTTGCAAGCTCACCAGTGACAGGGGAATCGACACGCTGGGGATGCCGACCTGACTCATCAGTGCATAGCTGAAATACGCGGCGGCATGGTCGGAGCTGCCGCGCGCGACGGTGATCATCAACTCGGGCAGCGTCTGCGCCCATTGCCGGGTCAGCGCATGGATCGCGCTGTCATCCTCGAGCATGCGTTGCACGATCGCCGGGATGGACAAGGTCTCACTCAACATCAATGACATGATTAAACTCCTGGCGCGTCGAGGGTCTTGCCGGCCGCGATCAGTTGCTGCGCAAGGGCGTTCAGCCCGGCCGCGTCCATCGCCATGCTCAAGGCGCCCCACAGTGGCGCATCGTGGGTGAAGTGCGCAGCGGCGAGGGTGGGTGGGAAGGGCACCGCGCGCTGGATCAGCGTTTCGATCAACGGCGCCAACAGCGCCGCCTGGCGGTAGAGGCCGCCGCCAATCACGATACGCTCGACGTCCAGCGCCACGGCGAGGTTGGCGATGTGCACCGTACAAGCGGCGATGCGCAGCGCCAAGGCCTTGCGCACGGCGGGGTCAGCGCTGGTAAACAGGTCCTGGGCGTGATGCCCGTGTCCCAGCATTTCACCCGCCAGCTGGCTGAGGGCATTGCCGGAGAACAGCTCCTCCAGCGGTGCGTTGCCGCTCTGATAGGTCGCCCATTGATCAGGGTGCTCCGGGTTCAGAAACGGCGACAACAGGTAGCCGATTTCCATGGCTGCGCCGTTATGCCCACGGATCAACCTGCCATTGGCGATGGCTGCAGCGGAAAGCCCGGTACCGAGGTTCAGGTAGATCGCGTTATCAATACCCGCCAGCGACCCCCAGCGCACTTCGGCCAGGGCGCCGGCCTTGACGTCGTTATCGAGGCGCACGGGGACGTTGCCGAATGCTTGGGCGATCAACGAGTGCAGGTCGAGCCCTTCGAACCCCGGTGTGTTGGGCGCCATCAGCAACGTCGGGCCGCGCACCACACCGGGGAATACCGCCGCCACGCTCAACACCGGGGCGTTGCCCCATTCGGTCACACAATCGCGCGCGGCCGCGAGGATGCGATGCAGGGCGGGCGTGCCGGACAAACCGTCGGCATGGGTGGCGAGAATCCGCGTGTTCATGCGCTGGCGGGCGGTGTCGTAGCAGGCGACCTGAGTCTTGGTGCCGCCCACGTCAATCGCCAGCAGCAAGCCTTGCCGGGGCGCCGTAGCGCCCGTTGATCTGACTGATTCATGCATTGCGTTAATCACTTGTTAAAAGGCCATAGTCGCTGAACACGCGCCCAGAACAGATAAGCCACGCTGCCGGCCAGCACCCAGACCAGCGACCATTGGATGGGGTAGGCGCCGGGCGCGTTGTGGTTGGACGCCATGTAGATATACACCCAGCCCAGCAGCGCGATGAGCGCAGGCACCGGGTAGAGCCACATTTTGTAAGGCCGGGCCAGATGCGGTTTGGTTTTGCGCAGCACCAGCAACGAGACGATCTGTGCCACTGACTGCACCAGAATCATCACCGTGGTCAGCAGTTGAATCAGGGTATTCAAATCGGTCAGTCGCCCGATCATGAAGCCCACGGAAGTCAGCGCACCCATGCTCAAGATGCCCCAGGTAGGAAACGCATGCTTGGGATGGGTCTTGCTGAAGGCGTTGAAGAACACGTTGTCCTTGGCGGCTTCGAAGGGCACGCGGGAGCCGCCGAGCAAGCCGGCAAATACCGAGGCGACTGCGGTGATCAGTATCAGCACGGTGACGATACCGGCGGCCGTACTGCCCCAGGTTTCGCTGAGTACCACCGAGGCTACCGACTTGTAGGCGGCGGATTCGGGGTCGAGCATGCGGTGCCAGTCGACCACGCCCAGTACGCCGACTTGCATCACCAGGTAGATGACCAGGATGCCGACGATCGACAGAATGATCGACTTGGGAATCACCCGGCCCGGTTGTTCGACTTCACCGGCCAGGTACGCCGAGGTGTTGTAACCCAGGTAGTCATAGATGCCGATGGTCAACCCGCCGGCCATACCAAACCAGAAACCGCTGTCGGCCAGGTTGAACGCGCCTTCGGGGAAGGTGAACGCCAGGTCGGCGTGGAAATTGGACAGTGCAGCGGCAATCAGCGCGCCGATGCTGATCAGCATGATCACCCACAACACGATGCTCAACTTGGCAATGGACTCGATCTTGCGCCACAGCATCACGATGATCAGCCAGATCACCACCAGGCCGATCAGGTTGCCGGCGGTCTGGCTCATGTCGGGCCAAAACCAGGTCAGGTATTGCACAAATCCGATGATGCCGGTGGACATGATCAGCGGAATGAACAGCATCGCCGTCCAGACGAACAGAAACGGCAGCAGCTTGCCGGTTCGTTTGCCGAACGCCTCACGCAGATAAACATAAGTGCCGCCGGCACCTGGCAATGACGCACCGAGTTCGGCCCAGACCAGCCCGTCACACAGGGCCAGCAGGGCGCCAAGGATCCAGCCCAGGTAGGCCTGGGGGCCACCCATGATTACGATCATCGCCGGGATGGTGATAAAGGGGCCCACGCCGCACATCTGGCTCATGTTCAGGGTGATGGCGGGGAATAGACCGATTTTGCGTTTGCTGTTGGGTAAATCCGGGTCAACGGGTGTCAGCGTGCTCATGGGGACGACCTCTTGTTCGAGTGACAGGCGCGTGAGGGCAGAGTGCAAAGGGGGCTGCTTGCCATCGAGGGTGCTGTCGACCCGTCATTATTGTTATGGGGCGTAACCGGCATTCGCAGTGGATGCGAGAGACCGAGGCGCTTAGAAAACCACAGCAAGAGTATTAATTCAACTTGATTTAATTAATCGGCTGCGCGGATTATCCGCCCATGAAAACGCCTCAGAACAAACGCACGCTCACCACTGGCACGAATGCCGAACACGCCCGGTTGCACAACCGTCGGGTGATTCTCGAGGCCATCCGCCAGAACGGCCGGCTGACCCGCGCCGACCTCACGCGGCTCACCTCGCTGACCGCGCAGACCATTTCCAATATCGTCACCGAGTTGCACGAAGAAGGCGTCCTGCTCGCTCATGCGGCCGAGAAGGGTGGGCGAGGCCAACCGCCGGTGCCGTTGTCGCTGAACCCCGACGGTGGTTATTCCATCGGCTTTCATATCGAACAGCACCGCATCATCGGCGTGCTGCTTGATCTGCTTGGGCAGACGGTGGCTCAAGTCACGCTGACCGTCAGCTACCCAACGTTCGAGCAGGCATTACCGTTGGTGCTGGACGCGGTGAAAGGTTTTCGGCAGCAGAGGCCGGCCGGGCGCTTTCTGGGTGTGGGCATTGCCCTGCCGGGCCCTTTCAGTGTCGAAGGCATGACGGCGGTCGGGCCGACGGCGATGTCCGGCTGGGACGCGCCGGATATCGCTGAGCGCTTGCAGCGGGAAACCGGCCTGGCGGTACTGATAGAAAACGATGCCACGGCGGCGACCATGGGTGAGCGCCTGTATGGGGTCGCCAGCGAGCTGACGAATTTTGTGCACCTGTTTATCGGCAGCGGTCTTGGTGCCGGTTTGTACCTGGATAACCGCCTGTATTCCGGCCACTGGCACAATGCTGGTGAGATCGGGCACATGACGGTGATTCCGGGTGGCAAGGCGTGTTCCTGCGGTAACCAAGGGTGCCTGGAGCGCTACATCTCCATTGCCGCACTGTTGGAACACCTGGGCCTGCCGGCCGAGCACGACCTCTGCGCGTGGGACGCCAACGATCAGGCGCTGGACGCAAACGTAGAGGTTTGGCTGGCGGAAGCGGCGCAGGCGTTGCGCCAGGCGATCAACATCCTGGAGTCAGTGCTTGACCCGCAGACCATCCTGATCAGCGGCTTTTTGCCTGAGGCCATCCTTGCCCGCCTGATAACCCGCCTTGAGCCATTGAGCCGTTCCGTCAGTAGCCGTGCCGAACGCCAGTACCCGCGCATTCAAATGGGGGCCGCAGGGCAGGACGCAGTGGCATTGGGGGCGGCAGCCTTGATGATCCTGGCGGAGATCAGCCCGGATTACGAGGCGCTGCTCAAGCCGCAGTAAGGCTGCATACTGGCCGCCGACTCAATTCATACCAGGGAGCACGTTATGGAAGTGGCAATGGAAGTGTCGTTCGACGTAACGGCGCAGGAGCGTGAGGCCATCCTCAAACCGCTGAGGGCTTACAACCTTGGTCACACGGGCAACATGGCGTTCGAAACCGTCGGGATTTTGTTGCGAGACCCCGCCACGCAAGACGTTGTCGGTGGCCTTTATGGAAAAATTTCCTACGGGTGGTTGTTCATTGAGCTGTTGAGCATCCCGGATCAGATGCGTACCCAAGGTACCGGCACGCGTTTGATGCGCGCCGCCGAAGACCTGGCCCGTGAACGGCAATGTGTTGGCATTTGGCTGGACACCTTCAGCTTTCAGGCGCCGGGGTTTTATCGAAAGCTGGGCTTCAGTGAATTTGGCCATATTGCTGATTACCCGGCGGGTCACCAGCGGCATTTTTTCCAGAAACGCCTCGGCTGAATCTTCGTACGGCGCCGACTCGCCCGGCGCCAATCACCCACAAAATTTATTGGTTTGCAGCAACAATTTTTCTTGTTGGACACCTCCCGCCCCCAGGCAGCAAAGTTGCCGCCACTGACGCTCGACCTATCGGGTCAACAATAAAAACCGCGCCGGGCTGCATGCCACTTTCATGCTGTGAACCCTTGGTTCACATCCTGCTGTAATGGCGCCGCAGCGCGCATTCAAGGACCTCTCCGTCATGCAAACTGTTGTGAACCTATGGCCGTTGATCGGCGTACTTGTCATCGTGGTTGGCTTCGTCTTGCGCTTCAATCCGCTGTTGGTGGTTACCGCCGCTGCCATCGCCACCGGGCTGGCAGCCCACTTCCCGCTGGAAAAAATCCTCGCCAGCATGGGCGAAGGTTTCCTTCAGACCCGCGCGCTGCAACTGATCCTGTTATTGCCCCTGGCTGTCATTGGCCTGCTGGAGCGCCATGGCCTGCGCTTGCATGCGCAAAACTGGATCGCGCGTTTCGAGCGAGCCACAGTGGGGCGCCTGTTGATCATCTACCTGTTTGTGCGCGAGTCCACCGCCGCCATGGGCCTGACCAGCCTGGGCGGCCATCCGCAAATGGTGCGGCCGCTGCTGGCGCCCATGGCCGAAGGGGCGGCGGAGAAACGCTACGGCAAGCTGCCGGACAGGTTGCGCCACAAAGTGCTGGCCATGTGTGCGGCAACCGATAACGTCGGGCTGTTTTTCGGTGAGGACATCTTTGTCGCCTTTGGTGCGATCGCGCTGATGCACACCTTCCTGTTGGGTTCGGGGATTGATGTGGAGCCACTGCACATTGCCGTGTGGGGCATCCCGACGGCGATTTGCGCCTTTATCATCCATGCCATTCGCCTGCACCGGTTTGATCGCAGGCTTACGCGCGACATGACGCCCGCCGCCACGCCGGTGGAGGCTGCACAATGATCATCTCCATTGAGTACCTGTACTGGCTTGCCGGTGTGCTATTGCTGATAACTGCGGGAATGATCCTGCTGGATCGCACCCATCCCAAACGCTGGTCGACTGCGCTGTTCTGGCTCTTGTTTGCTGTGCCGTTCCTGGTGGGGGAGCGCCTGCCGTCGGTGGTCATTGGTGTTGGCGTGGTGGTGATGGCGCTGATCGCAGGCTTGGGTGGCGTCGGCCGCGGCAAGCCTGCCGAACTGCATGACAAGGCCTCCCGCGCGAGTGCCGGGCGCCTGGGGCATAAACTGTTTATTCCCGCGCTGGCCATTCCCCTGACCACCGTGATTGGCTCGGTGTTGCTCAAACACACCGAGATCGGCGGCGTACCGCTGCTGGACCCGAAAAACACCACCTTTGTATCCTTGGGCATCGGCTGTCTGATCGCCCTCGGTCTGGCTTGCTGGCTGACCCGCGACACACCGGTGCAAGCCTTGCGTGAATCCCGACGCCTGACCGAGGCCCTCGGCTGGGCCATGGTGTTGCCGCAGATGCTTGCAATGCTGGGGCTATTGTTTAATGAAGCCGGGGTGGGCACGGCCGTTGCGCATGTCACCACTACCTACATCAACCTCGATTTCAAGTGGGTGGCGGTGATGGTCTACGTGTTGGGCATGGCGCTGTTCACGGTGATCATGGGTAACGGTTTTGCGGCGTTTCCGGTGATGACCGGCGGTGTCGGCGTACCGGTGTTGGTGGGCGTGTATGGCGGTAATCCGGCGGTGATGGCGGCGATCGGCATGTTCTCCGGTTATTGCGGTACGTTGATGACGCCCATGGCTGCCAACTTCAATATCGTCCCGGCGGCGTTGCTGGAGTTGCCAGACAAAAACGCGGTGATCAAGGCTCAACTGCCGACTGCGTTGATGATGCTGGTGGTCAATATCGTGCTGCTCTACCTGTTGATGTGAGGCCAAAAATGCAAACTGTGTTGCTGACGGGCTTCGAGCCCTTTGACCAGGACCTGATCAACCCGTCCTGGGAGGCGTCGCGCCAGTTGGACGGCGTGCGACTGAGTGAAAACGTGCACATTGTCGCGCGTCGACTGCCCTGTGCGTTTGCCACGGCGGGGGCGTGCCTGACGCGATTGATCGCTGAATTTGACCCGGTGATGGTGATTGCCACAGGCCTCGCCCCCGGTCGTAGCGATTTCTCCATGGAGCGGGTGGCGATCAACGTGAACGACGCACGCATCCCTGACAATTTGGGCGCACAACCGGTCGATACCCCAGTGGTGGTCGGAGGGCCGGCCGCCTACTTCACGACCTTGCCGATCAAAGCGATGGTCAAGGCTGTGCGCGAGGCCGGGATCGCGGCGTCGGTTTCACAGACGGCGGGGACCTTTGTGTGTAATCAGGTGTTTTACCTGTTGCAGCATGCCCTAGCCGGCACGGCGATACGCAGTGGCTTTATTCACGTGCCCCCCAGCCTGCCGGAGCAGGTTTCTGGTGCGGCGCAGCCTTCGATGGCGCTGGTGACAATGGTTGAAGGTTTGCGGATTGCGCTACAGACGGCGTGGGACACGCCGGTGGATATCGTGCAAACCGGTGGGCAGGTCAGCTGACCTGCCCTGTTTGAAATGGCGATCAGCTTCTCTTTCATGTCAGCCAGCCCTTTTTCCAGTAAACCCAAGCGTTTTTCCATAGCAGAATTTCCGTTATTACCTGCACCGGCTCTGCCCTGAGTCAGCGTCTCGCGCCGCCTGATTGATGCGGTTTGTTCACCAAAGCGTGATACCTGTTTTGAATGATCCGAGAGAGCGCTCCGGGCGAGAGTAGAGGCAGATGGGGACGGCTACGACCTACAAAACTGTGAAAAATCACAGCAGGCTTCTGGCACGCACTGCTCAGTGTTCCCGCCTCGGAAAAATCAGCTCAAAACATGTCAATGCGCCTTCACTGGTGACGCTGTAGCGGCCGTTATGCAGCTGCATGATGGTGGCGACGATCGATAAACCCAGCCCGTTGGACTGGGCCGAGCGCTCCCGCGATTCGTCCACCCGATAAAACCGTTCGAACAGCCTGGGCAGGTGTTCGGCAGGGATGGTCTCTCCCTGATTGATGACGCTCAGCCGGATGCCTTCGGCGTTTGGCGTGGCTTGAATCACCAGCTCCGAACCGGGTGCACCGTATTTGATGGCATTGGCACACAGATTTGCCAGCGCCCGGCGCAGCAGCATCGGTTCAGCCCAGATCACGCCTTCGCCCTGCGCGAGGATGCTGATATTCACATCGCTCGCCAACCCTTCGAAGTAATCAGCCATGCGTTGCACCTCATCCGCCGCATTGAGCTCCTGGCGCTGGCGCAAGGCGCTGGCCGGATCGGTGCGGGCGAGAAACAGCATGTTGTCGAGCATCCGTGCCAGGCGTTCGAGCTCTTCGACATTGGAGGCCAGCAATTGCTGATAGCTTTCGATGCTGCGGCTCTGCTGGAGCGCGACCTGGGTTTCGCCCAGCAGGTTGTTGATCGGCGTGCGCAGTTCGTGGGCCATGTCGGTGGACACCTGGCCCAGTTGCACAAAGCCCTTGGCCAGTCGCTCGAGCATGGTGTTGAAAGAGTCGATCATCGGCAGAAGTTCTTTCGGTGCACCGTGGCTGTCGAGTCGTTCGGCAAGGTTGCCCACGCCGATGCCTTGGGCGTGTTTGGCCAGGCGTCGCAACGGCAGCAGGCCTCGGTACACCAGCAGGTAACCGACCAGGGCGAGGATAATTGCCGCGATGCTGGCCAGGATAAATACGCTCAGGCGATAGCTGGCAAGCATGGCGGTGCGTTCGGTCATCAAACGTCCCGTGGTGACTTGCAGGCTTCCCAAGTCTCCGGAATCAATCGAGGCGGCCACGGTGGCGAAGGGTACGCCGTTTACACCAGGTAAGTGGTGCACGTCGGAAAAGCCCAGCTCATGGTCCTTTGGCACGGGCGTTACGTTCGGCATTTCGATGTTGCCCGGGTTGACCAGCAGTAGCGGCTTCTGCCCCGGCGCCGCGATACTCAGCACCGACTCGCTGTTGCCCAGCATGTTCTGGAACAGTTCCGGCTTGGTCTTGATCAGGTCCAGGGTGTTGCTGTCGTTGAGCAGGTTGCGCAACTGGTCGGCGCGATAGATCAGCGCGGCATCGTCACGCTTGATCAGTTCACGCTCAAGCTCGCGGTACAGCGCTACGCCCAGGGTAGCCAGCAGGGCAAAAGCGAGCAGGGCGAAGATCAGCGCCAGGCGCAGGGTCAGCGAGTAGTGGCGGCGGCTGTTCATGGCTGGGTGTCGAAGCGGTAGCCAATGCCCCGCACGCTGTGGATTAACTTGAGCTGGAACGGGTCGTCGATTTTCAGGCGCAGGCGCCTTACGGCGACGTCGACCACATTAGTGTCGCTGTCGAAGTTCATGTCCCAGACGCGCGAGGCGATCATCGAGCGTGACAGCACCTGGTCCTGATGGGTCGCGAACAGGTGCAACAGGGCGAACTCTTTATTGGTCAGGGTAATGCGCGTGCCGGCGCGGGTGACACGGCGTTTGAGCACGTCGATTTGCAGGTCGGCGATGTGCAGCTGTTCTTCTTCGCGGCTCGGGCCGCGGCGGGTCAAGGTGCGCAAACGCGCGACCAGTTCGGCGAAGGAGAACGGTTTGATCAAGTAATCGTCGGCACCCAGTTCAAGGCCTTTGATGCGGTCGGCAATGTCATCGCGGGCGGTGAGAAACAGTACCGGCGTGTCGGCCTCCTTGCGCAGGCGGCGCAGCACTTCCCAACCGTCCATTTTCGGCATCATCACATCCAGCACGATCACGTCGAATGACGTTTCCAGCGCCTGGTGCAACCCGTCCACACCGTCACGGGCGAGGCTCACGGAGTAACCCAGTTCCTGCAGCCCATTGAGCAGGTAATTGCCGGCCTTGGGTTCGTCTTCGACTACGAGGATATGCATGGGAAGTGCCCTGGTTCTGTGCGTGGCGCAAGTGTAGCCCGATCAATTGTCACTGGCGCAACCGATGCCCTGTACTTGGTAGTCCAGCACATGTTCGCGACCCTGGTGGTCGAGGTAATCGAGGCGAGCGGGGACGATGCCACACTGCCCGTAGGTGTCGGTGCTCGACAGCACTTTGTCGACGTCCAGGTGCACGAAGAAGCCGGTCTTGTCGTGGATCACGTTGGGGGCGGAAGGGGCGTCGGCAGCAAATGCAGAACCGGTGGCAAGCAGTGCGGCGAAGCCCAGAATAAACAGTTTCATGGCAGTAGTTCTCTTAAAGGGTCGGCTGCCGGGATTGGCAGTGAGTTCACAGTAACCAGGCGCCCCAAACAGCCAACCAACAGGATCATGACAAGTTCGTAATCAACGGATTCAAGGCTGGCGACCGGACGCTTCGAGGATCAGGTCAGTGATTTCCTTGGCGTGGGACACCAGCGACAAGTGGCTCGAAGGCAGCTCGATGGTGGTGGCGTTCATGCGCTTGGCGAGGAAGCGCTCCAGGTCCGGGTTGATGGTCTGGTCATTGCTCGACACGGCGTACCACGACGGTTTGGTGTGCCAGGCGGCATTCACGGTGCGACCACTGAACAGCGTTTTGGTGATCGGTTGTTGTACGGCGTACAGCTCCAGTGCTTTGGCGCGGGGCACGTCGGCGGCGAAATACTTGAGGAAAGCGTTCTGGTTCAAGGTCAGGTAACCGTCGTGCTCTTCAACGCCGGCTCGCACCGGCATGCTCGGGTATTTGGCAGAGAGCGCGACGAAGTCTTCATTGGCGTCCGGCGCGCGGGCTGCCACATACACCAGGGAGCTGACCTTCGGGTTCGCGCCGGCGTCGCTGACCACGGTGCCGGCGTAGGAATGGCCGACCAGTACGGTAGGACCGTCCTGTTGATCAAGTACGCGGTTGGTGGCGGCGACGTCATCGGCCACCGAGGTCAGCGGGTTCTGTACGGCGGTGACATGCAGGCCGGCGGCCTGAAGACGGGTGATCACCTCGGACCAGCTCGAGCCGTCCGCCCAGGAGCCGTGTACCAGGACCACGTTGTTGGCTTTGATCGGTGCGACGGTGCCGGCCATGGCGGTAGCGGTGCCCAGCATCAACAAGCTGGCGGCGATCAGGCAGAGTGTGCTTGCAGGTTTCATCGTGCGGCCCTTCATCAGTGTGCAGGTGTGTCACCCGGTGTGGGTGACTGACGACTCCACTGTATGAAGTGAGGGTGCTGACAAGACTTACAGCTTCATTACAAGCTTGTAATGCAAAGGGGGAGGGCAGTGCTCTGCAGCGTTTACAAGTGTTGACGTGATCCGTAGATTGCATCGGGGTCAGCATTTGTTACCGATAAAAAGGAAATCCCACAGTGTCTATTCAAGGTCCAGCCGCCTTTACCCAGCGTTACCGCGCCTTTTTATTCGACATGGATGGCACCTTGCTCAACTCCATCGCCGCCGCCGAACGGGTGTGGAGTATCTGGGCTGAACGCCACGGCCTCGACGTGGCGGCCTTTCTGAGCACCATTCACGGTGCACGAGCCATTGATACGATTACCCGGCAGGCATTGCCAGGCGTGGACGCTGAAGTTGAAGCGCAGTGGATAACCGAGGCGGAAATCAACGATGTCGAGGGTGTCGTCGCGATTTCGGGCGCGGTCGAGTTTCTGAACAGTTTGCCTGGCGATCAGTGGGCGCTGGTCACGTCTGCGCCCAGGGAGTTGGCGATGCGCCGCCTGCAAGCGGCGGGCATTGCGCCGCCGGTAGTGCTGGTGACGGCTGAGGATGTCGCCAGCGGCAAGCCGGACCCAGCTTGTTATGTGCTGGGTGCGCAACGTCTGGGCGTACCGGTGCAGGACTGCCTGGTGTTCGAGGATGCGACGGTGGGGATTCGCGCCGCGGAGGCGGCGGGGGCTGACGTGGTAGTCGTGACTTCGACGCACTTGCAGCCGATGGCCACGGTACATACGTCGATTGAGGGGTATGAGCAGGTGCGCGTGCATCGTAACGATGACGGTTTGCTGCGTTTATCGATCGCCGTGGCTTGATACGCGAAAGCCAACCGCGTTATGGCCAAGGTTTTATCAGCTGTCAGGTCTGTTCGGTCTTACGCTGTTTTCCGGTAGGGCGTGCAGTCGGCTGCTGCGAAGGCCCTGCCGGGACATCACCATTTCCCTGAGGATTTCGTTCGCCAGCCGGGCTATCGCTTCTGCGCCGCGATAGTGCGCGCGGACGATGCCGGTGATTGCAAAGTGGTCAGTTTCAGGGCCGCTGAGAACAGCCGACAATGTGCCGTCAGCGTGCAGTGTGCAGGCGATTGTGTAACTGGGCAGGCGGGCCGCCAGCGCAGTTTCGATTTCGGATTTACTCAGGGTATCCATCTGTTTCAGCCCTTAATACTGACCTTGCAAGCCCAAGCATAGGTCTTGCCACGACACTGTAAATACCGGTGATCTGATTGCCCGCAAGGAGGCGTCATCGTGCAGTTTTGTGATGCGTTCGTTGGGCCGCGCGTTGGCATAACTTGCGCAGAATTGCCTTCTGAATAGGCTTGAGGCAGAACGCAAACAGGTAAGCGCATAGAAACAGCGCCAGATCAGGCCAAGAGCTGCCACTGGAGGCGCTGGTACTTTCAATTTCGTATCTCAGGCCATAACCCACCGTCACGAAGACCAGCCCTATCAGCAGGACGATCCACCAGGACTTGGAAACTAGGGGCTTGGGGGCGGTAGGCCTCATCGACGTGCTCCTGAATGCACTCGGACGGCAGGATAATAGTCAGAAGATTCGGCTGTGGATTACGCAACAAGTTCCAGTCGTCAAGACAGTTTCATCTTGGGGCGAAGCGCGAGGCGCAAAGCGAGCTGTTCACGCAAGAGAGGCGAGCAGGCTTGAAGGGTCTTCGCCAGCCGTTACAGTGAACGAAAGGGCTGGCTACTGAGAGTGCGTCAAGGAGTCTGATTTTTGTCCGGAGCCGTCAGGCCAGCCTGGATGCGCTGGTAAATCTCCTCGCGATGCACGGCAACGTCCTTGGGTGCGTTGATGCCGATTCGTACTTGCTGGCCGCTGACGCCCAGAATGGTGATCGTGATGTCATCACCGATGTTTATGCTTTCACCGACTTTGCGGGTGAGTATAAGCATGGACTTCTCCTTGATTACTTTTAAGGACACATGTTTCAGACAGGGCAGATGTCGGATGTGTGTAGCTTACTGCTAAGCGCTTCCCTGTGACTGCCTCTTTTAGGACGCATAGAGGCGACATTAATTCCCATGGCGGCATCATACAGGTCTGCGATACATCATTCGCATTGTTTAAGCCAACGTTTATGACGGCCAGAATAGACAGTGAATGATAAAGTTGCCTCTTTATCCTCAAAGGAGCAGGGCAGTGCGTAAAGTAGCGATGGCAATTGCGGTGTTGGCATTGGCCGGTTGCGGTGAAGGCAAACCTGTCGAAGCGCCCAAGGCCAAGCCTGCCGTGACTGAAAGCCAGCCAGAAACCGGCGCGATTGCCGCTCAGGAATGGGACGTGCGGGTTGGCCCGCCGGACCATAAGCTCCAGGCAATCACTGACTTGACCGCCTGGTTGCTGGAACATGGGTTTAGCTTTTATATCGTGAAAACAGACGGCAAGGACGATGTCCTGCTGGGGCCGTTCGCCAGTAAGGCCGAAGCCGAAGCCAAGCAAGCGCAGCTGACCGAAAAACTGGCGCGCGCCAAGAAAAATGACACCGAGTCGCAGGTGATTGAACACAAGGTTGCGCAGTAACCAAAAGCGGGCGGGAGCCTCTCCCGCCTTCAACCACAGGCTTTGAGGTTAACCGGGCCGACAAATTCGTTGCCCCGACCCATCACGCAGGCCACGGTCTGGTTGCGCTGGCGTTCCCAGGTTTGTACCGGGTAAGTCCTGTTCCAGGCTTCATACAGTTGGCGGTCCTGTTTCGACAGGCGCAAGCCATATTGTTTGCTCATGTAAAAGTAGGTTCGGGCAATCATTCCGCGAATGGACGGGCGTGGCATGACCTTTTTTGCCTTGAAGTCCACTTGGGTCAAACAGGAACCGTACTGTCCGGTTTGCACCGGCAGCCAACCGAAACTGAAGTTATTGCGGTCACCATTGACCTCCCCGATGCTCGGCACCAGGTTGTGCAAGTCGGCCTCTGCACGCTTGAACACATCATCGCGGCGCGTACAGTTCTTGCGTCCACCGTTCTGCCAGCATTGGCGCTGATGTCCGATCTGCCAGGCTGGAACGATATGCTCCCACTCGATGCGTGCGGCACGGTTGGCATTTTTGCGCGGAATGTACCCGCAGGCTTTCAAATCCACCCGGTTGCCGGTGTATTTACAGCCGCAGTAAAACTCTGTGGATTGTGGGGCATAGAGCTTCCAGGCGACTTTCTTGGCCTCGCTGAAGGTTCGAGGCGCCTGGGCGTTGGCGGTAATGGCAAAAAACAGACAAAACAAAGCAGTAAAGCGAACACTCATTGAATCAATCTTCCTTCGGCACAACCCAGAAAATCTGCACGCCACCGTCGTCCCGATAAGCGAGGGTGACGTTGTCGTTCTCAGCAATTTCTTCCAGCAAGCGCGCCCATTCATCTTCCGGCTCTTCCGGTAAACGGAAGATCAAGGCTGCCTTGGCTTTCTGGGCATTGGTCGAATTGATGATTTTTTGCACGCGAACGGCTAAGCGTGCGTAAGCATCAGGCGGAGTTGGGGCTGCGGAAGAAGACTTTGCCACGGAGCATTCCTTAGTTTGCTGTATGTGCATACAGTATTTAATTATAAGGAATTTCGCAACTGCTTAAAACTCAGGACATTCGCGGGGAAGTTGTAGCGGGGAAGTCTCAAGGGAAAGTGGAGGCGAGTAAACCCGCCTCCACAGTGTTACCAGATATCAATATTCCCAGAACATCCGTTGCAGCTCTTTGCTGTCCTGGGTCTTGGTCAACGCAACCATCGCCAGGATCCGCGCTTTCTGCGGGTTCAGGTCATGGGCAACCACCCAGTCGTACTTGTCGTCAGGCTGTTCGGCGTTACGCAGCACGAAACCGCCAGCATTCACGTGGGACGAGCGAATGATTTGTACGCCTTGTTTGCGCAGTTCCTGCAGGGCAGGGACGACCTTGGAAGACACCGAACCATTGCCAGTGCCAGCATGGATGATGGCTTTGGCGCCAGCCTGAGCCAGGGCCTTGACGGCGGTGTCGCTCACATTGCCGTAGCCATAAGCGATTTCAACGTCCGGCAGGCTTTTGATGGTCTTGATATCGAATTCAGAATCCAGGGTGTGGCGCTTGGCCGGCAGGCGGAACCAGTAGGATTTGCCTTCAACCACCATGCCCAACGGGCCCCATGGGCTCTTGAACGCTTCGGTCTTGATATTGATCATCTTGCTGACGTCACGACCCGACTGAATCTCGTCGTTCATGGTGACCAGCACGCCCTTGCCGCGTGCATCCTTGCTGCCGGCGACGGCGACGGCGTTGTACAGGTTGAGCATGCCGTCCGCCGACATGGCGGTGCCTGGACGCATCGAGCCGACCACCACGATTGGCTTGTCGGTTTTTTCCACCAGGTTCAGGAAGTAGGCGGTTTCTTCGAGGGTGTCGGTACCGTGCGTAATCACGATGCCGTCGACGTCCTTGCTGTCGGCCAGTTCGGCAACACGGCGACCCAGTTGCAGCAGGTTTTCATTGTTGATGCTTTCTGACGCAATTTGCATCACTTGCTCGCCGCGCACATTGGCAATCTGGCTAAGCTCAGGAACACCAGCGATCAATTGCTCGATGCCCACCTTGGCCGCCTGATAAGTGGCGCTGTTGGCAGCGCTGGCGCCAGCGCCGGCAATAGTGCCGCCGGTGGCAAGAATCACCACATTGGACAGTTTGGTCTTGGTTTCAACATCCTTTGCCTGAGCGGCAACGGGGAACAGCAGCAGAAGGGCGAGTGCGCCCGGAACAAAAGACTTCAGTGCAGATTTCATTATTTTTCTCTCTGGTTTTTGATGAGTGCGGTCGCAGGTTCATCTAGAACACCCGGCGGTTCTCAACGCCGCGAGGTGCCAGGAAAGAGCAGGATTTGTACCAAGCTGATTGTGTTCGTGTTTATAAATTAAGGCATTGATTTAAAACAGTATTCATAGATATTTCAGATGACGTGAAAGCTCGTTCGTCCGGCTTTCCGAACGGGAAGGCAGTACCGTGTTCGGTTGTCCGAAAGCCATGAGGGTTAATCGACGGGTTGCGTATGACATGAGTGTCACAGGCTGTCGTTTTAGAGAACGGACGGGCGAGGGCGATGTTTAATCGCATCCATCCAATAGCGTAATGGCAGGTAGCAGTGGGCTTGGATGAAAGGCGGTTTTCACCCGTTGACAAATCTCGACAAGGTTCTCATAGTTTGGCTAACGCAAACGTTTGCGAGACGGTCTGCCGTGCAAGCGTTGCTCACAATAATCATAAGATCGGAGTGAACCCATGAAGCTGCCATTTGCTGGACGTCTTCTTGCTGTCGCTGTGCTTGCCGCTGCATCCGCTGCGCTACCTCTTTCCTCTGCCTTTGCTGATGACGCCGCCACCAAACCCAAGGTCGGCCTGGTGATGAAATCCCTCGCCAATGAATTCTTCGTCACCATGCAGGATGGCGCCAAGTCCTATCAGAAAGACCATGCTGCCGACTTCGACATGATCACCAACGGTATCAAGAACGAAACCGATACCAGCGCGCAGATCGATATCGTCAACCAAATGATTCTCGCCAAAGTCAACGCCATCGTAATCGCCCCGGCTGACTCCAAGGCGTTGGTCACCGTGTTGAAGAAAGCTTCCGATGCGGGCATCAAGGTCGTCAACATCGACAACCGCCTTGATCCGGAGGTATTGAAAAGCAAAAACCTCGATATTCCGTTCGTAGGCCCGGATAACCGTAAAGGCTCCAAGCTGGTTGGTGACTACCTGGCCAAGCAACTGGCCGCGGGTGACAAGGTCGGCATCATCGAAGGTGTCCCGACCACCACCAACGCGCAGCAGCGCACCGCAGGCTACAAGGACGCGATGGACGCTGCCGGCATGAAGATCGTCTCCACTCAGTCGGGCAACTGGGAAATCGACCAGGGTCAGAAAGTCGCCTCCGCCATGTTGAGCGAATACCCGGACCTCAAGGCACTGTTGGCGGGTAACGACAACATGGCCTTGGGCGCTGTCTCTGCCGTACGCGCTGCGGGCAAAGCCGGCAAAGTGCTGGTCGTAGGCTACGACAACATCGAAGCCATCAAACCAATGCTGCAAGATGGCCGTGTGCTCGCGACCGCTGACCAGGCTGCAGCCCAGCAAGCCGTGTTCGGTATCCAGAACGCGCTCAAGCTGGTCAAGGGTGAGAAAGTCGATGCCAAAGACGGCGTGATCGAAACCCCAGTCGAACTCGTCCTCAAGAAGTAATCCTGGCAGCACCCAACAGCGCCCGCTCGTCCTGAGTGGGCGCCTGGAGATTTTCCTATGTCATCTTCCGCCCCGAACGCTGTCCTCTCGGTCAGCGGTATCGGCAAGACCTATGCCCAACCGGTTCTGTCCGACATCACCCTGACGCTCAACCGCGGGGAAGTGCTGGCGCTGACCGGTGAGAACGGCGCGGGTAAAAGTACCCTGTCGAAAATTATCGGCGGGCTGGTCACGCCGACCACCGGGCACATGCAGTTCAATGGTCAGGACTACCGTCCCGGCAGCCGCACCCAGGCTGAAGAGCTGGGCGTGCGCATGGTCATGCAGGAGCTCAACCTGCTGCCCACACTGACCGTGGCCGAAAACCTGTTCTTGGATAACCTGCCCAGCAAGTGTGGATGGATCAGCCGCAAACAGCTGCGCAAAGCCGCGATCGAAGCCATGGCTCAGGTCGGTCTGGATGCGATCGACCCGGATACCCTGGTTGGCACCTTGGGCATTGGCCATCAACAGATGGTCGAAATCGCCCGCAACCTGATCGGCGACTGCCACGTACTGATCCTCGATGAACCCACGGCGATGCTGACCGCGCGTGAAGTCGAAATGCTCTTTGAACAAATCACCCGCCTGCAGGCTCGGGGCGTGGCGATCATTTATATTTCACACCGGCTCGAAGAGCTGGCCCGTGTTGCCCAGCGTATTGCGGTATTGCGCGACGGCAAACTGGTCTGCGTCGAGCCGATGGCCAACTACAACAGTGAGCAACTGGTCACCCTGATGGTCGGTCGCGAGCTGGGTGAAAAAATTGACCTGGGCCCGCGCACTATCGGCGGCCCGGCCTTGACCGTGAAAGGGCTGACCCGCTCGGACAAGGTGCGTGATGTGTCTTTTGAAGTGCGCGCCGGTGAGATCTATGGCATCTCCGGCCTGATCGGCGCCGGCCGCACTGAGCTGCTGCGCCTGATCTTCGGCGCGGACCTGGCGGACAGCGGCACCGTCGCTCTGGGATCGCCGGCCAACGTGGTGAGCATTCGCTCCCCGGTAGATGCGGTCGGCCATGGCATTGCCCTGATCACCGAAGACCGCAAGGGTGAAGGCCTGCTGTTGACCCAGTCGATCAGCGCCAACATTGCCTTGGGCAACATGCCGGAAATTTCCGGCGGTGGCGTGGTGAACAGCCGCGATGAAACCGCCTTGGCCAAGCGCCAGATCGACGCCATGCGCATCCGCAGCTCCAGTCCGGCGCAGTTGGTGTCTGAGCTGTCGGGCGGTAACCAGCAGAAAGTCGTGATCGGCCGTTGGCTGGAGCGCGATTGCGCGGTGATGCTGTTCGATGAGCCGACCCGAGGCATCGACGTCGGTGCCAAGTTCGACATTTATGCCTTGCTCGGCGAATTGACGCGCCAGGGCAAAGCGCTGGTGGTGGTGTCCAGCGACCTGCGGGAGCTGATGCTGATCTGTGACCGCATCGGTGTGCTGTCCGCTGGGCGCCTGATCGAAACCTTCGAGCGCGACAGCTGGACCCAGGACGAATTGCTCGCCGCCGCCTTTGCCGGCTATCAAAAACGTGACGCGCTGCTCAACGACGCAGTGCTTAGGGATACCCCATGAAAACCACACATTCCCCGGGTAAAACCGGCGGCAACTTCTACGGCCTGGGCACTTACCTGGGCCTGGCCGGTGCCTTGCTGGCGATGATTGCGCTGTTCTCAGTGTTGAGCGATCACTTCCTGTCCTACGACACCTTCAGCACCCTGGCCAACCAGATACCGGACTTGATGGTACTGGCGGTGGGCATGACCTTCATCCTGATTATCGGTGGCATCGACCTGTCGGTTGGCTCGGTGCTGGCATTGGCCGCGTCGGCGGTCAGCGTGGCGATTCTCGGCTGGGGCTGGAGCGTGCTCCCGGCAGCGTTGCTGGGCATGGGCTGTGCGGCAGTGGCAGGCACCATCACCGGCTCGATCACCGTGGCCTGGCGAATCCCATCGTTTATTGTGTCCCTCGGTGTGCTGGAGATGGCGCGTGGTGTGGCGTACCAAATGACCGGCTCGCGTACCGCGTATATCGGTGATTCGTTTGCCTGGCTGTCGAATCCGGTTGCCTTCGGGATTTCGCCGTCGTTCATCATTGCCTTGCTGGTGATCATTGCCGCTCAGTTGGTGTTGACGCGCACGGTATTTGGTCGCTACCTGATCGGCATCGGCACCAACGAAGAGGCCGTGCGCCTGGCCGGGATCAATCCCAAACCCTACAAAATCCTGGTGTTCAGCCTGATGGGGCTGTTGGCCGGTGTGGCGGCACTGTTCCAGATTTCGCGCCTGGAAGCGGCGGACCCGAATGCCGGCTCCGGCCTGGAGCTGCAGGTGATCGCCGCTGTGGTGATCGGCGGCACAAGTTTGATGGGCGGGCGCGGTTCGGTTATCAGTACCTTTTTCGGTGTGTTGATCATTTCGGTACTGGCCGCAGGCCTCGCGCAGATCGGCGCTACGGAGCCCACCAAACGCATCATCACCGGTGCGGTGATCGTGATTGCCGTGGTCCTCGACACTTACCGCAGCCAGCGCGCCAGTCGGCGAGGCTGAGCCATGGCAACGATCAAGGATGTGGCAGCGCTTGCGGGTATTTCCTACACCACTGTGTCACACGTGGTGAACAAGACGCGGCCGGTGAGTGAGCCTGTGCGGATCAAGGTCGAAGCTGCGATCAAGCAGCTCGACTATGTGCCCAGTGCGGTCGCGCGATCGCTTAAGGCCAAGACCACCGCCACCATCGGCCTGTTGGTGCCGAACAGCCTCAACCCGTATTTTGCCGAGTTAGCCCGCGGGATCGAGGATTACTGCGAGCGTAATGGTTATTGCGTGATCCTCTGTAACTCCGACGACAACGCTGAAAAACAGCGCAGCTACTTGCGCGTGTTGCTCGAAAAGCGCGTCGACGGCTTGATCGTGACCTCGGTGGGAGGCGACGACAGTGGCCTCGCCGCTGGCTTGAGCGCGGTGCGCACGCCTATGGTGATCGTCGACCGTGCACTGGATGGTATCGATGTCGATCTGGTGCGCATCGACCACGAGGAGGGCGCCTACCTGGCGACCCGGCACTTGCTTGAACTCGGTCATCGCGACATCGCCTGCATTGGCGGCCCCGGCCACACCCGCGTGGCGCAAATGCGTCTGGCGGGGTATCACCGGGCGCTGCGTGAGGCGGGTGTGCAAGTGGCGGTCAATCGCACTCAAGAGAGCGACTTCACCAGCACCGGCGGGTATGCCGCAGCCGTGCAGTTGCTGGCGGACAATCCACCGAGCGCGATCTTCGCCAGTAACGATATGATCGGTTTTGGCGTGTTGCGTGCTGCGGCAGAGCGCAATATTCGCGTGCCCGGCGATTTGTCGGTGATTGGTTTCGATGACATTCAAATGGGCCGTTACGTTTACCCGGCGCTGACCACGGTCGGTCAGTCGATCGTGCAACTGGGCGAAACGGCGGCCGAGCTTTTGCTGCGAAGAATTGCAACCCCCCAACTGCCGATCGATCAACGTATCGTGACGCCGAGTATTGTTTTGCGTGAGTCAACGGCGCCGGTCGCCGGTGTGTTCGCCCAATACCGCTGAACCGAATTGATGAGTACTGATGTATGCCAGCAAAAGTAGTGGTAATAGGCAGCTTGAACATGGACTTGGTCACCCGCGCCAGTCGGTTGCCGCGTGCCGGTGAAACCCTGATCGGCCAAACGTTCTCTACCGTCCCCGGCGGCAAGGGCGCCAACCAGGCGGTGGCTGCTGCGCGTCTGGGCGCTGATGTGGCGATGATTGGCTGTGTCGGCACGGATGCCTACGGCGCCCAGTTGCGTGATGCGCTGGTGGTGGAAGGCATTGATTGCCAGGCCGTAAGCACGGTAGACGGCTCCAGCGGCGTGGCCTTGATTGTGGTGGATGACAGTAGTCAGAACGCGATTGTAATCGTGGCCGGCGGCAACGGTGCGCTGACACCAGCCTCGTTACAACAGGCTGACGCAGTGTTGCAGGCCGCCGACGTCATCGTCTGCCAGCTGGAATCGCCGATGGACACGGTGGGTCAGGCCCTCAAACGCGGACGTGAACTGGGCAAGACGGTCATCCTCAATCCGGCACCCGCCAGCGGCCCTTTGCCGGCCGAATGGTACGCCTCGATTGACTACCTGATTCCCAATGAAAGTGAAGCCGCCGCCTTAAGCGGCGTGACGGTCGACTCTCTTGACAGTGCCAAAGTCGCTGCGACGCAGTTGATCAAGGCAGGCGCGGGCAAGGTCATCATCACCCTCGGTGCCCAGGGCGCATTGTTTGCCGATGGCCACGGCTTTGAGCATCTGGTGGCGCCCAAGGTCAAGGCGGTAGACACCACGGCGGCGGGCGACACCTTTGTCGGTGGGTTTGCCGCCGCGCTCGCCAATGGCAAGAGCGAAGCCGAGGCCATCCGCTTTGGTCAGGTGGCCGCAGCACTGTCTGTGACTCGCGCTGGTGCGCAACCCTCTATTCCCAAGCTGCACGACATTCAAGGTTTTGTGCCCTCATGAAAAAGACACCGCTGCTCAATATTGCCCTGTCGCGTGTGATTGCGTCTCTCGGTCACGGTGACGTCCTGGTGATCGGCGATGCCGGCTTGCCCGTGCCGCCGGGTGTCGAGCTGATCGACCTGGCGCTGACCCAAGGTATTCCTGACTTCATCAGCACCCTGCGCATTGTGCTCAGCGAGATGCAGGTGGAAAGCCACGTGCTGGCCGAAGAAATCCTGCTCAAGCAACCGCCTGCACTCACAGAGCTCAACACCCTGACCGAGCAGGCAGCACTGGGCGAACGACGCCTGGTCAGCCACGAAGAGTTCAAGCAACTGAGCCGCAAGGCTCGCGCCGTCGTGCGCACCGGCGAGTGCCAGCCTTATTGCAATATCGCGCTGGTCTCCGGCGTAACCTTCTAGAGTTTTCCTACGACAAGGAGTGTTTCATGCAACGTGGTCTTCCATCCCTGAAAAACCTGTTTCGGAGTGTCCTGCTTTTGTCCGCGCTCACAGCAGCCAGCGCCCACGCGGCGGAAAAAATCGACCTGATCATCGATACCGACCCGGGTGCTGATGATGTAGTGGCCTTGCTTTTTGCAATGGCCTCTCCACAGGAATTGAATATTCGTGCGCTGACCACCGTCGCCGGTAACGTGCGCCTCGACAAAACCTCTCGCAATGCGCGCCTGGCCCGCGAATGGGCAGGGCGCGAGGATATCCCGGTGTACGCAGGGGCGCCAAAACCGATGCTGCGCACACCGATCTACGCCGAGAATATTCACGGTAAAGAGGGTATTTCGGGCGTCACCGTGCACGAGCCGAAAAAAGGCCTGGCCGAAGGCAATGCCGTTGATTACCTGATCAAGACCCTGAGCACCGCCAAGCCCCACAGCATTACCATCGCCATGCTTGGCCCACAGACCAACCTGGCGCTGGCGTTGACCCAGGCTCCGGAAATCACCCAAGGCATCAAGGAAGTGGTGGTGATGGGCGGTGCACATTTCAATGGCGGCAATATCACGCCGGTGGCCGAATTCAACTTGTTTGCCGACCCTATTGCGGCTGAGGTCGTGCTCAAAAGCGGCGTCAAGTTGACTTACCTGCCACTGGACGTAACCCACAAGGTGTTGACCAGTGAGGCGCGCCTCAAGCAAATCGCCGATATCAACAACAACGCGAGCAAGGTTGTCGGCGATATTCTGAATGAATACGTCAAAGGCGATATGGAGCACTACGGCATTCCAGGCGGCCCGGTTCACGATGCTACCGTTATTGCCTACCTGCTCAAACCTGAGCTGTTCAGCGGCCGTGAAGTCAATGTGGTGGTAGACAGCCGTGAAGGCCCGACCTTCGGCCAGACCATCGTCGATTGGTACGACGGCCTGAAGCAGCCGAAAAATGCCTTTTGGGTCGAGAACGGCGATGCTCAGGGCTTCTTCGATCTGCTGACCGAGCGTCTGGCGCGTCTGAAGTAATGTGTAGGCCGGTCGGCGTTCGCCGGCCGGTTCTTATTCGCGCGCGGGGTTGTGTGCGCCCATGTGATCGGGCGGGTATTTTTCGAATACCTGACCGATGAAGGCCTGTGCAGCCCGAGTGCCGAGTTCCTTGACCAGCAGGTCGATTCCGATGATTGCCAACTCCTCCGGGCTTCCGGGGCTGTAGGAACTTTGTCCTTGGGGCCACTTGGCTTTGATGTCGGCTTGGAGGGTAACAGTGGTCATGGGGGTCTCGCGGAGTTGGAAGTACTGGGCAGTGCGCTAAAACGCGGCTCTTACCGGCGCAGTTAACCATTTTTGGGCAGCGTTTGGCACTGCTACTTAGGCATGAGGCATGTGCTGTGCGACACTGTGCCTCTGTTTAATTGCTGGGGAACGCCAGGTGCAGATCGATTTGAACAACCCCGAGAACCTGACGCTGGAAGCTGTTCGTCAGTTGCTGGCCAGCGCCAGCGATGACGAGCATACCCAGTTGCGTGTGACCAAGGCCGGGATTGCCTACATTTCGTCAGGCGTGGTGGGCGGCACTGATATCGCCGGCTTGCTGTTTCGCCTTGAGACCTGGGCCAAAGGCTCCGGTTATGTCGGTAACGTGGCGGCCAGTGATGAAGTCTGGGTCATGCAGATATTCAACGCGCTCAAGCAGAATTGGCCGAACCCGCCGTTCGACTACATCGACATCTACTGAATACATTCATATCTGGTGACGATTGACCGAGCGAATGCTCGGCCTGAGTCAGGCAGACTTGCCCGCGGGCGATTCACGTCTTGAAACCAATCCCCCGGATCGCTGTCGCACGATCTCTGTCCATTTTTATCATAGGAGGCTTCATGCCTTGGAAGCTCGCATCATTCGGTACTTTGTTGGCAGCATTCGCGTTGGCGGGTTGCAGCACCCCGGGTACCTCTGAGCCAGCCAAAGACGCCGCCGTGGCCGATGCCGGTCATAGCCGCTGTGAGGCTAAGGCCGCCGAGTTCGCGATCGGCCAGAAAGCCTCGCCCCAATTGCTGGAACAGGCGCGTACACGTGCCGGTGCGCAGAACGCACGTATCCTCAAGCCTAATGACATGATCACCCTGGAATACCGTTCCGACCGCCTGAACCTGAACACCGATGACAATCTGGTGATCACACGAGTCAACTGCGGCTAAGAACTTCGCGGCTTTTGTAGCGCCCATAAAAAACCCCGTCACATGGACGGGGTTTTTTTTAGCTCAGCGGAGAATTACTCGCCGCGAACCTGTGCAGCTTGCATACCCTTTTGGCCTTTCTCAGCCACGAAGGAAACGGTTTGGCCTTCTTTCAGGCTTTTGAAACCGTCGCTTTCGATAGCTTTGAAGTGTACGAACAGGTCGTCACCGCCACCTTGAGGAGTGATGAAGCCGAAGCCTTTTTCATCGTTGAACCATTTAACGGTGCCGGTTTGGCGATTAGACATGGTGTATCTCCAAGAAACATATATTTTCAGTAGTGCTGTGCTGCTCAGGCCAACTGGGCACACTTGGCTATCATAGTCGAAATGTTCGACTTGGGAGCCCCCCCAAGGCATTGTTTGCTAATCAATAGCGTTGCATTTACTGCCTGGGCTGGCTGAAAGCCCCGATCTACGGGGCTTTGGTGCGAAATATCAGCTGTTAAAAAAAGCCGTAAAAGCTGCGTAATTTGTGCGAAATGGCAATTTTTGGGCTGTTTTTTCAGCGCGACGGCCGTCTGATCAGTGATCGTTCTGATTATTTCTTCACGACTTTGCAGGACGAAATAGCCGCGACAGCTTTGTTCTTAAGCGCCGGATCTGCGTTCTGGTTGGTCATGAGCTCCTTGATCTCAGCGGTGCTCAATTCGGCGTTGATCTTGTCAGCGCCACATTCGCAATGGTCTTTGGCAGTTTTGGCGTCCACGCTTTGCTGGGCTGCCGAACTGCAATCTTTGATGAAGTTGTCGCGAGCGCCGTTTGGCCAGTTCGATGGGGCGGCTGCCTGGGCGCCAAGCGACAGGAAGGCCAGGGAAGCAGCGAGAGCGAGGGTCGAGGTGAAACGCATCATGTGGATGCTCCTTTGGGTCGAGGACGAACAGCGATTCTCGGTGTGTTTGAGGCATGGCGTACAGCTCAAGTTCACTTTTGCACCTATAAAGCCTGGAATTTGTCTTTTCAGAAAGTCGGCGCCAGCGCTATGACCGTTCATCTGTGCTAGCATCCTCGGCCTGGCTATTTACAGGCGTGCCAAATTGCCGCCTTGCCATGTTCTTTTTAGCTCACTCCAGTCACTCTGGTTCGATTATCGGTTGGCCGAAAGGCTCCTGCCGCTGTAAGGCAGGCGTTCATCATTGAACGGCCTGGTGTTGGATCTTGTACTGGCTCATCCCAACCCACGTGACCTTTGGTAGGGGTCACCACTAGGAGAGGAGGCGCCATGCCAACTATTACTCTTCCCGACGGCAGTCAACGTTCATTCGATCATTCGGTATCTGTAGCCGAAGTCGCCGCGTCCATCGGTGCAGGCCTGGCCAAGGCCACCGTAGCCGGCAAAGTCGACGGCAAGCTGGTTGACGCCAGCGACCTGATCACCAGCGACGCCAGCCTGCAAATCATCACGCCCAAGGATCAAGAGGGGCTGGAGATCATTCGCCACTCTTGCGCGCACCTGATTGGCCATGCGGTCAAACAGCTGTACCCCACCGCAAAAATGGTGATCGGTCCGGTCATCGATGAAGGCTTCTATTACGATATCGCCTACGAGCGTCCCTTCACGCCGGACGACCTGGCCGCTATCGAGGCGCGCATGCATGCGCTGATCGAAAAAGACTACGACGTAATCAAGAAGGTCACGCCGCGCGCCGAAGTGATTGATGTGTTCACCGCGCGTGGTGAAGACTACAAGCTGCGTCTGGTAGAAGACATGCCGGACGAGCAGGCGATGGGTCTGTACTACCACGAAGAATACGTCGACATGTGCCGTGGCCCGCACGTGCCGAATACGCGCTTCCTCAAGTCGTTCAAGCTGACCAAGCTGTCCGGCGCCTACTGGCGCGGCGACGCGAAGAACGAGCAACTGCAGCGGATCTACGGCACTGCCTGGGCTGACAAAAAGCAGCTGGCGGCCTACATCCAGCGCATTGAAGAAGCCGAAAAACGTGACCATCGAAAGATCGGCAAGCGCCTGAACCTGTTCCACCTCCAGGAAGAAGCGCCTGGGATGGTGTTCTGGCACCCGAACGGCTGGACCCTGTACCAGGTGCTTGAGCAGTACATGCGCAAGGTTCAACGCGAAAACGGCTACCTGGAGATCAAGACTCCGCAGGTCGTTGACCGCAGCCTGTGGGAAAAGTCCGGGCACTGGGCCAACTACGCCGACAACATGTTCACCACTCAGTCGGAAAACCGCGACTACGCCATCAAGCCGATGAACTGCCCATGCCACGTGCAGGTGTTCAACCAGGGCTTGAAGAGCTACCGCGAGTTGCCGATGCGTCTGGCCGAGTTTGGTGCCTGCCACCGTAACGAGCCGTCGGGTGCACTGCACGGCATTATGCGCGTGCGCGGTTTCACTCAGGACGACGCCCACATCTTCTGCACCGAAGAGCAGATGCAGGCTGAATCCGCCGCGTTCATCAAGCTGACCATGGACGTTTATCGCGATTTCGGCTTCACCGAAGTCGAAATGAAGTTGTCCACTCGTCCGGAAAAACGCGTCGGCTCCGACGAGCTGTGGGATCGCGCCGAAGCTGCACTGGCCGCCGCCCTAGACAGCGCGGGCCTTGCGTACGATCTGCAGCCGGGTGAGGGCGCCTTCTACGGTCCGAAAATCGAGTTCTCGCTGAAAGATTGTCTTGGTCGTGTCTGGCAATGTGGTACTTTGCAGCTCGATTTTAACCTGCCGATCCGTTTGGGAGCCGAATACGTCTCCGAAGACAACAGCCGCAAACACCCGGTTATGTTGCACCGAGCGATCCTTGGCTCGTTCGAACGGTTTGTCGGAATCCTGATCGAGCACTACGAGGGTGCGTTCCCTGCGTGGCTGGCTCCGACTCAGGCAGTGATCATGAATATCACTGATAAACAGGCAGATTTTGCAGCTGAAGTTGAAAAAACTCTCAACGAAAGCGGATTTCGTGCCAAGTCCGACTTGAGAAATGAAAAGATCGGCTTTAAAATCCGCGAGCATACTTTGCTCAAGGTCCCCTATCTTTTGGTTATCGGAGATCGGGAAGTCGAGATGCAGACTGTCGCTGTGCGTACTCGTGAAGGTGCTGACCTGGGCTCGATGCCCGTCGCCCAGTTCGCTGAGTTCCTCGCGCAAGCGGTTTCCCGGCGTGGTCGCCCAGATTCGGAGTAATTATTATTAAGCGTGAAATGAGACAAGATAAACGAGCTGCACCGAAAGCCCCGATCAACGAGAATATCTCGGCACGCGAGGTTCGGTTAATTGGCGCTGACGGCGAGCAGATTGGCATCGTCTCGATTGATGAAGCGCTTCGTATTGCTGAAGAGTCCAAATTGGACCTGGTGGAAATCTCCGCCGATGCAATCCCACCCGTTTGCCGGGTGATGGACTACGGCAAGTCGATCTTCGAGAAGAAGAAGCAGGTTGCCGCAGCGAAGAAGAACCAGAAGCAGATTCAAGTAAAAGAAATCAAGTTTCGTCCAGGGACGGAGGAAGGGGATTACCAGGTAAAACTGCGCAACCTGGTACGTTTCCTGAGTGATGGGGACAGGGCCAAGGTATCCTTGCGATTCCGCGGCCGTGAGATGGCCCACCAGGAGCTGGGGATGGAACTCCTCAAGCGGGTTGAAGCTGACCTGCTGGAGTACGGTTCCGTCGAGCAGCATCCTAAGATGGAAGGACGCCAGCTGATTATGGTCATCGCCCCGAAAAAGAAGAAGTAATCAACAGGGCACGGCAGGCCTTCTGATTATGTTTATCAACTGAATGCGGAGTATCCGAACATGCCAAAGATGAAGACTAAAAGTGGTGCTGCTAAGCGGTTTCTGAAAACTGCTAACGGTATCAAGCACAAGCACGCTTTCAAGAGCCACATCCTGACCAAAATGTCGACCAAGCGTAAGCGTCAACTGCGCGGTAGCAGCTTGCTGCATCCGTCTGACGTGGCAAAAGTCGAGCGCATGCTGCGCCTTCGTTAATTTTTGGATCAAGACTAGAGGAAGTAACTCATGGCTCGTGTAAAGCGTGGCGTCATTGCCCGTAAACGTCACAAAAAAATTCTGAAACTCGCTAAAGGCTACTACGGCGCACGCTCGCGCGTATTCCGTGTTGCCAAGCAAGCGGTAATCAAGGCAGGCCAATACGCCTACCGTGACCGTCGTCAGAAAAAACGTCAGTTCCGCGCTCTGTGGATCGCTCGTATCAATGCTGGTGCTCGTGTTAACGGTCTGTCCTACAGCCGTTTCATCGCTGGCCTGAAAAAAGCGTCCATCGAAATCGACCGTAAGGTTCTGGCTGAACTGGCCGTGAACGATAAAGCGGTGTTTGCTGCGATTGTCGAGAAAGCTAAAGCCACCTTGGCTTAAGTACCCCCGACAGTCACCTTGGGCTACTCCTGTAGCCCACGGTGGTAAACGTCATAAATAGGGGAAGAGCCTTCAAGCTCTTCCCCTATTTTGTATCTGGAGTCTGTACATGGAAAACCTGGACGCGCTCGTCGCTCAAGCCCTTGAGGCTGTGCAAAGCGCTGAAGATGTAAATGCCCTGGAGCAAATCCGGGTTCACTACCTTGGCAAGAAAGGTGAATTGACTCAGGTGATGAAGACCCTGGGGAATTTGCCGGCTGAAGAGCGTCCGCAAGTCGGTGCGCTGATCAACGTTGCCAAGGAGCGTGTCACAGAGGTTCTCAATGCGCGCAAGGCGTCGCTCGAGGAGGCCGATCTTGCGGCCAAACTCGCCGCCGAGTCCATTGACGTGACCCTGCCTGGCCGTGGTCAGGCCTCGGGCGGTCTGCACCCGATCACCCGAACTCTGGAACGTATCGAGCAGTTCTTTACCCACATCGGCTACGGCATTGCCGAAGGCCCTGAGGTCGAAGACGACTATCACAACTTCGAGGCGCTCAACATCCCAGGCCATCACCCGGCCCGGTCGATGCACGACACCTTCTATTTCAACGCAAACATGCTGTTGCGCACCCATACCTCGCCGGTACAGGTCCGCACCATGGAAGCGAACAAGCCGCCGATCCGCATCGTCTGCCCAGGCCGTGTGTACCGTAGCGACTCGGATATCACCCACTCGCCGATGTTCCACCAGGTCGAAGGCCTGCTGGTTGATCGCGACATCAATTTTGCCGACCTCAAAGGCACCATCGAAGAATTCCTGCGGGTGTTCTTCGAGAAAGAGCTGGCGGTGCGTTTCCGTCCTTCGTTCTTCCCGTTCACCGAGCCGTCCGCTGAAGTCGACATGGAATGCGTGATGTGCAGCGGCAAAGGCTGCCGCGTCTGCAAGCAGACCGGCTGGCTGGAAGTGATGGGCTGCGGCATGGTTCACCCTAACGTGCTGCGCATGTCCGGGATCGACCCGGAAGAGTTCTCGGGCTTTGCCTTCGGCATGGGCGTTGAGCGTCTGGCCATGCTGCGTTACGGCGTGAACGACTTGCGTCTGTTCTTCGACAACGACTTGCGGTTCCTCGCGCAATTTCGCTAGTCGTAACGAATCTTTAGGAGAGCAGGATGAAATTCAGTGAACAATGGCTGCGTGGCTGGGTAAGCCCGCAGGTAGATCGCGACGAGCTGGTTGCTCGTCTGTCGATGGCCGGTCTTGAGGTCGATAGCGTCACGCCGGCCGCCGGTGTTTTCAGCGGCGTGGTCGTAGGCGAGGTGCTGAGCACCGAGCAGCACCCTGATGCTGATAAATTGCGCGTGTGTCAAGTCAGCAATGGCACCGAAACCTTCCAGGTCGTATGCGGAGCGCCAAACGTGCGCCCGGGCCTGAAGATTCCGTTTGCCATGATCGGCGCCGAACTGCCAGGCGACTTCAAGATCAAGAAAGCCAAGCTGCGTGGCGTTGAATCCAACGGCATGCTGTGCTCCCAGGCTGAACTGCAAGTGGGCGAGGGCAACGATGGCCTGATGGAACTGCCGGCCGACGCGCCAGTGGGCCAGGACATTCGTGTCTACCTGGAGCTCGAAGACGCCAGCATTGAGGTCGACCTGACCCCGAACCGCGGCGATTGCCTGTCCCTCGCTGGCCTGGCCCGCGAAGTAGGTGCGTTGTACAACGCACCGGTAACCCGTCCTGTGGTTGCCGCAGTAGCTGCCGTGCACGAGGAAGTACGCCCGATCGAAGTGCTGGCGCCAAACGCTTGCCCACGCTACCTCGGCCGTGTCATCCGCAACGTCGACCTTTCCAGGCCAACCCCGCTGTGGATGGTTGAGCGCTTGCGCCGCGCCGACGTACGCAGCATCGACGCTGCCGTCGACATCACCAACTACGTGATGTTGGAGCTGGGCCAACCGCTGCACGCGTTCGATCTCGCCGAAATCAATGGCGGCATCCGCGTACGCATGGCCGAAGAAGGCGAGAAGCTCGTCTTGCTCGACGGCCAGGAAGTCAGCCTGCGCGCCGATACCCTGGTCATCGCCGACCATTCCCGGGCCCTGGCGATTGCCGGCGTGATGGGTGGCGAGCACAGCGGTGTGTCCGCGACCACTCGCGATATTTTCCTCGAAAGCGCGTTCTTTGATCAGATCGCCATCGCTGGCAAGGCCCGTTCCTACGGCTTGCACACCGATGCCTCGCACCGCTATGAGCGTGGCGTGGACTGGAAGCTGGCCCGTGAAGCCATGGAGCGCGCCACTGGCCTGCTGCTGGAAATCACCGGCGGCGAAGCTGGCCCGATCACCGAAACCGTGAACGAGCAGCACCTGCCGTCCGTTGCTCCGATCACCCTGCGCGCCAAGAGCGTTGAGCAAATGCTCGGCCTGGTGATTGAGCCGGCTCAAATCGAGCAGCTGCTGTCGGCTCTCGGCCTGAGCATTACCGCGGGCGGGGAAGGGCAGTGGCACGTTGAAGTGCCAAGCCATCGCTTCGATATCAGCCTGGAAGTTGACCTGATCGAAGAACTGGCCCGGCTGTATGGCTACAACCGCCTGCCGGTTCGCTACCCGCAAGCACGCCTGGCGCCGCAGCCTAAAGCTGAGGCCCGTGCGCACTTGCCGGAGTTGCGTCGCCTGCTGGTCGCCCGTGGCTACCAGGAGGCGGTGACCTACAGCTTCATCGATCCTAAACAGTTCGAGTTGTTCAACCCTGGCGTCGAGCCACTGCTGTTGGCCAACCCGATCTCGAACGACATGGCGGCCATGCGTTCGTCGTTGTGGCCGGGCTTGGTAAAGGCACTGTCCCACAACCTGAACCGTCAGCAAGACCGCGTGCGCATGTTCGAAAGCGGCCTGCGTTTTGTCGGCCAACTCGACGGCCTGAAACAAGAGCCGATGCTGGCTGGCGTGGTGTGCGGCAGCCGCCTGCCTGAGGGCTGGGCCCAAGGCCGCGACGCCGTGGACTTCTTCGACGTCAAGGCTGACGTGGAAGCAGTATTGGGCTTTGCTGGCGCGCTCGACGATTTCACGTTCGTGCCGGGCAGCCACCCAGCGTTGCATCCGGGCCAGACTGCGCGTATCGAACGCGAAGGGCGCCTGGTGGGCTACGTAGGTGCCATCCACCCGGAGTTGTCGAAAACCCTCGGTCTGGACCGTCCGGTATTCGTTTTTGAGCTAGTCTTGGCGGAAGTCGCGTCGGGCAAGATGCCTAAATTCAGCGAGTTGTCGCGCTTCCCTGAAGTGCGTCGTGACCTGGCCCTGATCGCCGATCGCGAAGTCGCCGCCACTGCCGTTCTGGATGTAATCCGTGAAAATGCAGGGGAGTGGCTGACAGACCTCAGGCTATTTGACGTCTATCAGGGTAAAGGCATTGATCCGCATAGAAAAAGCCTTGCAGTTGGCTTGACCTGGCAGCATCCATCGCGCACTCTTAATGACGATGAGGTGAATACCACGACACAAAATATCCTCACCTCGCTCGAACAAAGGTTGAACGCCACGTTAAGGAAGTGACGTATGGGGGCTTTGACGAAAGCTGAGATGGCGGAACGTCTGTACGAAGAGCTGGGTCTGAACAAACGCGAAGCCAAGGAATTGGTCGAGCTGTTTTTTGAAGAAATCAGGCACGCTCTGGAAGACAACGAGCAGGTCAAATTGTCCGGTTTCGGCAATTTTGACCTGCGGGACAAACGCCAGCGGCCTGGCCGCAATCCAAAAACGGGAGAAGAAATCCCGATCACGGCTCGCCGTGTGGTCACCTTTCGTCCAGGGCAGAAGTTGAAGGCCCGAGTTGAGGCTTATGCTGGAACCAAGTCATAACGACGAACTACCCGTCATCCCAGGCAAACGCTACTTCACCATTGGTGAAGTCAGCGAGCTTTGTGCGGTCAAGCCGCACGTGCTGCGCTATTGGGAGCAGGAGTTTCCTCAACTCAACCCCGTCAAACGCACCGGGAACCGTCGGTATTATCAGCGCCAGGATGTGCTGATGATCCGACAGATCCGTGCGTTGCTGTACGACCAGGGGTTCACCATCAGTGGCGCGCGCCAGCGCATGTCCGGTGATGAAGCCAAAGACGACACCACCCAATACAAGCAACTGATCCGCCAGATGATCTCCGAACTCGAAGATGTGCTGGTGGTTTTGAAGAAATAACGTCGGCTTTTAAAATACTTCCACATTTCAAAAGCTTGCGGTATATTCCGGATCGCTTCGTAACGAAGCGAACCCAGTAACACGCCTAGTCGGGGCGTAGCGCAGTCCGGTAGCGCACTAGCATGGGGTGCTAGGGGTCGAGTGTTCGAATCACTCCGTCCCGACCATATTCTTGATCAAGCCCAACCTGAAAAGGTTGGGCTTTTTCATGCGCGCTAGTTTTGCGTGGCTGCCTGTCGGCACGCGTCAGGCGTCGGTGGCGCGCTGCTTGAGGTAATCCACAAACGGGTCGATATCCGTGCTGCAGAGCAAATGAGCGATCGCCCGCACCTCGGTTTCCGGCCATTCCCACCAGGCGGACTGTTCGAGGATCTGGCGGGTGGGCTCATCGAAGCGCCAGCGGATATGTTTGGCGGGGTTGCCGCCCACGATGGCGTAAGGGGCAACGTCCTTGGTCACAATCGAGCCCGCCGCGACGACCGCGCCATTGCCGATGGTGACGCCGGACAGAATCTTCGCGTGCGAGCTGATCCAGCAATCATTGCCAATGATCACGTCGCCCTTGCTGCCACCAAAATCAGTGATGTGCGCGAGGCTTTTAACCTTGGCCGGGAAGGGATAGCAGCTGAGCCAATCAGTGCGATGGTGGCCGCCGAGATACACTTCGACGTTGCCGGCAATGGACGTGTAGGCGCCTACGCGCAAGGTCGTACCTTCATGCCAGTCGTGAACCTTCAGGTCTCCGTAGGTGCCGATGCCAAAGCTGTAGTCGGGGTAACGGTTGCGCAGTTTTTGCGTCGAACGCTCCAGGGGGGAGAGCGCGCGTAATGCCTTGCGCGCTTGGTGTTCGCGCCATTTACGCAATAGTTTCATGCGTCGAGCCTTCTTGCAGAGGTTGAAATCAGGCCGCCATCCTGAGCAATGGGTGGCTTCTATGCAAGACGAAAATACCCAGGGTATTTGCCGGGATAACCCTGACACGTAAGCGCTTAACCGCCAGGCACCGCCAACAGCGACAGTCCCATCACTGCGCCACGGGCGACGTGGATGTCGTGCTGATACTGAATGTCGCCAGCCTGCAGAAATACCAGGCGCTGGCCCGCCGGATCTTCGCCGAGCACCCCAACCTGAAGTGGTTCAAGGCTCTGATGACGCTGGACCGGGTCAAGCTGGGGCCGGAGGTACCGGTCAGTTGAGCGCTTTACTGCCTGAAAAAAATGGCCGAAGCCTGTCCCTTTTTTTCACCTCGCCTGTCATTCATGGCAAGTGAATCAAATCGAGAGCTTCCGCCAATGCCCGCCGTCCCACCTTTGCGCCTGCGCCCGTTATTGAACTTGAGCTTGATGCTGAGCCTCAGTGCCAGCCCATTATTCGTCCCGATCAGCTATGCCGAAGACAGCAGTGCTCGGCGCAGCTACCAGGTGCCGGCCGGCAGCCTGAGCGCAGCCTTGACCCGTTTTGCCGGGCTGTCGGGGGTCAATCTGTCGGTAGATCCTGCGTTGGTCAGCGGTCGCAGCAGCAGCGGCCTGGCCGGCGAATATGGCGTGGAGGAGGGCTTTGCTTACTTGTTGCAAGGCTCCGGCCTGCAGTTGCAACCGATGGGTGAGCAGGCATACAGGCTGGTGCCGGCGCCCGACGGCAGCAGCCTGCAATTGGCGCCGACTTCAATCATCGGCAGCACCGGGCAGGAGGGCGGCGATACCTACGCCGGCGGCCAAGTGGCGCGTCGTGGCTCGCAGGGCTTGCTCGGTTCGCGGGACTTCATGGAAACGCCGTTCAGCATGACCACCTACACCGAGGAAGCGGTGAAGAACCAGCAGGCCCGCACCCTCGGCGACCTGATCGCCAGCGACCCTTCAGTGCGCGCCACCAACCCGGCCGGTGGACGCTATGAGCAGTTCACCATTCGCGGATTCAGTCTGTTCAACAGTGATGTGGCCTACAACGGCCTGTACGGCGTGTTGCCGACGTACACCATCGACATGGAAATGGCCGAGCGCGTCGATATCCTCAAGGGCCCGAGCCAGTTGATCAACGGCATCTCACCGCGCGGCAGCGTCGGCGGCGGAATCAACGTGGTGCCCAAGCGCGCCACCGACAAAGACATCAATTCGTTCACCGGCACCTGGGCCTCCGACAGCCAGGCCGGCGGCGCGGTGGACGTGGGCCGGCGCTTTGGTGAGGACAACAAATTCGGCATCCGTTTCAACGGCGTGAAGCAGTCCGGCGACACCGAATGGGACCACCAGAGCGTCGACCGTGAGATGGCCGTTCTGGGCCTGGATTTTCGTGGTGAACGCCTGCGCCTTTCTACCGACATCGGTCACACCGAGCGTGACACCGATGCCCCGCAGGAGCGTGTGCAGATCGGCCCCAATGCCCGCGTGCCGAGTGCCAGCGATGTGCGCCGCAACTACGCGCAACCCTGGAGCAAGGCCAGCACCGATGACACGTTCGGTACCGTCAACGGCGAGTTCGACCTCACTGATAGCGTGATGCTCTACGGCGGTGTCGGCGCGCGTAAAAGTAATCACGATTTCCTGCGCCACGCCGTGTCCGTCACCAACAATGCCGGGGATTTCAGCGTGCAGCCGCGTGACTTTACCCGCGACGAAAACGTGCGCACCGCCACGGCGGGCATGCGCAGCTGGTTCCACACCGGCCCCGTCAGCCATGAGCTCAACCTGGCTGCCAGCTACTTCTATATGGACTTTGAAAACGGCGGGGCGCGCTACGCGGCGGCGCCAAGTAACCTCTATGATCCGGTGCAAACCCCGACCCCCTCGCGGCCGACGCGCTTTGATTCCAAGGTCTACACAGAGAATAAGTTCAGCGGTGTCGCGCTGTCCGACACCCTGGGTTTCTTCGACGACCGATTGCTGCTGACCCTTGGCGCGCGCTGGCAGCGGGTGAAGGTGGACGACTGGACCGACAACGTCAAAGGTGACACCGCCTATGACGAGGAAAAAATTTCGCCGTCGGGTGGCATCCTCTTCAAGGCCACCGACACGTTGTCGCTGTATGCCAACTACATGGAAGGCCTGAGCCAAGGCAAAATCGCACCTTCTACCTCGATCAACGAAGACGAAATCTTCCCGCCGTTTATCAGCCGGCAGGTCGAAGTCGGTGCCAAATACGACGCGGGCGCCTTTGCTGTTACCGCCGCCGTATTCCGCATCAAGCAGCCAGCCTATGAAACCAACGCGACCACGCGGGTGTTCGGCCCCAACGGCAAACGCCAGAACGACGGGGTGGAGCTGAGTGTGTTTGGCGAGCCGCTCAAGGGCTTTCGCCTGCTCGGTGGCGTGATGTACATCGACAGCGAGCTGACCCATACCACCAACGGTGCGTACGACGGCAACCGCGCACCGGCCACGCCCAAGTACAACGTGAACCTGGGGGCGGAATGGGATGTGCCGACGCTCGAGGGTTTGACCCTGACCAGCCGGGGCATTTATTCCAGCTCGCAGTACCTGGATCAGTCCAATGTGAAAGAAATTGACGCCTGGAACCGTATCGACGTCGGTGCGCGTTATGCCTTCAAGGTGGATGACAAACACATCACCTTGCGCGCCAATATCGAAAACGTCGCCGATAAACGCTACTGGAGCTCGGCCGGGGCCTCGGATGACAGCGAACCGGGATTGACCCTGTCGACGCCGCGCACGTACTTGCTCTCGGCCACCGTCGACTTCTGACTGCGCAACTTGAAGGCAAGCGGGCTTGATGTGGCGAGGGGGCTTGCCCCGCGTTGGGCTGCGAAGCGGCCCCAAAACCTGCCAATGCGTTCTGACTGAAAAAATTGCGGTGACTGTATAGGGGCTGCTGCGCAGGCCGACGCGGGGCAAGCCCGCTCGCCACACCGGTCACCGCTCGCCACAGCCGCCCAACTGCCCACAGGATGTGTACAGCGCCTGTAAATGAAAAAGCGTTAATAAGAATGTTTTTTGATTGCATCGCCCTGATATGGAATAGTACCCGCCGTTTTCCCCAGCCTGTCCAGCCGGGGTGTTCCAACGCCGAGGTCCCTGTCATGCGAATGTTGCGCTCCATCCCGACCCTTGCCGCCTGCCTCCTGGCGTTCTCATCCAGTGTGTTAAGCGCCGCGCCCATCGACCTCAATGATGGCCAGCACGCAGTGCACTTGCCGGATGCGCCCAAGCGCGTGGTGGTGCTGGAGTTTTCCTTTCTCGACAGCCTCGCCGCCGTTGACGTTACGCCCGTAGGCGCTGCCGATGATGGCGACGCCAACCGAGTGTTGCCGCGCGTGCGCCAGGCCATCGGCCAATGGACATCCGTGGGCCTGCGCTCGCAGCCGAGCATCGAGGAAATCGCCCGGCTCAAGCCGGACCTGATCGTCGCCGATCTCAATCGTCACCAGGCGCTGTACAGCGACCTGTCGAGCATCGCGCCAACCTTGCTGTTGCCTTCGCGCGGTGAGGATTACGAGGGCAGCCTCAAATCCGCCGAGCTGATCGGCAAGGCCCTGGGCAAAAGCCCGCAGATGGAGGCGCGTATCGCGCAGAACCGCGAGCATTTGCAGGCAATTGCCAAGCAGATACCCACCGGTGCCAGCGTGCTGTTTGGCGTCGCCCGGGAAGACAGCTTTTCCGTGCACGGCCCGGACTCCTACGCCGGCAGCGTGCTGCAGGCCATCGGCCTGAAAGTCCCGTCGGTGCGCGCCAAAGCCGCCCCCACCGAGTTTGTCAGCCTGGAGCAATTGCTCGCGCTGGACCCGGGCTGGTTGCTGGTCGGCCACTACCGCCGCCCAAGCATCGTCGACACCTGGAGCAAGCAACCGCTGTGGCAAGTGCTCGGTGCGGTGCGTAACCACCATGTGGCCGAAGTCGACGGCGACAGCTGGGCGCGCAATCGCGGTGTGTTGGCCTCGGAGCAAATCGCCGAAGACGCCCTGGCAATTCTCAAAGGCGGCAAAGCCGTACTGAGCCAATAAGCATGGGCCGAAGTCTCGCGGCAGCGAGTATCGTGCTGCTGGGCGCTTTAGTGTTCTGGCTCTCTTTGTACAGCTGGTCACCGTTCACCATCACGGCGGCGGATGCCTGGAATGGCTTGGTTCATCAGGGCAGCGTGGGCGGCAATATGGCCTATATCGTCGCCCAGTTGCGGGTGCCGCGAGCGGTATGCGCGGCATTGGTCGGGGCCTGCCTGGGCCTGGCCGGTGCGCTGATGCAGGGCATTACCCGCAACCGTCTGGCATCGCCGTCGCTGTTTGGCGTAACGGCGGGTGCCGCGCTCGGATTGGCATTGTTCTCGACCGGCTTGGTCGCGCCACCCTTTGCCGGCGGCGCATTGTTGATGACCTGCGTGGGCGGCGCATTGGCCTGGGTCACCGTATTCAGTCTGGGCGGTGCGTGGTCGCCAACCACTGCTCAAGGTCGGCTGGTATTGGCCGGCGTGGCCGTGGCGGCGCTGTGCGCAGCATTGACCCGGCTCACGGTGATTCTGGTCGAGGCTCAGGCACAGAGCGTGCTGAACTGGCTGGCCGGTTCCCTGGCCAACGTCGGCGCGGCACAGGTGCAATTACTCTGGCCTTGCACCTTGATCGGCGGCCTGTGGGCGCTGTGGTGCGCGCCGCGCCTGAACCTGATCAACCTGGGCGAAGACGCTGCACGCTCGCTGGGCGTGGGCATCGCCAGCCTGCGTCTGCAGGTATTTTTCGCCAGCCTGTTGCTGGTGGGGGCCAGCGTCTGCGCCGTCGGCCCCATCGGTTTTGTCGGGCTGATCGCGCCGAATATCATTCGGCAATTTCTCGGCAATGACTACCGCTGGCTGATCCCGCTGAGTGCGGCCCTGGGCGCGGTGATCGTACTCGGCGCCGACCTGCTCAGCCGCGCCGTGGCCTTTCCGGTGGAGACCCCGGCGGGTGTGGTGACCGCGCTGATCGGTGCGCCGTTCTTCCTCTTTCTTGCCAGGCGCGCGCTATGAGCCAACCCCGATTGCGCCTATGGCTGCTGCTCGGCATGTTGCTGGTGGCGACCGGTGTCAGCCTCAGTGCCGGCACGGTGTGGCTCACGCCGGAAACGGTGCTGGACCGCCTGTTGGCCCACAACGCCCTCGACTTCGAAGTGTGGAACCATCGCCTGCCACGCAGCCTGATCGCCATCCTCGCCGGCTGCGCGTTCGGCCTGGCCGGGGCGATCGTCCAGGGTGTGATTCGCAACCCGCTGGCCTCGCCGGAAATCCTCGGCGTCACTCAGGGCGCCGGGCTGGCGTTGACGGTGGCGATCATCGGCTGGCCGCACATGCCGATTGCCTGGCTGCCCCTGGTGGCCTGCCTCGGCGGTGCCGGAGGCGCCTTGCTGCTCGCGCTGTACAACACCGGCGTGAGTTTTTCCGGGGTGCGTTTCGCGCTGTCGGGCGTGGCGATTGCGGTCACTTTGTCCAGCGTGACCGAGTTTCTGATCCTCTCCCATCCGCTGGATATCAACACCGCCTTGCTCGCATTGACCGGCAGTCTGTGGAGCCGCAACTGGCACCACGTGGCGCTGGTGCTGCCGTTTCTGCTGCTGATTCCGTTGGGCCTGTGCCTGGCCAAACCGCTGAACCTGATCGCCCTGGGTGACGAAGCCGCCCACAGCCTGGGCACCGCACTGACCCGCACGCGTTGGCTGGCGATGGCGTGCGCGGTGGTCCTGACCAGCCTGGGCGTGGGGGTGATCGGGCCGATTGGGTTTATCGGCCTGGTCGCGCCGCACATGGCGCGGCGGCTGGTCGGCGGGCATCACCTGTATGTGCTGCCGGCGGCGATGCTGATCGGCGCGCTGTTGCTGGTGCTGGCCGACACCCTCGGGCGCACATTGATCGCGCCCAGCGAAATCCCTGCGGGGGTTCTGACGGCGGTGATCGGCGCGCCGTACTTTCTTTGGTTGCTGGCACGGTTCAAGGGCTGATGACATGAGCATTTTAAAAGCACATCAACTCGACATCGGCTACGGCGCCACGCGCATCGTGCAGGGGTTGTCGTTCGCGCCGCCACCGGGGCGCGTCACTGCGTTGATCGGGCCCAATGGCTGCGGCAAGTCCACCTTGCTCAAGGCCTTCGCGCGCATCCTCAAGCCAACCCAGGGCGAGTTGACGTTGGGGGATGACGCCTACGCCAGCCTGTCCGCCCGCCAACTGGCACAACAGATCGCATTTTTGCCCCAGGTGTTGCCGGTGCCGGAGGGCGTCAGCGTGCGCCAACTGATCGCTTACGGCCGCAGCCCGCACAACTCGCTGTGGGGGCGCCTGAGCGGCAACGACCAGGCCCACGTGACACAAGCCATGCAGCGCCTGGAACTCGACGCCCTGGCCGACCGCGCCTTGGCGGACTTGTCCGGAGGCCAGCGCCAACGCGCGTGGCTGGCCATGGTGCTGGCGCAGAACGCACCGGTGGTGCTGCTCGACGAACCCACCACCTACCTCGACATCAGTCACCAGGTCGAACTGCTCGACCTGATGGGCGAACTGGCCGCCGAAGGCAAGACCGTAATCACCGTGCTCCACGACATTAACCAGGCCTGCCGCTATGCCGACCACCTGGCGGTGATGCACGGCGGCAAACTGGTCGCGCACGGCGCGCCCGCCGAAGTCATCAGCGCCGAACTGATGCGTCAAGTATTCGATGTGCAGGTGCAGATCATGCGCGAGCCGGTGGCCGGCACACCGATGTGCCTCGTGGAAAAAAGCACCCGAAATCAAGCCTGACGTCATTCAAAGTGTGGGAGCTGGCGTGCCTGCGAAAGCGGTGGGTCAGTGCTAAGTAGGTTGGCTGATCCACCGCTATCGCACACAAGCCAGCTCCCAAAGGTTGACCGTGTTTAGCCTGCTACTGACCGCCGTGCCCTGGATGACTTAATGTGAAATGCAGTCAAAAACTGTGGGAGCTGGCGTGCCTGCGAAAGCGGTGGGTCAGTGCTAAGTAGGTTGGCTGATCCACCGCTATCGCAGGCAAGCCAGCTCCCACAGGTTGACCGTGTTTAGCCTGCTACTGACCGCCGTGCCCGGATAACTTGATGTGACATGCAGTCAAAAACTGTGGGAGCGGGCTTGCTCGCGAATGCGGTGGGTCAGTCACCTGATGTGTTGGCTGACACGCGCTGTTCGCGAGCAATCCCGCTCCCGCACGGCTGGGCCTCAGTTGGCTTGAACGCTCCACACGGCTTTCTTCACTTCAATGGCCTTGGGCAACAAACGGTTCTGATAAAACAGATCCGCCGTCGCCTGCTGTGCCTGCACAATCGTCTCGTCAATCGGCAGGATCGGCGAAGGCGGGCGGTTATCCATATAGCGGGCAATCACCTCGGCAGGCAGGCCCATAAAGGCGGTCAGCACCTTCAAGCTGTCTTCACGCTGGCTGCGGGTGAGCGCTTCAGCGGCACTGAGTTCACCCAGCAGCGCATGGATAAACGCGCCGTTCGCCTGCGCATACTCACGCCGCGCGGTGTACATCGGCCCCGACAAACCCAGGCCCTCGCCGTTGGCCAGCAGATGGCTCGGGCTCTGGCTCAACGCCAATGACGAATAGGGTTCCCAGATCGCCCAGGCGTCCACGCTACCTTGCTCGAACGCGGCGCGGGCGTCGGCCGGGGGCAAGTACACCGGTTGAATATCCTGATAGCGCAGGCCGGCTTTATTCAAGGCGCGCAGGATCAGGTTGTGGGCGCTGGAGCCCTTCTGGAACGCCACTTTCTTGCCCTTGAGGTCGGCAACCGAGTGCAGCGGGCTGTCGTTGCGCACCAGGATTGTTTCGGCGGTTGGCTTGGGCGGTTCGGCGCCGATGTAGACCAGGTCGGCACCGGCCGCTTGTGCGAACAGCGGCGGGATATCGCCGGTAGAGCCTACATCCAGTGCGCCCACGTTCAGCGCTTCGAGCATCTGAGGGCCGGCGGGGAATTCGACCCATTTCACCGCGGTGTGCGCAAAGCGTTTTTCCAGCAAACCATGTTCCTTGGCGAGCACCAGGGCGATAGAGCCTTTCTGATAGCCGATGCGCAGGGTGGCGGGGTCGGCCGCCAGCGCGGTGTGGGTGACGGCCAGCAGAGTCAGCAACAGCAAAGGGATTTTCATGCCTGAGCCGCCTTGAAACGATTCTCCGGGCGGACTAAACCGAGGTGTTCCCTGAGTGTGCTGCCGGTGTATTCGGTCCGGAACAGGCCGCGCCGCTGCAGCTCGGGCACCACCCATTGGGCAAAATCCTCAAGCCCTCCCGGCAAATGCGGCACCAGGATATTGAAACCGTCGGCCGCACCGTTTTCGAACCAGCGTTGCAGCTCATCGGCAATCTGCAGCGGCGTGCCGATCAGGCTGTAATGCCCGCGACCACCGGCAATCCGCCGGCCCAGTTGTGCCAGCGTCAGTTGCTCCTGGCTCGCCAGGTCACTGAGCAATTGCTGGCGGCTGCGTTGCCCACTGTCGGTCAATGGCAGCGACGGCAACGGCCCGTCCAACGGGTATTTGGACAGGTCGAAATTACCCAGCATCCGCCCCAGCAAGGCCACGCCCACCTCGGGCTCGACCAACGCCTGGAACGCCTCGAATTTCGCCTGTGCCTCAGCCTCGGTTGGCCCCACCACCACAAACACGCCGGGCATGATTTTCAGCGCGTCGGCCTCACGCCCATAGCCGCCCAGGCGCCCTTTGAGGTCGGCATAAAACGCCTGCGCATTGGCCAGCGACGTTTGCGCGGTGAACACCACCTCGGCGGTCTGCGCGGCCAGCTCCCGGCCGGCTTCGGAAGAACCCGCCTGCACGACCACCGGCTGGCCCTGCGGAGAGCGGGCCACGTTCAACGGACCCTTGACCCGGAAATGCTCGCCGACGTGGTCCAGCACATGCAATTTCGCCGGGTCATAGTAGTGGCCGCTGGCCTTGTTGCGCACAAAAGCGTCGTCTTCCCAGCTGTCCCACAGCCCGGTCACTACCTGATGAAATTCCCGCGCCCGGCTGTAACGCTCGCGATGGCCCAGGTGTTCGTCCCGGCCAAAATTCTGCGCCTCGGCGGCATTGTCCGAGGTCACCAGGTTCCAGCCCGCGCGCCCGCCGGACAGGTGATCCAGCGAGGCGAATTTGCGGGCCACGTGGTAGGGCTCGTTGTAGCTGGTGGTCGCCGTGGCGATCAGACCGATATGCGCCGTTACCGCACTCAACGCCGAGAGCAACGTCAGCGGCTCGAAGTGATCCGAACGCGCCATCTGGCTGGCGATCTCACCCGTGGCGGCGGCAATGCTGTCGGCCACGAACAGCGCGTCGAACTTGGCCGCCTCGGCGATCTGCGCCAGGCGTTTGTACTGGGCGAAATCCAGCCCGGCGTTGGCCGGCACGTCCGGGTGGCGCCAGGCGGCGACATGGTGCCCGGTGGCCATGAGAAAGGCGCCGAGTTTCAATTGACGGCTCATGCTTAAAAATCCTTACGCAGTTGCACGCCGAAGTAACGTTCATCGTCACGGGGCACGGCGCGGTAGATGTAGTTGCCGCCGCTGGCCAGCAGCGGTGAATAAGACTTGTCGGCGAGGTTCTTCGCCAGCAGCGCCACGCGCCAGCCATTGCTGTAATCGGCCAGGGCCACGCTGGCGTTCCAGATGCCATAGGCGCCTTGTTTGGTGTCGACGTTCTGGCTGATGTCGTACTGCACTTCGCTCTGCCAGCTGTAGTCGGTGCCCAGCTCGACGTCCAGGCCGTTCTCCAGCGGGATGCTGTAGTCGGCGCGCACGTAGCTTTTCCAGTCCGGGCTGAACGGCAGCGGTTTGCCATTCACGTTGCACGTTGCCGCCGCACCGGCGGGGCAGGCGAATTCGTCAATACGCGCACGGGTGTAAGCCAGGGCCCCGGACAGCTTGAGTTGATGGGTGGCCTGCAAGGCGTAATCGAGTTCGACACCTTCAGTGCTGACGCTGCCGGCGTTGATCAGGCGCGTCACGACTTGGCCTGCGACCGTGTCGAAAAAGTTGGCCTGGTAGTTGTCGTAGTCGCTGTGGAAGACCGCAAGGTTGGTGGTCAGGCGATTGTTCCAGCTGGTGGCCTTGATCCCGGCTTCCCAGGTGTTGGAGGTTTCCGGCTTGAGCGCATCGGTGTCGCGCGGCTGCATATTGAAAAACACGTTGTACGCCGGGCCTTTGTAGCCACGTGAGTAGGTCAGGTAGCTGGTGATGCTGTCGCTGATGTCGTATTGCACGCCCAGCCGCCCGGACCAGCCGTCCTCGTCTACCGAACCGGCACTGCGGGTGGAAGGTTGAATGCCACTCACCGTGGTGGCGGAGGTGGAAACGCGGCGGTGATCGTATTTCAGGTCGTCGTGGGTATACCGCAGGCCGGCGATGCCGCGAAAGCGTGAGGTGAAATTCAGCGTGGTTTCACCGAATGCCGCGTAGCTGTCGCTGGTGGTGCTGTAGTCGGCAATCCCGCGGTCGGTGCGCGTCGGGGTGGTCAGCGTGCGCTGGTAGGTCTCTTCGTCCTTGCCATGCATGTAGAACAGGCCACCGACGTACTCCAGGAATTCACCCTTGGGCGAGGCCAGGCGCAGTTCCTGGGAGTACTGGTCGAAGGCCAACTCGCCCTTGTCGGCGGTGCCGGGGAAGGCGGCGGTTACGGTGCTTAGGCGGTCGCCATCCTGGTATTGGGTGTTGTCCCAGCCGCGCCAGGCGGTGATCGAGGTCAGGGTGTAGTCGCCCAGGTTCCAGTCCAGCTGCGCCGATAACCCTTTATTGGTGTCTTCGACATGGCTGCGCGTGTCGGTGTTGATATTGCGGTTGTCGCTGGACGCACGCACCGGGCTCAACGCATTGGCAAACGCGGGTGTCAGCGACTTGCTCACCACGCCGTTCGGGCCGTCATCGTGGGCCTGCATATAGTCGGCGATCAAGGTCAGTTTCACCTCATCACTGGGGGTGAATTCCAGCTTGCCGCGAATACCTTTGTGGTTGTAGCCGTTGACCTCCTGGCCGTTATTTTTGTTATCCACATTACCGTCGTAACTGCCGAACAGCGTGCTGATCGAGCCCTTGAGCACGTCCGGCACCAGGCTGCCGCCAATACCGAAACGCGTGCGGCTTTCATTGCCGCTGTAATACGACTGGTCGATATAGCCGTGGGTCTCGGCGGTGGGGGCCTTGCTGGTGATGTTCAGTACACCGGCCGAGGCGTTCTTGCCGAACAGGGTGCCTTGCGGGCCGCGCAGCACTTCGATGCGCTCAAGGTCCAGCAGGTCGAGGGTGGCCTGGCCCGGACGCGCATAGACCACACCGTCGATCACGGTGGCCACGGTCGGTTCAACGCCTGGGGAGGTGGAAATGGTGCCCACGCCGCGCACGAACAACGAGGTGTCCTTGTTCGACGCGCCGGTGCGAAAGTTCAGTGACGGCACTTGATGCACGATGCTCGCCACGCCGTTGCGGTTGTCGCGCTCCAGTTGTTCGCCATCGAGCACCGAAACCGCCACCGGGACTTTTTGCAGCGACTCTTCACGCCGCGTCGCGGTGACCGTGACGGATTTGAGCGTGGGCTCCTGCGTATCGGCAGCAAATACGCCCGGCGCGGGGAGGGCGGTCAGCCCTGCGAGAAACAATAAATGAGTGTGACGTGGAAAGTTGTGCATGCTGTGCCCGCTCGAAAAATGCCCTGAACCGCTGCGGTTCTGCGACCGTCAGCGCCTGTGTCGTGTCTTGGGCATTCGCTCGAGCGAGTAGCAGACAAAGCGCTTTGTTAGCGCTAACATCGGCATTATTGGTAGGTCTGGTTTAGAGCGTCAAATACTAAAAAATTAGTCCTATATGCCTTTTTGTGTTTAACAGGATTGCCTCTTGAGCGAAGAAAAACCGCGCAAACGCCGTGGCGCCGGGCGCGTCACTCTTAATACCGTGGCGCGCCAGGCCGGGGTGTCGGCGATCACCGTGTCGCGCTATTTCAATCAGCCAGAGCAGGTCTCGCCAGAGCGCCGGGAGCGCATCGCAGCGGTGGTGGCCGAGTTGGGTTATGTGCCCAATCTGGTGGCCGGCGGGTTGGCCTCGGCGCGCGGCCGCATCGTGGCCATGGTGATTCCCAACATCTCCGGGCCGATCTTCGCCAACACCATTCAGGGCTTCAGTGACACGCTGAGCCGCCATGGTTATCAGCTGCTATTGGCGTCCAGTTACTTCAGCGCCGACCAGGAAGAAAGCGCGGTGCGCGCGTTTCTCGGGTGGTCGCCGGCGGCGTTGGTGCTGACCAGTCGTTTCCACAGCGCGGGCACTGAAAAGATGATCGCTGAGGCAGACATTCCGGTGGTGGAAACCTGGGATTACGTGCCCGCGCGCGACCCCTTGCAGATTGGCTTCTCCCATTACGAGGTGGGCGTCCGCGCTGCGCGCTACCTGCATGTCAAAGGGTATCGGCGTATCGCCTTCGTGCAGAACAGTGCGCCCGGCGACTTCAGCGCGCTGGAGCGGCGCGACGGTTATGCCGCCACTGTCACCGAACTGGGTATGCAGCCTTGGGTGTATGCCCCGGAGGCGGACCTGGCGCCTTTCGAAGCCGGCAAGCAGGCAATGCAGGTGCTGATGAGCCACGCCACGCCGCCGGATGCGATTTTCTTCGCCAACGACAACCTCGCCGCCGGTGGTTTGCTGGCGGGCCAGCGTGCCGGGTTAAACATCCCGCAAGACTGCGCCGTGCTCGGTTTTGGTGATTACCCCTTTGCCGAAATGCTTTTGCCGAGTCTGAGCACGATAAAACCGCCGGCTTTGGAAATCGGAATATTAGCCGCCACGCGGGTACTTGAAAGTTTGGGTGTTCTACCGGTGGAGGATGAAGTTGTGCGATTGAATCTTCTGGAGTGTCGCTTGATTGAACGTGAGAGCACTTGAATAACTAGCGAAGTGGCTAATTGCAACTAGCCCAATTCTGTTGATTCACTTAAAGGCTCTAAATCAAGGGCTGTACCGGAAATCCGGGACAGCTAATGCGTATTCTTTTCAGTTTGTTTCCAGCCATCAGGAACTAGATTTACAACTTTCAGTCGATTAACCCGGTTAACCCCGACTGCGGCGTGGCGAACTAATGGCACTTCTCCGGTATTGGCCAGTAGTTCCAAATAGCCATACTTTCTCGCAACTAGACACCCCACACTATGTCGTCAATGCCCACCGATGCCTGCACTCTGCAGATCCCGCACACCGACCACGTGTGCGCGTGGCTGATGCGGCACGCCGGGCTGAAAACGGTCGACCTGGAGCGCGCCCGGCGTCTGTCTACGGACGCCGGCGACCTGCTCGGGCTGCTCGCGCGTCTGGGGCTGGTTTCCGAAATCGAACTGGCCCGCGCCTGGGCGGACCTGCTTGGCGCGCCGCTGTTGCTGGCCGATGCCGCGCCGCCGCTGCTCGACCCGTTGCCCGCCCTCACTGAACGCTTTATGCGCCACTACCAAGTGGTGCCCATGGGCTGGGCGCAAGGTGGCCTGCGCGTATTGGCGGCCAACCCGGCGCACCTCTATCCCTTTCAAGCCCTGGCCTACGCCTGCCAGGTGCCGGTGTGGCTGGCCATCGGCCCGCGCACTGAAGTCGACACGCTGATCGAGCGTTACTACGGCCAGGGCCGCTCCGCCATGGGCACCCTGATCGAAAACCTCGATGAGCAGGGCGGGGCGCTGGAAGATATCGAACACCTCAAGGACATGGCCTCCGAAGCGCCGGTGATTCGCCTGGTCAACCTGATCCTGCAGCGTGCGGTGGAACAGCGCGCGTCGGATATCCACATCGAACCCTTCGAAAACCAGCTCAAGGTGCGTTACCGCATCGACGGTGTACTGCACGATGCCGAAGCGCCACCCGCCAGTTCATCGGCGGCGGTGATCTCACGGGTCAAGATCATGGCGCGCCTGGACATCGCCGAACGGCGCCTGCCCCAGGACGGGCGGATCATGCTGCGCGTCCAGGGCAAGGCGCTGGACCTGCGCGTGTCCACGGTGCCCACCAGCTTCGGCGAATCGGTGGTGATGCGCCTGCTCGACCGGCAAACCGTGCAGTTCGACTTCCAAAGCCTGGGCTTTGACGGCCAGCGCCTGGCGGCGTTTCTCGACCTGCTCGAACGTCCTCACGGCATCCTGCTGGTCACCGGGCCCACCGGCTCGGGCAAAACCACCACGCTCTACACCGCGTTGTCGCGGCTCAACACCGCTGAACGCAAGATCATCACCGTCGAAGACCCGGTGGAATACCAGCTCGAAGGCATCAATCAGATCCAGGTCAAACCCGCCATTGGCCTGGACTTCGCCGGCGCGCTGCGCTCCATCGTGCGCCAGGACCCGGACGTGATCATGGTCGGCGAAATCCGCGACCTGGAGACCTGTCGCATCGCCATCCAGTCCTCGCTCACCGGTCACCTTGTGCTCTCCACCCTGCACACCAACAGCGCCGCCGCGAGCATCACGCGCTTGCTGGACATGGGCGTGGAAAGCTACCTGATCGCCTCGACGGTCAGCGGCATTCTCGCCCAGCGCCTGGTAAGGCGCCTGGACCCGGCGACCCGCCTGGCATTTGAAGCCACGCCGGAACTGATCGAAGAACATGGCCTGGATCGCTTGACCGACCAGCGCCCGATCTTGCTCTACAAGGGCAGCTATCGCGGTCGCAGTGCAATCACCGAATTGCTGGTGATGAACGACGAACTGCGCAGCCTGTTGATGCGCCACGCCGACGCCGCCACGCTGGAGCAGGCTGCGCGCCGCGCCGGTCTGCGCACCTTGCATGAAGAAGGCCTGCGCCAGGCGCTGGCGGGCGTCACCTCGCTGGAAGAAGTGCTGCGCGTCACCCGTGGAGAGGGCGCGTGAGCCTGTTCAGGTTTCGCGCGCTGGACAGCCAGGGCGTGGCCCACAACGGCACGCTGCAAGCCCAGGACCAGGCGGCGGCCATCGCCGTCCTGCACAAACGCGGTTTACTGCTGTTGCACATCGAAGTGGCCGGCAGCCCGCTGCTGCGCACTGCGCGCGGGCCGTTGAAGGGCGCAGCCCTGGTGAGCTTTACCCAGCAACTGGCCACGTTGCTCGGCGCCGGCCAGCCGCTTGAGCGTTCGCTGGGCCTGCTGCTCAGGCAACCCGGCCAACCCCAGGTGCGGGCGCTGATCGAGCGTATCCGCGACCACGTCAAGGCGGGCAAGCCGTTATCCGCCGCACTGGAGGAGGAGGGCGACACGTTCTCGGCGCTGTACTTGAGCATGGTGCGCGCCGGTGAGGCCGGTGGCGCGCTGGAAAGCACCTTGCACCAGTTGGGCGACTATCTGGAACGCAGCCAATTGCTGCGCGGCGACGTCATCAATGCGCTGATCTACCCGGCGTTCCTGGTGGTCGGTGTAGTGGGTTCGCTGGCGCTGTTGCTGGCGTACGTGGTGCCGCAATTCGTGCCGATTTTCCAGGACCTGGGCGTGCCGATTCCGCTGATCACCGAGGTCATTCTTGCGCTTGGCCAGTTCCTCGGCGCTTATGGCTTGTGGGTTCTGGGCGCGCTGGTTGCGGCCATCTGGATCGTGGCGGCACGCCTGCGTGATCCGCTGCGCAGGCAGCGCTATGACCGCCGCCTGCTCGGCATTCGTGTGATCGGCCCGCTGCTGCAACGCGTCGAAGCAGCCCGACTGACGCGCACCCTCGGCACCCTGCTCAGCAACGGCGTGGCCTTGCTGCAGGCACTCGTCATTGCCCGCCAAGTCTGCACCAACCGGGCGCTGCAAGCCCAAGTGGCGGAGGCGGCGGAATCGGTAAAAGGCGGCGGCACCCTCGCCAGCGCCTTCGGCGCGCAACCGCTGCTGCCAGACCTGGCCCTGCAAATGATTGAAGTCGGCGAACAGGCCGGTGAACTGGACAGCATGCTGCTCAAGGTCGCCGAGGTGTTCGACGTCGAAGCCAAACGCGGCATCGACCGCCTGCTCGCCGCGCTGGTGCCGTCGCTGACCGTGGTCATGGCCGTGCTGGTGGCGGTGATCATGCTGGCGATCATGCTGCCGCTGATGAGCCTGACCAGCAATATATGAACCTTCAAGGAGCCACTCCCATGCGACACCTTCAACTCAGATCGACACGCCGCCAAAGCGGTTTCACCCTGCTCGAAATGCTCGCGGTGATCGTGTTGCTGGGCATTGTCGCAACCATTGTGGTGCGCCAGGTCGGCGGCAACGTGGACAAGGGCAAGTACGGCGCAGGCAAGGCGCAACTGGCCGGCCTGAGCATGAAAATCGACAGCTATGCCCTCGACGTCGGCGCACCGCCCAACAGCCTGCAACAGCTGGTGGACAAGCCCGCCAACGCAGCCAGCTGGGCCGGCCCCTACGCCAAGCCATCCGACCTCAAAGACCCGTTCGGCCATGCCTTCGGCTATCGCTACCCGGGCGAGCACGGCGCCTTCGACCTGGTTTTCTACGGTCAGGACGGCCAGCCGGGCGGCGATGGCTACAGCGCCGACCTGGGCAACTGGGAATAACCTCGCCATGGCCCAGCGCGGCTTTACCCTGCTGGAAATGCTGGTGGTCATCCTGTTGATCGGCCTCGCCGCCGGGTTGTTGGGGTTGGGCGTGCGCCAGGGTTTGCAGGCGGCGCAAGAGCGCCGTGTGGTCGGGCAGATGGTTGATGCACTGCGCACCACGCGGGCCGGGGCGGTTGTCAGCGGCGCGGTGGCGCGCACTGAGTTCGATCTGCAAAAAATGACCTTCCAGGCACCGGGCCGCGCGCTGCAACGCTGGCCGGCTGAGTTGCACGTGAGCCTGCACACTGCCGAACAGGCGGGCTCGGCTGTCGAGTTTTACCCCGACGGCAGCTCAACCGGCGGCCACCTGTTGTTGGCCAATGGCAGCCGGCGCTGGCGCATCGACGTGGGCTGGCTGACCGGCAGCGTGCAGTCCAGGGCGCTGCCATGAAATACCAGACGGGCTTCACCTTGATTGAAATGCTCGCCGCGCTGACCTTGATGGCGGTGTGCGGCACAGTGTTGCTGGTCGCCTTTGGCCAAAGCGCGCGCTCGTTGTCGCAAGTCGCCCACAGCGACCGCCTCACCCATGCGGCGTTGACGGTGCTCGACCAGGAGGCGGCGGGGCCGCTGACTGAGGGGGTCAGTGAAGGTCACCTGCAGGGCATCCACTGGCAACTGACCCAGACCCGACAACAGCCCCACGTGTTTCGCCTCGACCTGACCGTGAGCGAAGGGCCGCATCAGGCTCGTTTCAGTACCTTGAAGGCGCGCCTGTGAAGCGCCGCGAGCAGGGCTTCACCTTGCTGGAAATCCTCGTGGTGCTGAGCCTGCTCGCGGTGTTGCTGGTGCTGGTGGGTGGCGCGTTGCTGGGCGCCAATCGTGCCGTGTCCAAGGCCCAGCGCTACACCACCAGCCTGGATGAGATGCGCGCCGCCCAGCAGTTTTTACGCACGGCGATCAGTGAAGCGCTGCCGCTGGACGTGACCGAAGATGACAGCCAGACCGATGGTTTTTTTGTCGGCATGCCCCAGCGATTGCAGTTTGTGGCGACGCTGCCGGGTGTGCTCGGCGGCGGCATTCAGCGGTTCACGCTGCAAGCACAAAAACAGGCGTTGCAGGTGTCGTTTTCTCAGCTCGAATCGCACACCAACGTCGCCCGCAGTGAGCCGCAAGTGCTGCTCAAGAACCTCCAGGACGTGCAGTTCAGTTACCGCGGCGTATCGCCTTTGGGCCAAGCCACCGGATGGGTCAGCCAATGGCCGTGGCCCAAGCGTTTGCCCGCTGCGGTGCGCATTGCCGCGCGCGTCGACGGCCCGCTGCCGTGGGTTACCCAGGTGATTGCCCTGCGTCTGAACCTCGCAAGCGGAGCGCTGGAGGAATGAGGCGCCAACGCGGCGCCGCGCTGTTGCTGGTGCTCTGGGCGCTGGCCTTGCTCAGCGTGCTGCTCGGCGGCCTGGCCGGTTGGGTACAGCTGCAAAGCCGCCAGGCCCTGTGGTTGCGCCAGCACACCCAGACCGTGCTGGCTGCCGAAGCCGGCATCGCCCTGGTCATGGCCGATCGACGCTGGATTGCCGACGGCCGTGACATCGCGCTGACCTTCGACGATGCCCAGTTGCACGTCAGCCTGCGCAGCGAGCGCGGCAAGCTTTACCTGATCAACGCCGAGGCCGATGACTTGATGCGCCTGGCCCTGGCCTGCGGCGCCACCCAGGCCCAGGCCGACCAATTGATCAAAGCTTTTGAGGCGCGCCGCAAGCACGGCCTGCCGCCGTTTCGGGTGCTGGAAGAAGTGCGCCAGCTGCCCGGCATGACACAAACCCTGTACAGCCAATTGCTGCCGCAAATCACCCTGTGGAGTGACCTGGATCGACCCGACCCGGCCTTCGCCAGCCCGCTGATGCGCAAGGCGCTGAACTTGCCGCGCCAGAACGCCGAAGGCGCCGACCCAGGTGTGGTGCTGGTGGTCGACAGCCACGCACAGCGTCCCGGCGGCTATCAGGCACGCCTGCAACTCACCGTTTTATTGAGCCCCTCGGAGGACAGCGCGCAACCCTACCGGGTGCTGCGTTGGCAAGAATGAATCGACTGGAACCCATCGCCCGGCACTGGCGTGGCAGCCTGCTGCAACAGGGCTGGCGCCTGTGGCTCGCGGAGTTGCGCGCCTGTGTACCGAAATGGCTGGCCCTGAGCGAGCCGCCTGAGCAGGTCTGCCACTGGCCACTGAGCGAACCGGTCGCACTCGGTAGCGCGCGCCAGGTGCTGATGCTCGCGCCCGATGCGGTGCTGCTGCAAACCGTGCAACTGCCGCTGGCCGCCGCGCGCAACCTGACCGCCGTGGTCGGGTACGAGCTGGATCGCTACACGCCCTTCGAGGCTGACCAGCTGTACTTTGTCGCGCGCCAGGATCAACGCACCGCCACGCACCTGCAAGTCACACTGGTGGCGATCCTGCGCGAACAGCTGGACCAGATCCTCACCGACTGCGCCGCCCTCGGCGTGCACCCTCATCGGGTGGACGTGAACCACCTGGGCATCGACTTGCTCCCGGCGCCGCTGCGACCGCGCCAACGCCACTCCGGCAAAGGCTTGCAACGCAGCCTGCCGTGGCTGTGTGGCGCCTTGCTGATTGCGGCGATGTGGCTGTGGCTCAACGACCGCCAGCGCGTGCTCGAAGCCATGCACGCCAGCGAGCAGCAGCAAAAAGCCCAGGTTGCCGAGGTGCACGCCCTGCGCCAGCAACTGCTCAATACCCGTGGCGCGGCGCAATACCTGACCCAGCGCAAACTGGCGCAGCCGCCCTTGGCCGCGTTGCTCAATGACCTCACCACCTGCCTGCCCGCCGACACCTGGCTCGACCAGTTGGACGTCAAGGACGGCGAGATTTCCATCTCCGGGCAAAGCGCCAAGGCCAGCGCGCTGATCACCCGCATCAAGGGTTGCCACAGCCTGGAAAACGCCCAGTTCGAAGGGGTGATTCAACCCGATGCGCGCACCGGCAAGGACCAGTTTGCCTTGCGTGCCCACCTACGCCAGGAGGCCGCCGATGCGCCGACCCCTCACACCCCGTGAACGTCGCGGCGCGGCCTTGTTATTGCTGGCCGTGGTCGTCGGCGCGGCCTACTGGCTGTTGATCGACAGTTGGTTCGCCGGCCCCTTGCGTGACATGGGCGAACAGGCCGAGCAGTTGCGCGAGCAGCAGCAACGCTACGCCGGCGTGGTGCGCCAGGGCGATGCGCTGCGCCAGCAACTTCAACAGGCCCGCCAGGACCCGGCGAGCAGCACCAGCCTGTTGCCGGGCGATGACCCCGACGTGGTGGCCGCCGACCTGATGCAGCGCCTTGCCGACCTGATCAACAGCCACGCCACGCTCGGCGGCGGCTGCAGCCTGACCCAACGCAAGCCCATCACCCCGGAGCAGGACGAGGGCGAGCCGTATCGCCAGGTCAAAGTCAGCCTGACCCTGAACTGCGCCATCGAGCCTTTGGAAGCCGTGCTGCATGAGCTGGAGTACCAGCCGCCGTTTTTGTTTGTGGATGAGCTGCGCATCCGCCGTGGCCAGCAGGCGCCCGCCACCGGTGGGGCGGGGAAACTGCTGGTGCAGCTGTTGGTGCGCGGCTATCTGCAACCGCAGGTGGCGCGATGATCGGCGCCCTGCGCCCCCTGGAGTGGGGCTTGCTCGGCTTGGCCGGGGTACTCGGCGTGCTGATGGCGGTCATCCTCAGCAGCATCGGCGATCAACCGCAGTGGCTGCCCGAACCCGTCGCGCGCGCGCACCCTGTGGTCAGTGCGCGCGTGGCGCCAAGCGTCACACTCGACAGCCTTGCCGCCACCTGGCAAACGCCGCTGTTCAGCCCTGATCGCAGCCCCGACAGCGTGGTGGGCAAAGCCCGGGTCTCGAGCCTGGCCAACCTGACCCTCAGCGGCGTCATGATCACCGGCAACCTGCAACTGGCGATGCTCAAGCAGGCCGACGGCCGTCCGCTGACCGTGCGCCTGGGCCAGACGCTGCCCAACGGCTGGCGCCTGGAACACCTGACGCCGCAATACGCCCGTTTTGCCCTGGATGGCCGTACGCAAACCTTGAACCTCTATGCCAAGCGCCTGCCGCCGCCGTCCCCCCGGCCCCCGATTACTCTTCCCCGCGAGCCCCTCCCTTGATCGACATGCGCACTTCAACATTTTGCCTGGCCACCGCCCTCGCACTGGGCGGCTGTGGCGCCTTCCCCGACCGCCCCGACCCGGACGACGAGCTGCTGCACGAAGCCATGCAGGGCACCGGTTCGCAACGACCGCCGACTGAGGCGCCTGCACCGCAAAGCCCGCCGCTTGCAACCCGGTCAGCGCCACAGCGCCAGGTGATCCGTGGCAACCAGCAATTCGTGCGCCCGCCCAGCGCAACGCCGAGCGCGAAGGAGCAGGGCGGCGACATCGTGTTCAATTTCGCCGACCAGCCCATCGAGGCAGTGATCAACAGCGTGATGGGCGACCTGCTGCACGAAAACTACAGCATCGCCCAGGGCGTGAAGGGCAATGTCAGCTTCTCCACCTCCAAACCGGTGGACAAGCAGCAGGCGTTGTCGATTCTGGAAACCCTGCTGTCCTGGACCGACAACGCGATGATCCGTCAGGGCCAGCGCTATGTGATCCTGCCCGCCGACCAGGCCGTGGCCGGCAAGCTGGTGCCGCAAATGCACGTGGCGGCGCCGTCCAGCGGCCTCTCTGCGCGGTTGTTCCCACTGCGGTATATCTCGGCCACCGAGATGCAGAGGCTGCTCAAGCCGTTTGCGCGCGAGAACGCGTTTTTGCTGGTGGACCCGGCGCGCAATATCCTCAGCCTGGCCGGCACCCCGGAGGAGCTGGCCAACTATCAGGAGACCATCGACACCTTTGATGTGGACTGGCTCAAGGGCATGTCGGTGGGCGTGTTCGGCCTGCAACGCGCGTCAGTCGCCGAGTTGATGCCCGAGCTGCAAGCCATGTTCGGCCCGGACAGTGGCATGCCGTTGGCGGGCATGCTGCGGTTTTTGCCGATTGAGCGCACCAATTCGGTGGTGGCGATTTCTTCACAGCCGCAGTACCTCAGCGAGGTGGGTGACTGGATCCGCACCATCGATGAGGGCGGCGGTAACGAGCCGCAGATGTATGTCTACGATGTGCGCAATATGAAGGCTTCGGACCTGGCCAAGTACCTGCGCCAGATCTATGGCAATGACGCGATCAAGGACGACGCGCCGGCGAAGGTTGCGCCGGGCTTGCGCACGGCTACGTTGTCGTCGCTCAACAGCAATGCCGGCGGGTTGCAAGATGCGCCGCCGCCCGCCGACGAGCCTGAGCAAGCACCGGACGTTGCTGCGCCTGCGCCGGATAAAAGTCTTGAAGCCGGTACTCGGATTACGGCGCAGAAGAGCAGTAACCAACTGTTGGTGCGCACGCGTCCGGCGCAGTGGAAGGAGATCGAAGCGGCGATCAAACGCCTTGATAATCCGCCGCTTCAGGTGCAGATCGAGACGCGCATTCTTGAGGTCAAGTTGACCGGGGAGCTGGACCTTGGGGTGCAGTGGTATCTGGGACGCCTGGCGGGGAACTCGGGAAGTAAGACGGTGGCGAATGCCACGGGTAGCCAGGGGGCGCTAGGGGGCGGCGGCGCAGGGCTGGGGGCGTCGGATTCGTTGTTTTACTCGTTTGTCAGCGCCAATTTGCAGGTGGCGTTGCATGCATTGGAGACCAATGGGCGCACTCAGGTGCTGTCGGCGCCGTCGTTGGTGGTGATGAATAACCAGCCGGCGCAGATTCAGGTGGGGGATAACATTCCTATCAGTCAGACCACGGTGAATACCGGCAACGCCGATTCCACTTTGAGCAGCGTCGAATACGTGCAGACCGGGGTGATTCTGGATGTGGTGCCGCGCATTAATCCGGGCGGGTTGGTGTACATGGATATTCAGCAGCAGGTCAGTGATGCCCAGACTCAGAGTGGTACCAGTGATACGCCGGTGAATCCGCGGATATCGACGCGGTCGGTGTCGACGCAGGTGGCGGTGCAAAGTGGGCAGACGGTGTTGCTGGGCGGGTTGATCAAGCAGGACAACGCGCAGAGTGTCAGTGCTGTGCCGTATTTGGGCAAGATTCCTGGGTTGCGGTGGTTGTTTGGTAACATCAGCAAGTCCAAGGATCGCACGGAGTTGATTGTGTTGATTACGCCTCGGGTGATTACCAGCAGCAGCCAGGCGCGGCAGGTGACGGATGATTATCGCCAGCAGATGCAGTTGCTGCGGCCGGCGAGATGAAGTGAGGGAGGCGGTAGAGAATGTGGGAGCAGGGTCGCCTGCGATGGCGGTCTTTGGGCTTGCGCTTTTTTAGGTCGATTGGGTGCATATCCGTTGCTGTGGTAACGGCTGCTATTGGTTCCGCTCTTACAGCGGGTCACTTTTGGAGGGACCCAAAAGTAACCAAAAGGTCCTCGCCCCACCACTCGGCACCTCGCCTGGGCTCGGTGTGCCCTCACGCAGGCTTTGGAGCGTGGGCCGCCGCGATGGGCCATCCATGGCCCAACACGGCTAAACCGGCGTCCTGCCGGTTTACCCACGCTCCAAAACCTGCGTTCGGCCAGCGTGGTTTAACGGGGCGCCTGAGATCAAAGTCCAAAGCAGATCAAGATCAAGATCAAAAGCAGAGCACGGCGGCCTGGTAGCCGACCTGAGTGGTAGAAGCAAAAGCATAGCAACCCATCTTTGTCTGATGCACAGAGCTCCAAGTGTGGGAGCTGGCTTGCCTGCGATGGCATCAACCGGGTATGGCTGATACACCGGGTTGTCTGCATCGCAGGCCAGCCTGCTCCCACATTTGATCGAGTGCAGCCTCCAGGGTCAGGTCGGCTGTCAGGTTGCCGTGCTGTAGATTTTGATCTTTGGCGCTCCGTTAAACCGCGCTGGCAACCCGCGCCTGATCTCAAGAAGACATTACCAATACGAATAAAATTATTAATAAATAATGAAATTAGAGAATATTAGCTTATGCCCAAATAGCATTATATTTTTGAAATCCATTCCGTTATGTTTGATCGCAACAGCCTACCCCTCACCTCGGATGGTACCCAGCGTGATTCAGATTCTGCGCGCCATAACCGGGTAAAGACCCTGCGGCAGAATCGTTGGAACGGAGTTCAACGTATGTTGCCCATTCAAACCCCTCGCTCGCCCCACACCTAGTTTCCAATCGCCGAAACACCTTCGAAAAATCCGAGCACCGCGCACGACCGCGCGAGCGCCCGACTTCGCGATCTGGAAAGTCTGGAGTGGCCATGAAGCACGTTTTACACCCCACCGCCGCACTGGCGCTGGCCTTACTGACACACACGGCCCAGGCCCAGGACGACAGCACCCTGTCCACCGTAGTGGTCACCGGCAACCGTGGCGCCGAGCAGCGCACCGTCACCAGCAGCCCGGTGCCAATCGATGTCGTCAGCGCCAAGCAACTGCAAAGCACCGGCAAGCCCGGTTTGATGGAAGCCCTGAGCGCGGTGATCCCGTCGCTGACCCTGCCGGAAAAAACCGGTTGGGACGCCAGCGGCATTGCCCGCGCCCCGAACCTGCGCGGCCTGAGTGCCGCCGAAGTGCTGGTGCTGGTCAACGGCAAACGCCGTCACACCAGCGCCACCTTGAACATCAACGGCATCAACACCGGCGCCGCACCGGCCGACCTCGACCTGATCCCGATCAGCGCCATCGACCACGTTGAAGTGCTGCGTGACGGCGCTGCCGCCCAATACGGCTCGGACGCCATCGCCGGGGTGATCAACGTGATCCTCAAGGCCGACACCAGCGGCACCGCTGTGACCAACATCGGCCAGGGCTACGACGGCAAAAAACAGACCGTGCAGCAAAGCCTCAACAAGGGTTTCGAAATCGGCGACGGCGGCATCGTGCAGTTGGCCCTGGATGCACGCAGCCAGAATGACGACAACAAGGCCAGCGCCAACGGCTACACCTACGAGCAAGCCTACGGCCTGGCGGGCAAGTCCACTTATGGCGGCTACGGCACGCCCAAGACCAACCTGCTGACCCTGGGCTACAACGCCGAGCTGCCGATTGATGACAGTTTGAGCCTGTATTCCTTCACCACTTACTCGCGACGCAAGGCCGAGCAAGGCCAGAACTTCCGCTTGCCGACCATCACCAACACCATCACCACCGGGCCCAATGGTTACCCGGCCGGCTACACGCCGACCTGGTACATCGACGAGGATGATTTCCAGGCCGCGTTCGGCGGCAAGGGCACGGTCGGCGCGTGGGACTGGGATTTGTCCACCACCTACGGGCGCAACGAAGCGGAGCAGGGCACCACCCACAACCAGAACCCGTCGCTGGGCGAGTACACGCCCAACAGCTTCACCTCCGGTACCTGGATTTCCACCGAGCTGACCACCAACCTCGACTTCAAGCGCGGCTTCGACATTGGCCTGCAAAAGCCGCTGGACCTGTCTTATGGCTTCGAGCATCGGCGCGACACCTATGAGGTGCAGGCCGGTGACTACGCCTCGTATGCCAATGGTGGCTACTGCGTGGCGCCGGGCAATTGCGCGTCGTCCGGGGCGCAGGTCACCAACGGCATTTCACCGGCTGAAGAAAGCAGTGCCTCGCGCAACAGCCTCGCCAGCTATGTGGATGTTGGGTTCAACCCCCTGCCGGACTGGTACGTGGGCACCGCGTTTCGCTATGAGCATTACAACGAAGGCGTCGGCGCGACCCGCAGCGGCAAGCTGACCACGCGCTACGATTTCACCCCGCAATTCGCCGTGCGCGCTACGGTCAGCAATGGTTTTCGCGCGCCGTCCCTGGCCAACAGCCTGTTCAGCGCGCGCTCCACGACCTATGGCGTGGTCGACGGCGTGTATCAATCGATCAACTACGGCGTGTTGCCCGTGGGGTCGGCGGCGGCCAAGGCCTTGGGCGCCGAGGGCTTGAAACCCGAGCGCTCGACCAACTTCAGCCTCGGTTTCACCCTCACGCCCACCGACCGCTTGAACTTCACCGCCGACGCCTACGTGATCAACCTGCGTGACCGCATCACCCTGACCGGCACCTTGCTCGGCCCGGAAGTCACCCAGGTCTTGCAGAACAACGGCATCAACTCCACCTCCGGCGGCCAGTACTTCATCAACGGCGCCGACACCCGCACCAAAGGCGTGGACCTGGTCAGCAACTACAACCAGGACATCGGCCCGTACGGCTCGCTGAAGTGGACGGCGGCGTTCAACTGGAACCAGACCAAGATCCTCAACTACAAGGCGTCCACCGACATCCTTGGCACCTCCTATGACCTGATGGACCGTCAGGCCCGCGGCCTGATCACCGACGTGCAGCCCAAGACCAAGCTGATCCTGGGCGGTGACTGGAGCATCGACCGCTTCAACCTCAACCTGGCCCTGACCCGTTACGGCTCGTACAAAGAGGTCAACGTCTCCGCCGACCGCAGCCTCGACCGGGTCTACAGCGCCAAGTGGATCACCGACCTCGACCTTGGTTACAACCTCACCAAAGACCTGAGCGTCGCCGTCGGCGCCAAGAACCTGTTCGACCAATACCCCAAAAAACAAGGCGTGCCGAGCAGCACCATGCTCGCCAGCTACGGCACGTATTCGCCCTACGGTTTTACCGGCGGGTACTACTACACCCGGCTGACTTACGCCTTCTAAGGCCGCAACTCGCGAGGAATAGACCATGCCCATTGTCGCCAAAACCTATGACCTGATCGATGAGGTCACCGACTACCCGGTTCGCCAGGCGCGTGTCGCAACGCCGATCAAAGCCTTGCACGTGGTGCCGGCCCGGCATCCCTGGCGCTGGGCCGGGTCGATTTTCGCCGCGCTGGTGCTGCTCGCCATCGTGCATTCGCTGGCCACCAACCCGCGTTGGGAGTGGGGCGTATTCGGCCAGTGGTTCTTCTCGCCGTCGGTGCTGCGTGGCCTGGGCCAGACGCTGTTGCTGACATTGCTCAGCACCGTGTTCAGCATCATCCTCGGCACTGCGTTGGCCCTGGCGCGGCTGTCGGGCTCGCCGCTGCTGGCGGCGTTGGCCTGGGGCTATATCTGGTTCTTCCGCTCAATGCCGGCGCTGTTGGTGCTGATCATCCTCTACAACTTTGCCTACCTGTATGACCACATCGTGCTCGGCGTGCCGTTCACCGGCGTGGTGTTTGCCGAATGGTCGACGGTGGATGTGCTCAGTCAATTCACCGTGGCGGTGTTGGGCCTGAGCCTGATGCAAGCGGCCTACGCGGCAGAGATCATTCGCGGCGGCCTGATCGGCGTAGATGCCGGCCAGCATGAAGCGGCGGCGGCCTTGGGCTTGCCGGCTTCGCGCCGTATCTTCCGCATCATTCTGCCCCAGGCCTTGCGCTCGATTCTGCCCTCGGGTTTCAACGAAATCATCGGCCTCGTCAAGGGCACCTCCATCGTCTACGTGCTGGCCTTGCCGGAGCTGTTCTACACCGTGCAGGTCATCTACAACCGCACCCAGGCGGTGATCCCGCTGCTGATCGTGGCCACCGTGTGGTACCTGATCATCACCACCGTGCTGACCAGCGCCCAGTACTACGTCGAGCGCCACTTCGCGCGTGGCACCGCACGCGTGTTGCCGCCGACGCCGCTGCAACGCATCCGTCGCTGGCTCAAGGAGAAAACCCATGAGTGACGCACGCGCGGGGCGCATCCAGATCCAGGGCGTGGGCAAGCGCTTTGGCAACCAGCAGGTGCTCAAAGACATCGACCTGACCATCGACCCGGGCAAGGTCACGGTGATTCTCGGGCCGTCCGGCTCGGGCAAATCCACCTTGCTGCGCACCATCAACCACCTGGAGAAGATCGACAGCGGGCACATCACCATCGACGGTGAATACGTCGGTTACCGCCGCAAGGGTGACCTGCTCTACGAATTGAAAGAACGCGAGATTCTCAAACGCCGCATCGACGTGGGCTTCGTGTTCCAGAACTTCAACCTGTTCCCGCACCTCACCGCCTGGGAAAACATCGCCGAAGCGCCGCTGGCGCACAAGCGCTGGAGCAGGGCCGAGGCGCAGGCCAAGGCGTCCGAACTGCTGGCCAAGGTCGGCCTGGCAGACAAGGTCGATGCCTACCCACGCCAGCTCTCCGGCGGCCAGCAACAGCGCGTGGCCATCGCCCGTGCCCTGGCGCTGGACCCCAAGGTGCTGCTGTTTGACGAACCCACTTCAGCCCTCGACCCGGAACTGGTGGGCGAGGTGCTCGATGTGATCAAGGGCCTGACCCAACTGGGCGTGACCCTGGTGATCGTCACCCACGAGATCGGTTTCGCCCGCGAGGTGGCCGACCACGTGGTGTTTCTGTGCGACGGCCAATTGATCGAAGAGGGCCCGCCCGAACAGATTTTCCGCCAACCCCGACATCCCCGCACCGTGGCCTTTCTCGGCAAGGTGCTTTAGTTCAAGGAGTGACTGCCATGTTCATCCATACCGCTCGCGTGGCCTTGCTGGCGCTAGCCGTCAGCACCGCGCAAACCGCTTTCGCCGTGCAACAGGTCGACCTCAGCCCTGACCGCGTGCGCATTCATGTGCCGCGCAACGAAGCGGCTATCGCGCAGATTCCGCCGGGCTTCAAGTTTGCCCAGCCGGGCAAGTTCACCGTGGCCGTGTCCGGCGTGGCCGGGCCACCGCTGGCGCTGCTGGCCAATGACGACAAGACCACCATCGGCAGCGAGGCCGACACCGCGCAGCTGGTCGCCGACAGTCTTGGCCTGCAACTCAACGTGGTGCAGACCAGTTGGGAAGATTGGCCGCTGGGTGTCAGCTCGGGCAAATACGACGCGGTGATCAGCAACGTCACCGTGACCGAAGCACGCAAGAAGCGTTTTGACTTCGCCACGTATCGCCAGGATGTGCTGGGGTTTTACGTCAAGAGCACCAGCAAGATCACCGAGATCAAACAAGCCTCCGATATTGCCGGGCTGAAGATCATCGTCGGCTCCGGCACCAACCAGGAAAAGGTCCTGCTGGCGTGGAACGAGGCGAATGAAAAGGCTGGTATCAAGCCTGCGCTGCTGCAGTACTTCGACGACCAGGCCGCCGCGCAGCTGGCGGTGCAATCGGGGCGCAGCGATGCGCTGTTCGGGCCCAACTCGGTGTACGCCTATTCGGCGGCCATCACCGGCGGCATCAAGCGTGTCGGCACGGTCAATGGTGGCTGGCCGCTGAAAGCGGATATCGCCGTGACCACGCGCAAGGACAACGGCCTGGTCCAGCCGATTCACACGGCACTTGAAGGCGCGATTGTCGGTGGCCAATACGAACAGGTGCTGCAACGTTGGGGCCTGGACATCGAGCGCGTCGACACGTCGCTGATCAACCCACCGGGCCTGCCGGACTAGGAGCATCGATCATGGGACTGACACGACGTGAAGCGCTGTCGAGCATCGCCGCAGTCGGCGGCGAGCCGGCCGTCAAGGATGCACTCGCAGCACTGGGCCTGGGGCCGTCGTCGCACCGACGCCCACAGCCGCTGAAACTCAAGCCCGGCCTGGGGCAGGGCACTCGCGTGCTGGTGCTGGGCGCCGGCATTGCCGGGCTGGTCACTGCGCTGGAACTGACCCGCGCCGGGTTCAGTGTGCAAGTGCTGGAGGCGCGCGATCGCGTCGGCGGGCGCACCTGGACCCTGCGCCATGGCGACCGCGTGGACTACAAGGACGGCCGCACGCAAACCGTGGCATTCGATCAGGGCCTGTATTTCAACGCCGGCCCGGCCAGGATTCCCAGCCAGCACCGTACGATTCTGGATTACTGCAGCGAGCTGGGCGTACCGCTCGAAGTGCTGGTCAACAGCAGCCATGGCGCCCAGGTGCGCCCGGACCTGCAACAGCCGGCATTCACCGTCGGCCAGGCGATCAACGATACGCGCGGGCACTTGTCCGACTTGCTGGCCAAGGCCGTGCAGCGCGATGCGCTCGATGATGTGTTGAGCAGCGAAGAGCGCACGCGCTTGCTGGCGTTTTTGCAGGTGTACGGCGACCTGTCGCAAGAACTGGCCTATGAAGGCAGCCTGCGCGCCGGTCACCTGGAATCGCCTGCGCACCCCGGCGCATTGCCCGCCACGCGAAGCCCGCTGGCACTGGATCGGCTGCTGCATCCCGAGCTGTGGGGCGCGTTATTGCACACGGAGTTCCCTGAGTTTTCGGCGACCATGTTCCAACCGGTGGGCGGCATGGACCGCATCACCGATGCCTTTTACCAGCGCGTCAGCGAACACGTGCAATTGGGCGCGCAGGTCAGGCAGATCCGCCAGCTGGAACACGGCGTGGCAGTGACTTATCACGACCAGCACAGTGGCCGCGAACAGGTGGTGCGCGCCGACTATCTGGTCTCGACGTTGCCGCTGCCGCTGCTGGCCAAACTCGATACTGATTTCAGCGACCCGATCAAGGCCGCGTTGCTCAGCACCCGCAGCGACCAGGCCACCAAAGTGGCGTGGCAGTCGCCGCGCTTCTGGGAAACCGACTACCGCACCTACGGCGGCCTGTCCTGGATCGAACACCCGGCGCGCCTGCTCTGGTACCCAAGCAACGACCTCAATACCCGCGAAGGGTTGCTGGTGGCCGGTTACGTGACCGGGGAGGGCGCCGACGTGTTTGGTGCGCAGCCGTTCGATCAGCAGTACGCCACCTCCAGGGAGGCCGTGGAGCTGTTGCATCCGGGTTACTCAAAACACCTGCGCAACCCGCTGGCCGTGTCCTGGGAACAGATCCCCTACAGCGAAGGCCCGTGGCTGCAACGCGAACACTTCCCCGCCGACGCCAGCGCCTTGCTCGAACAGGCCCATGGCCGCGTGTATTTCGCCGGGGACGGTCTGGTGCAAAGCGGTGTGGGTATCTGGCAGGAATCGGCGGCCAACTCGGCGCGCCATGTGGTTGCGCAACTGGCGGACCGCGTGACGCAACAAACACAGCGTGCGGCATTGGCCGCGTCTTAAGGAGCATTCTCATGAGCGACAGCATCCAACGTACCAGCGTCGGTGATTTTCCGATCTCGCAAACCGTGACTGTGCCGGCGTCTGCCAGCCTGATTTTCGTCAGCGGCACCTTGCCGGATCTTGCCGACGTCCAGGCCCCTGCGGGTACGCCAGCCGCGTACGGCAGCACCGAAGTGCAGACGGTGTCGGTGTTCAACAAACTGCGCAAAATCCTTCAACAACAAGACCTGGACCTGGGCGATATCGTGCAGTTGCGGGTTTTTCTGGTCGGTGCTGAAGAAACCGGTGGCAAGCTCGACTTTGCCGGGTTGCAGCGTGGTTATACGCAGTTCTTCGGCACGACCGAACAGCCGAACAAGCCGGCGCGCACTGCGTTGCAAGTGGTGGCGTTGCCCTTGCCGGGAGCGCTGGTGGAAGTTGAAGCCATTGCCGCCCGTACGGCCTGATTTTTGGGGTCTGCGCGGGTGTCGTGGCGAGCGCGCTGGCCACGCGTTGGGCTGCGTAGCGGCCCACTACAGGCACCGAGTTCATCCAGAAAGAACTGGGGCGAGAGGTGTTGGGGCCGCTTCGCAGCCCAACGCGGGGCAAGCCCGCTCGCCACAACAAGCCTGTTCGCCACAACAAGCGCGCTCGCCACAGTGATTCATGTTTATCCACGGAGGAGCATCAAAATGTCCACATCCCCCCGGCAACTCAAGTTCGGCGCCATTCTCACGGGCGTCGGCACGGCGCAAAACGAATGGCTGCACCCGCAAATCCCCGGCGATGCCAGTGTCGACATCGACTGGTATCGCGCCCAGGCGCAGCAGGCCGAAGCGGCGAAGTTCGACCTGGTGTTCATCGTCGACAGCCCCTACATCACCGCGGATTCGGCGCCGCACTTTCTCAACCGCCTGGAGCCGCTGACCCTGCTCTCGGCAGTGGCCGGTGCCACCTCGAAAATCGGCTTGGTCGCCACACTGACCACGTCCTACACCGAACCTTTCAACGTGGCGCGGCAGTTCGCCTCCCTGGACTTGATCAGTGGCGGCCGCGCCGGCTGGAACGTGGTGACCACCGGCCTGGAAGGCGCTGCCGGTAACTTCGGCCGTGAGCAGCATATCGACCACACCGAGCGCTATCGCCGTGCGGCTGAGCACTTGGAAGTGGTGCAAGGGCTGTGGGATTCCTACGAGGACGACGCCTTCGTGCGCGACAAAACCAGCAAGGTGTTCCTCGACCCCCAACGTCAGCATCGCCTGGACCACCACGGTGAGTTTTTCTCAGTCACCGGGCCGCTGAATATTGCCCGTTCGGCCCAAGGCCAACCGGTGATCTTCCAGGCCGGGATCTCCGAGTCCGGGCGCAGCCTGGCGGCGAACTACGCCGAAGGGATTTTCGCCGGCGTGGGCAATTTTGAAGACGCCCAGGCCTACTACCGCGACATCAAACAACGCACTGCCGCCGCCGGGCGCAACCCCGACCACGTGACCATCCTGCCCGGCATCTCGCCGATCATTGCCGACACCGACGAACAGGCCCAGGCCATCGACCGTGAACGCAACGGCGAGCTGGACTTGCACAAGGCGCTGGTGCAATTGGGTCGGCCGTTCAACTACCACGACTTCACGCAGTACGCGCTGGATGAGCCGTTTCCTGACCTGGGTGACCTGGGCAGCAATGGCTATCGCGGGCATGCCGAGAACATCAAGCAAGTCGCCCGCGATCAAGGGCTGACCTTGCGCCAGGCGGCGCTGCGCTTCGCCAAGCCGTTCTCCAGTTTTGTCGGTTCACCCAAAACCGTGGCGGACGAGATCGAACGCTGGTTTGTCGAAGAGGCGGTGGACGGTTTCAATATCCACGTGGGCGCGCCGGACGACTTCGCGCGCTTCACCGATCAAGTGCTGCCGTTGTTGCGTGATCGCGGGTTGTTTCGCAGTGAGTACAGCCACAGCACCTTGCGCGGGCACTTGGGCTTGCCGGTGCCGGTAAATCGGCACACCGCGGCGCGCGCCGAGCCTGCGCCTGAGGTGTTGCAGGCAGTCGGATAGGGGATTACCACCATTTCCAGCGACCCTGTTTTTTCAGGGTCGCGATGATGGCTTCGCGTTTATGGCGGAGTTCTACCATCTTGTGACGGAGTTCGCGGCAGCGGTGGCTGTTGAGGATCAGTAGGCCGATCAAGGGGCAGAGGAGGGCTGTGGAGTAGAGGTAAATATTGGGGGCGTAGATGATTGAGGCCAGTGAGACCATAAAACAGATGCTGTATACGCCGACATGAATCCAGATCCAATGAATGTGACCGTACAGCACTCGAGCTTTGGCGATACCAAACACTACAGTGATTGCCAGCCAGGAAAAAAACCAATTTCGCAACGTTGTATCGTCCGGTGCACTGGAAAGATAGGTGACCAATACCAGCAAACCGGTCAGTGCAATTGAGAACCCGCCGGCAAGCATCCATCCAGCAATGACGGGTGTGTAGCGTTTGCGCAATAAACGAGGGTCTTCTAAGTAGAAAACTGAATAATGGAAGTTTTCTGCGCTCATGTTTTTCCAGTCAAGAGCGGGTTGATTGCTGTAACCCATTTTTTCCAGGGCTTTTTGAGCTCGCTGCTTTTTCACGGTCTGACTTCCTCGTAGATACCAATAGCGAGGGTCTTGACGTTCCCTGACATTGCGCTGCTGGTTATCCCCAGTATTCCCGCGCATGCATCCCTTATGTGAGTGGCTGTGGCACGTTGCATGTGTGTCGCACTGATGCGCTTAGAAGCGGTGCCAGCAGCTTGTTTCAACTTGAGTAGTTTCGTCGTCAGTCGCGGGTCGTTGATTCTGAGCAATTCATCGTTGATTTTTACCCGCTCTTGTCGCGTAAGCCCTTTGAGTATTTGTTTGAGGGGTTTACCCGTTACCCTGGTACTGACATTAATGGCTTTGACTGTCGTCAGGGCTGATGTTCCAATTCCAAGTAAAGCGACGCCATCCAGCACAGAGGTAGCGGCCTCATACCAGACCTCGTTGTCGAAACGATCAAGAATTTGCGGAGCAATCAACTCAGCGCCGGTTCTACCAACGCCGATAAAACATTGGGCGAGACTGGCTGCCAAGGCAGCCTGGCCAATAAACGTAATAGCCGTACTCGCTCCCGCTGAAAACGGTATTAACGCAATTCCACTCGAAACTACCATCCAGCTCAACAACGCACCCGTACAAGTGACTGCCGTATTCAGCGCCTGCGCCACCAACCTCGACTCCCGAGGTTCATGCTCCAACATCCGCTTGAACTCCGCAGGCCCGACATAGCGAGGCGCCTCGCGCAACACCAACTTCTTCGGCACCACGCTGCATACCGCCTGAAACTCACGCAGTGTCACCACGTTAAACGTCTCATCGATGTACACCACGCCCGCGCCAATCAGCCCCGGGTCGGTATCAATGGCAAAAAACAGCCGACGCAAATCAATACTGCTTTCAATCCGCTGACGCGTGGTGCGGTGAGCCGAGGGGAAACCGTCTTTCAACAGGGACGCAGTCATCCTGAACGCCTGGTTTTTGTGGGAGTCGAGAGCGTAAAGACCAGCAGGCACCTATGAATGTCGGAAGGTTCGCCAATTCAAGTGGGGTGCGTCTCTATCCCGCTTTGGCGTCTTGCGTGCAGCGTGGTGGCTAAGGAAAAGTGCACCCCACGTCACTACCAACGCACACCAAGGCAGGGAGCAAACATGGCCGTCGATATGTTTTTGAAGCTGGGCGACATCAAGGGTGAGTCAAGGGATCAAGCCCATCGCGACGAGATCGATATCACCCACTGGGCGTGGGGAATGTCGCAGTCAGGTTCGATGCACAGCGGTACGTGCGGCGGTGCGGGCAAGGTCACTATTGCCAACTTGAACCTGACAAAGCCGCTGGATAAATCCAGCCCTAACCTGATGATGGCCTGCGCCAGCGGCAAGCATTATCCGGAGGCGAAACTGGTGGTGCGCAAGGCGGGAGGCGCGAGCCCGGTGGCGTATCTGGTGATCACCCTGAAGGAGGTCATGGTGGTGTCCTACAGCACGAGTGCTGAAAACGGCGCCGATGTGCTGCACGACAGTTTCGCCTTGAATTTCGCCACCGTCGACGTCAGTTACCAACCGCAGAAAGCCGATGGCGGCAAGGACGGTGGGCCGGTGAAGTTTGGCTGGAACATCCGGCAGAACGTGAAAGCCTGAGCCCCAGCCAGCCCTTTATTCCTGCAACTGCAACGCCTGCTGCTTAAGTTGGCGTTTACGTTCAAACGGCAACTTCTCATCATCGCCATACGGCGCGCTGTACCAGTTGCCATAGCTCGGGTTCGGCAGCAAAAACCAGCGCTGCCCCAGCCAATTCACATACGGCGCGACGGCCTTGCGCTGGTCCGCGAGGGTGTTGTGTTCGGCCTGCACGAAGTCCCCCAGCGAATCGCCCGCCATCAATAAAACGCGGGCGTGGCTGGCGACCCACTGGCGGCGGCAATTTTTGCCATAACCGGCGCTTTCGCAATGGCCGGTCGGCGTGCTGGCGGCCAGCACTTGCTCGTCGCTGTCCACCGGGAAGCCACGTAGGCGCAGGTTGGCGACCGTGGCCGCGACCTGGCTGTGTTCGCGGTTGGTGAGGTAGTAAACCTTGATGCCTTTTTGCTCGGCCGCTTGCAGGAACGCCACTGCACCCGGCAATGCCTGGGCCTTGGCCTGGTCGACCCAGGTGTTCCAGCGGTCGTAGGAGTAGACCTGATTATTGATGATGTCGCGGGCGTTGAGTGGCACGTTGTCGAGCAGGGTTTCGTCGATATCGACGACCACGGCCGGGGGCAGGCCAGTCAGGTTGCGCGGCGGGAACGGCAGGGCGTCCCAGGTAGGGTCGGCAAGGGCCACGTCGAGCTGGCGGGTGGCGTTGGCGAACAGCTGGCGGTAGATCAACTCGTGCTCGATGGAGGTCTGGGTCCAGAGCACGGCGTCGAGTTGGTCGTTGGCCGGTGGGGTTTGCTGGCAGCCCGCGAGGGTGGTGGTCAGCAGGCAAACGCCGGCGAAAATCAGGTTACGCATGGGCAAGTCTCGAAGAGGAGGGCGCATCGGCAGCACCTTAGCCTAAACACTGACCATAAGCTGTACCTCAACCCGAATGAAGGAGCGCGCTTGCTCGCGAAGGCGGAGTGTCAGTTGATGTATCTGGTGGCTGACACACTGCGTTCGCGAGCAAGCCCGCTCCCACATTTGGATCTTCGTGAATCAGACAGCAAGGATGTGGATTGCCCCTTCAAGGCCCACACACCAACGCCTGGCGCTCATAGTTCAGCGCCTTGTTCTGCGGCGCCAACGCATAGCTTGCGCTGCATTGCTGATCGCCCCACTTGATGACCAGCGTGCCTTGATCCTTTTCCACCAACGCCAGCGCATTACCATTCGGGTCCGCAATCGCCAGTTGCTTGCCGGCCGAGTCTTCCAGCGAAGCGCCGAACGACAGAGGCTTGTGCTGCGCATCAAACAACTCGAACAACACCCGGCGCCCGGTGGTGCCGCTGTAGTGCGCCACCACGATCGCGCCACGGCGCGGCACCACTTGCTGGGTGGCGTTGGTGATTTCCACATTGCCGCCCAGGTCGCGGGTGTCCAGGCTCACCCAGTTCACCCGATAAGGCTGGGCATTGGGGATCACTGCATAGCCGTTATAGCCGGTCTCTACGCCGCTGTAGCTGCTGATCTTCGCGCCGGAAATGCCCGGCACTTCGGCCAGTGCGAACGTCTCACTGACCGTCTGCCCCAGGTTGATACCGCCCGCGTGAGCGACCACGGAGCCGGCGAGGTTGAGGTTCTGCGAGTTGTAACCCTGGCCCTGGCTGTAGCCCAGGCTCACATCGGCCACGGACGTCCGGCTGTTGATGTTCACCGAACCGGAATCCCCGCTGGTGTCACTGTGGCCGGCCTGCACCGAATAGAACGTGTCGCTGGTATCGGCGACGTAGCCATTGATGCCCGCCTGCGTGGTGGTGTCGCCGTGCTGCCGGCTGGTGGTGACAAACGCACGCGGCGCGCGGGCCTGGCTGCCCAGAGGGAACGAAATCGACAGGTTCAACTGCGTGTCGCTGCTCGGCTGACCCCAGGTGACGATCTGCTTGGTGCGCGTTACGCCGAGGTTGTAGCTCAGCTCGCCCCAGTTGCTGGTGTAGCCGGCCGAGAAGCTCTGCGAGCCGCCCCGATTCCAGTAGCGCTGGTCACTGGCATTCACGTACACGCTGCCAAATTCGTTGTTGCGCCCGATGCTCTGGTTGATGGTCAGGTCGGTGCGGGTTTTTGAGTGGCCGTTGCGCACACGCACATCCTGGCTGCTGTCTTCGACATGGTCGCTGAGGGTGCGATAGCCCTCGGTGGAGTAGCGGTAGGCGGCCAGGGTGAAGTTGGTGTCGGTGCCGGTGAAGGTTTTTGCATACAGCGCCCGCACGCTGCTGCCCTGGGTGGTTTTCCCCAGGGCCTTGCTCGAGGAGTGCGTGGTGTCCAGCGAGAAGGCGCCGAACGAGGTGTTCTTGCCGGCGCCAATGGACAGTGCGTTGTAGTCCTCGCTGGCCTGCAACCCGACAATCCCGCTGAGGTTGCTGGTCAGGCCGTACGCCAGGGTGCCGCTGAGAAAACGCGGGCTCGCCAGGCCATCGGCGTTGCTCTTGAAGGTACCCGCCGAGAGGCTGTACTTGACCTGGCCTTCACGCACCATGATCGGCAAGCTGGAAAACGCCTGCATCGTCACGCGGCGCGTCCCGTCGGCTTCGATCACGGTGATTTGCAGGTCGCCGTTGGAGCCGCTGGGGTAGATGTCGTTGATCTCGAACGGCCCCGGTGCAACGTTGGCGGTGTAGAGGATGTAGTCGTTCTGGCGGATTTCCACCGTCGCGTTGGTCTGCGCCACGCCACGGATCACCGGCGCATAACCGCGCTCGCTGTCGGCACGCATGCCGTCATCGGAGGCCAGCTTGAGGCCGCGATAACGCACGCTGTCGAACAGGTCGGTGTCGGAGAAGATCTCACCGGCGCTGAACTGGCCCTTGATCGCAGTCACGTCGTGCTGCAGGTAAGTACGGTTGCTGGTGTAGGTGTTCGAGCGCCCGGTGCCGCCGCTCAGGTTCGATTCATTGCGCAGGCGCCACGCGCCCAGGTTGATGCCGTTGCGCAGGCCGAGGTTATTCGAGAGGCGCGTTTTGTAGTCGCCGGCGGTGCGGCTGCTGTTGAGCTGGTAGTTGATAAACGCTGCGGGCACGCCGTCATCCCATAATTGCGGGTCAACATAACCGCGCATGCCGCGCTGCATGGCCACCTGCGGAATGCTCGCCATCAGGCGCAGGCGGCTGCTGTCGTAACGCACGCTGGCCTCCTCGATCATCTCGGCCAGGGCGTAGCATTCCTGCGGGTGCTGCGGGTCGATGTTGCCTTCGGCCTGGAGGCGGTGCATGTCGATGCCCAGCTGCTTGAGCAGATCGAGGGTCAGGCAGGCTTCGACTCGGTCGTTTTTCGGGTTGCGCTTGAAGTCGATGTCGCGCCGGCCCACCAGCACTTCGTTGCTGTACAGGTCGACGCGGTAATTGCCCGGCAGCACGCTGTTGGCCGAGAGCAATTGCTGCAGGTCGACCGTCGACTGCGAGCCTTGCAGGAACGTGGTGTTGAAGGTTTGCGCAGTGTCCTCGGCCATCGCCCAGGCCGGCAGGCTGGCGGCAATCGCGAACGACAGCGTCTTCAACTTCAGTGCGCCACGCGCGGGCCTGTTACTGGAAAGAAAAGACATGCGAAGACCTGTGACATCCCTGATTGGCGAACAGGCGGGCACGCGAACACGCACGCAACGTGAGCCTGTGGGTTAGAGAAAGTGCTTAGGGGTTGAGGCGTGATTCGGTCGCGTGTGCAGCGATGCCCGAAAGTGGCGCGGTGTAATGATTCTGTGCGCCGTAGTCATTGATGCTGGAAAACGACAGTTGCACCGGGCCGGGCGCTGGCGCCGTCTTGAGCGCGAACTGTCTTTGCTCGCCGGGCGCGATCATGGTCGAGTCGCTCGCCAGTTGTGCCTGCACCTTAACGTCGGCCATGGACACGTGGTACAGCGTCGGGTTTTTCACCTGCAACAGCGTTTGCGTGCCGTGCTTGACCAATGCCCACTCCAGCTGCGCAGGCGCCTGCAACGCACTGCCGGTCAGGCCGGCAGGGCGGAAAAAAATCTTGATGCGTTGGCGAATCGCCAACTGCAAGGTGTTCTCGGTCTCGCTGGCCTTGGGAATTTCCTGCACGTTCAACCACACCACCGACTCGCGGTCCGTGGGCATGCCTGTGCCTTCATACAGGATGCGCAGCAGTTGCTGTTCCTTGGCGAACACCCGGGCCAGTGGCGGGGTGACGGCAAACGGAGCACGGCTGCCGCTGGAATCATTCATGTCGACCCAGGACTGAATCAACACATCCTGGTCACCGTTGCGCACGGTGATATTGGCTTCTTTATGGTCGCCATCGAACACGATACGGGTGGCATTCAATGAAATGCTGGCGGCGGCCTGGGTAGCCATAAGCATGCCCAGCAGCCCCAGGCATGCGGCAATAGAACGAGGCAGCATGAGGATTATCCGGTGTAATCAAAAAAGAGAATGGCGAGGCCGTGTGGCCTCGCGCGTTCGGTGCACGGGGCGCCGGGGTTACTCGTATTGCAGGATGAACGGCAGGGTGGCATCACCGCGACCGGCGGTGGATGCGCCGGCAGCACCGGTGGTGACGTAGGCAGCTGCAAAGCTCAGGGTGGCGTCGCCGCCGGCAGTGCCGGTGCCGTGCATGGTGCTTTCGATGCGGGCAGTGGCCTGCGAGCTGAGGTCGATCAAGCTGCCATTGCTGTCGAGCAGGGCGATACCGACGTTTTTAGCCGAAGCGGAACCGGCGTTCAGCGCCAGTACGTTCTTGCCGGTCACCAGGCCCGAACCGCCGTTGTTGGCGTCAAAGATCATCGCAACTTTGGTGCCCTGGTTGCAGTTGACGTTCAGGTTGAAGTCTTTGGCAGTCACGCGGCCGGCGGTTGGGTTTTCCGCGGTGCCCATGTCTTTGATCGAAACGTTGCCCATGTCCACCGAAATAGTGCGATCGGAGTTGGCGCCGTCTACCGAGCAGGCGTCGTTGTTGATCACGCCGGTGAAGGTAATTTTACCGCTGCCGCCCAGGGTAGGCGTCGGTGCCGGATCATCGGCAAATGCACTGCCGGAGGCGGCGATAATGGCCGAGGCGATAACAGCCAGGGAAAACTTCTTCATGATGATGTCCGTAAGTGTTAGTTGGAAAATGCGGTTGTTGAACTGCGAGGAAAGAATAAGAGGGCAGGCGCTGCGAGCGAATAAGACGATTCTTATAAGCCGCGCAATAGACGGGTTAGTTGCACCGCAAGGCAGTTGTTGAGCCCGCAAACAGGGGGCCAAGCCATCGCCTGGGAATGGCTTGCACGGTGTGCTTAGTTGAAGATATTGCGCGCCAGGCAATAGGCGAGAAGGTCCTGGTCGCTGCTCACTTCAAGTTTGCGCATGGCCGATATTTTTTGTGCACTGATGGTCTTTGAACTACGGTTCTGGCTGCGCGCAATATCACTCACGCTCATGCCGGAAATAAACAACCGCAAGATCTCGAACTCTTTGGGTGACAAGCTGGTAAAGCGCTCGTCGATGGCCGTGAGGGTCTCGATCACCGAGGTCTTGGGCGGCTCCAGGCTGCGGTAGGCGCTCTGTTGCGCAATCGCCTTGAGCGCCAGTTGAATCTCGGTGTGCAACTGGCTTTTCTGGATGATGCCGACCACGCCCAGCTCCTGCAGACGCGTGAGGATCAGGTGGTTGGAAATCATGGTCAGGATCAAAATCTGCACCTGCGGAAAATGCCGCTTCAGGTATTCCACCAACTTCAGGCCATCGCCGTAGGGCGAGTCGCCGGGCATGTTGTAATCGGTGATCACGATATCGGCGCCCTGGCGCTGCAACAGTTCGATCAGGCCCGCCGAACACACCGCTTCACCCACGACTTGAAAGCGCGTGTCGCGCTCCACCAGTTCGCGTACCCCGAGCAGCACGATCGGGTGATCGTCCGCGATAACCACGTTGAATTTTTTCATAGAGGGCCGTCCGTAGTGCCAGTTCAAGTGAGGGAAGTGTGCCCGGGCTGGAGAGTGTCCAGGACGGCCGACAGTCGTTGCATCACCGCCTTCACCTTGAGCTCAAGCGTCGTGTCGAGGCTGCCGCGGTTCAGTGCGTTTTCCAGTTCGATGCAGGCCTGGGCCAGGGGGAGCGCCTGCACGGCGCCCAGCGCGCCTGCGGCCGAATGCAGCAGTTGGGCGAGCGCGCGCGCATCACGCTGCGCCAGTGCCGCGCCGAGTCGCTGCAAATCTTGCTGCACGCTGCTGATAAACAGCGGGCGCATCTTGTCCGACAGCTGCACGTGGTCGTCGAACGGCTCGGGCGGCGGTTCGACCGGCGCCTTGACCTTGCACAGCTTGACCAACTGCGCGCGCAGGGTTTGCAGGCTCAGGGGTTTGACGATCCAGGCGTTCATGCCGACCGCCAGGCAGCGCACGCCTTCCTCGCGCATGGCGTTGGCGGTCACGCCGATGATCGGCAATTGCGGGTCATGCGCCCTGAGCGTGCGGGCCAGATCATAACCATTCATCAAGGGCATGTTCACGTCGGTCAACACCAGGTCGAAGGCTTGCGGTTGCCACAACTGCAGTGCCTGCTCGCCATTGGCAGCCAGGGTCACCGAGCAGCCGAGTGCCTCCAGTTGTTCCTTGATGATCGCCTGATTGATCGGGTTGTCCTCGGCCACCAGGATGCGCAACCCAAGCTGCCCGGCACTTTGTGGCAGGGCCGCCGGCGGTTGCTCATGCTTGCCGTGCTGGGCCAGCGACACGGTGGTGGCGATAGCCCGTACGTCGTGCATGTCCACGACCCAGCCCTGTGCCGTGTGCAGCGGCGGGCTGTGCGCGCCGGGCAGGCACAGCACGCGTTGCCCGGCCCAGTAGCGGGCCGGCTCGCTGGGCAGCAGATCGACCAGCACCGCCTGGCGGCTGTCCTGTTCCGGCGTGGGCGCCGCCGCCAGGGCCGCGGCAATGCCCAGGCGATTGAGCCAGTCACACAGCGACTGCGCCAACTCGCGTACCGGCGCCTGCACATACACAGGCGTCGCGCTGGGTTCGATCAGCGGCGGGTTGGTCAACGCACCGCTGCACAGCGGCAGGCGTATTTTCAGGGTGAAGCTGCTGCCCAGGCCCGGCTCGCTGACCACTTTGATCTCGCCGTCCATCATTTGCGCCAGCCAGCGGCAAATCGGCAGCCCCAGCCCGGCGCCGCCTTCGCTGGCGGTGTCGGGTGCCTGGTAAAACACATCGAACAGCTTGGCCTGCTGCGCCTCGGGGATGCCCACGCCAGAGTCGGTGACCTGCCATTCCAGGTTGACGTACTCGGCGTCGCGCGCCGTGATCCGGGCACGGATCACCACGCGCCCGATGTCGGTGAATTTGAGCGCGTTGCTCACCAGGTTGTTGAGAATCTGGCGAATGCGCATCGGGTCGCCCAGTACGCTGTCGGGCAGCTGCGGGTCGATGCAACTGTAAAGCTGCAAGCCCTTGCGCTGGGCGAAGGCGGCGTAGGTGTGCAGGGTGTCTTCGAGCATGTCCAGCGGGCAGAACTCCACGGCTTCAATTGCCATTTGCCCGGACTCGATTTTCGACACGTCGAGCACGTCGCTGATCAGCTGGAACAGCGTCGCGGATGAGCGCTGTATGGTCTGCAGGTAGGTTTTCTGGTGCGGGTCCAGGTCGGTCAGGCCGAGCAGTTCCAGAGTGCCGAGCACGCCATACAACGGCGTGCGAATTTCATGGCTCATGGTCGCCAGGAACAGCGTCTTGGCCTCGTTGGCGGCATCGGCGGCGTGACGGGCGTCCTCTAACGCCTGGGCATCTTCGATATGCCGGGTGATGTCGTTGAATGCATACAGGCGTACGTCTTCGGCCTGGTAACGGGTGGAGACGAAGCCGATCTGCAGGTGGCGGCCTTCGATCTCCAGGTGCGTCTCGCCGCTCTCGGCGCTGTCATGCACACCGGTCAGCGCGGATACCAGCCGCGCGGTGCCTGGCCATTGCTGGGCACGCTGGTTCTCGATCAACACCTTGCCGTCACTGCGCCGCACCACGCACAGGCCGGTGGGCGCGGTGTCGATGATCACGCGGCTGAACGCCACGCTTTCGGCGATGCGTTCGTGCGCCAGGCGTGCGGGGTTGATCACCTGGCGCCGGTACCAGCGGCTACCGCCCCAGCACAGCGTAATCAGGGTACCCAGCAACAGGGCCAGGCTGCTCAGCGGCCACAAGGCCGAATGGAAAAAGTGCGAGTAGTTCAGCCCATAGATTGCGCTCCAGGGCTGGTCGCCGCGTTGGGTAATCTTGAATTCGAAGCCGTCGGCCCTGAAGTGCACGCCATCGCTGAGCGGCACACCGACGTCTGGCCCGACCAGCCGGCTGCCGTCGGGGCCAATCAGGGTGAAACGGTCAAAGGCCGAGTGGTCCAGGGCGCGCTGCACATCGTCGACCTGCGCCACGTCGAGCAAGGTACCGACCACCGCCTGGCCCTGGCCGTCGAGGGGCAGGCCGATATAAGCCAGCAGGTGCGCAGGCGCAGGACCGGCCTGCCAGTACACGCGGTTCTGTTCCAGCGGCTGCGGCGTCTGGTCGAGGGTCTGTTGCACCGCGTTGACCAGCGCCACCAGGTTGCCGGTTTCCTCGGTACTTTCTCGACGCTGGTAGCCCACCGACGGAACGGTGATGGTGTAAGGCGTCTGGCGATTGAGCAGAAAGGTTTGTGGCGCTTCATAGGGCGAGGACGACCAGAAGGCGCTGTAATAGCTGGTGAGATGCGCGCCCAGGGCAAAAATCTGCGGGCGCGCGGCAGCGCTGATCTGCTGCTCGTCAAACTTGACGCTGAACGGCACCGAAAACGAATATTTCTGGCCTTCGTACAGCGTGCGGTGGTTGTCGACCATGCGGCTTTTGAGGCTGACCTGAACGTTGGTGGCACGCAACAGTTCGGCCTGGATGCCAGGGTGCGTCAGACTCTTGAGGTACGACTCCTGCTCCGACAGGTTCTCCATCAGGCGCGCAAAATGAAAGCGCGTGGCGCCGTAACGGGTTTCGACCCCGCGCTGCAGTGACCAGTAATTGGTCAGCACCAACAGCAATGCGATCCCGAGCAGCACCATCAGGCCTTTGTTCAGGCGCGACGAGCTGCGGGTGAAGGCTTCGAGGACCGCGTTGTTGTGCTTCATCAGAGGTTTCCGCAGGCGCAGGATAAATCGGCACAGGATGGAGCTTACTCCTTACTATCGAACAGATAATCCGCGGCCGCCAGCTAGTGAGATGTCGCGGGGCCATCATTGTTCAGAAGTTGTTGAAATTGTTCGGAAGAGACCGCGTGAGAAATCAGGAAACCCTGCACCTGATTGCAGTCGACCTTGCGCAGCAGCGCTAGTTGCTGCGGGGTTTCCACCCCTTCGGCCACCACGGTGAGACCCAGTTTGCGGCCCAGCGCGATGATGCTTGCCAGGGCCTGGGCCATGCCCTCGTTGTCGTGGCAGCCCTGCACCAGTGCCTGATCGATCTTCAATTCGGTAAACGGTGTGGAGACCAGGTTCAGGTACGAGCTGTAGCCCTTGCCGAAATCGTCCTGGGACAGGCCGAAGCCCTTGATGCGCAGGCGGCAGGCGCCGGCGTAGAAGTTGCTGATGTCCTGGGGCACCGAGCATTCCATCAGCTCGAAGCAGATCATTCCGGGAATGCCGTCGTGGTGCAGCACAAATTCCAGCAAGCGGTCTGCCAGGTCATGGCTGTTGAGCAGGTGCGTGGGCAAGTTGATCGACACCGGTATTTCGTAGCCACGCTGGCGCCAGCGTTCCTGGGCGTGGATCGCCTGTTTGAGCACCACCCACAACAATCGCTCCTCCAGCTCGAATGCCTTGATCGCCGGCAGGAACGCGGCGGGCAGCATCACGCCTTGCTCGGGGTGCATCCAGCGCACCAGGGCTTCGGCGGCGACGATGCGGCCGTTGGCGAGGGATTTTTTCGGTTGGAACCAGGCCTGCAGTTGGCCGCTGCTCATGGCGTGCACCAGGGTGTGGCGGTCGATGTCCAGGTGTTCGGGCAATTCGGGGGAGGGCTTGCGCACGGTGTTCCTGAGCTGGTCGACGAGGCTGCGCAGGGCGTCGGCGGCGACCGGTTTGGAGATCAGCCCGATCACTTCCACATCGAGGTTTTTCGCCACCAGGCTGGCCGCCATCAGCATGCGCCGCGACGCCGCGCTCATGATCGCCAGCGCCGGCTTGCAGCGCAGGCTGGCCAGGCACTGGATAAACTGCACGCCGTCCATGCCGGGCATCAGCAGGTCGGTCAGTACCAGGTCGAAATCGCGCTGGCGCAGACGCTCCAGCGCTTCTTTACCGTCCTCGGCGGTTTCGAGCATGAAATCCCCCAACTCACTGAGCAGGTGCTGCAGGTAGATGTGCTGCAGGGGATGGTCCTCAACAATCAAAATACTAAGGGGCTTCATGGGTGATCCGTGCATAAGGCGCCAGGGAGTTGAATAGAGCCCGCAACGCAAAGGGTTTGACCAGGCAATGGTTCATGCCGGCGGCCAGGCACAGGTCGGCCTCGCCGCGCATGGCGTTGGCGGTGGCCCCGATAATCGGCAACGGGCAGCCCTGACGACGCAGTTCGCGCGCCAGTTCGTAGCCGTTGATGTGGGGCATGTTCACGTCCGTCAGCACCACGTCGAAGTTGCCGGCGGTGTACAGCTGCAACGCTTCCTGACCATCGGCCGCCAGCTCCACGGTGCAGCCGAGCTCTTCGAGTTGGTCACGCAAAATCAGCTGGTTGATGATGTTGTCCTCGGCCACCAGCAGGTGCAGGTTGAGTTTGTTCAAGTCACGCTGACGCGTCTGCTCACCGGCGCGGGCCACCCACAGCCCCTGGGCCTGGCTCACGGCCTGATGAACAGCGCCCAAGTGGTTGAGGTTGACGTGCCAGGCGCCGGCCTCGGCTTCCAGCGCGGTGCAGGCATGGCTGCTGACGTGAATCACCGGGCCCGGCCACTCGGGCGCCAGCAATGGATCGACGCTGCCGGGATGCACTTGCAGCAGCAGATGGCTTTCCGGCAGCGTCGGCAGCCCGGTCTGAGCGCGTGCACCCCAGCGGCGCAGCCAGCCGCTGATCGAATGCGCCAGTTCCGGGATGGGCGACACCACGTAGATCGTCTCGGCCAGCAACGGTGTCATCGCTGGCGTCGGCGCTTCTTCCAGCGGCAGGATCAGGCTGAAGCTGCTGCCCAGGCCCAGTTCGCTGACCATGCGGATATTGCCGTTCATCAATTCGGTGAGGCGCTGGCAGATCGGCAGGCCCAGGCCGGTGCCGGCAACCACGTTAGTGTTGCCTTCGCTCTGGTAGAAGGGCTCGAAAATCAACGCCTGGTCTTCCTGGGCGATGCCTTTGCCGGTGTCCGAGACTTGCCACAACACACTGGAGCGCTCGCCATCGCGGCCAAGCACTTTGACGCGCAGCACCACGCGCCCGTAGTCGGTGAACTTCACGGCGTTGTTGAGCAGGTTGTTGAGGATCTGGCGGATGCGTGTCACGTCGCCGATCAGCCGTTCCGGCAACTTCGGGTCGAAGCAGGCATACAGCTGCAAACCTTTGCCCTGGGCGGCCGCGGCGTAGCCCTGGATGATTTCGTGGACCAGGTCCAGCGGCGAAAACTCGCTCATTTCCAAAGCCAGCTGCCCGGCCTCGATCTTCGACACGTCGAGCACGTCGCAGATCAGTTGCAGCAAGGTCGAAGACGAACCTTCGATGGCGTGCAGATAGTCTTTCTGCTGGGCGTCCAGTTGTGTGCGCGCCAGCAATTCCAGGGTGCCGAGCACGCCGTACAGCGGCGTGCGGATTTCATGGCTCATGGTCGCCAGAAACAAGGTCTTGGCGGCGTTGGCGGCGTCTGCCGACTGCCGCGCTTCTTCCAGCGCCGCTTCCACTTGTTTGCGTGCGCTGATATCGCTGAAGGCGCAAAATAACACGTCCTCGCCCCTGTAACGGGTCGGCGCGCTGCTCAGGTACAGGTGACGGCCGTCGATGGTTTCAAAGTAATCGCTGCGTTCGGACGGTTCACCGGCGTAGGCCTGCGCGATCCAACCGGCGCGCAACGCCTCGCGCTCGGGGCCGTGGCCCAGCCATTGCTGGGCGAGGGTGTTTTCCAGCACCACCTGGCCGTCGGTGCGGCGCAGTACGCACAGGGCGACAGGCGCGGTCTGGATTACGTCGCGGCCAAACGCCTCGCTTTCGATCAGTGCCTGGATGCGGTGAATCGAGGGAATGATGAAGCGCTGGTCGACGCGGCGCATCACCAGCCAGATCAGCGTCAGGCTGAACAGGCAGAACAGCAGCGAACCCAGTAGCTGTTTCCACAAGCCGGTGACCACGGCGCGCAAGTCAATGGAATACATCAACTGCCAGTCCGAGGATTTCAGGTGCTTGCGGATCACCAGGTGATCGGGCAGCAAGCCGTTGCCGACAAAGCCGAAGAAGCTGTCTTCCTTGGGCTTGAGGTGTTGCTGGCGCATCTGCGTGTCGTCGCTGTTGGTAAATACCAGCATGCCCTGGGAGTTGAGCATCATGAACTCGCCGGCGCTCTGGTCGCTGAGGGCCTGGGACACTTCTCGGCTTTCCATTTCCAGTCCCAGCCAGCCGGAAGTGGGGTCTTGGCGATCCAGCCGGATGAATATGTACAGGTGCGAATGGTGTTCGGTGCGGTCGCTCAGCCACAACTCGTTGAGGGTGGACGGATCGCTGTGCTGCAAGGCCTTGAGGCGGTTGAGCATGCACTTGGAAATCGGCAGGACGTGCGCGGTCGCGTCATACACCCGTGTCACCTGCGGGGTAGGGCCGGCGTTTACATACAGCAGGTTGAGTTGCTTGGCCTTGAGGTAGTCGCGCAGGCGTGACGTCAGCCAGATGCTCCACTGGTTGCCCGGCGTGTCGCCCAGCTGCACATGCTCTTCTTCGGGAGAGGAGGGGTAAATCCTTGACTGCTTGCGCACCGCCGAGAGGCTGAGACTTTCAAGCAGCGCCTCGCGGTTGGTGAAAAACGTATGGGCTTCGGCGATGGCGCTGCTCATGTAGCCACGGCGTTGGGAAATATCGTTATTGAAGGTGGACAACAGAAAGGTGTACACGCCGCTGAGGATGCCGATGAGCAGCACGGTCGCGAAAATACGAAGCAGCCTTCTGGCTGCTTCGGGTCGGGAGAGGACGGGGTTGATCTGGAGCAGATAACTTTTCAATCGCATCGGCGGACTTTAAGCGTCGGCCGTGCCGCGTGGCATAAGACGATCCTTAAAAAATCAGCTATTTGTAATACATATCCACCACCACTGCGGCGTCGAATGCGCCGGGAATCGGCAGGGTGCGCCATTTCAAATCGGCGCGGAATTCGTCGTGGCTCTGGCCCAGTCCCATCAGTTCCTGCAGCGTGAACCAATTGTCGAACGGCAATTGCTGTTGGCTTTCGGCGCGGGACAGGGCGATGCCCACCGATTTATTGTTGTCCGGTACCAGTAACCCGTTGATCACACTGCCGCCACCCGGCGTGGTGGCGAAGCGAGCGCTGACGGTATAAGGCGTGTCGCAACCTTTGCGCAGGTTCAAGCTGAAATTTGCGGTGCTGGCGACTTCGCCGATGGCAAATTTGCGCGAGGGCATCGGGAAGCTGACCACGCTGGGGCTGATGGTCAGCTCGGGGGTACAGGGCACGAAGCGGATGCCGTTCATGCCGGTGACCACGTAGTTGAAGTTGCTGTTGGGCCTTGAGTTCAGGCCGCGTACGCCGTCCAGCTGGAACACCCGATACTCGGTCAGGGTACTGGCCTGGCCACTGGGAGGCGTAGGGTCGTATTTCTCGATGAACACGCTGAAGTTGAGCGTGAAGCGCGCCTTGTCCCAGCCTTTGCAGTTGGCCAGGTTGCAGCCGCGGTCGGAAAAGAACCCGGTGCCGACCTTGCCGGTACTTTGGGTGATCGGCTGGTTGTTATAGCGAATACCCACGCGGATGCCCGTGCCAATGCTGACGTTGGCCGGGTTGACGTAGAAGTAGATTTCCTCGCGGCCGTAATAGTAGTCATCTTTGCAAATCACATCGGTGGAGCGTGGGCCGGACTCCCAGATAATGCTGCCGTTTGGCGCGTCGGCCGCCACCGCCAGGGCGGTGCCCAAGGCTTCCTTGGTAATGATCGAGTCGCTGCCATCCTCACGGCAGGCCAGCGCATGGCTGGTGGCGGGCAGGACTGCGCAAGCCCACAGCAGCATGGGTAGAAATCGTTTGGTGAGTGACATTGGTGCAAATACCCCGCGAACCATCAGTTGAGCGCCGCGCTGTGGCGGGCTTGCAAACCGATATCGGTGATTTCGGTGAAGTGGAGGGTGGTGCCTTTGGGCAACGGGCCGGGCGCGGTCAGGGTTTTGTGCTCGAAAGGCTTGAGCAGCAGGTAATCACTGAGCACCTGGCCGTCGGTTTGCAGGTTCACCAGCGACAGGTGAAAGGCGCTGGGGTTGCTGACCGTGACGGTGCGCCCATCGTTGCTGCGCCATTGCAGTTGCTGCACCGCGTCGGCCGAGCCGCCTTTGAGCGCGGGTGGCCGATAGAACAGCTTAAGCCGCTGGCGTATCGCAAATTGCACGCTGTTGGGGTCTTCCGGCTTGAGCGGGATCTCCATGATATTCAGCCAGAACAGCGATTCACGGTCGCTGGGCAACCCTTCACCGGCATACAGGATGCGCAACTGATGATGCTCGCCGGCGCCCAGCTGCACCAGCGGCTCGGTGGCGGCAAACGGCACGCTGTGGCTGCTGGCTTCGTCCTGGCCGCTGATCCAGGTTTGCACCACCACTTCCCGTGCAGCCTGGTTGACCACACTGATGTTGGCTTCGCGGTCATGGCCGAAATAGATCAGGCGCGTGCCTTCGACCTTCAGCGCGGCGCTGGCGGGCGGCGGTGCAAGGGCCAGCAATCCGCAGGCTAAAATCATCATTCTGAGTAAAAACATGAGCACAGATGAATCCATGGGAGCGTGTGGGAACGCGGCCCATGGTAGGGGCAGGGCACAGTGGGGGCTTTCAGGCGATTCTTAAAAGTGCGGGGCTGTACCCGGTTACCGTTTCAGAATCGCCTTAAAGTCAGGTTTCACCCCTGACGGGTAACGTGGTCAGCGTTGAATGATCGACGCGGATGCCCACCTGCCAGGTTTACCCTATGTCCAATAAAGCGTTACGCCTTCTGATTGCCGATGCAGACCTTCTGCAACGGATCAAGATCGAGAAAATGCTCAACCAGCTGGGCTATCACCGTATCGTCCCCTTGAGCTCGTTCGACGAACTGCAGGCACTGACACGTTCAGGCGTTGTGGCGTTCGACCTGTTGATCATCAACACGGCGCTGGTGCACTCGCGGCAGGTCAACCTGTTGAAGTATTGCCATGACAACCCGCTGATTCGCCACACGCTGATCTATGACGGGCAATGTGCGCAGAGCTCGGTGGTGTCGGTGTCGGTCAGCCAGACCCTGCATTTGTCGCTGTCGCAATCGCCGGATTTCAACTCGCTGCGTCGCTGCATGGAAGTGGTCGATCCCGACCATAGCCTGCCCACGGTCGAACGCCCGGTGCTGCGCGCCGTTGACAGCCGGACCAGCGTGCCGTCAGCGGCGCCACGCGCGATCTATCAGGGCGATCCGGCGGTGGTGGCCTGCGCGGTCGGGCTCTCGCCCAAGCGTTGATCAACCGGCACGCTCAAGCGTATCGGCACCGATTTGGCCGCCGGCACCTTGCTGCGTTCGGCGTGGTGCCAGAGCGGCACCAGTGGGTTGCATTCAGGGTAATACGCCGCGGCGCAGCCTTCGGGGATGTCATACGCAACGATTTCCAGCGGGCCGACCTGGCGCTTGACCTCAGGCTCTATGGCGGTGGTCAACATCACCCCCTGACCGTTCTCGAAACCCAGCCGCGCGATATCGTTGCGGTGCATGAAGATCACCTCGCGCGTGCCACTGATGCCGCGAAAGCGATCCTCGTAGCCGTAGATCGTGGTGTTGAACTGGTCGTTGCTGCGCAGCGTCATCAGTTGCAGCACATCACGCGCCAGCACCTGGGTGTTGACGTCATCGTCTTCATTGAGCGTGGCGGGCAGCACGAACTGTGCCTTGCCGCTGTCGGTCAGCCATTCGCGGTGTGCAACGGCGATGGGGCGGTGAAATCCTCCCGGTTCGGCCATGCGGGTTTCCATGTCGTGGAAGATCTGCGGGTAGATGAGGCTGATGGCGCTGCGCACTTTTGAGTAGTCCGCGCTCCAGCCTTGCCAGTCAATCGAGCCGCCCGCTGGCAACGTGGCCTGGGCCAGGCCGGCGACGATGCTGGCCTCGGCGCGCACGTGGGCGCTGACCGGTTCGGCGCTGCCATGCCAGCCGTGGATGCAGCCGGTGCTGTCCTCGGTGGCCCAGGTTTGCTCAACACCCTGCTGCCGGTCGATTTCGATACGCCCCAGGCACGGCAGCAGCCACTGGTGTTGCGCGGGCAACAAGTGCGTGCGATTGAGTTTGGTCGCGATCTGCACGTTGAGTTGCAAGGTTTGCCAGGCCGGCTCCATGCGCGACGTGTCGGGAATCGCGCGCAGGAAGTTGCCGCCCAAGCCGATAAAGCCGCGCACGCGCCCGGCCAGAATGCCTTCGCAGGCGTCTACCGTGCACAGGCCCATTTGCTCCGGCACCTTGAAGCCGAACTGCTGCTCGATCAGTTCGACCGGGACTTTTTTCGGGTCTTCGGTAATGCCCACCGTGCGCTGGCCCTGCACATTGGAGTGGCCGCGCACCGGGCAGATTCCTGCACCCGGCTTGCCGAAATTGCCGCGCATCAGCAACAGGTTCACCAGCATTTGCACGTTTTGCACCCCGTGCCGATGCTGAGTCAGGCCCATGCCGTAGATCATCATGACCCGGTTACTGCGCGCGTACACCTGCGCGGCCGCCTCCAGGGCGCTGCGGCTCAGGCCGGAGCGGCGCTCGATGGTCGGCCACTGCGCGGCGCGAACCATCGCCGCAAACGCGTCGAAGCCTTCGGTGTGTTCGGCGATAAAGGCGTAGTCGAGTACCGGCGCACGCCCGTCGCGCTGTGCCTGGTCGTCCAGCTCCAGCAGCACTTTAGCCAGGCCGAGCAGGGCGGCCGTGTCGCCACCGATTGCCACCTGGTGATACTGGGTACTGATCACGGTGGATTCGGGGGTGAGCATTTCCACCGGTGATTGCGGGTTGACGAAGCGTTCCAACCCACGTTCGCGCAAGGGGTTGAAGGTGATGATCGGCACGTCGCGTTTGCGCGCATCCTGCAACTGGTGAAGCATGCGCGGGGCATTACTGCCGACATTCTGGCCGAAGAAAAACAGGCAGTCGGTGTGCTCGAAATCTTCCAGCGTCACGCTCCCGACGGGGATGCCGATACTCTCCTGCAAGCCGACCGAGGTGCTTTCGTGGCACATGTTCGAACTGTCGGGCAGGTTGTTGGTGCCATAGGCCCGAGCGAACAGCTGGTACATGAACGAGGTTTCCAGCGAGGCGCGGCCCGAGGCGTAAAACACCACACTGTCGGGTTGCAGCGTTTGCAATTGCGCGCCGATCTCGCGGTAAGCCTCCTCCCATGACGTTTCGCGGTAGCGGTCGGTGGCCGCGTCGTAGCGCATCGGATGGGTCAGTCGCCCGTGTTGCTCCAGTGCGTAGTCCGACCATTGGCGCAGTTCACTGAGCGAGTGTTCGGCGAAGAACGCAGGTGAGGTCTTGAGCGAGGTCAGTTCCCAGGCCGTGGCCTTGGCGCCGTTTTCACAGAATTCCAGAGCATGCGGCTTGCCGGGTTTGGCCCAGGCGCAACTGACGCAGGCGAAGCCATCGGGCTTGTTCTGTTTGAGCAGCGCTTTGGTGGCCTTGGCAAAGGCCTGTTCGCGCCAGAGAATTTTCATCACCGACTGCGCCGAGCCCCAGCCGCCGCTCGCGTGGGTGTAGGGGTGAAAGTGGGCTTTTGGATAGATGAGCATGGGCTGCACCTGAGGGCTTTATCGGTGAGGGATAACGTTACGACGAGTACGCTTGGCAAAAGGTTCGAGCGGGCTTCCGGGCGGCAGGCTAACCGCTCGTCCGACGCCGTGCGGATTTGTTGAACATCCGTTTCTCTGCCTCGGCCCTATCAATCAAGACGGCCGCATTTATTCAGTCGTCGCTGCCTATTAGAAAAAAGCCTGCCGTGAATACCTTGCCGAGCGGAGAGACGCCTGATGAACGACCTACCTGCAGTCAACCCAGCGATTCAGCCTTTGGCTTTTGAGCCGTCATTCGAACAGATTCCCGATGATGAAGCGCAGACCAGCAAGGAGCTGGCTGAAGCGCTGCACGGCATCATGGAAACTACCTTTCGCGACAATGGCCATGCCACTCGCAGTGTCCACGCCAAGGCCCATGGCTTGCTGCGCGGGCACATCAGCGTGCTGGAAAACCTGCCCGCCACACTGGCCCAGGGCGCCTTCGCCAAACCGGTGCGCTTGCCGGTGTACCTGCGCTTTTCGACCAACCCAGGCGATATTCTCGATGACAAGGTGTCCACGCCCCGCGGGTTGGCAATCAAGATCGTCGGCGTGGACGGCCCGCGATTGCCGGGCAGTGAGGGCGAGGTCACCCAGGATTTCGTCATGCAAAACGCCAAGGCCTTCACGGCCGCAACGCCCAAGGCTTTTTTGAAGACGCTGAAATTGTTGGCCAAGACCACTGACAAGGCGCCGGGCATGAAAAAAGCCTTCTCGGCGCTGTTGCGAGGCGTGGAAGCCACACTCGAATCCATGGGCGGCGAAAGCGGCACGCTGAAAAGCCTCGGCGGCCATCCGCAGACCCATATCCTCGGCGAGAGCTTTTCCAGCGTGGTGCCGATGCTCTATGGCCCTTACTACGCCAAAATCGCTGTGGTGCCGGTGTCGTCCAACCTGACGGCATTGACCGACTTGCACGTGGACTTTGGCGATAACCCCGACGGACTGCGCGCAGCCGTTGAGGCTTACTTTGCCCAGAGCGGCGGCACTTGGGAGGTGCGCGTGCAACTGGCCACTGACCTGGAAAAAATGCCCATCGAGGATGCTTCCGTGCAATGGCCCGAGGACCTCAGCCCGTACGTGACCGTGGCGCGCATCGACCTTGAGCCCCAAGCGGCCTGGAGCCCTGAAAACGTCCAGAAAATCGACGACGGCATGGCCTTCAGCCCGTGGCACGGGCTGGCGGCGCATCGCCCGTTGGGCGGAGTAATGCGCGTGCGTAAACCGGCTTACGAGATGTCGTCGGGGTTCAGGGCCGAGCACAACGGGTGCCCGATCCACGAACCGCGGCCGTCAATCACGCCATAAAGGCTGGTGGTCGTCATCCAGCGTCCAGTGGGGTTGGCGGGGTTCCAGGCACACTCCGCCAACCCAACGCACCTGGTTGGCGTGGTCCAGCCAATAAGCGTCGGCGTTCAGCACCGCGTGCCCCAGTGGGGTCAGTGCGAGTGGGCGACGCGGCCATTCGGGCTCGGTTGCAGTCTCGACCAGTAACGGCTGGTCACCATCGATCAACGGCCGCAACAACGCATGAAACATCGTGTCGCCCAGAAACGGCAGCGGCTCGCGCTTGCCCATCAGTTCTGCGAACACCCGACCGAACGGTACGGGCCCGGCTTCGGCGATGTACTGCAGGGACAAGCGTTCGGTGAGTGACAAACCATCGCGCCTGCCTGGCAATTCCTGCAATTGACGCGTCAGTGCCGGCGCGAGCAAGGGCAGGGCGCGGTGGTTGCCCTGAGCCAGTTGCGCCCAGTTGACCGGCGAGGGGTTGCAGTAAGCCGACCAGGCCTGCTTGGCCAGTTGCACGGCCTCATCGTCGATCAACCGGCGCTGTGGCCATAACCACGCGAGGACATCGGGTGCCAGTTGGCCAATGCCGATAAACCGCTCGACGCCGGGAATGCGGTCCACTTCGATCAGCTCAAGCTTGCGCGGTGCCTGCTCAAGCCCGGCCAACGCGCGGATCAGGAACAGCTGGTCGTAGGCATCCGCCTCACACCACAGCACGCTGTGATCGGCGTCGGCCAAGGCTCCAAGCTGGTGGTATTCATCGTTGATGCGCCGCGCGACTTCGGTGGGGTCCAGGGCGAAGGCCTGGCTGATAAACGCGCTGCGCATCGCGCGGAATGCGTCGCCGGGAAGGTCACGCACCGGCCCCATGCACAGCGGATCGGTGAGCATCTGGAACCGGCCTTTGAACCCAGCCACCTGCAGGCTATGGGCAATGTCGCTGCCGCAACGCCAGTGGCTGGTACGGGCTTCATCGCTGGCCTCAAACGCGGGATGGCGGGCGGCGAAGTCGAGGGCGTCGACGTGCGCCTTGAGCTTGGGCCAACTGCTGAACCCCAGTTGCCGGGCGACGTGCCATTGGGCCTGGGACAACGTGGCGGTAGGGTCCTGGCTTTTCAGGCGCGGCAACAGTTCCTTGGCGCGCTTGCGCTGCTGCTCAAGGTTAAGACGGCCATCGGTGTTGGAGGATAAAGGGCGTTGCGACATACGATCTCCTTGCACAGACCTTTTCCGCTTTAAGGTTGGGAGTCGTAAAAATGAAATGCAGCTTGAGTGTCTTGGGCGCAGCCCTTTCCGCGGAAGGTGGCGTAGAGAGCGCCAGGCGGGAAATATAGGCAGCATTGGCGCTCAGTGCAACCCTGCCAGTGTGGGAACGGGCCTGGCCGCGATGGCGCGGTGTCCGTCAGCCAATGCGCTGACGGAACCATCGCCTTCGCGGGCAGGCCCGCTCCCACCTTTTTGTCGTGTCGCTCTTATTTGTCCTTGCGCGCATCCATGGTCTTTTGATGCTCGGCCAGGAACGGCTGCTCCGCCGGATCAAAACGGTCAATCCCGGCAGTGAAGCGATGCCAGTACGGGTACAACGGCTGGCGCCGTGTCACCGCCTCGATGCGTGAAGACTGTTCTTCGGTGAGTTTGAGTTCGGTCGCCGCAAGGTTGTCGCGCAAGTGTGCTTCGGTGCGGGCGCCGACGATCAGCGAGGTAATGCCCGGGCGATCCTTGAGCCACGCCAGGCACGTGCGCGCCACCGATACACCGTGCTCGTCGCCCACGGCGGCGAGGGTTTCGATGATATCCAGCGCGCGTTCCTGGTCATGCACATAGGGTTCCGGCCAGCCACTGCCTTGGCGGGTAGTGGCCGGTGGTGTGTGCCCGCGCCGCGTCGAACCGGTCAGCAGGCCTTCCCCCATCGGGCCCCACACCAGCGTGCCGACGGACTGGTCGAGTGCCAGCGGCAGCAGTTCATATTCGGCTTCGCGCGATTCCGGCGTGTAGTAAATCTGCTGGGTGATGGGCTTGAGCATGCCGTGCAGCTCGGCCTTGCCCAGGGTTTTCATCATTTGCCAGGCCGTGAAGTTGCTGGTGCCGAAGTAGCGGATCTTCCCCGAACCGACCAACAGTCGCAGTGCTTCGAGGGTTTCCTCGATGGGCGTCATGCCGTCCCAATTGTGCAATTGGTACAGGTCGATGTGGTCGGTGCCCAGGCGCTTCAAGCTGGCTTCGCAGGCGCGAATCAAGTGGTAGCGCGAGGACCCGGAGTTGTTCGGGTTTTTGTCCACCGGGCTGCGCCCCTTGGTGGCCAACAGGATGTCGTGACGCTTGTCGCCCAAGGCCTTGCCCACCACTTCTTCGGCCAGGCCGTGGGAATAGAGGTCGGCGGTGTCGACCATATTCACGCCGGCGTCGAACGCGATGTCGAACATGCGCCTGGCCTGCGGCACGTCCACCGCGCCGCACTTTTCGAACTCGGCGCGACCGCCGAAGGGCACGGTGCCCAGGATGATTTCGGATACCAGCAGGCCTGAATGGCCCAGTTGTCGGTATTGCATGTCGCCTCCTGTTTTACGTTGCACGTGAAGGTGTGAACGACATGAATGGCGATAGTTTGAATTTTTTCATGAAATCTTCGTGCACCTGCCGCACCATTGCGCCCAACACGATTTAAGAGGAACACCGCGTCCATGAGCGCACTGATAGAAACCCGCGCCCTCACGCGCGTGGACGAGCGTCGCCAAGTGGCCTTGCTTGAACCGACGGACTTCACCCTCAACAGCGCCGACCGCGTGTCGATCACCGGTTCTTCCGGCTCCGGCAAAAGCGTGTTCCTGCGCGCGCTGGCGCTGCTGGATGCGCCCACCTCGGGGCAGATTCTGTGGAACGGCCAGCCGGTTGCCAATGCCGACATTCCCCATTACCGCAGCCACATCAGCTACCTGTCGCAACGCCCTGCGCTGCTTGAGGGCACGGTGCAGGACAACCTGCGTTTTCCGTTCAGCCTCAAGACGTTGCGCAAGCGCCGCTTTGACCTGCAGGCGGTGACCACGCTGCTGGGGCATGCCGGGAAAACTGCGGACTTTCTGCACAAAAATGCCGGTGACCTGTCGGGCGGTGAAGCCCAGGTGGTCGCGCTGATCCGCACGCTGCAACTCAACCCCGAAGTGCTGTTGCTCGACGAACCCACAGCGGCCCTCGATCCCACTTCCTCCCGTGATGTGGAAGCGCTGATCGACGCCTGGTTTGCCGGCGACAACTCGCGTGCTTTCATCTGGGTGTCCCACGACCTCGACCAGGCCCAACGCATGAGCGCCATCCACCTGCAGATGAGCGCCGGCGTGCTGAGCGCAGTGGCCCAACCATGAATTATCAAAACCTTACCGCGCTGGACATGGGCATCGCCGCCTCGCTGATCCTGATCAACGGCGCGCTGTCGTTGCTCTTGCGCCTGGGCCTGGGTCGCCAGTTGCTGTGGGCGGCGGTGCGCACGGTGGTGCAACTGTTGGCCATTGGTTATCTGCTGGGCTGGGTGTTCGAGTTTGCCTACTGGTACGTGGTGCTGCCGCTGATGTGCGCGATGACTTTGATCGCCGGCCTGTCGGCGGCCGGACGTGGGCGCAGGACCTATCGCGGGCAACGGGTCGACAGCATCCTGTCGGTGTGGGGCAGCTCCTGGCTGGTCACGGCGGTGGGGTTGTTTGCGGTGATCCGCATCCACCCGTGGTACGAGCCGCAGTATGCGATTCCGATTCTGGGGATGATCCTTGGCAATACCCTGACCGGCGTGTCACTGGGCATCGAGCGCATGACCCAGGAACTGACCTCGGGGCGCAACACCATCGAAATGATCCTGGCGTTGGGCGGTTCGCGCTGGGAAGCCGCGCAGGAAGCCATCCGCCAGGCTGTGCGCGCCGGGATGATCCCGACGCTGAACCAGATGACCGTGGTCGGCATCGTCAGCCTGCCCGGCATGATGACCGGCCAGGTGCTGGCGGGTGAGAGCCCGGTGGACGCGGTGCGCTACCAGATCGTGATCATGTTTCTGATCGCCGCGTCGTCGGCGTTGGGCACGGTAGGTGCGGTACTGCTCACCTACCGCCGGTTGTTTTCCAAGAGCCATCGTTTTTTGCGCTTCAGGCTTGAAGAGCGCGCCTGAGCCTTACGTGTTGTTGCAACCCTTGGCGATGGAGGGTTCCACTCGGTGGTGAGCGTAGACAGACACTCGGCACTGGTCCAGTCGGCCCAGCGACCTGCGCAGCCTTCAGCACTGATGTTGATCAAATGTGGGAGCGGGCTTGCTCGCGAATGCGGTGGGGCAGCCAGCTCATGTGTAACTGAGCCACCGCTTTCGCAGGCAAGCCAGCTCCCACAGGGATCAACTTTGCTGGGGAGATTGCATTCCAGGCCAGGCGTCAATCCAGATCCGGCACACCAAAATCCAACACCACTTTCATCGCCTGGGTCTTGTCCGCCGCCAACTCAAACGCCTGCACCGCCTCGCCAAACGGCACGGTGTGGGAGATCACCGGGCGTACATCGACGATCTGGCGATTGAGCAAATCCACCGCCTGGGCAAACTCCGCGTGGAACCGGAAGGTGCCGCGCAAGTCGATCTCACGACTGACCAGCAAATTCAGCGGCAGCGACACATCACCGCCCAGGCCCACCGTCACCAACACCCCGCGCGGGGCGATGCAATCCAGGCCACTGCGCAGGGCCTGGGCGCTGCCGGAGACCTCGAACATCACCTCGAAATAGCCCTTTTCGGCGGTGTAGCGCTTGAGCGCATCGGCGCCGTCGGCGATGTTGTGGGTGCGTGTGGCGCCCATCTTTTCGGCGCAGGCGAGGGCGCTGGCGGACACGTCCACGGCCACGATTTCACCGGCACCGGCAGCACGCAGGCTGCCGATCAGCAAGTTGCCAATCGGGCCGCAGCCGGTCACCAGCACGCGTTTACCGAACACCGCGCCAGCGCGCTGAATCGCGTGCAAGCCTACTGACAACGGCTCGGCCAGTGCGCCCTCGGCGAGGCTGACGTGGTCGGCCAGGCGATGCGCCTGATGGGTCTCGATCACCAGGCTCTGGCGAAACGCGCCCTGGATGTGGGGAAAGGGCATTGCGCTGCCGTAGAAGCGCATGTTCAGGCAGTGATTGGGCAAGCCCTGATGGCAATAGCGGCAGCCGCCGCAGGGGCGCGATGGCGACACTGCAATGCGCTCGCCAACCTTGAATACCCCGGCGTCGCTGCCTACCGCGTCGATCACCGCCGACACTTCGTGGCCGAGCACCATCGGCTCGCGCAGGCGCACGGTGCCGAAGCCACCGTGCTGGTAGTAGTGCAAATCCGAACCGCAGATACCGCCCCGCGCGATGCGCACGCGCAGCTGGTCGGGGGCGAGGGGTTGCGGTTCATCCTGGGGATCGACCCGCAGGTCCTTTGAAGCGTGACAGACGATAGCGTGCATAAAATTCTCCAGGATTACAGCGACGCGGTGATGCCACCGTCGACGTAGAGGATATGACCGTTGACGAAGCTGGCCGCGTCACTGGCGAGGAATACCGCGGCACCGGCCAGTTCGGCCACGTCGCCCCAACGGCGGCTCGGCGTGCGCTGCACCAGCCAGTCGCTGAAGTCGGGGTTGGCCACCAGGTTGGCGTTCAGTTCGGTCTTGAAGTAGCCGGGCCCGATGCCGTTGACGGTCAGCCCGTGCGGGCCCCAGTCGATGGCCATGCCCTTGGTGAGCATTTTCAACGCGCCCTTGCTCGCCGCGTACGGCGCGATGCCAGGGCGGCCCAGCTCGCTTTGTACCGAGCAGATATTGATGATGCGCCCACGCTTGCGCGGGATCATCGCTCGGGCCACGGCCTGGCCGACCAGGAAGGCGCTGTCGAGGTTGGTGCTGATCAGCTCGCGCCAGTGTTGCTCGCTGTAGTCTTCCAGCGGGCCACGGCGTTGCATGCCGGCGTTGTTGACGAGGATTTCCAGTGGCCCCAGGCGCGCCTCGATGTCGGCCACGGCGGCCTGGATCGCCGCGCTGTCGGTCACATCGAATGCCTGGGTGTGCACCTCCAGGCCCTCGAGCGTCAGCAGTGCGGCCGCATCGCGCAAGGTGGCGCGGTTGCGCCCGTTGAGCACCACCCGCGCACCGGCCTGGGCCAGACCACGGGCAATCGCCAGGCCGATACCGGCACTGGAACCGGTGACCAGCGCGAGCCGGCCATCGAGGCGGAAGTTGTCTAAAACGCTTTGCATGGGCTACCTCTCCTAACGCTTCACACCACCAACGACAGCAGCATGATGAACCCCAGGGCGGCGAAGGAGAGCACGGTCTCCATCAGCGTCCAGGTCTTGAAAGTTTCGACGACGGTCATGTTGAAATACTGCTTCACCAACCAGAACCCGGCATCGTTGACATGCGACAGCACCAGCGAACCGGCACCGGTGGCGAGCACCAGCAGCTCACGGTTCACGCCGGGCATCAGCCCGATCACTGGCGCGACAATTCCCGCACCGGTGATCGTCGCCACGGTGGCGGAACCGGTGGCCACGCGAATCACCGCCGCCACCAGCCACGCCAGCAGGATCGGCGAGATCTCGGCGCGCACCGCCATGTGCCCGATCACGTCGCCGACGCCGCTGGCCACCAGCATCTGCTTGAAGCCGCCGCCTGCGCCGACGATCAGCACAATCGCGGCGGTCGGGGCCAAGCTTGAATCCAATAGCTTGCTCAGCTGTTCACGCGAGAAACCGCGGGCCGCCCCAAAGGTATAGAACGCCAGCAGCAGCGCCGCGAGCAACGCGGTGATCGGGTGGCCGATAAAGTCCATCCACACGCGGAACACGCTGTCGGCAGCGAAGGCCACGTCGGCGAAGGTCTTGAGCAACATCAGCACCACCGGCAACAGGATGGTGGTGACGGTGATGCCAAAGCCCGGCAGGTTTTCCCCCGTGGACTCTTTCGCCAGTTGCTCCATCAGTTCCGGCGATGCGTGGCCGGGGACGTAGCGTGAAATCAGGTTGCCGAACAGCGGGCCTGCGATCACCGCCGTGGGCAGGCCGACAATCAGCCCGTAGAAAATCGTTTTGCCGATGTCCGCGCCAAAAATCCCGATGGCCAGCAGCGGCCCCGGATGCGGCGGCACCAGCCCGTGCACCACCGACAACCCGGCGAGCAGCGGCATGCCGACCTTGATCAGCGACAGCCCGGTACGGCGTGCCACGATGAACACCAGAGGGATCAGCAGCACAAACCCGATCTCGAAAAACAGCGGAATGCCCACCAGGAACGCCGAGAACATCATTGCCCAGTGCACGCGCTGTTTGCCAAATGCGCGAATCAACGTGCGCGCGATCTGATCGGCGCCGCCGGAGTCGGCCATCAGTTTGCCGAGCATGGTGCCCAGGCCAAGAATGATGCCGACAAACCCGAGTACGCCGCCAAAACCGTCCTGGAAAGACTTCATCACCTTGTCCACCGGCATGCCGGAGGTCAGGCCAAGAAAGCCTGCGGCGACGGTGAGCGCGACAAACGGATGGACCTTCAAATGGGTGATCAACAATATCAATCCGATAATCGTGACCAGCGCATCCACCAGCAGATAAGTGTCGTTAGCCATGCCGAGCATGCTGCCTCCTTGTTCTCATTGTTATAGGCCAAGCCCTGTCATATCGTGTATGACGGTGCGTTACTTCACCGCAGGCGCGGGTCAGCGTCCAATTTTCATTTGTGATCGGGTGATCATGGTTTTTGATAACCGGGAGATTTCGTGGAGTTAAAACACTTGCGCGCCTTCGTGGTGCTTGCCCAGCAACTGCACTTCGGCCGGGCGGCGGCGCAGTTATCGATTGTGCAGCCAGCGCTGAGCATGCAGATCAAGTTGCTGGAAAGCGGCCTGGGTGTGCGCCTGCTGGATCGCAATCGCCACTCGGTGACGCTGACCGAAGCAGGGCGCGCATTTTTGCCCGAAGCCCAGGCCACCTTGCACCAGGCCGCGCGCGCCGCAGACGCCGCGCGGGCGTCTCATCGTGGCGAAATCGGCCGAGTGCGTCTGGGGTTTGTGTCGTCGGTATTGCCGCAATTGTTGCCGCAGCTGATCCGCGCCGTGCATCTGCGCTACCCGCGTATCGAGCTGGAACTCAAGGACATGCCCGGCCCCGATCAAGCCGCCGCCTTGAAAAACGGCCTGTTGGATTTCGGTCTGATGCGCCTGCCGGCCGCCCATCCCGGCGTGCAGACCCGCGCGGTATTGCGTGAAAGTTTTTGCGTGGCACTGCCGGTCGATCATCCTTTGGCGGCCCAGACCACCCTCCAGCCCAAGGACTTGCTCAACGTGCCGGTGTACATCCTCGCGCGTCGTTATGCGCCGGGGTTCTACGACGAGTTCATCAATGCCCTGGGCATCACGCTGGACATCGCCTCGGAACTGGGTGAGTTCACCACCATGCTTGCGCTGGTGTCTGCGGGGTTGGGCGTCGGGGTGTTGCCGCAACAGGCGGCGCGCGCGCTGCCGGCCAATTGCGTGGCGCGTCACCTTGAGCTGGGGGCGTATGAGGCCAGTACCGGACTGGCCTGGACCGAGCTGGACAGCGCGGTGAAGATCACGCTGTTCAGCCTGATCATGGAATTATTCGCGCAGTGATTGTTTCGTCCGGTGAAATGCTCGATTGTAAATCCTGATGATTCTCTCGATCAGTGCAGCGGTAGAACATGCGGGCGTCGATCCCCCATCCTTGGAGCCTTTCATGTCTCAGTCTGCGATCAAACTGTATGGTTTCCCACTGTCTGGCCACTCTCACCGCGTGGAGCTGATGTTGTCGCTGTTGCGGCTGCCCCGCGAATTTATTCTGGTTGACCTCAAGCACGGCGCGCAGAAGTCCCCGGACTTTATGGCCCGCCTCAACCCCTTCGGCCAGGTGCCGGTGATCGATGACAACGGCACGGTGTTGGCCGATTCCAATGCGATCCTGGTCTACCTCGCGAACACCTACGGCGACGGCCACTGGCTGCCGAGTGATCCTGTCGGCCAGGCGCGCGTGCAGCGCTGGCTGTCGGCCGCTGCCGGTCAACTTCACGCCGGGCCGGCGGCCGCGCGACTGGCCGTGGTGTTTGGCGCCGAGGTCGATACCGTCACCGCCATCAGTCGCTCGCACGCGCTGCTGACGCTGGTGGAGCAGCAACTGGGCCAAAGCCGCTTCCTGGCCAGCGAACAGCCGAGTATTGCCGATATTGCCTTTTACACCTACGTCGCCCACGCGCCGGAAGGCAATGTGTCGCTGGCCGACTACCCTCAGGTGCGGACCTGGCTTGCCAGCATCGAGGCCTTGCCGGGCTTTGTCGGCATGCCGCGCACGGCAGTGGGGCTGCAAGCGCAATAAATGATCTGTGGCTAGAAGAGTGAGCGCCGATGGACCGATTTCATGAAATGCAGGTATTTCTCGCGGTCGCCGAGGAGGCGGGCTTCGCCGCTGCCGCACGCCGCCTGAAAACCTCGCCGCCCAGCGTGACCCGGACCATTGCCGCCATGGAGCAACGCATCGGCACGCAACTGCTGGCGCGCACCACGCGCAGCCTGCACCTGACCGAAGCCGGCCAGCGTTACCTGGAAGATTGCCGACGCATCCTCGCCGAACTGAACGAGGCCGAGGCAGCGGCGGCAGGCAGTTATTCCATCCCGAGCGGTCAACTGACGCTGACCGCGCCCGTGCTGTTCGGCGAGTTGTATGTGGCGCCGGTGCTGGGCGATTACCTGGACCGTTTTCCGCGGGTGAGCATCAACGCCTTGCTGGTCGATCGCGTGGTGAACATGGTCGATGAAGGCGTGGAGGTGGCCGTGCGCATCGGCCATCTGCAAGAGCCGGGGCAGCAGGCGATCAAGGTGGGTGAAGTGCGCCGCGTAGTGTGTGCTGCGCCAGGGTATCTCGACCAGCACGCAAGGCCGGCGCGGCCAGAGCAACTGCGTGAAGCGAAGATCGTCACGTCGTCCTCCAGCCAGTTGGTGAGCGAGTGGCGGTTTGTCGACGGCGGCCAGCCGCTGACCGTGCCTATCGAGCCGCGTCTGGTGGTCACGGCCAATAACGCGGCGATCCACCTGGCGCGGTTGGGTTGGGGCATGACGCGGGTGCTGTCCTATCAAGTCGCAGCGGCGGTGGCGGCGGGCGAGCTGGAGATTGTGCTGGAGGATTTCGAGCCGGCGCCGCTGCCGATCCAGGTGGTGTTCCAGAAGAGCGGCCGGGTACCGGCCAAAATCCATACCTTTGTCGACTTTCTCACCCATCGCCTCGGGCAGGACGCGGCCCTGAACCCGGCGTTGAAGCGGCGCAGTTGATGGAACGTTATCGCGACATGCAGCTGTTTGCGGCGCTCGCCGGGCAACCGAGCCTGGCCTCGGCGGCCCGTCACGCACACGTCTCCAGCCCGACCCTGATGCGTGCGATTGCGCGTATGGAGGCGCGCCTGCACGCGCAGTTGCTGCAACGCAGTACGCGAGGTGTGAGCCTGACCGACGCAGGCAGCGTCTACCTGGCTGACTGCCTACGCCTGCTGGCCGCGGTGGACGCCGCCGAAGCCTCGGCCCAGGGTTTGCACGCGCAGCCTCAGGGTAACCTGCAAGTCTTTCTGCCGTTTCTGTTCAGCCGCTACGTCATGGCGCCGGTGTTGGCTGGCTATATGGAGCGCTACCCCGACGTGCGTCTCGTCGCCCGCTATCACGACCATTACCCCAACCTGCATGAAGAGGGGTTGGACGTGGCAATCCTGGTCGGTGAACTGCCCAGTTCGTCACTGATCGCCCGGAGGGTGGGGCAGGTGCGCCCGATTCTCTGCGCCAGCCCCGACTACCTGGCCGCTCACGGCGAGCCGGCGCATCCTGACGACCTCAAGCAGCATCGCCTGATCGCCAGTGCCGATCAGGTTGACTGGGGCTTCAAAGGCGGCTCATTAAAGGCGCGCGCACGCTTGAGTTGCACCACGGTGCAGGGCGCGATCAATGCCGCTGTGCACGGTGCGGGGCTGATTCGCTGCCTCAGCTACCCGGTGCATGAACAGTTGGCGAGCGGCCAGTTGCGTCGCCTGCTACCGGCCTTTGAACTGCCGGCGCTGGCGGTGCACGTGGTGTACCGCGAAGGCCGCAACGCGCCGATGCGCGTGCGCAGTTTTGTCGATCACTGCGTGGCAGCGCTGCGGGACCATCCGGCGTTTCAGTTGGCGTAATGCTGGATTGCCAAGCGTGGGCATTCTCTTGATGGGTGACAGGGCGCAGCATTCACTCATCGAACCTGAGGAGTGCGCCATGAACCAGATCGAACCCTCCCCCTGGCATGCCGGCGAACGGCAGATGCAGCAAAGCGCCGGCGTTGCCGAGCGCATGGCAGTCGTGGGGCCCAAGGTGATCCGCGACCATTTGCCGGAGCAGCATCGGGATTTTTATCCGCTGTTGCCCTACTTGATGCTCGCGGTGGTGGATGCGCAGGGCATCCCTTGGGCGACGCTGCTCGAAGGCGCGCCGGGGTTTGCCCATTCACCCGACCCGCACACGTTGCAGATCGACAGCTTGCCGTCCAAAGGCGATCCGGCGCTGGCTGCGTTACACCGCGGTGCGTCCGTGGGCCTGCTGGGCATCGACCTCACTACCCGCCGCCGCAACCGCATGAACGGGCGCGTGGGCAGCCTTGGTCACGCTGGCTTTTCGGTCGATGTGGTGCACACGTTCGGCAACTGCCCCAAGTACATTCAACGGCGCCCGGTCGAGTGGATCGCGCGCAAACCCGGCACCTTGGTCGAGCCCTTGAACGGCCTGGATGACGCCGCGCAAGACTTGATCCGCAACGCTGACACCTTCTTCGTCGCAAGCTACGTTGACGAGGAGGGCGCACGCTCGGTAGACGTTTCCCATCGCGGCGGCAACACCGGCTTCGTGCGCGTCGACGGCAATGTGCTGACCATTCCCGACTTCGCCGGCAATCTGTTCTTCAACACCTTGGGCAACCTGTCGGCCAACCCGGTGGCGGGGCTGTTGTTTATCGACTTCGAATCGGGCGACGTGCTGCAGATTGCCGGACGCACCGCGCTGATCCTCAGCGGCCCAGAGGTGGCCATGTTCGACGGTGCCCAGCGGCTATGGACGCTGACCGTGGAGCATGCGGTACGGCGCCCGGCAGCGTTGGCATTGCGTTGGCAGTTTGCCGAGTTCTCGCCGTTCAGCCTGGCGATGGGCCGTTGGCTGTGACTTGCAGCGCGGCCGGAGTGGTTGCCGCAAGCCGGCCAGGCGCATCCCTTGGCATTCGTGCCCGCCGGTTAATATTCAATTGCGCCACTGCCGGTGTTTACCCGCGCCCCATCACGCAATACTCCGTCGGGATTTTGCCCCGAGGTTTCAACCATGAATGTACCGAGCCGCCTTGCGCTCCTGATCTGCGCTGCCACTGCTCTCACCGCCTGTGGTGAATCGTCCAAGTTGCCGTTCCAGGCCAGCGTTGGCCCCACCCCGCAATTACCGGAACCCAGCACGTCGCTGATCCCCACACTCAACGTCTCCAAGGCCGTCGGTTGGCCCGGCAACGCCCAGCCCACGGCGCCTGAAGGTTTCACCGTGACGGCGCTGGCCGACAATCTCGACCACCCGCGCTGGGTCTACACCTTGCCCAATGGCGATGTGCTGGTCGCCGAAAGCAATCACCCACCGATGCCCGAAGGCGCCACTGACGGCGGCACGGGCTTGATCGCCTGGGCACGCCGTACCGCGATGGGATTTGTGATGGGCCGGGTGGGCGCCGATACGCCCAGCGCTAACCGCATCACCTTGCTGCGCGACGCCGATCACGATGGTCACGCCGAAGTACGCACTGAGTTCCTTGCCGGCCTGACATCGCCCTTCGGCATGGCGCTGGTGGGCGATGAGCTGTACATCGGCAACGCCGACGCGGTGGTCAAGGTGCCGTATACCTCGGGCCAGACCCATATAGACGCCACGCCGGTAAAGGTCACCGAGCTGCCGGCCGGGATCAACCATCACTGGACCAAAAACCTGCTGGCCAACCCGGACGGCACGCGGCTCTATGTGACCGTGGGTTCCAACAGCAATGTCGGTGAAAACGGCCTCGACGCCGAAGAAGGCCGCGCGGCCATCTGGGAACTGGACCTCGCCAGCGGTAAGAAACGCCTGTTCGCCAGCGGCTTGCGCAACCCCAATGGCCTGGCCTGGAAGCCCGGCTCCACACAACTGTGGACAGTGGTCAACGAGCGTGACGAAATCGGCAGCGACCTGGTGCCCGATTACCTCACCTCGGTGCAGGACGGCGCGTTCTACGGCTGGCCGTGGAGCTACTACGGCGCCCACGTCGATGTGCGCGTGCAACCGCCGCGTCCGGACAAAGTGGCCCAGGCCATTGCCCCCGACTACGCCCTTGGCACGCACGTCGCGCCGTTGGGCCTGACCTTCTCGGACGCGCGGGGCATGCCGACGGCGTTCGCCGATGGCGTGTTTGTCGGTGAGCACGGTTCGTGGAACCGCAACCCGCAGGCCGGTTACAAGGTGGTGTTCATTGCCTTCAAGGACGGCAAACCTGCTGGCACGCCGGTCGACTTCCTGACCGGTTTTCTGAATGCCGCGGGCCAGGCCCAAGGCCGGCCGGTGGGTGTGACCCTCGACGCGCAAGGCGCGTTGCTGGTGGCAGACGATGTGGGCAACAAGGTGTGGCGGGTGGCACAGCGCAACCCTTGAACGCTGCACAAAGGATGTGGCTAGCCCACATCCAAACCCGCTTTATTTTGCCGTCGCCAGCACCGGCGTATCCCCCCACGCGCCACCCAGCGCGGTATACAGATTCACCTCCGCCACCAACTGTGCCAGCCGGTCGACAATCAGCGCTTGTTGCGAACTGAACAACGAGCGCTGTGCATCGAGAAACGTCAGGTTGCTGTCCACGCCGCTGCGATAGCGGTGTTGGGCCAGGTCGTAATAGGCCTGGTTGGCCGCGACGAAATCGCGTTGTGCATCCAGCTGGTCATTAAAGGTCTGGCGGGCGGCGAGGCCGTCGGCGACTTCCTGAAAAGCCGTCTGGATCGACTTTTCATACTGGGCCACGGTGATGTCCTTTTGCAGTTTTGCGTAGTCGAGACTCGCGCGCAGGCTGCCGGCGTTGAAAATCGGCAGGTTGATCTGCGGCTGGAACGTCCAGGTGCCCGAGCCGCCCTTGAACAACCCCGACAGCTGCGTGCTGGTGCTGCCGGCGTTGGCCGTGAGGGTCACGGATGGAAAGAACGCCGCGCGCGCCGCGCCGATATTGGCGTTGGCGGCCTGTAACTGATATTCGGCCTGGAGAATATCCGGGCGCCGCTGCAGCACGTCGGACGGCAGCCCTGCGGGCACGCGCGCCACCAGTTCATCGGCGAGCGGTCGCGCGGGCAAACGCTCATCTACTGGCGCGCCCACCAGCAGGGCGAGGTTGTTCAGGTCCTGGGCGACCTGGCGTTCATAACGGGCCACGCTCGCACGCGTGCTTTCCACTGCGGTGCGCGCTTGCACCACGTCCAGCGCCGAGGCCTTGCCCGCGCTTTTGCTGCGGCTGGTGAGCTGCCAGCTGTGGTCGTCGGCTTCCAGGGTTTGCTGGGCCAGGGCCAGCAGTTCCTGGTCGGCGCGCCAGGTCAGGTACGCATTGGCGACGTTGGCCACCAGGCTCAACTGCGCGCTGCGTCGCGCCTCTTCGGTGCCCAGGTACGTGAGCATCGCCTGTTCGCTGAGGCTGCGCACACGGCCGAACAAATCCAGTTCATAAGCGCTGAGCCCCAACGTGGCGGAATAATTGGAAGTAATCGCAGACTTGCCGGTGCCGGTCACATCGCCTGGCAACTTTTGGCGTTTGCCGGCGCCTGTGGCGGACAGGGCCGGGAACAGGTCCGCACGCTGGATGCGGTACTGCGCCTGGAACGCCTGCACATTCAGCGCCGCAACGCGCAGGTCGCGGTTGTTGAGCAGCGCATTGGCGATCAACTGCTGCAAGGCAGGGTCGTGGAACACATGCTGCCAGTCCTGTGTTATCGCCACGGTGCCCGATTGCGCCAGGCGGTAAACCCCGCTTTGCGGGTACTGCGCAGGCACAGGCGGCGCTGGCCGCTGGTACTCGGGGATCAGCGAGCAACCGCCGAGCATCCAGGCCATGCCTACCGTTGTGAGCATCGCTTTGTTCATCAGGCGCCAACCATCCATTTGGCCAGGCCATGTCGGCCACTGACGCCCAACTTGGCAGCGGCGCGTTTGAGGTAGGTTTCAATCGAGCTGTTTTTCACGCTGAGTTTTTCCGCCATTTGCGGCACGGTGCCGCCGGTCAACAGGCCCAGGCACACTTCCTGCTCACGCGCCGAGAGGGTGATATCGCTTAACGACAAACGCTTGTAGAACTCGCGCTGCAGCTGCGATTGCTCCAGCGGGTTGTGCGCCGGCTCGATCTCGGTGTGCGGTGCCTGGCGCAGGATCTGCGCGTGCCGTTCCATCAACGGCAGCAGGGTGTCCGACAGGCACTTGAGAAACGACAACTGCGCCAGCGAAAACCCTGGCTGGGTTGGCGGGCGATAGAACGAAATCACGCAGCGTCGATTGCCCTGGCGCGACACCAGGTTGCACTGGTGTGAGCTGCCGCGCGGGTGCGCACTGTTGGCCTTGGCCTTCATCTGAATCAGCAGCGGGTCCTGCATGCGCAGCATTTGCCGCAGCAGCGGGTGATCCTTGATGGGGTGCAGGGTCTGCGGCGCAGACAGGTCATTTTTAACGCCGGCGCTGCCCAGGAGCTTGATCTCGCGCACGCTGTCGCGCAGCTCGTCGAGCGTCCATTCACTGAGGTCCACCAGATGAATCGGCACCCACTTGTCCACGAGGTGCAACATGTTGGCGGCGAAGTGCTGGTGGCCACTGCTTGAAATCAACTCACCCATTTCGGCGTAGAAATGCGGGCTCTGTGTGTCGCCAATACTGCGGGTCAGACTCATAGCCATCTCATCCTTGATGTCGAAAACCGTCGACGGGGCGCCCTGGGTTTGTGAGGCGCGGTCCGTGCTCCTTGAACGTAATTCGGCGTTCGAGATTTTATTTAGCCATAGGGATTTGTCCTACGTATGCAGCGGAAACGAGGGACACAACCTGCCATAAAAACCACGTCATTAATTCGACGTTTCTGACGGCTTATTCCGCCCACGAAAAACCGCCTATCGTTTTTAGATTTAATTAAATTATTGATTTACATGGAAAATATAATTTTTTAAACGAACCCTTTAAGCATTGGTAGCGGCCACAAATAGCCAATTTCCTACAAACGTTTAATCGATTCAGCAATGAACCCTCAGCCAAGGCCGTTTTGCGCCTTTCTGATGTCCGGGTTTCGGGTGACAGACAGCCCCGAACCCCCATGCTCAAATCCGCCAATTTCGGCGAAATGGGCCCTCGCGCGGCCAGTGCCTGACCTCCCATGAGAAGGATCTTATGACGCATCTCACCCGCCAGCCGGCCAGCTTCCCCCTCACCGCTGCCCAACAGGACATCTGGCTCGACCAACTGCGTGTGGGCGACTCACCGCTGTACAACATCGGCGGCTATGTCGATTTTGCCGGGCCGGTGGTCCCCGATTTGATCCAACGCGCGGTCGAGCGGCTGGTGGCCAAACACGATGCATTGCGCACCCAGCTGCATAGCGACGACCAGGGTCTGCCTCGGCAAACCTTCGTCCCTGCCATGGCGGTGGAAGTGGGGCAGTACGATTTCTCTGCGCTGCCCGACCCGCAGGTCGCGACCCAGGCATTGATGCAGGCGCAAATGGCCCGCCCGTACGCCATGAGCGGTGAACCGCTGTTTCGGTTTTTCCTGGTCAAACTCGACGATGACCATTACCGTCTCGGGACCCAGGCTCACCACCTGATCCTCGACGGCTGGGGCTTTGGCCAGATGCTGCAATCCCTGGCTCGGCTGTACAGCGACCTGGAGCAAGGTCGGCAACCGGAGCCACTGGCGCCGTCCTATATCGACTTCATCGACACCGACCAGCGCTACCTGCAATCGGCGCGTTACGCCCGTGACCGCGCCTATTGGCTGGACAAATACCAGGTGCTGCCCGCGCCGCTGTTGACGCCTCGGCACAACGCGCAGGCGCCGAGCAATACGCTGGTGCAAGCGTTCCCGGTGGCGCTGCTCAACCGCATGGAACAAGTGGCCAACCGGTATCAGGCCTCGGCCTTTCATGTGTTGCTGGCGGCGATGTACGTGTATTTCACCCGCACCAGCCAACGCGATGAATGGGTGGTGGGGTTGCCGATCCTCAACCGCTCCAACGCGCGTTTTCGTTCTACCGTGGGTTTGTTCACCCAGGTGAGTGCGGTGCGTTTTCAGTTCAGCCAGCACTTGCCCTTCAGCGCCTTGGTGCGTGGCATACGTGACCAGCTCAAGCAGGATTTCCGTCATCAACGCTTCCCGTTGAGCGAGATGAACCGTGAGCTGGGCCTGCGGCGTACAGATCGCGGTCAGTTGTTCGACCTGTCGGTGTCCTTCGAGCAGGACGACCACGACCTGCGTTACGGTCAGGTCCAGGCCCGCGCGATCAAGGTTTCCAACCATCATGAGCCGCTGCCGATTGCCATCCACCTGCGCAGCAACCGTTACCAGGACACCGCGTGCCTGCATTGCGTGTACAACGAGGCGTATTTCCAGCACGACGACGTGAAAGCGATGGCGCAGCGCTTTACCTGGCTGCTGGAGCAGGGCCTGGAAGACACCGCGCTGAGCGTGGGTGAGTTGTCCCTGGTCACGCCCGCCGAACAGGCCCAATTGCTGCGTTGGAATGCCACCGCACAACCCGCCACCGAGCAGCAAACCCTGCACGCGCGCATAGAAGCGCAAGCCGCCCGCACGCCGCAGGCCATCGCGGCGGTGCACCAGGGCCGGCAACTGACCTACGCCCAGCTCGATCAACAGGCCAATGCGCTGGCCTGGCAGTTGCTCGAACACGGCGTGCAGCTGGACGATCGCGTGGCGATTGTGGCCCGGCGTGGCCTGGACACCTTGGTGGGGTTGTTGGCGATCCTCAAATCCGGCGCCTGTTATGTCCCCGTGGACCCGGCCCATCCTGCCGAACGCCTGAACTACCTGTTGCACGACAGTGCGCCCGTGGCGGTGCTGACCCAGCAGGATTTGCTGCATCGCCTGCCTTTGCTGGACGTGCCGGTCATCCGCCTGGAGCACCCGGCCGGGCACCTGGGCGAGAGTCCGCGGGTCGCCGTCACGCCGTCGAACCTTGCCTATGTGATCTACACCTCCGGCTCCACCGGGCAGCCCAAGGGCGTGATGGTCGAGCACCATACGGTGGCGAACCTGGTGGACTGGCATTGCCGGGCGTTCGACCTGCGCGCCGGCAGCCACACGGCCAGCGTGGCCGGCTTCGGGTTTGATGCGATGGCCTGGGAAGTCTGGCCGGCACTGTGTGTGGGCGCGACGCTGCACCTGCCGCCGGCACAGGATGACGCGCAGGACGTCGATGCATTGCTCAGTTGGTGGCGCGCGCAACCGTTGCAGGTGTGCTTTTTGCCGACGCCGGTGGCCGAGTACGCCTTCAGTCAGCGCCTGGAACACCCTACATTGCGTACATTGCTGATCGGCGGCGACCGTCTGCGCTCGTTCAGCCGAACGCAGACCTTCGACGTGATCAACAACTACGGCCCCACCGAAGCCACGGTGGTCGCCACCTCCGGGCGTGTCGAAGTGGGCGGGCCGCTGCATATCGGCGCACCGGTCGCCAACGCCTGCGTTTACTTGCTTGATGAGCAGCAACGCCCGGTGCCCATCGGTGTGGCGGGGGAGTTGTACGTCGGCGGCAAAGGCGTGGCGCGCGGGTATCTCAACCGTCCGGAACTGACCGGCGAACGCTTTCTCGATGACCCCTTCAGCGACGGCCGGATGTACCGCACCGGCGACCTGGCCCGTTGGCTGCCCGACGGCAATCTCGAGTACCTGGGCCGCAATGACGATCAGGTGAAAATCCGCGGCGTGCGTATCGAGCTGGGGGAAATCGAATCTGCGCTGGCCACGCACCCGGCCGTCATGGAAGCCGCCGTGCTGTTTCGTGAGGGGCAATTGCTGGCGTGGTATGTCGAACGCGCCAGCGTCACTGTCGAATCGCTGCGTGCCCATCTGCAAGCCTCGTTGCCTGACTACATGCTGCCGGCGGCCTACGTGAAGCTGGCGGCTTTCCCGCTCACCGCCAACGGCAAGCTCGACCGCAAGGCCTTGCCGGCGCCCACACAAGCGGCTTTCGTGACGCGGTTGTTTGAAGCACCACGCGAAGGCGTGGAAACCACCCTGGCGCAGATCTGGACGCAATTGCTGCACGTGCAGCAGGTAGGGCGTCATGATCATTTCTTCGAGTTGGGCGGGCACTCGCTGCTGGCGGTGCAACTGGTGCAACGCATGCGTGATGCCGGGTTGCGCGCCGACGTGCAGGTGTTGTTCGGCCAGCCCACCCTGGCAGCGTTGGCGGCGGCCAGTGCCGGCAGCGACAAACAGGTGCCGGCTAACCGCATCCCGTCGGGTTGCACGCACATCACGCCAGACATGCTCGCACTGGCCGACCTGGATCAGCCCGGCATTGATCGCATCGTCGCCGGCATTCCCGGAGGAGCGGCCAATGTGCAGGAAATCTATCCGCTGGCGCCGTTGCAGGAGGGCTTGCTTTACCACCACCTCACCGACGAGCGCGATCCCTACCAGCAACATGCGCTGTTCAGTTTCGCCAGTCGCGCGCAGCTCGACGCGTTTGCCCAGGCGTTGCAACAGGTGATCAACCGTCACGATATCCTGCGTACCAGCCTGGTGTGGGATGCCCTGGACCAGCCCATGCAAGTGGTGTGGCGCGATGCACAATTGCGGGTTCAACCCCTGCGCGAACAACATCAGCCACTGGACTTGCGCCAGGCGCCGCTGATGGCCCTGGATTACGCCGAAGAACCGCACAACCGGCGCTGGGTTGCCAAACTGCGTTTCCATCACCTGGTCAACGACGCCACCTCAACCACCGTGCTGGTGGACGAAATTCGCGCGCACTTGCTTGGGGAGCAGGCGCAACTGCCGGTGCCAGTGCCGTATCGCAATGTGGTCGCACAGACCCGGGCGCCGGAACGACAGGCCGCCCACGAGGCGTTCTTCCGCGAGCGCCTGGCGGATGTCGACGAGCCGACCCTGGCGTTCGGCTTGCAGGAGCGGCAGGCGGACCGCGCTGAAATCGAGGAGTCCGAACAACCCCTCGGCGACGTGCTCAACCAACGCCTGCGGGCCCAGGCGCGTGCCCTTGGCGTCAGCGCTGCCAGCCTGTTTCATCTGGCCTGGGCGCACGTGCTCAGCCGTGTCGCGAGCCGCGATGACGTGGTGTTCGGCACCGTGCTGCTCGGCCGTCTGCAAGCCGGCGAAGGCGCTGATCGCGCGCTGGGCATGTTCATCAATACCTTGCCGTTGCGCGTGCGCCTGGCCGGGCAAACCGTGCTCGATGCGCTCAACGACACCCACACCCAGCTCAGCGCGTTATTGGCCCATGAACAGGCTTCGCTCGCATTGGCCCAGCGTTGCAGCAGTGCGTCGCCGCTGTTCAACAGCCTGCTCAACTACCGTCACACCGACGCCGACCCACGCCTGAACCTGGTGCCGGGCATTGCGTTGCTCAGCAGTGAAGATATCGTCAGTTACCCGTTGATGCTCACCGTTGACGACGTTGCCAGTGGCTTTCGGCTCAAGGCCAAGGCGCCGCGCAAGGTTGGCGCCGAGCGACTGTTGGCGTACCTGGACACGACCCTGCATGGCCTGGCCCATGCCCTTGAACACGCACCGGCCACGCCATTGCGCACGGTGCCGGTGCTGCCTGCCAGCGAGCTTAATCGGCTGTTGGTGGACCTTAACGCCACTGAAACCGACTACCCGGAAACCCTTACCGTGCAGGCGCTCTTTGAAGCCCACGCGCGGCACATTCCCCATGCCATTGCGGTACAGGCCGGCGAACGGCAACTGACCTACCGCGAGCTCAATGAGCGCGCGAATCAGCTGGCCTTTCACCTGCGTGAACGCGGGGTTGAGCCGGATTCGCGGGTGGCGCTGTGTGTCGAACGCGGGCTGGACCTGGTGGTGGGTTTGCTGGCGATTCTCAAGGCGGGCGGCGCCTATGTGCCGCTCGACCCTGGGTATCCGCGCGAGCGCCTGGCCTACATGCTCAACGACAGCCAACCGGTGGCCCTGCTGGTGCACGCCGCCACCCGCGACGTGCCGGGCGCGGTGTCTGTCCCGGTGATCGACTTTGACCAGAACGCCTGGAGCCAGGCGCCCATCGGCAATCCGTCGGTGCCCGGCTTGAGCGTCGCCAACCTGGCCTACGTGATGTACACCTCGGGCTCCACCGGCACGCCAAAAGGCGTGATGATCGAACATCGCGGCCTGGGCAACCTGATGCACTGGGGCTCCCGGCTGTGCCCGAATGCCGAAGGCGGCGCGTTGTTGCAACGTGCGCCGTTCAGTTTCGACGGCTCGGTGTGGGAGCTGTTCTGGCCGCTGGCCAACGGCATGCGCCTGGTCCTTGCGCGGCCCGACGGCCACCGTGAACCGGCTTATCTGGCGCAAGTGATCCGCGAGCAGCAGATCACGGTGATCAAGTTCGTGCCGGCAATGTTGCAGCAGTTTCTCGAGCTGGAAGAGTCGGCGTTGTGCACCAGCCTCACCGACGTGCTCTGCGGCGGCGGCGAACTCACCGAAGCCCTGGCCCGTGGCGTGCAGGCGCGCTTGCCCAAGGTGCGTTTGCATAACGTCTACGGGCCCACCGAAGCCACGGTGGACAGCAGCGCGTGGACGTTGGAACCCGGCGATCCGGTGCCGGCCTTGCAGTTGCCGATTGGCCGTGCGATCAACAACACGCGTCTGTATGTGCTGGACGAACACGATGCGCCGGTGCCGATGGGCGTCAGCGGCCAGTTGCATATCGGCGGCGTTGGCGTAGCGCGGGGTTATCTGGGGCTGGAGCAGATGACGGCCGAGCGCTTTATCGACAGCCCGTTCGTGGCGGGTGACCGGCTGTACCGCACGGGCGATCTGGTGCGTTACTTGCCGGACGGTAATCTGGAATTTCTGGGGCGCAATGACTTTCAGGTCAAGCTGCGCGGGGTGCGCCTGGAGCTGGGGGAGATCGAGTCACGTCTGGCGGCGCATCCGGCGTTGCGCGAAGTGGCGGTGCTGATTCGCGATGAGCGGCTGGTGGCCTACTTCACCCTGCGCGCTCAGGCGCCGAGCCTGGAGGCCTTGCGTGCGTATGTGCTGGAGCAATTGCCGGAGTACATGGTGCCGGCGGCTTTTGTGCAGCTTGAGGTATTGCCGCTTAATCCTGCCGGTAAGCTTGATCGCAAGGCGCTGCCTGAGCCGGGGTTGGAGGCGGTGGTCAGCCGTGCGTATGAAGCGCCGGTTGGTGAGGTGGAAACCTTGATGGCGGGGATTTGGGCGCAGGTCTTGAAGTTGGAGCGGGTAGGGCGGCATGACCATTTCTTCGAGCTGGGCGGGCATTCGTTGCTGGCGGTGAGTTTGGTGGCGCGTATGCGCAAGACGGGGTTGGATGTGGATGCGCGGATGTTGTTCAGTCAGCCGACCTTGGCGCAGCTTGCAGCCTGCACTGCGACACGGGTGGAGGGTGTGGATGTTGTGCAGACGGCTATTCCGCAGCTTGGTCGGCGTCGGCGGATTTGAGTGGGGGGCTTTTGGGGGAGTGTATATCCGTTGCTGCGGTAACGGCTACTTAGGGTTCCGCTCTTACAGCGGGTCACTTTTGGCAAACGCCCCAAAAGTAACCAAAAGGTCTTTGCCCCACCACTCGGCACCTCGCTTAGGCTCGGTGTGCCCTCACTCCGGCTTGAATCCGTGGGCCGCCGTGACGGGCCATCCATGGCCCAACACGGCTAACCCGGCGTCCTGCCGGGTTACCCACGGATTCAAGCCTGCGTTCGGCCAGCGTGGTTTAACGGGGCCTGTCAGATCAAAGTCAAAAGCAAGATCAAGAGCAGAGCACGGCGGCCTAGTAGCCGACCTGAGTGGTAGAAGCAAAAGCGGGTCAACAGCACAGCAACGCGCTTCTATCTGATGCACTGCGATCCAAATGTGGGAGCGGGCTTGCTCGCGAAGGCGGTGTGTCAGCTACACATGAGCTGACTGACCCACCGTCTTCGCGAGCAAGCCCGCTCCCACAATTTGACCGAGTGCAGTCTCCACCACCGCAGTGCTTTGCTTTTCTGTGGAAGCTGGCTTGCCTGCGATGCAGACACCTCGGTGTATCAGGCATAACCAGTAGATGCCATCGCAGGCAAGCCAGCTCCCACATTGAATTGGGTTCAGCCTTCAAGATCAGGTCGGCTGTCAGGCCGCCTCGCGTCCGCTTTTGATCCAACCACTCAGGTCGGCTACCAGGCCGCCGTGCTCTGCTTTTGATCTTGATCTTGATCTGCTTTTGATTTTGATTTTGGGCGCCCCGTTAAACCACGCTGGCCGAACGCAGGCTTGAATCCGTGGGTAACCCGGCAGGACGCCGGGTTAGCCGTGT
>NZ_CAWOAW010000028.1:0-260 GCF_963879675.1 Pseudomonas sp. Larv2_ips
CGCAGCGGTAGTTCAGTCGGTTAGAATACCGGCCTGTCACGCCGGGGGTCGCGGGTTCGAGTCCCGTCCGCTGCGCCATATTTTCCAGGTTCGACATGTCGAGCTTGAGATTGAACAGCTAAGGCTGATCGATCAGATGTTTAAAGACGGTTGAGGGTTTACGCTCAGCCGGTCAAGCGATACGCAGCGGTAGTTCAGTCGGTTAGAATACCGGCCTGTCACGCCGGGGGTCGCGGGTTCGAGTCCCGTCCGCTGCGCCA
>NZ_CAWOAW010000029.1:0-490 GCF_963879675.1 Pseudomonas sp. Larv2_ips
CCCGCTTCTCCTGTCACGACACAGAACCCATGTGGGAGCGGGCTTGCCCGCGAATGCGGTGGGTCAGCGCCCAATCAGCCGGCTGGCACACCGCCTTCGCGAGCAAGCCCGCTCCCACATGGGGTAGTCGCTGTTTTCCAGATCAGTGTTCGAGGGCATACCGCCGGCAATGGTTGGAAGAAATAAGGGTCAGACCACGGTTAATGCTAGAACCGGGGTCTGACCCCGCCTCTGCGAAACCTGCGGTTAATAGTAGCGATCGGGCTTGCCCGCGTTGGGGCGCGAAGCGGCCCTGAAACCTGACGACTCAATTTGTCTGGAGAAGCGCGGTGACTGTTCTGGGGCTGCTGCGCAGCCCAACGCGGGGCAAGCCCGCTCGCCATAACTAGCCAGCGCCCAGCTTGGAAATAATCCCGCTTCTCCTGTCACGACACAGAACCCATGTGGGAGCGGGCTTGCCCGCGAATGCGGTGGGTCAGCGCCCAATCAG
>NZ_CAWOAW010000030.1:0-37034 GCF_963879675.1 Pseudomonas sp. Larv2_ips
CCGAGTGGTGGGGCAAAGACCTTTTGGTTACTTTTGGGGCGTTTGCCAAAAGTGACCCGCTGTAAGAGCGGAACCCTACGTGGCCGTTACCGCAGCAACGGATATGTACTCAATCCCCCGACAACCAAACCACCAACCCCCACCCCACGACTGTTGCGATTTGGGCAACAGTCATTATCTTGTTACACTCTGTACCCCACCGCTCACCTGCGTTAATTTGACGCACCCTTGAGCGCGACGGCAAACACAGCTTCCCGCTCACCCAAATTTCCCTCGACTTATTTCCAGGGCTCTACACTGGGAATCTGTTCAAAGCCGCTGACTTCAGCGGCTTTTTTTTGCAGTAAAAAAAGGCCAGGCACACCCCCACGACATTGGCCGCTTACGATTGACCAAAGGAGCTCCACCGGTGAAGAACTCGCTGACGTTCACCCCGCTATTCCTAGCGATTGCAACAACGATCGCCCCCCTGGCCCAAGCGGCAGACACCACCCCCGCCGACGGTTTCGTCGACGGCGCAAGCCTCAAGATCAACACCCGCAACTACTACATGAACCGCGACCGTCGCGACATCCACACCGATGACAGCAAGGAATGGGGCCAAGGCTTCATCGGCACCTTCGAATCCGGCTACACCCAAGGCACGGTCGGCTTCGGCCTGGACCTCAACGCCATGCTCGGCCTCAAGCTCGACGGCGGTGGCGGCACCGACGGCTCCAGCATCCTGCCGTATGGCAGCGGCAACGGCAAAGCGCCCGGCTCGTTCTCCACCGCAGGCGGCACCTTGAAAATGCGCGCCTTCGACACCGAGCTGAAAGCCGGCGACCTGTTCCTCAACAACCCGGTAATCGCCGGCGGCATGACGCGCATGCTGCCGCAGGATTTCCGCGGCGTTAGCCTGACCAACCACAGCTTCGACGGCTGGATGCTTGAAGGCGGCCAAGCCAGTTTCACCAAGCTCTACAACCAGAGCGGCCACCGACGCATCGGCACCAGCTACGGCGCGCTGCCGGACCACGCCGACAGCCAGCACCTGAACTGGGCCGGTGTGTCGTTCAGCGCCATCCCGGGCGTTACCAGCAACCTGTACGCCTCCGAACTCAAGGACGTGTGGCACCAGTACTACTACGACCTGGATTACACCTACGCGCTGAACGACCTGGTCAGCCTCAACCCCGGCCTGCACTACTACCACACCCAGGACACCGGCCGGTCGCTGCTGGGCAGCATCGACAACAACACTTACAGCCTGCATTTCACCGTGGGCGTGGGCAACCACAGCCTCACCGCCGCCTACCAGCGGGTTAACGGCAACACGCCGTTCGACTACATCAGCCAGGGCGACAGCATCTACCTGGACAACTCCCAGCAATACTCAGACTTCAACGGCCCCAACGAGCGCTCGTGGAAACTCAAATACGCCTATGACTTCGCAGGCCTGGGCATGCCGGGGCTGACGTCCGCCGTGTCCTACATCAGCGGCAAGACCGACCTGACCAAGGTCGACCCCAACAGCCGTGGCTACAGTGCCTGGTACAGCGCCGACGGCAAGGACGCCAAACACTGGGAGCGCGACATCGATTTGAAGTACGTGGTGCAAGGCGGCAAAGCCAAGGACCTGGGCGTGCGCCTGCAATGGGCGACCAACCGCGGCGGCGAGGGCTACTCGGCGGTGGATCGGGATGTGGATGAATACCGGGTGATCGTGGATTACCCGATCAACGTGTTCTAACCCGCTGATCTTTCTTTTTAACCCGTGATCTAATTTTCATCGCGTAGAACTAAACTGCCAGCATCTTCCCTGCTGAAGCCTGCGCGATGAGTCAACTCCGCCCTCCTTCCTTACCTGCACGCCCGGAGCTTCTGCTGATTCTGGGCAGCGGCCTGACCGTCACCCTGATTGTGATTATCGTCGCGGCGCTGCTGACCCGCGAACACGCCAGCACCGTCCAGGCCGCCCAGCGCGCGACCACCAATATCACCCAACTGATCAATGCCGACGTGCTGCGTAACGTCGAGCTCTATGACCTGGCGCTGCAGGGCCTGATTACGGCCACCACCCGCAAGGACCTGGCTCAGGCGTCACCGGACATTCGGCACATGGTGCAGTTTGATCAATCCACCGCCGCGCCCTTCAAAGGCGAAGTGCTGTTGCTCGATGCCGACGGTGCAGTGATCGCCGACTCCTCGACGCTGTGGCCAACGCCACGCAATTTCGCTAACCGTGATTACTTCCAGGCGCATCGACAGAATGCCCAGGCCGGTCTGTTTATCAGCCGCCCATTCAGGATTCGCTGCAACTGCGATCAAGTCTGGCGCATCGCATTCAGTCGTCGCGTCACGGGGCCGGACGGCGAGTTTGCCGGTGTCGCGGTGGCAACGATGCGCCTGGCGTATTTCGATCAATTGTTCAACCGCCTCACCATCGGCAATGGCAGTTCGGTGAACCTGCTGAACAATCAGGGGATTCTTCTCGCCCAGCAGCCGTTGCTGGAGCGCGACATGATCGACAAGGACCTCAGCGATCGGCCCAACTTCAAACGCATACTGCGCGAAGGCGAAGGCAGCTTTCGGGCGATCTCGGCCATCACTGGCACCGAACGTTTGTACACCTTCACCAATGTCGGTGAATTACCGCTGATTGTGGTGGTGGCGCTGGCCAGCGAAGACGTGTTCGCCCCGTGGAAACGCGCCGCGCTGCTCACCAGCGGCGCCACCGGCGTGCTCTGCATTGGCCTGTTATGGCTGACCTGGATGCTGCGCCGCGAACTGCGCCGGCGCTATCGCGCCGAGCAAGTGCTGTCGGAGCTGGCCGCCACCGATGCCCTGACCGGCCTGGCCAACCGTCGCACCCTGGACCAGCGCCTGCGCCTGGAGTGGGACCGCGCGCAGCGCTCCACCGAGCCGCTGACGCTGTTGATGATCGACGTGGACCACTTCAAGGCTTTCAATGACCGACACGGTCACCACGGCGGTGACGAGGCACTGCGCACGGTCGCCCAGGTGATCGGCAACAACATCCGTCGTCCCGCTGACCTGGCCGCGCGGTATGGCGGGGAAGAGTTTGCGGTGGTGCTGCCGGACACCGACGCCAGGGGCGCCTGGGTGATCGCCGAGCATATCCGCAGCGGAGTCGAGCACCTGCCGCGCGTCGCCGGCGCTGAACAGCCGATCACCGTGAGTATCGGCATGAGTACCTGGGATAAACGCAGTCGCCTGTCACTCGAGACGCTGCTGTTGCACGCGGATCAGGCACTGTATGAGGCCAAGCACAGTGGGCGAAATCGCATTGTGGAGGCCACCGGGCTCTGACCTGCTGCAACGCCATACACGGACTACGCTAATGGCATCCTCGACGCAGAAGTACGCCCGATGAGCCCAAGCCTTTCTCGCCCTACACGTCGCCCGGAACGCCTGCTGATCCTTGGCAGTGTCCTCACAGCCCTGCTGATCGTGGCGATCGTGGCGGTGCTGCTGATTCGCGAACACGCCAATACCCTGCAGACCGCCACGCGCACCGCGAACAACATTACCCAACTGATTGACGCCGATGTACTGCGCAACGTCGAACTCTACGACATGGCCCTCAAGGGCCTGATCGCCGCCGCCGAGCGCAACGACCTGCACAGCGTCTCTGCCGATATCCGCCATCTGGTGCTGTTCGACCGCTCCGCCGCCGCGCCCTACAAGGGCGACATCCTGCTGCTGGACGCCAATGGCGAGGTGATCGCCGATTCGTCCTTGCTTACGCCCAAGTCCGGCAACTTCGCTGATCGCGACTATTTCCAGGTGCAGCGCAAAGACCCCGAAATCGGGCTGTACATCAGCCGTCCGTTCATGGCGCGCTGCGTGTGTGACGACCAATGGCGCATTGCGTTCAGCCGCCGCGTTTCCGGGCCGGACGGGCGCTTCCAGGGGGTGGCGGTGGCCTCCATGCGCTTGTCTTACTTTCACCAGCTGTTCAGCAGCCTGAATATCGGCAGCAACAGCACCATCAACCTGATCAACCAGCAGGGCATCCTGCTGGCGCAGCATCCCATGCTCGAACTGGACATGATCGACCAGGACCTGAGCCAGCGACCGAACGTAGCGCGCATGCTCAAGGAGCGCGACGGCAGCTTTCGCGGCGTCTCCAGTGTTGACCACCGAGAGCGGCTCTACAGCTTTTCCACGGTCGGCAATTTGCCGCTGATCGTCGCAGTAGCACTGTCCAGCGATGAAGTTTTCGCCCAATGGAAACGCGCAGCCTTGCTGATCAGCCTAGCGACGGGCGTGCTGTGCATCGGTCTGCTGTGGCTCAGCTGGATGCTCAGCAATGAGCTGCGCCGCCGTCACCGCGCCGAGCAAGTGCTGTCAGAACTCGCAGCCACCGATGCGCTGACCGGCCTGGCAAACCGTCGCACCCTCGATCAGCGCCTGCGCCTGGAATGGGACCGCGCGCAGCGCTCGACCGAACCACTGACGCTGCTGATGATCGACGTGGACCACTTCAAGGCCTTCAACGACCGCCATGGTCACCACGGTGGTGACGAGGCTCTGCGCACGGTGGCCAGGGTCATCGATGACAACATCCGCCGCCCGGCTGACCTGGCGGCGCGTTATGGCGGGGAGGAATTTGCGGTGGTGCTGCCGCACACCGACGCCAAGGGCGCCTGGGTGATCGCCGAGCATATCCGCAGCAGCGTCGAGCACTTGCCACGGTTTGCCGGCGCCGAACGGCCGATTACGGTGAGTATCGGCATGAGTACCTGGGACAAACGCAGCCGTGTGTCGCTGGAGGCATTGTTACTGAGTGCGGACCAGGCGCTGTATGAGGCCAAACACAACGGGCGCAATCGCATCGTGGATGCCGCAGCCCTTCCCTGAAAAGCCTGCCACCTGGGCCACTCAGCCAGTGCGGTTGGAGCAAGGACGCCCGCCGCACCGCCAGCCCGGGTTTGATCCCGATGCTGACGGCGCCTGCTGCTGATGACAGTGAATCAGTACGTGCTTCACAGGGCAGCTTTTACAGCGTGTAGCTGCCACCTCCTGACACTGAGACTCTTGGGTCAGCACCGACTTGCGCTGTCACACTCAATGGAAACTGCGGGGGCAACAGAGACACGCTTAAACCGAAAGAACCATCGACGAAAACGCCCGAGATAGCGGAAAACTCGTGTTTTGGCGCGGACTTGCTGGTCAGGTCAGTGCTGAAGGTAACTTTGTGTTGAAGGGTAAATGACGGTGACACGCCTCCTCCGCCATTGGCGCCAACCTGCCCTGCTCGAACATTTGCGTTAACACTTGTGCGGGGAGAAAAAGTATAACTATTGGTGATAGATAATGTGTTGTCGAAATTTTGCGTGATCGTCGGCTTACCGGTGGGGGACAGTGTGAACTGAAGACCCGGCCCGCCGACATTTATATGTTGCCCGGTTATATGCGTCACACTTTGGTTCACACCACCGCCCACACTAACGCCAGAACTGGCAAGGCTGCCCTCCAGACCGCCATTCACACTCAATAATTGCTGGCTGACAATTGAAGGCTTCAGATTAGCGTTAAAGTTTAATTCACCACTGGGTTGGACAGTGGCGCTGAATTCAGGTGCGCCAAACGTAAATCGCTGTGAAAGGCTGCCGCCCACATTGAAACCCACGCCCGTGCCTAAAATATTCGGAATGCCGGCCCTCAAACTGCCGCCGACTTCCAGTTGCATCTTTGGTGCGAAGCTGACGGTGAGGCCGCCGCTGTCGTTGGGACGTAAGCTGATGACGGGATCAAAGCGCGCCGTTGCGCTCACACCCGCGCTCGGGCCGCCAGGAATCGGCGTGAGCCTGGCGGCGATGGTGGCATAGGTTCGCGGAAAAAAAGACACCGTGGGGATCGGCTGAAACTTCGCTACACCGCCGAACACATTCGCCGTATAGGGCGCGGCAAAAGAGCGCTCGGGGGGATTATTGTTGACGTTTTGTTGCTGAGGGTCAGGGCTACGGTATACAGCGGCTGGAGCGATAGCGTTCATGATCGATATTCCTTCAACAGTAATAGGTTATGTATTCACTGATCTCGTGTTAGTTCAAAACTCGTTTAGCTGTTGGGTCTATATTCAACGGCCTCACGAAGACTGTGTGGTACACGAAAAAGTATCAGTTCCTACAAAAACACCGTCGAAAGTTGCAGCACGTTTCACGACAATGTCATTACCGCGCAACTTGCTATTTTTTAAGCATAAAAAAAGGCCACCCGAGGGTGGCCTTTCAAAACTAAAGAAGAGAGTTGTTACTTACACCGCCGCAACGGGACGCATGTAAGAGATCGGTGCGGTGCTGGCATCTTCGAAGGTCACGACTTCCCAAGCATCTGTCTGTGCAATCAACTTGCGCAGCAGCTGGTTGTTAAGGGCGTGGCCCGACTTGAAGCCTTTGAACTCGCCTATCAGGCTATTGCCCAGCAGGTAGAGGTCACCGATTGCATCGAGGATCTTGTGCTTCACGAATTCGTCTTCATAGCGAAGGCCGTCTTCGTTCAGTACACCATCCGCGTCGACCACGATGGCGTTTTCAACGCTGCCGCCGAGTGCGAGGTTGTGCTTGCGCAGGTACTCGATGTCACTCATGAAACCAAAGGTACGGGCGCGGCTGACTTCTTTTACGAACGAAGTGCTGGAAAAATCCACGCTTGCACTTTGTGTGCGGTCACGGAATACCGGGTGATCGAAATCGATCTCAAAGCTCACTTTAAAGCCTTCGAACGGGACGAAGGTGGCGCGCTTGTCGCCGTCTTCTACTGTCACTTCCCGCAGAATGCGAATGAACTTCTTGGCTGCGTCCTGTTCTTCCAGGCCGGCAGATTGAATCAAGAATACGAAGGGTCCAGCGCTGCCATCCATGATAGGGACTTCGGACGCGGAGAGCTCGACGTAGGCGTTATCGATGCCCAGGCCAGCCATGGCCGAGAGCAAGTGCTCCACCGTGTCCACTTTGACGTCACCGTTGACCAGAGTGGTCGACATAGTGGTTTCGCCAACGTTTTCCGCGCGAGCAGGAATCTGCACCACAGGGTCCAGGTCGGCACGAACAAACACGATGCCGGTGTCGACAGGTGCGGGCTTGAGGGTCAGGTATACCTTCTCCCCGGAGTGCAGACCTACACCTGTGGCACGGATAATATTCTTCAGGGTGCGTTGTTTAATCATGGCTTGGACCGCTTCAGCGCAAATTGCGAACTGGTATCAACAAAGGCTGGCGATAATAACAGACCAGACCTTTGCTGAACACCAATCACCTTCATAGCCCTGATACATTCCATTAATCGGCCTGACGACGCAGGAATGCCGGGATGTCCAGGTAGTCCAGATCATCTTGCGGATTCGGGCTACGGGACGCCGCAGCACCGGCCTGAGCCTGGTTGCGCATCACGGTCGGACGGTCCAGATCACGGTAGTTCACCGACGGCAGTTCCTGGCGCGCAGGCGCTGGAGCGGCAGCTTGCTGGCTGGCGTGGCTGTTGTGGCCGGTGTGAACGGTATTGTCGATGACCTTTACAGGCTTCTCGATTTTTGCGCCCAGGCCGGTAGCAACCACGGTCACGTGCAGTTCATCACGCATGTCCGGATCGATAACGGTACCGACTTTGACCATCGCGTGCTCGGAAGCGAAGGCTTCGATGATGCTACCCACGTCGGAGTACTCACCCAGGGACAGGTCAGGACCGGCGGTGATGTTCACCAGGATGCCGCGTGCGCCTTGCAGGTTCACGTCTTCCAGCAATGGGTTGCGGATCGCCGCTTCAGTGGCTTCACGTGCACGGTTCGGACCGCTGGCGCAGCCAGTGCCCATCATCGCCATGCCCATTTCGCTCATCACGGTACGTACGTCGGCGAAGTCGACGTTGATCATGCCTGGGCGCTTGATGATGTCGGAGATACCGCGAACGGCACCGGCCAGTACATCGTCAGCCTTGGCAAATGCGGACAGCAGGCTTGCGTCCTTGCCCAGGATGGTCAGCAGTTTCTCGTTGGGAATGGTGATCAACGAGTCAACGCTTTCAGACAGCAGACGGATACCTTCGTCGGCGATCTGCATGCGCTTGCGACCTTCGAACGGGAACGGACGCGTTACGACAGCAACGGTCAGGATGCCCATTTCCTTGGCCACTTCGGCAATGATCGGGGCCGCACCTGTACCGGTACCGCCGCCCATGCCGGTGGTGATGAACACCATGTTGGTGCCTTGCAGCACTTCAGCAATACGCTCGCGGTCTTCCAGCGCGGCTTGACGGCCGACTTCCGGGTTGGCGCCAGCGCCGAGGCCCTTGGTCACGGCTGTGCCCAATTGCAGGATGGTCCGCGCGCCGATGCTTTTCAGCGCCTGGGCATCAGTGTTGGCGCAGATGAATTCAACGCCTTCAATGTTGCTCTTGACCATGTGGTTGACAGCGTTGCCGCCGCCACCGCCGACACCGATTACTTTGATAACCGGGCTTGCGGGGATGTTGTCTACGAGTTCGAACATGTTCCCTCTCCTTTCGTTTTCTCTAGTTTTTTCGCCTACTGCTTATTACGGTGTTGCGGTAAATCTTTAGAAATTGCCTTTCACCCAAGCCTGCAAGCGCTCGAACAACGGCGCTTTGGCTTCGTCGTCGCCACCGCGGTAGCTGTCACGAATGCTCGGGCCCGACAGGGAAATGCCGTCGGTCTGCTTTTGCAGCCCGTACAACAGCAAGCCCACACCGGTGGAATAAATCGGGTTGCGCACTACGTCGCCCAGGCCTTTGACGCCATGGGGCACGCCCAGACGGACAGGCATGTGGAAGATTTCCTCGGCCAGTTCAACCGCGCCTTCCATCTTCGAGGTGCCACCGGTCAGCACAATGCCGGCCGGGATCAAATCTTCGTAACCGCTGCGGCGCAGCTCAGCCTGGATCAGGGTGAACAGCTCGTCGTAGCGCGGCTCAACCACTTCGGCCAGGGCCTGGCGCGACAGCTCACGCGGTGGGCGGTCGCCGACACTTGGCACCTTGATGGTTTCACCGGCACCGGCCAGTTTGGCCAGGGCGCAGGCGTAGCGAATCTTGATTTCTTCGGCGTACTGGGTCGGTGTACGCAGCGCCATGGCGATGTCGTTGGTGACCTGGTCGCCGGCAATCGGGATCACGGCGGTGTGACGGATCGCACCCTCGGTGAAGATCGCGATGTCGGTGGTGCCGCCGCCGATGTCCACCAGGCACACGCCCAGCTCTTTTTCGTCGTCGGTCAGTACCGAATACGCCGAAGCAAGCTGCTCGAGAATGATGTCGTCGATTTCCAGACCGCAGCGGCGCACGCATTTTTCAATGTTCTGTGCAGCATTGACGGCGCAGGTCACTACGTGAACCTTGGCTTCCAGACGTACGCCCGACATGCCCAGCGGCTCGCGAACGCCTTCCTGGTTGTCGATCACGTAGTCCTGCGGCAGGGTGTGCAGCACGCGCTGGTCAGCCGGGATCGCCACGGCCTGGGCCGCGTCGAGTACACGCTCAAGGTCCGCCGAGCTGACTTCACGGTCGCGGATTGCCACGATGCCGTGGGAATTCAGGCTGCGGATATGGTTGCCGGCCACGCCGACGAACGCCGAGTGAATCCGGCAGCCGGCCATCAGCTGCGCTTCTTCGATCGCGCGCTGGATCGATTGCACGGTGGACTCGATGTTCACCACCACGCCCTTCTTCAGGCCCCGGGACGGATGCGTGCCGATACCGACGATTTCGATAACACCGTCTTCCCCGACCTCGCCGACCAGCGCCACCACCTTGGAGGTGCCGATATCGAGACCGACGATCATTTTGCCGCTTTGCACGTTTGCCATGGGTCCTGCCTCTTCTTAATTCTTCGCGACAGCGGGTTTGGCTGTCGTCGGCGCAGCTGGTTCACGCCAGCCGACGGCCAGGCCGTTGGCGTAACGCAGGTCGACGCTCGCAATGTTCGTAATCTGTTCTTTCAAGGTCTTGTCATAGATGGCAATAAAGCGGCGCATCTTTTCCACCAAGCGGTCGCGTCCCAGCAACAACTCGATGCCCGGGCCGGAACTGCCTGCCCCGGTGGTCAAAAACCAGCTGCCCCGTTCACGCAATTCCAGGCGTGCGATGGAGAAGCCCAGTGGCCGCAGCATCTGGCTCAAGGCCTGATACTGCTGCATCACTTGCTGCTGCGCCCGCTGCGGCCCGAACAGCTGCGGCAGGTGCTCATAGTTGGCCAGCTCACGCGGGGTGAACGCCTGGCCCTGGTTGTTCAACAGCGCTTCATCGCCCCAACGGGCCACGGGCAGTTGTTCTTCCAGGCGGATCGTCACCTGGTCCGGCCACACGCGACGGACTTCGGCATGGGCGATCCATGGCATCTGCTCCAGCTCCGAGCGCATACCGGCCAGGTCGATGGTAAAGAAGCTCGCCGCCAGGTACGGGCCGATGCGCTGCTGTACCGCTTGCTGGCTGATGTAGCTCAAGTCGCCCTGCACACTGATCTTGGTGATCGGCCGGTCGGCATACGGCAACAGGCGCTGCGCACCTTCGTAAGTGCCAAAGCCCAACGCCACCAGCAGCACCGGCCAGAACAGCGCCTTGAGGAAACCAAAGTTGGCTTTCGGCAGGCGCGCCGACATCGGCTCTTTAGCCACCATCCGGCTGGCACCCCGTGGCACCGGCTTGCGGCCGGGTGCTGGTGGGGGCTGATGACGAAGCGATGCGCCGTTCATGTGTTTAGCCTCTTGGCTCAATGCTGTCAGCGAGGATCGCCAGCACCAACTGCTGGAAATCCAGACCGGCTGCACGGGCTGCCATAGGTACCAGGCTGTGATCGGTCATACCCGGCGCAGTGTTGACTTCAAGGAACCAGAAATTCCCTTGGTCATCCTGCATCACGTCTGCCCGCGCCCAACCGGCGATACCCAGCGCCTCACAGGCTTTCGCCGTGAGGTCCATCAATTCTTGTTCCTTGGTTGCGTCAAGGCCGCACGGGATCCGGTACTGAGTATCGGAAGCCAGGTACTTGGCGTCGTAATCGTAAAAGGTGTGGGGCGTGCCCAATGCGATAGGCGGCAATACCTGGCCACGCAGGGTGGCGATGGTGTACTCGGGACCGGAAATCCACTGTTCCACCAACACTTGCGAATCGTAGGTACTTGCCGCTTTCCATGCGTCGATCAATTCGGCGGCCGAGTTCACTTTGGCCATGCCGATACTGGAGCCTTCATGGGCTGGTTTGACGATCAAAGGCAGGCCCAGTTCCTTGGCTGCAGAAATACAATCGTCTTCGCTGCACAGCACGCTGTGGCGTGGGGTTGGAATACCCAGGCTGTGCCACACCTGCTTGGTGCGCAACTTGTCCATCGCCAGTGCCGAGGCAAGAATGCCGCTGCCGGTGTAAGGGATGCCGGCGCACTCAAGCAAGCCTTGCATGCTGCCGTCTTCACCGCCACGGCCGTGCAGGATGATAAAGGCCCGGTCGATCTTTTCGGCCTGCAGGCGGGCAAGGAAGTCATCGCCCACGTCGATACCGAACGCATTCACGCCGGCGCTTTGCAGTGCCTCAAGCACGGCATTGCCGGACTTGAGCGAGACCTCACGTTCAGCGCTCTTGCCGCCGAACAGCACGGCTACGCGGCCGAAGTCGGCAGGCGTGATCGTGGAAAACAGGGCGTCGTAGTTCGTGGTCATTTCGACTTCCCCTGCGCCACGGCGAACAATGGGCTCGCAAGCAATTTAGGCGCAAGGCCACCGATGTCGCCGGCACCCTGGCACAGCAGGATGTCGCCGGCGCGCAGCAGTGGCTTGACGATCGGCGCCAGGTCCACACCGCGCTCGATGTAGATCGGGTCCAACTGGCCACGCTGGCGGATGCTGTTGCACAGCTTGCGGCTGTCGGCGCCCGGGATCGGCTCTTCACCGGCCGGGTAGACTTCCATCAGCAGCAGCACGTTGGCATCGGCCAATACATTGACAAAATCGTCGTACAGATCGCGGGTACGGCTGTAGCGGTGCGGCTGGTAAACCATCACCAGGCGGCGCTCCGGCCAGCCACCGCGCACGGCTTTGATCACGGCGGCCACTTCGGTCGGGTGGTGACCGTAGTCGTCGACCAGCATCACGTCGCCGCCGTCTACCGGCAGTTGGCCGTAAACCTGGAAGCGACGGCCAACACCGGCAAAACGCGACAGGCCTTCAACGATGGCTTCATCGCTGACGCCCTCGTCGGAGGCGATGCAGATGGTCGCCAGGGAGTTGAGCACGTTGTGGTTGCCCGGCATGTTCACCGACACATCCAGCGGCTCGCGGTCAGGGCGCAGCACAGTGAAGAAGGTTTGCATGCCTTCCTGGCGCACATTGATCGCGCGCACGTCAGCGTCTTCGCTGAAGCCGTAGGTCACGGTCGGACGCTTGACCTGCGGCAGGATTTCACGCACCACCGGATCGTCCAGGCATACAACAGCCAGACCGTAGAACGGCAGGTTGTGCAGGAACTCGACGAAGGTTTTCTTCAACTTGTTGAAGTCACCGTCGTAGGTTGCCATGTGGTCTTCGTCGATGTTGGTAACCACCGCGACCAGCGGCTGCAGGTGCAGGAAACTCGCGTCGCTTTCATCGGCTTCGGCGATCAGGTAGCGGCTGGTGCCGAGCTGGGCATTGGTGCCAGCTGCATTCAGACGGCCACCGATCACGAACGTCGGGTCCAGGCCACCGGCCGCGAACACCGAAGCGATCAGGCTGGTGGTGGTGGTTTTGCCGTGCGTACCGGCAACGGCAATGCCGTGGCGATAGCGCATCAGCTCGGCGAGCATCTCGGCGCGCGGCACTACCGGAATACGGCGCTCAAGGGCGGTGGCCACTTCCGGGTTGGAGGTGTTCACGGCACTGGAAACCACCAGCACATCAGCCTCGGCGGCGTTTTCGGCGCGGTGGCCGATAAAGATCTGCGCACCGAACGACTTCAGGCGATCCGTGACCGGCGACTCTTTCAAGTCAGAGCCAGACACCTGGTAGCCCAGGTTCAGCAGCACTTCGGCAATCCCGCACATGCCCACGCCGCCGATGCCGACAAAGTGGATGCGACGGATGCGGCGCATCTCGGGTTGTGGCATGGCTTTCTGATTCTCAACCATGGGCCACCTCCAGACAGATGTCGACCACGGTGCGGGTTGCGTCAGGTTTGGCCAGGCGGCTTGCGGTGCTCGCCATGCTGTTGAGTCGTTCCGGTTGCATCAAAACCTCGGTCAGGCGTGCGGCCAAATCGGCGGCGCCAGTCGTTCTTTGCGGCAGCAGGAAGGCAGCGCCCTCCCCGGCCAAATATTCGGCGTTGCGGGTCTGGTGATCGTCAATCGCGTGGGGCAAAGGCACCAGCAAGGACGGCAGACCGGCGGCGGCCAGTTCACTGACGGTCAGCGCACCAGCGCGACAGACCACCAGGTCGGCCCAGCCATAGGCGTGGGCCATGTCTTTGATGAAGGGCTGCACATTCGCCTCGACACCGGCCTCGCGATAGCGGGCAGCGGTGATTTCATCGTGATTCTTGCCGGCCTGATGGAAGATCTCCGGGCGCGACTCCACGGGGAGTTGAGCCAGCGCTTCGGGCAGCAATTTGTTCAGTGGCTCGGCACCCAGGCTTCCGCCGAGGATCAGCAGATGCGCCTTGCGCCCGGCCAGCGCCTCACGGGCAATGGCCATGAACAGTTCGGTGCGCACCGGGTTGCCGGTGGTGCGCAACTTGTCCGAGGTCGCAAAGGTGTTCGGGAACGCTTCACACACACGCGAGGCCAACGGCACCAGCAGGCGGTTCGCGGTACCGGCGACGGCGTTCTGCTCGTGCACGATCACCGGCACGCCAGCCAGCTTGGCGGCAACACCGCCAGGGCCAGTCACATAACCGCCAAACCCCAGCACGCATACCGGCTTCACTGCACGCATGACTTTGCGCGCCTGCCACACCGCCTTGAGCAACACGAACGGCGCCTTGAGCAGGGACAACTTGCCCTTGCCACGCAAGCCGGTGACGTTGATCAAATGCAGCGGCAAGCCGGCATTGGGCACCAATTCATTTTCGATGCCGCGCGGCGTGCCGAGCCAATGCACGGTGTAGCCGCGGTTCTGGAATTCACGCGCGCACGCCAGGGCCGGGAACACGTGGCCCCCGGTGCCGCCCGCCATGATCAGCACGTTAGCGCCCATGGTTCGGCTCCTCGGCAAAATCGCTTTCGCTGAATTCCATCTCTTCGCTGCCCAGGTGGGTCCGACTCTCCCACTCGATGCGCAGCAATAACCCCAGGCACGCGCAGCAAATCACCAACGAACTGCCGCCGTAACTGAGGAACGGCAAGGTCAGGCCCTTGGTCGGTAACAAGCCGACGTTCACGCCGATGTTGATCAGGAACTGGCCGATCCACAGGAACGACAAGCCGTACGCCACATAGGCGGCGAAATACTGTTTGGCCTTCTCGGCCCACAAGCCGATGTACATTCCGCGTACACACACGAACACGAACAGCGCGACGGTGCACAGCGAACCCACCACGCCGAGCTCTTCGGCGAGTACCGAGAACACGAAGTCGGTGTGCGCTTCGGGCAGGTAGAACTGCTTCTGCACGCTGTTGCCCAGGCCCACGCCCAGCCACTCGCCGCGACCAAAGGCGATCAGCGCCTGGGTCAGCTGGTAGCCGGAACCGAACTGATCGGACCACGGGTCGGTAAAGGTAATCAGACGGGCCATCCGGTAGGGCTGCGCCTGCACCAGAACCGTCACGGCGGCCACGGCCAGCACTACCATCAAGGTGAAACGGAACAGGCCGACGCCACCGAGGAACAGCATCGCGGCGGCCGCGCCCATCATCACGACGGTGGCACCGAAGTCGGGCTCCATCAGCAACAGGCCGGCCATTGGCAGCAGCACGATGAATGGCTTGAAGAAGCCCATCCAGCTTTCGCGCACTTCCTTCTGACGGCGTACCAGGTAACCGGCGAGGTAGATGACCACGAACACCTTGGCGATTTCCGACGGCTGCACGTTGAACGCACCGAAGCCGATCCAGCGCATCGAGCCGTTCACCTCGCGGCCGATGCCGGGCAGGATCACCATGATCAACAGGCCGAACGCACCGATCAGCATCATCCAGCCCAGGCGCTGCCAGGTGGCGATCGGGATCATCATGGTGACGATGCACGCGCCAAGGCCGATCACCAGATACACCAAGTGGCGGATCATCATGTACAGGGTGTTGCCCGACTGCACGGCGGCCACTTCGGAGGACGCCGAGGTGATCATCACCAGCCCCAGACCCAGCAGCGCCAGGCAACCGGCGAGCATCGGGAAATCAAGGTCGACGCCACGGCCGGTAATGATCGGCGACGGGTACGGTTTGATGATATTTCTAAAATTCATGCCAAGGCCTCCACGGCGCGAGCGAACAGCTGGCCGCGCTCTTCGTAGTTCTTGAACATGTCGAAACTGGCGCACGCTGGCGACAGCAGCACGGCATCACCCGGCTGGGCCAGGGCGTTGCACTGAGCGATGGCGTCGTCCAGGGACGTCGCGCGCACTTGCGGCACGGCGTCACCGAGGGCAGCGGCGATCAAGTCAGCATCACGGCCCATCAGCACCACGGCGCGACAATGGGCAGCCACCGGGCCTTTAAGGTCCTTGAAGTCGGCGCCTTTGCCATCGCCACCAGCGATCAGCACCAGCTTGCCTTCGATATCGGCGCCAAGGCCTTCGATGGCAGCCAGGGCAGCACCGACGTTGGTGGCCTTGGAATCGTTGTAATAGCTGACGCCGTTGAGGTCGCGGACCCACTGGCAACGGTGCTCAAGCCCGGCGAATGTGCGCAGGCTTGCGAGCATGGCGTCGAACGGCAGGCCAACAGCGTGACCGAGTGCCAGCGCCGCCAGGGCATTGGACTGGTTATGCGCGCCACGAATTTTCAGCTCGCGCACCGGCATCAGGTTCTGGAATTCGAAGGCCAGGTATTTCTCGCCGTTCTCTTCGCGGATGCCGAAGGCTTTGAAGTCGGGTTTGCCGAGGCCGAAGGTCCAGCACGGCAGGCCCTCGCCCATCAGCGGACGGCTCAGGGCGTCCTGGCGGTTGACCACCACTTGCCGGGCACCGCGGAAGATCCGGTGCTTGGCCAGGTGATAGGCCGGCAGGCCGCTGTAGCGGTCCATGTGGTCTTCACTCACATTCAACACGGTGGCGACTTCGGCGCCCAGGTCGTGAGTGGTTTCGAGCTGGAAGCTCGACAGTTCCATCACGTACAGCTCGACGTCGTCGCTGAGCAGGTCCAACGCCGGCGTGCCGAGGTTACCGCCCACGGCCACGCGCTTGCCGGCCGCAACCGCCATCTCGCCGACCAGGGTGGTCACGGTGCTTTTCGCGTTGGAACCACTGATGGCCACAATCGGCGCTTTCGCGTTGCGCGCGAACAGGTCGATATCGCCGGAGAGCTTCACGCCACGTGCGGCAGCGGCTTGCAAAGCCGGTGTCGCCAGGGCCAGGCCGGGGCTCACGTAGAGCTCATCGGCGCGGCACAGAAACTCGACATCCAACTCGCCACAACGCACTTCCACGTGCGGGTAGTCACGGCGCAGCGTGACCAGCTCCGGTGGATTTTCCCGCGTATCGGCGACGGCAAACGACGTGCCCCGGTTCGCCAGGAAGCGAACCAGGGACATGCCGCTCTTGCCGAGGCCGACAACGATGCGGAAGTGGTCTGAAGCGATCAGGGACACTCGTTTCTACCTCAGTTTCAGGGTGGCAAGGCCGACCAGTACCAGAATCACGGTGATGATCCAGAAACGGACAATCACGCGTGGCTCGGGCCAGCCCTTGAGTTCAAAGTGGTGGTGAATCGGCGCCATGCGGAACACGCGGCGCCCGGTCAATTTGAAGGAAGCCACCTGGATGACCACCGACAGGGTTTCCATCACGAACACACCGCCCATGATGAACAACACGATTTCCTGGCGAACGATCACCGCGATGGTGCCCAAGGCTGCGCCCAGCGCCAGCGCGCCGACGTCGCCCATGAAGACTTGTGCCGGGTAGGTGTTGAACCACAGGAAACCCAGGCCGGCGCCGATCAGCGCGCCGCAGAACACAATCAGTTCGCCCGCGCCCGGTACGTACGGGATCAGCAGGTATTCAGCGAATTTCACGTTACCCGACAGGTAGCAGAAGATGCCGAGCGCACCGCCGACCATCACCGTCGGCATGATCGCCAGGCCGTCGAGGCCGTCGGTCAGGTTGACCGCGTTGCTGGAGCCGACGATCACGAAGTAGGTCAGCACCACGAAGCCGATGCCCAGTGGAATGCTGGCGTCCTTGAGCATCGGAATGATCAAGGTAGTTTCAACTGCGCTTGGCGCGGTGGTGTAAAGGAAGATCGCGGCGGCAAGGCCGAATACCGACTGCCAGAAATACTTCCAGCGGCTTGGCAGCCCCTTGGAGTTTTTCTCGATCACTTTGCGGTAGTCATCGACCCAGCCGATGGCGCCGAACAACAAGGTCACCAACAGCACCACCCACACGTAGCGGTTATGCAGGTCGGCCCAGAGCAAGGTGCTGATGCCGATAGACGAGAGGATCAGCGCGCCGCCCATGGTCGGGGTGCCGGATTTGGACAGGTGCGACTGCGGGCCGTCATTGCGAACCGATTGACCAATTTGCAGGTTCTGCAGGGTGCGGATCATCCACGGCCCCAGGAACAGCGACAGAGACAGCGCGGTCAGCACACCCAGAATCCCGCGCAGGGTCAGGTACTGAAAGACCGCGAAGCCTTTGTGGAACTGTTGCAGATACTCAGCCAGCAGCAGCAGCATTAATGTTTCTCCGTACTTGAGCCACACAAGGCCGCGACGACGTTTTCCATCACCGCGCTGCGCGATCCCTTGATCAAAATGGTTGTGTGTTTGTCTTGTTCAGCCACGCCCAGCGCCTGGATCAGCTCGGCCTGGGTTGCGAAATGCCGCGCGCCGAGGCCGAAGGCGTCGACGGCGTGTGCCATGTTCGGGCCGACGGCATAGAGCGCGTCGACTTTCCCGCTGGCGTAGGCGCCGACTTCGCGGTGGCCTTGCTCTGCCCAGTCGCCCAATTCGCCGATATCACCCAGCACCAGAACCTTGCGCCCGGCAAAGCCCTTCAGCAGGTCAACAGCGGCATTAATGGAGGACGGGTTGGCGTTGTAGGTGTCGTCGATCACGCGCATGCCGTTGGTTGCCAGTTGCGCAACGGTGCGGCCCTTGACCGGCTGCACTGCGCCCAGGCCGGTAGCAATACCAAACAGCGACACGCCCAGCGCATGCGCGGCGGCGGCGGCGGCCAAGGCGTTGGCAACGTTGTGGTTACCGAGCAGATTCAATTGCACGTGCTCGTCGCCTTGCGGGGTGTGCAAGGTGAAGGACGGGCAGCCTCGGGCGTCAACGGTGATGTGGGAGGCGTAAAAATCAGCGGCCGCATTGGCCACGGCAAACGTCAGCACCTTGCGACCGGCGGCACGTACACGCCAGGTGTCGAAGGCCTTGTCGTCGAGGTTCAATACTGCGGTGCCGGATGCATCGAGGCCTTCAAGGATTTCGCCCTTGGCTTCGACGATTTTCTCTGGGCCACCGAACTCGCCAACGTGGGCGGTGCCGGCATTGTTGATGATCGCCACGTGAGGCTTGGTCAGCGCCACGGTGTAGGCGATTTCGCCGATGCGCGACGCGCCCAGCTCGATCACTGCCGCCGTGTGTTCCGGGGCCAGCTCGAGCAGGGTCAGCGGCGCGCCGAAATCATTGTTCAAGTTGCCACGGGTGGCGAGCACCGGCCCGCGCGTACGCAGGACACCGGCGAGCAATTCCTTGACCGTGGTTTTGCCGCTGGAGCCGGTGATGGCTGCAACCGGTTTATCGAAGGCGGCGCGGTTCAATGCACCCAACTGGCCCAAGGCCAAACGGGTATCTGCAACCCGCAATTGCGGCAAGGTGGAATCGGTCACTTCACGCTGCACCAACGCACCCACGGCACCTTTGGCGGCGACGTCGTTCAGGTAGTCGTGACCATCAAAACGCGGGCCGGCCAAGGCGACAAACAATTGCCCAGGCTTGATGTTACGGCTGTCGATACTGACGCCGTCGAAGCTGCAATCGCTCGACACTACGCGGGCCGACAGGGCCTGGGTCAGTTCGCTGAACGTCATCGCTTTAAGCATGGGCGACCTCCCAGGCGGTCAAGGCATGATCGGCCTCGACCAGATCGGAGAAGGCATGGCGCTCGCCGTTGATTTCCTGATAGTCCTCGTGGCCTTTGCCGGCCAGCACCACCACGTCGTCAGCACTGGCGCTGGCGATCAACTGGGCAATAGCGGCGCCGCGACCGGCCACGAAAGTTGCCTTGGACGCGTCTTTAAAGCCGACACGGATATCGTCGAAAATCTGGCTTGGGTCTTCGATGCGCGGGTTGTCGTCGGTGACGAGCACGCCATCGGCGAGACGCTCGACGATCTCGGCCATCAACGGCCGTTTGCCGCGGTCACGATCGCCGCCGCAGCCGAACAGGCACAGCAACTTGCCCTTGGCGTGTGGGCGCAGGGCTTCGAGGACTTTTTCCAAAGCGTCCGGGGTGTGGGCGTAATCGACCACTACCAGCGGCTGCGAGCCACCGCCCAAACGCTGCATGCGACCGGCCGGGCCTTCGAGCTTGGGCAACACGCGCAGGATTTCATCCAGTGCGTAATCCAGGCCAAGCAATGCACCGATGGCAGCCAGCACGTTGCTCAGGTTGAAACGGCCGAGCAAGGTGCTGCGCAAGTGGTGCTTGCCCTGCGGCGTGACCAACGTGGCGAGCACGCCTTCGTCATTGAATTGGGCTTCGCGGCAATACAGGTACGCGCTGGAGTCTTCCAGGCTGTAGGTGATCAGGCGCGATTCGCTGTCCTCGGCTGCCAACTGGCGGCCAAAAGCGTCATCAAGATTCACCACACGGCATTTCAGGTCATTCCAGGCGAACAGCTTGGCCTTGGCGGCGGCGTACGCTTCCATGGTGCCGTGGTAGTCGAGGTGATCGCGGGACAGGTTGGTCATCACTGCCACATCGAAAGCCAGAGCGGTAACACGGCCCTGGTCCAGACCGTGTGAAGAGACTTCCATGGCAACCGCCTTGGCACCGGCCTTTTTCAGGTCGGCCAAGGTCGCTTGCACGGCAATCGGGTTTGGCGTGGTGTGCAGGCCGCTTTGCAGCGCGCCATAAAAACCGGTACCGAGCGTGCCGACAATGCCGCAGTGCTGCCCCAACAGGTCAAGCGCCTGGGCGACCAATTGGGTCACGCTGGTCTTGCCGTTGGTGCCGGTCACGCCGATCAGGTTCAGTTGACGGCTTGGGTCGCCATAAAAGCGCCCGGCGATGTCCGAGAGCTGCGCAGCCAGGCCTTTGACCGGAATCAACGGTACGTCGGTGATTGGCAGCACGGTGGCGCCTTCCACTTCGTACGCCACGGCTGCCGCGCCACGTTGCAGGGCATCGGCGATGTGCGCACGGCCATCGAACTTGCCGCCAGGCACGGCCAGGAACAGGTCACCGGCGCGTACGTTACGGCTGTCCAGGCTCAACTCGCGAATCAGCAGATCGCGTCCGGCGTGGGCAAAAATCTTGTTCAAGCTAAGAGACATCAGCCGCGCCCTCCATTGGCTTTGGCAGCAGCGGCCGGTGGTCCGGCGTTCGCTTGTTGAGTCGGCGGCAGGTTGTCCGGCGTAATGTTCATCAGGCGCAGGGTGCCGGACATCACTTTGCTGAACACCGGCGCCGATACCAGGCCACCGAAGTAGCCGGCCTTGCTTGGCTCATCGATCACAACAACGACGGCGTAACGCGGATCGCTCATCGGGCCGAAGCCGGCGAACAGCGAGCGGTACGAGTTCTCGGCATAGCCTTTGGTACCGACCGACGTTTTACGTGCGGTACCGGACTTGCCTGCCACGTGATACGCCGGCACCTGCGCACGGAACACGCCGCGCGGCGCTTCGATCACTTGTTGCAGCATGCCTTGCATGGTCTTGGCGACGTTTTCCGGGATCACCTGGGTGGCTTTCGGGGCTTCGTCGACGTGGATCAGGCTCAGTGGAACCATGCGGCCATTGTTGGCCAATACAGAGAAAGCGTGAGCCAGCTGGATCGCGGTCACCGACAGGCCGTAGCCATAGGAAAGCGTGGCCGTCTCGGCCTTTTTCCAGTCGCGATAGTTCGGCAGGTTGCCCACGCGCTCGCCTGGGAAGTCCAGCCCGGTGGGTTGGCCCAGGCCGATTTTCTGCGCCAGGTGATAGATGGTTTCGCCGCCGATATCGAAGGCGACTTTACTCATGCCGACGTTACTGGAGTTGATCAGAATACCTGTCAAATCCAGCACCGGACCTTCAGTGCGGGACACGTCACGAATGGTGTATTTGCCCAGCTGCAAGGTGCCTGGGTAAACCTCGACTTTGTCGCTCGGTTTCCAGCGCCCGGTTTCCAGGGCCGCACTCATGGAGATGGCTTTCATGGTCGAACCCGGCTCGAACACGTCGATCATTGCGCGGTTACGCATCATCGCCGGTTGCAGGTTGCGACGGTTGTTCGGGTTGTAGGTCGGCTGGTTGACCATGGCGAGGATCTCGCCGGTCTTCACGTCCATGATCACCAGGCTGCCGGCCTTGGCGCCGTTCTCGATGATCGCGTTACGCAGCTCGCGGTTGGCCAGGTATTGCAGGCGCAGGTCAATCGACAACGCCAAGGGCTTACCGGCCTTGGCGTTTTTGGTGACCTGGACATCCTTGATCAGTCTGCCGCGTCGATCCTTGATGACCTGCCGTTTGCCGGGAACCCCAGCCAGCCATTCGTCGTAGGCCAGTTCCACGCCTTCACGGCCGTGGTCATCGATGTCTGTGAAGCCAACCATGTGCGCGGTGGTTTCACCGGCCGGGTAGAAACGACGAAACTCCTCGATGCCATAGACACCGGGGACTTTAAGGTCGAGCACCTGCTGGCCCTGTTCAGGGGTCAGCCCGCGAACCAGGTAGATGAATTCTTTATTGGCCTGGGCTTCCAGGCGCTCGGACAAGGCTTTTGGGTCCTGGCCCAGGGCGGCGGCCAGTTCCGGCCACTTGTCCTTGGCGACCTGCAATTCCTTGGCGTTGGCCCACAGCGTGGTTACCGGGGTACTGACGGCCAGAGGCTCGCCATTACGGTCGGTGATCAGACCGCGGTGCGCAGGAATCGGGATATGCCGCAGGCTCCGGGCGTCGCCCTGGCCGATCAGGAAGTCACGGTCAACCACTTGCAGGTCGATAATCCGCCAGGCAATCGCGCCCACCATCAACGCCAGCAAACCCAGCATCAGGCGGAAGCGCCAAGGGTAGAGTGCGCCTTCAAGTTTCATCATGGCGCCACCATCCGAACTTCGGCCGCGCCCGGAATGTGCATTTTCAACTGCTCGGTCGCCAGCACTTCGATGCGGCTATGGGCGGTCCAGGTGCTTTGCTCGAGGATCAACCGGCCCCACTCCGCCTGCGCTTTATCACGCACGCTCAATTCCCCGTACAGGGTATTGAGCAATTGACGGTTGTAGTGGGCGCTGTAGGACACCGCAATTGCGGACACCAGCACGCCGATAAACAGCAGCAACATAAAGAAGCTGCCGCCCGGAAGGGGCTTGGCGAAAAGCTTGCTCACCGCAACTTCTCCGCAACGCGCATGACGGCGCTACGGGAACGAGGGTTGGCCTTGAGTTCGGCTTCGGAAGCGAACTGCGCTTTGCCATGGATTTTGATTTTCGGCACAAAGGCTTCGAAACGCACCGGCAAGTTGCGCGGCAGGTTATCGGACTCGCCCTTGACCAGACGACGCATGAACAGTTTGACGATGCGGTCTTCCAGGGAGTGGAAGCTGATCACCACCAGGCGACCGCCCACTTCCAAGGCTTCCAGCGCGGCTTCGAGACCGGCTTCCAGATCGCCCAATTCGTTGTTGACGTGAATGCGCAGGCCCTGGAACGCACGGGTCGCCGGGTTCTTGCCCTTTTCCCAGGCAGGGTTGGCGACCTTGAGCACTTCGGCCAGGTCAGCGGTGCGTTCGAACGGCTGGATTTCACGGCGTTCGACCACAGCGCGGGCCATGCGCCCGGCGAAGCGTTCTTCACCGTATTCCTTGAACACGCGGGCAATTTCTTCCACCGGCGCGGTGGCGATGAACTGCGCGGCACTGACACCACGGGTGGGGTCCATGCGCATGTCGAGCGGGCCGTCGTTCATGAAACTGAAGCCGCGCTCCGGGTCATCGAGCTGCGGCGAAGACACGCCCAGATCGAGCAAAACCCCGGCCACCTTGCCTGCCATGCCGCGCTCGGCGACTTCGGCACCCAGCTCGGCAAAGCTACGCTGCACAACGACAAAGCGGCCGTCTTCGGCCGCTAGCGCTTGCCCGGTGGCAATCGCTTGAGGGTCTTTGTCGAACCCGAGGAGCTTACCGTCGGACCCGAGCTGGCTGAGTATCAACCGACTGTGCCCGCCCCGGCCGAAAGTGCCATCCAGATAGCAGCCATCCGCGCGTACGGCGAGAGCCTCAACGGCTTCGTCAAGCAGTACGGTGATGTGGTTAAAGCCGCTATCAATAGTCACAGGATCAAATCACGCAGTTCATCAGGCATCGCGCCCGGTTGTTGAATAGCAGCCAGGTCCGCTGCAGAAACAGCATCCCAGGCATCTTCGTCCCACAATTGGAACTTGTTCAGTTGGCCCACCAGCATTGCGCGCTTATCCAGCTTGGCGTACTCGCGCAAGCGCGGCGGCACCAGAAAACGCCCACTGCCATCGAGTTCGAGGTCGACGGCATTACCAATCAGCAAACGCTGCAGGCGGCGGTTTTCTTCACGCAATGAAGGCAGAGCGCGCAACTTGGTTTCGATCAACTCCCACTCATCGAGCGGGTAAACACACAAACAAGGGTCAACGGCATCAATCGTGATGATTAACTGGCCTGAACTTCGCGAAATGAGCTCGTCACGATACCGGCTCGGCATGGCGAGACGGCCTTTTGCATCGAGACTGATAGCGTTAGCTCCGCGAAACACAGATGCGTTTCTCCAAATTTTAGCGTTTTACGTTCAAAAAACCCACTTTGTGCCACTTTCCGCCACTTGCGCACACTATAGGAATGCGCCCACCACACCGTCAAGGCGCGGATTCAAGGAAAAGCCTTACAGAACGGAGATTTAGGAGTGTAAAAGGAGGAGAAACGCGAGTTCGGCGATGTTTTTGACTCAACAACCGCAAATAGCTCATGGAGCTATGGCTTAAAGTTAAAGTAATTTATTAAGAGTAAGATTTTTTTGGTATTACGAAGATGCATCTGCCAATGATTTGGCAGGGAGGGATTCTTGCGTTACTACCGGGTTTCTGCACGAGATTCGGACAGAAGGAAAAAAGGTGGAGAGTCGATCTGTAAGCCGGGTTCTGTCTTGAACAGTCATTCGTCTACGATGGCCATCACTGGACATCTTTAGCAACCTACCCGGTCCCAGCGCGGGCCACGCCTTGGGACCCTATTTGGTCTTGCTCCAAGTGGGGTTTACCTAGCCACGAACTGTTGCCAGTCGTGCGGTGCGCTCTTACCGCACCTTTTCACCCTTACCGGCACCGAAGTGCTTAGGCGGTTATTTTCTGTGGCACTTTCCGTAGGCTCACGCCTCCCAGGCATTACCTGGCACTTCGCCCTATGGAGCCCGGACTTTCCTCCCCCCCCTAATTTTCATAGAAGGCAGCGACTGTCCAATCGACTCTCCGCCGCGCAGGTTAACGGCACGGCGGGCTGAGGACAAGTATTAAAAGCGCAGCAATGCCATCACGTTCGGACGGAATGCCGGTTCGCCCCCGGAACTATTCGGCTTTCTGTTTATCCAGCGCGACCTGATACAGCACATTCTTGCGCACGCCGGTAATTTCAGCGGCCAGCGCTGCAGCACGCTTGAGGGGCATTTCCTTGAGCAGCAGATCGAGAATGCGCATGGCCTCGCTGCCCACAGCATCCTCATCCTCCGGCGCCGCCCAACCGGCCACCAGCACCACACACTCGCCACGCTGTTGATTGCTGTCGCCTTCGACGAAGGCACGCAACGCTTCCAACGGCAGGCCCTTGAGGGTTTCGAACGTCTTGGTCAGCTCACGCGCCAGCAGCGCAAGGCGCTCGCCGCCAAACACCAGTTCCATGTCTTGCAGGCATTCAAGGATGCGGTGCGGGGCTTCATAGAAGATCAACGTACGCGGTTCTTCCTTGAGTGCCTGAAGCCGCGCGCGGCGCCCAACGGTCTTGGCCGGCAGGAAGCCCTCAAAGATAAAACGATCCGACGGCAACCCGGCAGCCGATAATGCAGCAATCAGCGCGCACGCTCCCGGAACAGGCACTACATTGATACCAGCGGCTCGCGCCTGGCGGACCAAGTGGTAGCCGGGATCGGAAATCAGCGGCGTACCGGCATCGGAGATCAGCGCCACATCGTCGCCGGCCAGCAGGCGCGTGATAAAACGGCTGCCCTCTTCGCGTTCGTTATGTTCGTGGCAGGCGGCCAAGGGCGTGCTGATACCAAAATGCTGCATCAACCGCTGGGAATGCCGCGTGTCTTCCGCCGCGATCAATTTTACGTCGCGCAACACTTTCAGCGCCCGGGCACTGATGTCGTCCAGGTTGCCAATGGGCGTCGCCACGACAAAAAGCGAGCCTGCAGTGGAATTCAAAGGACCTGGAGCAGTCAAAACGCACACCTCGATGGTTGGGAAAAGTCGCATTGTAGCGCGTAGGCGCCTCGATAATATGCCCTCAAGGTCGGCCGTCGATGGCCGTTGGCAGCATTTGCACGACCTAAATCGACGGTTTCACGCCAGTAACATCGCGCCTGGGCCAGTGCTTGGGTACAATTCCACGCTAATTTGATCGGTATCAGGAACACTTACATGATCGCTTGCCTGCGGCTGCTCTCCGCCCTCTGCCTCGCTGCCTTATTGGCTGCCTGCGCCAGCTCGCCCTCGTCCAGCCTTGGCGACCTCCCTCGGACCCCGGATGCCAGTATCGAGCAACTGCTCGAACAGGCTACCTCCGCCAACACGCCAGAAAAGGCCGCGATGCTGCGCCTGAGTGCGGCTGACCTGGCCTACCACCAGAACAACCCTGGGCGTTCGTCGCAGATTCTCGCGCAGGTGCCCCTGGATGTCCTGAAGCCGGCCGCGCAAGTGTTTGCCAGCACCCTGGCCGCTGAACTGGCCATGGCGCGCAATCAGCCCAAGGCTGCATTGGCAGCCCTGAACCATCCCAGCCTGCAGAGCCTGAAGGAGCTGCCGACCGATCAGCAGATCCGCACCGGCACCGTGCATGCCCGCGCCTATGAGGCCGATGGGCAGACCCTGGCCGCCGCGCGTGAGCGTGTCGCCATGGCTGCGCTGCTGACGGGCGACGCTGCCAACAGCAACCACGAAGCCATCTGGGCGCTGATTGCCGCGCTGCCGGCTGACCAGTTGCAAGCCAGCGGTAACCCGACGCTTGATGGCTGGATCAGCCTGGCCAAAGCCGTCAAAGGCGCCGGCACCCTGGAGCAACAACAAGCCGCGATCGACACCTGGCGCGCGCAGAACCCTGGGCACCCGGCCGCAGTGCAACTGCCGACGCCGCTGACCAAGCTCAAGGAACTGGCCAGCCAGCCGCTGAACAAGATCGCCCTGCTACTGCCGCAGGACGGTCCGCTGGCTGCGGTCGGCAAGGCGCTGCGCGAAGGCTTCATGGCGGCTCACTACCAGGCCGAACAAGCCGGGCAGAAACCGCCGGTCATCGAGTTCTATGACAGCTCGCGCCTGACCTCCCTCGACGACTTCTATGCCAAGGCCCAGGCCGCCGGCGTACAACTGGTCGTCGGCCCGCTGGAAAAACCGCTGGTCAAACAACTCGCAGCTCGCCCGCAACTGCCGATCACGACGCTGGCGCTGAACTACAGCGAATTGAATGAAAACCCGCCACAGCTGTTCCAGTTCGGCCTGGCCGCTGAAGACGAAGCCCGCGAAGTCTCGCGCCGTGCCCGCGCCGACGGCTTGCACCGAGCCGCCGCCATGGTGCCGCGTGGCGAATGGGGTGAGCGTGTCTACAAAGCCTTCCGCCAGGATTGGGAAGCCAATGGCGGCACCGTCGTCGGCGTCGAGTACGTTGACCAGCCGGTCGCCCTCGCCCAGCAGATTGCCGACCTGTTCCAGCTGCGCAAAAGCGAAGGTCGCGCCAAGAGCCTGCAAAGCGCCGTTGGCACTGACGTAGCGGCGCAACCGTCGCGCCGCCAGGACATCGAGTTCATCTTCCTGGCTGTGACGCCGCAATTAGCCCAGCAGATCAAGCCGACCCTGAACTTCCAGTACGCCGGCGACGTGCCTGTATATGCGACGTCCCATGTGTTCAGCGCCAGCGGCGACAAGAACCAGTACCTGGACATGACCAACGTCATGTTCTGCGAAACCCCTTGGCTGCTCAACACCACCGACCCGCTGCGTAACCAGGTTGCCGCGCAATGGCCACAAGCCAATGGCAGCCTGGGCCGCCTGTACGCGATGGGCGCCGACGCCTACCGCCTGGCACCACGCCTGGGTCAACTCAAGGCGCTGCCGGATACGCGCGTCGACGGCCTCTCGGGCAGCCTGGGCATCAGCGCCAACCAGCGTGTCGACCGCCAGATGCCGTGGGCGAAATTCGTTGGCGGCGACATCCAGCGCCTGCCGGACACCTCGCGCTGATGCCCGAGCGGTCCAGCGCACAAAGCGGCAAGGATGCCGAACTTCAAGCTCTCCAGTATCTGCAACAACAGGGTCTGCGCCTTCTGGCGCAGAACTGGTTGTGTAAACGCGGTGAGCTTGATCTGGTCATGCTTGACGGCGATACAGTAGTATTCGTCGAAGTCCGCTACAGAAAACACGCACAATGGGGTGGCGCGCTCGCCAGTATCGACGGGCGCAAGCGTCAGAAGCTGATACTCGCCGCGCAGTTTTTCCTGCAAAAAGAGCATCGCTGGGCTGACTCCCCCTGCCGTTTCGATGTGGTTGCCATAGAAAGCACACCGTCTGGTCCCGCTGATCTGAATTGGCTTAAAGATGCCTTCGACAGCTGATTCACCGGACATCTTCACCACACACTTTTGCTCTTTGCTTTGCGGGCTGCACATTCCTGTGCCAAACAGCCGCGCTACTTAAGGTCACACAGATGGACATGCAATCCCGAATTCGCCAGCTTTTCCAGGCCAGCATCGACACCAAGCAACAGGCGATGGACGTACTTGCACCGCACATCGAGCAAGCCAGTCAGGTCATGGTCAATGCCTTGCTCAACGAGGGCAAAATGCTTTCGTGCGGCAACGGCGGTTCGGCCGGTGATGCCCAGCACTTTTCCTCCGAGCTGCTCAACCGCTTCGAGCGCGAGCGCCCGAGCCTGCCGGCCATTGCCTTGACCACCGACACGTCGACGATCACCTCGATCGCCAACGACTACAGCTACAACGAAATCTTCTCCAAACAGATTCGCGCCCTGGGCCAACCCGGCGACGTGCTGCTGGCGATCTCCACCAGCGGCAACTCGGCGAACATTATTCAAGCGATCCAGGCCGCACATGATCGCGAAATGATTGTCGTAGCATTGACCGGTCGTGACGGCGGCGGCATGGCCTCGCTGCTGTTGCCGGAGGACGTTGAAATCCGCGTCCCGGCCAATGTCACTGCACGCATTCAAGAAGTCCACCTGCTGGCGATCCACTGCCTGTGCGATCTGATCGACAGCCAACTGTTCGGGAGTGAAGAATGACCGTTAACCGCCTCAGCCTTTTGGCCATTACGCTGTGCCTTGCCATCAGCGGCTGCAGCACGGCAATCACCGCGACACGTGACACACCGATTCAGGATGACCGGGGCACACGTACTTTCGGCAGCACAATCGACGACTCGCTCATCGAAACCAAGGTCAAGGTCAACGTCGCCAAGGCCGCTACAGACTTGGGCAATGGTGCCTCGCGCATTGTGGTGACCAGCTTCAATGGCGTGGTACTGCTGGCCGGCCAGACGCCGCGTGCGGAGCTCAAGGCCCAGGCAGAACAAGCCGCCTCGTCGGTCCAGCGGGTCAAGAAGGTCCACAATGAACTGCAGGTCATGGACCCTATTACCCTGCTGGCCATCAGTAACGATGCGTTGCTGACCACCAAAATCAAGGCGCAGATGCTTACCGACAGCGCCGTGCCGGGCTCGCGCATCAAAGTCGTCACCGATAACGGCATCGTTTACCTGATGGGCCTGCTGACCCAGGCGGAAGCCACCCGCGCGTCCAACCTGGTTCAGGGTGTGTCCGGCGTACAGAAGATCGTGAAAGTGTTCGAATACATCGACTGATGTCATTCGCAGCCACAAAAAAGGGCGCCGTGCATTGACTGCACGGCGCCCTTTTTTGTGGCCCGCGTTTATTGGTACTGCTGGTACGGGTTGCCCTGGAACTGGTTGTTCTGCTGTGGCGCCTGTTGCTGTTGTTGCTGCTGACCCGGTTGGCCGTATTGCTGACCTGGGATCGGGCCGAGGTTGACCTCTACGCGACGGTTTTGCGCACGGCCATTCACGTCGGCGTTGCTGGCAATCGGATTATCCGGGCCGGCACCACGCGCACTCAGGTTGGTCGGGCTCACGCCTTGCGACGTCAGGTAGTTGGCCACGCTCTGCGCACGACGCTGGGACAGGTCCATGTTCAACTGGCGGCTGCCGGTACTGTCGGTGTAGCCGACAATCTGGATGGTGTTCTGGTTGAACTGCTTCAGCGAGTTCGCCAGGTTGTTCAGTGGCGTATAGAAGCTGCTGGCAATCGCGTCCGAGTTGGTGGCAAAGGTAATGTTACCCGGCATGATCAACTTGATCTGGTCGCCCTGGCGCTGCACTTCAACACCGGTGTTGGCCATGCTTTCACGCAGTTTCTTTTCCTGCTGGTCGGCGTAGTAGCCGTAACCGGCGGCGCCGATACCGGCGATAGCACCACCGATCAGTGCACCCTTGCCACGGTTGTTATGGTCGATGGCTGCACCGGCCAATGCGCCAGCCAGCGCACCCAGGCCGCCATACTTGGCGGTTTTGCTGATACCGCCTTGCGAACCATCATTTGCCTGCCCCTGGCTGCCGTCATAAGGATTGGGCGAGGCGCAGCCGGACAACAGGGCTACGGCGGTGGCAACAACAAGAAGACGACGTGGAGTAAACATGAAGGGAGCTCCTACTTTTGCATTCTGTGGTGCAAAGGACATTGGCAATGGACCTGTGCCGGGTTTTGAACGCGACAAACGGTAAAAATTCCGTGGCCATCGCCCCTGCTGTGACAAAGGCTGGCCAGCATCACCGCTAAGGAAACCGTAGCAGACCCAGGCTGAACGCGAGCTGCGACGACGATTCTTTGTATAGAACAGCCTCACACCCTTGGTTATTCCCTACGCCCGCACAAACGGATTCTCACGCATCTCATCGCCCAACCGGGTGTCCGGCCCATGCCCGGTAACCACCGTCGCGCCCTCATCCAGGGTGTACAAACGCTGCTTGATCGAACGCACGATAGTCGCCTGGTCCCCACCCCACAGGTCGGTCCGCCCTACGCCGCGCTTGAACAACGTGTCGCCGGCAATCAACAACTTGGCATCGGATGTCAATGTAGTGTGAGCAAATGAGCAGAGTGGCGAGCACCCTGCTATACCTACGCAAGCACGGGAGCTCGTACCTTGTTCAAGCAAAGTGAAAATTTAATATGTGTAAAGTCAATTCTTAGGTCAAATGGCCGAGTTTACGATCGAACAGATGTCTTCGATCTTGACGCTATTGGGATAGTCCAAGATGCATGGATAGCAATAGCACTCAAACAAATAAGTTCGCGATCAATTCACGAAAAAGTGACAACCAGCTATACCTATGGAATCCAGCAGGCACTTAGTGAACTCTCTGTCGACATCGACGCAATCGAAATTTTAAACAAAAATGAATCCGCACTGACTGCGGCCCTTTTGCATCGTCTCTTTTTAACCCTTGAACGAAGACTATTGAAACGAACAGACAAAAAGGCAGAATCCCGACGAAAAATATCTTTTTCATTTAGAAATCTTGTAATCCACTCTACATTTAACTGCCCAAATGAAATAAGCAGAGAGTCTATAAATTACAAAACGATTCTAGGAGCACTGCGAGCAGATCCACGACCAATACTTAATTCCGAGCAACACGCCAAAGCCCACAGTAATAAAATCCCACTAGGAGCCGTCCCACACAAAAACTACAACGAACTGATTTCCAAGTCCATTGATCTGCTCGCCACCGACCTGCAAAAAATAATAGACGCATGCATTGCCGATCTAAACAACATAGAAATCTTGAGAAAGCTCGTTATTAGCTCAAAAGAATCGACACGAAGCGCATCAACAGAGAAAGTAATCAGGCGATTTATTTACAATTCTTACCCCACTTCTTACGACATTAGGCGCTATGAGATACTATGCCCTAAAAAAAGATTAAACGCTTATTTAAACATAATCAAAGATGACAAATTACTTTATAAAGGCGCGCGTTTATGGGTTGGTTACAAGTTACCCGAATTGCTCAAACAAGCTGGCCTTACCTCCACACCTGGATTTAACACCAGGCATATCTTAGCACTTTCCGTCAGAGCTTGCTTTATCGAGTTGCAAGCCATATTTATACTGCTACTCTGTAGAACAGGCTGGAATAAAGCCTCATTGTTTGCAATGGAAATCAACAACATCATATATGATGAAGAATATGGGCACTACGAAATCCAAGGGTACAAGTCAAAAACAGATGACTTTACCCCATCAGTATTCATTGATCGGCATGAAAAACATTATCAAGATGCCATTCGTCGTCTTATATGGAATCGAAACCAACTAATCTTACTTGAATTTATCCCCGCTACCGAACAACGCATATGGTTTTCGTGGACCACTTCGAAAGACATGTACACGGAAAGATCTGTAATGATTCAAATGACACCCGACGCATTCATTGAAAGGCATAGCCTTTTCAAATTTACACTTGAGCAAATCCGAGAACAAGTTGGGAGCCTCGAGCACTACACCACGAGAAGTACCGAGCATACAAGACGCAAACTCGGACATACAAGCATAGGCACAACCGGACTTTATCTTGACCAATTATTCAGCAGAAATATAAACTCCTCAATTAATCTCGAGTTCCAAAAGAGATTAGAAAAAAAGATCATCTTCAATATGGAAAAAATAAAAAAAACCGGCACTTTGAATTTAATGCCTATTGGCGATGGAGCACTATGCTCCGACCCGATCAATCATCCCTTTAAAAGCCTTCAATCTGGAGAGAACATATGCCAAGCCCATCATTGCCATATCGGTGATGGCTGTCCGAACCGTGTAATTGAAATTGATGAGTTTCGGATAACTGAAGTCATACGCACACGAAACTACTATTACCATCACTGGAAGCAGCTCTACTCTGAAAACAATGACCACTTCTCCATGCGGATAGCCCCTCGAATCATATTCAACGAGGCACTATACAATTTCATTAATAGCTCCGCCTATGGTTATATTTTAAGACAGATAGAGGCAACCATTAATCATGATTAATAAAAACCTATCCAGCGCGATACTTCTACAGCTAAAAAAACATCCTTTAGACACTGACATCTCAGTAACACCAGATGCTTTACTTCGAATAACTCAAAGTGAAGCAAGGAAAGATGAAGTTGGCTACAAAGAGATATCTTTGCAGAGATTTGTTCTTCCACCCAACTCGGTCTACCCAAAACCTACAAAATTAGTAGATCATGAAATTCTATTTTTATCGACCATTTATGCAGTTAGCGAATACTCGAGAAACACCCCCTCGTCCAAAAGCAAAGCAAACAGAATTGCATTTATGTTAACAATAACAGTTAAATTTATGGAATATATTTGGCTAAACGACACATTCGACCTTAAAGACCTTTCTCCCCATACATTAAAGAAGCTACCTTGCCATTTAGCAAATGGGGGTTGGCATGAAGCACTGAATATTAGTGAAAGACTTAGCAGTTTTCTTGCGACAGCAAACGACTATGATCATCCTGTTTTCACGTCCACCAACAGCAAAAAATCAGTTAGCAGTGCTGGCTTTCAATTAGCAATCTCTACAAACATAACAGGCAAGGAGACATCTTTATACTTCGACCAAGTACAGAAATTTAAAGCAATGAAAGGCTGGCCATCGGCAGCTAAAAACCAGAAAGAAACATTAACTCTTGGCATGAATTACAGTTCATTACGCCAGACTTTGGAAGCATTAAATTACCTGTATAGGATACCTAACCTCTACCGCTTAGGAATGGTACCTTATCCTGAATATTCCCGCCTAAGTAAAAGGCTGACGGACACACCTGGACGAACAAAGAATATTAACAGTTATGGCGCAGGAAAAATGTTAGAGGAAGCTCTGACCTTATTGTACGAACAGAGTGACGCTATACTTGAGACGATACATTATGCAGGTGCATGCCTATCCAACATTGATGGCCGAAATATAAAAACAAAACTTAACGATATATCTCTACACTCAAAACTCATTAATCCTTCCGTCACAACCGAAAACATCTACAAACCAATAACAATTAAACACCTAAACCATTTAACCAGAGACCTACTTACAGCTTGTTTTCTAATAATAGCTATATTTAACGCAAGAAGAAGAGACGAAATAACACATCGTAAACTCGGTATATCCCTCGGCGCCTGCACTGTCTACAACAAAGAAAACAATATCTTTGAAATGATGTTTTACATAGAAAAAAATCGAAAAGACTATTTGCCATTTTATGTAGGAAACGCAACACAAAAAGCGGCTGAAGCTTTAGAGAAACTACAACTAATCTATCTAAATATAGACTATAACACTCACTCAATAGGCAAACTGAAAGACACTAATATCACATTGTTTAGACATAAACTTTTTTCTGCCAAGGGATTCTTAGGCAGCTATACAGACTACAATTTTGAAGCCTATAAAACCGGCCAAGCATATCATTTCATTTCTTCACGCTTAAAATTTGAAATACATTCAACGCCACATATGTTCAGAAGGCTTTACTGCACCATTTTCATGAACCAACACGAGTTCCCACATCTTCCCGCACTATCATACCAACTCCAGCATGAGTGCTTGGCAACAACCCAAATTTACATAACTAGTCCGATTACCCAATCCGAAGCAGCCACGCTGAGTAAAATTTATGACTGGCAAATAGAAGAATATATAGACACACACAAACACCACAACAACGACATAGCAAAATATATGGATGAAGCAATAAAAGAAAAATTCTCAGAAATCATATATCGAATAATATCCAACGACAGCGTGACTGGCGGGTACACGAAAATGGTCAGAGTATTATTCAGGCGCTTACAAAAGTCTGTTACTTTTAAAGGTTTGGACGACCGCCAAAAAATTGATACATTTATTGAGAGGCTTTCTTCAAGAGGCCATGCACCATCAACTTTTAAACATGCACAGTGCCTTGCAGGAAATAATAGAATAAAGTCTCGCTCGAAATGCTATGAGCTTTCGGACAACACCCTTCACAAAGAAAACGCAACCCCACAACTATGCAGTAATTGCCCATTCTCATTCACATCAATTGAACATATAAAAGGTTTGGAACAGCACTCACTTGAATTATCCAACCAAATAAAAACCCTATGCTCAAACTCCATAATAGTTAAAAACCTTGAGATAAAATTGCAAAACCTTTATGAGATCATTGAGTATCATCACAAAAAACTAGCAGGAGGCTAAATGAATCGATCACAAATAAATAAGCACGAAGCGCTTAACAATATAATGGAAAAAATATTGATTCTTAGAAAATGGGCAACTCAAACCGAAAGCTTTGCTAAAGATGAATACTACCCTCTAACGATTAGACAGTTCAATAATTGGAATATGTTGCAAAACTCTGAAAAAGTGCGCGAACAGTCCGCCGCTATAAAACGAAACGCTAATGATACTCTAAGACGATACCCTGACTTACGAGAAGAAATTGCAAGCCTAATATCATCGATCACTTTAAACATCAATAAAAAAACATCCAAACCAGAAAAACTTACAGCTCTCAGACAAAACATTCACGACCTAAAAAATTATATAGACACACTAGAAAAATACACAGCGGCACAAAAAGCGCAACTCGTGTTGATGCAGGAAAAACACTCGTCGCAAATTTCCCAATTAAATAACATTATTAATGAACTTAAAAAGCATCGGAGCTAACTCAATGAGCTTAAAACTTAGATGGCAACACACCCCAAAGATCGATATAGCAATACCTTACGACACAGAAATGAAAATTATTGTAAATGAGTTAATGGATTACGCAATTTATTTGCAACGCGAAGAGAGCCTAAGCCATCTATACATTAAAAACGAAATGTTCCATTTATCGCTATTTTACATTCACCTTCGCAAAAGTCGCCTTAAGTTTACGCAAGCTGATACGCAAACCCTTAGGGATTTTCGTGATGATGACTTCAAACGATTGCAACGGTACAGCACGGCAACCCCGAAAAGCTTAAAAGCTGTAGTTAATAATCGATTACGTAGGATCTATCACTTTTATTGCTGGCTTCAATTACATCTTGGGTTAATTAATATAATTGGCCTAAAAAGCGCCCAAATATTCTCCTCGCTTCCAAACCATCTCGGCAAATCCACGTATAAATTACGTGACAAAAACATGTTCCCCTTACTTTACCCGCGCATTGGAGCTCTTAGCAAACACACTACAAAATACGAACCTTCCGAGAAAAACTTACGTACCCTTGAGTTAGCATTTCTAAAACATCGCGACATTTACATAGCACATCGAAATGCATTGATGCTAGCGATAGCAAATGCGACAGGCTTTAGGAGAGCTTCTATAAACTCACTGCTATGCAGTCAGTTTAGCGATGGCGAAATCGATGTAACTGATGAAGATTTCTTTGTCGTAACCCCGCCAGAGCAAAAATATAGTAATACTTTAAGCTACAAAATCCCACTGTTACTCGCCTTTCGCATCAACGCTTTTATTAAGACTTATCGCAACAACTTTCTTCAAGATAAAAATATAAAAGAAGCAGTCACTTGCGATAGAATTTTCCTATCCGCGCGAACGGGCGCCCCGTTGAACAATCAATCTGTCTCAGAAATTTTTGCCGCCGCTATCAAATCAATCAATATTCCCAGCGCAAGAGTTGGCATACATGCCTTTCGACGAAAATTTACTAACGATGAAATCGCTAAACAGTCTACAATTCGTGCAGAACTAAAATTAGATACTTCAGATGCATCAATAAAAAGCGCCGTGTCACTTTCCCTCGGACAATCGTCTCCGGGGTCCATCAACTCCTATGTCTCACGTAGACAAACTCACGAGGTTCACAGAAGGCAAAATCAAAAAAAACGTGAATTCGAGCAAGTTGTGCTGGAGAATGAGAGACTGGAAGAAGAAAATGAAACCCTTAGAAATAAATTAAAATCCTTAGTTTCCTTCGAAGACTAGAAGATCTATTTCCGGTTCAAAGACGCTCTTAAAAAATACTATGGACCTACTTCCCCTATAACCCTAATGTTAATTATATAACTACACATCGAGATTCAGATCTCAAGAGCAAAGCTCTCATAACGCTTTATATCTAATACCCAAGGCCAGACGTTCAGAGTATTCTTCATTTCAGCGTACTCTTTCTTCACAACTATCTGCCAGAGAATCTAAAGCTTAGCGGTACTGGCTACTGCTCTGATACCCTCCTCTCGCAGCTTGGCTCCAAAAGGCCACACTGCCTAGCGTTAATTTCAACACTTAAAAATGCCCAGCATTTGAACCGGACCCTTATCCGTCTCCGGGGCACGTGGCTTCTTGCCTCTGAATCGCCCCTAGTTTCGTAGACACCTCCAAGCCTTAAAATGAGGCCCATTAGGAGGTGCCATGAGCAACCAGCGTT
>NZ_CAWOAW010000030.1:37044-70485 GCF_963879675.1 Pseudomonas sp. Larv2_ips
TAACGGATATGGTCCCAGCCCTGCAACCACCCCAAGTCCCAGCCCTACCACCTCGCCGCAACCGATACCCCTGCTCACCTTCATCGCAAACAATCCCGGCCCCCACGCTGAACTCACACACCACCTAAATGGTGGCGCAAAGCTAGCATTCATCGGCCTCTGCAAATCATTCCTTTGGCTGATTTAGCTGACACATAAGCTCTCTAAAGTGCAGGTCTTCAAGCCAACACCGTGCAGTCAGATAAGGGATTCGTATGTTGCAGACCCGTGTTATCCCACCCGCCGAAGGCGCTTACCAATACCCACTGTTGATCAAACGCCTGCTGATGTCCGGGACCCGCTACGAAAAAACCCGGGAAATCATCTACCGCGACAAACTGCGTTACACCTATCCCACCCTCATCGAGCGCGTTGCGCGCCTGGCCAATGTGCTGACCGAGGCCGGGGTCAAGGCCGGTGACACCGTCGCCGTGATGGACTGGGACAGCCACCGTTACCTCGAATGCATGTTCGCCATCCCGATGATCGGCGCGGTAATCCACACCATCAACGTGCGCCTGTCGCCCGAACAGATTCTCTACACCATGAACCACGCCGAAGACCGCTTCGTGCTGGTCAACAGCGAGTTCGTGGGGCTTTACCAGGCCATCGCCGGCCACCTGACCACGGTCGACAAAACGCTGCTGCTCACCGACGGCGACGAAAAAACCGCCGAGCTGCCCAACCTGGTCGGCGAGTACGAAACCCTGCTGGCGGCCGCCAGCCCCACGTACGACTTCCAGGACTTCGACGAAAACTCCGTCGCCACCACCTTCTACACCACCGGCACCACCGGCAACCCCAAAGGCGTGTACTTCACCCACCGCCAACTGGTGCTGCACACCATGGGCGTTGCGACGATCATGGGCAGCGTCGACAGCGTGCGCCTGCTGGGCACCAACGACGTGTACATGCCGATCACGCCGATGTTCCACGTGCACGCCTGGGGCCTGCCGTACGTGGCAACCATGCTCGGTTTGAAGCAGGTCTATCCGGGCCGCTACGACCCGGAATACCTGGTGGAGTTGTGGCGCAAGGAAAAGGTCACTTTCTCCCACTGCGTGCCGACCATCCTGCAAATGGTGCTCAACGCTAAGGCGGCGCAAGGCGTGGATTTTGGCGGCTGGAAAATCGTCATCGGCGGCAGCGCGCTCAATCGCACGCTGTATGAAGCCGCCAAGGCGCGCGGTATTCAACTGACTGCCGCGTACGGCATGTCCGAGACCGGGCCGTTGGTGTCGTGTGCCCACCTCAACGAAGAACTGATGGCCGGCACCGAGGACGAGCGCACCACCTACCGCATCAAGGCCGGCGTGCCCGGGCCGTTGGTGGAAGCGGCGATTGTCGACAGCGAAGGCAACTTCCTGCCCGCTGACGGCGAGTCCCAGGGTGAGCTGGTGCTGCGCGCACCGTGGCTGACCGAAGGCTATTACAACGAGCCGCAAAAGGGCGCCGAGCTGTGGGAGGGCGGCTGGATGCACACCGGCGACGTGGCCACGCTGGACGCATTTGGCGTGATCGACATTCGCGACCGCATCAAGGATGTGATCAAGACCGGCGGCGAGTGGATCTCCTCCCTGGCCCTCGAAGATCTGGTCAGCCGTCACCCGGCGGTACGCGAAGTAGCGGTGGTGGGCATCGCCGACCCGCAATGGGGCGAGCGTCCGTTTGCGTTGCTGGTGGTGCATGATGGCCAAGTGATAGGTGCTCGCGAGCTCAAGGAACACCTCAAGCCTTTTGTCGAACTGGGCCATTTGAGCAAGTGGGCGATTCCAAGCCAGATTGCCGTTGTTACTGAAATTCCCAAGACCAGTGTCGGCAAGCTCGACAAAAAACGTATCCGTATCGACATCATTGAATGGCAGGCCAATAACAGCACGTTCCTGTCCACCCTCTGATGCCTCTCGCCGCGCCCGATCGGGCGCGGCAATGCTCTATCTCAAGCCTTCACTTGTGATTTGCCAATTTTCAGCCATCCTTGCCGCGCCGGCCTTCGTCGGCGTGGCGAAAGGACTGTGGCAGACGGGTTGGTGATGCAAATCACACTTTAGAGGGATCAAGCGGTACCCCCTGCTGGCTATAGTCCATCTCAGAGTTTTTCAAGGATGTTGCGCTTCGGGCCATGGGGGCTTGGTTGCCGTTCGGCATTGGAATCGTTGTATTCCGGCCGGTACATGCATCCAGAAGAAAGAACTCACTGCCATAACAATAATGCACATGGAGTAGCGTCGATGACCTCAGTAAACCAGTTCTGGCGCCGGGCAAGACTGCCCCTGGCCGTCAGTCTCGCTTCTACGCTCGCCGGGCCCGCATTCGGCGTCAGTTTCAACATCGGTGAAATCGAAGGTAGTTTTGACTCCTCCCTGTCGGTGGGGGCGAGCTGGTCGACTGCGGGTCGCAATAAAGACCTGATTGGTGTCAATAACGGCGGCAAGGGGCTTTCGCAAACCTCCGATGACGGCCACCTGAACTTCAACAAGGGTGATTCCTTCTCGAAGATCTTCAAGGGTATCCATGACCTTGAATTGAAATACGGCGACACCGGCATTTTTGTGCGTGGCAAATACTGGTATGACTTCGCGCTGCAAAACGAAGACCTGGACTTCAAGAATGTCAGCAACAACAACCGCAAAGAGGGCGCCAAGTCCTCTGGCGGGCAGATCCTCGATGCGTTCATTTATCACAACTACACCGTTGCCGATGAGCCAGGCAGCGTGCGCTTCGGCAAGCAGGTAGTGAGCTGGGGCGAAAGTACGTTCATTGGTGGCGGTATCAACTCGATCAACCCGATCGACGTGTCTGCATTCCGTCGTCCGGGCGCCGAGATCAAGGAAGGCTTGATTCCGGTCAATATGTTCTACGTGTCCCAGACCCTCACCGACAACCTCTCCGCAGAGGCGTTCTACCAGTTGGAGTGGGACCAGACGGTTGTGGATAACTGCGGCACGTTCTTCTCCCAGCCCGACGTGATTGCCGACGGTTGCAGCAATAACCTGCGGGTCTTGAACAAGCGCTCCACCATCCCTGGCGCGGCCTTGCCGACATTGAACGCGCTGGGTGTGGACGTGAACAATGAGGGCGTGCTGGTAAAACGTGGCGGTGACCGTGATGCACGGGACAGCGGCCAGTTCGGCGTGGCCATGCACTACAACTTCGAGCCACTGGACACGGAGTTCGGTGCGTACTTCATGAACTACCACAGCCGTGCGCCAATCTTCAGCGCCACCGGCGCGCCAAACTCGGCCTACACCCGTCCGCTGGGGCAACTGGCGGCGTTGCGTCCGTTGATCGTGGCCGGCAGTTCCCAGTACTTTGTCGAGTACCCGGAAGATATCCGCCTCTACGGCCTGAGCTTCTCCACCACGCTGCCTACCGGCACCGCCTGGAGTGGTGAATTGAGCTACCGGCCAAACGCGCCGGTACAACTGAGCACCACCGATATTCTGTATGCGGGCGTTACGCCGATTCGGGGCTATGAAAATGCATCGGTGCTCAAGGGCACCCCGGGCCAGGACCTGCATGGCTACAACCGCAAGGAAGTGACCCAGTTCCAGACCACCTTCACGCACTTCTTCGACCAGGTGATGGGCGCCACCCGCCTGACCACCGTGGGCGAAATCGGCGTAACCCATGTGGGCGGCTTGGAAAGCAAAAACACTGCGCGTTATGGCCGTGATCCAGTGTTCGGCCCTGGCACGCTGCCGGGTGGTTTCTGCAACGCGCTGAACAATTCGACCGCTCAAGGTGCGGGCCTGCCGAATGCATCCGGCTTGAACACCAACTGCAACAACGACGGCTACACCACCGCGACGTCCTGGGGTTATCGCGCCCGGGCGATCTGGGAATACCCGGATGTATTTGCCGGTGTGAACCTCAAGCCCAACGTGGCCTGGTCTCATGACGTCAAAGGGTATTCGCCAGGCCCTGGCGGCAACTTTGAAGAGGGTCGCAAGGCCGTCAGCCTGGGCGTCGATGCCGAGTACCAGAACACCTACACCGTCGGCCTGAACTACACCAACTTCTTTGGTGGCCGGTTCACCACGGTGGATGATCGCGACTTTATCGCCTTGAGCGCCGGCGTGAACTTCTAAGACTTTCTTTTTCAGATGCATGCATTTCAGGAAGAGCCAGAACATGAAAATAACTAAAAGTCTGTTGCACGTGGGTGTGCTTGGGCTGTCGATCATGGCGGGTAGCGTCATGGCGGCAGTCTCGGCCGATGAAGCCGCCAAGCTGGGCACGACCCTGACCCCGATGGGCGCAGAGATGGCCGGTAACGCGGCCGGCACCATCCCCAAATGGTCGCCGCTGCCCACCAATGCCGGCGCCGTGGATGCCCGTGGTTTCCTCGCCAACCCCTATGCCAGCGAGCAGCCGCAATTCACGATCACCGCGCAGAACGTCGAGCAGTACAAAGACAAGCTGGCGCCGGGGCAGTACGCGATGTTCAAGCGTTACCCGGACACCTTCAAGATGCCGGTCTACCCGACCCATCGCGGCGCCACCGTGCCGGCTGATGTGTTCGCTGCCATCAAGAAGAACGCCACCAATACCAACCTCGTGTCTGGCGGCAACGGCCTGGAAAATTTCGAAACCGCGGTTCCGTTTCCGATCCCCAAAAGCGGCGTGGAAGTGATCTGGAACCACATCACCCGCTATCGCGGCGGCAGCGTGACGCGTCTGGTCACCCAGGCCACGCCGCAAACCAACGGCTCGTTCAGCCTGGTGTACTTTCGCGATCAGTTTGTGTTCCGCGACAAGATGAAGGACTACGACCCGAAAAACCCGGGCAACGTGCTGTTCTACTTCAAGCAGCAAGTGACCGCGCCGGCACGTCTGGCCGGTGGTGTGCTGTTGGTGCACGAAACCCTCGACCAGGTGAAGGAGCCGCGTTCGGCGTGGGTCTACAACGCCGGCCAACGCCGTGTTCGCCGGGCGCCGCAAGTGTCCTATGACGGGCCGGGCACCGCCGCCGATGGCCTGCGTACCTCCGACAACCTCGACATGTACAACGGCGCACCGGACCGCTACGACTGGAAGCTGGAAGGCAAGAAAGAAATCTACATCGCCTCCAACAGCTACAAGATCGACGATCCGAAGCTCAAGTATGTCGACATCATCAAGGCCGGCCACATCAACCAGGACCTGGCACGTTATGAGCTGCGTCGCGTCTGGCACGTGGTCGCAACCTTGAAGGAAGGCCAGCGCCACATCTACGCCAAGCGTGACTTCTTCATCGACGAAGACACCTGGCAAGCCGCTGTGATCGACCACTACGATGGCCGTGGCCAATTGTGGCGCGTGGCTGAAGCTCACGCTGAGAACTACTACGACAAACAAGTGCCGTGGTATGCCCTCGAAACCCTCTACGACCTGCAGTCCGGCCGTTACCTGGCCCTGGGCATGAAGAACGAAGAGAAGCAGGCGTATGACTTCGGCTTTACCGCCACCACCAGCGACTTCACCCCGGCGGCCCTGCGCCAGGATGGCGTGCGCTAAGCAACACTCACTCGACAATGTGGGAGCTGGCTTGTGTAAAGCTGGCTTGTGTGGGAGTCGGGCTTGCCCGCGATGCAGGCGCCTCGGTGTATCAGTTACACCAAGTTGATGCTATCGCAGGCAAGCCAGCTCCCACACAAGCCAGCCTTGCGCAAGGCAGCTCTCACATTTTTTGTCGTAGTTCTTTTTCAGGTAAATGTTGCAAAGATCTACAACCCTGCCGCTTTTACCGCTAGTCTGCGGACATCTGCAATGCCGACAACAGCCTTCTACAAGAGCCCGGCGATGACTGATCTGTCCCGAATCCAAGGGCCTGCAAGCGCAGTAATTCCGACCCTGGAAGCGCGCTTCTACAGGCCACCTTTGCCTGACGGCTATGTGCTGCGCCCGCGCCTGTGCGAACGGCTGAGTGCTGGCCTGGAGGGGCGATTGCTACTGGTCAGCGCTCCGGCGGGGTTCGGCAAGAGTTCGCTGGCGGTAGAGTTCTGCCAGAGTTTGCCGGCGCATTGGCAAAGCCTGTGGCTGGGCCTGAGCCCACGCGATAACGACCCGGGCCGTTTCCTCGAGCGCCTGCTCGACGGTTTGCAACAGTATTTCCCGCAACTCGGCGCCCAATCCCTGGGCCTGCTGAAAATGCGCCAGCGTCACCAACCCTTTGCCTTTGAAGAATGGCTCGACGGCCTGCTCGATGAGCTGACGTTGCACTTGTCCACGCGTGCGCCCTTGTTGCTGGTACTGGATGACTACCATCTGGCTCAGGGCCCGGTGCTGGATCGTTGCCTGCAGTTTTTCCTCAATCATTTACCCGATGGGCTGGTGGTCATGGTCACCAGTCGCCAACGTCCCGACTGGCACCTGGCGCGCCTGCGGCTGTCCCGGCACCTGCTGGAGCTGCACGAACAGGACCTGCGCCTGACCCACGACGAATCGCTGGCCGTGCTGGATCGGCACAGCAGTTCGTTGCGCGGCGAGGCGCTGGACAACTTGATCCGGCGCAGTGAAGGGTGGGTCGCCGGCCTGCGTTTCTGGCTATTGGCAATCGCCGAAGCGGGCAATGAAAGCGCGTTGCCGCACAGCTTGCACGGTGGCGAAGGGCTGATTCGTGATTACCTGCTCGAAGAGGTCATCGACTGCCTGCCGGTTGAAGTGCAGGCGTTCCTGTACGACACGGCGCCTCAGGATCGTTTCTGCAGCGAACTGTGCGACGCCGTGCGCGAGGCCCACGACAGCGCGGAAATCCTGCGCTATCTGCAGGCCCATCAGGTGTTTCTGGTGCCGCTGGACGAACAGGGCCACTGGTACCGTTACCACCATTTGTTTTCCGATTTGCTGCGCACGCGCCGCGTGAGCAATGCCACCTTGCCGATTGCCAGCCTGCACTTGCGGGCCTGTCGTTGGTTCAACGCCCAGGGTTTTATCGACGAAGCCGTGGAGCAGGCGTTGCGCGCCGGCCACCTCGATGTGGCGGCAAACCTGGTGCAGAACCTGTCAGAGGAGCAACTGCTGGCCGAGCAGAATGTGGGCATGCTGCTGCGCTGGAAGATGGACTTGCCCGACAGCCTGCTGATCAGCACGCCGCGCTTGATCGTGCTCTACAGTTGGGCGCTGGGGTTGGCGTGCCAGTTGGATGCGGCAGAAGAATTGTCAGGCTACCTCAGTCGCTTCCTGCCGGCGCCGTCGGCCACTGCGCAAAAGTCGATGCTGGCCCAATGGCTGGCGCTGAGCGGGATCATCGCCCGCGGGCGAGGTGATCGTGAGTTGACCCAGCGTTATTGCAGCGAGGCGTTGGAAAGCCTGCCGCACAAACGCTACGGCCAGCGCCTGATGTGCCTGTCGACCCTGTCCAACCTGGCTATTGTCGATGCCGACCTGTGGCGCGCGCGTGGCCTGAATCGCGAATCTCTGGAGCTGGCGCAGCGCGTTGGCAACCCGCTGTTCGAGGCCCTGGCCCATTACGACCGCGCGCGCGTGTTGCAGGCGCGCGGCGAAATTCTGCGTTCTCTGGACGAAGTGCGCCAGGGGCTGCAACGCCTGCAGGGCCTTGCGCCTCAACGGCTGTACGCCGTACGCGCGCGGCTATCGCTGTACGAAGGTTACCTGCTGCTGGTGCGTTATCAGTCAGACGCTGGCCTTGCTCGCTTGCGTGCCGGCCTGAGCGAAGCGCGCGCCTGCCGCGATATCAGCGTACTCATCGGGCATTGTGTGATCGCCAATTTCGAAGGGCGGCGCGGTGATTTCGCCAAGGCCTTCGCCGAACTTGCCGAAGCCGAGCGCTTGATGCATATCTGGGACGTGCCGCCGATCTATTACCTGGCGATGATTACCCTGATCAAATGCGAATTATGGCTGGCCCAAGGCCGCACCGACCTCGCCGACGCCTGGCTGACCCGCCTGGGGCAGACCTATAACGGTGAGCACGCCGCCGCCGCACCGGAGTTTCATCCGCACCTGGCGCAACACATCGGGCTGCAGCAGGCCGCACTCGATGCGATCCGCCATCAACCGGCTGCGGCCCTGCAGCGCCTCGAAGAGCTGGCGCAGCAGGCGCATAACAGCGGGCGCCAGATGATTGCCCTGATGGCCCTGACCCAGCAGGCGCATGTATTGCTGGAGTGCGGCCAGGAAGCCAAGGCGCGGCCGATCGTGGCCCAGGCGCTCGAGGCGGGCGTTGGTGGCGCACTGCAACCGTTCCAGCGGCTGCTGGAACGTTATCCTGATTGGATGCGCGAGCAACTCGGCAAGACCCCGCATGCGCTGTTGAACCAAAGCCTGTTGGCGCTGCTGCCGGTGGTTGCCGCCGCCGAGGCCCTGCCCACGCACGAAACCCTCAGCACCCGCGAGCTGGCAGTGCTGCAACTGATCGCCCAAGGCTGCTCAAACCAGGAGATCAGCAACCAGTTGTTTATCTCCCTGCACACGGTGAAAACCCACGCCAGCCATATCAACAGCAAGCTGGGCGTGGAACGCCGAACCCAGGCAGTAGCGCGGGCGCAGGAGATGGGGTTGTTGGGGTAGGCAGCAACGCATTTGTGCCAAAATCGCTGACTTACAAATGATCGAGTTCGCTCTGATGTCTCAGCTACCAGCCCTGATTCGCGAAACCTTCCCCGTCGGCCCGTTGCAGTGCAACTGCACCATCATCGGTGACCCGATCACCAAAAAAGCCATCGTGGTCGACCCCGGCGGCAATCACGAGCTGATCCTGGCTCGCCTGGAGGCGTTGGGCCTCAAGGTGGTGAGCATCATCCATACCCATGCGCACCTCGATCACTTCCTGGCTTCCGGCCAATTGAAAGAGAAAACCGGCGCCACTTTGCATCTGCACAAAGACGATAAATTCCTGTGGGATAACCTGGAAATGCAGTGCCAGATGTTTCGCGTGCCTTATACGCCGGTGCCGTCGCCTGATCGCTGGTTGGAAGATGATGAGGCGTTGGCCTGTGGTTGCGGCGTGGCCTTGCACACGCCAGGGCATACGCCAGGTTCGATGAGCTTCTGGTTTGCCTAATGTAGTCAAGCGTTTTTAACGAAAAGTGAGCAGAGCGGATTGGATCCCTCCCATGCTAGCTCTAGACGCTTGAGGAGACGTGAAGGCTCAAGAGTCATATGGGGCGGCACTAACATTTGGATCTGCATCAATCTCAGTGCGGATGCGCTTAAAAAGTGAATCAAAGTCAGTTCCGGGTTCGGCTATCAAGAATGTCTGGACGATTAAGCTCAATGGGTGCATTCCCATTCTTCTCGCAAGATCTGAAGCTTTTTCAAGGGTGACGTTTCGCAGACCTCTTTCCAAAGTACTTAAGTACGTCCTACTGCTGATGATCCCGAAGTCCTCTTGAGTCAATGCTCTCTGAAGCCTGGTCTTGCGCAAAGCTATGGCGAAGGCGTTCTTCAGTTCCATTTTGAATGACCTTTCAAAAGGAACGATGAAGCCTTTTTGAATACTATAGGGCTACAATCTATAGTGTTCATTTAGGGTCGAAATCTATGTTCCAGCATTCATTCGCTACAAACTGTTTGGCTGCCGAGAGTGATAGTCGTCTCCCATCGACGATGCTCATCGTTGCCGTCTTGAATCTCAATGAGCCCGACCAAACCGTGGAGATGGTTAAGTGTTCTTCCGGACAAGCTCTTGCCGACCTATTCAACGAGTTGGATCGACCCTACGCTGAGCAGGCGATCGTCGGTGTGCAGCTTGCGATTCCGCCGCAGCTGAATGGTTCAAAACGCTGGACTGTGGAAGCAGTTTTAGACTTTGCAAGAGCAAGGTCGAGGAGTCACGGTGATGAGGCCTTGGATATCTACGCCTATCGTCTCGCTTCAGATGCTCTGTTCACCGACAACGCGTTGGTTGAGCTGACAGACGTCCTCGAGTGGCGAACCCTGTATGGAGCGTCCAATGGTGAGGGGGCGTGTGATTCTCAGTTAATGGCTCACCAAGCATGGCTTTCCATTGTAATTACTACAATGGTAAATGCGGTGAATCTACCCGATGAAGAAAACGACGTTTCCTGAGATGCTTATCTTGCGATGTAAATACCGTGCTTTATCCTAATACCTCGATAGACCTAGGCAAAATAAGCGCGAATGGTTAGGCAATCGTAATGGTGAGGCTGTGTCATGCGAAAACAAAAAAATAAGCGAAAAAAAAGCAAGTTCATTAAACCGCTGATGGCTGGAAAATATGCTCAAGAAGCGCGTCTTGTATTCGGAGAGCGATCGGGGCGCGCGAGCCGATTCCTCAATGCGGTATCGAGTACCAACCAGGATTTGGAACCGATCGGTAGCTTAGCAGGAAAGCCGCCGCGTATTGGATGATGACAGGCGCGAGAATGTTTATTTAGATAAGCTTACCAACGGCCATTGCGCGAAGGTCCTCGCAGGATTAGCTTGGACTTTATATATTCAGCCCTAACCCTGATAACACAAAGTGGTGGCTATGGCGCTTCCAACTGAAGAAATTATTGTCGAGCGTTATAAGCGCTTAAGTGGCCTTTCTATCAATATTCATACGAGCAAAGGTGGAGTGAGCGAAAGACGGGTCGTGCAACTGCATGGCCTCTCTAGCGAGAAAGCTACAGCATTCCTTGTTGGGATTGATCTGATGGCCCAAGCCTTCAATGCTCAACTGAAGCCCTTGCCCGAGACAAAATCTCAGGGCTGGTAAGCATGCTGATACCTCAGAAACCTGTCCGGCCCTCCCTACTGCGTGAAGCGAAGATGCTCGCCATGGGTAAAACTCGGATCTTGAACTCTGGTGATTGGCTGACTGCGCAAGAGGTTGCGGAGCTTGCCCAGATCAAGACAGTCAATGCTAGTTCGCAACCCAACAAATGGAAGCGTGCTGGGAGGATTTTTGCCTTGCGCCATGAGGGCATCGATTACTTCCCCGCCTACGGACTGGATCCATTGACTGGCTACAGGCCGCTGGCTGACCTGGCTGAGGTCGTAGCTATTTTAGAGAGCAAGAAGGATGGCTGGGGAATGGCCTTCTGGTTTGGCTCCTCGAACTCAATGCTAGCCGGCAAGCCCCCCAAGGAAGTTCTCAAAGACTTTCCTGAATCTGTGGTGGATGCTGCAAAAGACGAGGTTTGCAGGATTTTTCATGGCTGAACGCCAACTGAATTCGATTTCAGGCCGTATTATTGTAAACGTCCGCCCAACATATCTTGCTCAACTTCATCGTCTTTCTGGGGGATGGGAAATCCACCTCGTTGATACCCAGTCCCGCACGGATACAGGGTATGCGACTGGCCTTACGTCACTCAACTCCCATGTGAGCCAGCCATCTTCAAAATAGCTTGAACAGGCCTTGCCGGTACGCGACCCTTCAGGCACAAGTTGCTTCTGAGCGATCCCCCAGGCATGAAGTACGTCAATGATTGGCGCTGTTTTTTCACGCCGTATTCGCTGCTGGTCACCTGGTGCCAGTTCGCGAACTTCTAGCTCCTCCTCTTACAAAACGGCGATCTAGTGCAGCGCTTTTTCGGCGATCTGGCTTTGTGGGTCGCGGGCAAGTCTCTAGAGCCTCAGAAGGCTGATCTAAATCCAGCGTCTCGCACGCACTTCACAACATTCTTCCGTCAGAGTCGATAACTCGTTAACCCAGAGCACTAGCCAATGGTCAGTGGCGGCAACGACCAATCAGCGGCGCCGCCGCCCTCCACTCAAACCGACAAACCCAGCGCTGCAAGATGAATCGCCCCTAGTTTCGTAGACACCTCCAAGCCTTAAAATGAGGCCCATTAGGAGGTGCCATGAGCAACCAGCGTTATCCCGAAGAATTCAAAATCCAGGCGGTCAAGCAAGTGACCGAAAAGCAGCTTCCTGTCTCGGAGGTGGCTGCACGATTGGGTGTGTCTGTGCACAGCCTCTATGCCTGGGTTAAGCGCTACACCAAGCCTCAGGAACAGCGCGTTGAGGAGGATGATCAGAGCGCTGAGGTTCGTCGTCTACGTGCCGAGCTGAAACGGGTGACGGAGGAGCGAGACATCTTAAAAAAGGCCGCCGCGTACTTTGCCAAGGAGTGCGGCTGAAGTACGCCTTTATTAAGCAGCAAGCGGGTCATTACGCGATTCGACGGCTTTGCCTGACGCTCAAGGTTCATCCCAGCGGCTACTACGCGTGGCTATCAGAACCAAAATCTGCGCGAGCCAAGGACGATCAGCGACTGCTTGGATTGATCAAACACTCCTGGCTGGAAAGCGGTGGCGTTTATGGCTATCGAAAGATCCATGATGACCTGCGAGAGGTTGGTGAGAGCTGTGGCCGTCACCGGGTGGCTAGGTTGATGCGCCTTGAAGGTTTACGTTCTCAGACTGGGTATCGACGGAGGCCTGGAAAATACGGCGGTAAGCCAGCCGTTGCCTCACCGAACTTACTGAAGCGCCAATTCGATGTCAGAGAACCCAACAAAGTTTGGGTCACAGACATTACCTACATCCGAACATATGAAGGCTGGCTGTATTTGGCCGTGGTGCTCGATCTGTTTTCACGCCAGATCATTGGTTGGTCAATGAAGTCGCAGATGACCAGCGACGTAGCCATTGATGCACTGCTGATGGCGGTTTGGAGACGTTAGCCGAAGCAAGAGGTGATGATCCACTCGGATCAAGGCAGTCAGTACAGCAGCTCAGACTGGCGAAGCTTCTTGAAAGCTAACAACCTGGTAGCCAGCATGAGTCGTCGAGGTAATTGCCACGACAACGCTGTGGCGGAGAGCTTTTTCCAGTTGCTGAAGCGGGAACGGATCAAGCGTAAAATCTACACTACACGCCAGGATGCTCGAGATGATGTGTTCGATTACATCGAGATGTTTTACAACCCAAAACGACGCCACAGTTTCAACAATCAGCTGTCACCGGTAGAGTTTGAAAAGCGTTACGCAGCGAGCCTTGAGAGTGTCTAGAAAACCCGGGGCGATTCATCTTGGATAATCCGAAGTATCGACAGCGGACCATCATTGAGCGATGTTTGAGTTGGTCAGAGAGAGGCGCAGAGTAGCGACTCGCTGCGACAAATTGGCTAGGAGCTTTGCAGCCCGCCAACGCTGGGCTGCGGCAAAACCTAGCACTGCTCCACGCTTTACCGCGGCCGATGTATGGAAAGGATCTGCTAGAAGGCCCCCAAGTCTCTATGTTGAGCAAGGCGACAAGCAAACACAATCCTTTTAAATAGCTTAAACCTATAGAAATCAGATAGTTAATCAACCTTGTCAGAGAAGAGTCAGCTTGATTTTTATCTATATTGAACACCTGATAGAGCTCAAGGCGCGAGGCAAGCAGTCATCCACGTAATGAGAATCACAAAATCGTAACATTAGTGTAACCAAAACGCCTTGAAATAATGTTGTAATAATCCCGCATGAATGCTGAATCGATTCAGCATATTTATTTCGATCAGTCAGTCCGGCTATCGTTTGCAAAAACATAATTTAAATGATTGAGACAGGAGTTTTGATCTGTGAAATTTAATAAAAAACCACAAAGTTGGTTCAGATACAGAGGTTATTACTGTGCTGCGGAGTATGAAAATAGGTAAACGAGCCGCGATTATTTTTTCTTTTGTTGGAGTCTTGGTTATTACAATGGGACTTACCTCTCTGTATCAAGCCAAGAAAATGGACTCTGCGACAGATGAAATAAGAACTGTTTGGTTGCAAGGGGTATTAGCTTTAGGCGAGATTGGAATGGATTTGGGAAGCTCGAGAGCATTAACTCTTCGAAGTGTAATTCTCGAGGGCGAATCTGAACGGATCAGTACCATTAGCCGCATAAATGAATTGAATAAAAAAATTAAAAACGAAACACAGAGTTATGAAAAGACAGTTCTTGCGCCTGAAGATAGAAAGCTGTTCTCGGACTTTGTTTATCAACTAACAGAATACGAGAACTATCAAGAAAAAGTTTTGAAAGCTGTAATTGAAGGGCGGGAGCACGATCAGGTTGAATTGGTGGAAGGTCCTCTTGTCGCTCGATCCAATTCGCTTATGGTCGCCCTGCAAGAACTTAATAAATTCAATGTAAATGGTATTGTAAACGCTGCCAATTTGAGCAAACACACATTTCACATTGCCTTGATAGTGAATTCAGTCTCACTTGCTCTAATACTTGTTGTTCTAGTTTCCGTTGCTGTGTTGTTAACTAGAAGCATTGTAATTCCTCTGGCGGACGCGGTTGACGTTGCTAAGCGAGTAGCAGGTGGTGATTTAGCCAAAAAAATTGTCGTGCATGGTAATGATGAGCCCGCTAATTTGTTGACAGCTCTACATGAAATGCAAACAAGTTTGCGCGTTACTATTCATCAAATTGCTGGCTCGTCCGAGCAGCTCGCCTCTGCATCAGAAGAGCTGAATGCGGTGACCGAGGACAGTAACCGGGGACTTACTCAGCAAAGCCTAGAAATAGATCAGGCTGCAGCTGCCATCAATGAGATGACCGCTGCAGTGGAAGAGGTTGCGAATAATGCAGTCACTACTGCAGTCGCGTCAAAAGATGCTGAGAGAAGTACTCAAGATGGACGCGTAAGGGTCACTGAGGCTCTAGAATCTATAGCTATACTCACTAATGATGTTTCTCTCTCATCACAGGAAATTGAACAGCTCGCCAAAAGTATTAATGATATTGGAGGCGTGATAGATGTAATTCGTTCCATTGCAGATCAAACTAACTTATTAGCTTTGAACGCTGCGATCGAAGCTGCTCGCGCAGGTGAAGCTGGGAGTGGTTTTGCAGTTGTAGCCGACGAAGTTCGCTCACTGGCGCATCGAACTCAGCAGTCCACGATCGAAATTGAAAGTATGATTAGCAGTATTCAATCCGGCACCCTGCGTGCGGTCGGAGCAATGAACGAAAGCCAAGAGCGGGCTGCAACTACTCTTGAGATCAGTCATGCTGCGAGTGAGGCATTTAGAGTAATTAGCGAAGCAATCACTGATATAAACGAAAAGAATATGGTGATTGCAAACGCGTCTGAAGAGCAGGCGCAAGTTGCCAGAGAAGTTGATAAGAATTTGATCAATATCCGTAATTTATCGATTCAAACATCAGCTGGTTCCAATCAAACTACCGCAGCTAGTCAAGAGCTATCGCGACTTGCAATTGAGCTTAATGCAATGACTTTAAAATTCAAGGTTTAACAATGGTTTATTTGCTCGTAGGGGAAAGATTATTCTGCGAGCAATAACATAAATAAACTAACTTTTAAATTCAGCTTATCTACTTAAAAATATCTGCGTCAAAAGAGGCCCGTGTTTCATTTCGCACAATAAGGCTTATTGCTTAGAGGCCTCCTAAAATTGAATAGAATGATGACATAATTAGCAAATTTTAACTCTGATCATTAAAATGATTTTTGAAAATTTGATTGGAGATTGAGAGCTACAGGGGGGGGGATGGGAAAATCATCTGCTTTAAAAGAGTGGTTCATTGAATATAGGATAATGTTTGGCTTAGATGAAGAGAAATATCATGGGGCTCTAAAATCGGCTGAATCGCTGAAAGAAAGAAAAATTGTAAGTGAGGCTGAGTGGCGGAGCATGGTTCGGCTTGCTAATGCAGGACTGATGCTGTTTGAAAAAAAATAATACTTTCATACCGAACTCGAGGATAAAGCTAATAATATTGATGTATTAGCGATCATAACATAGCAGAAGCCAGTGACAAAGTCGTTCAACCAGTCTTTAAATTAATCAAATAATCTCAGAGCGCTTCGGCAATAACCTTCCCATCTGCGGTCTACCATGAATTAAAAAGCGGAAGGTTTATGCCATAAGTTAAATAAATGCCTAGCCTCATATTAAATTCATATACATAAGAATATAGTGGGGGGAAGGTTGGCTTGAGTTTTATGTGGTATCAAAGAATTAATGCGATGCAAACTAAATTACGAATATCCCTAATAATGTCAAAGTTTTGGCAGTACTTAAAAATATTATCATGTGTGATGCCTTTGAGAACTGATGCTATATTATTAATTTTGAAATAGCTTGGCGCTAAATATTAGCAAATAAAATGGTCTGAATATTGATCTGGTAAATAGTTAAATTGAAAGAACAACTAATTTATATCTCACCGCTCAGCAATTCGCCTCCATGGTTTTTCATGCCAAAGCTTCAGAAATATGACCGTACCGGCAAGGACAACGGTTATACCATTAGCAAACATCACTGGAAAATCTCCAATTTTGTAGCCGTAAGAAGACCAGCAAGCTACTCCAAAAAATAAAGAAGACCACATACCCAATGATAAGCCGCTTGTGTCTTTGTTTTTTATGATATGTATAACCTGTATTAAAAAAGAAACTGTCGTCACCCAGGCGGCCAAGCCGCCTAAAGCTGAAGGCCATGAAGACAGCATGATAACGCTTAGTAACGTAACTATTAAAGTTGCTAGAACTAGTAAGAGTTTATTCATAAGGCCCACTCGATAAAATTTATTCGCCTGTTTCAATGCCCGACACTAATTCCCCAAACAACAAGATATAGTATTAAGTCAAATTTGAAAACTACGAATTTTGTTGGAGCTGTAAAAAAGTTCACTTATCCCCACTGTTCCATATGTAGTTAGTATTATTAACCAACTATAAACGATAGGATTGGGTCTCAAACCACTATGGCCGTCGCTCGCTGGATATTTGTGTTAGCCAAACTGTATTGATGATCCCTGGCAGTCTATAGAGACTATGTGCAAATCTCAGTAGATTTTGCAAATAAAATTTAAAAAGTCAATAATTTATTTTTCATCATTATAAAGTATACAGTACTTCAATGTTGAGCGCCATGTGCATTCTTGTCGTAATTAAAAGTTCACTGTGGTTAACTGCATTAGATGTTACTCTCGATAAAAATTGTTTATTGATAAACCAAAACTAGCTTATCGAGCTGACAGAAAACATGTAAGAGTCCATATCTATGTTAAGTGTAATGATAATGAGAACTTAGTGCTGGGATTTTCTAGCTGCACACGGTTAGATACCTGATAAAAATCCCAAGTGCGAGTCATTTATAAAGCTTTGCAACTACTATGCCTAAAGATCTTTTCATGCTAAATCTATCTGATATCTTAGATAATCCGCTAAATTTCGATGACCTCGAAACTAAAGAAAAGGAAAATTACCTAGACGAAATACTCGTTGTGAATTTAAAAAAAAAATTTAACTGAGTCTCAGATATGCATTATGAAGGTCGAGCTGCGGAAATTATATAGAAGCTTCCGCTATTGTGGTTGCGAAGTTGATCTCCACGACTTGGCGAATGATTTTATGGAAAGATGGGACCCCAAAAAAACAAACAACTACAAATTAAAACCCGACGACACAAATAATCGCCCTATATTTCTTTATTTTAAAACCTTCGTTGACGACATATTAAAATTCCATTATTGCGGTAAAATGGTTCAAATGAATGAAAAATCAGCACGCGCAGCACTTAAATTCGCATGTCTAATAGATAAGCTCAACGCTGAAACCGAATTTCAACAATTCCAAAAACATGTACAGAGTGCGACATGCCTGGTTCATGATTTGTCTTCACATAAACTTATCTGTAAGCAATTAGCACACGTTCTCTTGGCCGACCTGAAGTCTATTGAATTTGATTATCTAAGAATATTGACGCCTGGCATAAATGCACAAGAATAGCGATGTTAGCCGCGCTCCAAATAAATTGAAAATATATAATAGCGCTGGAAGCTTTTTACTCGCGTTAATGAATAAAACTACGAAGTCTTTGAATAACCAGTGCGCCAGTTAAGCGCAGCTTCTTTTAGATGTAGGAACTAAAGCATTCGGGATTTAAAGCGCAAACTTTTTGTTAAATAAGTGTTGTATTGCCTTGAATTTGTTAACGATTTTACTCGCTGTGGCTCGCCGCCACTGAATTTTTCTGTCAGAAAGCAAGATCATACGATCAGTTCAGGGCTGATGAAAGATAATCAGCATTTCAAATAAAACGAGAGTCGAGGAGAATCTCTGCTGAATATCACGAGAGTAAGGGTCCAAAAATCAATAGCGCTTGTAGTGTACTCGCTATCGTTATAAAAGTTGTCACATCTACAAGACCAACTCACAATGTTTGTGTGGCGAACATGTCTTAACAATCACGGTGCGTTATTTGAGCTAGTAGCTTTGTTTAAGCTATGAAATATTTAGTGGTCATAAGTTTTGCACTTGCGGCGTAAAGACTTTCACCACTGCAATCTCCATACGGTACGACCATAAAGATGTAGGACAAAATATGACAAAAATTTTTCACAATTACTGTCATTTAAGTTTCTCTAGTTTCATGCATATATTTAAAGTCCAAGATAGTATGTTGAAATCTGACGATCTGAATGGCAGAGCTGACGTAGAACAATCGTAAACGCGCATAAAAAAACTAATGATAGCTGTGGGTTGCCGGCACTTACCAGATACCTAAAACAGCCTGTAAATCTCATGACTCGCCTCATTTAATCGGTATTAAAGGTATGCCGAGCGGGATTCTTGAAAACTTTTAATAATCGAACTCGCACAGTACCAATGCGATCTGACATTGAGAGAGTGTGCTCGCATGACTAGAGGCAATAGATTGAAAAATATACACTGCCAAAAATTAGAAACTGCTTACGGTAGTCCATCACATGACATTACGCCAGATCCGTTACTTCATCGCTGTAGCCGAAACAGGGTCGATTTCGGCAGCGGCCCATGCGGTTTTCATTTCCCAATCAACACTGACACTCGCGATCCAACAACTGGAGCAAGAAGTTGGTGTCAGTTTGTTCAGTCGTCACGCTAAGGGCATGACGCTAACCCACCAAGGTCATCAATTCCTACGACAGTCTCACATAATTCTAGCCACTGTTGATAATGCTAAGCGTATGCTCCAACAGGCGACCGATGAGGTAGAAGGTCAATTGATCATCGGCGTCACTACCCTAGTGGCCGGTTACTACCTGGCGGATTTACTAACACGCTTCAAGCGAGCGTACCCTAATGTCGAAATCAGTGTAATAGAGGACGAACGCGCTTACATTGAACACTTATTAATAAGCGGTGAAATCGACGTAGCCGTACTAATTTTGTCAAATCTAGAAGACCGCCACGCTCTGCAAACGGAGGTCCTTACACGTTCGCCTCAACGATTGTGGCTCCCGGCTCAGCATCCACTGTTGGATCACGACAGCATAACCCTTGCCGATGTCGCCCGGGAGCCTTTGATTCAGCTTAATATTGATGAAATGGATCGTAACGCCCAGCGCATATGGTGCGGAGCGGGCTTGCAGCCGCGCATTAGCTTGAGGACCGCCTCGACCGAATCAGTTCGTAGCCTCGTCGCCGCAGGTCTCGGCTTGTCGATTCAACCGGACATGACTTACCGTCCTTGGTCGCTGGAAGGTGACATTATCGAAGCCCGCCCCCTCGCAGACCTCAACCAATCCCTTGATGTAGGTTTAGCGTGGCGACGCGGAACCGCGCGCCCTGCTCTGGTAGACCCTTTCCTGTGCGTAGCTCGCGAAAAGCCTCGTGCTTGACGTACCTATCTATTAAATCGAACGCTGACTTCTGTATTTACTATTTGCCGAGCTCAGCGTCCCAAACTAGGGTTACCTCAATGATTAGACATGTGCGGCTAGATCCTTGAGATAATACCTAGCCCATCCAACAAGAGATAAGCCGAAAAATGCCTTCCGAGCAGCCACCGTTCTTGACAGCTTTAGTGATCAATGGCGAATTGGTTGAGGGGCAGGGTTTCCCCGAACCTATTCTCAATCCGGCTACTGGGGGAATACTTACACACGTTGCAGGGGCAAGTTCTGATCAGGTAGAAGAAGCTGTACTGGCTGCACACCACGCATCACATGGATGGACACAGACAACGCCGCAGCATCGATCGAAAATTTTGCTCGCCATCGCCAATGCCGTTGAAAATCAAGCCGAGCACTTAGCTAGGCTGGAATCGCTGAACTGCGGCAAGCCATTGCATATGGCTCTTAAGGACGATTTGAATGCCGCAGTGGATGTGTTTCGATTTTTTGCCGGAGCCATTCGTTGCCAATCTGGTCAGCTAAGCGGCGAGTACCTGCCCGGCTATACAAGCATGGTACGACGCGACCCTATCGGTGTAGTTGCTTCCATCGCTCCTTGGAATTACCCAATCATGATGGCCGCTTGGAAAATCGCACCCGCCTTAGCAGCAGGCAATACCATTGTGTTCAAGCCGTCCGAACATACTCCTTTGTCGATTCTGGCTTTGGCTCCGGTGCTGGTCGAATTATTGCCACGTGGGGTAATCAACATTATCTGTGGCGGCGGTGAGGGCGTCGGCAGTCACTTGGTCAACCACTCTAAAGTGCGCATGGTGTCCCTGACTGGCGATGTTGTCACCGGCCAAAAAATTCTCCAGGCTGCGGCGAAAACGCTAAAGCGCACCCATTTTGAACTAGGCGGCAAAGCACCGGTTATTGTCTGCAACGACGCCGACATTCAATTAGTTGTCGAAGGCGTTAGAAGCTATGGCTACTACAATGCGGGGCAGGACTGTACCGCGGCTTGCCGAATATATGCCCAGGATAAGATTCATGATCGACTGGTCGCTGAACTCAGTGCCGCTGTTAGCAGCCTGCGCTACGCCAGCGGGCGGGATAATGAAAACGAATTAGGACCTTTGATTAGTTCTCGCCAGCGTGACCGCGTGGCTAGCTTCGTGGAACGTGCACTTAGCCAGCCGCACATTGAACGATTAACCGGCGCAGCCATGCATCCCGGCGCAGGCTTCTACTATAAGCCTACCCTACTCGCCGGCTGCAGACAGAACGATGAAATCGTCCAGCGCGAAGTGTTTGGACCTGTAGTAACAGTAACGCGTTTTGAAGAGCTTGAACAAGCGGTGGGGTGGGCCAATGACTCTGAATACGGTCTGGCATCGTCTGTGTGGACCCAAAATTTGGACAGAGCAATGCAGATCGCAGCGCGACTGCAGTACGGCTGTACGTGGATCAATAGCCACTTCATGCTGGTCAGCGAAATGCCACATGGGGGTCTAAAAAGGTCTGGATACGGCAAGGATTTGTCCAGCGATTCATTACAGGATTACAGCGTGGTCAGGCACATCATGGCTCGCCATGGTAATGAATTGAAATAAAGAATTTAACTTATCATTACTCTACACACTCTGCTTTCCCACGCCAAAAATTTTACTGCGAAAGACTTCATAAGTGCGATTAAAACAAATGTTTGTGATATTCCGCGCCATGTAGAATCTTGCAATAACATGACAGACGAAACCCGAAGATCACTCCGACCATGACCGAGGAAGGCGTGCCGATTGGGCGTACCAACCTGATCGCTGAATTCGCACACCCTACCGAGTTTACAAATGTACCGCGACTAGACTACGCATTTTTTGAGCCAGACCGAAAAAGCCTTTTAGCAAAGTATACGGAGATGCTCGGGATGATTATCCAATTCTAGGCCATCAATGTTTACTATCTGAACTTTATCGCAGGCCTTGCTGATTTCACTATGGATAGCGCATCCAGCTATCGGCGAAAGTATAAACTGTACAAAATTGAGCTATTTGCGATTGCGTGATTAATTAACACGTCATCATAAGAAAACTCGCGAGCATGTTCAAGTTTTATTGGACATTCGAGGAAGTCAAAGAGAGAGTTAACCATGCAAACTAAACTTTTGATCAATGGCCAACTGGTCGCCGGCGAAGGTGCTCCACAGCCCGTGTTCAACCCTGCGCTGGGTAGCATTATGGTAGAAATTAACGAAGCCAGCACTGCGCAAGTCGATACAGCGGTACATGCGGCGGATACTGCCTTCGATTCCTGGTCGCAGACCTCGCCTAAAGATCGTTCCGTGTTGTTACTAAAATTAGCAGACGCTATAGAAGCCCACAGCGAAGAACTGGCCCAACTGGAGTCTGATAACTGCGGTAAGCCGTACAACTGCGTGTTGAATGACGAGCTCCCTGCGATTGCCGACGTATTTAGATTTTTCGCTGGCGCTTGTCGGTGTATGAATGGCTCGGCGGGCGGAGAATATCTTCCCGGTCATACCTCTATGATTCGTCGCGACCCGGTGGGGGTAATCGCATCAATAGCACCGTGGAACTACCCACTGATGATGGTCGCGTGGAAAATCGCCCCTGCACTTGCCGCAGGCAATACCGTGGTGCTTAAACCTTCAGAACAAACCCCGCTTACTGCGCTGCGTTTAGCTGAATTAGCATTGAATATATTTCCGGCAGGCGTTCTCAATCTGGTGTACGGCCGGGGGTTCAATGTTGGGAGTCCCTTGGTCACTCACCCAAAAGTCCGCATGGTCTCGTTGACGGGGTCCATAGCCACCGGCTCGCATATCATTTCGAACACAGCCGATAGCGTCAAACGCATGCACATGGAGCTAGGCGGCAAAGCTCCAGTGATTATCTTCAATGACGCCGATATCGATGCCGCCGTGGAAGGAATTCGGACGTTCGGATTTTACAACGCTGGACAAGATTGCACCGCAGCCTGCCGAATATATGCTCAGGAAGGCATCTATGAACAGTTCGTCGAAAAGCTTGGTAATGCGGTCAGCACAATAAAGGTCGGCTTGCAAAATGAACATTCAACGAAGCTTGGCCCGCTGATCACTGCTCAACATAGGAATCATGTGGTCGAGCTCGTGGATCGCGCCGTGGCGCAATCCCATATCCGTTTAATCACCGGGGGAAAGGCAATACCTGGTGACGGTTTTTTCTTCGAGCCGACTGTTTTGGCCGACGCTCTACAAGATGACGAGATCGTTCGTCGCGAAGTATTTGGCCCCGTAGTCTCGGTAACCAAATTCACCGATGAAGCACAGGTGCTAGCCTGGGCTAACGATTCGAACTACGGTCTGGCATCCTCGGTCTGGACCTCAGATGTAGGCCGCGCTCACCGTCTCTCCGCTCGTTTACAGTACGGCTGCACCTGGGTTAATACGCATTTTATGCTAGTTAGTGAAATGCCACACGGTGGTCAGAAACAGTCTGGGTATGGCAAGGACATGTCAATGTATGGACTTGAGGATTACACCACTGTGAGACATGTGATGTTCAAACACTAAACGACAAGCAGATAAACGAGTTGTAGCAATCTGACACTTTTTTATCTAAAAAACAACAAACACCGAACCAGGTTGGTACGGCAAGGTCTTTCCATGGAAACGGGATACACAATATTGCTAATTTTCGGAGCTTATTAACCATGAGTGCTTCCTCTGATCTTCCCACACCAATTGCCGACAGTGATGCCGAGCAATTGCGAAAGCTGGGTTACAGCTCAAACTTCAATCGCACCATGAGCCTATGGGAAAACTTCGCCTTGGGTTTCACTTACCTGTCGCCGGTAGTGGGCGTTTACACGCTCTTCAGCTTGTGTTTAGCGGCTGGCGGACCACCGATGTTCTGGGCCTACTTGTTGGTTGGTTGCGGGCAATTACTAGTATGTCTAATCTTCGGTGAAGTGGTATCGCAATTTCCAATTTCCGGTGGAGTATACCCCTGGGCCCGTCGTTTGGTGGGCGCGCGCTGGGCGTGGATGGTTGGCTGGATTCACTCTATAGCCCTGTGCGTCACCATTGCAGCCGTTGCAGTTGGTGCCGGTCCCTACCTGGCGGCAATGATGGGTTTTGAACCGAGTAATAATACGAATATTATCATTGCGTTAGTACTTACCTTGTTCGCGACTGTAATTAACCTTAGTGGCACCAAGGTGCTTGCGCGGATTGCAATGTTCGGTTTTCTCTGCGAACTAGTCGGCGCTATGGTTGTTGGTTTGTACTTACTAGTATGTGAACGTCATCAACCGATCAGTGTGGTATTCAATACCTTCGACATTCGTGTAGACGGCTCCTACTTACCGGCTTTTCTCACAGCGTCACTGGCCGGAATGTTCCTTTACTATGGCTTCGAGGCATGTGGCGAGGTGGCCGAGGAAATTCCGAATCCAGGGAAAAAAATTCCAGTAGCCATGCGTATGACTATTTATATCGGTGGCATAGCGGCGATGTTTGCTTGCTTGGCGCTGATTTTAGCCGTGCCGGACATGCACGCTGTGATAAATGGCATCGACAAAGACCCGGTAAAGACTATCCTCAATCACGCCTTCGGATCTATGGGCTCGAAAGTGGTAATGGGCGTGGTGATGATTTCCTTCACTTCCTGCGTTATCAGCCTGCAAGCAGCAGTTAGTCGCCTGCTACACTCCTACGCGCGTGACGAGATGATTATAGGTAGCACGATGCTACGGAAGATTTCGACTAGGACCCAGGTTCCCGTTGCCGCACTATTTGTGTCAGGTGTTGTGCCGGCATTTATTATTCTGCTGGGATATTTCCTACAGGACGCAGTGGCTACAATCGTCAGTTTTGCGGCCATAGGTATCTACCTGGCGTTCCAGATGATCGTGATCGCTGCACTTTATGCACGAGCACGAGGTTGGAAGCCAAGTGGCAACTTTACCCTCGGTGCTTTCGGTCTGCCGGTAAATATCGGCGCTCTGGCCTACGGTGCCGGTGCCATCATTAACATGTCATGGCCGCGTAATCCTGGTGCTGCATGGTATGTCAACTACGCTATGATTCTTAGCAGCGCTGTGGTCATTAGTATAGGTTTGCTTTACATGTTGATCGCGAAGCCGTTCGCACGATGCAACAAACCTGCCGGAGATGCTTGGAAAATCAGCCAGTAAAAGGTCTGTCCCGGCGCCGAGTTCGGCGCCGATGCATTAATGTAATAAATATAGCTTAATTTACATATCAGTAGCAATAATCGCTAATACAACAACCACCTACACCTGTGATTCCAATATGCCTTCGGGAAAGACCTTCTACGCCGTATCCAATTGATTCTATACCCTGACTATGAGAGGCCGGCGCGAAGGCGGAGCTTAAATAAATTCTTGATAGCAATCAGTTGTGGGTCTTTTGAAGAGTGCCCTTAATATTTACCTGGGGAATATGCGCTTCAACTTTATTTCAAGTCCCTAAAGAAGACAATTTATCGCAATCGAGCATAATAATGAACAGGAAAAAACTAAATGATCTAGGATAAAGGGATAAGACGCTGAAGAAGACTCAGAAAAAAATTAAATGCCAATGTTGCTACTACCAAACCGGTGAAAAGATAGACTTACGTCCGTTTTGTTATACAAGGGAAAAATGGAGAAATATAAAAATTTATCTGAGGCGCTTGGGCTAATACTGTTTTCGAGACTGAGGGAAATCAATTGAGCTTACTTATTCATTTAAAACTCCTATGATTTTTTATAATGATTTGAGGCTTGCCCCCTTTTAAAGTCATCGCTGTTTTGCAGGCGCGTCTGCGCCTAGGCGTCCTCTTTGTATAGATAGACGTGAGCCGCGGATGAAAACTCAGCTCCTTTATAATAAAATATTCTGAAATTGATAATGTAGGGCGTGGCTGTGACGTTACTATCTGATGGAAGAGCTTGAAAAAGACACACCTTTAGTGTGCCTTCATTAGACATCAGTCCTGTATGGTTTAACGCTTAGCCAATATATTGCCATTTATGTCCTAACCTAAGTGTTCTAAGTATTTTTAAATAAGTTTAAATTGCTTTATAGAGTGCCGCTGTATTCCATTTCTGGCGTACAGCAGTCATCAAAGGAGTAGGGAGCGTAGGCGATAAAAAAGCCCGCTCATTTGCAGGCTAAATGCAATTCGTTGGGGCCGATCCTTTAGCAGGCGAATGTGCATCCGGGGGGATCTGTATTGGTTCTGTTACTGGAAGAGGAACTTGATTGCCACTCGGACTCAATCAATCTAGAATCTTATCCGGTAGATTTGGATTTAGCTAGCCCATGGCCAGGCTCTATATGCCGCAAGGTGGCCGCTGCCACTTATATAATCTGCCGATTTCCTAATGTGGGCTAGGGGTTGATCCAATGTGTATTGTTTCTATAAGTAAGTAGGTTTATAAGGTAGATGCTTTGGGGCCCTGTCTTCAGCCCAGTAGACCCAGCCTAAAAAGTAAGCATTCTTTCGTAATCCAGATAAGCTAATAGCCTCCACCATTACTCAATGTTGCCCCATAGCCGATTATGATTATGACTCATTGCTACAACTGTAATCATGTCCTAAGACCTCGAAGTAGTGTTCAGGTGCAAGAATTGACGATCCTCGATAATGTAGCAAATAATGGGTAAGCCAAAGCATCATCCCCATATCTCCTTTTCCAACTCAACGACCGGAAGCTGAAGCGGGTGCCCCAGTTGTAACTGATACAATTGCTCGCTTTGCCCGAAAATAGCCTGTTTCGTATCGTGTATGACTGTTGTAGAGATGGCAAAAACGAAGACACGATCAACCCGCCTTTCAGAACAGCTCGAGGGCCGTACCACCGAGTTTGAAACTGCAAGATAACAAGATCTGCAGCTTCCAATTTTCTAACTTCCAGATGCACGTTCCTTGGCAGAGAGCCCTTCGTGCTGGTGTTGCGCTTCCCCGCTAGCGCAAGAAATTGCTTCTAAGTCGGGCGCTCACCGTGATGCCAATCAGTCTTCAACTGGATAGAACTTCGTGGCGTAAAGGTCAGATATAGTTACAGTCTGCCCTCCCGCTGCAAGAGCAGAATGGCTGCTGTGGTTAACTGGCCGTTGAAGGACTTATTAACAGGAAGCGCTTGAACTATAAGGATCTGCATGCGATATACCACTGCTGTTTGAAAATGCTGTACCATATCGTCCGGCACGGCAATTACGCACTTGGAGCAACCATATTGCAGTACCTAGTAACGTATATTCAAAAAAATTTCAGCTCGCGACGCGTTGGTCATCTCTGTAATTTGGGGACTGTTAACAGTGCCTGCCATTGCTCAGCACCCCATGCGCAACGGAATTGCTTAGGCAGAGTAGGGGTATTGCTCATTAGGTTTTGACGCAATCCTTCAAGAAGTTGAGCGCCAGGGTGTGCTTGACCACTAGAGATCTCCGACAGGCCTATCCACGTAGATGCCTGTTCACTGTGGTGGCACGTTCTCTGGTTGGTACGCTAGCGTGCTGTAACGGTGGGTTGAATATTATTTTCCCGCAATTAGCGCTGCTCATCCCCGTTACAACTCGGCATGCTCGAAAAAGATATAGGCTTGGCGTTATCTGTCCCGTGGGTTAGACACCATCGCCTTTATTTCTGGGGTAGAGTACGTGATTCCGCACGACGCTTACCTTTAGCTAACATGTTAGGCTCTGTACGAAAAGTATTACCTTACTCGCCGCAGGGCACAGGCCGATGAGACCGTCGCCTCAAAACTTTTTGCGAGCTTGTCGAAACGCGTAACGAGGCGGCGCCTGTCCTTCGGCGATCCGAACATGCGCTCCATGGCGTTCTACTGCCGATTTGGGGCGATCGAAGATCCTGGGTAAGGCAACTTGAGTTTACGCTTCATGCTTCGAAACGTAGTAACGGGTTGAATACGACACCGATTACAGTGCCGACACAGAGCCTTAGCATCTTAGCCCTTGTCGGCCCAACAGCCATCGGCAGCGTTTGTGAGGACGGCCACGCAAGTTTGGGCTGCAAGTCTTATCAAGTAAAGGTTTGGCATGGCAATATGCTGGCTTGCCGCCTGACAGCAGTGAGCGAAGCCGCACGCCATTGGCGTCGCTTAGCATGTTGATTTTGGTAGTCTGGCCGCCCCGGCTGCGTTCGAGCACGAGATCTTTCGGTCCTTCATGCCCTTTTTTCCGGCGTCTGATGAAACTCGCATTGCTAGGACGTTAGTGTAGTCGATCATCCATGTTTCCAGGTCGGTCAACCCTCGCTCGCTTAATTGGACATTAAGCCCCTTAAGCATCTGATCAAATGGTCAGCTACCAAGCCGTTCACAAAAACCGTTGGTAGATCGTTGACCAAGGGCCGAATCGCTCGGCATATGCCAACAGACAGCGCCAGAGCTGAGCATCAAGTGATCATTGCTTCGCGGGCATTAGGTACGGCGGTTTCGCTGAAGATCTACCACTAAACCCCCAGGCGACATAGGGAATTTTGTAACGCGTTCCCATACGGGCATACATTATATCCCGCATGGCAGCTATTTTACTCGTTCAGAATTTTCGTACAGGACTAAGGTTAGAGAAAGCACTAAAATCCAGTTTAGCTGATATTAAAAATATTGGTATGGGACTTGATCATATGATATGGCAATTAAAAAAATGACGAACGTATTCCTTATGATGGTTGTGCAGTCGCTTCATAAAGCTTGGCAGAAGACGTTATAAGAGCCTTCTCATAATGATATAAATAATGTAGTAAAAAATTTAACTCGGGTACTCATAGTTAATTTCAGAATGATTTGAATCTGAGATGGTTACTAGTTATTACTTACGACACCATACTGATAGTGTTATGGTTCAAATTAGAAATGTTCGCTCGAACAGCAATGGAGCGTTTTCGCATACTTAAATAATTACTGAAGTTTATAATTTCTGGTTGCGGATGTTTATTTAAAAGCTAAGATTCACATTCATGAATTTTCTTCTTCACAAATAAGCGGCATCAGAATGGCGCATATTTTAATGTTGGGTCTTTGTGCTATTAAGCATGAATCACTCAAAGAGTTTACGTCCTTGTAAATTCTTTCCATTCTAATTTTTGATTAGCTATAAATGATATCTGATCGCCATTTGAAATTCTATAGCTTCTACCATGACTAAGAGGCAGCCTAAATCTACGCTTTAAATTGATCCATTAGATTCTTCTGCTGGCTCGCGAGCTTATATAGCTGGTCGCTGATAGTAGCCGACTTAACAGCCTGGTCTGTCAAAGTTTCTGTTATGAAACGAATTTCAGAAATGTTACGACTAATTTCCTCAGCTACAGCGCTCTGCTCTTCGGCGGCGCTTGCAATTTGCACATTAACGTCGTTAATCACGGTAATAGAATTACCAATTTTCTTAAAAGCTGTTTTGGCTTCAGTTATCGACGCAGTATTAACTTGAGCTTGAGCATGACCAGCTTGCATCATGTCTACTACGGTGCAAGTCCCAGTCTGTATACGTTCAATGACCAACCGTATCTCCTCAACTGAATTTTGAGTACGTTTTGCCAGACTCCTGACCTCATCAGCTACTACGGAAAATCCTCTTCCACTTTCTCCGGCCCTTGCTGCTTCGATTGCAGCGTTTAGCGCTAAAAGATTCGTTTGATCTGCAATGCTCCGAATAACGTCCAGGACAGACCCAATCTGATTGCTGTTTAAAGCTAATGCCTCAACCTCCCCGACAGCTCTATTGAGCGAGACGGCCAGGCTTGTAATGTCGTTCGCACTTTGCTCAATAATATACATCCCTTCTTGAGCCGAACTATCTGCTATGCGAGCTGCTTCTACAGCGCTTGCTGCATTGTTTGCAACCTCTTGAGACGTATTACTCATTTCGTTAGATGCTGTAGCTACGAGCTCAATTTCTCGAAATTGTATTTGCATACCTTCACTGGTTTTACGAGATATAGCCTTAGACTGGTCTGCCGTGCCCCGCACATCAGAAGTACTTTGTTTAATTTCAAGAATTATCGGCTGAAGCTTATCAAGAAAATGATTAAACCAGTGGACCAGAACCCCAAGCTCGTCGTTTTTTGAATAAACTAATCGCCGAGTCAAATCACCGTCTCCACTGGCGATATCTTTAATCATATAAGCTAGATTATTAATCTGGCGAGTAACCGCATTCGCTGTGAGTACTATGAATAAAAGACCCAAAACAGCTGCGCATAAGCCGAAAATTAACGAATTAAAATTCCCAGCTGATTGCGCACTTTTGAGTAGAATATTTAATTTGTTACTGTCTGATAGCAAAACATCCTTTGACAACTTTATCACGATTGCCCAAGGTTGAGCACCATCTACTGGTTTGAAAGGATAAAGGGATCGAATAATGTCACGGTCTACCCTTGTTTCATGTGCATTATCTGCCGTCAGCTTTATCAGGGTTTTGCCTTCACTACCTATCAAATCAAGTATATTTGAACCAATCTTTGCTGGCTCCCCGCTGTAAGCAGCTACTGTGCCGTTGCTTGAAAGGATCTCTAGATGAGCGGAACCGTTAAATAGTTTTTTCTGAGCGTCCTCACTTTGTGATTGTAACGATTTCAACGAAATGTCTATACCTACGGCACCCAAGAATTTTCCCTCGACTACGAGTGGCACTGTGAGAGATGTCATTAATTCGACTTTATCATAGATTTGATATTCGTATGGTTGTAATAAACAAGGTTTCATTGTATCTCTAACGCACGTTAACCATTGGTTTTTAGGTTTACCATCGGTACCAAGGTCTAGATTATTTACATCTTTTTCACTTATAGCCGAATAATGTCCCTTCCCATCTAAACTATGCCAAAAGCCGGAAAATCTTCCTTTTTCATTCGAGCCACGGAATTGATCGTTTTTAAAGCCGCCATCGTTTCCATCTAAGCTATTTGGTTCAAATACTACCCATACTCCTAAGGTATCGCTATTGCGCATACCTGCCATTTGGATAGACTGACTGATTTTAAGACGAAGCTCACTAGGACTGATGATATTTTTTTCTTGAAGTCCACGCAAAACTGTCACTTGATCAGCTAGGGACTTAACTAATGAAAAGTGGTCACTAAACATTATTTTTAGCTCGCTAGCCTGTTCCGCAGCTTTCGTTTCAAGCAATTCGTCGCCGATTTCATATAGCATTTTGGTACTAGTATTGCTGATTACCTGATTGTTAGCGTCGGTTTCTTTTATATGTAAACTTATCAATAAACCTATCACAAATAGAAGAGATATGCCTGACAGGAATATAAGCTTTAATCTAATTGTTCTCACGTAAATCATCATATTTCTCGCGAAAATTTGTGGATGCGGCAGATTGGATGAAACCTTTCAGCTAGGAGGTTCTCGGCGTTCTAAGGCAAAACTTGAGGTTTTCCAGTTCGCGTTGTGACATCTAACCTGGTAGGTGAGGCATGCGTAGTGCCGGGTCTCCACGCGGCGGCCCGCACACTGATTAATTTGCGAAGCCGAAATATTTTGGATACAAAGCTGAAACAAAAAATTAACACTAAATTGTTGCTGAATCGTTTAACCTGGCTTTGAGAGTTTAACAATTGGCTTAATCTTAGTTTCGGGCCCATAGCGATAGTTTGCATGTTTCCCCAACTCCACAACTGAAGCTTTCAAGATCATAGGTAATGTACGTTTAATGATTGAAATAGCAGGCTGTTGAAGGATTAGTATTGTTTGCGAATAATTAATTTTTTGCTATTTGGGTGAGTTATGTGCCTTATGGGTGGCATTTTTAAATTTGTCCTGAAGTGTTACTGCTGAATAAAAAACTTGCGCGAAGTTGTTTGCTATGCTCTCAGCCTTTTTCCGCTTAATTAAGTGAGTTAGGTTTTTTGTAATGCTAATATATATATAATGGGTGCGCATTTGCAATTGAGGATTAATTTTTTGCTTGCCGCTATCTGCTAATTTTTATATCGTTGATCTGTTTAGATTACTCAAAGTATTGTTCAGATGCTCTAGGTCCAAATTTTATTTATCGTGTATTCTAAAAAATTTTCTGTAATCACGCTTGTTAAGCTTGGTATAAAAGGTTTGCATGTTATTGATTCAGGTTGTTACTAACTCTACGTTATCTGTGAAAAAATGTGAAATCTTCTCCGCTAAACTACAAAGTGTATTTCACCATCAAATTTTTCATGTTACGTTTGATTTTCCACTGCATTTAGGGGCCTCAGCATGATAGAAAAAACTACGAAATCTAATCCCGCTCAATCTAACTCATCTTCAAGTTTCTCGCAGTTCGAGACATCCTTAAATGTTTCTAAAGCGTCAAGCGTAATATTGAAATATTTAAAAGATAACGGGAAAAATATGATAACCGGAGCGCAGATTAATCAAATATCTGAAAATCAGTCTGGTAAGCATTCTTTAGAATTAGTTGATGCTGCAAAATTTTTAGCTCGTCATCCTGACATATTTAAACTCGTTGAAACGCATGATGTTGCAAAACCTGACGATCTGGCAGGTTATCTGAATTTTGAATGGGCTTCTCATGGACCACTCGACAGTTCACCAGCTGCTAGCATTGCTAAGATGCAAGATACATTCGATTTGGCAATAGCTAAATCTTCAAAGATAACTGAAATTTCTACCGGCAAAAAAGTTGAGATTGATTCATCTAAACAGAGACCGAGTAACTAGACCCATATGGACTGCTTTGGCTATGCCTTTACAGATGAATGATATTCTGTTGTAACAGGCATAGCTAAGCACTTAAATCTTTTTTAAATGTCAGTTATTAAATGAATATCTTCTTAGAAACCAGAATTAAGGAGTTTTTTTTAAACGAGTCTTCTTTTCATATGAGATTGCTTGAGGCGTCTCTAAATCTATCTACTGTTAGGAACGTATATGAGGCAGAAGCGGAAAAGCTAGATTTAGCAGTTTGGGAGGTCAAACTCATTGTGAAAGCGGGTTCTTATTCTGCCGCAGCGGCATCGCTTACCGCCGCACATTTTGAGCTAGCAGAAATGCTTGAGATGTCGTGGGAAGATTATAGCTTTATTGCGTTCAAATGACCTATTATTCGCATAGTATTTAAGTTTTATGGAAAATTTTAGAACGTATTATTCCGCAGTCACACAGCAACTTAAGGCGATAGAACGCGAGGTTCTCCGCTATCGAAGTGAACTTAATCTATCGTTGCTTGAGACTGTTCGATTAAATAACAAGCTTGGTGGTATGTTAGATTATGAGACTGCCACTGCGGAAACTTTACCCTTGGGTCCGTCACCTGATCTCAAGGCTGTGTTAGGCGCAAATATAAATAATCTAAAAAAGTTTAGTCAGACTATTTGCGTTAGACTCGCTGACCACGGCATGATCATAGATCTATTAAGATCTGACGCAATTAATGCACATCACCACTACCAGAGTGACTTTAATGATATTATTTGTTTTTCGAGAACGCGTGAGTTGATATTGAAAATGGACGAATTGTGCAAGATTATATCTTCTATTTTGTGTTGAGATAGGCTCCTATATTTTAGTGAGGTGTTTAATTCTTTATTTTCAGATATCATTCTATGATTCATTATTTTTAATAATATCTCGGTGATATAATACCAACTTTTTTGATCAGTTTTGATTGTGCTTCTCTATGGTCATATCTGCCAACGTGTTCTTCCTGTCATTGAGTGCCTGGATTGCTTGTACCGTTTCAGCGGTTTTTTTGCAGATGGTCATGTAAGGAACTATTGCAGTGGCTAGCCCCAGTTCTACACAAGCTAGGGGCCCACTCTCGTACTCATAGTGAATCGCCCCGGGTTTTCTAGACACTCTCAAGGCTCGCTGCGTAACGCTTTTCAAACTCTACCGGTGACAGCTGATT
>NZ_CAWOAW010000031.1:0-50004 GCF_963879675.1 Pseudomonas sp. Larv2_ips
TTTGTTTACCAAGGAGTTTTCCGTTTCGACTGCGCCGGAAGTGGGGCGAATTATAGACTTCCAGAATCTGCCGTCAACACCTTTTTTCACATTTCTGTCATATCGGTCAAAAACCCCGCAGAAACACGAAAGCCGGCCCCAAGGGGCCGGCTTTCAGCCCACCTTACAAGCTAGGAAAGGCAAACTGCGACGCTTCATGGCTGGCCCGTTGCGGCCAGCGCTGGGTGATCGCCTTGCGACGGGTATAGAAACGCACCCCATCCGGCCCATAGGCATGCAAGTCGCCAAACAGCGAGCGCTTCCAGCCGCCGAAGCTGTGATAAGCCACTGGCACCGGCAGCGGGACGTTCACCCCGACCATGCCCACTTCGATCTCGTCACAGAACAGGCGCGCCGCCTCACCGTCACGGGTAAAGATGCAAGTGCCATTACCGTATTCGTGATCATTGATCAGCTGCATCGCCGCTTCCAGGCTATCTACCCGAACGACACACAGCACCGGCCCGAAGATCTCTTCTTTATAGATGCGCATCTCAGGGGTCACATGATCAAACAGGCTGCCGCCCAGGAAGAAACCTTCCTCATGCCCGGCAACACTTAAACCACGGCCGTCGACCACCAGCTTGGCACCCGCCGACACGCCATCTTCTATATAGCCGCTGACCTTGTCGCGCGCCTGGCCCGTCACCAACGGCCCCATATCCAGGCCGCAGGACGTGCCCGCACCAATCTTCAGCGCTTTGACCTGCGGCACCAGCTTGGCGATCAACGCATCCGCCACCTGATCACCCACGCACACCGCCACCGAGATCGCCATGCAACGCTCACCGCACGAACCATACGCCGCGCCCATCAAGGCACTCACGGCATTATCCAGGTCTGCATCCGGCATCAGCACCGCATGGTTCTTCGCCCCGCCCAGCGCTTGCACACGTTTGCCGCGCTTGGTCGCTTCGGAGTAAATGTATTCGGCAATGGGCGTCGAGCCCACAAAGCTCAGTGCCTTAACTTCCGGCGCTTCGATCAGCGCATCCACCGCGCCCTTGTCACCGTGCACCACGCTCAACACACCCTTAGGCAGGCCGGCTTCCTGCAGCAACTGCGCGATCAGCAGCGTAGAACTTGGATCACGCTCCGACGGCTTCAGGATGAAACAGTTGCCGCAGACAATGGCCAGCGGGTACATCCACAATGGCACCATCGCCGGGAAGTTGAACGGCGTAATACCAGCCACCACGCCCAACGGCTGGAAATCCGACCAGGCATCAATGTTCGGCCCCACGTTACGGCTGTACTCGCCCTTGAGAATCTCCGGCGCCGAGCACGCGTACTCGACGTTCTCGATCCCGCGCTTCAATTCACCCGCCGCGTCCTCCAGCGTCTTGCCATGCTCCTCGCTGATCAACTGAGAGATGCGTGCTTCGTTCTGCTCCAGCAATTGCTTAAAACGAAACATCACCTGGGCACGTTTGGCCGGCGGGGTATTGCGCCAGGCCGGGAACGCGACCTTGGCCGAGTCGATCGCCTGTTGAATGGTTTCACGACTGGCCAGTGGCACTTGGTGAATCACCTGACCGGTAGACGGGTTATATACGTCGGCACTCCGGCCGCTGTCATTGACCAACTCACCGTTGATCAAATGCTGGATAAGGCTCATGCAGGGCTCCTGAAAAGGTGTTCTATATAGAAGGAGAAATCAGTCGATCTTGTTCAGCACTTCGCCGACCGCGTCAAACAGGCGATCCAGGTCCTGCGGCTTGCTGTTGAAGGTTGGCCCGAACTGCAGGGTGTCGCCGCCAAAGCGCACGTAGAAGCCGGCTTTCCACAAGGCCATGCCGGCCTCGAATGGACGCACGATGGCATCACCGTCACGCGGAGCAATCTGGATCGCGCCGGCCAGGCCGTAGTTACGAATGTCGATCACGTTCTTGCTGCCCTTCAAACCGTGCAGCGCATTCTCAAAGTGTGGCGCGACTTCGGCCACGCTCTGCACCAGGTTTTCCTTCTGCAGCAAGTCCAATGCCGCCAGGCCAGCCGCGCACGCCACTGGGTGCGCCGAGTAGGTATAGCCGTGGGGGAATTCCACGGCGTACTCCGGCGTCGCCTGGTTCATGAAGGTCTGATAGATCTCGCTGCTGGCAATCACCGCGCCCATCGGGATCGCGCCGTTGGTGACTTGCTTGGCGATGCACATCAGGTCCGGGGTCACGCCGAAGCTGTCGGCGCCGAACATCGAGCCGGTACGGCCGAAACCGGTGATCACTTCGTCGAACACCAACAGGATGTTGTGCTGATCGCAGATCTCACGCAGGCGCTTGAGGTAACCCTGTGGCGGCACCAGCACGCCAGCGGAGCCGGCCATCGGCTCAACAAACACGGCGGCAATGTTCGACGCGTCGTGCAGTTCGATCAACTTGAGCAGCTCATCGGCCAAGGCAATACCGCCCTGCTCCGGCATGCCACGAGAAAACGCATTGCTCGCCAGCAAGGTGTGAGGCAGGTGATCCACATCCATCAAGCCCTGACCAAACAGCTTCCGGTTACCGTTGACGCCGCCCAGGCTGGTGCCGGCGATGTTGACACCGTGATAGCCACGGGCGCGGCCAATCATTTTGGTCTTGGTCGCCTGCCCCTTCAGCCGCCAGTAGGCGCGCACCATCTTCACCGCGGTATCGGCGCACTCGGAGCCGGAATCCGTGAAAAACACGTGATTCAGATTGCCCGGCGTCAGGTCGGTGATCTTTTCTGCCAGCTGGAACGACAGCGGATGGCCGTACTGGAAGCCCGGGGAGTAGTCCAGGGTGCCCAGTTGCTTGGCGACCGCTTCCTGGATTTCCTTGCGGGTGTGCCCGGCGCCGCAGGTCCACAGGCCCGACAACGAGTCGTACACCTTGCGGCCCTTGTCATCGGTCAACCAGCTGCCTTCGGCGGCCACGATCAGGCGCGGGTCACGCTGAAAGTTACGGTTGGCGGTGTAGGGCATCCAGTGCGCATCCAACTTCAATTGGCTGGCCAGGGACGTCGGGGCGTTTTCGGGCATGTTCATCAGCAAAACCTCGCAGGGCAAAAGGCAGCGTCGGGATTGAAAAGCGTTCTTGCAGCTAAATTGCCACGGGGATAAAGTCGGTGAAATTCAACTCTTCTAACCTTCAGTCAGGCCTTCACTAAACTATGAGCAGCCGCCGACCCGACCCTCTGGCCCAAGTCAGTGACTTCGATATCCGCCTGTTGCGCATCTTTCGCAGCGTGGTGGAGTGCGGCGGCTTCTCGGCAGCAGAAACCGTGCTCGGCATTGGCCGCTCGGCCATCAGCCAGCAGATGAGCGACCTCGAACAGCGCCTGGGATTGCGCCTGTGCCAACGCGGGCGTGCCGGTTTCTCGCTCACCGAAGAAGGCCGCGAGGTCTACCAATCGGCCCTGCAGCTATTAAGTGCCCTGGAAAGCTTTCGCACTGAGGTCAACGGCCTGCACCAGCATTTGCGCGGCGAGCTGATCATCGGCCTCACCGACAACCTCGTCACCCTGCCCCACATGCGCATCACTCACGCGCTGGCACAGTTGAAGGAGCGTGGCCCGGACGTGCAGATACAAATCCGCATGATCGCCCCCAATGAAGTCGAGCAAGGCGTACTCGACGGCCGCCTGCATGTCGGCGTTGTCCCCCAGGCCAGCGCGCTGTCGGGCCTGGAATACCAGCCGCTCTACAGCGAACGGTCGCTGCTCTATTGCGCGGTTGGCCACCCGCTGTTCTATGTCGACAACAAACAACTGGACGACGCCCGCCTCGACAGCCAGGACGCCATCGCCCCCACCTTCCGCTTGCCCGCCGAGATCCAGGCGCATTACCAGGCACTCAACTGCACCGCCAGCGCCTCGGACCGCGAAGGCATGGCGTTCCTGATCCTCACGGGCCGCTACATTGGTTACCTGCCTGACCACTACGCCAGCCTGTGGGTGCAACAAGGCCGACTGCGCGCGCTGAAACCGACTACACGTTTTTACGATTTGAGCCTCGCATCGGTCACGCGCAAGGGCCGTCGCCCTCATTTGGTGCTGGAAAGCTTTCTCGAGAGTCTGGCGGCAACGCGCTAGCTCGGGCCTTTCGCCAAAAGCTGAGCAACTGGACAGCTTTTTGCAAGGCACAAGGACCTTGAACCGTCCGCCCTGAGTTTGCCCGCCATGCCACCAGAAACCTCCAGCCCCAGCGACCTGATCTACGGCCTCAACGACCGCCCGAAACCCATCCCGGCGATACTGGCCGCCGCGCAACACGTGCTGGCGGCCTTCGTCGGCATTATCACGCCGCCCTTGATTATTGGCTCCACGCTGGGCCTCACCGCCCATTTGCCCTACTTGATCAGCATGGCGTTGATGGTCTCCGGCGTCGGCACCTTCATTCAGGCACGCAGACCCTTTGGCATCGGCGCCGGGATGATCTGCCTGCAAGGCACCAGCTTTGCGTTTCTCGGCGCGGTGTTGTCGGCAGGCTTTCTGGTCAAGCAACGCGGTGGCAGCCCGGAAGACATCATGGCGATGATCTTCGGCGTGTGCTTTTTCGGCGCGGCGGTACAGATCGTGTTGAGCCGCTTTATCGGCCAACTGCGCCGAGTGATCACGCCCCTGGTCACCGGGATTGTGATCACGCTGATCGGCATCAGCCTGATCAAGGTGGGCATCACCGACCTCGGCGGCGGTTTTAACGCGCCCGACTTCGGCGCTCCGGTGAACCTGGCGTTGGGCGTGTTCGTGGTGCTGACGATCATTTTGCTCAACCGCTCCAACACCCCGTGGGTTCGCCTTTCGGCGATCATCATCGGCTTGGCCCTCGGCAGCCTGGCCGCCTGGTTCAGCGGCAAACTGGTACCTCAGGCCCTGCCCGACTTGCCCTTGATCAGCGTGCCAATGCCCTTTCGCTTTGGTTTCAACTTCGACTGGAGCGCTTTTTTGCCCATCGCGCTGATTTATCTGATCAGCAGCATCGAGACCGTCGGTGACCTCACCGCCAATTGCATGATTGCGCGCCAACCCATCAGCGGCCCTTCTTATATAAGCCGACTCAAAGGCGGCGTCTTGGGCGATGGTGTGAGTTGCATGATCGCCGCTACCTTCAGCGCCTTTCCCAACACCACTTTCGCGCAGAACAATGGCGTGATCCAACTCACCGGCGTCGCCAGCCGTTACGTCGGCTTGTACATCGGCGTGCTGCTGTTCTGTCTCGGCTTGTTTCCGTTGATTGGTGCCGTGCTGCAGCAAATTGCCAAGCCGGTATTGGGCGGCGCCACCCTGGTGATGTTCGGCAGCGTGGCCGCTGCCGGTGTGCGCATCCTTGCGCAGGCGCCACTGGACCGGCGCAGCATGCTGATCATCGCCACCTCGTTCGGCGTCGGCCTGGGCATTGCCGCCCAACCGGACCTATTGCACTTGATGCCGTCCCTGGTGCAAAACCTGTTCGACTCAGCCATCACCAGCGGCGGCCTGACCGCCATCGTGTTGTGCCTGTTGTTACCGGAAACCAAAACGACCTGCGCTGCCGCAAACCACGCGCCGGAAAGCGACACGCTGGAACCGCTTTGACGGTTTTATTGCATCGGGACTTGTCTGAGGCTTGAGGGTGGGTTATCTGTGCACACGTCGTCTCTATCGATCAGCACGGAAACCTCCATGAGCCTCGAAGTTCCTGCCCACAGCAACCACGCCGGTAAACCCGCCAGCCGCATTCGGCAAAAGAACGAACAAGCGATTCTGCAGGCTGCTGAAGACGAGTTCGCGCGCCATGGCTACAAAGGCACCAGCATGAACACCATTGCCTCGAGTGCCGGGCTGCCCAAGGCCAACCTGCATTACTACTTCACCAACAAGCTCGGCCTGTACATCGCGGTGCTCAGCAATATCCTCGAACTGTGGGACAGCACCTTCAACGCGCTGACCGCCGAGGACGACCCGGCCGTGGCGCTCACTCGCTACATCCGCACCAAGATGGAGTTTTCCCGGCGTCACCCGCAGGCCTCGCGGATCTTCGCCATGGAGATCATCAGTGGCGGCGAATGCCTCACCGAATATTTCAGCCAGGATTACCGCGCCTGGTTCAGCGGTCGCGCTGCCGTGTTCCAGGCCTGGATCGACGCCGGCAAGATGGACCCCATCGACCCCGTGCACCTGATCTTCCTGCTGTGGGGCAGCACCCAGCACTACGCCGACTTTGCCACCCAGATTTGCCGCGTCACCGGGCGCACCAAGCTGACCAAACAAGACATGGAAGACGCCGGCAGCAACCTGATCCACATCATTCTCAAAGGCTGTGGCATCAAGCCCGCCCTATAAACGAAGCGACTTATGCCTTTCACGCTTACCGGCCTTTGCGAATTTCGTGAAGAAATACGCAAAAGCCGCTTTATTACCCTCGCGGCGCCGATCACCAGCGCGCAAGACGCCCAAGCGTTTTTCGAGCAACACAGCGACCTCAACGCCACGCACAACTGCTGGGCCTGGAAACTCGCCGATCAGTACCGCAGCAACGACGATGGCGAGCCCGGCGGAACCGCGGGGCGGCCGATTCTGGCCGCCATCGAAGCCCAAGGCTTTGATCAGGTCGCCGTGCTGGTGATTCGCTGGTACGGCGGCATTCAGCTGGGCACCGGTGGCCTCGCCCGTGCCTATGGCGGCGGCGCGAACAAATGCCTGCAAAATGCCGAGCGCATCGAGCTGATCAGCCGCGTGCCACTGAGCTGCGCCTGCGGCTTTTCGGAGCTGAACCTGGTGAAACTGCGTGTCGCCGAACTGGGTGGGCTGGTGGTGGACGAAACCTTTACCGCCAATGGTGTGGAGCTGCAGCTGGCACTGGGCGAGGCGGCTATCGACACGCTGCAAACCCAACTCGCCGACCTGAGCCGTGGGCGCATCCTGCTGGAGCGCTGAAACTGCCCACATCTACTGTGCACCTGCCTGTGGATAACCTGAGCACATCCGCCTGTAACCCTTCTGTCATAAGGGCTTACGGGCACCGGTCATTTTTTGATCAGTCTTCACGGGGACAATTTGCGCGATGCCCCACGCCCCCTCAAACAGCAACGTTACCCACAGCACCGCCGTCGCGCCCTGCATCAGCGCGTAGAGCTGCCAGGTCGCGAACAGTGCGCGGCCGGCCGCGTCATAGAGGCCAAACTGGCGCTGCGGGTCGCGAATTCGCAGCACTGCCCACACGCACACAATCGAGCCGAGCAAATTGGCCATCAGTACATGCGCCGGTGCAAACGCCGGCAACGTCCCCGGCAGGTTCAAACCCTGCAATACGCTGTGCACCAACACAAAGCTCCACGGTGTGACAAACGCCGCGGTCACGATCAAGTCATACCAGGCGCTGGCGCGCACCAGTGTTCGGTATTGGGCAGCGGTCCACATATCGGCAAGCTCCTTGAATTAAGAAGCCAGCAGGCTAAAGCCTGGAGTATGCTCCAGGGTCAAGCCCTTTCGAGCCCGCCCCATGCGTATTGGCGAACTAGCCCAGGCCAGCCAGGTCAGCCGCGACACACTGCGTTTCTACGAGCAGCGTGGGTTGATCGCAGCACAACGCAGCGCCAATGGTTACCGCGACTACCCGCCGGACATGGTGCAACTGGTGCTCTACATCAAAACTGCGCAACGCCTGGGCTTCAGCCTGGGCGAGATCGGCAGCAGCGTCGCCGCCCTCTGGCAGGCGCCCGACCCCGACAGCGCTGTCACACAATTGCTGCAAGACAAGCTCAACCTGATCGAAACCCGTATCAGCGAACTCGGCCACCTGCGCCAGGAGTTGCAGCAAAGGCTCGGGCAACGTTGTCCACTGAATCCGTGAACCTCCATTCCAAAGGATGCCTTTCATGTCTACGCCAAAAACCGCACTGATCATCGGCGCCTCGCGCGGGCTGGGCCTTGGCCTGGTCAAACAATTGCTTCAGGACGGCTGGGATGTGACCGCCACCGTGCGCGACCCGAACAAGGCCGATGCGCTCAAAGCCGCAGGCCCGGTACACGTCGAGAAGCTGGACATAGACGATCAGCAAGCCGTGATCGCTCTGAGCCAGCGCCTCAAGGACCGCACCTTTGACCTGCTGTTCGTCAACGCCGGCGTCAAAGGCCCCGCCAATCAAGAGCCTGGCCACGCCACCCTGGCGGAAGTCGGCCAGCTGTTCTTCACCAACGCCGTGGCGCCGATCAACCTGGCCCAGCGTTTTGTCGGGCAGATTCGCAAAGACAGCGGCGTGCTGGCCTTCATGAGCTCGGTGCTCGGCAGCGTGACCATTCCCGACGGTGCGGACCTGGCGCTGTACAAGGCCAGCAAGGCTGCACTCAACTCCATGACCAACAGCTTTATCACCCAACTCGGCGACCACAAGCTCACCGTGCTGTCGCTGCACCCGGGCTGGGTGAAGACGGATATGGGCGGTGAAAACGCGCTCATTGATGTCGACACCAGCGTGCGCGGCCTGATCGATCAGGTAAATGCCTACACGGGCAAGGGCGGCCATCACTTCGTGGACTACAAAGGCGACACCATCGCCTGGTAATACCCCGGTTCTACATGCGGGAGCGGGCTTGCCCGCGAAGACGTCGGCCCAGCCAACATTAATGTTGACTGGCGCACCGCTATCGCGGGCCAGCCCGCTCCCACAGGGGACTGCTTAACTGAACGGCATTGGTGACTCAAGAGCACCTCGCGCCTACAGCTGGACCGGATCCGGAACTCCACGTAATCTATCGACCTCGCCTTAACCGGCGACCCTGGATCAGCAGACAGGGCAACACTGAGCTGGCAAACCTGAACCCATCATTCAGAGGAGCCGGCCAATGCCTGCGACCCGTATCTGGTTAAAAAACCCCCTCGCGATTTTCACTGCCAATGGCCTCGATGCCCGTGGCGGCCTGGTGCTGCAAGACGGTGTGATCACCGAACTGCTGGGCTGGGGACAAGAGCCTGCGGTGCCCTGCGCACAGGTGTTTGACGCGCGCGAACATGTGATCCTGCCGGGGCTGATCAACACCCATCATCACTTCTACCAGACCCTGACCCGCGCCTGGGCACCGGTGGTCAACCAGCCGTTGTTCCCGTGGCTCAAAACCCTCTACCCGGTGTGGGCCCGGCTGACCCCGGAAAAGCTCGCCCTGGCGTCCAAAGTCGCCTTGGCGGAATTGCTGCTCTCAGGCTGCACCACCGCGGCCGATCACCACTACCTGTTCCCTGACGGCCTGGAAAATGCCATCGACGTGCAAGTGCAAAGCGTGCGCGAACTGGGCATGCGCGCCATGCTCACCCGCGGTTCCATGAGCCTAGGCGAAGCCGACGGCGGCCTGCCGCCGCAGCAAACCGTGCAACAAGGCCAAGTGATCCTCGACGACAGCCAACGCCTGATCCGCGAATACCATGAGCGCGGCGACGGCGCGCAGATCCAGATTGCCCTGGCGCCCTGCTCGCCGTTTTCGGTCACCCCGCAAATCATGCAAGCCAGCGCCGAACTGGCCAACAGCCTCGATGTGCGCCTGCACACGCACCTGGCGGAAACCCTCGACGAAGAAGACTTCTGCCTGCAGCGCTTCGGTCTGCGCACCGTGGATTATCTCGACAGCGTCGGCTGGCTCGGCCCACGCACCTGGCTGGCCCATGGCATTCACTTCAACCCGGATGAAATCGCGCGCCTGGGCGCCGCCGGTACCGGTATCTGCCATTGCCCAAGCTCGAACATGCGCCTGGCCTCCGGCATCTGCCCGACCCTGGACCTGCTCGCCGCCGGTGCGCCGATTGGCCTTGGCGTGGACGGCTCCGCGTCCAACGATGCCTCGAACATGATCCTCGAAACCCGCCAGGCCTTGTACATCCAGCGCCTGCGTTACGGCGCGGAAAAGATCACCCCCGAAGGCGTGCTGGGCTGGGCGACCAAAGGCTCGGCGCAATTACTGGGGCGTACGGATATCGGTGAGCTGGCCGTGGGCAAACAGGCTGACCTGGCACTGTTCAAGCTTGATGAGCTGCGTTTTTCCGGCAGTCACGATCCGATTTCGGCGCTGCTGCTGTGCGGCGCCGACCGGGCGGATCGGGTGATGATCGGAGGCAAATGGCGGGTGATTGACGGGCAGGTTGAAGGCCTGGATTTGAAAGGTTTGATTGCCGATCACACACAGGCGGCGAAACAGCTGATCGCCGGAACCTAAGCCAGGCATATCAAAATGTGGGAGCTGGCTTGCCTGCGATAGCATCATCTCGGGGCAACTGAAAAACCTGGGTGTCTGCATCGCAGGCACGCCAGCTCCCACAAAACCCAGCTCCCACATTGAGTTCTGCGGTTTCTACAACCCCAACAGCGACAGCATAATAAACGTCGCAAACAACACGAAATGGGTCATCCCTTCGATGGCGTTCGTCTCGCCATCGTTGAGGTTGATCGCACTGACAACCAGCGTGATCAACACCATCACGGTTTGCACCGGCGTCATCGCCATCTGGAACGGCTGGCCGGTGTAGAGCGCCATGGCCTCCATCACCGGCACCGTCAAAATCACCGTCGACAACGATGCACCGAGTGCGATGTTGACCACCGACTGCATGCGGTTAGCCAAGGCTGCCCGCAAGGCCGTCAGAATTTCCGGCGCCGCCGAAATAGCCGCCACCACAATCGCCGTGATCACCGGCGGCGCGCCCGTGCCTTCCAGGCCCAGGTCGAGGGTCTTGGACATCACCTCGGCCAGTGCGCCGATCACAACCACGCCAAACACCAATGTGCCAATGGAGAAGGCCAGGCTGATTGGCGGTTCCTGCTGTTCTTCGGGCTGTTTCTTGCGGCGTTTTTCCGGGTAGCTGTAGCTGAAGAAGTAACTGTGCGGCCCCACCTGCATGCGCAAAAACAGGGTGTAAAGCAGCACCATCGCGCCGATGGTGAACGCCGAGTAAATTTTCCAGTCGGCCTGGGGGATGAATTCCGGCACCACCATCGACACGCCCATGGCGGTGAGGATCATCACGCTGTAGCTGCGTGCCGAGTCATCGTTGTAGGACTGTTCGCCATGTTTGATGCCGCCCATCAGCGCAGCCAGGCCGAGGATGCCGTTGATATCGAGCATCACTGCCGAATAAATCGTGTCGCGTACCAAGGTGGGCGATGGCTCGTTGCTCATCATGATCGCCAGGATCACCACTTCCACCAGCACCGCGGCGAGGGTCAGGATCATGGTGCCGTAAGGGTCACCGACCTTTTCCGCCAGTTGCTCGGCGTGGTGGGCAACACGCATCGAGGCCACGACGATGAAGACGATCAACGCCACGCCGCTGAGCAACGCCACCATCTGCCCGCTGTGCAGCATCCAGTGCTCCAACGGGTAGGCGACGATGGCGGCAATCAGCGCCAGCACCATGTATTTTTCTTGCTTGAGGGATGTGAACATTCCGGGCCTTTTCATGCAGCAAATCAGTCATTGATGGGGTACAGACTGCACCACGCCGCTAACGTTTCGTTACACCTTAGTTCACGTGGCCCTTGCACGAATAAAACCAATACTCTCCTGCTGGTCAGGTTTTGCCGATTATTTCGGCCATGGCCTGTAGAATGCCGCCATTGCACCTGATGAGAATTTAGAAAATGTACGATTGGCTCAACGCCCTGCCCAAGGCTGAATTGCACCTGCACCTGGAAGGCTCGCTGGAGCCTGAGTTGCTGTTCGCACTGGCCGAACGCAACAAGATTGCACTGCCTTGGAACGACGTCGAAACCCTGCGCAAGGCTTACGCCTTCAACAATCTGCAAGAGTTTCTCGACCTGTATTACCAGGGCGCCGATGTGCTGCGCACCTCCCAGGATTTCTACGACCTGACCTGGGCCTACCTGCTGCGCTGCAAAGAACAGAACGTGATCCACACCGAACCCTTCTTCGACCCGCAAACCCACACCGACCGTGGCGTGCCGTTCGAAGTCGTGCTCAACGGCATCGCCGCTGCGCTCAAAGATGGCGAGCAGCAACTGGGCATCACCAGCGGTTTGATCTTGAGTTTCCTGCGCCACTTGAGCGAAGCCGAAGCCGAGAAAACCCTCGACCAGGCGCTGCCGTTCCGTGACGCGTTTGTGGCTGTAGGCCTGGACAGCTCGGAAATGGGTCACCCGCCGAGCAAGTTCCAGCGCGTGTTCGATCGTGCCCGCCACGAAGGCTTCCTCACCGTGGCCCACGCCGGCGAAGAAGGCCCGCCCGAGTACATCTGGGAAGCCATCGACCTGCTGAAAATCCAGCGTATCGACCATGGCGTGCGCGCCATCGAAGACGAGCGCTTGATGCAGCGGATCATCGACGAGCAGATCCCGCTGACCGTGTGCCCGCTGTCCAACACCAAGCTGTGCGTGTTCGACGACATGGCCCAGCACAACATCCTCGACATGCTCGAGCGTGGCGTGAAAGTCACGGTGAACTCGGATGACCCGGCGTACTTCGGCGGTTACGTCACCGAGAACTTCCACGCGCTGTACACCTCGCTGGGCATGACCCAGGACCAGGCCAAACGCCTGGCGCAGAACAGCCTGGATGCGCGGCTCGTGAAGCCTTAAGCAACAACCGCTGACACGACAAAATCAATGTGGGAGCGGGCTTGCTCGCGAAGGCGATGTATCAGTCAATACCTGTGTCGACTGAAACACCGCCTTCGCGAGCACGCCCGCTCCCACAGTGGTGGTGTGCTGTTCCTCAGACTTCGGTCAGTTCTTCCAGCGTCTTGCCCTTCGTCTCCCGCCCAAATACCCACACCACCAGCGCCGCTACGGCAAAACACAGCGCGCCCAAGGCAAACACCCCGCCCTGCCCCGTTATCGGAAACACCAGCCCCGTTACCAACGGCCCGAGCAACGAGCCCACGCGACCAATCGCCGAAGCGAACCCAGAACCGGTTGCCCGCGCCGACGTGGGATACAGCTCAGGCGTGTAGGTGTACAGCACCGCCCACATGCCAAACAGAAAGAACTGCATCAACAGCCCCGACGTAATCAGCAGCCCCACGTTGCCGCCAAACACAGCGCTTTGCCCGTACACAAACGCCATCACGCCACCGCCCAGCAAGGTCACAACGCAGACCGGCTTGCGCCCCCAACGCTCCACCAGCCAGGCGGCCATCAGAAAGCCGGGAATCCCGCCCAGGGAAATGATCACCGTGTAGTACACCGACTGAGTGACCGCAAACCCCGATTGCTGCAACAACGCGCTCAACCAGGAGGTGAGCCCGTAGAAGCCGAGCAATGCAAAGAACCACACACTCCAGATCATCATCGTGCGTTGCCGATACTGCGGCGACCACAGCTGCTCAAACGCCGAGAAAAACGTCCCCGGCACGCTCTCAACCCGTGGCAGGGCAATTGGCGCAGGCAAGTCGGCGCTCCCCAGCGAAACGCGCACTTTTTGCTCGATACGCTGCAACACCTTATCCGCCGCCGCGTGCCGTCCGGCCTGCTCAAGCCAGCGCGGCGACTCCGGGATAAAAAACCGGATCGCCAACACAAACACCGCCGGTACAGCCAACACCAAAAAGATGTCACGCCAACCAATCACTGGCAGCAGGAAGTAAGACAGCACACCCGCCGCCACAAAACCCAACGGCCAGAAGCCATCCATCAGGGCGATGTAGCGCCCGCGCCCCTTGGCAGGAATCAACTCCGAAAGCATCGACTGCGCAATCGGGAACTCCATGCCCATGCCGATCCCCAGCAACACGCGAAACAGCGTCAGCGTCTCCACCGTCTGCGCCGTGGAACACAGGTAGCTGGCAACGCCCCACAGCACGATGCTCCATTGGAACACTGGCTTGCGTCCAAACCGGTCCGCCAACATTCCGGATAAAGATGCACCGACCACCATGCCAAAAAAACTCGAACTGGCCAGCAACCCGGCCTGGGCCGTACTGAGGCCGAACTCGGTTTTGATCGACCCCAACAGGAAAGTCATCATCGCCAGGTCCATGGAGTCGAAGAAAAACGCCAGCGCGATGATGATGAAGATGATTCGGTGATAGCCGCTGATGGGCAACCGTTCCAGCCGTTCTGCTGCGCTATAGCCTTGCATGCCCATGCCGCACCCCCTGTATGAAAAATCCCCAAAGCGAGTGTGCGGTATCGTTTTGCCTGGTTATTGCTGGATGCGACCTGACTGAAACTCTGAGCGACCATTGCCTTCCTGGGGCGCGGCGAGGCGGTTGATTTCCCCAAGCCCGACGTCGGAGAACTGCAGGGCGTGGGACTCGTTGACCACGCTGACCCAGCCCGACTGCAAAAACAGCTGCAACAGCCCCGCCCCCAAAGCGCCCCCCAAGTGCGGTTGCTGCTGACTCCAGTCAAAGCAGTCGCACGCCAGGGGCGAGGCCAACGCGTGGGTGAAAATGCCCAGGCCTGCCAGGCGCTGCGCGCCTGTGACGGTGACCTCAGTACGTTGTTCATGACGGTCGATCCATCCCGCCTGAAACATGCGCTGGTAAAGCCCTGCGCCCAGTTCCCCGCCCAGGTGGCCATGGCATAACCGGGCTCGGCGCAACGACGCGGGCGCCACCAGCGCCGGCGGCACACCCTGCTGCGGCGCACTGCGCACGGCGCTGGCCATGGTGGTACTGGCCAACGCGTCGATGGCAACGCTGACGTCAACGGCGGCGACACGAAACACGCGCTTGCCACGCTGGGCTTCAACCCGCAGCAAACCGCTTCCAGTCAGGCGCGACAAATGCGCGATCGCCGAAGCCGACGACAGCCCGGCCAGCATCGCCAGTTCCTCTGACGATTTCGCCGACCCGTCCATCAAGGCCCAAAGCATGGCGGTGCGCTTGGGCTCGCCGAGCAAGCTGGCAATGTGACTGATGCAGGGTGCTTCTTCCATGTATTCACTCCTTGTTAAACCATTTGTCTGCTGCGGTTGGAACCGAAGTATAGGGGCGCAAACCGCCCGTTCCGCGGCGTCTGACAGCGCGGATAGGGACAGGATCTGAGTGAAATTTCTTGCTTTGATGGAGGCTATTGCGCGGTGCTCAATCGCTCCGGCCATTGCGCAGTCAATGTCGCACAGCGGGCCACGAGCATTTCCCGCAACAGGTTGATGGGCTTGCTCAATTGCGCACGATGCGCGCACAGCAGGTTGAGCGGCGTGCGCTCACCGCGCAGCTCCGGCAGGATCACGCGCAGACGCCCGGCCAGCACGTCGCTGCTCACATCCAGCCAGGACTTGTAGGCGAGACCGACACCCGCCACTGCCCAGCGCCGCACCACATCGGCGTCATCACTGAAGCGGTCGCCGCTCACCGTCAGGCTGACTTCACGCTTGCCATCGTGAAAACCCCAGTGGTCGTGTACGCGGCTGCCGAGCATGTACAGCAGGCAATTGTGTTGCGCCAATTGCTCCAGATGCCGCGGCTCGCCATGCCGTGCGAGGTAGCTGGGCGCGGCACACAGCACACGCCTGTTGTCCGGGGCGATGGGCAGCGCGATCAGGCTGGAGTCTTCGGGCTCGCCGTAACGCAGGGCGATATCCACCGGCTGGCGGAACAGGTCGGCGATCCGGTCGCCCAACAGCAGGCGCACGGTGAGTTGCGGGTACTCGCGCTGGAATTCATCGAGCCAGGGCAACAGTTGGTTGCGCCCGAAATCCGACGGCGCCGACAGCTGCAGCACACCGCTGACATGGTCCTGGCCGCTGGCCAACAAGCGCCGCCCTTCGTCCAGCGAACTCAAGGCTGCGCGGGCATATTCCAGAAAGCCTTCACCTTCGGCGGTCAACCGCAGGCTGCGGGTAGAGCGCGCCAGCAACCGCGTGCCCAATTGCTCTTCGATGCGCTTGAGCGCCGCGCTGGCCACGGCGGGCGACAGGTCCATGACCCGCGCGGCAGCCGACAGACTGCCCAGGTCTGCCGCGCGTACAAACAACTGCAAATCATCAAAACGCAGCATGCATTACCGCCGATTATCAAAATTTTATTGAAACAGACTGCTGTTTTAGCGGGTTTTATCTTCACGGGAAATAGCCAATCATCTGCCCATCCCGTTCACCACGTGCCAGGAGTTGAATATGTCCACTGCCTTTAACGTCATCGCCACGCTGATCGCCAAACCCGGCCAAGGGGCAACCCTGGAGACCCTGCTGCGCGGTCTGCTGGAACCGACCCGCCTGGAAGCCGGTTGCGAGCAATACGACCTGCACCAGGACCTGCAACATCCCGAGACCTTCTACATGCTCGAACGCTGGAGCGATGACGCAGCGCTGGCCGACCACGACCAGAGCGCACACATCCAGAACTTCCGCGCCAAGGCCGCTGATGTGATCGAACACTTCGAACTCAAGCGCCTGAAATTTCTTGCCTGATCACTGCCCTTTTCCGGAGTCCCCATGAAAGCCATTGCCTACTACGCTGCACTGCCCATCACCGATCCAAACTCCCTGCAAGACATCGAGCTGCCGGAGCCAGTCGCCGGCCCGCGCGACCTGCTGGTGGAAGTCAAAGCCATCTCGGTCAACCCGGTGGACACCAAGGTGCGCCAGAACGTCGCCCCGGAAAACGGTGCCGCCAAGGTGCTGGGCTGGGACGTGGCGGGTGTGGTGAAGGCCGTTGGCAGTGAAGTGACCCTGTTCAAAGCCGGAGACAAGGTGTTCTACGCCGGCTCGCTGGTACGCCCGGGCGGCAACAGCGAACTGCACACCGTGGATGAGCGCATCGTCGGTCATATGCCCAATAGCCTGGGGTTTGCCGACGCCGCCGCGCTGCCGCTGACCGCCATCACGGCCTGGGAGTTGCTGTTCGAACGCCTGCAAGTGCGTGAAGGCAAGGAAGATGAAGGCCAGAGCCTGCTGATCGTCGGCGCCGCCGGGGGTGTGGGTTCGATTCTGACCCAGCTGGCCAGCCAGCTCACTGCACTGAAAGTCATCGGCACCGCCTCGCGTCCGCAAACCCAGGAATGGGCCAAGGCGCTTGGCGCCGACCTGGTGATCGATCACAGCCAACCGCTGAGCGAAGCGCTGAAAAACGCCGGCCACCCACAGGTGACCCACGTCGCCAGCCTGACCCAGACCGATCATCACCTCGACCAGTTGGTGGAAGCCCTGGAGCCACAAGGCAAGCTGGCGTTGATCGACGATCCGAAGTCGCTGGATGTGAGCAAGCTCAAGCGCAAGAGCCTGTCGCTGCACTGGGAGTTCATGTACACGCGCTCGATGTTCGAGACGCCGGACATGATCGAACAGCACAACCTGCTCAACCGCGTGGCTCAACTGATCGACGCCGGCACCTTGAAAACCACGGTGGGCGAGCACTTTGGTGTGATCAATGCCGAGAACCTGCGCCGCGCGCACGCGCTGCTCGAAAGCGGTAAGGCCAAGGGCAAGATCGTGTTGGAAGGGTTTTAAAACGGTCTGTCAGTGTCGTCCTTTATTCCTCTGAGTAATGGACGACACCGCTAGTCAGAGAGTTGACCTTTGTCATATTTGTGAGCGCATTCGGGTTTATATTGGCCGCCTTTGCCACGATTCTTTTACGTGAGGAAGTCAGCAATGAAGATCCTGATAAGAGCGTTAGCAAAATCCCCAGGCAACAAATGGCAGGTCAGCCTCGACGGCGACGCGTTCACCTTCCGCACTGAGGCCGAGGCCCGTGCCTTCGCCGACACCCTGCAAGCGCGCATCCAGGCGCCGCACCGCATTCCCCTCAGCCAGCAACGCTCCGCCGCTGGCTGATCCACACTTCAGACCTGCGCTTGCACGGCCCTTGCCCGTTGCAGGCGCTGGGTCGACATTGCAATCGTTACGGCCAGTACACCGCACAAGCTGATGACCATCGCCATCGGCATCGCCGTGCCGTCGTGCAACACGCCGACCAGCGACGCCGCGCCCGCCGCCACACCAAACTGAATGCAGCCCAGCAGCGCCGAGGCGCTGCCGGCCCGTGCGCCCTGCCCGCTCATGGCGCAGGCCGAGGTATTGGGCAAAATGCAGCCTAGGCTGGCGATGCAAATAAACAGCGGCACCAGAAGCGGCCACAACGCGTCGGTGCGCAAGGCGGCAATGCCCGACAGCGACAGCGCCGCCGCCACATACACCCACACCGTGCGCGACAACAGAAACGCCGGGCCACGCTTGGCCAGCAACCGCGCATTGAGCTGCGCCACCAGGATAAAGCCGGCCGCGTTGGAACCGAACAGCCAACCGTAATGCTCGGCAGGCACGCCGTAGAGCTTGATGAACACAAAGGGTGAGCCGGCAATGTAGGCAAACATCCCGGCAATCGAGATGCCGCCGGTCAGGGCGTAGCCCAGGTACACGCGGTCCGACAACAGCGCGCCGTAGCGGCGCAGCGAACCGGACAGTGGCTGGCGCGGCTGATGGGCCGGGAAGGTTTCCGGCAAGCCGACTGCCACGGCGATGGCTGCCATCACGCTGAATATCGACAGCGCCAGGAAAATCGACTGCCAGCCCCACAACCCGACCATCACGCCACCCGCCAACGGTGCGAGGATCGGCGCCAGGCCGGTGACCAGCATCAGTTGCGAATAAACCTTGGCTGAGCCCACGGCATCACATTTGTCGCTGACCACCGCACGGGAAATCACCATGCCCGCACACCCGCCGAGGGCTTGCACGAAGCGCGCGCCGATCAGCCAGTCCAGGGACGGCGCATACGCGCAGGCAAAGGAGGCGACGGTAAACAGCGTTACGCCACTGAGCAGCGGCACGCGCCGGCCAAAGCGATCGGCCAGCGGCCCGTAGATCAATTGGCCGATGGCCAGACCGCCGAAATACACCGCCAACGTCAGCTGGATATGTTTTTCGTCGGTGGCGAACGCCGTGGCCATTGCCGGAAAGCCCGGCAAGTAAAAGTCGATCGCCAACGGCGCGAAGGCGCTCAAGGCGCCCAGGATCAGGATTATGCGGAGGTTCATCAGACACCCAAGTGAGTCGGCAGCCCGACAGTCTAGCCGCGCTTGGGTGCCATGAACATTACGTTAGCTCGCTAACTATCAGAAAACTCACGCGAGCTTGGCGCTGTAGCCTTCTTCGGTGATCAGCTCGATAACCTGCTCGGCAGACAAGCGACTTTCAACACCGACTTCCTTCGCCGCCAGGTTGACGTTGACGCTCGCCGCAGGATCCTTGCTCTGCACCGCCTGGGTCACCGCCCGCACGCAATGGCCGCAGGTCATTCCTTCCACGTTGAATACTTGCATGACATGACTCCTTTGATGAGGTGGGCGCCAGTCTCGACCTTGCCACGATGGCAAGGTCAAGTTTCAAAAACATCCGCCGGGCTGGTATTCAGCCGCCGCCTCGGCCAAGCTTCATCCCTCTTGGATTTGAACCACGGAGCATTCGCCATGCGCTGGTCGTTTTTGGCCCTTATCGGCCTGTTGAGCTTGTCTGCCGCTGCGCCCATGGCCTTCGCCGATGAAGACTATGCGGTGCTGATCATCTCCCGCGAGCGTCTGGAAGTGCCGACCAGCTGCGAGATCGGCCTGTATATCCAGGACCAGTTGGCCGGGCGCCTGTTCCAGGAACAGGCCACGTCGTTCAACTTGCCGGCGGGCAACGTGTCACTGCGCTTGAAACTGCTGCCGGGCCAAGCCCCTGGCTGCTTGCCGGGCATGCTCGCGCCGCCCGCGCAGAACATCACGCTGAAGGCCGGTGATGTGCGCAAGTTGCGTATTGCCCAAGGCCCGGACGGCATGTACCTGAAACCCGCCGCCCTCGAATACTGAACACCTGCCTTGCCGGCCTCGGGTCCTTGTGTGCGCGCCTGATTCACGGTCGTCATCGCCGGGCAGCCAACCGCCTGAGGCAAATAGCCCCTTGACCTTCCCCACAGGTCAAGGTTGATCCTAGGGGCATCGTCTTCTGGAGGACTGCCCCATGAATGGATCGACCACGTTTGAGCTGCCCATCAGCGGCATGACCTGTGCCAGCTGTGCCGGCCGTGTCGAGCGCGCGCTGGGCAAGGTGCCGGGAGTGCAACGTGTCAGCGTCAACCTGGCCAACGAACGCGCCCACGTCCAAGTGCTGGGCCAAATGGACCCCGGCGTACTGATCGCCGCCGTCGACAAGGCTGGCTACACCGCCACCCTGGCGCAAAGCGAAACCGCCACCGACGCCAATCAAGCCCAACGCCTGCATCGCGAGCGTTGGTCGCTGCTGTTGGCGATCGTGCTGGCCCTGCCGCTGGTGCTGCCGATGCTGGTGCAGCCCTTCGGCCTGCACTGGATGCTGCCCGCCTGGGTGCAGTTCGCCCTGGCTACGCCGGTGCAATTCATCTTGGGTGCGCGCTTCTACAGCGCCGCATGGAAAGCCGTGCGCGCTGGCGCCGGCAATATGGACCTGCTGGTGGCCATTGGCACCAGCGCCGGTTATGGCCTGAGCATTTATGAATGGCTCACCACGCCCGCTGGCAACATGCCACACCTGTACTTTGAAGCCTCGGCTGTGGTGATCGCGCTGGTGCTGCTCGGTAAATACCTGGAAAGCCGCGCCAAGCGCCAGACCGCCAGCGCCATCCGCGCCCTCGAAGCCTTGCGCCCGGAGCGGGCAATTCGAGTGCTGGACGGCCGCGAAGAAGACGTCGCCATCAGCGCGTTGAAGCTCGGCGACCGGGTGCTGGTCAAACCCGGCGAGCGCTTCCCGGTGGACGGTGAAGTGATGGAAGGCCAAAGCCATGCCGACGAGGCCTTGATCAGCGGCGAGAGCCTGCCGGTGCCGAAACAGCCCGGCGATAAGGTCACCGGCGGCGCCATCAACGGCGAAGGTCGGTTGCTGGTGCGTACCCAGGCGCTGGGCGCCGAAAGCGTGCTGGCACGCATCATTCGTCTGGTGGAAGACGCCCAGGCGGCGAAGGCACCGATCCAGAAACTGGTGGATAAGGTCAGCCAGGTGTTTGTGCCCGCCGTGCTGGTACTGGCGCTGATCACCCTGGTGGGCTGGTGGCTCTACGGCGCGCCGCTGGAAACCGCGATCATCAATGCCGTGGCGGTGCTGGTGATTGCGTGCCCGTGTGCGTTGGGCCTGGCCACGCCCACCGCGATCATGGCCGGCACCGGCGTCGCTGCGCGCCATGGCATCCTGATCAAAGACGCCGAAGCCCTGGAACGCGCCCATGCAGTCAGCGCCGTGGTCTTCGACAAGACCGGCACCCTCACCTCCGGCGCGCCGAAAATTGCGCACTTGGCAGCGGTGGATGGCGATGAGTCGCTGCTGCTGCAACGCGCCGGCGCACTGCAGCGCGGCAGCGAGCACCCGCTGGCCAAAGCCGTGCTGGATGCCTGCAACGCCCAAGGCTTGAACGTGCCAGATGTGACTGCCAGCCAAGCGCTGAGCGGGCGCGGTATTGCGGGCACCCTCGACGGCCGACAACTGGCGTTGGGCAATCGCCGGCTGCTGGAAGAAAACGGCTTGAGCGCGGGTGACCTCGCGGCGTCCGCCAGCGCGTGGGAAGCCCAAGGGCGCACGTTGTCCTGGTTGATCGAACGAGGCGCGCAACCGCGCGTGCTGGGCCTGTTCGCCTTTGGCGATACGCTCAAGCCCGGCGCACTGGAGGCCGTGGAACAACTCAGGGCCCGGCGCATCAGCAGCCACTTGCTCACCGGCGACAACCGCGGCAGCGCCCGTGTGGTGGCCGAGGCACTGGGCATCGACGATGTACACGCCGAAGTACTTCCGGCCGACAAAGCCGCCATCGTCGCGCAGCTGAAAAAGACCGGCGCAGTGGCGATGGTCGGCGACGGCATCAACGACGCTCCGGCCCTGGCAGCTGCCGATATCGGCATCGCCATGGGGGGCGGCACCGACGTGGCGATGCACGCGGCGGGCATCACCTTGATGCGCGGCGACCCGCGCCTGGTGCCGGCCGCGCTGGAGATCAGCCGCAAGACCTACGCAAAAATCCGCCAGAACCTGTTCTGGGCCTTTGTGTATAACTTGATCGGCATCCCACTGGCGGCATTCGGCTTGCTCAACCCGGTGCTGGCGGGCGCGGCCATGGCCCTGTCCAGCGTCAGTGTGGTGAGCAATGCGTTACTGTTGAAAACCTGGAAGCCCAAGGATTTGGAGGATCAACGCCCATGAACATCGGCCAAGCCGCCCGTCAGAGCGGGCTGAGCGCAAAGATGATTCGTTACTACGAATCCATCGGCCTGCTTAAAGCCGCCCACCGCACCGACAGCGGTTACCGCGTGTACGGCAGCGACGACTTGCACACACTGGCGTTTATCAAACGCTCGCGGGATCTGGGATTTTCGCTGGAGGAAGTCGGCAAGCTGCTGACCTTGTGGCAAGACCGCCAGCGCGCCAGCGCCGATGTAAAAGCCTTGGCGCGCGAGCACATCGAGGCACTGAACCAGAAGATTCTGGAGCTGGGGCAACTGCGCGACACATTGCAGGACCTGGTGGAGCACTGCCAGGGCGATCATCGGCCCGATTGCCCGATTCTCAAGGAGTTGGCGTCTGGCAGCTGTTGCGCCTGATCAATGCTGATCAGACACCTCAGAACTACATGTGGGAGCGGGCTTGCTCGCGAATGCGTAGTGTCAGTCATACATCATTTGACTGAGCCATCGCATTCGCGAGCAAGCCCGCTCCCACATCAGCTCTTCCCCAGGCCGAAGGCCCGCTGTTAGGTCACTGCATCCAGGGCGGCGGCGGTTCTTCCGCGGTCTTGGTCGGTGGCGCATCATCCGCCGCGCGAATCGCTTGCTTGCGCTCTTCGTCCAACCGCGCCGCTTCAATCTCGCGAATAACACCGCCCACGTCCGCCAACTCTTCCGGCTCGTCGAACTCGCCGGTTAACGCGCTGGCCGGGTGCAAGGTGCCGGCTTCGTACAACGCCCACATTTCCTTGGCGTACTTGGTCTTCTTCAACTCCGGGGCAAAGCGCCCGAAGTAGGAAGCCATGTTGCCCACATCCCGCTCCAGCATGTTGAACGCGTGGTTGTTGCCCGCCGCATCCACCGCCTGAGGCAGGTCGATGATCACCGGGCCGGTCGGCGTGAGCAGCACGTTGAACTCGGACAAGTCACCGTGCACCAGACCGGTACACAGCATCAGCACGATCTGGGAAATCAGGAAGGCGTGGTATTCGCGCGCCTGGTCCGGCTCCAGCGTCACGTCATTCAGACGTGGCGCCGCATCGCCGTACTCGTCGGCCACCAGTTCCATCAACAGCACGCCTTCAAGGAAGTCGTACGGCTTGGGCACGCGAACACCCGCACCGGCGAGGCGGAACAGCGCCGCCACTTCGGCGTTCTGCCAGGCATCTTCGGTTTCTTTCTTGCCGAACTTGGAGCCTTTGGCCATGGCCCGGGCCTGGCGGCTGTTACGGACCTTACGGCCTTCCTGGTATTCGGACGCCTGACGAAAACTTCGTTTGTTCGCCTCCTTGTAAACCTTGGCGCAACGCAATTCGTTGCCGCAGCGCACCACATAAACAGCTGCTTCTTTACCACTCATGAGTGGGCGCAGCACTTCGTCGACCAGACCGTCTTCGATCAGGGGTTCAATGCGTTTAGGAGTCTTCATCAGCTTTTATTGTGGGTCCTTTATTACCAAACACGCGTATGGCACTCGTTATACGGCAATCGGCTCGCCTCGGGGAGAGGCTAGCGACCTTTGGCACTCAAGAATGCATCCAATATGCCAATTTTTCTGCGCAACTCAGCGCTCGATAATCGCCGTCACGCCCTGCCCGCCCGCGGCGCAGATCGAAATCAGCCCACGGCCCTTGCCCGCCGCGTCCAGCAGCTTGGCCAGGTTGGCGACAATGCGCCCGCCGGTGGCCGCAAACGGATGCCCGGCAGCCAATGAACTGCCCTTGACGTTGAGCCGGCTGCGGTCGATGGCGCCCAGCGGCGCGTCCAGCCCAAGACGGGTTTTGCAGTATTCAGGGTCTTCCCAGGCTTTGAGCGTGCACAACACTTGGGCAGCGAACGCCTCGTGAATCTCGTAGTAATCAAAGTCCTGCAGCGTCAGGCCATTGCGAGCCAGCAAACGGGGCACGGCGTACACTGGCGCCATCAGCAGGCCTTCGGCGCCGTTGACGAAATCCACGGCCGCCGCTTCGCCATCGCGCAGGTACGCCAGGATCGGCAAACCGCGCTCCTTGGCCCAGGCTTCACTGCCCAGCAACACCAACGAGGCGCCATCGGTCAGCGGCGTGGAATTGCCGGCCGTGAGCGTGCCCTTCTCGCTGCGCTCGAACACCGGTTTGAGGCTGGCGAGTTTTTCCAGGGTCAGGTCCGGGCGCAGGTTGTTGTCGCGGGTCAGGCCGAGAAAGGGCGTGAGCAAATCGTTGTGCCAGCCTTCGGCGTAGGACGCGGCCATTTTCTGATGGCTTTCAAGCGCCAACTGGTCTTGTTCGGCGCGAGGAATCTGCCAGGTCTGCGCCATCAACTCGCAGTGTTGACCCATGGACAGCCCCGTGCGCGGTTCGCCGTTGCGCGGCAGTTCCGGTTTGAGGTGATGGGGACGAAGTTGTAACAAGACTTTTAATTTGTCCGCCATGGACTTGCTGCGGTTGGCCTGCAGCAGGATCTTGCGCAGGCCTTCATTGACACCGATCGGCGCGTCGGACGTGGTGTCGACGCCACCGGCAATCCCGCACTCTATCTGCCCCACGGCGATCTTGTTGGCCACCAGCAACGCCGCTTCAAGCCCGGTGCCGCAGGCCTGTTGAATATCGTAGGCCGGGGTTTGCGGCGAGAGGCGCGAACCCAGCACGCATTCGCGCGTGAGGTTGAAGTCGCGGGAATGCTTGAGCACCGCACCCGCGGCCACCTCGCCAATGCGCAGGCCGTGCAGGTTGTAGCGTTCGATCAGGCCTTCCAGGGCTGCGGTCAACATCGCCTGGTTACTCGCCGTGGCATACGGGCCGTTGGATCGGGCGAAGGGGATGCGATTACCGCCAATGATCGCTACACGGCGCAATTGAGTCATGGAAAGCTCCCTGAAGGTTGTGGGTGGAATCATCCAGCCTAGCCTAGGCTGATCGAACGACTACCGCACCGGGGTGGTCAACCCTTTGAACCCCAGCCTTCGGAGAGCGTTCCATGTCTGACCGTTATATCGACTTCGCCAACTCAAGCCTCGGCCATCGCCTGGTCGCCGCCATTGGCCTGCCGTCACCGGTACGCCTGGAACGCTGGCAGGCCGGGCGCCTGCGCCCGGTGGAAGGCGCGCTGCTGCTGGGCGGCGGCGCACTGGCGGCCAACGTGCTGCCGTTTGCCAATAAGCTCACGGACGCTATTTACAGTTACGGTACCGCACCGCTGACCGCACCTGCCTGGATCCCCGGACACGGCCCCAAGCTCAAGGCCGTGGTGTTCGACGCCAGCGACCTGCAGCACACCGATCAGCTCAAGCAACTGCGGGAATTTTTTCAGCCGCTGCTGAAGAATCTCGACCACAGCGCGCACCTGGTGATTCTTGGCCGAGCGCCGGAAAGCCTCAGCGATCCTTTTGCAGCCAGTGCACAGCGTGCCCTGGAGGGTTTCAGTCGCTCGCTGGCCAAGGAACTGCGCAGCGGCGGCGTGTTGCAATTGTTGTATGTGGGCGAAGGTGCCGAGGACCAGCTGGAAGGCGCGTTGCGGTTTTTCCTGTCGCCTAAAAGCGCCTACATCTCTGGCCAGGTGATCCGCCTGCAAGCCTGCGCCACGCCGGTCGAGGATTGGACTCGCCCATTGGCCGGGCGCAAGGCGCTGGTCACCGGCGCGGCGCGTGGGATTGGCGCCTCGATCGCCGAAACCCTGGCGCGCGACGGCGCCGAGGTGATCGTGCTTGATGTGCCGCAGGCCAAGGCCGATCTCGACGCCCTCGCTGCACGCCTGGGCGCCCGCACCGTGGTGCTGGATATTTGCGCCGAAGACGCGGCAACGCAATTGATCGAACACCTGCCGGACGGCATCGACATCGTGGTGCACAACGCCGGCATCACCCGCGACAAAACCCTGGCCAATATGACCCCGGAATACTGGGACGCGGTGCTGGCGGTCAACCTCAACGCGCCGCAGGTGCTGACCAAGGCCCTGCTCGACAGCGGCACCCTGCACGACAACGGGCGCGTGGTGCTGCTGGCGTCCATCAGCGGCATCGCCGGCAATCGCGGGCAAACCAACTACGCCGCGAGCAAGGCCGGGCTGATCGGCCTGGCGCAGGCCTGGGCACCCTTGTTGAGCGAACGCGGGATCAGCATCAATGCCGTGGCGCCTGGCTTCATCGAAACCCAGATGACCGCGCACATTCCCTTCGCCCTGCGCGAGGCCGGGCGGCGCATGAGTTCACTGGGCCAGGGCGGCTTGCCGCAGGACGTGGCCGAAGCAGTGGCCTGGCTCGGCCAACCGGGTTCCGGAGCGGTCAGCGGCCAAGCGTTGCGGGTGTGTGGGCAAAGCCTGCTGGGAGCGTAAATATGGAATGGCAGACCTTAGGCACGACCCCGTTTCTACCGCCGCTGTACTGGCGTGCAGCGCTCAAGCGCAAGATCACCGGCAGCACCTTGCCCGAACAGGGATTGCGCTGCCGGGTAAGCGTCAATCCCAAGGCCGTGGCGGCCTATCGCAAGGTCTGCGGCTTTGCTGACAGCCCCATTCTGCCGGCCACTTACCCGCACATCCTGGCGTTCGGTTTGCAGATGCAATTGCTCACCGCAAAAAACTTTCCGTTCCCTTTGCTGGGGTTGATTCACCTGAGCAACCGTATTCGCATCCATCGCCCATTGGGCGCGGTCAGCGAGCTGACGGTGGCCGTGCATGCGCAAAATCTCAAGCCGCACGCCAAGGGCGCAACCTTTGAAGTGGTCACCACCGTCGAGGACGCCCTTGGCCTGCTGTGGGAAGCCGAAAGCCAGATGCTCTGCCGGGGCGTGAAGCTCGAAGGCGAGTCGGTAAGTGACGCTTTGCCCAGCCCCACGCAGGTTACCGAACTGAGTCGCTGGAAAGCTCCCGCCGATATCGGCCGCCGCTACGCCCGGGTGTCGGGCGACTACAACCCGATCCACTTGAGCGCCCTGACCGCCAAGGTATTCGGCTTCCCCCAGGCTATCGCGCATGGACTCTGGAACACGGCACGCACCTTCGCCGCACTGGGTGAACACTTGCCTGCGGCCACTATTGAAATCGTGGTCGAGTTCAGAAAGCCGGTCCGCCTGCCCAGTGAAGTAACGTTGCTCGCCAGTGCGCCAGGTTCCAGTGGCGAGTTGCTGTTAACGGGCGCCGGCAACATTGAACACATGGTAGGAAAGTGGCAACCGATTGCGTGAATAACGCTGATTAATTGTATATATATAGCTTAAGTTATAGCGGACCTTTAAAGGTCCGCTTTTTTATTCAAGCCATTGATTTAAAACAGATATACCTCCCCTCTCTATACCTTTGGCATTAGTCGCTAAGCACTGACGGGCGACCCGTATATAAATCGTTAATACCAAGTTGAGCGTTGCGAGAAAGAGTGCCCGGGTCTGTGATAACACCACGGACAAACGTATCGCTATCCCTAGAAGTAACGAGCGTTTGAAAACAACCAAGGTTGTACAGGTGCAAGGGAACTCAATCATGAAAACTCAAACTCAAGTAGTGCTATGGAAAGCAAGTACCGCGCTGGCCCTGATCATGGCGATGAGCCTCGGTGGCTGCAGCAGCGGTGGCGGTGGACATCACAGCAGCGTCGCCGCGTCGTCGCCTGACGCAGGCGCCGGAACCGGCACAGGTACCGGAGGCGGTACAGGCGGTGGCTCCGGTGGCGGCACTGGCGGCGGAACTGGCACTGGCGGCGGTACGGATGGCGGTACCGGTGGTGGTACTGGTGGCGGAACCGGCGGAGGTACCGGCGGTGGCACAGATGGCGGTACTGGCGGTGGTACTGGTGGCGGCACCGGCGGTGGCACTGGTGGCGGCACCGGTGGCGGTACTGGCGGCGGCACTGGTGGCGGCACCGGCGGCGGAACGGGTGGTGGCACTGGAGGCGGCACTGGAGGCGGCACCGGCGGTGGTACTGGCGGTGGAACCGGCTCGATTACAACCCCACTGGTAACCGGCCAGATTGCGGGCACCCTGGGCACCACGGTGGGCAATGTCGGTACAGCGGTCGGTGAAATTGGCTCGACCCTGAACGGCGTACCTATCGTCGGCGTCACTGCCGGCGGCCTGGTGACCTCCGCCGGTAATGCAGTGACCAGCATCGGCACCGGTGTGACGACCGGTCTGGGCTCATTGGGCACTGACAGCAACTCCCTGGGCAAAACAGTTGCCGGTGTGGCCAACGGCGTTGCCGACCTGGGCACCGGTGTTTCAGGCGCTGGCAAATCCCTGGGCACCACACTGGGTGGCATCCCTGTTGTCGGCGGCCTGACCGGTGGTGTCGGCACTGCGGCGGGGGGGCTGGTGAATAACGTCGGTCAAGCGGTCACGATGCTCGGCGACACCCTCAGCACGTCCAGTACCACGGGCCCATTGGGTTCGCTGACTAACACCGTTGGCGGCAAAGTACTGGTGCCTGTGGTGTCCCTGGTGGAAAACACCACCGGCAACCTCGGCAAGGCAACGGGCCTGGGCAATCCGGTCAATGGTGTGCTGGATAAAGTTGGCGCCACTGTCACCGGCCTAGGCGGCCAGGTTGCCAGCGCCGGCGGCACCGGCAACCCGGTCACCACAATCGTCGGCGGTGCGCTCACCGGCGTCGGTGGCGTGCTCGACAAGTCGGGGGGTTATGTCGCCCCAGCCAGTGGCGCTGCGGCGCCTGGCTTGCCGGAGCTGGTGGGTGGCCTGGTGGCCAACGTGGGTAATGGTCTGAATGCCGGCAACACCAACGGCACTGTGAGTGCAGCGGGTGTAACCGGTGGCGCAGTGGGCAACACGGTCGCCTCGCTCGGCACCGTACTGGGCGGGACCGGCGTCGCCAACACCGCCGCTACAGCGCCGGTGGCTGGCCTGGCCACTAACGTTGGTGCGGCACTCAATCCTGTGACAACCGGGGTTAGCACCTTGACGCAGAACATCGGCACCACCACAGGTATCGGCGCTCCCGTCAACGGCCTGGTGACTCAAGTCGGCGGCGCAGTCAGCGGTATCGGCACCAACCTGACCGCTGCCAATGCCAACCCGATCACTAACGCTGTAGGCACCACCGTAACGGCCGTCGGCAACACCGTAGGCGCAGTGGGCGGCTTAGTCACCGGTGGCACCAGTGGCGCAAGTGGCAGTGGTGGTGGTCTGCTCGGTGGTCTGACTGTAGGCGCTGGCGCCAGCACTTCGGCCAGTGGCAGTGCAAGCACAGGCACAAGCGGCGGTCTGGGAGGTTTGCTGAACGGCCTGACCGGCAAAAAATAGAATTGCACCTGGCCGATTAGACGGCCTCCCCTACAGCGCCTACGCTTGGTTGAGACGAGAGACCCTTATAAGTCTCTCGTCTTTTTTATGGGCTGGCGTTAACGACTGCCGCGCCCTCCCGCACCGCGTCCAAGAACCCGGCGGGCCCGAAACGCTGCTGCAGTTTGACCATGGAGTGTCCTATGCGCGTGTTGACGCCGTTGTTATTGCTTACCCTCAGTGCCTACGTCCAGGCCGAGACCCTTCCCAGCTTTCTTAACAGCAACGACACCATTCGCACCCTGCCGGTGCCTAACCTTCCCGCCGATGCCTATCGACCGGTCACACCACAGACCCAGGTGCCGCAGGCGCCTGCGACCCAGAACCAGCCCTTGCAGATGGACACCAAAGTCACCATCCGCAAGCTGCAGATCGAGGGCGGTACGGTCTACCCGCTGGCGGACACGGCCAAGGCCTACGCATCGCTGATTGGCCATGAGACCAACCTGGCGCAACTGATCGAAGCCACCCGCAGCATCACCCGTCGCTATCAGGACGACGGCTACCTGTTGTCCTACGCGTTCTTGCCGCAACAGTCCTTCGAAAACGGCCTGGTGCGCGTGGTATTGGTGGAGGGTTACATCAAGGATTATCAGCAAAGCGGCGACATCGGCTCGGTGTCGGCCTACGTCGATAAACTCGCAGCAAAACTGCTGGCTGAACGCCCTCTCACGCGCAAGACGTTCGAGCGCTATACCACCCTGATGGGCCGTATCCCCGGCGTAACCCTGCAAGCGCAAGTGCCACCGCCGGGCACCACGGATGGCGCCACGCACATGAACATCGAAGCCACACGCAAGCCGTTTACAACCAGCATGAGCCTGGTCGACGAAAACCGTGGCGGCACCCAAGCCTTGCTCACCGCCACCAGCAATGCCCAGACGTCCATGGGCGAACAGCTCAACGTCAGCGGCCTGTTCCCGCCGGGCGACGATAAAGAACACTACTACCGCGTGGGCTACAGCCAGTTCATCAATGCCGAGGGCAGCCAGCTGGTAGTGGGCGCCGAGCGCTACCGCGCCGACCCCAAAAGCAACATACAGCTGGACGGCGGCTTCGAACTCAAGCCGCATCAGGCGATCGATCGCTACACCATTGGCCTCAGCCATCCGCTGATTGCCTCACCCACCGAATCCTTGACCCTGGGCACGCGCCTGTATGCCGTTGACCAGACCACGCGCTATCAACTGGTGGGCTACCCCAACCGTTTCGACATCGAAACCAACCTGCGCGCGCTGGCGTTCGAGGCCGACTGGCGCAAAGCCGACACTCGCCAATTACGCATCCTCAGCGCCGGCCTGTACCAAGGCATCAACGGTCTGGGGGCCACGACCCGCAGCGACCTGGAAGTCACCAAGCCTGACCTGGACTTCTTCCGCCTGCGCCTGTCCGGCGTGCAAAGCGACAAGTTTTTCGATAACTGGCAAGGCGTGCTGTCGGGGGCGTTCTACTGGAGCGACGACACCTTGCCCGACAGTGAACGCGCCACCTTCGGCGGGCAGAATTTCGGCCGCGGCTATCCCGACGACCAAGCCTCGGGCGACAAGGGTTGGGGCGTGGCCTATGAGGTCAACTACAGCTTCAACCGTGCCGGCGACTGGGTAAAGGTCCTGCAACCCTACGTGGTTCTCGACCGCGCCAAAACCTGGTTCAACGAGCTGCCGGTCAAAGGAAACGACATGTCATCGGCGGCTGTGGGACTGCGCTTTGGCGACAACAAGTACTACAACATCGCCCTTGAAGCCGCCAAGCCGATGTCGGACATCGCCCTGGACAGCTTCAACCGGCGGCCGCGGTATACGCTGAGTTTCAGCTATCAACTTTGAGTGTTTGCGGTAGCAGGCGTGTTCATGGCCAATGGACTTGTCTTTGGCCAAGGGGGCTGATCTGTGGCCAGTGGTTTGTCCTTAGCCAGTGGGTTGGTCTGTAGCCATTGGCTTTGTCTTTGGTCAGTGGGTTTGTCCGTGGCGAGCGGGCTTGCCCCGCGTAGGGTCGCGAAGCGGCCCTGACCTAGTCGCCGCATTTTCCCCTTCAAAACCGCGTTGGCAGGGTTAGGCGCCGCTTCGCAGCGCAACGCGGGGCAAGCCCGCCCGCCACAGGCAAGCCCGCTCGCCACGGACACGCCTCTCGCCGCGGAAAGCCCGCGCCTACAGTTTGTGTTTGATCAGCGGAAACAGGCTGTTGAGGGTATCGATCAACCGCACCAGATAGATGGGTTTGCGAAACAGGTCCAGCACCTGCAAGCGCAGCATGTCGCTGACGTCATCCATCTCGGCATGGCCCGACATCACGATGACCGGCAGGTGTTGGCGATCGGTATGTTCGCGCAAGCGCTTGATCAGCGAGATCCCGCTTTCTTCAGGCATGCGCAGGTCGGTGATGACCAGCGCGATGTCAGGGTTGAGGGTCAGCTCCTGCAGCGCGAAAGTCACGGAGGTGGCGGTAAAACAAACGAAGCCCTCGTTCTCCAGCGACTCCGCCAGTTCTACGAGGGCATCTTCTTCGTCGTCCACCAACAGGATTTGTTGGCGAAAAGGTGCGGATGCAGCATTCATGGGTACTACCTGGCATTGCCAATCAATAACGAGCGTACTCACAGGATGCTGCCTGCGACTTACGTCGTGGTAATGGCGCTCTGAATTTTACCGAAGAAGATCGTGATCTGAGGCCCCAGTGTCGTGCCTGCGGCGAGTACAACCAGCGCCACAATGGCCACGAGGATGAGGTATTCAATCGCCGTCGCTCCCTCTTTATTGTGCAAGAGCAACTGAAGCTGAACATGCAGTTTCATCAGCAGATCAAGAACCATCGTACTTCTCCTCTGGCGACTGAACGCCATATCAAGGGATTGCACAGTCATTGTTTACGTTGTGGTAATCGCGGTCTGGATTTTGCCAAAGAACGTCGTGATCTTTGGTCCTAGCGTAGTACCGGCTGCCAGTATCACCAACGCTACAATTGCCACGAGAATGAGGTATTCAATCGCCGTGGCGCCTTCCTTGCGATGAAAAAGCAGCTGGAGTTGAACGTGAAGTTTAATCAACAGATCAAGGATCATTGTACTGCTCCTTTGGCGACCAGGCGCCCTATCACGGTGTCCTGCACAGTAATTGCGATGTGCCACCTGAGCATTGTCAACAAACCCCGCGCTCACAACTGTAAGAACGAATTAATTACAAAGTAGAGGTCGCCTTACTGACGCCTTAAATCCGTGATTTAAAAGGCTACTTATGGCGGGGCGAAGAAATCTTTCTGTCAGTAATGGCATTTCGTCCTAGCTGAACTACCTTCAAATAGCGAAATAGTTAGTCAGCTGTTCATAGCAGCCGGTTGCGTGATTGGCCTGTTCGGATAGACGGGCTGTGGTGCAACAGGAAAGGGAGAGCCGTCGTGAACACACGTCTGAGTATGATACTGGCCGGCGTGCTTTTGGTCGGCGCACTGTTTGCCGGTTATTGGGGATTGGTGCTCAGTCGTGAACCTGCCCCGGCGCCGCCACCGCCGCCCCAGACCGCGCCGGTCGAAAAAGCCGTCGCCGTGGTCGAAGACCAGACCCGCCAGCCGGTGGTCGTGCTGGCCCACGATGTCCCCCCCTTTGTCGCCTTGAATGCCGCCGACCTCAGTGTAGAAAAACTGCGCACGGTGCCAGCTGGCAGCATGACCAGTGTCGACCAGGCCATTGGCCGCACGCCCTGGCGCGCGTTGCAGGCCGGCACCTGGCTCAACGAAGAAAGCTTCACGCCTGGCGGGCCTTTGGCGCGCATGATCCGCCCCGACGAACGCGCCCTGGCGGTGGCCGTGGATGAAGTGATCGGCGCAGCCGGCCAGTTGAGCCCCGGCGACTACGTGGACGTGTTGCTCTATCTGCGCCAAGACACCGCCAACCTTGAACAGTCTGCCCAAGTGGTCGTCCCCGCCATGCGCTTGCTCAGCGTCGGCGACCAAATGGGCCTGACCAACGACGGCACTCCCGCCTCCCCGCCTGCGATGACCGCCGAAGAAAAAGCCCAACGCCGCGCGCCCTCGCGCACGGTTGTGCTGGCAGTGCCCGAGCAACTGTTGAGCCGGCTGATGCTCGCCTCCCAGGCCGGCACGTTGCGCCTGGCCGTGCGCAGTGCCGACGAACGCTTGCTGAGCCAGTACTGGGCCGGCGAAAGCGACGCACCGGGCAAGCTGCAAAGCGCCAACCGCGACCTCTATCAGTTCACGCAACTGGCCTTTGCCCAAGCCCCGAAAAAAGTCGCCCAGAGCGCTCCGCACCGCACCGGTGTGGAGGTGATTCGCGGCAACCAAGCAACCCAACAAACGCCTGATTGAACAAGGATGCTGTGCATGAGCCGACGTTTCGCACCGGTGTTCACGCTGAAAATTGCCTGTGCCCTGCTGCTGTCGAACCTGTCGGTGGGCGGGGCCGTGGCCGCCGCCGGCAACTGCAGTAGCTTGGGCCAATTACCCGTAGCCCTTTCGGTGGGCGAAGGCCTGCAACAGGAGCTGCAATCACCGGTGGCGATCACGCGCCTGGCCATCGGCGACCCGAAAATCGCCGACGTGCACCTCAACGGCGATCGCGGTTTCCTGCTGACCGGCATCGCCTCCGGCACCACCAGCCTGATGGTCTGGACCGCCTGCTCCAACACGCCGCGCCAGAGCATGGTGTTCGTCAAAGGCAAGGCCACAGCGGCGCTGACCAGCCTGTCACTGGCACCCGCGGATGACCCCTCGCTGCCCAGCCAAGTGCAGACCGACATCCGCTTTGTCGAGGTCAGCCGCACCAAACTCAAGGAAGCCAGCACCAAGATCCTGGGCATGGGCAAGAACTTCTTCCTCGGCAGCCCCAACCTGTTATTTCCCACGCCCAGCACCTTCAAGCTGCCGGTGAGCGCTGACCAGTTCAACATCGGCTTTGGCGGCGGGCGTGTCTCGGCGATGATCAACGCCCTGGAAAGCAGCGGTTTTGCCTACACCCTGGCACGCCCAAGCCTGGTGGCCATGAGCGGGCAAAGCGCGACCTTCCTCGCCGGTGGCGAGATCCCGATCCCGGTGCCCAGCAGTGGCAGTGACACCATCTCCATCGAGTACAAAGAGTTCGGCATTCGCCTGACCCTGACCCCCACCGTCATCGACCGCAACCGGATTTCCCTCAAGGTGGCACCGGAAGTCAGCGAGCTGGACTACACCAACGCCGTGGTCATTCAAAACATCCAGGTACCGGCGCTGACCATCCGCCGCACCGACACCAGCGTGTCCCTGGCCGATGGCGAAAGCTTCGTGATCAGCGGCCTGATCAGCAGCAACAACACCACCAACATCAGCAAGTTTCCGGGCCTGGGTGACATCCCAATCCTGGGCGCGTTCTTTCGCGATTCCTCGGTCAACCGCCAGGACAAAGAGCTGCTGATGATCGTCACGCCGCACCTGGTTCAGCCGCTGGCCGCCAACGCTCAACTGCCGTCATTGCCTGGCGAGAACCTGCGCAACTACGACCCGAACTGGTACCGCCTGTACTTCCTGGAAAACGGTAATTTCGACCGCAACAATGGGTTGTCACAATGAGCGATAGCCTGAGCCAGACCTTTCTGGCAATCACCCGCAACACCACTGACCTTGAGTGGCTGCAGGGCGCGCTGGCACCGCTTGGCCAAGTGGTCAGTGCCGGCAGCGGCACGCTGGACGAGTTACTGGCGCTGGTCGACGTGACCTTCGCCAACCTGGTGTTTGTCGGCCTCGACCGCGAGCATGTGGTGGCCCAGAGCGCGCTGATCGAAGGCGCGCTGGAAGCCAAGCCGATGCTGGCCATCGTCGCCCTCGGTGACGGCATGGACAACCAGTTGGTGCTCAATGCGATGCGCGCCGGGGCGCGGGATTTTGTCGCCTATGGCTCACGCTCCAGCGAGGTGGCCGGGCTGGTGCGCCGCCTGAGTAAACGCCTGCCGCCCGTGACCACCAACACCCAACTGGGCGGCCTCACGGTGCTGTACGGCACTCAAAGCAATGCCGACGGCGCCCTGCTCGCAGGTCACTTGGCGCTGGTTGTACAAAAAAGCGGCCAGCAAACCCTGCTGCTGGACCTGGGCCTGCCACGCGGTGACAGCCTGGCGCTGCTGGGGCTGGAAAGCTCGTTCAATTTTGGCGATGCCCTGCGCCACCTGCGGCGGCTGGACGCGACCTTGATCAACAGCGCCTTCACCTCTGCCGAGGACGGCCTGCGCATCCTCGCCTACGCCCCCAACGATGAGCCCCTGGAACAGACCAGCGCCGCCGAGCTGTACATGCTGCTCAGCGCCCTGCGCCAGCACTTCCAGCACATCGTGGTCAACCTCGCCGGCCAGCAGGACAGCGAAGCGCTGCGCACCTTTGTCAGCCACTGCGACAAGCTGCTGTGGTGCACCGATCAGAGCGTGCTCGACTGCCGTCGCAACCTCGCGATACTCAACCAGTGGCGCGAAAAAGGCATGAAACTTGAGCACGCCAAGCTGCTGGTCGATCGCTATATCAAAAGCTGCGCGCCCGATTCCGAGGCGCTGGGAAAGAGCTTCGGGCTGGAGGTAATTGCCGTGTTGCCATTGAGCCCGGAAGTACGCCTGAATGCGAAAAACCAGGGCCAGACCTTATTCGCCCTGGCCCCGCGAGAACCGCTGACCCTTGGCCTGAAAACCCTGGGCGAACGCCTGGCAAAACGCTCCGAAGGCATGAAAAAACAATCTCATAACTGGCTTGACCGCCTGTTGGGCACCGGCAAATGAACGGCGAAAAACTCTTCGGCGCCCCCGCTCGCGGCATCGGTGGCAACACCGACCACGATGGGCTCAAGTTGGTGCTGCATCGGTACATCATCGATGCCATCGAAGAGTCGGGCAAGAATCTGCTGGAAGGCTCACGCCCGCTGCTGGCGCAATTTGTCATCGACAAAGTGGCCGAATACATCAACCGCATGCACCTGGCGATCTCGCGCTATGAAATGGAGCGCCTGGCCGAAGAAATCGTCGATGAACTGACCGGTTTCGGCCCACTGGAAGTGCTGCTGCGCGACCCGTCGGTGACGGAAATCCTGGTCAACGGCCCCCACCGGGTGTTTATCGAGCGTGACGGTTTGCTGCATCAAAGTGACCTGCGCTTTATTGACTCGCACCACGTGGAGCGCGTCATGCAGCGCATCCTCGCGCCTCTGGGCCGGCGTCTGGACGAGTCGTCGCCCATGGTGGATGCGCGCCTGCCCGATGGCAGCCGGGTCAACGCGATCATCCCGCCGATTGCCCTGGACGGGCCGTGCCTGTCGATTCGGAAATTTCGCAAGGACATGCTCAAGAGCAGCGACCTGGTGGCCATGCAGACCATCGACCAGAATATCTTCGATTTCTTCCAGGAGGCGGTGGGCAAGCGCTGCAACATCCTGATCAGCGGCGGCACCGGCACCGGTAAAACCACGCTGCTGAATATTCTCAGTCAGCTGATCAACCCGCATGAGCGGCTCGTCACCATCGAAGATGTGGCCGAACTGCAACTGGGTCACCCTCACGTCGTGCGCCTGGAAACCCGCCCGCCGAACGCCGAGGGCCATGGTGAGGTGAAAGCCAGCGACCTGATCCGCAACGCCCTGCGGATGCGCCCCGACCGCATCATTCTGGGTGAGATTCGCGGCGTGGAAGTGCTTGATGTACTGACCGCCATGAACACCGGCCACGACGGTTCCATGAGTACCGTGCACGCCAACAACGCGGCAGACGCGTTGCTGCGCCTGGAAACCCTGGTGGGCTTGACCGGCCGTGTGGTGGCGGAGAAAACCCTGCGACAAATGATCTGTGCGGCGCTGGACGTGGTGATTCAACTGACCCGCCTGCCGGACGGCCGCCGTTGCGTCAGCGAAGTGGTCGAGGTGGTGGGCATCCGTGAAGACGTGTACGTGACCAACACCCTGTTCCGCCATGACCGGCGCACCGGCTTCGGCTTCCTGCGCGAGGCGGTCAACCCGGCCGGTGAAAAACTGCGCCGCGAACCGTTACTGCCTTGAAGGGGACGCAAGCATGACCGGGGCCATCCTGCTGCTCATCTGCCTGATTCTGATCGGCCTGTCGATTCGCTCCTTCCAGATCGGTTTGCGCCGCGCCCAGACCGAACGCGTGCTCGGCCGCCTCGCCGAAGGCCAGCCGCAGCTCGTCGAAGAGAACAGCCAGTGGAGCGGCGTGGAGCGCATGTTCCTGCGCGCAGGCCTGGGCAAACCCAGTGACAACCTCGGCCTGTGGCTGGCGATCTGGGCGCTGGGCGCAGTCCTGGGCCTGCTGGTTGCCGGCTGGATCGGTCTGTTGGTGATGTTGGTGTTGCCGCTGCTGTTACTGCGCCTGTACATCGCCTGGCGCTATCAACGGCGGATCAAGCGCATGATCGAACAACTGCCGCAATTGCTCGACCACACCGTGCGCAGCCTCAAGGCCGGGCGAACCCTGGCCGACGCGGTGCTGGGCGGCATCGAGATTACCGAAGACCCGCTGCAACAAGCCATGGGCCGTATCCGGCGCAACGTGCAACTGGGCGTGAGCCTGCCGGAATCGGCCCACGACTTTGCCGAATTCTACGAGCGCGATGAGTTTCGCCTGTTCGCGCTGGGTTTGAAGGTCAACCACCGCTACGGCGGCAACGCCAGCGAGCTGTTGGAAAACCTGATCAAGATGATCCGCGAACGTGAGCAAGCTGCCCGCCAGTTGCGCGCGTTGACCGGCGAAACGCGCGTCACGGCCTATGTGCTCACGGCCCTGCCGATCTCGATGATCGGCTACTTCCTGGCGGTGAATCCCGCGTACCTGATGACCATGTGGAACGACGGCACCGGGCGCATTCTGTTGTTCGTGGCGCTGGTGATGCAGTTGTTGGGCTGCTTCACCTTGTGGCGCATGTTGCGGAGCGTATGAGATGGCGATTGCACTGCTGATCAGCGCTGTACTGTTCATCGCCGCCCTCGGGTTGGTGCTGGCCAACCTGATAAAACACCGGCGCGGCCAGCGCCTGGTTGCCCAACGTTTGCAGGGCCAGATGGCGCGCGAACACACGTTCGGCACGCTGATGCGCCAGCTGGGTAGCAGCCCGCTCGCGCAACGCTCGGTGAGCCTGGACAACGAAACCCAGATCCTGCTCAACCGTGTCGGTTGGCGCAAAGCCAACCAGCGCTCGATGTTCGCCGCCTTCCAGGTCGGTACGCCGTTGCTGCTGTTGATCATTACCCTGGTGGTCCAGGAGGTGACGTACCCCGCGACCGGCTCGCCGTGGCTGGCGCCGTTGCTGGCGCTCGGCATCGGTTATCTGTTGCCCAAGCGCATTCTGGCCAGGGCCGCCAAGGCGCGCCAGCAACGCATCTCCCGCGAGGTATCGACCTTCATTCCGCTGCTGCGCATCCTGTTCGAATCCGGCATGGCGGTTGAACAAGCGCTGCGCGTGCTGAGCATTGAAGCGCAACGTCTGTTGCCGGCGCTGACCCATGAGTTGCGCTTGATCCTGACACGGGTCGACTCGGGCCTTGAGCTGAGCGAGGAGCTGGGCAAGACCGCTCGGCTGCTGGCCGTGGATGAATTCACCGACACCTGCACCATCCTCCAGCAACTGGTGCAGCAAGGCGGCGGCGCGATGAAATCGCTGCTGTCGCTCAAGCAATTGCTCGACGACCGACGCCTCACGCGGATCCAGGAATTCGTCTCGAAGATGTCGGCAAAAATGTCCGTGGTGATGATGGTGTTTTTGTTTCCCGCCTTGCTGATCGTGCTCGGGGGGCCCGCCTTTATTGGCATCACCCGGGCCTTGAGTAACTTATGAGGAGCGCCCGATGAAAGCCTTGATAGCCGGTTTGAGCCTGTTGCTGCTGAGTGGCTGCGCCACCAATGGCCAAACCCCGTGGGGCGCGTTTACCGGCACCGGCAGTTGCCCCAAGCCCAGTTCCGATCAAGAGCTGTCGTTGAACCTGGCCGATGAAATGGCCGGCGACGGCAAGCTGCACGCCAGCCTCGCCAACCTGCAAAGCTTGCCGGCCAATCTGCCCCAGGTGCGTCTGCGCCAGGCCAAGGCCTATCGCCTGCTCGGGCGCAGCGAAGCCGAGCCGTTGTACCGCAGCCTGATCGGCACCTGCATGGCCGCCGAAGGCGAACACGGCCTGGGGCAGATCGCTTCGGCCAAGGGCGATAACGGGCAAGCAATGGCCCACTTGCAACGCGCCGCCCGGCTGGCGCCCACCGACGAGAAAATCCGCAACGACCTGGGCGTGGTGTACCTCAACCAACTGCGCCTGGAAGACGCACGCTTTGAATTCATGACCGCCATGGAACTCAAGCAAAGCGACCCGCTGGCGGCGGTCAACCTGGTGACGCTGTTGATTTATCAGGACAACTGGAAGCAGGCCGCGCAACTGGTCAGCCAGATGGGCCTGAGCCCCGAGCAAGTCACTGAGGCCCAGGCCCGCGCCGAGAAACTCAAAGGCTCAGGCACGCCCGTCGCCAAAGCCAAGGATCAAGTCGCCGCCGTCAGTGATGCCGCAAGCCCCCCGAGGAATTGATGATGAAAACACCTTATCTCGCCAGCCTGGCCATGCTCGTGTTGCCCTTCAGCGCCATGGCCATCGAGCCCGGCCCGTCGTCGCCGCAGCAGGCCTTGACCGAGCAATGGCTGACGCTGCAGGTCACGGGCAGCGCGGCGTCGCAAACGCCTCAAAAGGCCTCTGCGGCCGAACGTGACAAGGCGCACCAGCGTTTACTGGACAGCTACAAGTATCCGATTCCGGAATATTTCGATCAGAAGGTGGGGGGCAAAACTCAAGGGAGTAATTGAGAAAAAACCTGCCAGGTCTCCATCAACAGGTGGGAGCGGGCTTGCCCGCGATGACGGTGTGTCAGCTAATACAGCCGTGACTGATCCACCGCCATCGCGGGCAAGCCCGCTCCCACATTTTGACCGAGTTTAAACGGGCAGATCAGTGCGCCGTCACTCGCTGGCGCAGCGCTGAATTATTTGGCGATAACGCCAATGCCAATTGCGTGCGGTTGTGCATGTGCGTCAGGCGCAGCACTTGGGACACGTACAGCTTCACCGTGTTTTCAGTGATGCCCAACTCACAGGCAATCTGATAGTTGGTCTGCCCCTTCCCCACCAGCCGTGCAACATCCAATTGGCGTGGCGACAACTGGTTGAAGATCGCCGGGATTTCCACCGGCCCGGCATCCTCGGGCGACACCTCGTCGTTTTCCCGCCCAGGCCGGCTGCTGCGCACTTTATCGAGGTCTTGATACAGGTCGTTGATGGACTCGGAAAGAAACTGCAGTTTCTGGTTCAAGTTACCCAGCTGCAGGTCCTTTTTGCGCTCTTGCAGCGCGGCTTCCTGGCGCTGCAAGCCTTCGAGCAACTCGTGCAGGTTGATCGGTTTCTGGTAGTAGTCCGCGATGCCTGCGCGCAGGGCCTTGATCACGTCCTGCTTGTCGGCACGACCGGTCAACATAATGGCTTCGAACGCGCGCTGCTTACCGGCGATTTTTTGCAGGGCCTGCACCAACTCGATGCCATCCATCTCCGGCATATGCAGGTCGCACAGCACCAGGCCGATGTCGGCATCTTCGCTGAAACGCTTCAGGGCCTGTTGGCTGGATTCACATGGGACGCAGCGGTAACCGCTGCTTTCAAGAAATTCACAGAGCTCTTCCACGATCAGCGGCTGATCATCGACAACGAGCACTTTTACCGCAGAGGTAAGCTTGTTCACGCGCTACTCCATGCATTTCAAGCCAAAAGATTGACCATCCCTTTACGACACATATTCCCGTACATCTACTCATTAAACGTAGACGCACTTTCTGACTATGTACATAGCGTTAATACCCCCTGACGACTAATGGATCCAAAACCACGCAACACTAAAACCCACCAGTAAAAACGGGGCGAATGGCTGCTTTTTTGACACACCGGGCGCCAGATAGCCCATGTGCTTTTTAAGATGTTGATTCATATGCGGCCAAAGCGTTGGCGCAACGATCAGCCAGACTAAGTTGGCGACTGCCGCCCCTACAAACGACCACAGCAAGTACTTCGCATCCGACACCAGCGCCAATGCTGCAAGCAGCTTTACGTCCCCCGCGCCCAGACGACCGACGGCGTAGCCAGGCAAGGTCAGCAGCAGCGCCAGAAAAAACGCCAACAGCCCCTGCCCGGTCGATGCCCCCAGCCACGTGGTGCCCGTCCAGAACAGATAGATCATCGCCAACAAGGCAACGCCCAGCGTCAGACGATTGGCGAGTAACCGCTGCCGAACATCCTGCGCTGCACACAGCACCAACCACACCATCACCACTGCGCCATGGATCACGTAAAAAACATCCCTTTTTGCCGATTGATTCTATGCTGATATCAAGTAGTAGCCGTCAGGGTAGACGCGGTGATGAAAACAAGCCTCCCGGATAAGCAAAAAGGCGCGGCAGCAATCGAATTCATTGCTGTGTTCGTGATTTTTTTCGCCGTGTTCTACGGCATGGTCAGCTATAGCCTGCCGCTGCTGTTGTTGCAGTCGTTCAACCAGGCGACGGCAGAAGCCGTACGTCTGAGCGTGGCGCTGGACCCCAACATGCAGGGCTACGCCGCCGCCGTGCAAAACACCGCCAAAACCGCAGTCGCCAACCGTTTGCTGTGGATCCCGCCCGCCTACAAATTCGACGCCGCCACGCAAGTCACCACCACCTTCAACAGCGGCTTGTTGTTAGTGAAGATCAACTACCCCACCGCCAACCTGCAGGCGGTAATGCCGTTTATTGTCCTGCCCGGCATCGGCACCGTACCGCAGCTGCCGACGACGCTGCAGGCCACCTCGAGCCTGCAGTTTTGACCTCGGGGGACAAACTCTTCGGGCGCCTGCTCGGCCGAAGCAGCGCGCTGGCCCTGGACACGCCTGCGCCGCCGGCCGCCGGGCTGCACCTGTGGTTGGACGCGCACGGCCGCGTGCTCGAAATCAGCGGTGCACTGCGTCCACATCTGGCGCAGTACACGGGTTCACCGCCCCTCCTGGACCTGTTGTGTGCCCACAGCGCGAGGGTGGTAGAAGGCGTTCCTGCCGATTGGCAGCGCCACAGCCTCGACCTGGATTTTCGCGGCGTCGCCGGGCAAGTCCTGCAAACGCGAGGCACGATTGAAGCCCAGGATAACGGCTGGCTGCTGCATGCCGTGGACATCGGCGATTTGCTCAATGGCCGGCACCTGGCAGAGCAGCGCGAACAGAATCAGCAATTGGCCAGCCTTGTGAGTGAACACCTGAGTGTGTGCAGCCTCAGCCGGCTGCCCGACGTGTTCAACGAACAGTTGGCCAGCGTGGCGCAACGTTGGCGCATCCCGTGCGTGGCCCTCGCGCTGCTCGATCAAGAGGACCAGGACTGGGTGATCTACAGCCAGTACGCCAACCACGATGCGCCCCTGTTCTGGCACGACGGGCAGCGCCTCGGCACCTGCCTGGACAGCCTCAACGGCACTGCCCCGCTGAGTTTGCAGGCACCTTATGGACGCGGAGAACACCCGCGGCTGCACAGCGTATTCGGCAATGCCGACGGGTTTCTGGTGCCGTATCGCGATGGCCAGGGCGTGGCCGCGTGGTTACTGTGCGGCGCGTACAACGGCCAGCCGCACATGCGCGACCGCGATTGGCTGAACCTCGCCGCCGCCCTCGCCGCGCCGTTGCTCGGCCGCCTGCGTGAGCAACGCCACCACCAACAATTGGAGCGCCTGGAAGCCCTGCAAGGCCTGCTGGGCACCGGCTGGTTCGAGTTGCTGCCGGCCAGTTCAGAAATCCAACTCGCGCCGCAATTGATGCGCAACATCGGCTCAGAGCAAGCCCAAACCCGGCAAGCCCTCGACACCTGGCTGGCGTTCATCCACCCCGCCGACCGGGAGGAACTGCACAGCCGCCTGCGCGACCTGCAGACCCTGGGCAAGCCGTTGCTCGCCAGCGTACGCCTCAACCGTGGCGACAGCGCCCAACCGCCGACCTGGTATCGAGTGCAGGGCCAAGTGCTGGGCGTGGGTGAGCAACGCCGCTGGGTCGGGTTCATGCTCGACATCAGCGACATCAAGAACCAGCAGGTGCAAGCCGATGCCGCCCATGCTCGCCTGGATAACCTGATTGCCAGCTCACCGGCGGTGATCTACGTGCAGCGCTACGTGAACGGCGCTCTGCTGCCGGTGTTTTTCAGTGACAGCCTGCTGCCGTTGCTGGGCCGCACCCTGGCCGAGTGCAGCCACGACAGCCTGGTGCAATGGGTGCATCCCGACGACCGCGACCTGTACTTTCAGCGCACGCGCCAACTGCTGCGCGAAGGCAGCGTGCGCAGTCGTTACCGTGTGCAGGACACACACGGCGATTACCACTGGCTGCTCGACGAAGCCAAATTGCTGCGCGACGACCTGGGCCTGCCGGTGGAAGCGATTGGCCTGTGGCTGGACGTCACCGACGCGACCTTGGCCGCGCAACAGGTCAAGGACAGCGAGGAGCGTTACCGAATTCTGGTCGAAGACTCCCCGGCGATGATCTGCCGCTACCGTCCGGACCTGACCCTGACCTTCGGCAACACGCCATTGGCCAACTACCTCGAATGCCGGCCCGCACAGTTGCGCGGGCTGAACCTGGGCGACTGGCTCTCAGCCGAACAGCGCGAGGCGTTTGTGCAGCGTATCGGGCAGTTGACCCCGGAGTTTCCAGTCAGCACCGCCGAAATCAGCCTGCAACTGCCCGGGCGCGAACACGCCTGGTGGGTCTGGTCGGACCGCGGCGTGTTCGATGAGCACGGTGCCCTGGTCGAGGTGCAGGCCGTGGGCCGCGACAACACCGAAGTGCGTCGCTCGCAGCAGCAACTGACGCAAAGCGCAAAAATGGCCACCCTCGGCGAAATGGCCACCGGCCTGGCCCATGAAATCAACCAGCCGCTGAACGTGATGCGCATGGCCGTCGTCAATGTGCTCAAGCGCCTGGGCAATGGCGACGTGCAGGTCGATTACCTCACTGAAAAACTCCAGCGCATCGACGCCCAGGTTCAACGTGCAGCCCGGGTGGTGGACCATATGCGCGTGTTTGGCCGCCGCTCGGAGGTCGAGCAGCAACCGTTCGACCCGGCGCAGGCGGTTGAGGGCACCCTGTCGCTGCTCAGTGAAGGCCTGCGCGGCAAAGGCGTGGAAGTTCGCCTGACCCAGGCGGACGTTCCCGTGCAGGTCCAAGGCTACGTCGACCAGCTTGAACAGGTGCTGATCAACCTGATGGTCAACGCCCGCGATGCCCTGCTGGGCCAGCGCGAAAAAAACCCTGAGCTGCGCCCGTGGATTGCCGTGCACACCGAACACGATAGCCGCCACGTGCGCATCTGGGTCGAGGACAACGGCGGGGGCATTGACCCGCGCTTGCTCGGGCGGATCTTCGAACCGTTCTTCACCACCAAGCCGATCGGCGTGGGCACCGGGTTGGGCCTGTCGGTGAGCTACGGCATCGTTGAAAACATGGGCGGACGCCTCAGCGTCAGCAATGGCGAACACGGCGCGCGGTTTTGTGTGGAACTGCCCAGGGCCACCGACGCTTAAATCACCAGGTAGGCCTCGCCGGTCTGGCCGCAGGTCAGGTTGGCGCCCACGTTCACATTCGTCAGGCTGATGCCCAACATATTCAACAGGTTGTTGAGGATCGGGTTAAGCAGCGGCCCCAGCAGGCTGTCCACCACCGGGGTGACGATGGCGCTGACGCCGCCGAGCAGCGACACGACGCTTGCCGCCAGCGCGCCCAACGGGTTACTGCCGACCGGCTGGTACGCCGTAATGCCTACGCCATTAAGCGTGGTCGACAGGCTGCTGACCACATTGGTCGCCGGCGCGACAGCCTGATAGGTCGGGGTGAGGCCCACATTAGGTGGCGTGGCGAACGGCGCAGTACTGGAGAACACCAGGGTCTGATTGCTCGCCGCAATCGGGCTTAGCACCTTGATCGCGACGCCACCGCCGGCGAACGGCACACGCGTACCGCAGGTGCCGATTCCGAGGATTTCATGGCAGGTCTTGGTGCCGATATCGATCAGCGCCAAAGGCGCCACGGTCATCGGTAAGGTGCTGGAAAACGCATTGGTGATAGCGCCCACATTCAGCGACGCCAGCGAGGTGGTGGTGTAGGCCGTCAGGCTCTTGGTGCCAGCGCTGCCCGTCGGGCAACTGTAGGCGGTGACATAGCTGCTGGCGCCGCCGGCATCCAGCACGATATTGAGCGGCAGGTTGCCCGGCAACGCCAGCAGGTCCAGTTGTTGGCAGCCGGCCCCCAGCAAACACAGCGCCGAGTTGATCGTGCTCACCAGGTTCAGGCTCAACAGGCTGTTGATCACCGGCGTCAGCGGCCCCACCAGGTTATTCACAGCCGTGGTGAGCCCCGACAAACTGCTCAGCACCGGCAGGCTGACCGTCACCTCGGTGCGCACCTGGGCGGTGCGCACATAGATCGCATTCGGCCCCTGGGGGTTGGCCGCGGCCAACGCCGGGTCGCCAATCGCCGAGAGTTGCGGCGGCTCGATCACTTTGACCTGCGTGGTGATATTGGCCAGCCCCAGCAGGCTGACAGGCAAGGTCGCGGCAGCCGCACTCTGGCTGTTGGACAGCTGCACCACGCCCTGAATCAGCTGGAACACCTGCAGGTTGGCATTCAGCGCGGCGGCGGTAGTGCCCGTCTGCAACTGCAGGATCTGCCCGAGGGTCAGCGGTGCCTGGTTGATGGCGGCGATTTTCAAGCTGCCCAGGGCCGTCAGTACATCCGCCGTCGCGCCGTTGGCGGTGAGCACCGTGATTGCGGCCTGGATCAACTGCGAGGCGGTGACATTGGTGTTGAGCAGTTGGGTGTAGTTACCTGCGGTCACGCCCAGGTTGATCGCCAGTTGATCGAGGTAACTGAGCAGGCTGATATTGGTATTGAGCAAGCCATTCCAGCCGGCGAGTGTCAAGTTGAGGTTGCCGCCGAGCAAGCCGCTGAACAAGGGGTTCAACAGGCTTGCGCTGGCGGTGTTGACGCTGGCCAACGTGCTGTTGATGGTCAGTTGGGCCAAGGATGGCGTGGGCTTGGCCGCCACCGCCGTGGCTGACAGGACCGTGTTGAGGCTGACCGGGTTGCCGGAAAACAGGGCCCACACGCCGCCGGCCACGCTGGTCGTGACGGTTTTGCTGACCACTACCTGAATGGCTGACGACAGCGCGGGGTTTGCGCTGAACGTGCGCTGGCCCGAGGCGCCAGTGGTGACGGAGCCACAGCGGGTCACCAGGGTGTTGCCGTTGCCCACCACGAAATAATTGCGCGCCACGCTTTGCCCGGCGTAGGCCGCCGCACTCAACCCTGCCAGGCAGGTGCCATTGCGGCTGACAGCTTCCAGCGCTGCCGTGTCCGCCACGCCTTGCAACTTGCGCTTTTCCAGGTACAAACGGCCGCTGTCGATCACCAGCAAGGTAAACGCCAACACCACCGCCAATACGCCGGCGGCCATCAAGCCAATGGCGCCGCGCTGCTTGCAATGAAATCGGGGAGACATCGAGCACTCCTGTGCCGGCGAGTCGCCGAGCGCTTACTCTCCTGGGGTGTCTTTGAGTGTAGACAAGGGCTGAGGGATGCGCTGACTCAAGGCTGCAGGAGATCCAATGTGGGAGCGGGCTTGCCCGCGATGGCGGTGGGTCGGTCACAGCATTATTGACTGACACTGCGCTATCGGGGGCAAGCCCCCTCCCACAGGGAATTGGGGAAAGGTTTAGTGCGGCGGGTAGTTGGAGAGGATTTTGCTGACGGTGGTGCGGATGGCGTTGTTGCGGTCCTGTGGATTTGGGCTGCTGGCCATCATCTGCTCGTCACTGCCGCGCCACACCAGCTTGCCGTCCTTGCCGTCCAGCAAGTCGATCTGGATGGTTGCGACTTTGTAGGTGATGTTGCGCGTTTCGTTGTACATCGGCGCGCCCCAATAGCCATTCCATGGGCCACCCCAGGCGCCGCCGTAGTTGGTGGTGACTTGTTGCTGGCGGTCTTCGACGATCAGGTAAGCCTGCACGTTCAGGTCAGCCTTGGTGCCGGCGGCGGCGGGGCGCAGGCCGCGTTGGTCAAGTTGTTCGCCCACGGCCTGACGGATGCGCTGCTCGGTGAGGTCGCTCTTGATCCGCGGATCATCCGGGCGATATTGCAGCGCCGGGTCTTTCCAGGCCCAGTTGCGGTAGGCGCCGAAGTCGCGGCTGGCGTCAAAGTCGTGGTTGACCTGGTTGGACTGGCAACCGCCCAGCAACACGACAACAGCAAGTGCAGCAATGCGACGAAACATGGTTTATCTCCAAAATACATTCAGCCTGAGATGAGAATAGCTGCTAACTGGGTGGATAGGCGCTCATTGCCTTCTGCATCGCTTCGCGCAAGGCATCGGCCCGTTGGCTCAGGCTGCCCTGGCTGGCGGTTTCGGCGCTGGTGCTCCACACCGGCTGGCGTGTGCGGGCATCGAACAGGCTGATGCGCGCCACGGCGACCGTCACTTCATACGTGCGCACCACCGGCACGGTGTTGTACATGCCGTAGCCATTGCCATAGCGGTTATAGCCGCCGTAACCGTAGCCATAGTCGTCCTGGACCTGGCGCAGCCGTTTTTCCAGACGCACATCGGCGCTCACCAGCAGGTCGGGCGCACGGTTGTCATGCAAGGGTCGCAGGCCACGCTGGTCGAGCGCGCCACTGACCGCCTCGGCAATCTGCGCCGAGTCGGCCCAGGCCGTGCCCGCCGGCAGTTGGCCGTTGAGCCAGCCCCAGCTGCGGTAGGCGCCATAGTCGCGCACCGGCGCCGGGTAGGCGCTGGCATCAAAGGTGTTGGCCGCCTGGGCCGGTGCCGGGGGCATCGGCGCGGAAGCGGCCACGTAGGGATTGGGGCTGGAGCAGGCGCTCAAGCCCACCGACAACAGGATCAAACAGAGACGACGCATTTCGACCTCCGCAGACTGGGCCGCTTAAACCGGACGGAAAATCCAGTGTAAATAACGCCCAAGTCCGGCAAAGCTTGGGTGACGACGGTGAGCGAGTTCCATCTCCAACAAATCCTGCACATCGGCGCGGGCCTGGAATTCCACCGGCATGTAGTCGTGGAACACCCGCACGCCACTTTGGCTTTCGACCTGCCAAAGCCCCTCGAGTTGCGCCGCCAACTCCCGCGGGTCGAGCGGCTGCTGCGGGGTGAGGCTCTGCTTCTCGCCGGCCATGTCGTTCTTGCGCATTTTGCGAAAGTGACCTTTGAGCAAGTTGCGGTAAATCAGCGCATCGCGGTTGTAGAACGCCAGCGACAGCCAGCCGCCCGGCACGGTGAGCTGGTGCAGCACCGGCAGGATCGCATGGGGTTCGGCCAGCCATTCCAACACAGCGTGGCACAGCACCAAATCGTAGGGCTGGGTGAGTTGGCCGAGCAGTTCTTGCCAGGGCGCATGGATAAAGGTTGCGCTCTGGCCGGCGTCGGCGAAGCGTTGGCGCGCGCCTTCGAGCATCGGCTCGGCGGGCTCGGCCAGGGTCACTTGGTGGCCGCGCTCGGCCAGCCACAGCGACATATGCCCCAGGCCTGCGCCGATATCCAACACCCGCAATGGACGGTCCGGCAGCGCTTCGATCAGGTCGGCCTGGAGCACCGCCAGGCGAATTGCGCCTTTGGCACCGCCGTAGATTTTCTCGGCAAAGCGCGTGGCCAGCTGGTCGAAATGACGATCACTCATGGGCAAACCGCCGTTCGCTGTCGGCCAGCTTGGCGCGTACCACCTCGTTCATGTCCAGGCCCAACTCGCTGCACAGCAACAGCAGGTACAACACGATATCGCCGACTTCCTGCCCGGCGTGGGCGAGTGTGTCGGCGGGTAGCTGGCGCGATTGGTCTTCGCTCAGCCATTGGAAGATTTCCACCAGCTCAGCCATTTCCACACTGGCGGCCATGGCCAGGTTTTTCGGGCTGTGGAACTGCTTCCAGTCGTTGTTATCGCGGATGCGGTGCAGGCGTTCGGTGAGGTGTTCGAGGTTCATGCGGGGGCTCCTGAAGGTGTATAGCTTCGGGGGGATCAGGGATGAAGGCAAGTGAATCCCGGTGGTGTGTTTGAGGGCGCCATTGCGGGTAAGTCAGCTCCCACAGTTGAATCGGGTGTAGATCAAACTTGGGAGGGGTTGCTGGGGGCGCTATCGCGGGTAAGACAGCTCCTACATTTGAATCGGGTGTAGATCAAACTTGGGGGGTTGCTGAGGGCGCCATCGCAGGCAAGCCAGCTCCCACATTTGAATCGGGTGTACATCAAACTTGGGGGGGGGTTGCTGAGGGCGCCATCGCAGGCAAGCCAGCTCCCACATTTGAATCGGGTGTACATCAAACTTGGGGGGGGGGTTGCTGAGGGCGCCATCGCGGGCAAGCCCGCTCCCACAGTTGAATCGGGTGTAGATCAAACTTGGGAGGGGTTGCTGGGAGCGCTATCGCGGGTGAGGCTGCGCCTGCATTTGATAGGTGTTTGCGGGCTTGTTGTGGCGAGCGGGCTTGCCCCGCGTTGGGGCGCGAAGCGGCCCTGAAATCTGACGACGCGAGACATGAGTCTTCTGGGGCTGCTGCGCAGCCCAACGCGGGGCAAGCCCGCTCGCCACAATGGGGTGGGGTGG
>NZ_CAWOAW010000031.1:50289-81515 GCF_963879675.1 Pseudomonas sp. Larv2_ips
CCGACGATGGACAGCGGCGACGAGGCGGCCAGCGCTGGCGGCGGGCAATCGGGGTCGGCAGCCGGGATGCGCGCCTCGCGGCGCTCCCCCCTGGGCAGCCAGGGCTCCAGCGGTGCCGGCCACAAGGCGATATTTTTTGACACTGCGCCAGGGCAATGCGCGTCCACCCGCAAGCCTTTGGCATTGACCCACACGCTTTCCATCAATCCCACGCTCAACGGCTGATCCAAGGCCTGCAAGGTCGGCGGCGTGGTGTTGTCCAGCGTCCAGGCAAAGCGCTGACGGCGGCAATTGGGGTCGCTGCGGCTCATGGGCTGGCCCAGCGGCCAACAGATCGCGGCCACGCCAACATTGGCAGGCACCGGCCTGACGGGCGCGCTGATCCCGCGCTGGCTGTCGCGGTTGGTCAGCACGTCATGCACCTGTAACATCAACGGCGCCGCCGACGCCAGACCGAACTGCCCCGGTACGGGCGTGCCGTCGGGCCGGCCAATCCACACGCCGATCAGGTAGCGCGGCCCCACACCCAGCGCCCAGGCATCGCGAAAGCCATAGCTGGTGCCGGTTTTCCAGGCCAGCACCGGGCGCTGCACCAGCTCGGCACGCGGGTCACGGTCGGGCCGCGCCTGGCCGCTGAGGATGCGCCGCACAATCCAGGCGGACCCTGGCGACAGTAACGGCCGTTCTTTAAGCGTATCGTCCGGCTGTAATCGGATAGCAGCACTCCTGCCGTCGCGGGCAAAGGCGCTGTAACCGCTGACCAAGTCCTCCAGACGGCTGCCCGCCCCGCCCAGAATCAGCGCCAGGTTCGGTTCGGCCAACGCCGGCAATGCCAGCGGCACGCCGCCGATGCGCATCTGCGCAGCAAACCGTTTCGGCCCATAGGCCTCCAGCAACTGCACCGCCGGCAAATTCAATGAACTGGACAGCGCCGTACTCGCCGGCACTGCGCCGCTGAAACCCATGGAGAAGTTGCCTGGCCGGTAATCGCCATAACGCCGGGGCACGTCCTGCAGCAGCGATTCGGAGTGGATCAACCCCTCGTCCAGCGCCATGCCGTACAGAAAAGGCTTCAAGGTCGAGCCGGGCGAGCGCAGTGCGCTGATCATGTCGACATGGCCAAAGCGCTTGGCATCATTAATATCCACCGAGCCGAGGTAGGCGCGCACGGCCATGGTTTCTTCCTCCACCACCAGGATGGCGGCGGAGGTGTGTTCCGGCAGCCGCGCGCGCCAGCCCAGCAGCAGGTCTTCGAGGCGGCGTTGCAGCGTGGCGTCGAGGGTGGTGCGGATCAGCGGCGGGCTGTCCGGACGGTTGAGGCGGCGGGCCAGCAACGGCGCAAGGCTGGGTTCGAGCCGAGGGGCGAGCAGCAGCGGCTCTTGCAGGGCTTCATCAACGGCCGACTGCGGCCACACCTGGAATTCGGCAAGGCGGTGCAGCACTTTGTCGCGGGCCTGCTGGGCACGTTGCGGGTGGCGATCCGGGCGCAGACGGCTCGGCGCCTGGGGCAATACGGCGAGCAACGCGGCTTCGGCATGGGTCAGCTGCGCCGGGGACTTGCCCAAATACGCCCAACTGGCCGCCGCCACGCCCTGCAACGTCCCGCCAAAGGGCGCGCGGTTCAGGTACAGATTAAGGATCTCGTCCTTGGACAAATGCCATTCCAACTGCGCAGTGCGCCACAGCTGACGCAGCTTGCCGTGGAAAGTGCGCGAATGCGGGTCGAGCAACCGCGCCACCTGCATCGACAAGGTGCTGCCGCCCGACACCACGCGCGCGCCGGTCAGGTTCTGCCACGTCGCCCGCAGCAGCGCCAGCGGGTTCACGCCGGGGTGCTCGTAAAACCAGCGATCTTCGTAGGTGAGCAGCGCGTCCAGGTAGTACGGCGACACCTCACGGGTCTGCACCGGATACCGCCACACGCCATTGGCGTCGGCAAAGCGCCACAACGGCGTGCCATCCTCGGCCAGCACCACGCGCGCCAAATCATCCTTGGGCAAAGGCAGCGGCCACATACGATCCGCCAGCCACAACAGCGCAATCACCAACAACACCAAACCCACGCCCACGCGCAGTAAATGTGGGAGCTGGCCTGCCTGCGATGACGGTCTGTCAGTCACCTCACTCACAACGGCCCCACCCCGCCCACAACAAATCGCAAATTCAACCCCGCAAACCTCTATGCTTCACGGAACTAGCCGCGACCCTTCGCGACCAAAGCCCCAGTGCTGGCAATTTCGTCCACTTATTCATCGAGACACACCTATGCAAGCAGACTTTTTCGGATGGTTGGGTAACACGATTGGCCTGATCATCCACTACATCGTCGAATTCTTCAGTGGGCTGTTCAATATGCTCACCCATGCCGGTGGCGACTTCGTCGATGGCATGTCCCGCGCACTGGGCATGGACACCTCGATCATCAGCATCATCACCCTGATCATCGGCCTGCTCTTCCTGTATTCGGCCGTTCGCGCCTTCATGCGCGCCTCGATCATCCTGGGCGTCATCTGGCTAATGCTCGGCCTCTGGCTACTCAGCTGGGTCGTCCACTAACCTCACACCCCCCACTCCCCTGTAGGAGCTGGATTGCCTGCGATAGCGATCTATCAGCCACCAAAATGTGCCGGCTGACCCGCCGCCATCGCGGGCAAGCCAGCTCTCACATTTGAACCCAGTGACTACCGCCAGGTATCAGCGCCCCTTGATCACCAGATCCGCTGGCGTCTCCCCCACCGCCTGCCAGTTCGGCCGATACATCGACTCCACCTGCGGCGGCGGCACACGATAAGTCCCCGGCGTCACCGCACGCGCCAGGTACAACAAGTGCGTGGTGGCGCCATAACCCTCCAGGTTCATCGCCGCCACATAGCGGTCATCGCGGAACTCCTGGTGCTTGAGCGACGCGTTCTGCATCGACTCGCGCCACTCCTTCACCTGGCTGCTGGCGTTTTCCAGGCTGGCTGCACTTTGTGCCAGGTTCTGGTTCTCCAGCTCCAGGCCAGCCGGCAACAGGTCAACCACCAACGCGTCCGGTACACGCTGCTTGGCGCTGACCGCCACATGCACCAGCACCAAATCACCGCTGTTGACGTTATGCAGGTTCAACGGCTGGCCATTCATGCCCAGGTATTCGCGGCGGATACTCAGGTTGTCGCCGCCCGGTGCCGGTGGCACTTGGGGGTAACCCGAGATCGTCAGTTGCTGGTAAACCGGCGCCTCGCCCTGATTGCTCAGGGTCAGGTCGCTGGACAGCTGCTTGCCATCCAACGCCAGCGTCGATTGTTGGTTGTTCAACGTTTGCACACCGCCACTGCCGGTCAGCGACACCTGCCAGTTCGACTCTGGCTGGGAAAACCCGAGGCGCCCGGCCAGGAACAGTGAATTACGCTCCTGAGTCGAGAGATATGGGCTGGCGGCCAACTGGTCCGAGAGCGTAAACAAACGCTCCTCGCGCTTGCCCTTGGCCAAGTCGTTTTCTTCAAGCAATGCCAGGATCATCGCCTGATCACGCAGCGGGCTGCCGTAGTCGGCCAGCCACTCGTTGGCATTGCGTTGCGCCGCCAGGCCGGCAAGCAAGGCTTGATCGGCACGTGGCTGGTCGCCCATTTTTTGCAGGGCAATGGACAACTGCACCAACGGCAACCCGGAGCGCGCCTCGCTGCGGCGCTCGAAGATACTGCGCAACGCGCCCAATGGCGCTTGCTGACTGCGCGCCAGCACCATGCCGGCATAGGCCTGCACGGCAAAGCGGGTGTGGTCGGCGTTGTCGCTGTAATCCACTTCGATCAGGTTGCGTTCCTGCACGTAGCGCAGCAGGCGTTCGCTGGCTTTCTTCAGTGCTTCAGGCGGCACGGCAAAGCCCTGGTCGCGGGCGCGCAGCAGGAAGTCGGTGACATAAGCAGTCAGCCAATACTCCTCTTCGCCGTCGGCGCCCCACAAACCAAAGCTGCCGTTGTAGCGCTGCATGCCCAACAGGCGCTCGATGCCGAGCTCGATCTTGCGTTTGCGTTCGCTCTCCGACTCGCCCTTGACGTCCAGGCGCTTGAGCAGGGCGGCGTCGGCATACAGCGACGGATACAGGCCGCTGGCGGTCTGCTCGAGGCAGCCATAAGGGTAAGCCTTGAGTGCACTGATCTGCGCGCCGAGGTTCAGCGGCGGCCGGCTCGACAGGCTCAACAGCGCTTCGCGCCCCGAGGCATCGAACAGGTCCAGGCTGCCGACCGGCAAGCTCCACGGCTGATCCTTGAGCACTGCGCGGTAATGCTTGAGCAGCGCCGGGTAGGCCGGGCGCACACCCAGGGTCCACTTGCGGCTGAACGGCGGCAGGTTTTCGCCCGGCAGGTCGAGGCCATTTACGGTGACCTTGACCTTGCCCTGCCCTAACCCGCCCCAGGCTTTGACCGGGATGCGCAAGGTGGTGCGCTGGCCTTGCTTGAGTTCAACAGACTGCGCGCCGCTGTTGACCAGCTCCAGTTGCCCTTCAGTGCTCAACTGCACATCGAGTTTCTGCGCTGTGCCCGACAGGTTGGACAGGTCCAGCGCTAACGTGGTCTGGTCACCACCGGCGAGAAAGCGCGGCGCCGACAGCTCGGCAATCAGCGGCGCGGCAATCACCGTCTTGCCTTCGGCCATGCCATAACGGTCATCGCTCCAGGCTTGGGCCATCAGGCGCAATTGGCCATTGAAGTCGGGGATATTGACGCTGACTTCGCCCTCGCCCTGTTCATTCAACGTCACGGGCGCGCTCTGCAACGCCACAATGGTCACGCTGGTGTCCGGACGTTTGCCGCCCTTGGCCAGCGCCGCATCACCACCGAAGGCCAGGCTGGCCAAACGGCCCTGGCCGGCCTCGATCAACTGGCCGTAGATATCGAACTGGTCCACGCCATAGGCCTTGCGACCAAACAGGCTGGAGTACGGGTCCGGTGTCGGGTATTCGGTGATATTGAGGATGCCCACGTCCACGGCCGCCAGCAGCACATGCACCTGCTTGGGCACGCTGCCGTCGGCGTTCTTGGCGGCGATCTTCACCGTCAGCGGTTGTTTGGGGCGCATTTTTTCCGGCGCGGTGAGGGTCAGGCCGAGTTTGCGCTGGGTGCGATCCAATGGCAGGTGCAGCAAACCCACGGCCCGTTTAGGCGTGATATTGGCTTTGCGCTCACCCGGACGAATCACCAGCGCGCTGACGTACAGGTCATGGCGCGACCATTTCGGGTCGAGCTTCACGGCGAAGCTTTTGCCTTCGGCCGGCACATCGATTTCCTGCCACCACAGCGGCCCTTCACTGGATTCCACCAGCAGGTAGCCTTTACCGGCTGCCGGTGGCGTGACGGTGACATTGGCGGTATCGCCATCGCCATACGCCGGTTTATCCAACGCCAATTTGACTTGGTCGGGGCGCACGGCACCGCCTTCGGTGTTGTCCTGGGCCTGGTAACCGGCCCAGAAACGCAGGCTGCTGACCAGCCCGGTTTGCGGGTCTTCGACCTCGACACGGTACGGGCCCCACTCGACCTGGAAGCTGACCTTGGCGGTGTCGCCAGCCTTGATGTTCAGGGTCTGTTCGTCGAGATTGAGGAATTTCTCGTTGAAGTGGTAACTCCAGCCGTCGCTTTCCGAGTAGTTCCAGTAGTAGTCGCGGCGCTCACGCACCAGGCGCACCTTGAGGTTTTGCGCGGCGAGTTTCTGCCCGTCCTGGTTGGCCAGCAGCACTTCGAATTCCGCTGGGCCGTCGCCGTTGGTTTCCTTGCCGTCAAACAAGCCACGCAGGCCCGGCAGTTGCTCGGCCGGCCAGATCGGCTGCACCAGGCGCCGAGTAATCGGGCGCCCACCTGACTCTTGCAGGCTGGCTTGCACGATCAGTTGCAGGGGTGATTTGGCCTCGGCCCATTTGCTTTCCAGCGTCAGCTCTTCCTCGCCCTTGGCGTCGAGCACGCTTTCGTCCAGCTCGAAATCCTGACTCAGTTCTTCTTCGGTAACGGAGCCGAACTGGTAGCCCGGCAGCGATTTGACGGCCTCGCGCAATGGGCGCACATACACTTGCCCGCTCACGCGGTTGCCCGATGCCGGTGCGCCGTAGAGGTAGCGACCATTGACGTGAATCACCGGGTTATCCGCCGGGCTCAAGGCTGTGTCACTGCCCTTGAGTTCCAGCGCCAGGCGCTCGGGCAGGAAGTCTTCGACAAGAAACTCATACAGCTGCGGCTTGCCGTCGCCCAGGTCGAACACCAGTTGCCAGCGCCCGGTCGGCGCTTCACCGGCCAACTGCAATTGATATTGATAGAGGCCCGACGCATCGGCATCCCACACGAACTTGCGGCTGACCTGCTCATCCGGCCGGCGCACCTCCACGCTCACCGGTTGCGGCTTGACGGCATTGCCATCCTTGTCGCGCAACAGGGCGTTGAGCAGCACGGTTTCACCGGGGCGATACAGGTCACGTGGGCCGAACACAAAAAACTGCAGTGGGTGCGCCGGCTGGCCGCCGATATCGAACTCGGCCAGGTCCAGCGCAGCGCTGTCCAGACGCAGCAGGCTGGTCTGTTCGCCAAGCTTGGCCAGCAACACCTGGGCTTTTTTCGGCAGCGGCAACTCGGCATGGCCACCCTTTTCGGTCTTGCCCTGGCCCAGCACACGGCCTTCGGCATCCAGCACTTCGAGGTCCACGCCCTCCAGCGCCTTGCCACCTTCGAGCGCCTGGGTAAACACATCCAGGCGATTGGCATAGCGGTGCACCGACAGGCCGATATCACTCAACGTGAACAGCGTGGCCGGTTGCGAATAGTTGTAGGTGCCCGTGGCGCGCATCACCGCCAGGTACACGCCCGGCTGCTGCAATTGCTTGAGGCCGGCGATCGGCAGCAACAGGGTTTCGCGCGTATTGCGCGCCGGGTTCAGGTCGAAGCGGCCGCCGTAGACCAGGTCGGCCATCGGTAACAGTTCGCGCGACTCATAACTCTGCAGGCTGGTGTTACGCCCCCACTGCGCGAGGAACGAGGGCAGCGATTCGGGCTTGATACGGAAAAACTCGACATCGATCTTGTCAACGTTCAGCGCAATCACCGGCAGGCCTTCGGCCAGGCGCGTCGGCAACAACGTGCCGCGGCTGGCAAAGCCGACCGTGGCTTGCAGGTCACGGGTTTCCAGGCGCGCGGTGTACTCGGCGGCGAGCTTGTTGTCGTTGACCGCCTTGACTCCGGCATCGACGGTCAGCACCAGTTTGCGCTGCGGCTCGAGGTGGCGCAGGCGCAGCTCCATCAGGTTATCGGACAGCTCCCAGGCGCCATCGACCTTGCCGGACTTGCTGTCCACCAGGTGGACTTTGTCGGCGAATTTCTGCTCGGGGTCCAACGGGATGGAAAAGCTCACCGACAGCGTGCTGGCCCCGTCCAACTGGACTTCGGACACGTCCACCACGCTCAACTCACGGCCGGCATAGCGCTGTTTCAGCGCTGCCACATCCACCGCCGCTTTCGCCGGCTTGGGTGCAACCGTCGCCGCCGCAGGAGCGGTCGGGGCAGCCGGTTTATCGGAGGAATCGCAGGCGCTCAGCAGGGCCAGCGCGCAGGCCAGGAACAGTCCTTTGTTAAGCATGGGGCACTCGTAGTGAGAGGGGTCCGAGGGGTGAACTATATATCAGCCTGCGAGGGGCCGATGAGGTGCTGGTCACATTGACCGACGGAGGGTGCTTTGGTTCTGGCCCCTGATCACTCCAAGCCAAATCCCACAAGCAACACAGCTCAAATTGTGGGAGCGGGCTTGCTCGCGAATGCAGTGGGTCAGTCAACATGCCCTTCACTGATCCACCGCTTTCGCGAGCAAGCCCGCTCCCACATTGGTTCTGCGGTGCAGCAAGGGGCCAGTTACAATGCCGCTCCCCCAAAGGAGCCTCCATGACTACCCTGCTCACCGACTGGCGCCACCGCCCCACCCACCGTCGCGTCTGGGCGCTGGCCGCGCCGATGATCCTGTCAAATATTTCGGTGCCGCTGGTGGCCCTGGTCGACAGCATGGTCATCGGCCACCTGCCCCACGCCCACCAGTTGGGCGCCGTGGCCGTCGGTGCCAGCCTGTACACCTTCATCGCCTGGGCCATGGGCTTTCTGCGCATGGGCTCCACCGGGTTCGCTGCCCAAGCCGCCGGGCGCAATGACGGCGCGGCGCTGCGGCAAATCCTGCTGCAAGGCCTGCTGCTGGCACTGGGGTTGGCGATGTTGCTGGGCACCGTCGGCATTCCGCTGAGCCACCTGGCGTTGGAGTGGATGCAACCCTCTCCCGAACTCAATCAGCTGACCCGCGAGTTTTTCCACACGCGCCTGTTCGGCCTGCCCGCCGCCCTGGCCAGCTACGCGTTGGTGGGCTGGTTCCTGGGGACGCAAAACGCCCGCGCGCCGCTGGCGATTCTGTTGACCACCAACCTGGTCAACATCGCCTTGAACCTGTGGTTCGTCCTCGGCCTGGAGTGGGGCGTGGTCGGCTCCGCACGTGCGTCAGTCATCGCCGAATGGACCGGCGCCCTGCTCGGCCTGGCCCTGACGCAAAACGCCCTGCGCGCCTACCCCGGGCAAATCGCCTGGGCCGCGCTCAAAGTTTGGCAAAGCTGGCGCCCGTTGCTGGCGGTGAACCGCGACATTTTCATCCGCAGCCTCGCCCTGCAATCGGTGTTTTTCATGATCACGGTGCAAGGCGCGCGCCTGGGCGACGCCACCGTGGCAGCCAACGCGCTGCTGCTCAATGGCCTGCTGCTGACCGCCCATGCCCTGGACGGCCTGGCCCATGCCGTCGAAGCCCTGTGCGGGCATGCCATCGGCGCCCATGATCGGCAGGCGCTGCGCCGTTCGCTGGTGGTTGCCTGCGGCTGGTCACTGATCGCCAGTGTCGGGTTCGCGCTGCTGTTCACCTTTGCCGGCCATTTGTTTATCGCCATGCAAACCGACATCCCCGACGTGCGCGAAACCGCCGACATTTACCTGCCGTATCTGGCCGTGCTGCCGTTGATTGCGGTGTGGAGCTACTTGCTCGACGGCCTGTTTATCGGCGCCACCCGCGCGCGGGAAATGCGCAACGGCATGCTGCTCACCGTGGCGATGCTGCTGCCCTTCGCCTGGGCGCTGCAGCCGTACGGCAACCACGGCCTGTGGATAACCTTCCTGCTGTTCATGGCCCTGCGCAGCCTTACTTTGTGGGCGATTGCCTGGCGCTTGAATCGGCAGAATCAGTGGCTTGGATAAAGGCCGTGACGCGGTCCAATACCGGCGCCAGCCAGCGTAAGGGCCGAGCGATAGACGCCACCAGTGTCGCGTGGCTGGTCTTGGTGAAGTAAAACACTTCAACCGGTACATCCGCTGCGCGCAGTTTTTTCGCCAACCCACCGGTGTTGCGCGTGGGGTTGACCAGCGTGTCGCTCACCGACGCGATCAACAGACTCGGCGGCGCAGCGTGGCTGACATGGTTGATCGGCTGGGAATCCGGCGGTGAGTCAGGAAAGAAAAACACCGGCTTCACGTCAGGGTTTTCAATCGGCAGGAAGTCGTACGGCCCGGCCAGGCCGATCCAGCCCTTCAGCATCGTGGGCGACAGGTTCACTGCTTTAAGCCAGCGCGGATCCAGCGCCAGCATCGACGCGTTGTAGGCGCCGGAGCTGTGCCCCATCAGGTACAGCTGCCTGGGGTCAGCGCCGTAGTCGGCGATGTGTTGATAAGTCCAGGCGACGGCCTGGGCGTTGTCCTGCAGAAACGAGGGGTAGCGCACTTGCGGGTAGAGCCGGTAGTCGGCAATCACCACCACAATGCCGCGTGAGGCCAGAGCCTCGCCGACAAAACCGTAATCATCCTTGGCGCCGCTGTTCCAGCTGCCGCCGTAGAAAAACACCACGACCGGGGTGTTGGGCAATGCCTTGATCGGACGGTAGACATCGAGTGTTTGGCGCGGGTCATCGCCGTAGGCAATGGAGGCGGTTTTGGTAAAGGTGCTGGAGGGCGTGAGTGCGTTGAGCACTTTGATGGGGGAGCAGGCCGCCAGGAATGCGGCGAATGCCAGGGTGAAGGCTTGCAGCCATTTGCTCGACATCGTTCAGACCCCACATGCAAGGCACTGCCAAATGAAGATCCAAATGTGGGAGCGGGCTTGCTCGCGAAGGCGGTGGGTCAGTTAACACATGTGTGACTGATGTACCGCTTTCGCGAGCAAGCCCGCTCCCACATTAGATTGCTATCAGCTTAGATCACGACGACAGGTACGAAGAACGCGTCAAACCAAGACGCAACGCGTCGAGGAACTGCGTACGCTCCGACGCACTGATCTTCGCGCTCGCACACTTGTCACGGTAGTGCGTCATCAACTCCTCCGGCGACAAGTGCACATAGCGCAGCATGTCTTCGATGGTGTCGTGGGTCTCGATCCCGGCGCTGTACACCGAACCGTCTTCACGCTGGTAGATGTTCACCGAGTCGGTGTCGCCGAACAGGTTGTGCATGTCGCCCAGGATTTCCTGGTAAGCGCCCACCAGGAAAATGCCCAGCAAGTAGTCTTCACCTTCGTTCAAGGCGTGCACCGGCAAACTGGTTTCGATGCTCTGCTCGTCGACGTATTGCTTGATCTTGCCGTCGGAGTCGCAGGTCAGGTCTTGCAGCACGGCGCGGCGCAGCGGCTCTTCGTCGAGACGGTGCAGCGGCAGAATCGGCAGGACCTGGCCAATCGCCCAGGTGTCCGGCAGGCTCTGGAACACCGAGAAGTTGCAGATGTACTTGTCGGCCAGCTTGTCGTTGAGCTCGTCCAGCACTTGGCGGTGCGAACGCTGACGGGCTTTGAGCGAGTCGTGCAGGCGGCGGCACACCGCGAAGTAGCACTGCTCGGCCAAGGCTTTTTCCGCCAGGGTGATTTTGCCGTCGGCGTACTGGGTGGCCACGTCGCTCATGTAGTGCGTGGCACGCCAGTAAGTTTCGGTGACCATCTCGATGTCGGTCGGGCCCAGCAGGTCCACCAGCCACTGCACGGTTTCCGGCAGGTTTTCCTTGTTCTCGATCAGCGGGATTTCGTCGTTATGTTTCTCGACGTCGGTGACTTGCACCACCAGCATGGCGTGGTGGGCGGTCAGGGAACGGCCGCTTTCGGAGAAGATATGCGGGTGCGGCAGGCTCTGCGCGTCGCAGAATTCCTTGAGCATGCCCACGACCACGCCGGCGTAGTCGTCCATGTCGTAGTTGATCGAGCTGGCGTTACGCGAGTGGGTACCGTCGTAGTCCACGCCCAGGCCGCCGCCGACGTCGATGTGGTCCACCGGCAAACCGAGGTTGCGCAGTTCGCCGTAGTAACGAATGGCTTCCTTGAACCCGTGTTGGTAGTCGGCCAGGTTGGCGATCTGCGAACCCATGTGGAAGTGCAGCAGGCGGATGCCCTGGTCCAGGCCTGCAGCGCGGAAGCGCTCGACCACCGACAGCAGCTGCGCCGCCGACAAACCGAACTTGGACTTTTCGCCACCGGTGTCTGCCCACTTGCTCGACGCCAGGGACGACAACCGCACGCGCAGGCCAACCTGTGGCTTGACCTTGAGGTTGGCCGCCTCTTCGATCACCAGCGCCACTTCGGATTCTTTCTCGATCACGATGAACACATTGTGGCCCAGCTTCTGGCCCATCAGCGCGAGGCGGATGAACTCACGGTCTTTGTAACCGTTGCAGACGATGGTGCCGCCTTTCGGTGCCAGGGCCAGCACGGCCAGCAGCTCAGGCTTGGAGCCGGCTTCCAGGCCGATGGAAACGTCCTGGGTGGCGATGATGTTCTCGATCACCGCTTCCTGCTGGTTCACCTTGATCGGGTACAGCGCGGTGTACTTGCTCTGGTATTCCAGGCGCTCGATGTTCGCGTCGAACGCACCGGTCAGCTGGCGCACGCGGTCTTGCAGGATGTCGGGGAAGCGCACCAGCAGCGGCAAGGACAGGCCGCTTTTGCGCAGCTCGTCAACTTGTTCGTACAGATCGACAGGCGTGCTGTTCGGGCCGTTCGGACGGACTTCAACGCGACCGGCTTCATTGATCGCGAAATACCCGGCCCCCCAATGGCGAATCCCGTAAACACTGCGGCTGTCCGCAACTGTCCATTGGCTGCCATCGTCTTTGCGTGTGCGTCGTACGGACATCGAAGTCCCCTATATAAAGTCGAAGATCACCACACCCTTCTTGTAAGGCTGGCGAAGTCTAAAGAATGAAAATGACGATTTGCCTGTAAGGAAGGTAGACCCCACTCGCAGGACAGAGTTTAGACACCGGTCAGGAACAGGCTCTGTGAAAACCATGGAGACGACAGTTCGCGTTCAGCAAACCGGCGATCGGGGTGGGTTTCACAGAGGCTGCTAGCCGCCGGATTTCTTCGCCTTGTAACCCAGCTTGATCAGCTCGGCCAACAGCAACTCGACGTGATCGCCCTGGATCTCGATAACGCCGTCTTTCAACGCGCCACCGGTGCTACAGCGCTTTTTCAGCGTGGTAGCCAGTTCCTTCAGGGCATCTTCGGCCAGCGGCACGCCGGTGATGGTGGTCACCGTCTTGCCGCCACGGCCTTTGCTCTCGCGTCGCACGCGCGCAATACCGTCGCCTTCAGGGATCAGGGTCTGTTTGCAGGTGCACGAATCCACGGGCTGACGACAGTCCGGGCAGTGTCGACCTGCGTCGGTGGAAAATACCAGGCCACCAAGGGCGGCGAAGGATGCGGCTTTTTTGGCCACCGGCAATCCTCTTGGGAGGACAAAGACTGATCGGCGCTCACCAGGAGCATTACCGACCGCGAAGCCCCACTCAGGCAGGGGCAGCGCTACCGAACCGCAAAGGTGGTTCGGGTGAAAAGTCGCGCAGTGTAACGGCAAAAAGCCGGCTTGCTAAGAGCCAAATAGCGCCAATTTATGCAACTTTAGCGACGCAAGGCCAGATAGCGCCGCAAGCCCTCTTGAGCGTCCGGGCAGTAAGGCTTTTGTTCAGCTTCCTGCAGGACAATGTCAATGGGCAAAAACCGCGCTTCCATCACCTCTTCCGGTTGCAGGCGCAACGGGCCATCCCAGACAGCAGAGTAGGATTTGCACCAGAGCCGGCTGTCGCCATCCTCAAAGTAGAAATGGTCATGCTCGACCAGCGCCACGCCCGCAACGCCGAGCTCTTCTTGCAGCTCACGGACCGCCGAATCGGCGTAGCTCTCACCGGCCGCAACCATGCCGCCCGCTGCGGTGTCCCAGAAACCCGGGTACATGGCTTTGCTCAGGGTGCGCCGATGCACACACAACTCACCGGCAGAATTGAACAGGAAGATAAAGGTGCAACGGCCGATCAGGCCACGTCGGCGCAGGTCGGATCGCACCAGAGTACCGAGCAGGTTGTCCTGCTCGTCGACCCAGGCGATCAGTTCAGCGTCGGAGGCCGCGCGGTGCGCGGCCTCCTTTTGAGTAGCGTCCATCATCACCCTTGGTTGAGGAGCTGACGCAAGTCGATCACTGCAGCGTTTGCCCGGGAAATATAGTTGGCCATGACCAGCGAGTGGTTGGCGAGGATGCCAAAGCCACTGCCGTTCAGAATCATAGGGCTCCACACCGGCTCCTGCGAGGCCTCCAGCTCACGAATGATCTGGCGCACGCTGACAGTGGCGTTTTTCTTGGCCAGCACGTCGGCAAAGTCGACTTCGATGGCGCGCAGCAGGTGGGACAAGGCCCAGGCCTGGCCACGGGCCTCGTAGAACACGTTGTCGATCTGCATCCATGGGGTTTCCACCACTTCTTCATCGACCTGCGGCACTTCACCCGGCGCCAGGGCTTCGGTTTTCAGTGCGGTGTTCAGTTTCACCCGGCCAACACTGGCCGACAGGCGTTGCGACAGCGAACCCAAGCGGGTCGCGACATCGCCCAGCCAGTTGTTCAGGTTGTCGGCACGCGCGTAGAACAGCGCGCCGCGCTGGTTCGGGTCCGACAGGCGCGCTTCATAGCGGCTCAGGGAGTTGATGCCTTCCTGGTACTCCGACTCGCTGGAAGGCAGCACCCAGCTCTTGTTATCGAAGTTGAAACGCGGCTCGGCCTTGGCCAAGTCAGCGTCTTCGGCCGACTGCGACTGGGAACGGGCGAAGTCTTTACGCAGGGCACGGGTCAGGTCACGCACCTGCACCAGCACGCCGTATTCCCAGCTCGGCATGTTGTCCATCCACAGGCCCGGCGGGAAACGGTCGTTGGAAATGTAGCCACCGGGCTTGTTCAGCAAGGTGCCGACCACGGTCTTGAGGGTTTCGACAGTGGTGTAGCCCACCACCATCTGCTTGCCTTCCTTCTCGGCGGCAAGCTGGGCATTTTGCTGGACCGGGAACAGCGCCGGCTCTTCGCTCCAGTACCAACCCAGGGCGCCGGTGACCAACAGGTACAAACCCAGCACGCTGAGCAAGGCTTTGCTCATCAGCAGGTTGCGAAAGTAACTACGGTTGGCCGACTTGGGCTCAGGGGCGGGGCCTTTGGCACTGCCTGCGCGGTTTTTCCAGTCCAGCATGGCGATATCCTTTCAATCACTTGAGTTCATGCACGTCATTTGTCCGGGTGCGTTCAAACACTCCGACCACAACCCTACCCCATCGTGCCCATCGGCGCGGGGCTTTTAACCGAAAGTGGCGCACAGGGGATGTTCGACTATAAATGAAGCACGCTTTTTACGCAGCGCGACCATCAGGTCAAAAACTGAATGGCCCAGACTGCTACTTAATTGACGTATGACACTCATGTGGGAGAAAAGAGGTGCTAGCATAGAGCCATCAGTCGACCTCAGCATGCACCCTAACTAGTAGTCAGGATATGACCGAGCCAGAAGACCCCAGCCGTGAGCGTCTCAAGCACCATTTTGCCCAGCGGGTAATTCATCAGGCACGTCAAATTCTTGAGATCTGGCAACGCCTGCAACGCAGCGAATGGTCGAACACCGATCTGTCCGAACTCAGCGAAGCCAACCTGCGCCTGCTGCGCTTTGCCGAGCGTTTCGAGCAGCCGGAACACGGCCAACTGGCGCGGCACATCGGCGAGTCCCTCAAGGCGGTGGATGAAAATCGCGGCCGCCTGAGCAGCCAGGTGATCACCGAGCTCAACCGCCTGATGCAGCGCCTGTCCCGCACCGGCCTGCGCCAGGGCGACCAGTTGGAACAAACTTTCCTGCCCCCCATGCGCAAGCCGATCTACGTGATGCTGGCCGATCACGACCGCGCCGAGCGCCTGGCCAAGCAGCTTGAATTCTTTGGCATGAGCGCCCAGTCACTGGACAGCGTGGCAGCCTTTCGCGCGTCGCTGGCCGAGCGCCTGCCGTCGGCCATCGTGATGGATGTGGATTTCTGCGGCGCAGGCCTGGGCCTCAAGCTCGCCGCCGAAGCTCAGGAAGGCCTGGAGCAAAAGCTGCCGCTGCTGTTTTTCAGCCTGCACGAAACCGACACCCCGACGCGCCTGGCCGCCGTGCGCGCCGGCGGCCAGGAATTTCTCACTGGCACGCTTGAGGCCTCAAGCCTGCTGGAAAAGATCGAGGTGCTGACCTGCGTCGCGCAGTACGAGCCCTATAAGGTGCTGATCATCGACGACTCACGCGCCCAGGCGCTGCACACCGAGCGCCTGCTCAACAGCGCCGGGATCGTCACGCGCACCTTGATCGAGCCGATCCAGGCGATGGCCGAACTGGCGGACTTCCAGCCGGACCTGATCATCCTCGACATGTACATGCCCGCCTGCACCGGCACCGAACTGGCCAAAGTGATCCGCCACAATGACCGTTACGTCAGCGTGCCGATCATTTACCTGTCGGCCGAAGACGACCTGGACAAGCAACTGGACGCCATGAGCGAAGGCGGCGACGACTTCCTCACCAAGCCGATCAAACCGCGCCACCTGATCACCACCGTGCGCAACCGCGCGGCGCGTGCACGCAACCTTAAAGCACGAATGGTGCGCGACAGCCTGACCGGGCTGTACAACCACACCCATATTCTGCAACTGCTGGAAGACTGCAGCTTTCGCGCGCGCCGCGAGAACAAGCCGCTGAGCTTTGCCATGCTCGACATTGACCACTTCAAGCGGGTCAACGACAGTCACGGCCACCCCATGGGCGACCGCGTGATCAAGAGCCTGGCGCTGTTTCTCAAGCAGCGCTTGCGCAAGACCGACTACATCGGCCGCTACGGCGGTGAAGAATTTGCCATCGTGATGCCCGACACCGACCTGGAATCGGCCTGCAAAGTGCTGGACGAAATCCGTGGGCGGTTTGCCGAAATTCACTACCCGGCCCAGCCGCAGGATTTGTGGTGCACCTTCAGCGCCGGGCTGGTGGAGCTGTGCGACGGTTCCGACAGCTTGATGATGGCCGCTCAGGCAGACGAGGCGCTGTACCGCGCCAAGGACGCCGGGCGTAACCGCGTGCAGGCTGCGCGCACATCAAAGCAAAGTGCCATCTTTTCACCGGAATCCACCGATTCCGTCATAACTCTGTAATGGAAACGCAATAACTTCAGGCACTTATCTTTTGCTGTCGGTTGAAACCACGCATGCGCCTGAAGCTGCTGACCAATTTAAATACCCTTCTGCTGGTGGCCGTGTGCCTGGCGCTCGGGGCGACGCTATGGTGGTCGCAACGCGCACTGGAACGGCCTTATTTGCTGATGGAGCGCTACCTTGGCCTGTCGCAGGCGTTTCAGAATCAGGCCGCGCGCAATATCGACGACTACCTGGCCAGCGGCGACGCGTTGCGTTTGAGCAGTGCCGGTCAGAGCCTGGAAAACCTCCTGCAGCACCTCGATGAACTGCCGGCGGACCTCGCGCAGAACCTGCGCCCTAGCCTGGTCGAACTGGACACCTTCAGCAAAACCGACCTGCTGGCCGCCGGCAAACTGGCCGGCGACCCACAAGCGCTGCTGCTGCAAGCCGAACGTGAGCTGGGCGCGAATCTGGAACAGTTGAGCCAGTACGCCACGGGCGTCACTTCACCCGACGCTGCACGCTACTTGCCGCCGCTGCTGGCCGCGTCCCAGCACTTGGGCAAACTGTCACTGGCCCGCGACAAGCTGGTGAGCAGCGGGCGCGCAGAGCTGGCCGATGAAGTCGAGCGCGAAGTTGCCAGCATCCGCACGCAGGCCGACCTGTTGGCGCAGTTACCGCTGCTGGGCGTAAAGGCCAGCGCCGAGTCCAGCGCGGATGATTTCTCCGCCATGCTGGGCCTGGAAAGCAGCGAAAAAGCCGAAGTGCAGGACACCGGCGTGGACCTCAAACGCGAACTCAACAGCCTGCTGACCCGCTACCCTGCCGAACTCAAGCGCACTCGCGATCAGATCCAGCTGCGCACTGCGCTGGCCGACAGCACCCATGTGAAGATTGCTGCCGTGCAGCAAGCCATCGCCGGCCTGGAACCCGTTGTTCGCGCCCAACATGCCAGAATCCAGGGCGAAGTGCGCTTGATGCAAGGCGTGATGATCGGGTTGATTTTGCTCATCGCACTGCTGATCGACACGCTGCAACGGCGGCTGGCAAGGGTACTGACCAACCTCGCGCCGGCTTTGTCCACTTGGGCCGAAGGCGACTTCAGCCAGTCGATTGCCTTGGGCAAGACCAACCGTGAACTCCACGACATCGAGGCCTCGCTTAACCGCCTGCGTGCTTACCTGGTGGACTTGGTGGGCACCATTCGCGGCAATGCCGAAGAAGTCGCCGGCAGCAGCCGCGCCCTCGCCGAACTGAGCAGCGGGTTGCACGACGGCGCTGAGCGCCAGGCCGGTGATACGGCGCAGATCCGTGATTCGCTGGGTGAACTGGAAGCGACCATCCAGCAAGTCGCCGGTGATGCCAGCCAGGCGGCTGGCGCCAGCCGCAGTGCAGGCCAGGCCGTGGAACAGGGCCAACGGGTGATCGGCCTGAGCCTGACCGGGCTGCATGCTCTAGTGGGCGAGGTGCAGCAAAACGCGCAGATGATCGAAAAACTCGCCGAAGAGTCTGCCACCATCGGCGGCGTGCTGACGGTGATTCGCGCGATTGCCGACCAGACCAACCTGCTCGCGCTCAATGCCGCCATCGAGGCTGCACGGGCCGGTGAGGCCGGACGCGGATTTGCCGTGGTGGCCGATGAGGTCCGCTCGCTGGCGCAACGCACCGCCGGTGCCACGGCCGAAATCCAGAGCCTGATCGCCGGCCTGCAAACCGCCGCCCACCAGTCAGTGCAAGGCATGCGCACCCAGGTCGAACACGCCGAGGCCACCGCCCAGCAAGCCCAGGCGGCGGATGGCGCGCTGGATGAAATCGTCGGGGCAATTCAGACCATTTCCGACACAGCGGTGCGCATCGCCGATGTGACCGCGCAGCAGAGTGGCGCCGTCAGTGAGATTCGCGACAACAGCGAGCGGATTCACCAACTGGGTGAGGATAATCTGCTGCGCATCGGCCAGGGCCGCCGCCAGGGCGAACACCTGCTGGTGCTGGGTGGGCAGTTGAACACGGCGGTTCAGGCGTTCCGGGTTTGAGCCCATCTCCTGCCCTATGGAGAGCAAAAAGTGGGAGGGGGCTTGCCCCCGATGACAGTGTGTCACTCACTGCATGTGTGCCTAATGCAGCGCCTCGGGGGCAAGCCCCCTTCCACATTTGACATCCACAGTATTCAAGACAGTGTTGCCAATGACTGGATACTGCAGCCCAGTCACAAATTTTGCGCAATCCTCGCTAATCGTGCTGCCTACTGCATAGAACTGGACAGTCACAAAGGCTTTGCGGCATAGTCGCCGGGTTCTGACGTACCCACATCAATAACAAGGAACAGCCGATGGCGACCTTACTGGTTCTTCACGGACCCAACCTGAACCTGCTCGGCACCCGCGAACCGGGCGTCTACGGGGCAGTCACCCTCGATCAGATCAACCTCGATCTTGAACGACGGGCGCGTGAGGCCGGCCACCATTTGCTCTACCTGCAAAGCAATGCCGAGTACGAATTGATTGATCGCATCCATGCCGCGCGCGGCGAAGGCGTGGACTTTATCCTGATCAATCCCGCCGCTTTTACGCACACGAGTGTTGCATTACGTGACGCGCTGCTGGCGGTGAGCATCCCATTCATCGAAGTGCATTTGTCCAACGTGCACAAACGCGAAGCTTTCCGCCATCACTCCTACTTCTCCGACGTAGCGGTAGGCGTGATCTGCGGCCTTGGCGCCAGCGGTTACCGACTGGCCCTGGAGGCCGCCCTGGAACACATTGAACAACCGGCCAAGCGCCCCTGACCGACCCTTGGGAGTTGATGATTCATGGATATCCGTAAAGTTAAGAAACTGATCGAACTGCTGGAAGAATCCGGTATCGACGAGCTGGAAATCAAGGAAGGCGAAGAGTCCGTACGGATCAGCCGTCACAGCAAGACCCCGGCTCAACAGTTCTACGCACCACAGATGCAAGCACCGGCTCCGGCCGCTGCTGCTCCAGCCGCCGCACCTGCTGCCGCTGCTCCAGCCGCACCTGCCGCGCCTGTACTGAACGGCTTCGTGGTCAAGTCGCCAATGGTCGGTACGTTCTACCGCACCCCGGCACCGACCTCGCCAGCCTTCGTTGAAGTCGGCGCAACCGTGAAAGTGGGCGACACCATCTGCATCGTTGAAGCGATGAAGATGATGAACCACATCACCGCTGAAAAAGCCGGCGTCATCGAATCCATCCTGGTAGAAAACGGTCAGCCGGTTGAGTACGACCAGCCGCTGTTCACCATCGTTTGAACCGCGGAGCGCCTTCGATGTTGAAACCTGCGAAGAAACTGCAAAAAGTCCTGATCGCCAACCGCGGCGAGATCGCGCTGCGTATCCTGCGCGCCTGTAAGGAAGAGGGCATCAAGACCGTCGCTGTTTACTCGACGGCCGATACCGAATTGATGCACGTGAAACTGGCGGACGAGAGCATCTGCATCGGCCCGCCTCTGGCGACCAACTCGTACCTGAAGGTCTCCAACATCATCGCGGCCGCTGAAGTGACCGGCGCTGATGGCATCCACCCAGGCTACGGTTTCCTTGCGGAAAACGCCGACTTCGCCGAACAAGTGGAAAAATCCGGGTTTGCCTTCATCGGCCCGAAAGCCGAAACCATTCGCCTGATGGGCGACAAGGTATCGGCCAAGGACGCCATGATCGCTGCCGGCGTGCCAACCGTTCCAGGTTCCGATGGCCCGCTGCCTGAAGACGAGGCAACCGCTCTGCGCATTGGTCGCGAAGTCGGTTACCCGGTGATCATCAAGGCCGCCGGTGGCGGTGGTGGTCGCGGCATGCGCGTGGTGCACAAGGAAGAAGACCTGATCGAAGCCGCCAAGCAGACCCGCTCCGAAGCGGCTGCCTGGTTCGGCAACCCGATGGTCTACCTGGAGAAGTACCTGACCAACCCACGTCACGTGGAAGTGCAGGTACTGTCCGACGGCCAGGGCCACGCCATCCACCTGGGCGACCGCGATTGCTCGCTGCAACGTCGTCACCAGAAGGTACTGGAAGAAGCTCCGGCACCGGGCCTGGACGAAACCGCTCGCCAGGAAGTGCTGGCGCGCTGCGTCAAGGCGTGCATCGACATCAACTACCGTGGCGCCGGTACGTTCGAGTTCCTCTACGAGAACGGCCGCTTCTACTTCATCGAGATGAACACTCGTGTGCAGGTAGAGCACCCGGTGTCGGAGATGGTCACCGGTATCGACATCGTCAAGGAGATGCTGAGCATCGCCGCCGGTAACGTGCTGTCCTTCACCCAGGACGACGTGAAGATCCACGGCCACTCGCTGGAGTGCCGGATCAACGCCGAAGACCCGAAAACCTTTATCCCGAGTCCAGGCCTGGTCAAGCATTTCCATGCTCCAGGCGGCAACGGCGTTCGCGTCGATTCGCACCTGTACAGCGGCTACAAGGTTCCGTCCAACTACGACTCGCTGATCGGCAAGCTGATCACCTGGGGCGCCACGCGCGACGAGGCCATGGCCCGCATGCGCAACGCCCTGGACGAAATCGTGGTAGACGGCATCAAGACCAACATCCCGCTGCATCGGGACCTGGTGCGTGATGAAGGCTTCTGCGAAGGTGGTGTGAACATTCACTACCTGGAACACAAGCTGGCCAACCAGTAAGTGCTCCACCCAACAAAGCCGCCTTCGGGCGGCTTTGTTGTTTCTGAGCCCTCTGTTCTGAAGATGTCCATCGTTCAAATGTGGGAGGGGGCTTGCCCCCGATGAGGTAGCGCCAGTGAATGCATCCGTGTCTCACCCACCGCCATCGGGGGCAAGCCCCCTCCCCCATTCGGTCCGTGTTCATTCAGCACAGTCGTCTTCTGCTGTTCGCTCGCGTAAACTTGCGCGCTTTCGCGACCCCGCCGTCGCACACTCATTTTTTTCAAAGGTGCCCGCCATGCCTTGGCTGCAAGTCCGTCTCGCCATCAGCCCAGAACAAGCCGAAACCTACGAAGACGCTTTTCTTGAAGTCGGCGCCGTCTCGGTGACGTTCATGGACGCCGAAGACCAACCGATCTTCGAACCGGAACTCAACACCACGCCGCTGTGGTCGCACACCCACCTGCTGGCCCTGTTCGAAGACGGCACCGATGCCGCCGCCGTGCTGGCCCATATGGAGTTGCTCACCGGCGGCCCGTTGCCCGAGCACCACAGCGAAGTGATCGAAGACCAGGACTGGGAGCGCAGCTGGATGGACAACTTCCAGCCGATGCGCTTTGGCCAGCGCCTGTGGATCGTACCGAGCTGGCACGCCGCACCTGAGCCGGACGCCGTCAACCTGCTGCTCGACCCGGGCCTGGCGTTCGGCACCGGCACCCACCCGACCACCGCACTGTGCCTGGAATGGCTGGACGGCCAGGACCTGACCGACTGCAACGTGCTGGACTTCGGTTGCGGCTCCGGGATTCTGGCGATTGCCGCCCTGCTGCTGGGCGCCAAGGAAGCCGTCGGCACCGACATCGACGTGCAAGCCCTGGAGGCCTCCCGCGATAACGCCGGGCGCAACAACATCCCTGAGGGCAAATTTCCCCTCTACCTGCCGGAGCAATTGCCCCAGGTGCAGGCCGATGTGCTGGTGGCGAATATCCTCGCCGGGCCTTTGGTTTCACTGGCGCCGCAGTTGTCGAGCCTGGTCAAGCCGGGCGGTCGCCTGGCGCTGTCGGGCATTCTTGCCGAGCAAGGTGAAGACGTGGCTGCAGCCTATGCCGCGGATTTCGATCTGGATCCGATCGCCAACCGTGATGGCTGGGTACGCATCAGCGGTCGTCGGCGCTAGAATGAGCGCTTGCCTGAATCGGATGGCCGCATGACCGACAGTTTCGTCACCCAGTGCCCGCATTGCCAAGCGCGCTTTCGCGTCAGCCACGCTCAATTGAGCGTGGCCCGTGGCGTGGTTCGCTGCGGCTCGTGCCTGCAAGTGTTCAACGCCGCGCGCCAATTGCTGGAGCAGCGCGCCAGCACCTCGGCGCCGGAACCCGAGCAGCCAAGCGTCGCCGAACACGCCGTTGAGCCAGCGCCGCAGGCACCGCGGGCCATCAGCCAGAAACAGTGGACCGCCGAAGAGCTGGACCTGGACAACCTGGACCTGGACGAAGAACTGGCCAAGCTCGAACGCCGCGAGATTCAACACACGCAACCGCTCGGCGCGGAGCGTCGCCAGGCAAGCAGCGAGCGCCGGCAAAAAGAAGATGCCCTCAGCGCCAGCCGCGACACCGTCAAGGCCGAAGAAGAAAAATGGGCTGCCAGCCTGTTCAGCGAGCCACCCGAAGAGCGCACCCAGGCAAGCGAAGACGAACCTGAATCGGCCAAGACGCCTGCGACCAAGCAACGCACCGAGCCGTCGATGTCGTTCAACATCGACGATATCGACGATGAGCCCCCGCTGCGCTCTCCAGCTGATGACGACGATGACGACCTCGACCCGCCGTTCACGCCGCTGACGGCGGCAGCGGACGCGCCGGACCCTGAAGACCGCGCGCAACCGCGGCGCAAGCGTGCGCGCACGGAAACCAGCGTTCACGACGATGTACTCCAGGACCTGGAAGACGACCCGCTGCACCTGTATGCGCAGAAACGTCCGACGAGCTGGGGCCGTCGCCTCATCTGGATAGTCCTGGTGCTGCTGGCCGCCGCGGGCCTGGCGGGCCAGTACATCGCTTATCAATTCGACGACCTGGCTCGCCAGGACGCTTATCGCCCGTGGTTCCAGCAACTGTGTCCAACCCTCGGTTGCACCGTGCCATCACGGGTCGATATTGCCCACATCAAGAGCAGCAACCTGGTGGTGCGCAGCAATCCCGAGTTCGCCGGGGCGCTGGTGGTGGATGCAATCATCTATAACCGCGCCACGTTCTCACAGCCCTTCCCGCTGCTGGAGCTGCGCTTTGCCGATTTGAACGGCGGCCTGATTGCCAGTCGTCGCTTCAAACCGGCCGAATACCTCAGTGGTGAGCTGGCCGGGGTGAGCGAAATGCCTTCGCAGACACCGATCCATATTTCCCTGGATATCCTCGATCCAGGCAATAAAGCCGTAAATTACAGCCTGAGTTTCCACTCGCCCGAGTGAGGCGCCGCGCATGCCGAGGTTTGACGGCAGATTATTGACTGGGCACTGCGCAACCAAACCGACCGCGATAAAGAAATAACTGTTCAGATTTTATCCAATTCAGCCTTTATCCAGTCATCGAGAGCGGGTATCATGCCAACCCTTTTTCGAACTCTAATGATCCGGCCCCACAACAGGGAAGTCCTATGTCGGCGGTACGCATCGGCCCATACACATTGCAAAACGGCTTGATCCTCGCCCCGATGGCGGGCGTCACCGACCAGCCCTTTCGTCAGCTGTGCAAGCGTTTGGGCGCGGGTCTAGTAGTCTCTGAAATGGTCACCAGCGACATGAGCTTGTGGAACACCCGCAAATCGCGGATGCGCATGATCCACGAAGGTGATCCCGAGCCCCGCTCGGTACAGATCGCCGGTGGCGATGCACAGATGCTCGCGGACGCGGCCAGGGCCAACGTGGAGTTGGGCGCACAGATCATCGACATCAACATGGGCTGCCCGGCCAAGAAGGTCTGCAACAAGGCCGCCGGTTCCGCCCTGTTGAAAGATGAGCAATTGGTAGCCGAGATCCTGCAGGCCGTTGTCGCCGCAGTGGATGTGCCGGTCACCCTGAAGATTCGTACCGGCTGGGACCGGGACAACAAGAACGGCCTGACGGTGGCGAAGATCGCCGAACAGGCAGGCATTACAGCGCTGGCGGTGCATGGCCGCACCCGCGCCGACCTTTACACCGGTGAAGCCGAGTACGACACCATTGCCGCGATCAAGCAGGCAGTGTCGATCCCGGTCTTTGCCAATGGCGATATCGACTCAGCCGAGAAAGCCCGGCGCGTGCTGCACGCAACCGGTGCCGATGGCTTGTTGATTGGCCGGGCCGCCCAGGGGCGGCCATGGATTTTTCGTGAGATCGAGCATTTTCTGCGTACTGGCGAAGTCATGCCGGCACCGGAGCTGATCGAGGTGGAACGTATTCTGCTAGAGCATCTGGCCGCCCTGCACGCCTTCTATGGAGACGTGATGGGAGTACGCATTGCTCGCAAGCATGTCGGCTGGTATCTCGCAACCTTGCCGGGCGCCAGGGAGTTTCGCGCCCACTTCAATCGTTTGGATGATACGGAAGCACAGTGCGCCAACGTTCGTGAGTTCTTCAGCGAGCGTTACAAGAGCCTGGGGACAGGGGACGGAGAGGGGGTGGCCGCATGACGATGATGACCGAGACTTTAGTGAGTGGAACAACACCCGTGAGCGACAACGTCAATTTGAAACAGCACCTCAACACGCCGAGCGAAGAAGGCCAGACCCTTCGCGGGAGTGTCGAGAAGGCGCTGCACAATTATTTCGCCCACCTAGAGGGCGCTTCCGTCACGGACGTGTACAACCTGGTGCTCTCCGAAGTCGAGGCGCCCTTGCTCGAAAGCGTAATGAACTACGTCAAGGGCAACCAGACCAAAGCCAGTGAGCTGCTGGGCCTCAACCGTGGCACCTTGCGCAAAAAGCTCAAGCAGTACGATTTGCTGTAAGCATTCAATCAAACCAGAAAGGCGCCCGCGTAAAAAACGGACGCCTTTTTTGCTGACTCCTTTGCTTTTGATGGAAATTGAAATGACCGACCAGACTACCCGCCTGCCGATCCGCCGCGCCTTGATCAGTGTTTCCGACAAGACCGGGATCCTCGAATTTGCCCGGGAGCTGGAAGCCCTGGGTGTGGAAATCCTCTCCACGGGCGGGACCTTCAAACTGCTGCAGGACAACGGCGTGGCCGCAGTAGAAGTCGCGGACTACACCGGTTTCGCAGAAATGATGGACGGTCGGGTCAAGACCCTGCACCCGAAAATCCACGGCGGGATCCTCGGTCGTCGCGGTATCGACGACGCCATCATGAGCGAGCACGGCATCAAGCCGATCGACCTGGTGGCCGTTAACCTGTATCCGTTCGAAGCCACCATCAACAAGCCAGGCTGCGACCTGCCGACCGCCATCGAAAACATCGATATCGGCGGCCCGACCATGGTTCGCTCGGCAGCCAAGAACCACAAAGACGTGGCCATCGTGGTGAACGCCAGCGACTACGCCAACGTGCTGGAAAGCCTGAAAGCCGGCGGCCTGACTTACGCCCAGCGTTTCGACCTGATGCTCAAGGCGTTCGAACACACCGCCGCCTACGACGGCATGATCGCCAACTACATGGGCACCGTGAACCAGGCCGCCGAGACCCTGAGCACAGAGGGCCGCAGCCAGTTCCCGCGCACCTTCAACAGCCAGTTCATCAAGGCCCAGGAAATGCGCTACGGCGAGAACCCGCACCAGAGCGCGGCGTTCTACGTTGAGGCCAAACCTGCTGAAGTCGGCATCGCCACCGCGACCCAGTTGCAAGGCAAAGAGCTGTCCTACAACAACGTGGCCGACACCGACGCCGCGCTGGAATGCGTGAAGAGCTTCGTCAAGCCGGCCTGCGTGATCGTCAAGCACGCCAACCCGTGCGGCGTGGCCGTGAGCCCGGACGCTGAAGGCGGTATCCGCCAGGCGTACGAACTGGCCTACGCCACCGACACCGAATCGGCCTTCGGCGGCATCATTGCCTTCAACCGCGAGCTGGACGCCGAAACCGCCAAGGCCATCGTCGAACGTCAGTTCGTTGAAGTAATCATTGCCCCAAGCGTGAGTGAAGAAGCGCGCGCCATCGTTGCCGCGAAAGCCAACGTGCGCCTGCTGGCCTGTGGCGAGTGGTCGGCTGACCGTGCTGCTGCCTGGGACTACAAGCGCGTCAATGGCGGCTTGCTGGTACAGAGCCGCGACATCGGCATGATCGGCAGCGAAGACCTCAAGGTCGTGACCAAACGCGCGCCGACCGAGCAGGAAATCAACGACCTGATCTTCGCCTGGAAAGTCGCCAAGTACGTTAAGTCCAACGCCATCGTCTACGCCAAGAACCGCCAGACCATCGGTGTCGGCGCCGGCCAGATGAGCCGCGTGAACTCGGCGCGTATCGCCGCGATCAAGGCTGAGCATGCCGGTTTGCAGGTAGCCGGTTCGGTGATGGCTTCCGACGCGTTCTTCCCGTTCCGTGATGGCCTGGACAACGCCGCCAAAGCCGGCGTTACCGCAGTGATCCAACCGGGCGGCTCGATGCGTGACGCCGAAGTGATCGCCGCCGCTGATGAGGCTGGCATTGCCATGGTCTTCACCGGCATGCGTCACTTCCGCCACTGACAGATTGATCCCAAGCGGGCACTGGCCCTCTGTGGGGGCTGGCTTGCCTGCGATGCGGGCGCCTCGGTGTATCAAGTACACCGAGGTGTTGCTATCGCAGGCAAGCCAGCTGCCACAGAAACGCGGCCCACGGTGCTCCCAGAATTTGCGTCATCCGAGGTTTTTGAAATGAATGTTTTGATCATTGGCAGCGGTGGCCGTGAACACGCCCTGGCCTGGAAAGTTGCCCAGGACCCGCGCGTCCAGAAAGTATTCGTCGCACCCGGCAACGCCGGCACCGCCATTGAAGCCAAGTGCGAAAACGTCGCCATCGACGTATTGGCCCTTGAGCAGTTGGCTGACTTCGCCGAGAAGAATGTGTCCCTGACCATCGTCGGTCCGGAAGTGCCGTTGGTGGCTGGCGTCGTCGACCTGTTCCGCAGCCGTGGCCTGGACTGCTTCGGTCCGACTGCCGGCGCAGCCCAACTGGAAGGCTCGAAAGCCTTCACCAAAGATTTTTTGGCCCGCCACAAGATCCCGACGGCCGACTACCAGAACTTCACCGAGATCGAGCCGGCCCTGGCGTACCTGCGTGAAAAAGGTGCACCGATCGTCATCAAGGCCGACGGCCTGGCCGCCGGTAAAGGCGTGATCGTGGCGATGACCCTGCAAGAAGCCGAAGACGCGGTGCGCGACATGCTCGCCGGCAACGCATTTGGCGACGCCGGTTCACGTGTGGTCATCGAGGAATTCCTCGACGGCGAAGAAGCCAGCTTCATCGTGATGGTCGACGGCAAGAACGTCCTGCCGATGGCCACCAGCCAGGACCACAAACGCGTCGGCGACGGCGACAGCGGCCCGAACACCGGCGGCATGGGTGCTTACTCCCCTGCCCCGGTGGTCACCGCTGAGGTACACAAGCGCGTGATGGACCTGGTGATCTGGCCGACCGTGCGCGGCATGGCCGACGAAGGCAATGTGTACACCGGTTTCCTGTACGCCGGCCTGATGATCGACAAGGCCGGCAACCCGAAAGTCATCGAGTTCAACTGCCGCTTTGGTGATCCGGAAACCCAACCGGTGATGCTGCGCCTGCAATCGAGCCTGGTGCTGCTGGTGGAAGCGGCCCTGGCCCAGGCGCTGGACAAGGTTGAAGCGCAATGGGACCCGCGTCCGAGCGTTGGCATTGTGCTGGCAGCCGGTGGTTACCCTGGCGACTACGCCAAGGGCGATGTGATTGAAGGCCTCGACGCAGCTGCTACGCTGGAAGGCAAGGTGTTCCATGCGGGCACCGCGCTCAAGGATGGCAAGGTTGTAACCGCAGGTGGCCGTGTATTGTGCGCCACCGCAATGGGTGCCAGTGTCGACGCCGCGCAGCAACAGGCGTACAAGCTGGCCGCGAAAATCGACTGGAAAGGTTGCTTCTACCGCACGGACATCGGCTACCGCGCCATTGCCCGTGAACGTGGCGAGAACCAATAAGTAACTGCCCTCCAGTCGCTATCCGTTCGGTTAGGCAAGGGCCTCTGGCCCTTGCCGTACCCATGTCGCCCCGCGCATAGTTAACCCGTGCAATCAACCTACGAAGGGATTTCGCCGTGCGCTGGCTCAGGATCGCCATAGGTTTCACAGTCAGTCTGCTGACCCTGCTCTGCTTGTTCCCGGCCCAGGCCGCCGCGCAAGGCAGTGGATGGGCAGTATTGCTTGATGAACAGGCCGACCTGCAACTGAGCGATATCCGCTCCGCCCGCTACACCAATCAATTTAGCCCCATCGAACTGGACCGGATTACCGCCGCCGAGCCGGACGGTGCGCTGTGGGTACGTTTCAAGCTGCAACCTGGCAAGCACGAGCAAGTGCTGCGGGTATTTGCCCCCGACCTGTCCCACCTGAGCCTCTATGTACTGGACGGCGACACCCTGGTGGAACAACAAAGTACCGGCACCCGCCAGCCGCAGGCGGAACGCCCGCTGCCCAGCAGCGATTTCATGCTGCCGATGCCCCAGAGCCAGAAGCCCCTCGAGGTGTACCTGCGCCTGGTGTCGGAACACGAACTGCGCCCCTACATCACCCTGGAGCCGGCCGTACTGGCCGCCGCCAACCAGAACCAGACGCTGATCTACGGCCTGTTGTTCGGCTGCCTGCTGATGCTGATCCTGCACAACCTCACGCGCTTCGCCTACCATCGCTCGCGCAGCAGCCTGTGGTTGGCGGCCTGTGAGTTGCTCTTGATGTTGAGCCTGGCACTGTTGCTCAACCTGGTGGGGCCGTGGCTGCCGAACTGGCACGCTGTCCAGACCCCGGGCGCCTACCTCGCCCTGCTGCTGACCGCGCCGTGCGGGCTGATGTTCGCCTACCGGTTCTTTATGCCGCTGGGCCCGCACCCGCTGAACAAACTGTTGATGGCCGACATCCTGCTGATCGTGCTGTGCGGCCTGCTGCTGTTGTTCGTCAACACCTTGCCGCTGAACATCATCACTTACGCCCTGGTGGCCCTGGCCGGTCTGAGCATGCTGTTTGTCTCGGCCTACCACTGGCAGAAAGGCTACCGGCCGGCACGCTTGTTCGTGGCGGGCATGGTGGTGTTCAACATCGGCACACTGATCATCCTGCCTGCCCTGCTCGGCCTGACGCTGGTGGCGCCGCAAGGCTTGATCGTCACGCTGCTCGGTTTTATCTGCCTCAGCGGCCTGCTGATGAGCCTGGCCCTGGGCGAACGCCAGCGCGCAATTGTCGAAGCGCGCTTCAGCCTCAGCCGCGACCTGGCGGCCAGCAATGCCGAGATCGCCGCCAAAGCCGAGTTCCTGGCGAAGATCAGCCACGAAATCCGCACCCCCATGAACGGCGTGCTGGGCATGACCGAGCTGCTGCTGGGCACGCCGCTGTCGGTCAAGCAGCGTGACTACGTGCAGACCATCCACAGCGCCGGGAACGAACTGCTGACGTTGATCAACGAGATCCTCGACATCTCCAAGCTGGAGTCCGGGCAAATCGAGCTGGACGACGTGCAGTTCGACCTCAACGCATTGATCGAAGACTGCCTGAGTATCTTCCGCGCCAAGGCCGAGCAACAGAACGTCGAACTGATCAGCTTTATCCAGCCCCAGGTGCCCCGCGTGATCAGCGGTGACCCGACGCGTCTGCGCCAGGCGCTGTTGAGCCTGCTGGAAAATGCCCTGCAAAAGACCGACGAAGGTGAAGTGCTGATCGTCGTTGCACTCGACGAACGCAGCACCAAGCCGCGCCTGCGCATTGCTGTGCAAGACAGCGGCCTGCCGATGGAAGCCGCCGAGCGCGACGCGTTGCTGCACAGCGAACTGCACAGCAAGAACTTCCTCTCGGCCACGCGCTTGAGCGGCCACCTGGGCCTGGTAATCGCGAGACAACTGATCCTGTTGATGAATGGCGAGTTCGGCATCAAGAGCGGCAGCCATCAGGGCAGCACCCTGTGGTTGACCCTGCCGCTGGACCCGGAACGCCTGGAACACCCGACCTCCGACCTCGACGGCCCGCTCAAAGGCGCACGGGTGCTCGTGGTCGACGACAACGACACCTGCCGCAAAGTGCTGGTGCAGCAATGCACGGCCTGGGGCTTGAACGTCAGCGCCGTGCCGTCCGGCAAAGAAGCCCTGGCGTTGCTGCGCACCAAGGCGCACCTGCGCGACTACTTCGACGTGGTCCTGCTGGACCAGAACATGCCCGGCATGACCGGCATGCAACTGGCCGCCAAGATCAAGGAAGACCCGAGCCTGAACCACGACATCCTGTTGATCATGCTCACCGGTATCAGCAACGCGCCGAGCAAGATCATCGCGCGCAACTGCGGGATCAAGCGCATCCTCGCCAAACCGGTGGCCGGCTACACGCTCAAGACCACGCTGGCCGACGAACTGACCCAGCGCAGCAAAGGCGTGGTGCAGCCGCGCGCGGCCATCAGCGCGCCGGCAGCCGTGACCGTGCCGGCCGATTTCCGCATCCTGGTGGCCGAAGACAACAGCATCTCCACCAAAGTGATCCGCGGCATGCTCGGCAAGCTCAACCTCAACCCGGACACCGCCAGCAATGGCGAAGAAGCCCTCGAGGCGATGAAGGCTCAGCGTTACGACCTGGTGCTGATGGACTGTGAAATGCCGATCCTCGATGGTTTTTCCGCCACCCAGCAACTGCGCGCGTGGGAAGTCAGCCACCAACGCATTCGAACGCCGGTGGTCGCACTGACGGCGCATATCCTGTCGGAACATAAAGAGCGCGCGCGCCAGGCCGGGATGGATGGGCACATGGCCAAACCGGTGGAGTTGTCGCAGTTGCGCGAGCTGGTGGAGTTCTGGGTGGCGCAGCGCCAGCAACGACCGGAACACGCGCCTTCCTGACCTGAAATACAATCAAAATGTGGGAGCGGGCTTGCTCGCGAATGCGGTGTGTCAGTCAATACATCTTTAACTGATCCACCGCATTCGCGAGCAAGCCCGCTCCCACATTT